>NZ_AP025760.1:0-1353256 GCF_045862805.1 Qipengyuania nanhaisediminis
GCTTCGGACACGATTCCGGAGACGGGGGAGATGTGGGGATGCAATGGTGCACAAGATAGACAAGACGCGAACAACGCGTCGCCAGGCGGACGAGGACTTGATGGAAGATGCCGAAGCCGTGAACCTCGCCGCCGACTGGGCCGATATCAGCCAAGGGCTTCGAAAGGATCTCGGCCATCAACTGCACAGCCAGTGGATCAAGCCGATTCAGGTCGGCGGCATCAACAAGGAAAACGGCACGCTCGACCTTTTCCTGCCCACCGAGTTTTCAGCCAATTGGGTGAAGGACCGCTTCCACGACCGGCTCCAGCTGGCCTGGAAGATCGTGCGCAGCGACGTGCGCAACGTGAACATCCAGGTCCATCCGGGCCGCCGCCAGCTTCCCGAGCTTCGCATCGACGACGGTCGCCGCCCCGCCAATGACGGCGCGAGCGCGATCGCGGTTGCCGCGGGCACGATCGGCGATGCCGGCTTCACCTCGAGCGTGGGGCTGGACCCGTCGCTGACCTTCGCCGCCTTCGTCACTGGCGAGGCCAATGTCCTCGCCAAGAACGCCGCCGAGCGCATGGCCGCGACCGAGCAGCCGCAATTCTCGCCGCTCTATCTCAAGGCCGCGACCGGACAGGGCAAGACGCACCTGCTCCATGCGATCGGGCACGCCTTTCTCCAGGCGCATCCGCGCGCCCGGATCTTCTACTGCTCGGCCGAGCGTTTCATGGTCGAATTCGTTCAGGCGCTGAAAGCCAACCAGATGATCGAATTCAAGGCGCGGCTGCGCAGTTTCGACCTGCTGCTGGTCGATGACATCCAGTTCATCATTGGCAAGGCCTCGGCGCAGGAAGAGCTGCTCTACACGATTGACGCGCTGCTGGCCGAAGGCAAGCGGCTGGTTTTCGCGGCAGACCGTGCGCCCCAGGCTCTTGACGGGGTCGAACCGCGCCTGCTCAGCCGCCTCTCGATGGGCCTTGTCGCCGACATCCAGGCCGCCGATATCGAGCTGCGCAAGAAGATCCTCGAATCCAAGCTTTCGCGCTTCGCCCCGCTATCGGTGCCCGAGGACGTGATCGATTTCCTCGCGCGCACGATCACCCGCAATATCCGCGAGTTGGTCGGCGGCCTCAACAAGCTGATCGCTTACGCCCAGCTGACCGGGCAGGAGGTTTCGCTCCAGCTCGCCGAAGAACAGCTTACCGATATCCTTTCGGCCAATCGCCGCCGGATCACGATCGACGAGATCCAGCGCACCGTGTGCCAGTTCTACCGCATCGACCGCAGCGAGATGTCGTCCAAGCGCCGTGCGCGCGCGGTGGTGCGTCCGCGCCAGGTTGCGATGTACCTCTCCAAGGTGCTCACCCCGCGGTCCTATCCCGAAATCGGCCGCAAGTTCGGCGGGCGCGATCACTCGACGGTTATCCACGCCGTCCGGCTGATCGAGGACTTGCGCCAGCGCGATGCCGACATGGACGGCGATGTCAGGAGCTTGTTGAGGCAGCTGGAAAGCTGACCTCAATTCCACTGGCGGTGCACTGCGTTTCAACCGCGCGTGCACCGCCAGACCAGTCTCGGCCAACCCGAATCCCACAAGGCTATCCGCAGGTCTGCCCACAGACCTGTCCTCAGCCTATTCACAAGCCATGCACAGCCTGCCAACAGGTTGTCCCATGAGCCTGTCCTCTGCCCGCCTCGACCGTTTCGCGCGCCATATCGTGCTTCCCGAGATCGGGGGCGCAGGCCAGGTCGCGCTGGCCGCGCGCCATGTCGCATTGATCGGTCTGGGCGGGATCGGCAGTCCGGCGCTGCAATATCTCGCCGCCGCCGGAGTCGGACGCTTCACGCTCGTCGATGACGACACTGTCGATGTCTCGAACCTCCAGCGACAGACGATCTTTACCAGCCGCGATGTTGGCCACGGCAAGGCGACGAGCGCGCGCCGCTGGCTGGCCAATTTCGACGATGTGCTCGAAGTCACGATCAGCGATGCGCGCATCGGCACGGACAATGTCGGCGACCTGATCGCGGGCGCTGACCTGGTGCTCGACGGGACCGACAATTTCGCCACCCGGCTCGCCGTGTCCGACGCCTGCACCGCCGAGCGCGTCCCGCTCCTGTCGGCCGCGGTGGGGCGCTTCCAGGGGCAGGTCGGAGCCTTTGCCGGGCATCTGCCGCAGCAGGCGTGCTATCGCTGCTATGTCGGCGATGCCTTCGATGCCGAGGATTGCGACACCTGCGCCGAAGATGGCATGCTCGGCGCCATGGCGGGATGGGCCGGAAGCTTTGCCGCGATGCAGGCGATCCGGGTGTTGCTTGCCGGCGTGAGCCGGTTCGGGGACCCGATGTGGGGGCGTATCCACATCCTCGACGGGATGAAGCCCGGAATGCGCACCATCCGAATTGCCAAGGACCCGGCCTGCAAGGGATGCCAGTGACGACATGGGTGACGACATGAGCGACAACGAAAAGACTTCGAACGATCTCGCCGAGGACCGCACCGATCTCGCCGAGGACCGCACCGACTGGGCCGAGGATCGCACCATCATGGCCAATGAGCGCACCTTTGCCGGGTGGATGCGCACCGGACTGGCTTCGGTCGGGATCGGGCTGGGCTTCAATGCCCTGTTCGGCAAGCTCGAGCCGACTTGGGTGCCCAAGGCAATCGCGACCATGTTCATCTTGGTCGGCATTTTCATCTTCTGGGCCGCCCAGCGCAATGGCTGCGAGGTGCAGGTGCGGATGAACGCGCATCGCGCCTCGCCGATCAAGCCCACCAACCTGCGGCTCGTCGCGGGATTGATGGCGCTGGCGAGCTTCCTGCTCGCTATCGGCATGTGGACGATCGACCTTCCCGACTGATCAGCCGGCGAGCACCTCGTCGACCCATTGCGGTACCAGCGTGCTGGCGGGGCCGTGGCGCTGCTCAGCGAAGAGGTGACTGCCCTCGCTCGGCTCGAGGTTGAGCTCGAGCGTGCGCGCACCCGAGGCTGCCGCTTCCTGGACGAAACCGGCAGCCGGGTAGACCGCCCCGCTGGTGCCGATGCTTACGAACAAATCGCATTCGGCCAGCGCCTTGTAGATCGCCTCCATCCGGTATGGCATTTCGCCGAACCACACGACATCTGGGCGCAAGCTGGGCGCCTTGCACGAAGGGCATGGCGGGCGGTCCGACAGCGCCGCATCCCAGCGCGAGCGCACGCCGCAGCCGCTGCACAACGCGCTTTTCAGCTCGCCATGCATGTGCAGCACGCGCTCCGAGCCGCCGCGTTCGTGGAGGTCGTCGACATTCTGGGTCACCAGCAGAAGCCTTCCGGCAAATTCGCGTTCGAGCCGGGCGAGCGCGGCGTGCGCAGGATTCGGCTCGACATTGGCCAGCGCTTCGCGGCGCCTATCGTAAAAGCCGAGCACGAGATCGGGATCGCGCGCGAAGCCCTCGGGCGTCGCGACATCCTCGACCCGGTGCTGCTCCCACAGTCCGCCTGCCGAGCGAAAGGTGTCGATCCCGCTTTCTGCGGATATCCCGGCCCCTGTGAGGATGACGATGTGTTCGTTTCCTGCCATAGCTCGCCATTCAGCATGCAAGGGGCGTTGCAATCAATGGCACAATTCGCCGTCATCGGGCACAAGGGCCGCATGGGCGCGGCCATCGAGCAGGCGCTTGCGGATGCGGGCGAGACGCTGGGCGCCGGGATCGATGAAGGCGATGACGTCGGCGACGCGCTTGGAGGGTGCGAAGGCGTCATCGACTTTTCCGCCCCCGCCGCGCTCGAAGCCAACCTCGCCGCGGCGCGGGCGGCAAGCCTGCCGATCCTTGTCGGCACCACCGGCCTCGAGACGTCGCATCATGCGCTGATTGACGAGGCCGCGCGCACCATCCCCGTCCTGCAGACCGGCAACACTTCGCTCGGCGTCACTCTGATGGCGCACCTGGTGCGCGAGGCGGCACAAAGGCTGGGGCCTGACTGGGACATCGAAGTGCTCGAAATGCATCACCGCGCCAAGGTCGATGCGCCTTCTGGCACTGCGATGCTGCTCGGCGAAGCGGCGGCGGAAGCGCGCGGCATCGCGCTTGGCGACCACATGGAAAGCGGGCGGCACGGCCAGACCGGAGCACGCGGCGAGGGGACGATCGGATTTGCCGCCCTGCGCGGCGGCACGGTGGCAGGCGATCACTCGGTCATCTTCGCCGGCAGCGAGGAACGGCTGACGATCGCGCATTCGGCCGAGAACCGCATGATCTTCGCCCGCGGCGCGGTGCGCGCCGGACGCTGGCTGATAGGAAAGGCGCCGGGGCGCTACACGATGGGGGACGTGCTCGCGCTCTGAGGGGCACGCCAAACGGGAGGGGATGACATGAGTTTCGAACCGCAGGCCGCGACCGCGGCATGGATGAACACGCTTTCGGCCGAAGAGCTCGAGCTTGCACGCGCCTATACCACCGGCAATCACTGGTTGATCCTTGCAGGGCTCATCGTCAGCGCGATCGTCACATGGCTGATAGTGCGCAGCGGCGTGCTCGACTGGGCTTTTTCGAAGATTAGCGACAGGTGGCAGAACCTGCGCGTCTTCGCGGTCGCCTTGTTGTTCGGCGTGGTGAGCAATCTCATCGCCCTGCCCTATTCAATCTATACCCAGTGGTACCGCGAGAGCGCGTTCGGCCGCACCAGCCAGCCGCTCGGCGATTTCCTGTCGCAGGGCGCGCTCGGAATGCTGGTGTCCAGCGTGCTGCTCTCGCTGCTGTTCGTCGGGGTCTATGCGCTGATCCGCAAAAGCGGCAAGCTGTGGTGGCTTTGGTCGGGCCTGTTTGTCGGGGCATTTGCCGCACTCGCGCTGCTGACGCTCAGCCCGGTGATCGAACGGATGTTCAACACCTACGAACCGATTCCCGAAGGCGAGGTGCGCGATGCCGTCCATGCCCTTGGCGCCGAAGCGGGCATCCCCGCGGACAGGATCTTCATGTATGACGGTTCGCGTCAGTCGAACAATTTCACCGCTAATGTGTCGGGGATCGGCGGGGCTGCGCGAATCGCGATCTCCGACGTCGCGATGGACGAAGCCTCGCTCGACGAGGTGAAAGCGGTAACGGGCCACGAGATCGGCCATTACGTGCTCGGCCATGTCTGGCGCTCGGTCGCGGTGATCGCCGTCCTGGCGCTGCTGGGCTTCTTTTTCACCGACCGCACCTATAGCTGGTTCGCACGGCGTTTCGGCGGCACGGCCGAGCTTTCCGATGTGCGCGGGATCGCGGTGCTCACCTTCGTGCTCGGGCTGATTTTCACCCTAGCCCAGCCGGTCCTCAACACCTTCACCCGGATGGGCGAGCGCGAGGCCGACGCCTATTCGCTGCGCACGGTGAACCTGCCCGATGCGCTGTCCGGCGCCCTGATCAAGACCGCCGAATACCGCTACCCGCTCGCAGGCGACCTCGAGGAGGCGCTGTTCTACACCCACCCCACGGTCGAAAATCGGGTGAGCTCGGCGATGGAGTGGAAGGCTAAAAATTTGGGATCGAGCGAGGGCGAGTGACAAAAGACCAAATCTTCGAGTTTTTTCGAAGGCTCGCCGAAGACAATCCCGAACCCGAGACCGAGCTGGAATACGGCAATGCCTACCAGCTCGTGGTCGCGGTCGCGCTGAGCGCGCAGGCAACCGATGTGGGGGTCAACAAGGCGACGCGTGCGCTGTTTGCGAAGGTGGAAACGCCCGAGCAGATGCTCGACCTCGGGCTCGAAGGGCTGACCGAGCACATCCGGACGATCGGGCTGTTCAATTCCAAGGCGAAGAACGTGATCGCCTTGTCGCAGCTGCTTGTCGACGAATATGGCGGCGAAGTGCCAGAGACGCGCGGGGATCTGGTGCGGTTACCCGGTGTCGGGCGCAAGACCGCCAATGTCGTGCTCAATTGCTGGTTCAAGCAGGAGACCTTCGCGGTCGACACCCACATTTTGCGCGTCGGCAACCGAACGGGGCTTGCCAAGGGCAAGACACCCGAGGCGGTAGAGGAAAAACTGGAAAAGCGCGTGCCCCAGCCCTTTCGCCTGCACGCGCACCACTGGCTGATCCTGCACGGTCGCTATGTCTGCAAGGCGCGCACGCCCGAATGCTGGCGCTGCCCGGTGGTGGACCTCTGCAGCTACCGGAAGAAAGTGCTGGAGAAGCCCAAGGGGCGCTGATCAATTGCCAAGGCTGCCTTCTACCGCGCGCCATTGATATGTGTCGGTGTATTGCTGCATCGCCTCGATCGTCTCGCCGTCGATGGTGTAGACATGCACGAATTGCGCATCGAGCGTTTCGCCGGTTTCGCGATGGGTGCCGGTATAGCGCCCTTCGACCACGACCCGATTACCTTCGGTCGTGTATCGCTCGGGCGTCGCGGCAAATCCCTCATAGCTTTCGCCGATAGGTCCGAACACGCCTGCGCCCACGCCTTCGACCCCGACATAGGGATTGCCAGCCTCGTAAGGGCCACCTTCGGCCTCAACCCATTGGACATCGTCGCCGAGCAGCGCCGCGATGCGGTCCATGTTCCCGGCAGCAAAGGCATCGTAAAGGCTTGCGGCAGTGGCCTGAGCCGTGGCCCAGTCATCACCGCTTTGCGCCGTCTCGTTGTCGGACGGCGAGCACGCCGCAAGTGCAAGCGCTGCTATGCTGATCGCAATTCTCTTCATTCCAATTTTCCCCCCAATGGATCGATCAGACATCATCCGCGCTGATCATCTCGGCACGGTCGATCTCGTTCGTCATGCTTGCCACCGTGGTCGCCACGGCAGCGTCGCCGCTTACATTGGTGGTGGTGCGCATCATGTCCATGATCCGGTCGACGCCAGCGACCAGCGCGATGGTTTCGAGCGGCACGCCGACCGCGCTAAAGACCAGCACCATCATGATGAGGCCCGCCCCCGGAATACCCGCCGCGCCGATGGCTCCGAGCGTACCGAGGATCGAGATCGTGACGTATTCGGCAAGGCCCAGTTCGACGCCGAAGACCTGCGCGCCGAACAGGGTCGCAAGGCCCAGATACATCGCGGTGCCGTTCATGTTGATCGTCGCGCCCAGGCTGATGACGAAGCTCGATACCGAATTCGAGATACCGAGATTGCGCTGGGCGCAGCGCAAGGTCACCGGCAGCGTCGCGTTCGAGCTGGCGGTGGAATAGCTCACCGCGATCGCATCGACGATGCCGCGGAAGAAATCGATCACTGGCAGCCGCGCGATGAACTTGATCATCCCGCCATAGATCAGGCCGATGATCAGCAGGCAGCCGACATAGTTCAATGCAACCAGCTGGCCGAGCGCGGCGAGCGCATCGAGCCCGAGCGTGCCAGCGACCCACGCCATCAGCGCGAACACGCCGAACGGGGTGAGTTCCATCACGACCATCGTCACCTTCTGCATGACAATGCTGCCGCTTTCGAAGATCTTGAGAACCGGGCCGCCCTCTTCCTTCGCCATCAGGATACCGACGCCGATCAGGAGCGAGAAGACGATTAGCGGCAGGACATTGACATCGGCCATGACCTGGACCGGGCTCGACGGCACCATTTCAAGCACCATCTGCTCGATCGTGACGCCGTCGGATTGCCGCTCCTGCGCGCGTTCGAGCGCTGCGGCATCCAATTGCATCCCGCTCGCATCGAGGCCCGATCCCGGCTGCAATATAGTGCCGAGGCCCAGCCCCAGCCACACGGCGAGCTGCCCGGTCACCACGAACAGCAAGAGCGCGCGCCACCCGACATCGCCGAGCTTGCGCAAATCGCCGATCGAGGCGACGCCAGCGACGAGGCTGAAGAAGATCAGCGGGACGACCAGCATCTTGATGAAGGCGATGAAGATATCGCCGATGATCTTGATGCTTTCGGCACCGGGTCCCCAGAGATAGCCGACGATGATACCGAGAATGAGCGCGCCAATGACGCGTTGCCACAGCGGAATTGCAAACCAGGCCTTCATCGGATCTCCCCGTCCGTTATTCTGTCTCGAGCGCCAGCGCTCCCAACGCGGCATTCGTGTAAATCCGCGCTAGCCGATCAAGGTCGGGTATGGCTACCGCCTCGTCGCGTTTGTGCATTGTCGCGTTGCACAGGCCGAACTCGATCACCGGGCACACGCTGCGCAAGAAGCGCGCATCCGACGTACCGCCGGTGGTCGATTGCTCGGGCCGGATGCCGGTTTCCGCCTCGATCGCATCGGCGAGCATGTTCGAGAACGAGCCCGGTTCGGTCAGGAACGGCTCGCCCGAGATTATCGGCAGTGCGGAACCGCCGTGTTTCTCGGCGATGGCGGCGACGCGCTCGGACAGGCTCTGGCCGG
The DNA here is from genome assembly GCF_045862805.1 of Qipengyuania nanhaisediminis. Taxonomy (GTDB): domain Bacteria; phylum Pseudomonadota; class Alphaproteobacteria; order Sphingomonadales; family Sphingomonadaceae; genus Erythrobacter; species Erythrobacter nanhaisediminis_A. The sequence goes on from NZ_AP025760.1 coordinate 8,302, forward strand.
TATGGACATCGTTGAAGCGGATCGAGATGCGCGCCCGCGCCTCGGCGGGAATGACATTGTGCGCCTTGTTGCCGACCTCGATATCGGTGATCTCGAGATTGGAAGGCTGAAACCAGTCGGTCCCGGTATCGAGCGTGAGCGCGTCAAGTTCGGCCAGCATGGCGACGAGCTTGGGCACCGGGTTGTCGGCGAGATGCGGATAGGCGACATGGCCCTGCGTGCCTTCGACCTTGAGCCAGATATTGACCGAGCCGCGCCGCCCGATCTTCATCATGTCGCCCAGCTGGTTGACGCTGGTGGGTTCGCCGACAAGGCACAGATCGGGCTTGATCCCTTCGGCCTCCATGTAGTCGATCAGCGCGCGGGTGCCGTGCAGCGCGGGACCCTCCTCGTCGCCGGTGATGATGAAGCTGATTGTGCCCGCCTCTGCCGGCACGTGCTTGACCGCCTCGACCATGCAGGCAATCGAACCTTTCATGTCGACCGCGCCACGCCCGTAAAGCAGGTCGCCATGTTCGGTCGGCTCGAACGGGTCGAACCGCCAGCCCTCGCCCGGCGGGACCACGTCGAGATGACCGGCAAAGGCGAAATGACCGGAGCCTTCGGGCCCGCGGCGGATCGCAAACAGGTTCTCGACCGGCGCCTCGTCGCTTCCCGCTTCGCCCTCGCCTCGGGTGAAGCGGTGGATGTCGAAACCGAGCGGGGCGAGCATCGCTTCCAGCGCGTCGAAGACGCTGCCCGTGGCGGGCGTGACGCTGGCTTCGGCGAGGAGCCGCCTGGCGTAATCGAGCGCTTCGCTCATCGCGCCGGCTCGGGCAGCGGACCGGGAGCGAAGGCGGTCTCCAGCAGGTGGGCGATGCGGATACCCGCCTGCTGCACCCGGCGCTTGGCAATCGGCACCCCGCGCACGATGTCTTCCTGCGTCAGCGCGGTCTCGCCGGGCAATTCGGTGCTACAGACATCCTCGGTGTCGAACGCTGTCGGATAGACGAATTCGCGGCTGATCGCCCAGCTTTCGCGGCCCCATTCGCCCGGGTTGCCGCCCGCCAGCTCCGCACGTTCTTGTGCCGAGTAGCGCCGCACGACCGGATCGGCGGGATCGCTGATTGCGCGCTCGGCCAGCGGGCCGTCCCAGATCCAGTGCAGGTTCAAACCCGGCACGATCCCGTAATCGGCCTCGCGATCATTGCCGCCGCGATCGCCCTTGTCGCCCGAATGGAGCGGCATGTGCACGTCACCTGCGAAATGAACCATGAAGGCGAGCGCCTGAAGCCGGACGTGATCGGGCAGGCTTTCATCGGCCAGAATGCGGTGGTTGCGGGTTATCTGGGCGGTGACGCAATTGCCGCCCGGGCAATTGGCGCGCGCATTGTAGGCCTCGCAGATCGGCGCGGTGCGATAGTGCCAGGCGGCGGTATAGCCCCAGCGCCAGAAAGTGCGGCGCACGCAATCGGGCCAGACGCTTGCATCCTCGATGGTCGACAGGTCGCAATCGGGTGTGCCGATAAGCGCCTCGGAACGCATCAGTCGGGCGATCTTGGCGCGAGTTTCCGGCGAGACATTGGCCTCGGCGATCTCGGCGGTCTTGCGGTGCGCGAAAAATCCCCAGGCCGATGCCGGCGCGGGAACGAGCAGCGCGAATGCGCACAAAATGACGACAAGGTTTCTCATCCGATGGCCTCGTATTGCTCGATCACCCATTCCTCGTCCTCAGAGGCATTGATCCATTCCTGCATCCAGGCGTGTTCCCAGATCGCTTCCATGTAGCTTTGCGCAAAGCCCGGAACCCCGATCCCGTAAGTCACGAACCGGCTCACGACCGGGGCGTAGAAAATGTCTGCAGCACCGAACGTGCCGAACAGGAACGGCCCGGCGCTGCCATGGCGTGCGCGCGCTTCGGCCCATAGCTGAAGCACCCGGACGATCTGCTGGCGAGTCGTGTCGGAAACCTCTTTCAGCTCGATCCGGCGGCGCACGTTCATCGGCAATTCGGCGCGCAGTTCGGCATAGGATGAATGCATCTCGGCGACCATCGATCGCGCCATGCCGCGCGCGGCCTCGTCCTTTGGCCAGAAGCGGTCGCGCCCGACCTTGTCGGCGAGATATTCCATGATCGCGAAACTGTCCCAGATCACGTTGTCGCCGTCCCAAAGGATCGGGACCTTGCCGCTCGAGGGCTGGAATTCCTCGCTGTCCTTGCGCTTGTCCCAAGCCTCGCCGAGGATCGGCACGGTGATTTCATCGAAGCCCAGTCCCGATTGCTTGGCCGCGAGCCAGCCGCGCAGCGACCAGCTCGAATAATTCTTGTTGCCGATAATCAGCTTCATTGGATTGTCGTGCTCCACCATGCGCGTGAGCAAATGCCTAGGTGTTCATTCTGGGCCTGTCGAGCGTGAACGGTGGCTGCGCCAAGGTTTGCCGCGAGCCGTGCAATGCGATTAAGGGATTGCCCCATGACCAGACCCGCATTCCACCTCGCTTTTCCCGTCGACGATCTCGCCGCAGCGCGGCGGTTTTACGGCGACCTGCTCGGCTGCAGGGAAGGGCGATCTTCGGAGGAATGGATCGATTTCGACTTTCACGGTCACCAGATCGTTGCCCATCTCGCGCCGGAAAGCGCAGGCGACAAGGCGGTGAACCACGTCGACGGCCACGGCGTGCCGGTCCCGCATTTCGGGCTTGTGCTCGCCATGGAGGAATGGGAGGCGCTCGCCGCAAGACTGCGCGCGGCAGGCACGCAATTCGTGATCGAGCCGACCGTGCGCTTTCGCGACCGGCCAGGTGAGCAGGCAACGATGTTCCTGCGCGACCCTGCTGGAAATGCGCTTGAATTCAAAGCCTTCGCCGATGAGGGGCAGCTGTTCGCGACCTGAGCCTGCGAATAGCCGCCCCTTGATCGGGTATTACGACCCTTCGACCGAGCCTGCCGGAAGCTCACCGTCGGAGACCTCGCTGTCAGCCGCCTCTTCGCCGCTGCCGGTCAGGCCGCGCGCTTCGAGCATGGGCTGGACGTCGGGCTGGCGCCCCGCGAAGTTCTCGAACATCTCGAAGTAGTCCATCGTCCCGCCGCGGCTCAGCACGGTGTCACGGTAATGCTGGCCGTTGGCGCGGGTGAGGCCGCCGTTCTGGCGGAACCATTCGCGGCTGTCACGGTCGAGCATCTCGGTCCACAGATAGCTGTAATAGCCGGCCGAATAGCCCGCAGGCGACGAGAAGATGTGATTGAAATAGGTGCTGCGATAGCGCGGCGGCACCAGGTCGATCTCGAGCCCGAGATCGGTCAGCGAGCGGCGTTCGAAGGCATCGACCGCCTCGGGGTTGCCGACCAGCGCGCGCGCCTCATCGGGCGAGAGCGCGTGCCATTTCATGTCGAGCAGAGCGGCCTCGACCACCTCGCCGAAATCGTAGCCCTGGTTGAACTTTGCCGCCGCCTCGATCCGCTCGATCATCTCGGCCGGGATCGTCTCGCCGGTCTCGTAATGCTTGGCATAGTTCGACAGGACCGAAGGCCAGGTCGCCCACATCTCGTGGACCTGGCTGGGATATTCGACGAAATCGCGCGCGGTCGCGGTGCCAGACAGGCTCTCATAGCGCTGGTCGGCGAACATGCCGTGAACCGCGTGGCCGAATTCGTGGAACGCGGTGTTGACCCAGTCAAAACTGACCAGTTGCACCTCGCCATCGGGCGCCTTGGGTATGTTGAGCACGTTGTAGATGACCGGCTTGTTTCCCGTCATATGGCTCTGGTCGACGAAATTGCCCATCCACGCGCCGCCGCGCTTGCTGGGGCGCTGGAACGGGTCGAAATAGAACAGGCCAAGCTCGCTGCCGTCTTCCTCGAACACGGTGTAGACCCATACGTCGGGGTGATAGACCGGCAGGTCGGTGCGTCGTTCGAAGGTGAGGCCGTAAAGCTCCTTAGCCATGTGGAAGATGCCGTCCTCGAGTACGTTCTCGAGCACGAAATATTCCATCACCGCGTCTTCATCGAGATCATACTGCTCGGCCTTGATCTTGTTGGCATAGCGGTACCAGTCCCACGGCTGGACGGTGAAATCGCCGCCATCGGCAGCAATCGCCTCGTTGAGCATCGCGGCCTCGCGGCGTTGGGTGGCAGCGAGCGCGGGGACCATCTGCTCCATGAAGCCGAGAGCGGTCGCGGGTTCCTTCGCCATGCGGTCATACATGGTGTAGCTCGCCCAGTCGGGCTTGCCGAACAGCGCCGCCTTCTCGGCGCGCAACAGCGCAATACGCGCGATCAGGTCGCGGGTATCGACCGCATAGGTGCCGTCGGCACGGTCATGGCTGAGGCGGAACAGCTTTTCGCGGGTCGCGCGGTTCTCGAGCACGGGCAGGAGCGGCTGCTGCGTCGTGTTCTGGAGCGCGATCGCGTATTTGCCCTCGTGCCCCTTTTCAGCGGCCAGCGCGGCTGCGGCCTGGATGTCACTGTCGGACAGGCCGGCAAGCTCTTCGCGGGTGTCGACGATCAGCGGCTGGTCGGCCATGGCATCGCGCGCCAGCTGACCGAATTCTGTAGTGAGCGTGGAAAGCTGCGTGTTGATCGCCTTGACCTGCTCGCGCTCGGCCTCGGACAGCAGCGCGCCGGCCTGGACCATGTCGCGATAGGTGTTTTCGAGCAGTCGCGCATCCTCTACCGTCATCGTCATCGCAGCGCGGTTGTCATAGACCGCCTTGACCCGGGCGAAGAGCTCGGGATTGAGCGTGATGCTGTCGAAATGGGCCGACAGGCGCGGCGAGATCTCGGTGTTGATCTCGTCGAGCTTGTCAGTGGTGTTGGTGCCGGTCAGCTGGAAGAAGACCGATGCGACGCGGCCCAGCATGGCGCCCGATTTCTCGAGCGCGACGATGGTGTTTTCAAAGTCCGGCGCGGCCGGGTTGTCGATGATGGCCTGCACTTCGGCGAGCTGGATTTCCATGCCCTGTTCGAAGGCGGGAATGTAATCGTCTTCGCTGATCCTGGCGAAATCGGGCGCGTGAAACGGCAGCGTGCTGTCCGAAGCGAAATAGCCGGTTCCTTCGGGGATGGCCGGATTGTATTCAGCCGCGGCCTCGGCCTGCGAAATCGGGTCCATATTGCCTTCTGCATAGGTTGCGCATCCGGCGAGCAGCGCGGCTGCCGATACGGTGGTAAACATCGTCGTGAGTTTGCGAGCGGTCATTGATGGGTCGCTTTCTGTCTGTCGGGTGCGCCGGGCGGCGGCGTGGCCGTCACGGCACCCCTTGTTCATCGTGAACGGGGTTGTTCTATGCTGCGGCTTGAACAGGGGATGAGCGCAAATTGCAAGCCTGCGCACCTGCAGCCTCCTGCCCGACGGAAAACCGCCGATCAGTCGAGGGTGAAGCCGATCTTGAGGTGGACCTGAAAATGCGCGACCTCGCCGCCTTCGATATGGCCGCGGGTCTCGACCACTTCGAACCAGCCGAGATTGTGCACCGTCTCGCTCGCGCGTTTGACCGCGCCGCGGATCGCGTCATCGACCGATTTGGTCGAACTGCCTACGATTTCGATGATCTTGTAATTGTGATCGGACATGGCCCGTTCCTTCCCCAATTTGATGCTGGCCCTGTCGAGCCAATGCACGAGAAAGGGTTTCGGCCCCCGAAAGGCCGCGCTTGGTCAGCCTTTGGAGAACCACTCCTGGCCCAGAGCGTCCTCGACCACCGCAGCGCGCAGCGCGGCGATGCCCATGCCCTTTTCGGCGCTGGTGAGGTGCATTTGCGGGTGCGCGGCAGGGTGCTTGCGCGCTTCCTCGGCGACTTCGGCTGCGACCGCGTCGAGCGTGCTCGCCTTGATCTTGTCGGTCTTGGTCAGCACGATCCGGTATCCGACCGCCGCCTCGTCGAGCATTTTCATCATCTCGCGGTCGACATCCTTGAGCCCGTGCCGGCTATCGACCAGCACGAGATTGCGCGCCAGGACCTGGCGCCCGCGCAGATAGGATTTGACGAGGTTCTTCCAGCGTTCGACCACCTTGACCGGCGCCTTTGCAAAGCCATAGCCGGGCATGTCGACCAGGCGGAAGGCGAGCGGGTCGCCCACTTCGAAGAAATTGAGCTCCTGCGTGCGGCCCGGAGTGACCGAAGCGCGCGCGATCGCCTTGCGCCCTGTGAGCGCGTTGAGCAGGCTCGACTTGCCGACATTCGACCGTCCGCAAAAGGCGATTTCAGGGACGGTCGGATCGGGCAGGAACTTGAGCTGAGGCGCTGACAGGAGAAAGTCGACGCGGCCCGAAAACAGGCGCGATGCGAGTTTTTCGCGGTGCTGCTGTTCGCGTTCCTGTTCAGGCGTCATGGCCGGTCCTTATGCCTTGCTCTTGGCCGCGTCTTCGCGCGCCTTGGCCTTCTCCGCCTTCTCCTTCTCCGCCGCCGCTTTCAATTGAGGGTGGCGCGAATAGAGATAGCTCTGCTGGGCAAGCGTCAGGATGTTCGAGGTCACCCAGTAGATCAGCAGGCCGGCGGCAAAGGGTGCCATCACGAACATCAGGATCCATGGCATCAGGTTGAAGATCTGCTGCTGCATCGGGTCCATCGCGCTCGGATTGAGCTTGAAGGTCAGCCACATCGTCACGCCCAGCAGCACGGCAAGGATGCCAATGCCAAGGAAACCCGGCACGTCATAAGGCAGGAGGCCGAACAGGTTGAGGATCTTGGCCGGATCGGGCGAGGCAAGATCGTTGATGTAGAGGAACGGCTCGTGGCGCATCTCGATGGCGAGATAGAGCACCTTGTAGAGCGCGAAGAAGATCGGGATCTGGATGAGGAGAGGCAGACAACCCGCAAGCGGATTGACCTTCTCCTCCTTGTACAGCTCCATGATCTTCTGCTGCTGGGCCTGTTTGTCGTCCTTGTAGCGTTCCTGGATGGCCTTCATTTTCGGCTGGACCGCCTTCATCGCGGCCATCGAGGAAAACTGCTTCTGCGCGATCGGGAACATCAACCCGCGAATGATAACGGTGAGCAGGATGATCGCGACGCCGAAATTGCCGACCAGCTCGTTGAGCAGGCGCAGCAGCCACAGGAGCGGCTTTTCGAACCATTCGAACCAACCCCAGCTGATCGCCTTGCCGAAATAGGTGATGCCGGTGTCCTCGTAGGCATCGAGAACGGTGCTCTCCTTGGCGCCGGCAAAAAGCTGCGTCGTGGTGGTCAAAGCGCCGCCCGCGGGCACGGTCTGGGCATCATAGATGAGATCGGCGCGGAACAGGTCGCCGCCCAGCGCGCGCCAGCCGGCACTGTCGGTCTCGGCCTCACCCGGGACGAGCGCGGAGGCCCAGTAGGTGTCGGTGAAGCCCAGCCAGGAGACCGCGCCCGCGGGACTGTCGCGGCGCAGCTCGGCCAGCTCGGAATAGGAATTGGGATCGTAGAGCGACCCGCCGAACACGCCAGTGGGACCGGCATGGGCGATGAACTGGTCAGCCGACGCGGTGGTGCTGGTGCGCTTGATGAAGGCGAAGGGCTGGACGATCGCGGCGGTTTCGGCCGGATTGGCAACCGCCTGTTCGGCGGTGATCATGTAGTGATCGTCGATCGACAGGCGGACGGTGTAGATCGTGCCGTTGTCGCCGGTGCGGGTCAGCGTGACCGGGCTGCCAGGGGAAAGCACGTCGCCATCGGCCTGCCAGATCGCATTGCTCGGCAGGCGCTGGCCGCCGACGATGAAGCCGAATTCGGCGAAATACTGGCTGTCAGACCCTTCGGGAGCGAGAAGGCGCACCGGGCCGCTCTCGGGATCGGTTTCCTGGCTGTAATCCTTGAGCACGAGATCATCGATCCGCGCCCCGACGAGATTGATCGAACCGGCAAGACGCGGCGCATCGATCACCACCCGGCGCGGATCGGCGAGCGCGGTGGCGAGGTCGACCGGCCCGGCCGGGGTTTCAGCCACTCCGGGAATGCCTGCAGGAACCTCGCCGTCGATATCGCCCGATACCACGCTCGTGCCCGGGGCCTCAGCGGCGCTGGGTGCTGCGCCTTCATTGTCGGGGGCGGTAACCGCCGGCTGGGGATAAAAATACCCCATGCCCATGTCCCAGCTGAGAATGAGCAGGCCCGAAAGCAGAACGGCGAGCAGGATGTTGCGCTGGTTGTCCAAGATGAAGCCCTAGAGAATTGCGTTCGATGGTGTGTTAGATAGGTAGGTCACCTGGCCTGTCCAGTCCTCAGGGGACGGGATCGTGGCCATGGCCTCCCCATGGATGGCAGCGCCCTATACGCTTTAGCGTCAACCATCCACCCTTGAGAGCGCCATATTTGGTCAGCGCCTCGATTGCGTATTGGCTGCAGGACGGCATGTAGCGGCAAGTCGGTGGCAGGATTCGCGAAGGACCGACCTGCCAGAAGCGCGCGACGAGGATCAGCACCTGCTTCAAGACCCGCTCCGCTTTCCGCGGCGGGGGCGTCGGCCCCGGGCCGGATCACCCTTGCCTTCCCCCGCGCGTGCCAGCGCCTGGTCGAGTTCGTGCGCCATGAGGTGGAAATCGCGCGTGACCCCGCCCGCGCGGCCGATCAGGACGTGGTCGTGACCGGGCAATCCCTTGTCCGGCAGGGCGGCGCGCAGCAATTCGCGAAAGCGGCGTTTCATCCGGTTCCGCACCACGGCATTACCAATCTTCTTGGTCACCGTGACGCCGTAGCGAATGCCCTGCCCGTCATTGGGCCGTGTTAGCAGGACGAAACCCGGCTTGGCATTGCGCAGCCCCTTGTTCGCGGCAAGGAAATCCGCGCGCTTGGTCAGAACCTCGGGCATCTCGGTCTCTATAACGCAAACGGGCCCCCACAGGGAGCCCGCATGGGCGATTCGCTCGCCCGCAGCGACGCGGCCAAGGTGCCGCATGAGCGCAAGGCGACGCGACGCCGAAGCGCCACGCTCGCTGTTACGCGCAGAGGCTCTTGCGACCGCGCTTGCGTCGCGCGCGCAGGACCTTGCGACCGCCCGGGGTCTTCTTGCGCGCAAAGAAACCGTGCCGACGGGCACGCACGAGATTGCTGGGCTGAAAAGTCCGCTTCATAATATCCTCGAAATCTAAACCTGGACGCTGCGCCTGCGAGCCCGATTGAGGCCCTGGCAGAGACGACCGTTTTCGCGCGTTCTGTCAGAACACCCGGAACAGGCGCGCGCACCTATGGGAAAGCTAGCCCTGAGTCAAGGCAGACGGCACGCCTTGCGCGATCGCGAAGCCGGCAAGGTCATCATAGGCGATCGCCGGGAAGGCGGGATCGGTCGCGATCGGCCCCCATTCGAGTGTCGGCACCGCGAGCGCGGGCGCGCCCAGCACAGCAAGAGCGTGCGAGGCGTCGGCCTTGGCCAGACCGGTCTGGTCATTCGCCGCAAGGCGCAGCGCCGGGCCGCGATCGCGGGCCAGCCACGGACGCATGTCGGCCGCCTCGAGCCACAGGGCGCTGGCATGGGGGACCGAATTGGTCATGGCGTAGAATGCGCGCGCCTGCTCCTCGCTCATTCCCATCTCGACGTAGAAGTCTATATAGAGCCGGTGCGCTTCGTGATCGGCGGGAAAATCATCCGCCTCCCGGCCGTGATTGTCGAGCCAGGAATGGACCGCGAACGTGGCGCTGTCAGCCATGGAACGCTCGGCTCCGGCGAGGAACAATTCGACCGCACCCGAACGGACCGAACCGCCATCGGGAACATGGGTCGCAATTCCATTGGCGCGGATACGGCGGGCCACTGCGAGATTGGCGATGTCGTTGCTCGTGCCGGGCGCCTCGACCATTTCGATCACTGCGAGGCCGGGGAAATCGCGGACCATGGCGTCGAACTGCGCGGGGCTCGCGCTGTCGGTCGATCCGATCATGCTGGCACTAGTCGCGCTCGTGACAATGAACGGGCCGTATTGCGCAAGTGTGGTTGCGGCAGGGTGCTGAACGACCGGACGGGCATAGCGCGCTGCCCGGTGCGTATCGCGCGGAGCCTGTCCGCGCAGATTGGCGTAATTCACACTTGGACTTACCTCGGCAGCGGGCAGGCTGCCCTCGGCGACCCGGACCCATTGCCCGCGTTCAGCGTCCCATTCTTCGACCCAGCTTTCGGTCGCCACGGTGCGCATCCCGCCGCCCGCAGCCTGGTATGGCTGTGCCAGAGCAGGGCCGCCGATGAGGACCAGCTGGATCAGGGCGAGGAGTGCAGCGAGCTTTTTCATGGCGTCAAAACTACGCCACGTCGGGTTCAGGATTTGCCAAGGTTTATACTTGCGATTTCCTTGCGTAGCCGTCCCTAAGTGCTCGACAAGGCCCTATTAACCCTGCACAATCCGGATCCGCAGAAATGCTGGATTTCTGCCGATGGGGGGATATCGGCTTGGTCGCGCTGATACGGACTGTTGCTTATCTCGGGCTCGAAGCGCGTAAAGTCGAGGTCCAGTGCCAGGTGGCATCGGGCCTGCCGCGGTTCGCGATTGTCGGCCTTCCCGACAAGGCAGTGAGCGAGAGTCGCGAGCGCGTTCAGGCCGCGCTTTCGGCGATGGGGCTGGCCATGCCGCCCAAGCGGATCACGATCAACCTGTCGCCTGCCGACCTGCCAAAGGACGGATCGCACTACGACCTGCCGATCGCGCTGGCCTTGCTGGCCGCAATGGGTGTCACTGATGCCGAACAGCTGACCGAATGGATCGCGGTGGGCGAATTGTCGCTTGACGGGCGAGTGGTGGCTTCACCCGGCGTGCTGATCGCGGCGCTCCACGCGAGCGAGGCGGATTGCGGGCTGATCTGTCCCGCCGAACAAGGAGCCGAAGCGAAATGGGCAAGCGGCGTGCCCGTGCTTGCACCGCCGAACCTGTCGAGCCTGCTCGCTCACCTCAAGGGCACGCAGGTGCTCGAAGAGCCTCGCCGCGGCGCGATTGCCGAGCCCGTACTTGCCGCCGACCTCGCCCGGGTAAAGGGACAAGAAACCGCCAAGCGCGCGCTCGAGATCGCAGCGGCTGGCGGGCACAACCTGCTCATGGTCGGCCCACCGGGATCGGGCAAGAGCCTGCTTGCAAGTTGTCTGCCCGGCATTCTTCCCCCGCTCACGCCCGCCGAAGCGCTCGAGGTGTCGATGGTGCAATCGGTGGCCGGAATGCTCGAGGCCGGCCAGATCAGCCGCGCCCGCCCGTTTCGCGCGCCGCATCACTCGGCCAGCATGGCCGCGCTTACGGGAGGCGGACTCAAGGTCCGCCCGGGCGAGGTGAGCCTTGCCCATCTGGGCGTCCTGTTCCTCGACGAACTGCCCGAGTTCCAGCGCGCGGTGCTCGATTCGCTGCGCCAGCCGCTCGAGACTGGCCGTGTCGATGTCGCCCGCGCCAACGCCCATGTCTCCTTTCCCGCACAGGTCCAGCTGATCGCCGCGATGAATCCGTGCCGCTGCGGCCATGCCGGTGAACCCGGGCATGTATGCGCGCGCGGGCCGCGCTGCGCGAGCGAATACCAGGCCCGGCTTTCAGGACCGCTGCTCGACCGTATCGACCTCCATGTCGAAGTCGCCGCGGTGAGCGCGATGGACATGGCGCTGCCTGCGCCGTCCGAAGGCAGCGAGGAGGTGGCGATGCGCGTCGCAAGAGCCCGTTCGCTCGCGACAGATCGCGCGGTGCGCTCCAATGCCGAGCTTGAAGGCGAAGCCCTGGAAACCCACGCTGCGCCCGATGACGAAGGCCGCGCGCTGATGATGAAGGCCGCCGAGAAATTGCGGCTGTCAGCGCGCGGCTATACCCGCATGTTGCGGGTGGCGCGCACCATTGCCGACCTCGCCGGCTCGCGCGATATCGGCCGCGTGCATATTGCCGAAGCGCTGAGTTACCGGCAGATGATCGGGCGGTGATGACCGATTTCGACCCCTCCTGGCTGATCTATCTGGGCGCAGCGCTGCTGCTGGTCGCCTATGGCATACGCGACGAATTGCGCCTTCGGGTGATGATCATCGTCTCGACGCTGGTCTATATCGCCTATTACTACGTGATCGATGCCGGGCCGCTATGGGAGGCGATCGTCACCAGCATCGCGATGGTCGCTATCAATCTGTGGGTTCTGGGCCAGATCCTGCTCGAACGCACCACCCTGCGCATGAGCGAGGACGAGCGACGGCTCTTCGATGCCTTCGAAACGCTCACCCCGGGCCAGTTCCGCCGCGTAGCCCGGCTGGCGCATTGGCACATCGCCACCGATCCCGATGGCACCATGCTCACCCGCGAGGACGAGCCATCGAGCGTGCTCGTCTATGTCTTTGAGGGAATCGTCTCGGTCGAAAAGCATGGACGCCAGTTCCGCTTGCCCGAAGGCAATTTCCTCGGCGAAGTGGCCTATGTGCTCAACCGGCGCACCACCACTACCTCGGTTGCCCCTCGGGGGGTGCGCTATGTCGAATGGGATGCCGACGCCCTTCGCGCGCTGAGCCGGCGGCACCCGGGGCTCGGCAATGCGCTCAATGCGCTGCTGACGCGCGACCTCGCCAAGAAGCTCAAGGAAAGCTACCGCCCCGACGACGCGCTGCCCGCGACCGTGGAAAGCGTCGAACTGCTCGAGGCGGCCGAGGCCTGACAGGTCAGGCGGCTTCGAATTCGCGGATCACCTCGAGGAAGGGCTCGCCCCAGCTTTCGAGCTTTTTCGCGCCCACGCCCTGGATTTCGCCCAGCATTGCGCGCGTGCCCGGACGCTGCTCCGCCATCGCGCGTAGCACGCTGTCATGAAAGATGATGTAGGCGGGGATCGAATGCTCCTTGGCAAGCGCCGTGCGGCGGGCACGCAGCGCATCGAACAGCGGATCGCCCACCGGGTTTGCCGCCGCAGAGCCGGACGAACGGCGCCGCTTTCTTGCAGGCGGCTCGGTGATTGCGACCTTGCGCTCGCCCTTCAGGACCTCGCGCGCGCCCGGTCCAAGCGCAAGCCCGCCATGGTCGGTGGTTGCCAGCATTTCGTGCGCCATCAGGCTGCGCATGACCGGGCGCAGGAGGCGCGACTCCTCGTCCGCGAGTATGCCGAAGACCGATAGGCGGTCATGACCGCGCTGGCGCACGCGTTCGTCCTCCCTTCCGAGCAGGACCTTCTCGACATGTCCGATGCCGAAGCTCTGGCCGGTGCGATAGACCGCCGACAGCAGTTTCTGCGCCGTCTGGGTGGCGTCGATGACCTGCGGCGGGTCGCAGCAATTGTCGCAATTGCCGCAGGTCTGTGGCGGATCCTCGCCGAAATGCCGCAGCAGGATCGCCCGGCGGCAGCCTGCGCTTTCGACCAGGGCTGCCAGCGCGTTGAGACGCGCGCGCTCGGGCGCAACACGCGCTTCCTCCACCTCTCCCAGCCATTGGCGCGCACGCGCGAAATCGCTCGCACTCCAGAACATCTGCGCAATCGCCGGATCGCCATCGCGGCCCGCGCGACCCGTTTCCTGGTAATAGGCCTCGATCGACTTGGGCAGGCCGGCATGGACGACGAAGCGAACATCGGGCTTGTCGATCCCCATCCCGAAGGCAATCGTCGCGACCATGACCATGTCTTCCGAAGCGACGAAGGCCGCCTGAGTCGCGGCGCGCTCCTCGGCTGGAAGCCCGGCATGATAGGCACCAACGGGTCGGCCGGTGGCCTTGAGCTTTTCGGCCAGGTCCTCGGTCGCGCGGCGGCTGGTGGCATAGACGATCCCTGCGCCCGGATTGCGCTGGACGAAATCGCCGATCTGCCTTGCCGCACTGGCGCGCGGACTGATGGCGTAGCGGATATTGGGCCGGTCAAACCCGGCCCGGATCAACCCTTCGTCGGGAATGCCCAATTGTTTGAGGATATCGGCGCGGGTGACCTCGTCGGCGGTCGCGGTCAGAGCAAGACGCGGAACATCCGCGAAGCAATCGAGCATGGGTCGCAAGGCCCGATAGTCGGGGCGAAAATCGTGCCCCCATTCGGAAACGCAATGCGCTTCGTCGATCGCGAAGAGCGAGAGCTTGCAGGATTCCAGCAGCGACCGGAAAGCGGGCGTGGTCGCGCGCTCGGGCGCGACATAGAGAAGGTCGAGCTTGCCTGCCCGAAAGGCCTTAGTTGTCTCTGCCCTGTCGCTGTCGGCGCTGGTCATCGAGGCCGCGCGAATGCCGAGCGCCTGCGCGGCCCGGATCTGGTCGTGCATCAGTGCGATCAGGGGCGAGACGACGATAGCCGTGCCGCTGCGCGCGAGCGCGGGAAGCTGATAGCACAGGGACTTGCCCGCACCGGTCGGCATCAGCGCGAGCGTGTGCTTTCCTGCAAGAACGCGGCTGACCACGTCTTCTTGGCGCCCCCGGAAGCCGGCAAAGCCGAATACCTCGCGCAGGATGGCATGGGCGTCGATGGCAGTGTCACAGGTCACGAAAGGTCCGGGGTTTGGGCTTGGGAGAGTCATTCCTCGCTAGCGGCGGGATGGGTCGCCCACCAGTCGGCATAGCTCGAATTCCGCACCATTTTGCGGTTTTCATCGGGCGCGCCGTCATCCCACCAGACCGCGCCGCGTTCGCCGAGCGCAAGCTTGGCTGCATGGACACGGGCGCGCGCCGCCTTTTCGGCTTCCGCGTCCTTGTCGCGCAAGGCCGAGCCGACATCGCGCCGGGCATCCATGAGCGCCTTGACGTGGCGCTGGCGCTCGGCCTCCGGGATATGGGGATTGGTCGCGCGCCACAGCCGCCCGCGAACGACGATATAGCGCCCGTCGGGCGTGCGCAGCGGACCGGGCGATTCAGCCAGCGGCAGCCTTTCGCGCTGCCTCGAGATCGACGACATCGCCCCGCTTCAGTCCCTCTGCGGGCTCGCTCATCGTGCCATCGGAGCGCCTTCCGATATCGGCGCGCGAGATCATGTTGAGGTCCATCGGCCCGAGGATCCGGCCATCATGCGAAAGGATCGATACCGGCCCGATCGGCAGGCGGTCGGCCTCGTCGACCAGTACGGGGTCCTCGGCGACGAAATCCGACCCGTATTTCTGGCCCCATTGGCGCAGGGCAATCATCGCGGGAAGGAGGTCGAACCCCTTGCTCGTGAGACGGTATTCGATCTTGCGGCGATCGTCCGCGCACGGTTCGCGCTTGAGAATGCCGTGATCGACCAGCTTTGCCAGCCGGTTGGAGAGGATATTGCGGGCGATGCCGAGTTCGCTGAGAAATTCCTCGAAATGCTTCAACCCGTTGAAGCTCGCACGTAGAATCATGAACGACCATCTTTCGCCCATCACCTCAAGCGCTTGCGGCAATCCGCATTCGATCAGATCGCGCAGCGGTTCTCTCATTTCGCCCATTTCAGTCCTCGCTTTGCAACCTATTTAAACACCCTTTGCGCAAATCGCAAAGGCGGTTGCGATCTTTTCTCTCTCGCAGATAAGTTTCTAGTTGCAACTTTAAATCAGCCTGGATAAGTAGCGATTCGCAACTGGTTTGGAAACTGCGATCCAGCTGCGCTTCTGAACCCTGTGAAATGCACTTTGACAAGGAAAGCCCGATGACCCTCTCCCTGAACCGCTCCGGCCGCTTGACGGTCTTTGCACTCGCCATCGCCTACACGACGATGACCTTCGGTTTCGCCACGTCGAGCGCGCCGCTCGTCGCTCAGAACATGCCCTATTACACCGCCACCCTCGCTGCCCCGGCCGAAGATGACCGCCCGGTTGCAGGCGGCGTGGCCTGGACTTGCAGGGACACCACCTGCGTCGCCAATCGCGGCCCGTCGCGTCCCTTGCGCATCTGTCGCGGGCTCGCCCGTGAAATGGGTGCGATCACCGCGTTCAAGGTCGAGGGCGAAGACATTGCCGAAGATCGCCTCGCGCGGTGCAACGGCAACTGATCGGACCTGCCTCACCCTTGGGATGACCGGCCTCCCCGAGCCGAACCCGTCCCGTTCCTGCCCGACCTCTCCACGGGCGCGTACCCCCGGCTCCGCAGCGCAGTCCAAGCGCGGCAGCCGGGGGTTTTCAGGTCAGCAGACCGGCTCGAGCGAGATCCGCTTCGAGCGTGCTCGCATCGATGAAGCGATAGGCGTCCCATCCGCGCGCGCGGGCTGCCGCGATATTGTCCGGGTTGTCGTCGGTGAAGAACAGCGAAGCACCGCTTTTGCCGCTACGCTCTTCGACGATCGCGTAAATCCGCGGGTCGGGCTTGGCGACCTTCTCTGTCCCCGAGACGACGATATCCTCAAACAGGTCGAAGACCGATTCGCCTGGCCGGAATTGCTCCCACAATTCATGCCCGAAATTGGTCAGTCCGAAGATCGGAACCTTGGCAGCGTGCAGCCGCCTGACGATGTCGAGCGATCCGGGCACCGGTCCTGGGATCGTTTCGTTGAACCTGTCGGCATAAGCGCGGATCAGCTCTGCGTATTGCGGATATTGCGCGACGCGTTCCTCGACCATCTCATGAACATTGCGGCCGCGATCGGTCTGGAAATGCCATTCCTCGGTCACGACCTCGGACAGGAACGTGTCTAGTTCGTCGCGGTCGTCGATCAGCTTGGCGAACAGGGCGCGAAGCTGCCAGTCGAACAATACCCGCCCGACATCGAAGACCACCGCCTTGTCCATGCCTGCCTATCCCTCAAACGGCTGCGGCCCGCACTCCTGCAAGGAGGCGGGCCGCTGCTGTGCCCGGCCGCAGAGCTGCGGCCAGCAAGAAATCGCTTAACCCTGGCGGGCCTTGAAGCGACGATTGGTCTTGTTGATGACGTAGGTACGCCCACGACGGCGGATCACGCGGCAATCGCGGTGACGACCCTTGAGCGACTTGAGGCTGTTACGAATCTTCATTGTTCGGCTTCCCGGGAATAAAACAGGCACCGCAGATGGTCTGCGATGCCGCAAATTTCAAGGCGCGCGCCTACGCGGCCCCGTTTGATTCGTCAACCGCTTGCGCGAATTTGGGTCAGTCGTTCTTCCCATTGCAGCGCGTGAGCGATGATCGTGTCGAGGTCGTCATGACGCGGCGTCCAAGGCAATTGCGAGCGGATTTGCGACGGGTCGCAGATAAGCTTGCCCGGATCGCCGGCCCGCCGATCGGCGAATTGCCTCTCAAGCGATACGCCCGCGACCCGGTCGACGGCGTCGAGCACCTCGAGCACCGAGAAACCGCGGCCATATCCGCAATTCATCGTCAGCGAGCGGTCGGGCCTTGCCATCAAAGCCTCGAGCGTGAGCACGTGGGCATCCGCCAGATCGCTGACATGTATGTAATCGCGCACCCCGGTGCCATCGGGCGTGTCGTAATCCCGGCCGAACACGCTGACCGCATCGCGCTTGCCCAGCGCGGCTTCGAGCGCGACCTTGATCAGGTGCGTCGCCCCGTCAGTCGACTGGCCGGTGCGCGCTTGCGGATCGGCGCCGGCGACGTTGAAATAGCGAAGGGCACCGAAATTGATCGGGTGCGCTTTCGCGGTGTCGGCCAGCATCTGCTCGGTCATGAGCTTCGACCAGCCATAGGGATTGATCGGCGCCGCCGAAATGTCCTCCGACACGGCCGCCACGCTCGGCATGCCGTAGACCGCGGCTGTCGAGGAAAAAATGAAATGGGCGATGCCCGCTTTGACCGAAGCCTCGATCAGCGTGCGGCTCTTGGCGGTGTTGTTGTGATAATAGGCAAGCGGGTCGGCGACGCTTTCGGGCACCACGATCGACCCGGCAAAATGCATGACCGCGCGCGTGTGGTGTCGGGCCGCGATCTCGGCGATCAACGCACTGTCGGCGATGTCGCCCTCGTAAAAAGCGACGTCTTCGGGCACGGCAAAACGAAATCCGGTCGACAGGTTATCGATCACCGTCACCGGCCATCCGGCCTCGCGCAGTGCCAGGACGGCATGGCTGCCGATATAGCCTGCCCCGCCCGTCACGAGGATAGAAGGCCTGTCTGCTTGCTCCATCACCAGCTGCTCAAAATGTCCCGCTTGCGTTAGAGTGAGGCAGAGACGCGCAGCGGCTGCATGAACTGGCGATCCCCGTCTTCAGGAACTGGGATGCATATTCGCGCGCTTTAGCAGGAGCAAGAAAGGAAATGTCATGACCCTCCTCCAAAGGTTTGCAGCGCTCGCACTCTCCGTCTTCCTGCTTCCGGCCTGCGCCGGGCATTACAGTGGCCCGGTCGAGGTCACGCGCTTCGTCGCGGAAAACGAAGCCGCCCTGGGCCAGGGGCAGATCGCCGTCACATTCGCCGAGGACATGTCGAACCTGCGCGCGCGCGATGCTTTTGCCCGGGCCGTCGGCGAACAACTGGCAATGCTCGGCTACGAGGTGGTCGACGAGAGCGGGGCGGCGACACAGGTCGCGTTGGTGAGGACCAGCCGCGACACGATCGCCACGTCGCGGCGCGCGCGCAGTCCGGTCAGCGTCGGTGTCGGGGGCAGCACCGGCAGCTATGGCAGCGGCGTGGGCGTGGGGCTGGGCATCAATCTTGGCGGCGCATCGCGCGGTCCCGACGTCGTGAGCCGGTTGTCGGTGCGCATCTCGGACAACGAGGGCAACAGCTTGTGGGAAGGGCGCGCCGAGCACCCCGTCGCGTTCAAATCGCCCGATGCCGATATAGATGCGAGTGCACGCATTCTCGCCTCCGCGCTTTTCCGTGATTTTCCGGGTGGAAATGGTGAAGTTGTGACCCTATCGGTCGACGAGCTTTCGGATTGACCCCTTATTCCCAGGAAAACCAATGACCATGATCGCCATCGACGCCGCTTTCGACAGCGGCAATATCGAAGTGCTGTCGATTGACGGGGCCGTGGCGCGGCTCGCCATCCCCAAGGACCACATGGCCGAGTTTGCACAGTGGTTCCATTTCCGCGTGACCGGCGCTGCGGGCGAAGAGCTCACGCTTAAGATCACCGGCCTCAACGACAGCGCCTATCCCGGCGGCTGGCCCGATTACAATGCGTGCGTTTCCGAGGACCGCGAATTCTGGGCGCGCGCATCGAGCACGTTCGATGCCGACGAGGAAAACGGGACGCTCACGATCCGCTACACGCCGGCATCGCAGGTCAGCTGGTTCGCCTATTTCGCGCCCTATTCGACCGAGCGCCATTACGACCTCGTCTCCGAGGCCGCGGCGAGCGAGGGTGTCGATCTCGTCCGTTTGGGCCAGACACTCGACGGCCAGCCGCTCGACATGCTCGAAATGGGTGAAGGCGAGCAAAAGGTGTGGCTCTATGCCCGCCAGCATCCCGGCGAAACCCAGGCGGAATGGTGGATGGAAGGGGCGCTGGAATGCCTGACCGATCCGGCCGATCCTGTCGCGCGCGGCCTGCGCAAACATTGTCGCTTGCACATCGTGCCCAATTGCAATCCCGACGGCTCGCGCCGCGGCCACCTGCGCACCAATGCGGTCGGCACGAATCTCAACCGCGAATGGTCCGATCCCAGCGCCGACAAGTCACCCGAAGTGCTCGCGATCCGGAACCGCATGGACGAGACCGGGGTCGACTTTGCGATGGATGTCCACGGTGACGAGGCC
Organism: Qipengyuania nanhaisediminis; assembly: GCF_045862805.1. Taxonomy (GTDB): domain Bacteria; phylum Pseudomonadota; class Alphaproteobacteria; order Sphingomonadales; family Sphingomonadaceae; genus Erythrobacter; species Erythrobacter nanhaisediminis_A. Next base: position 27,735 of record NZ_AP025760.1, read on the forward strand.
ATTCCGGCGGTGTTCCTCGCAGGGTTCGAGGGCATTCCCTCGTGGACCGATGCGCTTGGGGACCAGTTCTACCGCTACCAGCGCATACTCGATCGGCGCACGCCCGACTTCCAGACCGAGCTCGGCTATCCCAAGTCAGCTGCGGGCAAGGCCAATCTCGGCATTTCGACCAATCTCGTCGCCGAACGCTATGGTGCGTGCGCGATGACGCTGGAAATGCCTTACAAGGATCTTTCCGACTTCCCCGAACCCGAGCAGGGATGGTCGCCAGAACGGTGCAAGCTGCTTGCGCGCGATTGCCTCGCGGCGCTGCTCGAATGGATCGAGACCGAGCAGAACTGACAACGCAGCTTTCACCCTTGCGGCGGGCCGGCATCCATCGCGGATTCCGGCCCGTCATTCGTTCGAACACGAGCGATACAGCATTTTACCCGCGACCCTGCCCCTACCTGCTATGCTGGCCACTCGGTTAGAGGAGACAGGTGATGACCAGGGCAAGCATGACGGTCGGAAGGCGGCAATTCGTGACCGGCGCACTGGCGGGCGGCATCGCCCTGGCCATGCCGGGGATGGCCAGCGCACAGGGTGGGCTGGGCTTGTCATCGCTGCTCGGCCGGGCAAGCGACAATGCGCTCGACAAGCTGGCGCAGCCCGGTGCGTTCTACGATGACGAGAGCATCCGGATCGGCCTGCCGATCGTCGGCGGTCTCGGCGGACGCAGCGGCGGCCTGCTCGGTTCGCTGATGAGCGCCGGCAACCGGCTCGGCGTGCTGGGCACGATCACCCGCGACATCAACGATGCGGCCGGCGTCGCGGCAGGCGAGGCCAAGCCTATTTTTCGCGATGCGATCGATGACCTGTCGTTTTCCGATGCGCCGGAGATCATCCGCCGCAAGGATGGCGGCACCCGGTATCTTCGCACTTCATCCAACGACCGGCTTCACGTCGCTTTGCAACCGCTGGTCGACGGCGCGCTTGAACGGGCGGGGGTTTACAGCACGTTCGAACGCCTGGCAGGCGAACATGCATTCATCAAGCAGGCGGGGCTCGATCGCGAGCAAATGAACCGGTCGGTGACCGACCAAGGGCTCGATGGCATTTTCGCCTATATCGGCGCAGAGGAGCGAGGGTTTCGCGACAATCCCCTGGGCGGGCTCGGGCGCCTGCTCGGCAACTAGTCGAGATGCGCTGGACCGAACGCGTGCGGGAGCAGGTCTGACAGCGCCACGCGGCGCACCTCGTCCTTGCCCACGCACAGCACTTCGGGATCGGTTCCGCCAAGCTGTGCCAGCTCGTTGAGAACCTGCCTGCATCGGCCGCAAGGGGTGATGGGCGCGCCAACGCCCTTGTCAAGCGGTCCCACCACCGCGACCTTCGCAAGGCCGCCGCGACGTCCCTCGCCCAGCGCCCGCGCGACCGCGACCGTTTCGGCGCACAGCGCAAGGCCATAGCTTGCATTCTCGACATTGCTTCCGGTGATCACCGCGTCGTCCGCAAAGCGCAGGGCCGCGCCGACCTGGTAATCGGAATAGGGGGCATAGGCATGTTCGGCCGCGGCGCGCGCCTGCGCGACAAGTTCGGCTTCTTCGTCGTTCAGTCCAAGGCTCATCTTTGTACCACCACCCATTCGATCGGTTCTTCGGACGCTTCGGTCACCAGCTGGCTGTTCGCGCTCCATAGCAGCCATGGCCGCCCGGCATAATCGGGCCGTGCTCGGTCGCGTACCAGCCACAAGTCGCGCGCAGTGCTGTTGGCGGTGCGGTGCCGCGCTTCAAATTCCTGTCCGAGCTTGAGGATCACCGGCTTGCCCGCATGCATCTCGATCTGGTTCACCAGCGTCAATAGCTCGCTTTCGACCGCGGCATCGCTCACCGCCGGATTGCAGTCGGCCGCGGTCCGGATCAGCGCGATCGCCGGCGGCAGCAGGTCCCCATCGCGCGGCACCATGCGGGTGAAACGCGCGGACTGGATGTCAGCGCCGAGGCATGGGTCGAAGGGTTGGACGATTCCCACTTCGAGACCCGCATCGCGCGCTGCGCCGAGCCTTGCGGCAAAGCCAGGGTCGGGCGCGCCGCCAGGACCCGAAAGCGCGAGATAGACGAAATCGGCGCCGATGGCGTTCAAGGTCTCATAGCGGGCCGGCGACGTGCCGCTGGCGATCACCGCGCCCTGTTCGGGATAGAGTGCCGGGTCCGGGCGCCAGCTTCGCATGTCCCACCACAGCCAGGCAGCAAAGCCGAGCGCGATCAGCGCGGCCAGAGCCACCAGCCGGAACAGCCAGCGTCCCATCCTGCCTCTTGCGGATTTCCTGCGTGCCAATTCCCGCGCCCTAACCCTTGATGTGAAGTACGCAGATCAGCGTGAACAGCCGCCGCGCGGTTGCGAAATCGGTCTCGACCTTGCCTTCGAGCCGTTCGAGCAGCAATTCGGCAGCATTGTTGTGAATGCCGCGCCTGGCCATGTCGATCGTCTCGATCTCGCCCGGTGTCGCCTTGCGGATAGCCTGGTAATAGCTGTCGCAGATGGCGAAATATTCGCGGATCGGCCGGCGAAAGCGGGCAAGCCCGATCAGCAGCGATTCGAGCGGGTTCTCCTGGCAATCGGAAATGTCCATTGCCAGCCGACCGTCCTGCACCTTGAGGTCGAGCCTGTAGGGCCCCCTGGCACCGCGCTCGGCGCTGCGCAAAGGCTTGAAACGGTTCTCTTCGATCAGGTCATAGATCGCCACCCGCCGTTCCTGTTCGACATCGGCATTGCGCCACAGGATCGTTTCGTCATCGAGCGTGATATGCGCGATGCGATGCTGGTTGCCAGAATCGGTTGGGGAGGCGGTCATTGCCCCTTGCCTTCGCAGATCAACGGGCCACACTTCAAGCGCCGCATTGGCCAATCCCCGCTATCCACAAGGCAAGATGACATTGGAAAAATATTTCGCTTTCCTTCGCCCTTGAAACACGAGCTTGCTTGGGAGCATTAGCCCGCATGGCCTCCGAACCGATCAGCCCGGCTAACACCGACAGCGACAGCCCCATTCGCAAGCTCCCCTCGAACATCGAGGCCGAAGCCGCGTTTCTGGGAGCGGTGCTCATCGACAACCGCGTGATCGAGGAATTGCAGACCCCGATCCGGCCCGATCACTTCTTCGAACCGCTCCACGAACGCATCTACGAGCGCATTCTCAAGATGATCGAGCGCAATGCCACCGCCTCGCCGGTCACCCTGCGCCCGCATTTCGAGGCTGACGAGGCGCTCAAGGAACTGGGCGGTCCGAAATATCTCGCTCAGCTCACCGCCAATGGGTCGGGCCTGCTCGCCCCGCGCGAGCTTGCACAGCAGATCTATGACCTAGCGCTGCTGCGCGAACTGGTCAGCGTCGGGCGCGGCCTTGTCGAGGGCGCTCTCGATACCTCGGAGGAAACCGATCCGATGGACCGGATCAGCCAGGCCGAGGCCGACCTGTTCCGCGTCGCCGAAGGGGCAGCGACCGGGAACGAGGCATCCTCCTTCCGCGATGCCTCGCTGACCGCGATCAAGATGGTCGAGGCGGCGATGAATTCGGGCGGTGGCCTATCCGGCAAGACCACGGGTCTCGAGACGATCGACCAGAAAACCGCGGGCCTGCACGATTCCGATCTCATCATCCTCGCCGGGCGCCCGGGCATGGGCAAGACCTCGCTGGCGACCAATATTGCGTTCAATTGCGCCGAAGAGCACCTCAAGTGGATGCGCGATGGCGGCGAGCACAATTACGGCGCACCGACCGCCTTCTTCAGCCTCGAGATGAGCGCAGACCAGCTGGCCACGCGTATCCTCGCCGAGCAATCCGAGGTGTCGTCCGAGGCGCTGCGTTCGGGCACGCTGACGCGGGAAGACTTCCAGAAGCTGTCCTTCGCCAGCCAGCGACTGGCGGAGCTTCCGCTCTATATCGACGATACGCCGGCGCTGACCATAGGCGGACTGCGCACCCGTGCGCGCAGGCTCAAGCGGCGGCACGATATCGGGCTGATCGTGGTCGACTATCTCCAGCTTCTCCAGGGTTCCGGCCGCGCGAATGACAACCGCGTCAATGAGATTTCGGAGATCAGTCGCGGGCTCAAGACGCTCGCCAAGGAACTCAGCGTCCCCGTGATCGCCCTGTCGCAGCTCAGCCGTGCGGTCGAACAGCGCGACGACAAGAAGCCGATGCTGTCCGATCTGCGCGAATCCGGCTCGATCGAGCAGGACGCCGACATGGTCTGGTTCATCTATCGCGCCGATTACTACAAGGAAGCCGTGCGCCCCGACATGCCCAATCCAGACGGGTCGTCCTCTCCCGAAGTGCAGGAAAAATATGCGCAATGGGAGCAGGAATATCTCGAGGTGAAGAACAAGGCGACGCTGATCGTCGCCAAGCAGCGTCACGGCTCGACCGGCAATGTCCCGCTCCACTTCCAGAGCGAGATCACCAAGTTCACCTCGCCCAACATGCGCGACTATTCGAGCTGGGGCGAAGGCGAATAGGCGCAGATCATCCCGATGCCGCGCGCGCGAGCCGGTAATCCGCGAGGCTCAACATGTGGTACATCCGCCAGCGCAGGCGATGGAAGAAACCCGAATTTTCCCGGTACCATTGCTCGTCCGCCTCGACTGTGGCTTCGGACAGGTAATCGATGAATTCGCGTAGCCGTGCCGCGAGCTCCTCGTCTTCGACCCTCACCATCAGTTCGATGTTGATCCGGGTGGACCGCCGGTCGAGATTGGCGCTTCCGAAATAGCTGAAGGCGTCGACCACGATCAATTTCATGTGCAGCTTGCACGGCTGAAATTCGAGCAGCCGCACTCCGGCCTTGATGAGTCGGCGATAGAACAGGCGGGCGACGAAAATCGTGCCCTCAAGATCGCTTTTGCCGGCAAGGACAAGGCGGGCTTTGCCGCGCATGGCGACCTTGGCGATCGCACGGCGGAAACTGCGCGAAGGGCCGAAATAGGCCGTGACCGCATTGAGGCGTCTCGCGTCCGCGAGGTCCTGCTTGAACCTGTAGGCCCAGTGGCTGCGACGCAGGAACGGACCGCCCATCAACAGCTTTACCTTGCCATCGCCCGGGTCCCAGTTGCGGATCATGTTTCGGATACGCCGGAACTGCGATCCCTTGGAGCGGGTCCAGTCCTCGAGCAGGGCGAACCACTCGGAGAACTTTTTCGCGATCTCGCCCTCGATCAGCACGCCGAGATCGCACCAGCCGTTTTCTTCGGGGGGATTGTAATAATGGTCCGAGACGTTCGACCCGCCAGTCATCACGCGGGCATTGTCCGCGATAGCGAATTTCTGGTGGTTGCGGATCAGGTAACGCACGTTCCAATCGGCCAGGAACACCGCGAACTTGCCGCCGGCCCGGGTCAGGGGTTCGAAGAATTCGGCAGGTGCGTCGCTGCCGAAATCGTCGATCACCAGCGACACCGAAACGCCGCGCGCCGCTGCGCTCGCAAGGGCATCGCGGACCTTCGTCCCGCTGTCGTCGTCCTGGAACATGTAGTAGAACACATCGAGAGTACGCTCGGCCGATGCGATGTGGTCGAGCAGGGCATCCAGCCGGTCTGCGCCCGAGGGATAGAACCTGAAACAGTGATCGCATGCCGACACCTCGAACGGGTCGCTGTCGCAATATTCAGGCTCGGTCGAGCATCCGGCTGTGCTGGAATTGTCCTTCGTCATTGCATACCCAATGCACGAGCCCGCGATGCGGTGCCAGCCGACGCTCAAATCTTGACTTTGCGCGCACCCGTCCTTAGCTGCGCTGTCCTTTCCAAAGAAACACTGATTCCAAGAGGCCCGCTCGAATGGCACGCGTTACCGTTGAAGATTGCGTCGACAAGGTTCCCAACCGGTTCGACCTCGTCCTGCTTGCAGCCCAGCGCGCGCGCGAAATTTCCGGCGGTAGCGAACTCACCATCGACCGCGACCGCGACAAGAACCCGGTCGTCGCGCTGCGTGAGATCGCCGAACAGACGGTCAAGCCCAAGGAGCTCAACGAAGCGCTGGTTACCAGCCTCCAAAAGATCCTTCCCGATGACGAAGACGATGCCGATGAAATCGGTTCGCTGAGCCAGTCGGCCGAAGCCCTGCGGATCACTGCAAGCGCTCCGACCCGCTCGACCTCGATCGGTGCCGATTACGAAGGCTGATCGCGCGCGATCATTTCGGGACGCACCACGCCCCGCCGGAAAGGCCGCCAGTCTGGCGGCCTTTTTCGTATCCGGCATCCGTTTTTCCGGGTGGCCCGACGGCAGTTTGTTTTCGGGCCGCGCGCAGGTAATGTCTCGCCCGCAGCAATCGAAGGGGCGGCGATGTGAGCGACTTTGGCGAAGGCATGGGAACCGCGATCGAAGGCGGATTGCTTGGCCGTGCCGCCGAACGCGAAGCCACATCCGCGCTTGGCAAGGGCAGTGATACCGGGCCAAGCGAATGCTCCAATTGCGGCACGCCGGGCACGAGCCCGTTCTGCCCGCAATGCGGACAGCGCCGCAGCATTCACCGCACGCTCTCGGCGATCTTCCACGATATTGTTCACGGGGTGCTGCATCTCGACGGGAAGTTCTGGGCGACATTGCCGCTGCTGGTGTTCAGGCCCGGACAGCTGACCCGCCGCTATATCGAGGGCGAGCGCGCGAAATTCGTCAGCCCGATGGCGATGTTCCTGTTCAGCGTCTTTGCCATGTTCGCGATCTTCCAGGCGATCGGGTTCTCGCCGCCGACCCAGATCGGGACCCAGGAAAGCCTCGTGGCAGGGCTCGATGCCGCGCAAAGGGAAGCGATCGCCGAACGCGACGAAATGGCTGCCCGTGTGGCCGAACTCGATCCGGATGACCCAAGCCGCCACGGGCTGGAGATCGCGCTCAAGGAACTTCAGGAAAACGCCGATCGCATCGGCGAGGCGGGCAAGCTGGTGATTGGCGGCGAGGGCACGGGATCGGTTGAATTCACTGCCACGGGGATCGATTCGATCGATCGCGGCATCATCGCCAAGTGGCGCGAAAACCCCGGCCTCATGCTCTACAAGCTGCAAGCCAACAGCTACAAGTTCAGCTGGCTGCTGATCCCGCTATCGATCCCCTTCGTCTGGCTGCTGTTCGCGTGGAAGCGCCGGTTTCGCGCCTATGATCACGCGATCTTCGTGACCTATTCGCTCGCCTTCATGTCGCTGCTCTTCATCACGGCATCGCTCGCATCTGTGGCCGGCGCGCCAGGCTGGGTGCCGTTTGTCGCGGTTACCCTCATCGCGCCGATTCATATCTACAAGCAGCTGCGGGGTGCTTACGAACTGTCACGCTTTTCCGCTTTCTGGCGGTTCGCGGTTCTGCTGGTCTTCATCAATATCGTGCTGTTGCTGTTCCTGCAGGCCTTGCTGCTACTCGGAGCGTTCTGAGCACCTACCCAACCACGAACGGGCGCCCCGGTCGTTCCGGAGCGCCCGCTCGGCTTGATGGAATGGGGGAAATTCAGGCACCCTGCGGAGCCTCGTCACCGCCCGGAGTCTTGCCACCGCCAAAGCGCTTGCCCGCCTTGGGGATCGCGGAACCGTGGGCCGGTTGCGCGGATACAGGACCCTTGGGCTCGTCGGGGCGATCGATCTTGCCGTTCTTCATCAGCTGGTCGATCTCCTCGCCGGTCAGGGTCTCGTATTCGAGCATGGCCTGAGCGAGCAGGTGCAGCTTGTCCTCCTGATCGGTGAGGATGTCGGTCGCACGCTTGAGGCCCTCTTCGACCAACCGCTTGATCTCGGCATCGATCAGCTTGTTGGTCTCTTCGCCAGACATGGTGCGCGCTGTCTGCCCCATGCCGAGATAGCCTTCCTGGCTCGCCTCGTATTGGAGCGGGCCGAGCTTGTCGCTCATCCCCCACTTGGTGACCATATTGCGCGCGAGATCGGTCGCGTACTGGATGTCGCCCGAAGCCCCGCTCGACACCTTGTCATGGCCGAAGATGATCTCCTCGGCCACGCGGCCACCCATGGCGACGGCCAGATTGGCGTGCATCTTGTCGCGGTGATAGGAATAGCTGTCGCGCTCGGGCAGGCGCATGACCATGCCCAGCGCACGCCCGCGCGGAATGATTGTCGCCTTGTGGATCGGATCCGATGCCGGCTCGTTCAACGAAACCAGCGCGTGGCCGGCCTCGTGATAGGCGGTCATCTTCTTCTCGTCTTCGGTCATGACCATCGAGCGGCGCTCGGCACCCATCATGACCTTGTCCTTCGCATCCTCGAACTCCTGCATCGCGACGAGGCGCTTGTTGCGGCGCGCGGCCAGAAGCGCGGCCTCGTTCACGAGGTTCGCAAGGTCCGCGCCCGAAAAGCCGGGAGTGCCGCGGGCAATGGTGCGAGGGTTCACGTCGGGCGCCAGCGGCACCTTCTTCATGTGCACGCCGAGGATCTTCTCGCGACCGTCGATATCTGGGATCGGCACCACGACCTGGCGGTCGAAACGGCCGGGACGCAGCAGCGCAGGGTCAAGCACGTCGGGGCGGTTGGTCGCCGCGATGATGATGATGCCTTCGTTCGCTTCGAACCCGTCCATCTCGACCAGAAGCTGGTTCAGCGTCTGCTCGCGCTCGTCGTTCGAATTGCCCAGGCCATGGCCACGCGAACGGCCGACCGCGTCGATCTCGTCAATGAAGACGATGCAGGGCGAGTTCTTCTTGGCCTGCTCGAACATGTCGCGCACGCGGCTCGCGCCGACGCCCACGAACATCTCGACGAAGTCCGAACCCGAAATCGTGAAGAAAGGCACGCCCGCCTCGCCCGCAATAGCGCGTGCGAGCAGCGTCTTGCCGGTGCCGGGCGAACCGACCAGCAGGGCGCCCTTGGGGATCTGGCCGCCGAGCTTGGAAAAGCGCTGGGGGTCCTTCAGGAACTCGACGATTTCCTCGAGCTCCTCGCGCGCTTCGTCGATCCCGGCGACGTCTTCGAAGGTCACGCGGCCCTGCCGTTCGGTGAGCAGCTTCGCCTTGGACTTGCCGAAGCCCATGGCACCGCCGCCCCCGCCTTTCTGGACCTGGCGAAGCGCGAAGAACGCGATACCGAGGATCAGGATGAAGGGCAGCGACTGGATCAGGATGTAGAGCAGGACATTGGGCTCTTCGCGCGGCGTTCCGGTAAACTCGACCTCGTTCTCGGCAAGCAAGGTGGTCAGCTGGGTGTCGTTGGGAACAGGCACGGTCGAGAAGGTCTCGCCGCCCTGCAGGGTCCCGGTGATGACATCCTCGCCGAGCTCGACATTGGTGACTGCGCCGGCTTCGACCTGATCACGGAACTCGGAATAGCTGATCCGCTCCCCGGCAGGCTGTGCGCTGCCGTTGAACATCGACACCACGAGCAGGAGCGCAAGGAATATTCCGCCCCATATCATCAACTGCCTGACCCATGGGTTCTGGCCCTCGGGCGGCTGCTCGTTCGGGTCGTTATTGTCGCTCATGCGCGGGGAATCCTTTCTCGAAGGCCAATGTAGGATTGGCGCGATGAATGACAAGCTAATCCACCTGCCGGTTCTCGCCCCCTGTTCCGCCGATGCGGGCTATCGGCTGGCAGGGCTGTAGGCGGCCAGGAACACCTCGACAGCGCTGCTGATCCTTTCATGCGTCTCGCGATCGCCCGGGATAGCGCCAAAGCGCCGTTCGAGATCGCCCATGCCCTTGCACATCGATACGAACTGTTCGGCTGCAAGCGAAGGGTCGGCGATTTCGAGTTCCCCCGCAGCGCAGGCATGGGCAAGCCATTTGCTGAACGCGTCCTTCATCCGCCAGGGCCCTGCTTCGAGAAAGGCGCGCCCAATGGCAGGATCGCGCTCGGTCTCAGCAGCGATACGGCGTTCGAACTGGATCATTTCCGGGCGCGACAGGAAGGCCACCATCGCCTTGCCGAGTTCGGCCAGCCTCTCGCTGATCGAGCCCGACGGCTGGGCTCCCAGAGCGAGCAGGCCGCGCATCCGGGCGCATTCGCGCTCGACAGCGGCCTTGAACAGGCCGCGCTTGTCATCGAACTGGTTGTAGATCGTGACCTTCGATACGCCTGCCAGTGCGGCCACCTGCTCGATCGATGTCGCCGCATAGCCGGCGGCGAAGAATTGCTGCGAGGCGGCATCGAGGATCGCCTCGCGCTTGGCCGGGTCTTGCGGACGGCCGGACTTGCGTTTTTGACGCGGTTCGCAGGCGGTTGACAAGCTGAACGGCTCCGTTCAATTAAACGATACCGTTCAATATTGCCTTTGCGCACCTCGTTCGCAAGCCCTTCGTTACGGGAGGTACCAAGCCATGCTCTGGATAGCGATCCGCATGCTGACGGGCGATGCGCAGAAATTTTACGGCCTGCTGTTCGGTATCGCGTTCTCCACGCTGCTGATCACCCAGCAACTGACCATCTTCATCAACCTGATCGAGCGCGGGGCGAGCGGCGTCTACAACGCTCCCGAAGTCGAGGTCTGGGTGATGGATCCGGTAAGCCGCACCACCGATGTCAGCTTCGCCATGCCATCGACCGCGCTCGAAGCGGTGCGCGCCGTGCCCGGGGTCGAATGGGCCGTGCCCCATCTTCGATCAGCGGCATCGGTCCGCACGAGGAGCGGCGATCTTGAACAGGTGGCAATAATCGGGGTGGATGACACCACCCTCATCGGCCTTCCCGCAAATCTTTACGATGGGACCAAGGGCGCGCTTGCGCAGCCGGACACGGTGATCATAGACGATGGCGGCAAGTACAACATGTTCGGCGCTGATTACGACGTGATGGGCGAAAGGCTCGAACTGAACGACCAGCGAGCGGTGATCCGCGGGATCGCCGACGCCCTGCCGTCCTTCACCAGCACTGCGGTGCTGTACACCAAGTATTCCCAGGCGCTAAATTACGTGCCGGGCACCAGGAACCGGCTCAGCTTCGTGCTTGTCGGCACCAGCGAAGGTGTCAGCGCCGGTGAAGCGGCACGGCGGATCGAGGAGCAGACGGGACTGAAGGCCGAAACGCGCGACGAATTCGCTCAGGCGGGGATCGACTTCATCGTCGAAAACACCGGCATTCCCACGAATTTCGGGATCACCGTGGTCCTCGGCTTCGTGGTGGGCGTTGCGATCGTGGGCCTCACCTTCAGCCTATTCATCCGCGACAACATCCGCCAGTTCGGCGCCCTGAAAGCGATCGGCGTCACCAATTCCAAGATTGTGCGCATGGTCGCGGTTCAGGCCGGGCTGGTGGGAGCGGTCGGCTATGCGCTGGGAGTGGTGGGCACGGCGCTGTTCATCTGGGGCTTCAGCGGCAACCCGTTCTTCAAGGGCTTTTTCATTCCCTGGCAGGTCCCTCTTGCCAGCCTCGGGGCGGTCATCGTGATTCTTGCGATCACGGGCTGGCTGGCGCTGCGCAGCGTGCTTTCAACCGAACCCGCATCGGTGTTCCGATGACAGCGTCGCACCACAAGAAGCGCGAGGCCGGGACCGCACCAGCCGCGATATGCGCGCGCGGCATCGTCCGCGATTTCAAGGCGGGGCAGACCACCTTGCGCGTTCTTCACGGCATCGACACCGACATCCTTCCTGGCGAGATGACCTATGTCGTGGGCGAAAGCGGATCGGGCAAGACGACCCTGATCTCGATCATGTGCGGCATCTTGTGGCCGACCGAGGGCGAGGTGGAAGTCTTCGGCACCGATATCTATGCCTTGAACGACAGGCAACTGGTCGATTTCCGCCTCGAGAACATCGGCTTCATCTTCCAGCAGTACAATCTCATCCCCTCGATCGATGCGGCAGCCAACGCGGCGGTGCCGCTGATTGCACAAGGCATGGATATCACCCGGGCGCGCGAAAAGGCGACGCTGCTCCTCGACAAGCTCAATATCGCCGACCAGGCCGAAAAGCTTCCCGGCCAGCTTTCGGGTGGGCAGCAGCAACGCGTCGCCATTGCCCGCGCGCTCGTCCACGAGCCGCGGCTCGTGGTGTGCGATGAACCGACCGCGGCGCTCGATGCCAGTTCGGGACGGCGGGTGATGGACCTGCTCCGCGAGGTAGCGATCGCACCCGACCGCGCCTGCATCATCGTGACCCACGACAACCGAATTTTCGACCTCGCCGACCGCATCCTCGTGCTCGAGGATGGGCGCATCATTCACGACGGCACCGAAATGCCAGCTGACCAATAGAGGACATTATGGCCCTGCTGCCTTCGCCAATCAGTTTCTCGCGCCATGTCCTTCCGGTCATCGCGCTGATCGGGCTTGCCCTTGCCGCGGCCTATATCTTCGCCAGCCAGCCCGATCACGCGCTGAGCGAGCCCGCCAACCAACCGCCCAAGGCCAGCGGCGAGCTCGCCGAGTCGAGCCGGGTGGCCGGATCGGGCATCGTCGAGCCATCGAGCGAGGTGATCGCCATCGGGTCCGCATTGCCAGGCCTGGTCACCTCGGTGCGCGTGGCGCCGGGCGACCGCGTCGACAAGGGCCAGCCGCTGTTCACCATCGATGACCGCGCAGTGCGCGCGGGGCTGCGCGAGGCCCGCGCATCCGTCAGCGAGGCACGCGCCGCGATCGCCGAAGCGCAAACCGCAAGCCGCACCGCGCGCGAGCAATTGGCGCTCTATCGCGAGGTATCGGATCCTGCCGCGGTCAGTCGCGCCGAGGTTATCCGCGCCGAAGGCGAGGCGAGCGCCGCTGCCACCCGGCTGCAACTGGCGCGCGCCCGGCTGAGCCAGGCGCAGGCTCGCGTGTCGACGGCCAGCACCGAACTTGGCCGCCTGACCGTGCGCGCCCCGATCGCCGGCGAAATCCTGGCAGTGAACATCAGGCCCGGCGAATACGCGGCGACACAGGGCGGCGGACCCGCGGCATTTATCGAGATGGGCGAAACGCGGCCGCTGCATGTCCGGATCGATATCGATGAAAACGAAGCGGTGCGGGTCGATCTCGGCGCGCCGGCGCTGGTGTCACCGCGCGGCGCGGCGCAGCACCAGGTCGAAGCCACCTTCGTGCGCGCCGAACCCCAGGTGGTGCCCAAGCGCTCGCTGACCAACAGCGCCTCGGAAAGGGTCGATGTGCGGGTCTTGCAGCTCATCTATGCCCTGCCCCAGACAGCAAAGACGGACATGTTCCGGGTCGGTCAGCAGGTCGATGCCTTCATCGCCGCCGATGACGGACCGGGCCAGGACTGATGCGACGCGGCGCCTTCATCGCCATTCTCGCGGGCCTGACCGCGGGGTGCGCCCACGCCCCCCTGCCCCAATCGGCAACCGGCCAGCCCGAGCTCCCGCAGACCTTCTTACATGCGCCCGACAATGCGTCCGCGCGCGCTCTCGATACGCTTCTGCCCATCGACGATGCGAGTTTCCTCGACCTGGCGGCCTCCGCACTGGATTCCTCTCCCACCCTCGGCCAGGCGCTGGCTCGCATCGAATCCGCGCGGGCCAGCGCACGCCGCGCCTCGGCAGGCCGGCTCCCGCAATCGAGTGTCACCGGGAACGTGACGGTATCTCGCACCAATCCGGGACAGTTCGGGCAGAACAACCCCTTCGCCGCTCTCATCGACACCGAGCAAATCGCCTATGGGGCCAACGTCGTCGCCAGTTGGGACCCCGACATTTTCGGCCAGTTGCGAGCGAATGAGCGCTCAGCGATAGCGCAGCTCGAAGCTGCGACGGCATCTGCCGCCGCGGTCCGGATCGCGCTGCTCGCAGAAATCGCAGCGAGCGTTACCGACTGGCGCACGCTCGATGCGCGCCTCCTCTACGCCCGGCGCGATCTCGCCGCTGCCAACCAGATCGCAAGCCTTTTGCGCATACGTCAGCAGGCCGGACTTGCCACAGGAATCGACCACCATATCGCCGAAGCGCAGGCCGATGCCGCGCGCTCGCGCATTGCGGCGCTCGACGATGAAAGGGTTAGGATCGTGGCACGGCTGGTCGCCTTGACAGGGCAAGATGCGCACTGGGTCAATTCGACATTGCAGCAGGGTGGCCCGACGCCGCGCCCGCGTGTCGCGCCGGCCAGCCTGCCTTCGCAATTGCTGATGAATCGCCCCGATCTGCTCGCTGCGAGCGCGCGCCTCGCCGCTAGCGACGCAGCGCTCGATGCAGCAGCCCGCACGCGCTTTCCCAAGCTGACCCTGTCAGCGGCGCTGGGCCTCCTCGCCTTCGATCCGGGCGATCTATTCGATGAACAATCGATCGTCGGTTCGCTCGCTGCCGGAATCGCGGCGCCCTTGCTCGACTTCGGGCGGATCGAGGCCGAGATCAACAGGGCCGAGGCCGAGAAGATGCTCGCCTTCGAAGCGTATCGAGGCGCGGTCTTCCAGGCTCTGGCCGATGCCGAAGCGGCCTATGGACTGGTCGAGACCAGCGACAGGCAAGCCAGCCATGCCGAGGCCGAACGCGAAGCGCTCGAACGCGCGACGTCGCTCGCCAATGCGCGTTATCGCAGCGGGCTGTCGAGCCTGGTCGAGGTGCTCGAGGCGCGCCGCGCCGCCGATGCGAGCGGCGAACGCGCCGCGCTCGCACTTGGCCGTGCGGAGCGCGCGCGGATCCTCCTCTGGCAAGCGCTTGGAGGCGGTGAATTCGGCGCGGTCGATTATCCCACGACCCGTTCGACCAGCCAGTAAGCGCCGGTAACCCCGATCGCGTAAGTTGCCAATTTCAGGGCACGGGTCTCGAGCATGCGTGGGCCGCGTTTGAGGGCCGCAAGAATGGCAATTATCGCGGCAATCACCAGCAATTGCCCGGCTTCCACTCCCAGGTTGAATGCCAGGAGCGCGCTCGCGACCTCGCCTTGCGGCAAACCGATATCCGCAAGGGCGCCAGCAAAACCGAAGCCGTGAAACAATCCGAATCCAAAGGCCACCAGCCAAGGGTAGCGCCGCGTCCAGGTGACGCGGTCCGGATTGCGCATCACCAAGGCGACTTCGACCGCAAGAAAGACGATCGAGAGCGCGATCAGCGCCTCCACCGGTCGGCTTGGCAGTCCCGTATAACCTAGGGTCGTCGCCACCAGGGTTATCGAATGCGCCACGGTAAAAGCTGTTGCCGCCTTGATGACCGGCCACGGAGCGCGGACAAGCAGAACAAGTGCGATGACAAACAGGAGGTGGTCCCAGCCGAGCAGGATATGTTCAGCCCCGATGACCAGATAATCAGCGAAAACAACGCTCCGATCGGGCGCGGCGAGGATTCGGGCAACCGGGGCCTCGGCGGTGAGCCGGAAGGTCTGGACCGGTCCGTCGAGCGGCACATAGCGCGCAATCGCATCGGCGCTGCCAACCAGTTCGCTAAGCCCGAAACTAGCGCCGGCAAGCGCGCTGTCGCAGCGCAATGCAGCGCGGCCCAGGAGAGCCAGGGACGCGGCGCGCTGTACCGGTTCGCCCTGCATGGCGCATCCTTGGGGGATCACCGGCTGCGCAAGCGGTGCCGCATTGGGCGCCCGCGAGGAGGAGACCGGCAGCTTCCATTCGAGCACCCATTCGCCCGCCTCCCTTTCGGTCATTTCGATCACGGCGGGACGCAATTCGTCAGCGCCAAGCGGCGCGGCGATGAATGCCAGGACAAGCGCCATGATCGCGCGCGCGAGGTGTCTCACCTGTCAATCTCGATCCGGTAGGCGCTCTTGAGTATTTCGAAGGCCCTCGCTTTTCTCGCCTCGATTGCGGCACTGCGCCAATCGCTTTCGACACGGCTGCGCACGTCTTCGAAACGGGCAGGCGCAGCGCGGGTCCGGGTCAGGCGAACGAGGTGCCAGCCAAAGCCGGAAGGGATCGGTCCCTGCCATTGATCGCTCGGTTCGAGACTTGAGAGAGCGCGCGCGAACTGTTCGCCGAACAGGTTAGCGATCTCGCGCAAGGTCTTGTCCGCAAGGCTTTCGGGAAGGCTGATCGGCTGTCCCCGCACAGGTCCAGATCGCGCAGCACCGGCCGCCTCTACGCTGGTGAAGAACGCCTGTTCGAAGCTTACCAATTGCTCGCCGCCATAGCGATCGGCATTGTCTTCGTACCATGCGCGCAAGACCTCCTCCGATGGCTGCGCCGTTTCAGCTGCCGCGGTGGCGCTCATGTCCATCTTGGCCACCATGCGCTGGCGAACCACGGCATCGCCCTGGTCGAGCCCGAGCCGGATCGCTTCCCGGTAGAGCACTTCGTCGCGGACGAACTTGTCGATAGCCGCGTCGAGTTCCGCGTCGGTGGGCGGGCGCGCCATGACGCGTTCGAAGCCGAGAGCGATCCGTGCCTGTTCGCTCTCGTCCACCGCGATGATGCGCGAGGCCGGTTCGACCGGCTCGGCTGTCCAGGCAAGAGCGGCATAGAGCAGCGCTCCCAGCCCGAGAAAATGGACCAGCGGTTCGCGGGTCCAGTCCGGCAAGTCCACGCGTGCCCCCTAGCTTTGCGGTTTGAGCCAGATCGGCGAGGTATAGGCGCGTTCCTGCGCGACCGCATCGGCCATGGCCTCCTCAGACAATTTGAAACCGAACCGCACCGCGTCGAAAAGCGGCCAGCGGGGCGTCGGGATCTCGATCACGCGGACGTAATAGAAGGCACGTTGGCCCGGCGCATAGTCCGGGTCGGTCCAGGTGGCGCGCAATTGCGCTGCCCCGATATCGTTGGTGTAGCTTGCATCCTCGCGGTTCACCGTGTCGCCCACAGGCGTAACCCCGTTCGCTGTGCGAGGGCGGGTTTCCATGTCACTCCAGACCACGTCATAGACCCGCTCGCGCATTTCGCCCGACGGGTCGAGCCAGCCTTTCACCATCTGGACGCGGTCGAGATTGGCACCGTCGGGGTCCTTCAGTGCGCTGACGAGGAAACTGGGCGCCTCCCCGGTACCGGCAAGCTCGCCGCCCATCGGTACCCCGCGGCCATAGCCTTCGCGCACCCAGTCGCCGGCCCAGTCATCATCGGTGAAATCGAATCCGCCGAAGACCCGAACGGTCATTCGTGGCCCCGTCGTGGCATAGACCTCGCGCCGCTGGAAGGCGTCGAAGATTTCCGCCCGCGTATTGCCCCGCGCCCAGGCCGCCGCATAGCCGCCCGCCAGGTAATGCCAGCCGAACCGGCCCACCCGTGTGCCGAGGTTCTGCGGCGCCATGGCCCGGCTTTCGTTGTTGAATTCGTTCCCGGTATGCTTGCCCCAGAAATTGTCTTCATCGCCGGTTGCCAACGCGGTGTGGCTGTCGGTCGATCCGATCATGCCGAAGGCATAGGGGTTCACGCCAAGCTGCGCCTCGAGGCTCAACCCGCGCAGCAGTGCCGAGCGTGCATAGGAGCCTGCACGCATCGAATCGTCGGTCTCTCGAGTCAGCGGAAGGTTACCGAGTTCCCAGCCCTTCACCCCGAAGCCCGCCATCTCGTCATTGGGAGACAGGAAGGGGTGGGTTTCGCTGTCACCCTTGATCTGAGTGACCTCGACGACCGGCTCGCGCTCGGCGCGCTTGGCCGCGTATTCGGCCGTCATCGGGGATCCGTCGGGCATCGTCGTCTCGAACATCAGCCCGTTTGAAAGGTTCGAATTGTGCGGAATGGCGATCGCGCGGCCTCCGGTGGTTGCCTCGTAGGATTCCAGCGCGTCCCACAATTCCTCGGCCGATGTGCCGATGCCGGGAACGGGAAGAACCTGACCGGTCCGGTCCGAACCATCGCGAAACATCACGACCCGATGAAGGTTGTTGCCATCAGGCATCGCGGTCCATTCGTATCCGGCAAGAGCGGTAAAGGTGCCCGGCTCGTTATACCGGTCGAGCAACCCGAGATGCGTGGTCCACAAGTCTCTCACTGCTTCGGCCGCCCGCTCGGGATCGGCCAGTGCCTCGGGCACTTCGCCATTCGCCGCGGCAGTAATCAGTTCGCCCACCGCTCGCTGCGATTGCTCGGGGCTTTCGTGCATCATGTCATACCAGCGAAGGACGGTCTCGTCTCCCAGCACCCAGTTCACGTACCAGCGCGGCGCATCGTAAAGTCGCCGCGTCGCGCCCAGCGCATCGGAGTGGTCGGCAATGACGAGAAAATCGAGCGGCCGTGCAAGCTTCGCCTCGGCTCCGGTGGTGGCGGTTACTGCGTCTCCGCGTGCGAAGCGCAGCGCCGCCTCCGGGCCAAGGCGCACGCCGAAGCCGAAGGCATCGACCGAATTGTCCGTGTGCAGGTGAGTGTCGCCCCAATAGGGTCGGTCGGGAAATTCGGCGAGTTCGATTGTGTTCTCGCCGTCGCCGGTCTGTGATGCGTCAAGAGACGGTTCGCTATCGCAACCCGCCAGCAAAAGCGGAAGCGCAATTGCTCCCAGCACGATCCGATCTGCCTGCATCACCCGCCTCCCTCTCCAGTCCCTCACAACGATGTTGCACACGGAACTGACCAAGCGTCAAGCGTCACAGGGACAGCAGGCTTCCCGAGGCATTGTCGGTGAAGCAGTACCAGTAGACGAACAGGCCCACAGCGCCTGCCGAGACAATCCATGCGCCGAGCATTGCAAGCCCGTCGCGGACCATGATTGCGAGGCTGATGATGGCAACCGCGATCATCGGGGCCGCGCTTGCCCAGGGGAGCACTTCGAGCGGCGGGACCATCAGGCACAGAACGATAATTATTCCGGCGGCGACCTTCAGGGCCGGCCCCCGCGCCAAAGGCGTCAGACGGCTCTTGGCAAGACCATCCAGCTTCCGCGCCGGTTTATCGAGCTTCCCGGTCGCCTTTTCCAGCTTTTCGGAAGACACCGATCGCTCCGCGATCCAGCCGGGCAACCAGATGTGATCGCGCCCGAAAAGCAATTGGGCCGCGACGATGGCAACGCAAAGGGCGAGGAATGTGGGCACACCCGGTATGACGCCGATCGGGCTTATCTCGAGCAGGGACAGGACCAGCATGACCGGCGCGAAACTGCGCGTGCCGAATTGGTCGAGCACGTCTGCCACGCGGATCGTGCGCTCGTGCTCGGCGAGATCCTCGAGCCCTTCGACGACGTCCTCGATCGAATGCGGTTCGCTGGGTTCTCCCTGTGCCATCCCCCGATCAACGCTCAGCCGGCCAACTATTTCCGATCACGCCCCCTTTTTGCGGAGCAATGCCGATCGCTCGCAACGGCATACCACCTCGTCCCGCTGGTTCGTAAGCTCGTGAACGAAGGTGACGATACCGGCTTGTGGCCGCGACTTGCTTTCGCGCAATTGCGTGACTTCACTCGCCGCGCGCAAGGTGTCGCCAATGAAAACCGGCTTGGGCGTGACGACCTTGTCGAAACCCAGATTGGCGACCAGCGTGCCCAAGGTCGTGTCCCCCACCGACAGCCCGACCAGAAGCGCGAAAGTGAAGGTCGAATTGACGAGAATCTGGCCAAACCCGCTTTCCTTCGCCGCCTCGAGGTCGAGGTGAAGCGGCTGCGGGTTGTGTGTCATCGTCGAAAACAGAAGATTGTCGGTCTCGGTGACCGTCCGGCGGATCTCATGCTCGATCCTGTCACCCACGTTCCATTCGTCGAAAAACCTGCCTGCCATCGTTTATCCTTTCGTCCAGCCGGCAACGACCTCTGCGCCATCGTCATCGCTCGGGCGAATCGCGCCCGGCGTCCTGTCGAAGCGCGGCGCGGGTGCCGTATGCCATTCGCCGTCGCGTTCTGAATAGGCTTCGCGCGCTTTCATGTGGGGATGTTCGCGCGCTTGTGACAGTTCGAGCACCGGGGCAAAGCAGGCATCGGTCCCTTCGAGCAGCTCGGTCCATTGGGCCTGAGTTCTCGTCTTGAACAAGGCGGCCATCTTCTCGGCATAGTCATCCCAGTTGTCCGGGACCATCTGCCCTTGCGCAAGCTCGTCAGGCGCGCCGGTCTTCGCGAGCAGCTCGGCGTAGAATTGCGGTTCGATCGCCCCGACCGAAATCTCGCGCCCGTCAGAACAGGCAAAGCAGCGGTAGAAATGCGCAGCGCCGCCGAGCATGCCCTTGCCGCGCTCGGTCGTGAGAAATGTGCGCCCACCTGCCCCGCTGAAAAAGCTCATCAGGCTGGTCACGCCATCGACGATTGCCGCGTCTACCACCTGGCCCCTGCCCGAGCGTTCGCGTTCATAAAGCGCCGCCAGGATACCGAAGGCGCAATACATCGAACCGCCGCCGAAGTCGCCGACGAGGTTCTGCGGCGGGACCGCCGGTTCGCCCGCCCGCCCGATCGCATCAAGCGCGCCGGTGATCGCGATGTAATTGATGTCGTGGCCCGCGGCGTGAGCAAGGGGGCCTTCCTGTCCCCAACCGGTCATCCGGGCATAGACGAGGCGCGGATTGGCGGCGATCAGCGGCTCGGGCCCCAGGCCCAGCCTTTCCATCACACCCGGGCGAAACCCCTCGATCAACACATCGGCGCGGGATGCCGCATCGAGGCAAAAGGATTTGCCTTCCTCGGACTTGATATCGACCGATGCCCGGTGACGTGCGCGTTCGACCACCGGGTTCGAAACAGGCGATCCCGGCCGTTCGATACGGACGACCTCGGCCCCGAGGTCGGCAAGCAGCATGGCGACGTGTGGCCCCGGTCCGATACCAGCAAATTCGACGACCTTCAGGCCCGAAAGCGGGCCGGGATGTTCACTCATCGATTGATCTCCTCGCCCCTCCTTGGCCGGTGGGTCGGCGCGGCGCAAGGGCGGCATTGACTTGGCAAGGCTGCGCACAATAATGGCCCATCGCGCCCTAAGCCGTGCCCCGGCGCCATCTCGCAAATAACGCGCAATTCGAGGATCCTCCCGTGTCCGTCACAAACCGCAAGGTCCTTGCCGTCGCATCGACGGGTGGACACTGGGAACAGCTCATGCTGCTGCGCGAAACGCTCGACAAGTTCGACACGCGCTATGCCACCACCGATGCAAGGGCGGCGCGGCAGCGGCATATCGAAGATGCCGTAATCGTTCCGGACTGCAATCTCGACCGGCCGCTTGCAACTTTGTGGTGCGCATTGGTTTCGCTTTGGACGGTGGTCCGGATTCGTCCTCAGCGGATAATTTCGACCGGTGCGGCGCCCGGCCTGCTGATGATCTGTGCCGGGCGGCTCGTCGGGGCGAAGACCCTGTGGATCGACAGCGTGGCAAATGGCGAAAGGCTTTCGCTGAGCGGACGGCTCGCAATGCGCATTTCGCACCAATGCCTGACCCAGTGGGAACACCTGTCGCACGAGACCGGCGCGGGATATGCAGGAGCGGTCCTGTGATCCTGGTGACGGTAGGGATGCAGCTCGGCTTCGATCGACTGATCGAGGCGATGGACGCGCTTGCTCCGAGCCTGAACCACGAGGTTATCGCACAGATCGGAAAGGGCTCGTACCAACCGCGCAACATGGATGCGCGCAGCGAAATTGCGCCGGATGAATTCGAAGAACTCGTCAAACGGTGCGACGTGATCGTCAGCCATGCCGGGATCGGCACCGTCCTGACAGCGCAGCGATTTTCCAAGCCTATCGTGCTGTTCCCGCGCCGCCATTCGCATGGCGAACACCGGAACGATCATCAGGTCGCGACTGTACGCCATCTCGAAGGACGTTCCGGCATCGTCGTTGCCATGGACGAGACCGAGCTGGCGGCGGCAATCGAAATGGCTCGCCAGATCGGAGCCGCTCATGCGGTCCGGTCGCCAACCGCCAGCCAGCTGCACGAGGCTGTTGCCCGTTTTATCGAGACCGGCGCGATCTGACGCAGGCGCGCTTTCCGTCTGGAGCGCGGCTCGCCGCGGCCTCTTAAACCTAACGGGATTTTTACCATTGTGGGTCCATGTTCCGCGCGCAAAACGCGTAGGAATTTGAACTTATGAACGCCCCTTTCGATGCGGCCACCGCCTTCGGGCCGGAAGCCGCTATCCAGCCAGCACCCGACCACCAGGTCGCTGTGATCGGTCTGGGCTATATCGGCCTTCCAACGGCTGCCGTCCTGGCGAGCCATGGCTGGAACGTGTGCGGCGTCGATGTTTCCGAACACGTGGTGGACACCGTCAACGCCGGCAAGGTACATATCGAGGAGCGCGATCTCGACCGGCTGGTGTGCGAATCGATCGAAAGCGGAAAACTCGTCGCCTCGACCAGCGTTCCGACCGCCCATTTCTACATGATCGCGGTGCCCACCCCACTGACCGGCGACAAGGAGCCCGACACCAGCTACGTCGAAGCCGCCGCTCGCGCCATCGCCCCCAAGGTCCTGCCCGGTGCCTGCGTCATCGTCGAAAGCACCTCGCCCGTGGGGACGACCGAGCGGGTGGCCCAGATCATCGCCGAGGAACGTCCCGACCTGAAACTGCCGGTGTTCGGCTCCGACGAGGCCGGCGACATCGCGCTGGCCTATTGTCCCGAACGCGTCCTGCCGGGCAAGATCGTGCGCGAACTCACGCAGAACGACCGCGTCATCGGCGGGATCACGTCCGACTGCGCGGCCCGCGCCGCGGCGCTCTATTCCAGCTTTGTCGAAGGCGATTGCCATGCGACCAATTGCCGGGTGGCCGAAACGGTCAAGCTGGTCGAAAACAGCTATCGCGACGTCAATATCGCCTTCGCCAACGAGCTCAGCGTGATTGCCGATGACCTGGGCGTGGATGTCTGGGACGTCATCGCGCTCGCCAACCGCCATCCCCGGGTCGACATCCTGCAGCCGGGACCAGGTGTGGGCGGGCATTGCATCGCTGTCGATCCGTGGTTCCTCGTGGCTTCCTCTCCCAAGACCGCGAGGTTGATCCGGACGGCGCGTGAAGTGAACGAATTCAAGGCCGTCTATTCCGAACGCAGGATCCGGGCGCTGGTCGATGCTGTTCCCGACGGCAAGGTCGCGCTGCTCGGGCTCGCTTTCAAACCCGATATCGACGATTTCCGCGAGAGCCCGGCGATGGAAATCGCCCTGAGCCTTGCCAGGACGCGTGGCCGGCGGATCCAGGTGGTCGAGCCGTTCGCCGAGCAATTGCCGAGCGGTTTTGCCGGCACCGGGGCACAGCTGGTCAGCCTTGACCACGCGCTAGAAAGCGCCGAGATCGTCGTCGTGCTCGTCGACCACACCGCTTTCAAGCACCTGGTGCCTGCCGATCTGGCTGGAAAGCTGGTCTATGACGCGCGCGGAATGCTGAAGAAATGACACGAGACCGCGGCAAGCCGCGTATCCTGGTCACTTTCGGAACGCGGCCCGAAGCGATCAAGATGTTCCCTGTTGTCGAGGCGCTGCGCAAGCACGGGGGCTTCGATGTCCGCGTGGCCGTGACCGCCCAGCACCGCGAAATGCTCGACCAGGTCCTCGCTTTTGCCGGCATTCGCCCCGATGTCGATCTCGACCTGATGCAAAAGGGCCAGAGCCTCGATGCCCTGAGCGCGCGCATCGTCACCTGTTTCGGCGAAGCGCTGGATCGCGAAAAACCCGATCGGGTGCTGGTTCACGGCGACACCCTGACCACGATGATGGCCAGTCTCGCCTGCTATTTCAGGCGCATCCCGGTGGGCCATGTCGAGGCGGGTCTGCGCAGCGGGGACATCTACGCGCCGTGGCCCGAAGAGGTAAACCGCATGGTGACCGGCGTGATCGCCGATCTCCACTTTGCTCCGACACGGACCGCTGCCGAAGCGCTCATCGCCGAAAACGTCCCGGAAGATTCGATCCATGTTACCGGCAATACTGTGATCGACGCGCTTCTGGCGGCGCGGGCACGGATCAGGGACAACCCCTCTCTCGCCCCTGGTCTTCACGCCCTGCGCGAGCGGTTCGCTGGCCGCAAGATCCTCGCCGTGACCGCCCATCGGCGCGAGAATTTCGGCGAGGGTATGCACGCGATCGCTCGGGCGCTGGTAGAGCTGGCAAAGCGCGATGACCTGGCAATCATATATCCGATGCATCCGAACCCGAATGTCGAAAGCGTGATGCGCCCTGCCCTTGAAAATCTCGACAATGTCGCGCTGATCGATCCGCTCGATTACCTCGAATTTGTCGCGCTGATGGATGCAAGCGAGATCGTGCTCACCGATTCCGGGGGCATCCAGGAGGAAGCGCCCAGCCTCGGCAAGCCGGTCATCGTCATGCGCGAAACGACCGAAAGGCCCGAAGGTGTGGCGGCGGGAACGGCCTTGCTTGTCGGGACCGATACCAATGCCATCATCAATGAAACCGCGAGGTTGCTGGACAACCCGGTCGATTATGCGGCGATGGCACGCGCTCACAGCCCTTACGGCGACGGAACGGCATCCAAGGCCATCGTCGAAGCTATCGCCGAACGGATGGGTACACGGGCCTAGCGCCGGGCGCGGCGCACGACCTTGGTATATGCGAGGGCTGCAACCATGATCGCGAGCCCCAGGCCCAAATCGATAAACCAGTTGAGCTTGAGAGGCCCGTAGAGAGCGGCGTCGATCCAGTGAAACGAAACCAGCCGCAAGGCGATGAGAAGCACCATTGCGGCGCTGCCCCCAGCTGCCGCCACGGCGATCTGGTTGCGCCTGCCGCGCAGGCTGGCCCGGATCCGGAAAACCAGGGCAAACCCGCCCAATGCGACGAGGACGATGATCGCAGAGGCAATCAGTCGCTGCATTTCCCGCCGCCCATCATAGACCATTTCGCCGCGCAATTGTTCGCGCATGACCTCGCGCAATATGTCTTCGACGGCGAGCACTCTCCAGGCAATCAGAAAAGCGAATAGCACGGCAATCGCGAAAAAGACCGACCGGTGCCAGCGCGCCTGGCGCGATTGCACGGCGATGCGCCCTGCATGGATGCTCGCACCGGCGACGGCGGCATAAAAGAATGCGGCGAACAGGCTGAGCGCTGATGGTTCGATCAATGGCAGCTCCAGTCTGGCTGTTGGGTTGCCCGACGCAGCTAACAAATGCGCGGCGCCTTCACAACTCACCGGGCATCACCAGGCGGCATGCGATCGCCGGAGAAATTGCTGCCTGCATGGCGCTGTGTCCCATCGTCGGAACGCCGGTTTCCTAGCCATTGCGCTTGGCTATCCAAACGTCTAAGCGATATCCCGTAATTCTAGGAGAGCTTAATGGTACTGTTGAAGACTGGCTTTGTTCGCCTTTCCCTGGGAGCAATCGCTGTAGTTTCTCTTGGTGCCTGCGCTTCTTCGCCAGAACCGGTGATCGGCGCGGCGGCAGCGACCCCGCGTGCGGATCTCGGCCAGGCCGGCTATCAGCAGATGCGGTCGCAGACCTATAACCTGCGACCTTCCGACCGGATCTCGATCAACGTGTTCCGCGAACCCGATTTCTCTCTCGAGACAGTGCAGATCGGTGTCGAGGGCAATGTCTCGATCCCGATGCTCGGCTCGATCCGCGCAGCCGGCATGACCGCCGCGCAATTCGAACAGGATGTGACGCGTCGTCTCGAGGCGGTCGGTCTTCGCAGCCCGATGGTGAACGTGAACATCACCGAATATGCCTCGCACCTCGTCACGGTCGAAGGCGCGGTGGACACACCCGGCGTCTATACCTTCCAGCCGGGCGCGCGCCTGTCATCGGCAATCGCCCTTGCCGGCGGGGTCGAGCGCACGGCTCGTACCAAGGATGTTGCCGTGTTCCGTGAAACCCCTGAGGGCGTCATGATCGCGAAATTCGATTATGGCCAGATAATGCAGGGCACGATGCTTGATCCCATCCTCGAACCGAGCGACCGCGTGGTCATGGGCACCGACGGGCTGTCGGTGTTCTGGCAGGATTTCCTGCGCGCCCTGCCGGCTTTCGGAATTTTTGCCGGCCCGGCACTGAACAATTCATCTAACTGAACCAAAACATGAATGATCGTTCGATTATCGAGGCGCCCGACCACGGACCGCGCCAAGGCTGGATTGATTCCTACATGCCCGAGGGCCAGCTTGCGCAGCAGAGTGCTTCGCAGCAGCTGATTGACCTCTCGGCCGTTCGCGGAATCCTCTATCGCCAGCGTTGGCTGTTCGCATTCGTCGTGCTCGCGGCAGCGATCGCCGGCCTCGTGATCACCCTGCTCGCGACCCCAATGTACGAGGCCCGTTCGACTGTCCGGGTCGAACCCTACGGCCAATATATCGTCGAGGGTCAGGACATTGAGGGCGGTATCGCCAGCAACCAGGTTTTCGACTTTCTCCAGACCCAGATCGCGGTGATCGAGAGCCGCAGCCTTGCCGGAGTGGTGGTCGACCGCCTTAATCTTGACGAGCGCGACGCGCTTCTGGGAGCCGAGTTCGATTCCACCCGCCCGCCGGGCCTCGATGACGATGAGTGGAGCCGCACCAAGCGCGAGGCCGCCGTCAGCCTGCTGCAAAGCTCGGTTTCCGCGGCGCTTCCCGATGAGAACTGGGTGATCACGATCAGCTACCGGTCTTCGGACCGGGTGCTGGCAGCCGAGCTTGCCAACGCCTATGCCGACGCATTCGCGGAATCGGACACGCGCGGTTCGCTTGAAACCAACGAATACGCGCAAGGCTATCTGCAGGACCAGATCGAGACGATCAGGGTTCGCCTTGAGGAAGCCGAACGCGCGGCGAACGATTACGCGCGCAGCACCCGCATCATCGTGCAACCCGGCATAGATGAAACCGCGGCGCCTGCGACCCTGACCTCTGCCAACCTCGCGAGCATCAATTCGCGGGTCTCGCAGGCGCGTGCCGCACGGATCGAGGCCGAACAGCGCTGGCGGGCCATCCAGTCGGTGCCTGCTGCGCAGCTTCCCGAAGTCCAGACCAATCCTGTCCTGCAAAACCTCGTCACCGACCGGATCGCCAAGCGCACACAGCTGGTCGAGCTTCGCCAGCGATACAATGACGATTTCCCGCAGATCAGGAACCTGCTCGAACAGATCCGCATACTCGATTCGCAGATCGAACAGAGCGCCAACGAGATCAAGTCCACGGTCCGCAACGAATTCGTGGTCGCCCGTAACCAGGAACAAGCGCTCGAGCGCGAGCTTGCAGGCCTCACCAACGACACGCTGGCCGAGCAGGACAACCAGGTCCAGCTGAGCGTTCTCGAACGCGAGGCCGAAGCGCTGCGCGGGCAACTCCAGTCGCTGCTGACGCGCTACAACCAGATTTCGAGCGCTGCCAATGTCGATACCGGCGCCTTCGTCAAACTCGACAACGCGACGATCCCCACCTCGCCATATTCGCCGAGCCTGCTGCGCAACATGACCATGGCATTGCTGGTCGGGCTCGGGCTTGCGGGCGGGCTTGCGCTGCTTCGCGAGACCTTCGACGATCGCATCCGCTCGCTCGAGGAAGTCGAGGACAAGCTCGGCCTCTCGCTGTTCGGTCAAACCCCCTATGTCGATGACCGGGAAATCGAGGTTTCGGGCAATGACCTGAGCGCCCTGATGGAAGCCTACGCATCGATCAGGTCGACGATCGACTTCTCCTTGCCGCGCGACCGGAGCGTCCTGCAACTGACCTCGACCGAGGCATCGGAAGGCAAGTCCACAACCGCCGTCATCCTGGCCGAGCTATTCGCACGCATGGGGCGCAAGACCTTGCTGATCGATGCCGACCTTCGTCGCCCGTCCATCGCCAAGCTGCTTCACCTCGGCAAACCCAAGGTCGGCCTCGTCGAGGTCCTGCTGGGCCATACCGATCTCGAAACGGCTCTCGTCAAGGGGGTGCACGAAAACCTCGACATCCTTCCCATCGCCGAGATTCCGGCCAATCCGACCGAGCTTCTTGCAGAACCCTATCTGCGCGACCTCATCGCCAATGTTCGCGACGACTATTCGCTGATCATCTTCGATTCGTGCCCGGTCATGGGTCTCGCCGATGCGCCGATGGTCGCACGTGTGGTGGATGGAACGATCTTCGTGATGGAAGCCAACCGCATCCAGTTCGGCAAGGCCAAGGCGGCCAAGCGCCGCCTGCTCGCGGGCGGTGCAAAGATGCTAGGCGTGATCCTGACGAAATACCGCGCTCTCGAAGCCGGGCAGGATTACAACTACCAGTACGGCTATTATCAATATGGTCATGACTGATCTGGGGTACGTCATGCGCGCAGGTTTGGTGATTACCCCGGCGCCGACGTCACCTATCATCTGATCGCATCGTCGGACCGATGACCGCCCGCATCCTCCATGTCAGCGCCGACTTTCCCGACCCCGTAGAGCCCTTCAAGACGCCGGTCATAAGAAGCTTCATCGAGCTGACCGCAGACCGGTTCGACCATCGCGTCGTTTCCATAAACCGCAAAGGGCCGCATTTCTGGGAAGCGGCACGTTGTGCGATCGGCGCGATGCCAATCGGCGCTGAGATCGATTCCGTCGCATTCGAACACGGAACAGCTCTGAGCTATGCGGCGCCTGGGCGCGGAATAATGCACAAGGTGATGCTCGACCGATTGGGCGCACATATTGCAAGCCGTGTCAGCGCGGCAGACCGAAAGCCCGATCTCCTGGTCGCGCACAAGCTCACCGTCGAAGGAATCGCCGTAGCCGAAGCCTCGAAGCTGACGGGCCTGCCCTTCGCTCTCACGATACAGGGGAATACGGACCGCAAGATCCTGCGCGCACGCCCGGATCTGCATCCGCGTTTCCGCGAGATCTACCGCCATGCGAAGACGGTCTTCGCCTTTGCGCCTTGCGCCCGCGATGCCGTGATCGAAATGCTTGGCGAACGTGACGACCCGATCAGATTGCTGCCCTGCCCAACCGACCTCGACACCCCGATCGCACCGCGGGTGACGCGCGGCGAACTGGTCTCGGTCTTTCATCTGAAAAACCGGAAAGTGAAAAACCTGGGCCGGC
Organism: Qipengyuania nanhaisediminis; assembly: GCF_045862805.1. GTDB lineage: Bacteria > Pseudomonadota > Alphaproteobacteria > Sphingomonadales > Sphingomonadaceae > Erythrobacter > Erythrobacter nanhaisediminis_A. Next base: position 56,400 of record NZ_AP025760.1, read on the forward strand.
TCGCCGAGGCCACCAGAATGCTCGGCAAGGAAGGTTTCACCCGGCCGCTCGCGATCATCGGAGGCGGCGAAACCAACGATTTCGAAGCCTGTAGGACGATCACTGGCGAGAGTGACCTGATCGACTTAGCCGGACCGCTCGACCGCGCGGCGCTGCGCGACCGGCTCAATGCGGCGTCTGCCTTCGTAATGCCCTCGGTCGCGGAGTCCTTCGGGCTCGTGTTCGTCGAGGCGCTCTTCGCCGGCCTACCGATTATTTATCCCGCGAGCACTGCGATCGACGGATATTTCGACGGCCTGCCTTTTGCAATCGCGGTCGATGCAGGTTCCCCGCGGGCGATCGCCGATGCCATGCGTTATGCCGTCGAAAACGAGAGCGAAATGAAGGGCTCACTCGCCGAATGGCAACATTCGCCGGCCTCCGAGCGCTTCCGGCGCCCCGCGATTGCCGCCGCTTTTGCCGACGGTCTGTCAGTCGCGCTTCGATACTGAGACTGTCAGTAGCCGCGCAGCCATTCGTGGCGCGCATTCCAGATCTTGCGCCATTCCTCCGCGTCGCCGCGGTTCTTGCTGACCAGGCCGATCAGCTTCGAGGCAAGGCGGCGGTTCGCGATCCAGAACCACATCAGCGCACGGCCGATCGGCTTGAACGCTGCCGGCCAATGGTCGTCGATCAGCGAAACGCGCGCTTTCATCAGCCGGATCTGCTTTTCGCTGCGCAGATTCGTCGAGGCACCAACCAGATGCATGATCTGAGCATCGGGCGTGATCATCGGGCGATAACCCCGCTCGGCGGCGCGCAAGCACATGTCGGCTTCCTCGCCATACATGACATATTTGCGGTCGAACCCGCCAAGCTCTTCCCACAAGGCACGGCGGATCATGAAAAAGCAACCGACGACTATATCGACCTCGCGCACGCTGTCCCGGCGCCAACCGCCGATCGCCTCGTAATTGAAGACCGGCGAGTCCGGGAACATGCGGGAAAGCCCGAAGGCCTGGCAGAACAGGCTCCACGGAGTGGACTTGCGCCAGCACGATGCCGGATTGAGCGATCCGTCGGGAAACACCGTGCGGCCGCCGACGATCCCGGCCTCCGGATGCGCCTTGGCGAAACGCAGCAGGTTCTCGATGGCGCGCGGATGGGTTTCGGTGTCGGGATTGAGAAGCAGCAGCCACTCGCTCGTCGCCATCTCAGCGACGCGGTTATTCGCCAGGGCGAAACCGATATTCTCGTCATGCGCGATCACTCGGAGGCCGGGAAATTGCTCGGCGATTGCCTCGGCCGATCCGTCTTTCGAATCGTTGTCCCAGACCACCACATGCATCGACACATCGCCGGCGTTATCCAGCAGGGTCTCGATGGCCTTCAATGTGAGATCTCGCGTGTTCCAACTCACGATGATGACCGTGACTTCGGCCTGATCGGGTGACGTGAGCTCGGGCCGCGCACAGCAGGTTTCTGGCGTGTTCATCGACGGGTTTATAGCGTTGCAGTGATGGATCTGGCCAGCGCTCATCTCGCGATCGAAGATGCCCCTGCGACCCGTGGCGCGGCGCTGAATTGACGAGGCACGAATGTCTTTCCTACACTAAAAGTTCTACTTATGTTCGCGGGTCGAACCCAAGGAGAATGACCATGCCGCAAGACAAATTCGCATCCACTGACAGTGTCACCGCCCCTGCTCGCGACTGTTTTGGCATCGTCCCTGACGACAATGCCGACCTGACGGTCGTCCCCAAGGCAATCTATATTGGTACTGGCGGCGATCTGGTTCTGCAGGGTGTGGATAGCGATGCCGACGTCACCCTTCGCAATCTCCCCAGCGGCGTCATCCTCGATATCAGGCCTTCGGCGATCCGCCAGGCGGGCACCACCGCTGCCGACATCGTGGGCCTGCTGTGATGCCAGGCTTTGGCTTTGGCGCAGGCTTTGGAAGCGGAGGGTCGCGGCGGGCCGCGTTTCCGTTCGGGCTAGCCGGAAATTCACTGCTCACGCCAGGCGCCGGCTGGACGGGCGCGGCTTCGAGCGGGTTCTCCTCGATCCCGGCTGATCCCGTCCGGCAGACAGCCAAGCCGGTTTGCCGGATGCTCGAGCCTCCCCGGCAGACCGTGACGGGGGCCAAGGTGATCGGAGTCTTTGCCGCCGCAAACGAGAATGGCTCGCTGCTCGAAAACCTGGGATTGTCGCATGTCCGCTTTCATTGCGAAGGCGACACGGTCACGGTCGACGCGCCCGCGTTCCGCACCTTTTCGCGCCCTGACGGCAGCACCTATTCGATATACGGATGGTGGGTTACGCTGACCAAGCCTTCGAACCGCACAGGCATTGCCGACATCTATGTCGAGGCGGTGCCCAGCGACGCAATCATGCAGAGCCGGGTGATCGGTCCGTATCCCTTCGTGATGGCCGCGACTGCCCATGATTTCGAGGTGACCGTTGCTGCCGGAGGCGGCGCCGATCACACCACCATGGCAAGCGCCTTTGCTTTCCTGCGGGCCCAGGATGCCCAGCATCCACGGATCACGGTGATCGAACCGGGGACATATGACCTCGCGAGCGGCGGATCGCATCACGGGGGAGGCTATTGCACGATCGAAGCGGCAGCGCCGGTGACTTTCCGGCAGGATCCTCCCGCCCTTCCGTTCGATTTCACCCGCATGCGGCCGCAATATGACCGGCTGCACTTCAAGGGATCGAACATCACCATCGACATGGTGGAATCGCTCGAATTCTATACCGAAAGCACTAGCCGCCATCATTGGCTCGACGGCTGCAACATCGTCCAGAGCCGCGGCCGCGACGATCTGTGGCGGATGCGACCGCGCAACATCGTGCCCTCGCTGTTTCGCGGCGGCGCATATTTTACCGATTGCATCATCAGCGACGTCAATGATTGGGGCGACAAGTCTGCACTCGCGCGCGGCAACCGCACGTCGGCCACCTGGGCAGACGCCTTGCAGGATGCGACCTGCGCGATAGCCAACACGTTCGTCGACCATTCGAGCGCGCCCTATTACGCGAATATCGACGCCATTTCGCTGCAATATGTCGGTGCCGCGTCGAGCGCGACGATCTCGCTGTCCGGCAACAACGCATCGAACCTGCGCTCGCTGACGCTGATGGAAGATGGTGTCGCGGTTGCGAGCTTCGTTATTGAATCCACCGAACAGGCCTATCGCGATGCCACCAACTACTCGGTGGCCAATGTCGTCGACTTCATCAACGCCCAGCCGGACTGGACGGCAACCTTGCTCGACAACAGCCGATTTGCCGCCGCGCTTTCGTTCCCGGGCACCACCAACGGGGCTGGCTTTACCGATCTCGACGCCAAAAGCAGCGCAATCACCCTGCCCACGCATTTCGACATTCATTCCGACCTTTACCAACTTCCCAACCTGGGGTCGGTGCGGGAAAACGTGGTGTTCGCCTTCAACACCGGCTGGCAAATCGATGCGCAGGACATGCTGGTCACAGGGTCCGGCGGGATCAACGATGCAGCCTTTGTAGGAAACGCTTTCTTCAACAAGCTCGGATCGCTCGACGAAGGCCTGTCTTCGCAGCTCAACAACGATCACAGTCACGTGATTTTTGCCCACAATTCGCTGCCGACACAGAAACTGCTCGTCCGGCAGGACAGCGACTATGACGGGGATGGTTACACCTTGATTGCAAACAATGTCACGCGCGAGCTGAATATCAGCGGCGGCTCCGCGGTCGATCCCGATGTCATGCTGATCGGCAATCACGTGACAGCCGATGGCACGGCCCCTGACGGCGGCGTCGATACCAGCCTGGGCGGCGACCACCTGTCCCTGTTTTTTGACGCGACCAACGGCAATTTCGCGCCCGCCGGCCTGTTGCTTTCAAACCTCAAGACGCCGGTCATCGCTCCGGCCCTTGCGGATACGCTACGCGAAGGAGCGGCCCCGGCGGGCGCTGCCCTCTGATCAGGCAGCCGATTCAGGCAATCAGGACCCTGGCAGGAGTTGACGGACCTTGTCCGACAGCCCCTGCCGTAGGTCCCTAGGCGCAGCCACAGCAGCGAGGCCAAAGGCGGCGATGCCTATCAGGGTTCCCAGAGCAAGCCGCGAGGAAAGCGTGGTCAGTTGCGGCTCCAGATAGAGTGCAGCGACCACACCCAGGATAGCGGGGACCTGTGAAAGCCAGAACTGGCAGCTGCCGTAACCCGACCTGGCGACGAAGAAGATCGTCTCGATTATCCGGCGCAGCAGAAATGCGCCCGCAACGCCGAGCAGACCATACCGACCTGCCGAGAACACCAGGACAATCACATAGGGAACGATCTCGCCGAGCTGGAAGCTCGCGACGAATCGGCCCTGATTTTGCGATTGCAGGAAAACCGCGATTGATTGGGCAATCGCCGTGAACAGAAAAGCGCACAAAAGCACCTTTCCGACTAGGATCGAGCGGTCGTCGAGGGCATCGCCCAGCCACAATTCTAGCAGCGGTTCGAAAACAAAGATCAGCCCGATGACGATCGGAAGGAAAAGTGCGGAAATGGTCACGGCGTAATGCGCGGCCGTTTTCCTCGCCTCGGCGCCTTGCGCGACGGACAGCCTCGGGAACACGACATTCATCAGCGATTGCGGCACCAGCTGGAGCCGGCTGACGATCTGGTAGGGGATCGTGTAGGCCGAAACCGCGGCTGCGCCCAGCGTGCTGCCGATGATCATGCGATCGATCGTGACCAGCACCGGGGCGGTGAACGAGGACGCCATGATCCAGAACCCGAACCCCAGCAGCTTGAGTGCGGTATCCATGCTGAAACGGGTCTTGTGGCCCCTGATCTGAGACAGCCAGATGTCGATGCCAGCCAGCAGGACACCGACCGCCCTGCCCAGCACGGTCGCCACCATCAAGGCCGGCATGCTCGCCTCGATGAGCAAGGCCGTGGCCAGGGCAAGCACCGGCAGGGACGCATTGCTCAAGGTCATGGCCGCGGTCGCGCTGGCAAAGCGTTCGCGCCCGGCAAGGACGCCATACATCACCTGAAGCAGGCTGGTGGCCAGCGTGGCCGCGCCGATCAACCCGATGCAATCGAGCAGCTCGGCGCGCAATGACTCCGAAACGTCGAAAAAGTGCGCGAAGAATACCCACGAGACGGCTGATGCGAGCACCGCCATGACCGTGCCGACGACGATCGCAGTGAGAATGGCGGTTGTCATCGTCTCGCGGATGCCCGGTTCATCGCGTCCGCCAAGGCGAGCCACCCGATAGGTCGCCGCCTTGCCCAGCCCCCAATCCGCCTGCCCGACATAGATCAGGATCAACCAGCAGATCGCCAGCGCGCCGTATCGCTCGACCCCGATGGCCGAAAGCAGCGCCGGGAGCGTCGCGATCGTGACAATGACGGGAATGATGCTCCCCGTGATCGAAATAGCGCTGTTGCGAGCGAGCATCGGAAATGGGCCGCTAGGGCTGGGGTCGCTCGGCCTGGCCCGGGGGATGCGGCACGGCATTGGCTGAGGGTCGGACCTGTGGCCGCATGGGCGGAGCCGGCATCCGCACACGCCTGTGCGCATGGGCACAACTCGCCGCGAGCCCAAGCGCCATCATGAACCAGATATTGGCCTCGGAAAAATAGGTTACCGTCATCGAGGCGAACAGCAGCACCGCGAGCATGAAATTGATCCCGATGAGCAGGTCGCGGTCGTGCCTTGCAAGAAACCGCGAGCGCTTGCCTATCGTTGCCATGATGACGACGAATGCCGCCAGCAGCGCCAACGGCGTGATAAGCCCGTCCCTGATACCGATGAAAAGGAAATGGGCATCGATCGCCGATGTCATCCAGTCAGCGCGCACATATTCGCTGAACCCGATCCCGAAAACCGGGTGCTTCTCGATCGACTGGAGCCCGTAATCCCATTGGAGGCGGCGGATATAGGCTGTGCTCGGATTGAGCGTGAACCGTCCGATCACGCCCACGACACCGCTTTCTAAAAGGAAATTCACCACGAGCCCGTAAGCGCCCGCAATCCCCAGCACGAAGTACCAGTTGAACGGCCTCATACTTGGCAGGATCTTGTCGAAGAAAATGAGGCCCAGCCCCATCGCGATGCCAACGATCGCCGCCGAGGAAACGGAGAAGAACGAGAGCGCGCAAGCCATCGCGCCTGCGACCAGCGGCCAGCCCCTGAGACCGCTCTTCAGATACACTGGCAGAAGCGATGCGAGGATTGTCCCGCCGAGGATTGGATAGGAGAAGGTGCTGTAGGCGCGCAGCAAGCCCAACCGCCGTTCGGTCAGGAGGTGGAGCGCGCCCTGGGCAACGCCGCCTTCGTAATTGACGGCTGCACCGAAGAGCGAGGCAAAGGTCGGCCGGACCAGGAGCCTGCCCGATACGCTTTCGAGAGCGAAGAAACCGCCTGCAAAGGCAAGGCCCGGGATCAGCAGGATCAGGAAGACCCGCACGTCGTTGAACGAGCGGATCGAGGTCCGCGCGATGAGGTAGGCCCCGAAAGTGTCGATGAAGATTGCTGCGGATCGGACGAACCCGTTCCCGAACCCGTCGCGATAGGTGAATGCGAGCATCGTCCATAGGCAGGATACCAGCACGAGAATATCGGCCAGGCCGAAAGTCGGCTGGTCGCGCACCCACCGGTTGACCGCCGGAATGGCGAGCAACAGGATTGCCGCGCGGAACGAGTAGATATTGAAGCCGGCGAAGTTCGCCTTCACCTCGATCGGCAGGAAAAGAAAGGAATAGGCGAGCGCAATCAGCGGCAGCACGGTGATCACCGATGCCCGCTGGCTGGGCCCGACATGCCACGGCCGCCGCATGGGCATTGGCGCGCGCGCATATCCTCCGGATGGTTGAACAGTCGCCATAGGGCCTCTTACCAGCAACTCCGCCTATTTCGAGACAATCTTGAGCAATTTGGCGCGGTGGCGCGTTTCGAGCGCAGCGGCAATCGCCGGGACCGATTTCAGCATGCGCAGGATCAGCCTCTTGGCCTCTTGTCCGAGGTGCCGCGTCGGAGCGCGGTCCTGCTCGACCAGGCATTCGATCAGATCGGCAGGCATCGGCCGCGCCTCGCGCTCCCCCTCGCTGATCGACGCGACCAGCCGGTCGAAACCGGAAAGGGCGCGTCCGATTGCCTCCTCGCGCACGGCCTCAAGGTCTTGTTTCCTCACTTCGCCGAGCGTGGCGGCGAGCTGCGACACATCGGTCACGACGCCAAAGTCGATGCCGGCGGCCAGCAGCGTCTGACGATGCTTGCCCGCGCTCTTTCCCTTGCCGCCATAGCCGGCAAAGGGCACTCCGAAGGAGACTGCGGTAACCAGCGCATGAAGCGAACTGGAGACCACGCCCCCCGACATTCCGATCAGCGCCGCCGTCGCATCGACATCAGCGTGACCTGGAAGCGGCAATTGCACGTTCTCTGGCGCCATGCCCCTGGCAATCAGGATCTGACGCGCCGATGCCAGCGTTTCGCGATCCCAGAGGAAATGACAGACCGGCAGCAGCAGGACCTTGAGGCCGGTTTGCGATGTGATCTGCAATATCTGCTCACACCATGGCTCGATCCCGTCAGCCAGGTATGGCGCCGATATATGGGCACAGACGTAGCCATTGGGCTCGAACGCTTGGGGCAGGACCGCTCTCGCCTTCTGTTCGAAGACCTCGCGATCGAGACAGTCTGACAAGGCGAACATGGGATCGGCTTCGACCGGAAATTTCTGCCCGAGCCGATCGGAGGTCACTGCGTCGCGCACGCTGACCTTGTTCGCATATTCGAGGCCTTTGGCAATCAGAGGCTGCGGTGCGAGATTGATCGTCGGCATGCCGACGCTGTGAACGAAGAAGAGCGTCTCGCCCCGTGACGCGGCAAGTGTGGGCGCAAGCCACATACGGGCAAACGCGCTCAAGCTCGATGCCGGGAAATTGTAGGTGCCCGAACTGTGGCCGAGCGACAGCGTCTCGCCGCCGCACTGGATCAGCACGTCGACATCGAACGACGCATCTTCCAACCGGGCGGGCAGTGGCCTGACAGGGCCGTAATCCGCAAGCGGCGAACGCTCGGCTGCGCGCGGGGAAAAATACCGGAACTCGCAATCGGGCAGCCGCTGTGCCAGCAGCCTTCGATAGACAACCGGGAACATGCAGTCGCCGAAATTGGCGACCTCGAAGGTGCCGACCAGGCCGATCCTTATCTGTCTTTGGGAATGAGGCTGGCTCAACTTGGGCATCGTCCATGATTGGGAAAGCGATTGCAGCGCTCGTCCGACGCCCATCGTGCAGCCGCGCTACCACAACAGCCGGTCATCTTCCAGCTTGGTCGAACCAGTATTTCTGTGTGTTGTCATCGGCTTCGGGAAGCCGCCCGAAAGGCAGGATATCAACGTCGCTCGCGACCACGCGGGCGGGATTTCCCGCGACGATCGAGCGCGCGGGAACATCTTCGAACACGACCGCGCTGGCGCCCACGATGCTGTTGTTGCCGATTGTGACCCCCGGCAAGATCACGGACCCTGCCCCGACGAAGCAATTGTCGCCGATCGTGACGGGGCGCACGGACCCTTCAGCGGTCCTCGACACCACCAATGTCTTGAACGCGACCAGCGTATCGGTCCCCACTCGGATCGAACCGGGCGCACCGCTGACGAAACGCGCCTTGAGCGAGAGGCTGACAGTATCGGCAAGGTGGATGCCGTGACGCAGCCGGAGCCATTTGCGGCGCAGGCCGGTAATCCGTAGACGCAGCGGTCGCAGAACGTTTAGGGACTTCAAAGGCATTTGCTTGGATCACCCGTACATGACCGACAGAATTGCGCCGGATGACAGCGTCATAGTGACTTCGACCCGCAGCGTTAAGAGGGCGCGCAGCCTGCGTCAGCGCCTTGATGCCCTCGTTCGCAAGCGTGTCTGGGGGATGGATATTCACCCCAGCGCCTGGATCGCGGCAAGCGCCTATATCGACCGCACCTGGCCGCGCGGCATCCATATCGGCGAAAACTGCGTGATCGACGAAGAAGCCTCGGTGCTCACGCATGACATGACGCGGGGCATCTATTTCGACACCAGGATCGGCAGCGACACGGTCATTGGCGTGCGTGCCATTATCATGCCGGGCATCACGATCGGAGCGGGATCGGTGATCGAACCGGGCGCGGTCGTCACCAGGGACTTGCCCGAAGGATCGCGCGTGCGCGGGAACCCGGCGCGGCAGGTCGAGGATGATTGACCAGCTGGCCGGTCACTGCGTGAGCAGCGGGCGCCACCAGTCTTCGCGATCGAGATACCAGCGCAGGGTTTGCCGCAAGCCCTCGTCGAAAGTGCGGCTGGCCGCATAGCCCAGTTCCTTGCGGGCCTTGGTCTCGTCGATCGCGTAACGGCGGTCGTGGCCGGCGCGGTCGGTGACGAAGGTCTTGAGCGTCTCGCTCTTGCGCCCCTTGGCGGCAGGCGCTTCGGGATAACGCTCGGCAAGGCCCTCGATCTCTTCGAAGGCCCGGTCGACCTCACGGCAGATCGCATCGATCACTTCCATGTTGGGAAGTTCCGCGCCTCCGCCGATATTGTAGGTTTCGCCCGGCTGGCCCTTGGCAAGGCATGCCTCGATCCCGCAGCAATGGTCCTCGACATGGAGCCAGTCGCGCACGTTCATCCCGTCGCCATAGATCGGCAGCGGCTTGCCCGACAGCGCGTTCAGGAAGAACAACGGGATGAGCTTTTCGGGATATTGGTAGGGCCCGTAATTGTTCGAGCAATTGGTCGTCGTCGCCTCGAGGCCGAACGTGTGGTGATAAGCGCGCACCAGGTGATCGGAGGATGCCTTCGATGCCGAATAGGGGGAATTTGGGGCATAGGCGGTCGTCTCGCTGAAGGCAGGATCGTCCATGCCGAGCGACCCGAACACCTCGTCGGTCGAGATGTGGTGGAACCGGTGATCGCGCCCGTCGCCATCGAGCCAGACCGCACGCGCCGCCTTGAGCAGGCTGTTCGTGCCGAGGATATTGGTGTCGATGAACGCATCGGGCCCGGTGATCGAGCGGTCGACATGGCTTTCGGCGGCAAAGTGCACGATGGTGTCGATCGCGTGGCTGCGGAGCAAGTCCTCGACAAGTTGGGTGTCGCGGATATCGCCCACGACGAGTTCGCAATTCGCCGCTCCATCAAGGGTGGAACGGTTGCCCGCATAGGTGAGCGCGTCGAGCACGACCACATCATCGCCGGGATGGCACTCACCCCAGTAATGGACGAAATTGCCACCGATGAAGCCGGCGCCGCCGGTGACGAGCATGTTAGCCAAGGGCCTTTTCCTCTTTGAGCATCGTGCGCAGGTTCGTGCGCCAATGGATCGGGTCATCGCCAAGCAGGCGCCGCGTCGCGCTGCAATCGAGCAGCGAGAACGCCGGTCGGCGTGCGGGCGTGGGATAATCGCTGGTCGCGATCGGACGGATCGTCGGCATGTTCGACAACATGCCGAGCGCATGTGCTTCTTCTGCGATGGCCACGGCGAAATCGTACCAGCTGGCCGTGCCCGCATCGCTGTGATGAAAGGTGCCTCGCGCCTGGCTTTCGACCAGCCCCCATATCACTCGTGCGAGCCCGGTGGCCCAGGTCGGCGCACCGATCTGGTCGGCCACAACGCCAAGTTCGTCGCGTTCGCCCATCAGGCGGAGCATGGTGCGCACGAAATTCGCCCCGCCTGCCTCGTAGACCCAGGCCGTGCGGACGAGGATGTCCCCATCTCGAACGTGGTCCTCGCCCTCGGCCTTGGTCCGGCCATATGCCGATATCGGCGCGCGCTCATCCTCGGGTCGATAGGCGCGCGGCGAGGAGCCATCGAATACGAAATCGGTCGAGACATGGACGAGCTTCGCATCGCTCTGCGCCATGACCGCGACGGCATCGGCGTTGATCGACCGGGCGAGATTCTCGTCGCTTTCCGCCTTGTCGACCGCAGTATAGGCGGCGGCATTGATGATGAGCTCAGGCGCAGCCCCGTCGATGAAGGCGGCGAGCGCCTCGCGGTCGGTCAGATCGACATCGGCGATATCGATCGCGGTGATGTCCGCCCACGACGGCGCGGTCTTTTGCAGCGCACCGCCCAATTGCCCGCCAGCTCCGGTGATCAGGACCTTCATGAAAAAGCCGGCACGTCAGCAAGCGCCAGGCCGACAGCGTCCTTTTCCGAGACGATCGGGTCGCAGCCCGTATCCGGCCAGGTGATGCCGACCGTCGGGTCATCCCAGGCCAGTGTGTGCTCGTCCTGCGGCGCATAGGGCGCGGTGCACTTGTAGAGGAAATCGGTGTCATCGCTCAGGGTCAGGAAACCGTGCGCGAAACCTTCTGGCACCCAGAACATGCGCTTGTTTTCTGCCGTCAGTTCGACACCCACCCATTGCCCGAAAGTGGCCGAGGAGCGGCGCAGATCGACCGCGACATCGTAAACCGCACCACGCGCGACGCGCACGAGCTTGCCCTGAGCGCCGGGGTTCTGAAAATGCAGCCCCCGCAAGACACCCCTTTGCGAATGGCTGTGATTGTCCTGCACGAAGCCCATGTCCAGCCCGGCCTCGGCAAAGGCGGCCTGGTTCCAGGTTTCCATGAAGAACCCGCGATCATCGCCAAATACGCGCGGTTCGATGATCAACGGGCCGGCAATGGCGGTCTTCGTGATCTTCACGAGAGCACCGGTCTTTCGAGCAATTGCAGGAGATATTCGCCATAGCCCGACTTTCTGAGCGGTTCGGCGATCTCGGCGAGCCTGTCGTCGTCGATGAAACCCTGTCGCCATGCGATTTCTTCGGGACATGCGATCTTGAGGCCCTGGCGCTCTTCGGTGATGCGGACATAGGTCGCCGCATCGAGCAGCGAAGCCTGCGTCCCGGTATCGAGCCACGCGAAGCCGCGGCCCATGATTTCCACCGACATCGCCCGTTCGTCGAGATAGAGCCGGTTGAGGTCGGTGATCTCGAGTTCGCCTCGCCCCGAAGGCTTGAGATCGCGCGCACGGTCGACGACGGTTTCGTCGTAGAAATAGAGGCCGGTGACCGCGTAATTGGATTTAGGCTCGCGCGGTTTTTCCTCGATCGAAACGGCTTTGCCCTCGTCGTCGAATTCGACCACTCCGAACGCCTGCGGGTCAGTGACCCGGTAGGCGAATACGGTAGATCCCGACTTTCGCGCATCGGCACTGCGCAGCAGTTCGGGCAGGCCATGGCCATAGAAGATGTTGTCGCCCAGGATCAGCGCGCTCGGCCCGCCCCGGACGAAATCAGCCCCGATATGAAAGGCCTGTGCCAGGCCTTCGGGCCTGGGCTGGACGGCATAGGAAAGCGCGACACCGAAATCGGACCCATCGCCCAGCACGCGCTGGAACTGCGCGGAATCTTCAGGCGTGGTGATGATTAGGATGTCCTTGATCCCGGCCAGCATCAGGGTGCTGAGAGGGTAGTAGATCATCGGCTTGTCGAAGATCGGCATCAATTGTTTCGAGACACCGCGGGTAAGCGGATACAGCCGCGTGCCTGAGCCCCCCGCCAGGATGATGCCTTTGCGTGTCGTGTTCACTATTGTCCCGTCTTTCAAGCATGCTGGAAGCCGCAGGCCCACCGCATTGCAGTGGGCCAATAGGTGGTCAACACTTAATCTGGCCGTGCTCAAAGCATCAGGCACCATGCTGGCCAAAGCAGCGCAATTGTTGCATGCGGCCAGATATGCGCGGCGAGGGGTCGCGTATCCACGCGCCAGGGCTCGAATGGACCAGACTTCGATCAACGGTTTCCTTGCATCCACGCTGCGCCGGCTGCGGGCAGGCGACCGAGCACCCTGGCCTGAGCAGAACGATGCGAGCTGGCAGGATGTCTGGGCGCGCATCGAATATCACGGGATCGTGATGCTGCTTCACAGCCACGCTCAGGCATTAACCGGCTGGCCACCTCGATTGCTCGAACGCATCGCAGAGGAAGCGCGGCTGATCGGGCTATGGGAAAGCACGCACCGGGCACTGATCGCCGAGGCGGTCGAGGCCCTGGCGCAAGCAGGCATCGCAAGTGTGATGATGAAAGGCACGGCGCTCGCCTATGCCTTTCACGCCGACCCGGCCGACCGGCGGCGCGGCGACAGCGATCTCCTCATCCGCCCCGAAGATGCCGACAAGGCGCGCACGACCCTAGCCGCTTTGGGCTGGCACCGGCGAGACGACCCCCATGGGTTGAATTACCAGGAAGGCTGGCTGCATCCGGCGGCCGGCTTCTTCGAGCACGCGATCGACCTGCACTGGCAACCCTCAGACCGGCCGGTCCTCCGCTCGCGATTGCCGCAGTCAGATTTCTTCGTTCATCGCGTCGCCTTGCCCCGGCTTTCGCCAAACGCCTCGAGGCCCGCGACCTCGACCATGCTCCTGCACGCCGCGATCAACCAGAAATGGCATCGCGAGCACGGCTATTTCGCGGAAAGCGGCCGCGTGACCGGGGCGCGCCGCCTGATCTGGTCGGTCGATTTCGACCTTCTTGCTGCTGCGATGAACAGCGATGACTGGGAGACCCTTGCCGCGCGTTGCGAGAAGCGCCGCTGCGCCGCCCTGGTGGCAGAGGCGCTCGACGGGGCCACACGCGACCTCGGAACGAGCGTGCCACCCGACGTCGCCCGCCGCCTCGCTTGCGAACCGCTCGACCGCGATCTCGCGATCCTCTTCGGGAGCCGTGACCCGGTGAGCCAGTTCCTGCTCGATCTGCGCACGGCAGATTGGGGCGAACGCCTGCGGCTGGTGCGCTATCGCGGCCTGCCTCCGCGCAAGCACCTGCTCACGCGCTATCCGCAGGCGCGAAATTGGCCGACCGCCCTCCTCCAGATCAGATGGCTGGCCGATAGCGCGCGGCGTGCCCTGCGCAAGGCGGCGGCGCAATGAGCCTGAAATTCTGGATCGAATGGGCGCTGAAATTCAAGCGTCACCTCTTGCTGATCGCAGCGCTCACACTCCTGAGCTCGGCGGCAACGCTCGCTTTGCCCTGGCTCGCAGCACAATTGCTGGGGGGAGTCCTGGCAGGCAGCTCCGGGCAGTCGGTCTCGCTCGATCTCACGCAGGTCCTCGTGGCGCTCGTCGTTATCCTGGTCCTGATGACGCTGCTCAATATCGCTGCGGCGGTTCTGTCCGAAAGTTCATCGACCCGCATCCTCACCGAGCTGCGCAAGCGCATCTACGCCCATGTCCAGATGATGCCGATCGCCTTTCACGATGACGCGAGGCGCGGAGACATTCTCGCCCTCACTTCCTACGAGGTCGGCAATCTCAGCGATTTCCTCGCCGCATCGCTCGCCAATGCGCCCGCCCAGATCGTCACTGCCTTGGGCGCGGTTGCGGTGTTGTTCCTGATCGATCCGGCGATGGCCCTCATCGTCCCGCTGCTGGTTCCGGCGTTTTATGTTCTGGCAAAAGTCGCCGGGCGGCGGCTGCGCGAGGTGTCGCAGAAAGTGCGCGGCGCCGAAGCCGAACTGATCGCGATAACCGAGCGCGACCTGGCCATGCTGCCCGCCATCAAATCTTTCGCAGTCGAAGCCGAGCATCGCAAAAATTTCGCCGCCGCGGCCGAAAAATCGCGGAAACTCGCACTGGGACAGGCGAGGCTGAACGCGTTTATCGGTCCGGTCATGGCGCTTTTCGCCGCTGTGGCCGCGATTGGCGTCCTGCTTGTGGCGCACGACCAGCTGTCGGGCGAAGGCAGGCCTGTGAGCGAGCTTTTCGCCTTCCTGCTCTATGCCGCGCTCTTGACCCGGCCGGTTGCTGGCTTGGCCAACATCTACGGCATCTACCAGATGGCGCGCGGAACGCTGGCCCGGTTAGAAGGCGTGCTGTCGCTGGAGCCGGAGCCCGGCTATGATGAAGGCGACACGATCGGCCGAGCCGATGGCGGCATCGCGTTCGAACAGGTCGAGTTCGGCTATCCCGGACGCGCCCCGGTGTTCAGGGACCTCAACCTTGAAATCGCCCCGGGCGAGATCGTGGCTCTGACGGGGGAAAACGGGGTGGGCAAGTCGACCCTGGTCCGCCTTCTCCTGCGCTATTATCGCCCCGATCGAGGCACTATCAGGCTTGATGGCCGCGATATCGAGGCGCTCCAGATCCAGTCATTGCGCCGCCAGTTCGGCTATGTTCCGCAGCGCGCGCTGCTGTTCAACGGCACGGTGAGCGCAAACATCGCCTTCGGGAAAGCGGACGCCTGCCCACAGGCCATCGCAAAGGCGGCGCGCCTCGCCCAGGCCGAGGATTTCATCGCCTCGCTTCCGGACGGGTTGGATACCGAAATCGGCGATAACGGCGTGCGCCTGTCCGGCGGCCAGCGCCAGCGCATCGCTCTTGCCCGCGCGCTGTTTTGCGATCCTCCGATCCTGATCCTCGACGAAGCCACGAGCATGTTCGACCTCGAAAGCGAGGCGGCATTTGTCGAAGACTGTGTCGAATCGCTGGAGGGGCGCACCGTGATGATCATCACCCATCGCCCGGCCAGCCTTGCCCTCGCCGATCGCGTGCTCAAGGTCGGGCCCGGCGGAGTGCGTGAAATCGCGAGCGACGCCCGCTAGTTCTCCAATCGGGTCACGAGGCCCTGCGCGCCCATCTGGGTTGCGAGATCGAGCAGGTCTGCCTCGATCCGCTCGCGCGGGGCGTCGAATTCGCCGGCCAGATCATCTGCAAGGCTGGCGATCGTTTGCGGTTCGTCACCAAGCAATTCCCAGACGCGCGCGCCGACCTGGTCGAGCCCGAAATACTGCCCGCCTTCCAGATCAAGCAGGACCAGTTCGCCCCCGACTTCGCGGGAGACGACATCGTCGGATCTTTTCAGCTTGTCTTGTGCCTGCATTGTTCGCCATCCGCTGTTTGCGCGCCGTCCCCAAACTTTACCGCGTCCGGTAATTTTCGAGGATCGCGTCCATGACGCGCGGCAGTTCGGCGTAATCGCGGGTGTAGTCAAGGGCGTAGCAGCCGATCTCCTGCGCAAGGTCCGCCATCCGCGTGAAATGTCCCCGCAGCCGCGCCTTGTCCTCGACATCGAGGATAAACGCATGGGGCATCAGCGCGCCGAGCGCTTCCTGCAGGCTGAAGCGCATGATCGAAAGAGGCGCGTTGTGGTCGCTGCCGAGCACGTAGATCTGCCGCAAGGCTACAGGGGCGCTGGCGAAGGGGAATTCGTCGCCGGCCTCGATGTCCTGCTTGCGATCTTCATCGCGGATTTTCGTGTCGGGCCCCATCAGGTGGCGGGCGCTGTCCGAAAAGAGCCGCAGTTTCGAACGCTTCGGCTGAAGCCAATAGGTGCCCTCCTCACAATCGAGGTCGATAACGTCCTCGGTCATGAAGGCATGGCCGGCCCGCGCAAAGGCGCCGGCGAGCGTGGTCTTGCCGCCGCGCGAGAGGCCGAGAAACGCTATCGCCCCTTCGCCGCCTTCGATCCGCACCGCGCTGCCATGAAGGAACAGCCCGCCCGTGTGATTACCCAGAAGCGGCTCGATAGCGTTGTGATAGAGGTTGGCCAGCTGGTCGGACTCGCAACCGGGCACGGGCCATCCCGTCACCTCGTGCGCATCGCCGTTCGCGCCCGGCTGCACGGAAAAGTCGACCTGGCCGGGAAAGCGCAAGAGGTATCGGTCATCGACGCGGTAAAATTCCGCCATGCAGGTGCCGTTCGGTGCCACCCACCTGTCGTAAGGCGATTGACCGAGCGCCTCTTGCGGGCGTGGAGATTTGGCTTCCCAGTCCATCAGGCTCGCCTCTCAGGCGCGTCGATCTCGTTGGTCAATCCAGACTTGCGCGTTCAGCTCGCTTTGCCAAGCACCTAGGCCCAAGCAGGCGATCGCATGGCCTGGCAGTCAGAAACAACAAGAGGCGCTCCACAATGGGAGCGCCTCTCGATTGAACTGCCGGCGGCTGCAGGTCTGCAGCCAAGCGCGTCAGATCAGAAACGGACGTTGGTGATCGCACCGTCGCGGAAGCTGGTTCCGCTGCCACCGGTGAGATTGCGAACCGAACCGAAGACGGTCAGGCGCGGAGCTTCGTATTTTTTTTTCTCGGTCGTCTTGGTCATGGTCAGGTCCTGTCCTGTTGCACCCCAGTGGCAGGGTTAATCTCGTTTACGCGTTTGCACTGATACAAAAATGCAGCGGACGCGTAAAGACCCCAAATTTCCCATGCCCATAGATCGCCTTCCGGCGCGCTGTAATCGACCGCGAGGACCTCTAGCAGCCCCTCGCGATCGCACATCGTACCGAGGTGATCATTCGCATGGGCGCGGACGTAATCGGCGAATTGCATGTCGATCTTGGTGTTGGTGAAGTTAGCCTTGGAAGTCCGGTCGAGGATAACTTGCGGCAGAATGCCCTGCATCGATTCGCGGTGAATAGCCTTGCTTACCGCCCCCTTTCGCTTGATGTGCGCGGGCGTGCGGAGCGAGAATTCGATGAAATCCCGGCTGAGCATGGGATGGCGCGATTCGAGACCGATCAGCGTGCGTTGCCGCCGCATCAGGCCATGCGTGAGATCGCTGAACGGGCTGGTCGCCAGGTTGCGCTTGGCCCAGTGAACGCCATTGTCGGGCATCTCGGCCTCGTATGCCTCTTCGGCCTCGACGAGCATATTGCGCCATTGCGGCGCCAGCCACCCGATCGCGTTTCGGCCTAAACGGCGTTTTGCTCGCAAGCGCTTGCGGATGGGGCGACGGATGGCATCGGGTGTCAGCTCGGCGATGGTCTGCCTTGCCATTTCGCGCAGGGCCCTTGGCCAACCCATCGCTTTCGCATCACGAGCCAGCGCCTCGCCGATCCCGGCGAGATCGCTCTCGGCGATGAATTCGCGGTAATATTGCGTTGTGCCCTGCAGCCATTCGTCGCCGCCGCTGCCATTGATGAGGACGCGCGATCCGTCCTCGACCACGCGACGCTCCATGTCGAGCATCATGGCACCGTTCGAAGGGATCGGGATGTCGCGGTGCCAGGCGGCATCGGCGGTGTACCAGTCGATGTCGGGGTCAAACAGCGGCACCTCGGTCAGCTCTCGTCCGACATGGGCCGCAGCTGCGCGCGCGTATGGGAGTTCGAACGCATTGCCCTGCTGCGCGGCGAGCGAATAGCCCGCAAAGCCCGGAGCGAGCAGGAGCCCGTCCTGTTCCAACCGGTCGGCGACACAGAATATGGCCGATGAATCGAGGCCGCCGCTCACCGCGATACCGACGGGCCGGTCGCAACGCGTCGATCGCCGAACGCAGTCGAACAGCAATTCGCGGTAATGTTCGACGTAATCGCGCTCGTTCTTGTAGCGGATCGTGACCTCGGTCGGCGGCTCCCAGTATCGCTGCTTCGCGATTCGTGCCCCGTCAAAGGTCATCCAGTGAGCGCGCACCACCCGGCGAACCCCCCGCCAGGCGGTTTCCTCGCGCAGATACCAGCGGTTGGCGATGACTTGCGCCAAATAGGACCGGTCAGGTTCGAGCGGCGTTTCGCTCAGCGCCGCGATCGTCCGCAAGTCGGACGCCACGATCAGCCTGCCCTTCTCCTTGCGGAAATAGAGAGGGACGAAGCCAAGGTGATCGCGCGCGACGAACAGGCGCTGGCGGGCCATGTCGGCGATGATGAGCGAGAATTCCCCGCGCAATCGTTCAGCGATGCCGGCGCCCCAGGTCTCGTATCCGCGCAGCGCGATCTCCGCGTCCGAGGCATTGCGAAGCGCAACCCCGCAGGTCTCGAGCTCGCGTGAAAGCTCTTCGTGATTGAGCAGGTGGCCTGCGAATACGCCCGCGAATTTGCCGTTGGCAGTGGTGACGGGCTGCGCCGCATCATGCGATTCGCCAGTCGTGTGACGGATTGCACAAGCCAGTGCCATTGGCCCTTCGCGCCACTGGGCGGCCTGGTCGTGCGGAACCGCACGCAGGCTTTGCTCCATCGCATCGACCATCGCCTGGCTGGTGCCGCCGATTTCGAATATGGCTCCGATGACAGACATTGCTGTGCGCTACGCTCCCGAACGGAATCGAAAAGTGAAAAGCGGCCTGGCGCTCAGCGACACTTGGCAGGCCGCCCGGCCGTGTGCCATGGCCGCGCGCACTCATAGGCACATGATGAATAGCGCGCAAACTCACATACCGGCCGAGGGGCAAAAGCCGACGCTTGGCGATCTGGGCTGGCTTGCCGCTTACGGGCTGCGGGCGTTGGCCGAGCTCATCCGCGCGCGCATCGCGTTTGCCTCCTTCGAGACCAGGACCATCCCCGAACGCAACAGGCGCGCGCAAGAGGCCGCAACCGGAGGCGATTGCCAACTGGAGCGCCGGCTTGCCAGGATTGGCTATGTCATTCCGCGCCTGTCCGATCGGCTCCCGTGGCGAAGCGACTGCCTGATACAGGCCATGGCCGCCCAGAACTGGTTGTTATCGCTCGGCATTGCCAGTGAGATGCGAATCGGGGTCGAATTGCCGAGCGATGCGCCTTTCGGTGCGCATGCCTGGCTGGTTCACGGGGACTTCGTCGTAACCGGCGGCGATATCGACAGGTACGCGCCGATCCTTTCCGATTCGGAGCAAGACCCGGCCCCGGGCACCGGAACCGACCGACCGAAGATCGGTTAGTCCGACGTTAGACGGGAAATTGGCATGAAAACGCACGGGGACGCTTCGTTTACCAATTTTTCGTAACACCCTGTTGTCAAACCTTGTGCGCTGCACTAGGAATCCCGTTGAAGAATTCAAAAGAGGTGCAATCCAATGATCAAATCGATGTCTCGCCTGATGGTGACCGCGGCCGCAGCCAGCATGGCTTTCGCTCCGATCGCTGCCCAGGCCAACACCCGTGCTAGCGACAGTACGCCGGTCTACACCAGCGCCAGCGCACAGCCGGGCATGGCTCGCGACGCCGAAGGCGAAGAAATGCGCGGCGGTTCGGTCATTCTTGCCCTTTTCGCGGCAGCTGCTGCGATCGCCGGCATCATCATCGCCGTGGATAGCGAAGATAACGACCAGTCGCCTGGCACCTGAGCGACAGGGTCTGTATGGCCCGGCCTAGCGCCGGAGCCGAAGAAAAGCGCGCGGGTCCGTCCCGGGCGCTTTTTCTTTGCCTGAAAGGTATTTGGCGCGCGGGCCCATGCTTGCCATTTTTCCTTTGCGCCGCGAATCCGCCTGCGCAACAAGGGGCCATGGCCGGATCGGCAAGCAACAAGCAGGGGTGGGAATGACGCGGAACGACGCCGTTTTGGCGGCCCGAGCCAATCGATCGACTTTCATCGCGCTATTGGCGATTCTCGTGTTTGCCATAGCCCTGGGCGGGGGCGGTTCGAAATACGGGCTAGCCAACCTGATGGTGCAGCTCGCGGCCCTCGTCGCGCTCTCGTTCCACCGGAAGGCATTTCTCGCGTTCTGGAGCGATACACCGCTTGCGCTGCGCACCCTTGTTCTCCTGACCCTGCTGGTCCCATTGATTCAGATCATCCCCCTGCCTCCAGCGATCTGGACCGCGCTTCCGGGGCGCGAACTGGTCGCGCAATCGCTCTCGCTTGTTGCAGAAGATGGAGCCGCAAATGCCTGGTATCCGGCCAGTCTCGACCCGATTCGCACGCTCCTGGCATTGACAGGCCTGATCGCTCCGCTTGCGCTCCTGGTCATCGGATTCAGCTCCAGGCGATCGACCCTCATCACCATCGGATGGATCGCCGTGGCCCTGGGTCTGGCAAACTTCCTGCTCGGTGTTCCCCAGGTGCTCAGCAATTCGGAGACCGGAGTGCTCTACCCGGAGAACCCGATGCCGGGCATTCTGTTCGGCACCTTTGCCAACCGCAATTCGACCGGTCTCTTCCTGGTTGGCGTGCTGGCGCTTGCCACCCTTCTCCCGGCACCCGAACGCGTGAACCACATCGCGCCCATGCTGCGCTTTGTCACCTGCGTTCTACTCGTCCTCGCAATCGTGCTGACACGGTCGCGAACCGCCATCGTGCTGGCACTGATACCGCTCGCGATCGCCGGCTTCCGCATTTTCGCAGGCCGATCACGTTATCATCACTTTATGCCACGCGGGCACCACTGGATCTGGATCGCAGGAGCAGGCGTTGTCGTGACCCTCTTTGCAGCGATCCTGATATCGTCCCCGGGCAGGATGGGGATGGCGCTCGAGCGGTTCGACAAGGGCATCGAGGATGCGCGCATCTACATCTGGGATGATTCAACCTATGCTGCGGAACGCTATTGGCCCGTCGGCTCGGGCATGGGCACTTTCAGCGAAGTCTTCCAGGTCGACGAATCGCTCGAAAACATGACGGTGCGCCGGGCCGGCCGCGCGCATAACGACTACCTCGAGGTCGCGATCGAAGCGGGCTTGCCGGGCCTGGCGCTGGTCGCCGCCTGGCTCGTGACGATTGGCTGGCTCAGC
Organism: Qipengyuania nanhaisediminis; assembly: GCF_045862805.1. Lineage (GTDB taxonomy): Bacteria > Pseudomonadota > Alphaproteobacteria > Sphingomonadales > Sphingomonadaceae > Erythrobacter > Erythrobacter nanhaisediminis_A. Next base: position 77,764 of record NZ_AP025760.1, read on the forward strand.
TGGCGAGCCCGACGCTCTCCCGACCGCTGGATTGCGTGGGCAGGCGCCACTGTCCTTCTATGCATCGCGCTGCAATCCATTACGGACTATCCGCTTCGCAACCAGGCGCTCCTGGTCATTGCCAGCCTTGCATTGGTCTTGCTCGTGCGATTCTCAAGCAGCCGCGAGACCGAGATGGGAGGGCAATCAACATGATCGCAGGCATCAACTGGCGGCTGGCGCTGCTTGCCATCGCCATTGTCACAGCGGGGGTTCAGCTCGATCGACAGTCGGGCAAAACCCTTGGCCTGGCCAGTGAGGTGCCCGAACCGGTCCGTTCGGTCGCCCAGCGCCCGATCGCGGCGCTTGCACTCGATTCTGACGATCCGGACCGAATGTTGGTCGAGGCCCGCAGGCTGGTCGAAAGGCGTCCGATTCCGGCCGAGCACCTCCGGATCCTGGCACAGGCGCAGTTTGCGGCCGGCGATGCCCAGTCAAGCGCGCTCACGATCCAGTACGCGGCCCAGCGCGGATGGCGCGAACCTCTCGCACAGGAGACACTGCTTCGCCTCGCCCTCGACGCCGGCGACGCAGCCGAAGCGGCGAAACGATATGCCGCGCTGTTCCTGCGCCGCAATACCGAGGATGCCTTGCTCGAGGAGCTCGGCACCGCTGTCCTCGCTGAACCCGGCGGCGAAGGACGGCGGACACTGACCGGCATCGTGAGTGGCGGCACGCGCTGGCACAATCAGTTTCTGCAACGCGGCGCCCGGGTCATGCCCGCTGACGCCTTCATCGAGATCGTCCGCGAAACAAGCGAGAACGGTACCCGCTTCGATTGCGAAGCCCTCTCGCTGGCCAGCAAGACCCTCGCGCGCCGCGACGACAGCGCAAGCGCCGAATTCGAGAAGATGGTGGCGCGGAACTGCCAGTAGCCGCGCCGTTGCTACTGGCATCGACATTTGATCTGCAAATGGTGCCAGAAGAGGACTCGAAATGACCATCCATCTCATTGATAGCGTTGCATTTTGCATCCGAGATTTCAAGCAAGGCCCCGATAGAGGCCCCTTTGCCCTGAGGCCGAATAGGGTTCGATGCCGAACCTCATTCGATTGAGTTCATTTTTGGAGATGAGCGCCGCATTGGCAATTTCCGATACCTACTTCAGATCCAAATTGAGCCTCCATCGGTCCTTCAAACGCTCCACGGTGGTGCGCCATTTTGGTGTTGTGGGCTTGCAGACCGTGTTCTGGTTCCCAAACATTCCAATTTCGTTGACCGCTGCTTCGATCGGCACGGAGTGCAGCCACTTCACTGGGACGAAATACTCCATCCGTTCTGGATCATCGATTGCCTCCCGATGGTACGTGCCGCCATGCAAAACTTCCGTCGCAGGACGCTCTTCGCCGTCAACTTCAATCTTGAACTCGGTTATTGGTTCACGTGGACCTACAACTTCGCCCACGCCCACAAAGCCGTAGCCAGGTGCCTTTACCCAGACGTGGTCGCCAGGAGAGAGTAGATTGAGGGTGTTGCTATACCACGTTCCGCCGCCGCCACTGATAAAGCCGTACTTTCGCCCTTCAGACCAATCGCGCGTCTCACTGTGGCCAAAGCAGGCATAGAATTGCCCGTTCCAAGGCTCGCGCTCCCTCGGACCTCGGGAAGTCGGCGTAGAAACGCTGACCTGCGTCTGGACGGGATCGACCAGCCAAGTTCTGCTCAGCAGTTGCTGCCCGCCATGATCGAACACCTGGAAGCAAAGAACATTGATGGCGATCCCCTTGTCACCGAGATAGCGCACGATCCTCTCGCTACTTTCATCGAGATGCGTTGCGACGATGACCACTTGATGGCTTTGGTTCAGTTCGTCCTCATCCAGAGCTTGTCCGAAGCGAACTCGGAAATCGGCTGCCAAGTCCCGGCCCGGTGCGAAGCGATCATAGATCGCGGCGATGTCATCAGCTTCCAGATCTTCGACCCAGCATGCATAGTCTAGCGCCTGAGCTACCACCTCTCGGGGCGTCCGATCGCGCTTGAGTTCGATGAGAACGAGCGCGCCATCTGGGGCAACGGCCAGAAGGTCGAGCCTTCCCGTCACCGTCCGCTCCTGACGTCCGATTAGCATCCACTCGTCGGAGAGAATGCGCGGCGCGGCAATGATCATATCCTCGAGCAGGCGCTCGGAGGGAAACGTCGCTTCGGGAAGCGAGGATGGTTGATCGGAGACGGTCCAAAGGGCGGTGCGTTGGGGCATTAGATGTGGTGCCTCCATTCCAAGGCAGTGTGCGAATGCTCGCTCACATGAACGAAAGTCCTGCCTTCAGCCTGTACCGCGCGTATCACGTGCTCTGATGGATGACCGTAGCTATTGGGTCCGGCGGCGGCGGCGAATTGGGAGGCGTTCGGCAACTCACTGAAAAGCGTAAGGCTGAAGTTTGCGCGTGAACCATGGTGAGGCAGAGCAAAGACGTTCACTTTGTCTACGAGGCGGCGATAGTGCTTGATGAAGGCATCTCTGCGTCGGACGACGTCCAAATGCATATCACCCGAACAAAGCCAGCCTACTGCGCCGCGATGACGTCGACGCGAAAACCACGGAAAACGGTAGTTACGGTCACTCCAGGAAATCCAGGCGTCGCTCTGCACCGGTCCAGCATACAAAGCCATCGAAACCAAGTTATGATCCTTCCAGATAGCGTCGTAACACTCTTTGAGTTCGGTTCTCAGGCTCTGGTCGGCGAGGATGATCTTCAGAAAGTTTGGATCGGAGTGCATTTCACCAAAGCGCTTGGTGAGTTCCGCCTCGAAAGCGGCCAAAGCTGATTTCGAAGGCCTGTGGGCGTGGGGAGACAATATCCAGTCTAACGGCTGGCCCGCCCAAAGATGCACTGTTGCCCCGTCCTCCAACCGCTGTACCGATGGATTCTCCGGATCGTGGACTGTTCCATCACCATCGGGTGGAACGACAGGCTGACCAACCCATTCGCGTTTGATTGGCCCCTCACCACTGCCGTCCCCGCCTTCTGGCAGGAACGGTCCATCGCCTCCGTCATCGTCATCATCTCTGGGCTCAATAAAGGTGATCCGCTCAACGCCCCGCTCGCGAAACCAGCCCTCGATGTCATCGAGAAACGTCAGGAACCCACCTGTCAGCGTCCCCATCGCCGCATCATGCGCTACGGCAACGATGCGGTCGATGTCGCGAAGGTAAGGCAGCACGACCTCCTCCACGCGGGCTTTCGCCAGGAGGTTGTCGATCCCGTTGACGTGATCGCTGTCCAGATGAGACAGAAAGAGCAATTGAAGGTCACCCTGCGCCGCGACAATTGCAATCTCGCGGTTGAGTGCGTCAGTCTGGTTGGAGCCGCAATCGTAGACCCAACGCAAGCTTGCCCCGTGAATTTCGAGGAGCCCGCTCATCAACCCGCCCTGACCAACGGGATGCTGGGTCATGGTGACGTCAATCATAATCAACTCGCTCTACATGAGCCCACGATTGGGGGGCCTAGACTACCGATGTGCTCGCCGATCCAGCAGTAGGGGAGTGCAACGAGGGAGAGCGCCAGTGCGATCAGGCCGAGTACGACCGATGCCCAGCCTAGCCAGCCGGACAACCTCACGGCGGGATCAGGATGCTTTAGGTAAGCCCACGGCCGCTTCCACGCTTGGACGCGGCTCACCGTTAGTTTTAGGGGAGCGTCGACATCCTCATCCCGGTTGTGCAGATCGATCCAACCGATCCAGTCGATCACCATCGTTCCGGGCTTGTGATCGTCACCTTTGACAATGTTGGGCGAGAAACGGAGCATCCGATAGATCGTACCGCGATCGGAGGAGACCTCGAACCACTCACCATGAGCCATTCGGCGATCTGCCTTCTCTGGAATATGGCTATGGTGCACAACGATCCAGCCGATCGGAATACCAACCTTATCTGCGAAAGATGCCGGTGATGAACGTTGGAATGTCCCGCTAAAGGTGAGATTGCTCACGCGGCTGTCTCCTTTTCGGCCTTGACCGATCCCATCTCTTTGGGATGGAAAGCTCTAATCTCTGCAAAGTGCGCGTGCTCAGCGAGTGCTGAAGTCTCAAACTGGACGCGAAGATCGGTTTTGATCAGTGACGGGGGATACTCGCGAAGAATGACCTCGCGAACCTTGTCGATAGCCTTGGCAGAAATCAGCGAACTTGCCCTCATAGACCAAACTATATGCCCCCCCCGACACCCTTAAATTTCGTGACAAACGCTGAGACCTGCTCAAACACTGACGCCTTCTTAGTTAGGTAATCCGGGTTCAAAGGACTCATCTTGGGCAGAGTCGCGTTCAAATCGTTGCCGTTGTCGGTGGCGAACTCTCGCTTGATAGAATTTGCAACGTATCGTCTTGCTGCTTCAAGATTGAGCTTTTCGGACGCTACCAACTCTTCGAACTCGCGGCGCTGTTCCCCTTGGGCGAACTCGTAAAAGGCTTCCATGAGCTCTGCCTTGCCGCCGATCGCATCCAAATTTGTCTGATTGATGAAGTCAACGATCAAGCTCTCCTTCGCCCGGTTACCCAGACTTGCGCGAATAACGCGACGCGCCTCTTCAATCAGATCGCTCTTGTCCTTCGCATTGCGGTTCTTCTCAAAGATCAGCTCCAGGATGTAATCGAGATTGATCTCCTGTGATTTCAGCAGATCAACCTCAAAGACCACGTCATCCCAGTCAACCGTCGACTCGTCGGTTGCCTTGGCGTCCCGCTCGCGCCTTAGCCAATCCCGGATGTCGTTGTAGGTCGACTTATAATCTTGGATAGTCCGCTCGGCTGGGAGCGTCACAGAAGCTAGCTCGTCGACCTGCTCATCATCTAAATGATGCTGAGCTTTGAAAGCCTCGATTGCATCTGGATCGCTCTTGTCGACTATTTGATAGGCTTTCAGCGCGACATACTCATCAAAATTTTGGAGGACATTTTCAGCCTTGAGAAACTCGCCGAACAGCTTTGCAAATTCCTTCTTGTCGGTCTCTTTCACAATCTCGCTAGGCTCAGGAAAGCGTTGCTGCAATTCGGCCAGGATTGTCTTGAAGCCCCTGCTGGTCGCACCAGACGCGTCGTCTGAAAAGCCTTCCATGTATTCCTTGAAGCTCTTTTCCAGCACCACGTTCTTGGTGTTGCTCTCGCCAAACAAGGTGATCGCGTCGATGGTGGCCTGCTCAAGATCGCGAAACGCCACGATGTTGCCGAAAGCCTTTGTCGCGTCGAGAATGCGATTAGTTCGAGAATAGGCTTGGATCAGGCCGTGAAAGCGCAGGCTTTTGTCGACGAAAAGCGTATTAAGCGAAGGCGCGTCAAAGCCGGTTAGGAACATGCCCACTACGATCAGGAGATCGACTTCCTTCGACTTTACCCGATTGGCCAAGTCGCGATAGTAGTTCTGAAAGCCGTTGCCATCGGTGCTGAAGCTTGTGACGAACATCGAGTTGTAGTCGCGGATCACCGCGTTCAGAAACTCCTTGCCAGTGCTGTCCATCGCCGAAACGTCGAAGCTCTCATCGCGGATTTCACCAATGGCGTCCTGCTCTTCATTGGCGGCATATGAGAAGATGGTTGCGATCTTAAGCGGCCTTTCATCGCCCATTTGGAGCTTGTTCAACGTCTCGTAGTAGAGCTTTGCCGCATCGACGCTGCTCACTGCGAACATCGCGTTGAAGCCTGCGCCGCCCGGCTTGGTGCGGTGGGTCTTCTGGCGGAAATTGGCCAAGATGTATTGCGAGACTTCCTTGATCCGCTCAGGGTGTAGCAAGGCCTTGTTGTTTTCTGCTGCGCTGAGCTTGGCCTCATCTTGCTCGGTTTCGATGTGCCGGAATTGCGGGCGAACATCGTTATAGTCGACCTTGAACTTCAGGACCTTCTCATCGCGGATCGCGTCGGTGATCACATAGGAATGAAGCTCGCTGCCAAAGACGCTCGCCGTTGTCTCTGCTCCTGAAGCGTTCTCAGGAAAGATTGGTGTGCCGGTGAAGCCGAACTGGTAGAAGCGCTTGAACTTCTTCTTGAGGTTCCTCTGCGCCTCGCCGAACTGGCTCCGATGGCATTCGTCGAAGATGAAAACCACCTGCTCGCCATAGACGGGCAGCTCTCCTTCACTCTTCATCAGATTGTTGAGCTTCTGAATCGTCGTGACGATGATCTTCTGATCGTTCTTTGCCAGATTGCGCTTCAGGGCCGCCGTATTGATCGAACCGTTTACGCTATCGGGCGAGAAGCGCTGATATTCCTTCATCGTTTGGTAATCGAGATCCTTACGATCAACGACGAAGAACACCTTGTCGATGAAATCCAGCTCGGTCGCCAAGCGCGCCGCCTTGAAGCTAGTCAGTGTCTTACCTGATCCGGTAGTGTGCCAGATATAGCCGCCGCTTTCCGGTTTGCTCCAGCGCTTGGCGTTGTAGGAGCTTTTGATCTTCCAGAGAATGCGTTCGGTCGCCGCGATTTGATAAGGGCGCATTACGAGCAACGTGTCGCTCACGTCGAACACCGAATAATGCAGCAGCACGTTTAATAGCGTGCGCTTCTCAAGGAACGTCGCGGTAAAGTCCTTCAGGTCCTTGATTAGCGCATTATCCGCCTTCGCCCAGTTCATGGTGAAGTCGAAACTGTGCTTATTGCGCTTCGTGGTGTTCGCGAAATAGCGCGTGTCTGTGCCGTTCGAAATCACGAAGAGCTGAAGGAACTTGTAGAGCGAAGCCTCGCTGTTGAAGCTTTCCTTGCTGTAGCGGTGGATCTGGTTGAACGCCTCACGGATCGCCACACCGCGCTTCTTCAACTCGATCTGCACGAGCGGCAGACCATTGACGAGGATCGTCACATCATAGCGATTGAGATGCGTGCCGGTCTGCTCGAACTGCTTGATAACTTGCAGCTTGTTGCGCGCGATGTTGTCCTTGTCGAACAGGTAGATGTTCTGGATGCGGCCATCGTCGAAGACGAAATCATGGATGTAGTCGTCATGGACCTTGCGGGTCTTGTCGATGATCCCGTCGCTGGGGCTGTCGAGGTATGTTTGGACGAAGCGTTGCCACTCGGAATTTGAGAAGCTGACGTTGTTCAGCTCTTCAATCCGCACGCGAACATTGGCAAGCATGGCTTCTGGAGAGGTGAGCGCGGGCAGAAACTCATAGCCCTGATTAGTCAGGTCCTTGAGCAACTCGCGTTCAAGCTCAGCCTCACTTTGGTAGCGGTCAGAGGCGGTCCAGTCGCTTGTGTACTTGTCGAGAACGATGAAGTTCTTCAACTCCGCGATGGGCTTCGTCTGTTCAACCATCCCGCGGCTCCTGCTGTCGGTAGCCGTAATTGGTGATCAGATTGTCAAAGAGCAGTTTCACGGTCTGCTTCTCCTGCGTGGTCGGCTCCCGCACCTGCTCCCCGGAAAGATTGGAATGGCTGGAATACTGGATCACCCGATTGAGATAACCCCGCTTTCCTCCCGGTGCATCCGCGCCTTCGGCTGTGTCGAGCAGATCGCCCCAATTCTGATAGCCTAGGAATGCGGCTGTCTTCTCGTAGAGGTTGCGCAAAAGCATGAAGTGGAAGCGCTCAATCTTGTCCTGCTCGGTGGCTTCGGCCAACAGCCTGCGAAGATAGAGATGGTAGGAAAAACTTCGATTCGCATCGCCGTGCTTGATGTCGAGCCTGAAGGTTCCGTCTTCTAGCTGCTCCAGCAGCCGGCAGCCTTCCTTCTTGCCCTTTTGCCCCAGCTTCAGCTCATTGTGCAGCACGTTGTAGAACAGGGGGCTGTGCGTCGAGATTATGAATTTAAGACCTTCTGGCGCTTGGTTGATCAGCGCGGCAAGATTGAACGCCAGGTCGATCAGGTGATTTTCATCCAAGGAGGTGACGGGGTCATCGATGAAGACATATTCGAGGTCATCGAACTGCCGCGTCTCGCGATCCTCGGCCTCGGGCACGCTTCGCACGCTTATCACCTGGTCGAGCACGCAGTAGAAGACGCTCCAAATGAAGTTGCTCTCTTCCCCCTTGGAAATCTTCAGATTACCGATGCTCTCATCATCGCCACTTTCGAGCGAAAAGGTCACTTCCGAAAAGTCGTGGCTGAATCGGGGCGTCAGGTTCGGGTCGGTGTAGCGCTGGAAAGTCGTGACCACGCTGCCGTCGAGACCTAAATCCTGAAAGGCCGATTTCGTGTAGGCATTCGGATGGATTTTGAGCTTGCGCTCGACGTCGCCCTGAAGGTCGTTGTCCCAGTAGAAAAGATCTTCCGTGAACGCGTTGTAATAGAGAACCTTCGGTCGATGATCCTCAGGGCGGTCTTCGGCCTTCGGGTCGATCAGTTCCTTGAAGGCGGCGCACAGACGGGTCTTGCCGTTGCCATTGAAGGCGTAGATCAGTTGGACTCGTTTACCACCTTGAGCCGTCTCGTGAAGCGTCTGCGCAATCTGTTCGAGGGTCTGACTCATTCACCAGCCGCCTTGGCTGGTTTGGGGAAGCTCAGAAGCAGGTCGCGGTAAAATTCATATTGCTTTTGCCGCAGCTTGATTTCGCGGGGCAGGCCTTCGCTGAGCGAGGTGGTGAGCGTGTCGAACTTGTCGAGGATCGAGGCAATCCGAGCTTGGTCTTCGAGCGGTAAAATGGGAATCCTCAGCTTCTTCAAATTGACCGCGTTCAAGGCGGGGATACCGTCAAAGGTGCAGAGCGCCTTTATCTGAGGCTGGAACTGCTCAAGGACGTGATAAAGGTAGTGAACGTTCAAAACTTTCTCAGACTTGATCGTCACTGAGTAGTTGAGATTTCCCCGAAAGTAGCGCCCCCCTTGCCAAGTGACTGATCCTACTCCAGCACCTCGGCTTGTGATCCCGATTGGATCGTCCTCAGTGTTCCAGATATCAAGGAAGCCAAGTGGTTCACGGCCACTGTTGATGACTGGAAACTGGCCAGGATTTTCGGCGATCATCCGCTTGTTGACTGACTGGCCTGTTTTGATCCGCGTCAGGTCACCCAGGGCCATCCACTCAACCTCACCCTCTTCGAAAGCCAGCAGTTGGTCGCGGTAGTGGTTGTATTGTTTCTTGCGCAGCTCAAGCTCGGCGGTCAGCTCGGCGGTCAGCTCGGTGAAGCTGTTCAAAATCCGCACGATCTCCCCCTGTATCGCCAGCGACTTCTCCGGCTCCTCCGGGCAGGGGATTGGCGTGGGTATTTCCAGAATTTCGCTGGCTCGCAATGCAGGTATACCGGGGCCATGCTTCTTGCCCATTAGCCGCTTCTGATGCTGCTTCAGCAGATGATAGGCATACCGGTTCAAAACCTTCTCTTCATTTGGCAGAACAACGTAACAGTGCGCATTGGCGTAGAATTTCGACGTGACGAAATTCACGAAGCCTGCTGAGGCCCCCCCTTGGCTGATTATGGTTTTGTTCTCCGAGTAATTGAATTGATCCGTAAACCCAGAGTGGGAAAGCCCGCCGTTGTAGGCTGGATACAATCCGTCATCCGTGAGCAACTCTTTGTTGAGTTGTCGGCCTTTCTCTAGCTTGACGACTTCCCCAAGCGGCTTCCATTCTACGTCAGCACCGTCGAGTAGCTTCTCAAGAGAGCTCGGATCACTCACGCCTCGACCTCCGCAACAATCGCATCAATATCGCTGCGCAGCCGGTCGATCTTCTCGACGGTGGTTTTCAACTCCGCGTTGAGCTGGGCGATGTCGACCAGCTCCCGCGTGTCCTTCGGCTCGACATAGACGCTGACCGAAAGGTTGTAATCCGCATCGATGACCCGTTGCTGGTCAACCGTCTCGGCAACGTGTGCTTCATTCTTCTTGCTCGCAAACAGCTCCAGAATGCGCGCAACGTGGTCGTCGCTCATCTCATTGGTGTTAGTCTTCTTGTCGAAGAACTCTTCACCCGTGGCATCGATAAACTGCACCTTTGTGTCGGTCTTGTTCTTTGCCAGCACCAGAATATTGACCGCAATCGTGGTGCCGAAAAACAGATTGGGCGCAAGTGCGATCACGCTCTCAACGACATTGCTGTCGACCAGATATTTGCGGATTTTCTGCTCCGCCCCGCCGCGATAGAAAATGCCCGGAAAGCACACGATGGCCGCACGCCCTTTGGCCGATAGATAGTGCAACGCGTGCAGGACAAAGGCGAAGTCTGCCTTGGACTTGGGAGCCAGCACACCGGCAGGGGCAAAGCGATCATCGTTGATCAGCGTCGGGTCTTCATCACCCTTCCACCTGACGGAATAGGGCGGGTTCGAGACGATGGCATCGAAGGGCCGCTCGTCAAGGAAACGCGGCTCCTCCAGCGTGTTACCGTGCTGGATGTTGAATTTGTCGTAATTGATGTTGTGCAAGAACATATTCATGCGGGCTAGGTTGTAGGTGGTGTAGTTGATCTCCTGCCCGAAATACCCCTCTTCGATCAGATGCTCGCTGACGTGCTTTCTGGCCTGCAAAAGCAGCGAGCCGGAGCCTGCGGCTGGATCGTAGATCTTGTTGACGCTGTCCTGCCCATGCACCGCGAGCTGCGCGATCAGCTTCGAGACATGCTGCGGTGTGAAGAACTCCCCGCCCGACTTACCTGCATTGGCCGCATAGTTGGAGATCAGGAACACATAGGCATCGCCGAATAGGTCACCTTGGTTGTCCTCGAACCTGAGAGGAAGGCTTTCGACACCCTTGAGAACCTTGGCGAGCCGGGCATTCTTGTCCTTGACCGTGCTCCCCAAGCGATTGCTGGTCGTGTCGAAGTCTGAAAACAGCCCCTTGATGTCCTCTTCGGAAGGGTGCCCGTTGGCGGAGCCTTCGATCTCCTTAAAGGCGGTCGCCAGGTCAGTGTTGAGGCTCTCATTCGTGTTGGCGCTGGCCGCGACGTTGGCGAAGAGCTGGCTGGGATAAATAAAATATCCCTTGGTCTTGATCGCATCAGCCCTCACCGCGTCGGAAATGGCGCTGTCATCCATCCTTGCGTAATTGACGCTCTCGTCCCCGCCTTCGATGTATGCGGTGAAGTTCTCGCTGATAAAGCGGTAGAACAGCGCGCCCAGGACGAACTGCTTGAAGTCCCATCCGTCGACAGCCCCCCTGACATCGTTGGCTATGGCCCAGATTCTGCGGTAAAGTTCGTTACGTTGTTGCTCGCCGGTCAATGCGTTTGCCCCTCCTTGAGCGAATGGCGGGCCACCCCTCGAAAATCCGGGCCCGGATTGGAATCAGCCTTGGCATCAGAGAGCCACCAGCCATTTCCCCAGTCCCTTATCTGATTGCGAATTTGGGCCAATATTCGGCCCTCGACTAGATGATCTCCACCCTCAGATCGAGGCCCAAGGCATCTGAAATTTCTTCGATGTGTCGTTTTTTCTGCGCCGTGCTGCTGTGCGTTTTGATGAAATAAGGAGAGACGTGCGCCTCGTTGTATTTCTTCGATCGAGTGCGAGACACGATATTCTCCCCGTTCACCGTCACGCCAAGCTCACTAATTTTGCTTAGACCAGCATGGCGCAAAACGGCGACAAGGGTGTCAGCCGCCTTTTCCTCCGCGATGACCTTCCCATCAGGGAAGCGGACCAGAAGCCCTGTCTTCGAAGCTCTTGAGCCGGCATTAATTTTTCGAACGGTCGCCTCAATGACCTCATCATCCTGCACACTTTCGACTGTGCCCGAAAACGTAGCTCGCCATTCCTCTTCGAGAGCCGCGACCTTCGCCAGAAAGGCCTGAAGCTCGCTCCCTCTCCTGGTGAGTTCGCTGGCCGCCTCATAATCCGACGCGTGAAACGATTTCGCGCCCTGACTGTTTAGGCTCTCCACCTCGGCATCGAGCTCGATTCTCATGAGCTCGAATGCCACCGAGACGCTGTCCATTGCTTGCCCCCTCCCCCTTTATCCTGCCAGTTCCACTTTTCTAGGTTGCCAAGATTACAAAATTCTAGGGCGGTCGCAATTCTCCTTTTCTATTGTGACCTTAGCAGACCGCGTCGCGCCCATTTAGTCCTGCGCGCCAGCCTTGGCCTGCTGCAAAGCCGCCAGCACTTCAGCGACAAGGGCCGGATCGATGGAGGGAGCCATTTTCTCCTCCCCAGCCCTTGGATCAGCTCCGCCTGCCGGTCGGCTGGCACCGCGCCGTAGCTCGCCAGCGTGGTGAGCACACGCTCGTGTCCGATATTCTGCGGCCATGCCTTGAACTGCTCCGGTGTGGTGCAGAGGCGCTCACCAAGCTGCGCAAGGACGTCTCGGAAGCAGTGCGGGTTGAGCTAGGACAAACCAGCCGCAGCGAAGGCTTCCCTGGAGATTTGGCGGACCGGGCTGATGTCGTTCCGTGTTCGCGCGCCGGCCTCGTCGCTTGAAAGCCGCCCTGCTCCCATTTCCCACATGCGTCTTGGGGAAGAGCGGATGATAGTCGCACCAGTCAGTATCGATCTTCAAAGCCTTGGCACCTTAAGGAGTACGTCGGGAACGACTCACTGTGCAGCGCCGGCACATCGCGAGCGTCCTGCTCGGGGACTCGCGAATGGCCGTTAGACCTATGATATTGCGCTCGGCTCCCTCTTCGGTCCGCAACTAGGCCCCAAACGGGGCCCCTCATTTTGTAATTGCCGGACGGCGTTCCGGACCAAGAAACAGTTCAGAACATATCAGCGCCGTCGCTCCAATTGCACGTAGCTGAAATCAGCACGCGGCATTCGCCGGCTGTGGCGCAGCACTGCCAAGCAACGCGATAGTCACTTGTGATACCAGTCACCTACGTCCTTGGCGGCCGCCTCGACTGCCTTGCGCACTTGTTCTGCGGCCTCGAGCCAATCGTCACCCCCCTCGGCTACTTTCTCCAAGGCCACATCAACAATCTGCTGCAACCGATTCAGCCGAACTGTCCGGTGAGCAATAGCAACTTGGCCGATTTCCTGCTGATAGCGCTTGCGAACGGCAGCATGATACTCGAGCCAGCGGGGAGCCGCAGCGAACTGAAACGAGGCTGGGTCGTAAGCGCGCACGTGCCGCGGTGTCAGTGTGACGTCGAACTCCTCAGCTATCAGCCCAACCACGTCAGCAGGCGTTTGGAAGCACGCCAGATGCTCGACGATGCGCTTCTTGATCGTTTCAGATAGGCGCTTCATCGGGGAAGTCCCAGGTAAGTTGGCACGTCAACGCGACGGTCGCCATCTTTAGCATGGATCCCGAGAACATGGGTCGCTCCAGATCCGGTATTCCCCGAAGAAATACCACGTCCGCAGGCCCATCCCAACGTTATCTCGCTACGAGCGCTGACCGCGTTGCTGGGCGTCGCCCACGTCCTCGGGCAACAAAGCGGGCGTTACCTTGAACGCTATCGCCAGCCGCTCAAACACGTCGGCTGCCGCGCAGCGGCAACGTTCCAGCGTGCTGGCGTATATCCTGTCGATTTCGGCTTCGTCGGCCAATTCCTCCAGCGACAGACCAGACGCACGGCGAGCGCGACGCAGATTTTCGGCCGGGGCCTGACGTAGTGCCAACGCCAAGATGGCTGACGCATGTTGTGTATTTCACCACGGACTATACTCTCCAAAACGTCTCGTGGCTGGTGCCGGCGATCGAAACTTGGGGGGATCATGGAAATTTCTGATTGGGCGTTGCTGATTTCAGGTGGCATGATCATCGCTGGGATCGCCTACCCAACTTATGCGCAGTCGAAACCGGGATGGAAAGTTGGCGCCTGGTCAGGCGGCCCGCTTTGGTCGCTTTGGTTCGGTATGGGTGCGCTCGCTTATCTTGGGGGTATGGCAAATACTTTCGGTTGGCTCGCTCTCCTCGGTGCAATACCTCTCGCTCTCGTCTTGGGATTTGCAATGGTCCTCGTCGGGGGGCGTCACGCGCAGATCGCGGCACTGTCAGGTCCGATTTTCGCGAATCTATGGGTCTTCTTTTGATGAACAGCGCATTCTTCGTCCCGCAACTGATTGCCTAGCGGCGGCGGCGCTAAACGGCCGCCGCCCGTTATATCTTTAGATATAGTGTGTGTGAGCGGAACCGTTCGGACGGAAGTTCGGAACCGTTCGGAGATGGTGTTCGGAAACGCGTTCGGAGGGCAATTGCTATGCACGTCTCGGAACCTCGCGGATGATCATCTTTGTCTCGCTGCCCTTTCTCTTGACCTCGACCAATTCGATTGCACCTAGATGAAACAGACGTTCCATCGCTCGCGCGAACGCATCCTTTCTAACTCCGTTAGCCTCGGTCATGGCGGCTAGGCGAGAAGGTGCATAGTTCGGACCGACCTTGTCGGACACCTCGCGGCTCTGCTGTGTCATTGCGCGTAGGCACCTAAGGAATGCTTCGTTTTCTGCATGAGCTTTTGCAGTCTCCGCTAACTGGCGCGCGGTATCTGGGGCTAGCTGATCCTCTAGCACAAAAGCCCAATCTACCCATGCAAAGCGCAGTTGCGCGCCCTTACGCGTGTAGTTAGCCTTACCTACCGTGACCGTCCGCATATCGGTTTGCTCGTCGTGTTCGATCACAAATTGCGAGCGTACCGCGTTCAGCCAAGCGGTCGAGCCGGAATAATTGTCGCCTGATTTGTTAGGGTGTCCCAGCAGGATGACCGCCGCACTGCTTTCGCCCGCCAGGCGGTTGAGTGCGTTCACGAAGCGAGTAACTTGCCCCCGATCGTTCTCGTTCCCGGCGAATAGGTGCGCCACATTATCGAGCGCCACCAGCTTTGCGCGCGTTCGCCGCACGAGGGCCGCAAGACGGTGAAAAGCCGGGGAAAGTTCGAACTCCCCACACGCCCCCTCCCCTCCCAAGGCATTGTCGAGTTCGCCACGCAGGCTGGCCAGTTGCAATTTGCCCGCGAGGCGCTCCATTCCAACCCCAAGGGCTTCGCAGATGTGCGCCTGCCTCCAGTGCAGCTGATCATCGTCATCCTCGCAAGTGAGGTAAATCGCTGGTGCCTGCGGCATGTTGAGGCCAAGGGTCGGAACACCAGCCGCGAGCGCGGTTGCCAGCTGTTGCGCAAGGAGCGACTTACCCGAACTCCCGGGCCCAGTGAATAGTGTTACCTCTCCTTCTGGTGCCAGCTTGGGGATGACGAAAGGCTTTAACGAAGGCTTCACATTGGCAAGCCTCTTGAGGTCGAGCGTCCTGAAGCTGGCCGCCGCTATCGCTCTCCTGGCTTCGACTGGATCGATTTGGGCCAGATCCATGGATGCGCTCGCTGCTCCATCCATGGCTAGGCTTCCACCGGTTCGGCCGCAGCCAGGCGATCGGCAATTGCGTTGCGGTCTATGTCGGCAAAATCGGTCCCGGAACTGATCAAGGACGTTTCCGGCAATGGGACCGCCAAAAGTCCGCTGATCGTCTCGGCGGCCTTTCTCGCAGCACTTAGACCGGTATTTTCCGCCAAGTGACGGTCGTCATCGGCGGCGAGGATGATTTGTCTCTCTGGGAACAGTCCCCTCATGGCTTTTGCCACAGTTTCGAGATTCCCCGCCGACATAGCGGCGACGACGCCGTGTCCGGTCGCTTCATGGATCGCCGCAAGGGTCGAGTAGCCTTCGCCGATCAAAAGCGGCCCCTTTGATGGCTCTCCGCTCGCAAGGTGCGCCGCGTGAGGCCAGAACAGGCCAGAGGTCCGCCCGCCAGATAAGAACCGCTTGGACCCACCGGGCGATACGCGTTGCACGTTCCAAAGTCGAAAGGCCGGGTCGAGCATCGGCACCAGGAGGCAACCGCGGTCCTGCCTTATACCGAATGGCGTTAGACCCTTGCGATTTAGATATCCGTGTATCGGGTTCGCGCTTTTCGCCGCTTTCCAAAGCGCCAGAGCCTCTACAGCCGCCGCCTCGTGCTTCGCCTTTGTTTCCGCGCGCCGCTTGGCCTCGACTTCGCGCGCCTTCACCCAGATTGCATGCCGTTCGGCTGGTGGGAGCAAGTGAGCATCACTGCCAGCACGCCATGTCTGCCGGATACCCAGCCGGTAGTGTCGAAACACCCCGGCTGGGATCGCATCGAGGTGTAGCAAGGCCCAGCCATTCCGGCGTCCCGGTTTGTCACCATCGGCCCGGAAGCGCACCGGCTTGCCTGAGGCCAGCTGGTCTCCAATCGGCTCTAACGGGTGAATGCCTGCCCCGCGCATGGCTTCGATGAACAAAGAGACCACATTGCTCATAGCTCGCCCCCCCACCACCATACGAAGGGCAAAGCGCTGAAATGACGCCTTTTTGCAGCTTGGACGTCTCGTTGACCCGAAAGTCGAAGGTTATTCGAAACATGCGGCCAGCGCCCAGGGTGAGCAAGGCGATATCCTTTCTCGTGCGGGGAATTGAAGTTGCGGCACATGGCTCACTGCTCCTCTTCAAGAAGAGCATGCAGGCTACTGGCTGTGATTAAGGATCTTCGACCGATCCGCCGTTTGATAAGCCGGCCTTCGTTTATTAGCTCGTAGATGCGAGTTCGGCCGAGGGAGGTTAGCTCGGCTGCTTGCTTAATCGAATAAGCGATCTGCAGGCGGTTTTCACTGGCTTCGTTCATTGGATGTCTCCGTTCGTCAAAGTGAACATCCATCCACGTACGCTGAACTCAGCGGACGTCAGCCACCCAAAAACCTGTCCAAGTTTTTTATGAAGCTTCCCCTCGTTGGGATCTCTTCAAGACCTCAAGAGCAGACTGAAACTGCTCCCGGTTTTTTGATCTCCGTGCGGCCTGACGCTCTTCCTTGGATCTCAGGCTCTTCTCGTATTTGGTCACAGCTTGCTCATATTTTTCGACCTTGTCCGAGCTGATCTTAAATTTCTCCGCAACAGACGAGACGCGCAGCTCATCGTCACCGGCTTGTGTTTGCGATCTCAACTCTTCCACCACTTCAAAGGCTAAGTCTCGCGGGCGACCATTGCGTGATGGAGCGCCTCCAACGTTCTTGGGAAGATCTGGATGTTCAACGACAACAAGGCGATAGCGGGAATCAGTCGCGCCACCGGCGATCAGCATCAGCAACTGATATGCAATAGCCAGATCTGGGATACCTTTTTTTTGGATGATGTATTTGACAAGGCTATCAAGGTTTCCGTCTTGCAGATCTCTTTGGACCACTATGGGATGCATTCGGGTTAATTGGATTTTCTTATCAAAATCATGATCCCGCTTGAATTGCTTGCTTAAGACACTTGATCGCCTGACCGACCTTAGCTGTTTCCGCTTGCCTTCGGCGCGGCCTGTCCGCTTTCCAGTCATTTGTTTCTGCCCTCCCTCGATAGTACGTCGAAGGAAGAGGAGGCTTCCTTCATCGCCCACGCGTCGAGAAGAACGTTCGTTCCCCTGCAGCCCCCTGCGACCATCTCCGCAAATTGAACGTAAGCACCAACCCGTTGCTCGCACCAGTCGGGAGGCGAAGCCTTGAGATCTCGCAAGTTCGCAATCTTGTCCGCGATCTTGATGAGCTTCGCGCAATCAGACTTAGTCGCAGCATTCACGACTTGCAGTCGCTTGCGCTCGAGCTTGTCGAGCCCCTTGTCATCGGTCACCTCGAGCACGAGGCCGCAGACCCGCTCGCCGAAAGTCTTGGTCAGCTCTTCGGCCGTCGTCTCGGTATCCTCGATTGTGTCGTGCAAGATCGCAGCCATCAGAACCTCGACGTCGCCAACATTCGCTTCTGCGAGGATGCGGGCAACCTCGATCGGGTGGTTGATGTAGGGGGTGGCGCGGGCATCCTTACGGCGCTGGTCGCGGTGCTTTTCCGCTGCGAAGCTGGCAGCCTCAAGCAGGCGTGCAGTGTCACTCATCTTCGCCATTTTCTGTCCTTTCGGTCACGTCCTGGATGATGTCGGCGAACAGGTCGCCGACGAAAAAGTCGCGGTCTTGTTCGCGTTCGGGGATGAGGTTTGCAGCGACGAGCACGGCGCGGGCCCAGTCGGGGTGTTTGGTAAAGCGAGCGAAGCACTCTTGTTCGACAAACAACCGCCAGCGCTGCAGTTCGCGGGCCCGCTGATCATCAAGCAGGCTCATCTGCGGGTCAAACAGGGCATTGCGGTAGGACGAGCAGAAATGAGACCAGGGCAGTAAGAGCGGGCCAATGTCGAGCATGTCACGATCGAATAGGCGCTCTGGCAGGACCGCGTGCGGCTTGAGTAGCTCGTGCGCGAAACAGTAGCGATCTCGGCACTGTGCAATCAGTTCTCGGATGTCTGTCTCAGCGGCCCGCTTCTGATAGAAGGCCATATCTTCGATACTCATCGATGTGTCGGAGACGTGGCGCTGTCCATTAAGATGGCTAGACACGTGAGTGTAGGGCCAGGCCGCAAATTGGCTCTGGGCAGGGTTTTGCATCGGCTGTCTCCATCAGACGCCGAGCCTTCGCGCCGCAGGTCAGAACCCAACAGAGCCAAAGGCTCGGGTTCGTTTGCAGCATCCTGATTTTCAGGAAGGCCGAGGAACTTTCCTCGACTTTCGTCACAATACAATTTTCGGGTTGTTTGGCAATCGCAAATTGCGACTACCGAAGGCCACTGCAGCGAGTAGTCCTTACCTGGCTCAGCGCACGCCAATCCGAGATGGAAGCACGTCTAGGCAATAGCGGCACGTGATAACTCGTTAAGTTCACCACATTCGCGCAACTGGTCGAGATAGTCGCTCCACCATTGGGCCATTCTGACGCGCTCGTCCCAATGCTGGCCGCGGTGATAGATACCGCGAACCACGTTCTGATCCTGGTGGGCTAGTGCGCGCTCGATCGCGTCATGGCTCCAAAGGCCAGATTCGTTGAGCAGTGTGGAAGCGGTGGCGCGCAGGCCATGCGCGGTCATCTCGTCACCTGAGTATCCCATTCGGCGCAGCGCGGCATTGACCGTGTTCTCGCTCATGGGTCGATCACGTGAGGTGAGCGATCGGAAGACATAGCGCGATTCACCATTGAGTCCGCGCAGCTGCATGAGCTTTTCGAGAACCTGGCGCGAGAGCGGTACCGCATGCTGGCGGCGCGATTTCATTTTGCCGGCGGGGATGCGCCAGACAGCAGCATCGAAATCGATCTCTTCCCATTCGGCATGGCGCAATTCGCCCGGACGCACGAAGACGTGCGGAGCGATCTGGAGCGCAAACAGGGTCGTGTGGTTGCCTTCGTATTTGTCGATAGCGCGCAGCAAACCTCCGAGCTCAGCGGGATCGGTAATCGCGGCATAGTGCTTGGGCTTGGGCGAGATCAGAGCGCCTTTCAGCGGTGCACATGGATCGTGCTCTGCCCGAAGGGTCGACACCGCGTAGCGGAAGACGCGGCTGGCGAAGCTGCGCAGCCGTTTGGCCTTCTCGTAATTGCCCTCGCGCTCGTGGCGTTTGAGCACTGCGAGCATTTCGTGCGGGGTGATCTCGGCAATCGGGCGATGGCCGATCGACTTTGAGAGCACCTTGGCAAGCCAATTGGATTTGACCAAGGTCGCCATCGCCAGGCCCTCAGCCTCGCGCTTGGCGATATATTCGTGGGCGACCGCCTCAAATGTGTCGCCCTGGCGGATGATCGCCGCGATCTTTTCCTCGCGCCGGCGCCGTGCCGGATCGCCGCCACGGCCAATCTCGACCCGCGCCTCGTCGCGCATCAATCGCGCCTCCTTGAGACCAACCTCGGGATATCGACCGAACGAGAGTTTCTTCTCCTTGCCGTGCAGACGATATTTCATGCGCCAAAGCTTCGAGCCGTTGGGTCGGACGAGAATATAGAGCCCGCCGCCATCCGAGAGTTTCCAATCGCGTGTACGCGGAGCTGCTTGTTTGAGCTGTAGATCTGTCAGAGCCATGGGGGCCTCGCCTCGAAAATGGGCGCTTTGACCCCGATTTGGCGGGGGGCCTCGGGCAAAAAAAGGCCCCCGGGGCCCCCAGATCGCCAACGGACGGACTCGAACGCCGGTGAACGGTTTCGAGAATTTTATAGCAGATTTCAGGGGTTTGTGGAACCGCTGACGGACGTCAGCGGAAGAACAAATGGTGCCCAGAAGAGGACTCGAACCTCCACGGGGTTGCCCCCGCCGCCACCTGAAGACGGTGCGTCTACCAATTCCGCCATCTGGGCACACAGGGCGGCCGTCATCGGATGCGGCTCGCCGGGTAGGGGCGCGCCAATAGCGTCCGCCTCGCCTGCCTGTCAACGCGTATTCTCGCAAGTCTCGCGCGATTGCGGGACTTGCCCCGGACCGTCACTTGGAGCATTGCGCGCTCGCACATCCGATTTTCAAAAGCCAAGACCATCGAGGCATCAAGACCCATGTCCACCAACTCCTCGCTCAACGGGAAACTCGTCACCGTGTTTGGCGGCGACGGCTTCATCGGCAATTACGTCGTCCAGGCGCTGCTCGAGCGCGGGGCGCGCGTGCGCATCGCCAGCCGCCACCCGGAAAAGGGCTGGCCGCTCAAGCCGCTTGCCAATCTGGGCCAGTTGCAGTTCGCCCATTGCGACGTGACCGACAAGGCCCGGCTCGAGGCGGCGCTCCACGATGCCGATGCCGCAGTGAACCTCGTGGGCGTTTTCGATGGCGATCTGGAGGATGTGATGGTCCGCGCGCCCGGCAACATGGCGCGCATTGCCAGCGAGCATGGCCTTGAAAGCTTCGTCCATGTCAGCGCGATCGGGGCCGATGCCGATTCGAAGGTCGCATATGCGCGCGCCAAGAGGATGGGCGAGATCGAGGTGCTCAAGCATTTCGCCGGCGCGACCATCCTGCGCCCATCGGTGGTGTTCGGCAAGGACGACAATTTCATCAACATGTTCGCAGGGCTGATCGAGAATGTCTGGGTCCTGCCGGTGTTTGGCGGCGATGCCGAAATGCAGCCGGTATATGTCGACGACGTCGCCGAAGCGGCGGCAATCGCGCTCGAACACCCCGAGACCCATGGCGGGCAGATCTTCGAACTTGGCGGGCCGGAACGGCTCACCATGCTCGAAATCAACGAACGCATCGCCGCAGCGCAGGGCCGCGACCGGCGCTTCTGGCCGGTTTCGGACAGCACGGCCAAGCTGTTTGCGCGGCTGCCGCTGACCCCGCTCAGCATGGACCAGTATCGCCTTCTGAAGGCCGGCAACGTGGTCTCGGGCGAGCACCCCGGATTTGCCGAGCTCGGGATCACTGCGCGCCCCATCGGGCTGTTCCTCGACCGGTGGATGACGCGCTACCGCAAGTTCGGCCGGTTCGGCCTTTCGAACGATCGCAACAAGGAACGCGAATTGCGCGGTGTCCCGGCGCCCGAAACGGGTGCCGGCGCCAGGATCTGAGCGTTCCACATGCCGCCGCTGCTTGCCTCGTGCGGGGCGCGGGTGGAACACATGGAACACAGTCCAGGGGCAAAAAAGTCCCGCCATTCGCGCAGCTGATAATCGGCTGTCTCAAGCCGTTTCGCGGAACTCGGATTGCATTTTCACCCATGCACGCGGCCTAGTCCGAAGCCGCCAGGTAGGAAAATGCAAGCGCGCCTAGAGGTTCGCCTCGTATAGCGCGAGCAGGTCGCCAAATGCCTGTTCGGCAGGCGGGACAACGTAGGCGGGGCTGTCGGGCACGGTCCAGCCGTGATCGCCTTCATAGACCCGCACGACGGCCTGCCTCCCTGCTTGCTCTGCCGCCTCGGCGAAGCGCCGCTTGGCCACGGGATCCTTGTCATCGTCATCGCGCGCCACCGCGATCAGGAAGGCTGCCTCGGCCCGGTCGAGCGTGCGGTGCGGGCTGAGCGGATCATCCTCGCGCACGAGACCCCCGCCATGGAAGCTGGCTGCTGCGCCGATCCGGTCGGGCAATGCCGCCGCGCTCCACACCGCGAAGGGGCCGCCCATGCAATAGCCCTGCGTGCCGAGAGCGCGATCGGTGTCGACACTCGCCTGGCTGTCGAGCCAGCCTGCGGCCATCCGCGCATCGCTGCCAATCGCATCGGCGGTCAGCCGGTCGCGCCACGACGACACCCTGGCGAAGCCATCGGCATCGATGAAGGCTGCGAAATCGGCAAATCGTTCGCCTGACACGTCGCGGTAATAGGGGTTCACGACAAGGACCGAAAAGCCGTGCCGGGCAAGCCTTCGCGCCATGTTCCGCTTGGCTTCGCGAAGGCCGGCAATGTCGGGCCAGAAAATCACGCCGGGAAAGGCGCCTTGCGCCGGGTGGACGAAGAACGCGTCCATCGCGCCTGCCCGGGTCTCGATCACCACGTCGCCCTGCGCGAGGTCCGAAAACCCGCCGTCCCTGCTCTGGTCCTTCACCTCGCCCTGGGCGATGTCCCCGGGCGAACAGGCTGCAACCGCGGCGCCCGCTGTCAGCACGGTGAAATCCCTGCGACTGACTTGGCCTGCCCATTCCTTGAGCTTCTGATCTTCGCACATGGCACCGTTCTCCTCGCTCGCGCCGCCCGGGCCTGTCCGGTCGCCTGCGCGCTTACCGATAGACAAGGTGGCGCGCTCGCGGCAACATGGCCGGCAAGGAGAGAGCGGGATGAAGACTTTCGGAATGGTGGCGACATGCGCGGCTCTGGCGACGCTGGCGCTTGGCGCGTGCAACGGGGCGATGGGAAGCGAGGGCGATGGCACGGTCACCGCCGCACGCCTGGTCGCGGCAGATGCCGACCACGCCAACTGGATCACCCATGGCCGCACCTATGACGAGCAGCGCTTCTCGCCGCTCGACGCCATCGACACGGGCAATGTCGGTGATCTGGGCCTGGCCTGGTTTGCCGACATGGACACCGCCCGCGGGCAGGAGGCGACCCCGCTGGTCATGGATGGCAGGCTTTACCTCACCACCGCCTGGAGCAAGGTGCGCGCCTTCGATGCCGCAACCGGCGAGAGCTTGTGGGATTTCGACCCCGAAGTGCCGGGCGAAACCGCGGTCCGGGCCTGCTGCGACGTGGTCAATCGCGGGCTTGCCGCCTGGGACGACGACCTGTTTCTGGGAACACTCGACGGCAGGCTCATCTCGATCGACAGCGCGAACGGATCGGTCAATTGGGAGGTGCGCACAACCAATCCTGACCAGGCCTACACCATCACCGGCGCGCCGCGCGTGATCGACGGGCGAGTCATCATCGGCAATGGCGGCGCCGAATTCGGCGTGCGTGGTTATGTCGCGGCCTATGACGCGGCAAGCGGCGAGGAGCTGTGGCGCTTCTACACCGTTCCCGACGGAACCGAAGGCGAGGACGCGCCCGAATACCTCCAGGCCGCCGCCGAGACCTGGAACACCGATGTGCTGGCCGGATCGGACGCGATCGGCGGAGGCGGGACTGTTTGGGATTCGATGGCCTACGATCCCCAGCTCGACCTTCTCTATATCGGAGTCGGCAATGGCAGCCCGTGGAACCGGGCCTATCGTTCGCCCGGCGAGGACGGAACCGGCCAGGGCGACAACCTGTATTTGTCCAGCATTGTCGCGATCCGGCCAGCGACCGGCGAATATGTCTGGCATTACCAGACCACCCCGGGCGAGACCTGGGATTACACCGCGACCCAGCACATCATCCTTGCCGAGATGGAAATCGATGGCGAGCAGCGCCGGGTCCTGATGCAGGCGCCCAAGAACGGGTTCTTCTACGTCATCGACCGGGAGAGCGGCGAGTTCATCAGCGCCGAGCCCTATGTCACGGTCAACTGGGCGAGCGGTATCGATGACACGGGCCGCCCGATCGAGAACCCGGATGCGCGGATCGACGTGACCGGGCGACCGGCGCTGGTCACGCCCGGCGCGCTGGGCGGACACAACTGGCACCCGATGGCCTTTCACCCGGGCGAAAACCTCGTCTACATCCCCGCCTTCGAGGCAGGGATGATGTATTCGCCTCAAGCCAACTGGAAGCCCGATCGCGAACGCGGCTTTAATGTCGGCTTTGACCTGTCGGCGGGCGATCTGCCTCCCGACATGGGCATCAGGAGGCAGGTGGCAGGCGGCCTGCGCGGCATGCTGCTCGCCTGGGACCCGGTCGCGCAGGAAGCGCGCTGGAGCGTCGAGCATCCCGGGCCGTGGAATGGCGGAGTGCTCGCGACCGCGGGCGGTCTGGTGTTCCAGGGCACCGCGGGAAGCGAGTTCAACGCCTATGACGCGGCGAGCGGCGAGAAGCTGTGGAGCTTTGCCGCGCAGACCGGAGTGGTTGCCCCGCCCATCACCTACAGCGTCGATGGCGAACAATATGTCGCGGTGCTCGCCGGCTGGGGCGGCGCCTATGCGCTGACGGTCGATGGCGATTTGCTGGCGAGCAAGGCCCCGGTGCGCAATGTCTCTCGCCTGCTGGTCTTCAAGCTCGGTGCAAGCGGCGTACTGCCCGCCGAACGCGCGCTGGCCGCCCTGCCTCTCGACCCGCCACCAAGCCGTGCTTCGGCCGAAATGATCGCCCGGGGCGGCGAGCACTATGCGCGTTACTGCGCGGTGTGCCACGCGCCCGGCGCCGTGGGTTCGACCGTGCTGCCCGATCTCAGGCGTTCGGGCACGCTCGGCAATGAAGGCGCGTGGTCGGCGGTGGTCCATGACGGGATCCTGCGCGACAACGGCATGGCAGGCTTTTCCGCATCGCTCGACCGCGAACAGATCGAGGCGATCCGCGCCTATGTCATCCACCGCGCCAACGAGGACAAGGCAATGGAACCGGCAAGTGAGGGTGCGGCTGCCGACTAGCCCCTGAAGATGACGGTGCGCTTGCCGTTGAGAAGCACCCGCTCCTCGCAGAACAGCCGCACCGCTTCGGCCAGCACCCGGCGCTCGATATCGCGTCCCTTGCGAACGAGGTCAGCGGCGCTGTCGGCATGGCTGATGCGCTCGACATCCTGGTGGATGATCGGGCCTTCATCGAGATCGCCGGTGACGAAATGCGCGGTTGCGCCGATGATCTTGACCCCGCGCTCATGCGCCTGGCCATAGGGCCGCGCGCCCTTGAAGCCGGGCAGGAAGCTGTGGTGGATATTGATGCAGCGCCCCGCGAAATGGGCGGATTGCTCGTCCGAGAAAATCTGCATGTATCGCGCAAGGATAATCAGTTCGGCTCCCGTCTCCTCGGCCAGCGCGCGCAGCCTCGCCTCGGCCTCGGGCTTGGTCGGGGTGGTCACCGGGATATGGTGGAAGGGAATGTCCCCGATATCATCGTGGATCGCCACATCGCGCGGATGGTTCGAAACGATCGCCACCGGATCGATTGCGAGCTCCCCGGTGCGGCGGCGATAGAGCAGGTCGACAAGGCAATGGTCGAACTTGCTGACCATGATGATTACCCGCCGCGCACGGTCCTGCGCGGTGATGCTCCAGTCCATGCCGAAGCTCTTGCCCAGCGCTTCGAATGCTTCGCGCAGGTCATCCGGGCCGTGGGCTGCCGGATCGAAGGCCACGCGCATGAAGAACCGGTCAGAGCTGGGATCGCGGAATTGCTGGGCATCGAGAATGTTGCAGCCGCGCTCGAACAGGAAGGTCGTCACCTGCGCGGTGATGCCCGGCTGGTCGGCGCAATCGAGCGTGAGAAGCAAAGGTGCGGTCATGCTGGCCGCGCAGGCGGGCGCGAGCAGCCAGCAGGCACCGCGCCGGTCACAGCCGCGAGCGCCGGGTAAGCGCGGTCTCGCATTCCTGCATCAGCTGGGCGATGATGTCGGCGACCGGTTCCTCGGCAGTCACCATGCCGACCGACTGGCCGGCCATCAGCGAACCGCCCTCGACATCGCCGTCGATCACCGCGCGGCGAAGCGCGCCGGCCCAGTAATGCTCGATCTGCAATTGCGCCTCGCCCATGTCGACCTCTTCGCGGTCGAGCATTCCGGCAACCTCGATCTGCTTTCGGGTAAACTCCTCGGTGCCCTTGTTGCGCAGCGCGCGCACCGGGATCACCGGCAGGCGCGGATCGACCTGCACGCTGGTCTCGGCATCGCGTGCCTTGGCGCGGAAAAACGCCTTCTTGAAATCGGGGTGAGCGATGCTTTCGCTCGCGCAAGCGAAGCGGGTGCCGAGCTGCACGCCGACCGCGCCCATCTCCAGATAACCCGCGATTGCCTCGCCCCGGCCAATCCCGCCGGCGACGAAGACGAGGTGGTCCTCCGAGAGCGCCGGGAGAAATTCCTGCGCGAGTACGCTGGTCGAGACCGGCCCGATATGGCCGCCTGCCTCCATCCCCTCGATCACCAGCGCATCTCCGCCCGATCGCAGCAGCTTCTTGGCAAGGGCGAGAGTGGGTGCGAACACGATGACCTTGGCGCCGAAGGCCTTGATCGCATCGACGCTGCCCTTGGGCGGAATCCCGCCGGCGAGCACGACATGGCTGACACCGTGCTTCGCGCAAACATCGATCAGGTCGAACAATTGCGGGTGCATTGTGATCAGATTGACGCCGAACGGCTTGTCGGTGCGCGCCCGGGTTTCGGCGATCTCGGTATCGAGCAGGTCAGGGGTCATCGCCCCGCAGGCGATCACGCCGAACCCGCCGGCATTGGAAATCGCCGAGACGAGATTGCGTTCGGACACCCAGCTCATCGCCCCGCAAAGGATCGCGGTCTCGCAGCCGAGAAATTCGGTCCCACGCTGCATCAGCGCGGTGGTCTTGGGAAAATTGCTCATCGCCGCAGCGATTAAGCGCGCCCGCGCCCGCGCGCAAGCCTGCCTGAGCGCATCCCGCGCGCGTCGGCGTCAGTCGCGATAGGCGATGCGCACCTTGCGCGCAGCCTCGCAAGCGAGAGCACGCGCGGTGTCGGTGTCCTCGCCAACCGCAAGCGCGACCCCCATGCGGCGAAAGGGCCGCGTCGTGGGCTTGCCGAAGATGCGCAGGTCAACGTCGGGGCCAAGGCCGAGCGCATCGGCCACGCCTTCGAACGCGAAATCCGTGCTGTCGCGGTCGGCGAGGATGACGGCGGAAGCGGCGGGGATCGCCGGTTCGTCGCCAAAGATCGGCAGCCCCATGACCGCGCGGGCATGGAGGTCGAATTCGGACAGGTTCTGCGATATCGAGGTGACCATGCCGGTATCGTGCGGGCGCGGCGACAATTCGGAAAAGATCACCTGATCGCCGCGCACGAAGAACTCGACGCCGAACAGGCCATGACCGCGCCCCTCGCCTTCGAGCGCCTCGACCACCTTTGCCGCCATGGCCTGCGCATCGGCCAGCGCGCGTTCGGACATCACGGCAGGCTGCCAGCTCTCGCGGTAATCGCCGCGTTCCTGGCGGTGTCCGATCGGATCGCAAAAGGTGATCCCGCCTGCATGGCGCACGGTCAGGAGGGTGATCTCGTAATCGAAATCGATGAATTGTTCGACGATGACCCGCGCCCTGTCGCCGCGCATATTGGCGCAGGCATGGTCCCAGGCCGAGACAAGGCCGTCCGTGTCATCGACCTTGCTCTGTCCCTTGCCCGACGAAGACATGACCGGCTTGATGACGCAGGGAAAGCCGGTATGCGCAGCCGCCTCGCGCACCTCTTCGATGCTCTCGGCATAACGATATCGCGACGTTACCAGCCCAAGCTCGCCCGAAGCCAGGTCGCGGATCGCATCGCGGTTCATCGTCAGCTGCGCGGCGCGGGCAGAGGGAATGACGTCGAAACCCTCGGCCTCGAGCTCGGCGAGCACTTCGGTGCGGATCGCCTCGACTTCGGGGACGATGTGATCGGGGCGATGGCTGTGCACGGCCTCGCGCAGCTTTTCGCCATCGAGCATCGGGAACACTTCCGCCGCATCGGCGACCTGCATGGCGGGGGCCTGCTCATAGGCATCGCAGGCAATGACCCGGGCTCCGAGCCGCTTGGCCGAGATCGTGAATTCGCGGCCGAGTTCGCCCGAGCCGAGCAGCATTATCGTGGTGGTGTGTGCCATGCCCGCGGCCCTAGCCGCTCGTCACGGCGCGGCCAAGGTCAGCTGCGATTTTGCACCGCGCGCATGACCGCCTCGTTGACCGCCCGCTCGACCCGTCTCGAGCAGGACAACTCGGCATGGCGAGAAGGTGCGCGTTTGCGGCCGAGCCCGACCCGCATTCCGCCGCCCGCACGCGCCATGACCAGTCCGAGCTCGGCCTGGCGCAAGGTCCAGTCCTCCGACACTTCGCCGCGCGCAAGCCCCGCGCTCGCGGTAAGTTCGGGAGCGCGCGAGGATGAGGGGTCGGACAGTCCGGCAAAGGTGTGCAGAACCTCGCCAGCCCATCCGCGCGCCTCTCCGAGCGACATTCCGGGAAGCAGCATCGCGAAACGTTCGCCATCGATCTGGGCGAGGCGCTGGCCGGGCTGCTCCATGGACTTGAGAAACCTGCCAAAACCCCACTGGATCTCGTCGACCGTGCGCTGGCCGTATTGCATGAACATCGCGCGCATCCGGTCGACCGCGAAGATCGCCGCGACCGGCTCGCGCCCACGACTGATCGCCTGGCGCAGATCGGCGCGCAGGGCGTTTCGCGTGATGAGGCCGGTGGAAGGGTCGATCGCCTGGCCATCGCCGGGGTGGGGCCTGCGGTCCGCCCTTTCCTGCACGCTGCGGATCAGGCCGAGAGCGCCTTGCGGTGCGCCGTCATCGGGTTCGACCAACCTCAGGTTGAGCGCGAACCATGGCTGGGGCGCCTGCGCTTTCGGCAGGGCAAGACCGGCGGGCGCTTCCCCCTCGCCCGGCTCGGGCGGCATGGCCAGCGGGAATTCGATCCAGCCCGCCTCCGGCTCGCCTGCAAAGACCGCGTTGACATATTCATGGACCTGGGCGGCGGATCCGGCGTCAGCGAAGTCTGCGACATGCGGCATCAGCAAGAGGGTCGATAGGTCGAGGCCCAGCACGTGGGCGTTCTCGGTCGCATGAACGATGAAGCCATCGGCATCGAGACGCACCACGATGTCCCCCGACACATCCTCCAAAAGTCCCCGCAGCACCCGTGCTTCTGCGCCACTGAATTGCAATGTCATCCCGTTTTACACCCCTGGCCTGCGACCAATATGCCTTGCGCCGATTCTCTGTCAGCAACAACGTCAACTAACGCAGCGCACTTTTAAACTCGCGGGAGCCCCTATTTCCCTATGCAATGCTTCTAAGTGCGTTAGTTACGTAAAGTTACCTAACTAAAAAACGAATCATTATTCGATTTGTTTACCATGAAAAATGAAGCGGCAGAGTGTATTGGTGTAAAATACGGTAAATTGTTCGATCAAAGCTCGATGATTATGCGAACGTTTCTTGGATTCGTTGCGAATGTTGCGGCGACCCGGCGACGGCAATCATCGACGACCCGCGCCTGTTCACTGTCGGGACCGGCCGGCTTGAGCGCGCTCTCCTCGACGCCGAGCACCCGGGCAATCGCCGCGTAGCGTTCGGGCAAGGGCCGGGCCTTGCCCTTTTCCCAGGCCCAGACCGTCGGCTTGCTCACGCCGAGGAGGTCTGCGACCTGGGCGAGAGTCATGCCGCGCTCGCGCCGCAAGCGGTTGATCGTGACGCCGAGCAGGTCGCCGGCCGCTGCGTCATCCCCGCGCTCGCGCTCGAAGCGGGCCGGGCCATGATCGGCGATTGGCGTATCGCGCGGGTCGCCGCGCAATTCGGCCGCTGCCAGCGCCGCCTCGCCGAGCGCCTGCTCGAACGCGCAGCCGTACAATTGCCCGCTCTGCCACACGATCTCGGCGCCGACCGGTCCGAATTCGGGCATGTCGATCGCCAGCCTTTCGCCCGTCTCGAGCGATGCCTGCGTCTCGATCAGCAACCCCGCGGCCGAGATATTGTGCACGGTCACGTTCGCGTCCTCGCCGCTGGTAAGGCTACCGCGGGTTTCCAGGCGCAAGGCGCGGCGTGGCTGGTTGCGACCCTCGATCTGCGAAGGCGGGTCGAGATGGGCTCTCAATGCGGGCGAACTGGCCAATGCGTGTCTCCTGGTGGAGAACACGCGATCGGTCGCAAGGTCCTAACGCTTTCCTGCCGAACGTGGTTAAGATCGGCCAGCCGACACCCACATGGTGTCAGCCGTGTTGCCCGCTGGCTGTTTCCGCGCGCAACCGCAACCGGCTAATCTGCGGCATCGAGACCATAGGCGGTGTGCAGGACGCGCACCGCCAGTTCGGTCTCGTCCTCGTCGATCATGACGCTTATCTTGATCTCCGAGGTCGAGATCGCCTGGATATTGATCCCGCGATCAGACAGCGAACGGAACATCGTGCTGGCGACACCGGCATGGCTTTTCATGCCGACCCCGACGACGCTGATCTTGGCGATCTTGCTGTCGGTGATGATGCGGTTGAAGCCGATATCGCCGCGCCGGTCCTCGAGCATCGCCTGAGCGCGCGGCAAATCGGCCTGCGGCACGGTGAAGGTCACGTCGGTCTCGCCCTTGTCGCGCCCGACGTTCTGGATGATCATGTCGACATTGATCGAGGCATCGGCGAGCGGCTCGAAGATATGCGCCACCGCGCCCGGCTTGTCGGGCACGCGGGTGAGGATGATCTTGGCCTCGTTCTTGTCATGCGCGATGCCTGTCACGTGCTGGCGTTCCATCAGGCCGTCCTCCACAAGTTGATCCATTTCTTCGTCCGACACGATCAGCGTGCCGGGCAATTGGTCAGCGGCCACCGCGTCCTCGCCGACAAAGCTGGAGAGCACCTGGATGCGCACCCCCTCCTTCATCGCGAGGCCGACCGAGCGGGTCTGGAGCACCTTCGCCCCCACGCTCGCCAGTTCGAGCATTTCCTCATAGGTCACCGCCTTGAGCTTGCGCGCCTTGGCGACGATCCGCGGGTCGGTGGTGTAGACCCCGTCGACATCGGTGTAGATGTCGCAGCGATCGGCCTTGACCGCAGCCGCCACCGCGACCGCGCTCGTGTCCGAGCCGCCGCGTCCGAGCGTCGAGATGCGTCCGTTCTCGGTGACGCCCTGGAACCCCGGCACCACCGCGATCTCGCCCTTGCTCATGCTTTCGACCATGTCGGGCGCATCGATGCTCTCGATCCGCGCCTTTGCATGCGCCGCCGTGGTCTCGACCGGCATCTGCCAGCCGAGCCAGCTGCGCGCCCTGCAGCCGAGCGATTGAAGGGTGAGCGCGAGCAATCCGCTCGTCACCTGTTCACCGCTGGAGACGACCACGTCATATTCCGCCGGGTCGTAGAGCGCGTTGGCCTCGCGGCAGAAATTGACCAGCCGATCGGTTTCGCCCGCCATCGCGCTGACGACGACCGCGACCTCGCTCGCGCCCTTGTCGCCCGATCCCGCGGCCTGTGCGCGGACGATATTGGCGACACGCCGGATCCGTTCGGTGCCGGCCATCGATGTGCCGCCGAATTTCATCACGATTCTTTGTGTCTTGCCTGCCAATGGCCGCGCCCTTGTTGCTGGTGAGTGCGTCGCTGCGCTGCTAACGAGGCGCCATGGCGAACGCAAATGTCTCAAATGTAACTATCCGGCCCGAAGAAGCGGCCTTCTTCGCCGGGCTGGCAAGGGATTGGTGGAATCCGACCGGCAAGATGGCGAGCCTGCACCAGGTCAATCCCGTGCGTCTCGCCTTCATCCGGGAAGCGCTCGACGCGCATCTGGGCAGCGATCCGGACGATATCCGTGCGCTGACCGGGCACAGCGCGCTCGACATCGGTTGCGGCGCGGGCCTGTTGTGTGAACCGCTCGCGCGGCTGGGCGCACAGGTCACCGGGGTCGACGCGGCGAGCGACAATATTGCCGCGGCTGCCGCCCACGCCGAGGCAAGCGGGCTCGATATCCGTTACATGGCAGGCGAGGTCTCCGGCCTCGATATCGGCACATTCGATCTCGTCACCAGCCTCGAAGTGGTGGAACACGTCGCCGACAAGCGCGCCTTCCTCGCCGATTGCGCCGCGCGGCTCGCGCCCGGTGGGCTGCTCGTGCTTTCCACCCCCAACCGCACGCCGGCCTCGAAACTGCTTCTCGTCGGCGCGGCCGAGGCGGTGGGCTACGTGCCCAGGGGCACCCATGACTGGGACATGTTCGTCACTCCCGAAGAGCTCGAGGCAATGCTCGCGGAACTCGGGCTCGAGATCACCGCGCGGCGCGGTATCGCGTGGCGGCCATCCAGGGGCCTGCATCTGAGCGATGACGAAACGCTCAACTACATCCTCGCCGCGCGCAGGATTGCCGCCTAATCGCCGTCGATCAGAGCGCGTAGATCAGCCGGGTGGTCGGTGAAGAAGCCGTCAGCCCCGCTCGCGATCGCGGCGCGCCACAGCGGCATATAGCGACCCACGGCCTCGGGACCGCCCGGCGCTTGCAACGCACCGGGAAGAAAGCCGTTCTCCCGGCGAAGCGTCCAGGGATGGACCACCAGACCCGCTGCATGAGCATCGGCGACCAGCCGCGTGGGCTGCATTGCGTCGTCGATCACATGGCCGAGCCACGGGCCGATCCCGTCGGCATAGGTGGCGATCTGGGCGAGGCCCGAAGGCGTCAACATATCGGCCCAGCGCATCGCCGGCTCGTCATAGGGGCCTCCGGTATCGCGGATCAGCAGCACCAGCCGCGTGTCGATGCGCGCATTGAGCCGCTGCAGGGGCCCGATCTCGAACGCCTGGACGAACACCCTCGACTGCTCGCTGTCGAGGCCGTGCGCGCGCAGTTCGCGCACCATCAGGTCGACCATGTCTATGCCGTGCTGTTCCAGCATCAAGGTGGGGTTCTTGAGTTCGGGATAGAGCCCGATCGCGCGCCCGGTCTCTGCCTCCTTTATCCGCAGCAATTGCACGATCTCGGCAAAGGTCGGCACCTGGTAAAGCCCGTTATAGGCGGCGCTGGCAGGGCGAATGTTCGGCACCCTTTCGCGCACTCGCAACGTGCGCAACTGGGCGAGCGTAAAGTCCTCGGCAAACCAGCCGGCGACTTGCCGCCCGTCAATGGTCGCGGTGCGACGCAGGTGCTCGAACTCCTCGCGACTGGCGACATCGGTGGTCGCGGACAATTCGCTCTCGTGCCGCGCGACAAGGACGAGGTCCTTGGTGACGACCAGATCGGGCTCGATGAAATCGGCGCCCTGGTCGATGGCGCGCTCATAGGCGGCAAGCGTGTGCTCGGGCCGCTCGGCGCTGGCCCCGCGATGCGCGATCACCAGCGGTCGGCCCTCGCGCGCGCCCTCGCCGGTGGTTGCCTGCACCGATGCGCTGCCCGCCAGCGAAAGCGCGGCGGCGATGAAAGTCAGGACAAGCTTGCGGCCCATGTCTCTTCCTTAAAACCGACGAGGATGCCGCCGGGATGTTCGGCCACTGGCCGCTTGATCATGGAGGGGTGCTGAACGAGCAGCTCCACCGCGCCATCGGCCGTCTCGGCCTGCGCCTTTTCGGCCTCGGTCAGTTTGCGCCAGGTCGTCCCGCGCCTGTTGAGCACGGTGTCGACGCCCTTTTCCTCGATCCAGCGCGCGACCTTCTGATTATCGGCACCCTCTTTCTTGTAATCGTGAAACTCAAAGGCGATCCCGTTCGCCTCGAGCCATTTGCGCGCCTTCTTGACCGTGTCGCAATTGGGAATGCCGTAGATCTGGATCGTCATGTCGGTTTCCGTTGTCATGCAATGGGAGAAAGATGTGCGTCAGCAATCGCCACGGCGAGCGCATCGGCGGCGTCAGCGCCCGCGATCCTGGTGCCGGGCATCAGCACGCCGACCATCGCCGCGACCTGTTTCTTGTCAGCGGCGCCCGTGCCGACCACCGCTTTCTTGACCAGCCGCGCGGCATGTTCGTTGACCACGAGCTGCGCCGCCCCGCAGGCGGCGAGCACCGCGCCGCGCGCCTGCGAGAGCTTGAGCGTCGATTGCGGGTTCTCGTTGACGAACACCTCCTCGCACGCGGCACGTGCCGGCGCGTGCTCGGCGATCACCGCGGCGATCCCGGCGTGGAGCAGCGCCAGGCGTTCCGCCATCGCAGCTTTGGGCGAGGTCTTGATCTGGCCATTGGCGACATGCGCAAGCCGCGAGCCATGCGCGCGGATCACGCCCCAGCCGGTGCAACTGAGCGAGGGGTCGAGGCCGAGGATGATCATGTCAGCCTAGCCCGATCCGCCAGCCAAGCCTCCAGGCCATGGCGAGCAGGAAGGCGGCACCGAGCGCAAGTGCAATGGCCCATTCCTTCCAGCTCACCCGCCAGCCCTCACGAATCGAGCTTTTCCATCACCTCGTCGGAAATCTCGTAATTGCCCCAGACGGTCTGGACATCATCGTCATCGTCGAGCGCGTCGATGAGCTTGAGCAGTGTGCCTGCGTTCTTCTCGTCCATCTCGACAGTGAGATTGGGCTTCCAGGCGAGCTTGACCTCCTTGGCCTCGCCGAGCGTCTTTTCGAGCGCTTCGGCAACCGCGTGGAGGTCATCGGCTGCGGTCCAGATCTCGTGGCCGTCATCGGATGAGGCAATATCTTCCGCACCCGCTTCGAGCGCTGCCTCGAGCACTTTTTCCTCATCGCCTGCATCGGCGCCATATTCGATATAGCCGAGCCGTTCGAAACCGTGCGCGACCGAACCTTCGGTCCCGAGATTGCCGCCGTTCTTTGAGAAAGCCGTGCGAACCGCGGTGGCGGTGCGGTTGCGGTTGTCGGTCAGCGCCTCGACGATGATCGCGCTTCCGCCCGGGCCATAGCCTTCGTAGCGGACTTCTTCGTAATTTTCGCCATCGGCCGCGCTCGCCTTGTCGATCGCCCGCTGGATATTGTCCTTGGGCATCGACTGGCCCTTGGCGGTGTTGATTGCGAGCCGCAGGCGCGGGTTCATGTCGGGATCGGGTGCGCCCATCTTGGCCGCAACGGTGATCTCGCGTGAAAGCTTGGAAAACAGGTTCGAGCGTTTCTTGTCCTGCGCACCCTTGCGGTGCATGATGTTCTTGAATTTGGAATGGCCTGCCATGGAAACTCTTTTTCAGCTTGTTTCGGGCCAGACTGGCCCCCTTGAAACGATAGGGGTCGCATTAGCCCGATGAACGACGAGCCGACAAGTCCTCTCGCCGCAACCGGCGAGATGCCTCAGCATGCCGCGACACGCTTCGCCCCGGCTGCAAGCCTTGCAGACGAATGGCGCCGGGTGCTGGCCTTTCTCAGGCGACCGACCCTGCCCACTTTCACCGAGACCGCCGGTGCATGGCGCGTGATCGCGCGCGTCTATGCGCTCGACATGGCGGTGATGTTCGCGCTGATCGCGACCGCCGCGATCGTCATCGCGTCCGGGATCGACCTGCCGCGAACCGCGCTTGCCGATATAGATTTTACCCTGCCGATCGTGCTCGGGGTGATCATTGCCGCGCCGGTGTTCGAGGAGATCGTGTTCCGCGGCTGGCTCTCGGGAAAGCCCGGTCCTGTGCTCGCCCTGATCGCAATTATCGCAGGCGCAGGCGCATTTGCCGCGATCGGACCGGCCCTGCCCCTTGTGCGCGGACTGGTCCTGGTCTTCGCGCTTGTTGTCGCCGTCGCCGCGCTGGTCGCGCTGCGCCGCAAGCCTGCGATGAACTGGTTTGAACGCGGGTTCCCGGTGCTATTCTGGCTATCCGCGCTCGCATTCGCGCTGGTCCACCTTGCGAATTTCTCCGAAGGCTCGCTGGCCATGCTGCTGCCGCTGGTGATCCCGCAATTCGTGCTCGGCACGCTGCTCGGATATGTCCGGGTGCATATCGGGCTGTGGGCGGCGATCGTGCTTCACGCGATGCACAATGCGACCGCGCTGACGATTGCCTCGCTGGCGATGGTCGGGGGCGAAGGCTGATCAAGGCCCTGTGCCCCCAGCGCCATCGCGGCTGATCAGCCCATGCCGAGCGCGGCCTTGTAGGTCTCGAGAATGGTTTCCTGCTCGCTGCGATCGTCGGGCTTCATCTTCCGCAGGCGCACGATCTGGCGCATGATCTTGACGTCGTATCCGACGGCCTTGGCCTCGGCATAGACGTCGCGGATATCGTCGGCGATACCCTTCTTCTCTTCCTCGAGGCGTTCGATACGCTCGATCAGAAGGCGCAGGCGGTCATCGGTGGCTTCGGCCATTTGGGGGGTGCTCCAGAGAATCGGTTGAATTGGTCGGCGGCTGACTTACCAGCCGCGCGCGCCAAGCAAAGCAAAACCGCGCGACTTCTCCACCATGTCCGCGTGATCAGCGAAGGTCAGGCGCATTTCTCTTCAGACTCGCTTCCATCCGTGCCAGCTGCTCTTCGGTGGCGGGGCTTTGCCGGGAGGCCTTCCATTCGTCCTGGGCCATGCCGTGGATCAGCGCACGCGCTTCGGCCTTGTCGCCGGGATAGCCATAATCGCGGATCCAGTCGGCGAGGCAATTGCGGCAGAAACCCGCCAGCCCCATCAATTCGATGTTCTGCGCATCGTGGCGGTGGCGCAAGTGGCGCACCAGCCGGCGAAATGCCTCGGCGGCGATGGCATCGTCGAGCGTGTCGAGCGGGTCGGGGGCATCAGTCATTCGCTTTTCCTTGAGTTGCGTGGACGCTGTGCCATAGCGAGCGGCATAATCGTGACGCCAGAAATCGGGATAATCATGGCCAAAGGCGACAACACTCGGATCGACCCGCGCGGGCGCAAGGTCAAGATCCTCGCGACCATCGGTCCTGCCAGCCGGTCGCCCGAAATGCTGCGGCGGCTGTTCAAGGCCGGTGCCGATGCGTTCCGGGTCAATATGAGCCATGGCAGCCACGAGGACCACCGGGCAGCCATCGCGGCGATCCGCGCCATGGAGCGCGAATTTTCGCGCCCGATCGCGATCCTGGCCGACTTGCAGGGCCCCAAGCTGCGGGTCGGAACCTTCAAGGACGGCAAGGCCGTGATCCGCCATAGCGGTCACTTCACCTTCGATCGCGACCCGGCTCCCGGCGACGAGACTCGCGTGTGCCTGCCGCATCCCGAACTGTTCGGCATACTCGAACGCGGCCAGCGCCTCCTGATCAATGACGGCAAGATCCGGCTGGTGGTCAAGGAAGCCGATGACGAGCAGATCTTCTGTTCGGCCGAGGTCGGAGGCGTGATCTCCGATCGCAAGGGGGTGAATGTCCCCGATGCCGAGGTCCCGATCCCGGCGCTCACCGACAAGGATCGCAAGGACCTCGCCTTCGCCATCGAGCAGAAGGCCGACTGGGTCGCGCTGTCCTTCGTCCAGCGGCCCGACGATCTCGCCGAGGCGCGCAAGCTCATTGCCGCGCATGGCGGGACCGGCACGGCGCTATGCGCGAAGATCGAGAAGCCGATGGCGGTCAACCGCCTGACCGATATCATCGACATGTCAGACGGGATCATGGTCGCGCGCGGCGACCTCGGGGTCGAACTCGAGCCCCACGAAGTCCCGCCGCTTCAGAAGAAGATCGTCAATGCCTCGCGCCGCGCGGGCAAGCCGGTGATCGTGGCGACGCAGATGCTCGAATCGATGATCGAAAGCCCGACCCCGACCCGCGCCGAGGTCTCCGACGTTGCCAATGCGGTCTATGATGGCGCCGATGCGGTCATGCTCTCGGCCGAGAGCGCGGCTGGCGACTGGCCCGAGGAATCGGTCCTGATGATGCACCGGATCGCGCAGCAGGTCGAAGGCGACGAGGATTACAAGAGCCGCGTCCGCTTCCTCGAAATTCCGCCCGATGCGACCACGTCGGATGCGCTCGCGCATAGCTGCATGACCATCGCCGACACGGTTCCGATCACCGCAATCACGGTCTTCACCATGAGCGGATCGACCGCGCGCCGGGTGAGCCGCGAGAGGCCCGACACGCCCATCCTCGTCCTGACCCCGCTAATCGAGACCGCGCGGCGCGTGGCGCTGTTATGGGGCGCACATGCCGTCCCCACCAAGGATATCGGCAGTTTCGAGGAGATGATCGCCAAGGGCAAGCGGATGGCGCTGCGGCACGGCTTTGGCAGCGCGGGCTCTAAACAGATCGTCCTTGCAGGGGTTCCGTTCGGGACACCGGGATCGACCAACCTTCTCCACGTCGTTACCCTGTCGGGCGACGAGCTGGACAAGCACCGCAAATAGCACGGCGCACCCGCTCGCAGCGGAGGACGAGAGACACCCCCATGCGATTCCTGCAAATTGCCCTGGTCACAGTGCTGGCGCTGCTGAGCCTGGCTGCCGGGGCGGCGAAGCTGCTGGCAGCGCCCGGCGAGACCGCTCTGGTCGCCGATGCCGGCCTGTCTTCGGCCTGGCTCTGGCCGCATGGAGCATTGCAGGTGATCGCGCCGGTTCTGGTCGCCTTCGCAAAACTGCGCAGGGTGGGACTGGCGGGCATCGCGATCGGCTTCGCGCTGTCCTGCCTTGTCATCTTCCTTGCCGGTTACCCCGCATTCGGCGCGTTCTCGCTGATCCCGGTCGCGCTTGCCGGTTGGGCGCTGCACATCGAGGGCCGCCAGCCCTAGGCAGCGGCAGCGCGTTTGAGGCGGCTGCGCGCTTCGTCTTCCCCGATCAACGGCAGGAGTTCGCCCATGTCGGGGCCGTGATCCATGCCGGTAAGCGCCTGGCGCAGCGGCAAGAACAGCGCCTTGCCCTTGCGCCCCGTCACCTGTTTGAGCGTGGAGGTCAGTGCGCGCCAGGGGTCTTCACCCCATTCGAGCGTTTCGGCGGCGTGGCCGAGAAAGGTGCGATCCTCGGCAGCGAAATTCGGCTGTGCGATCGGCCCTGTGACCAGCTTCCACCACTGCTCGGCCTCGGCGACGGTCGCGACATTGGGACGCATCGCGTGCCAGCCGGCCTCGTCCATGCCGTCGGGCAGCCGGTCCTGCGCCTGCGCAAACTCCATGGCGTGCACGATCGCGGTATTAATCCGTTCGAGCTCGGCATCGTCGAACTTGGCAGGCGCGCGGCCGAAGGTGGACAAGTCGAATGTCTCGAGCAGCTTTGCACGATCGGCGATCGGTTCGACCGGCAGCGAAGTGCCGAGCCTTGCAAGCAGCGCGACGAGCGCTTCGGGTTCGATACCCCGTTCGCGAAAGGCATCGCAGCCCAGCGAGCCGAGGCGTTTCGACAGCTTGCCCTCCTTGCCCACCAGCAGCGCCTCGTGCGCAAAGGCCGGGGGCGCTGCGCCAAGGGCGGTGAACATCTGGATCTGCACCGCGGTGTTCGAGACATGATCCTCGCCGCGCAGGACCTGCGTTACCCCCATGTCGATATCGTCGACCGTGCTCGGCAGCATGTAGAGCCACGATCCGTCGGCGCGGCGGATCACCGGGTCGGATAGCTGGGCGGCGTCAAAGGATTGCTTGCCGCGCACGCCGTCATCCCATGCGATCGCCTCGTCATGATCGAGGCGGAAACGCCAGTGCGGGGCGATACCCTCGGCCTCCTTGGCCGCTCGCTCGTCATCGCCGAGCTTGAGCGCGGCGCGGTCATAGATCGGCGGCAGGCCGCGCCCGAGCTGGATCTTGCGCTTCAGTTCGAGTTCCTGGCTGGTCTCGTAGGCCGGGTAGATGCGCCCGGCATCGCGCAATCGGTCGAACGCCGCCTGGTAGGCCTCGAGCCTGTGCGACTGGCGTTCCTCGCGCGCGGGCGCCAGGCCGAGCCAGGCGAGGTCCTCCCGGATCGCCTCGACATATTCCTCCCGGCTGCGCGCCGCATCGGTGTCGTCGATCCGCAGCACGAAAGTGCCGCCCGCCTTTTCGGCCAGCATCCAGTTATGAAGCGCGGTGCGAATATTGCCGACATGCAGCCGGCCCGTGGGCGATGGAGCGAAACGCGTGGTGGTCATGCGCGCGGCGTTAAAGCGCGCAGGCCCCGCCCGCAAGCGCTCGCACATGCCCGGACGCGCCCGGTACGAGCCGTTTCCCGGCAAAGAAAAACCCCGCCCCGGGCGCATAGGCTCGGGGCGGGGCAATTCGTGTCAGCGTTTGGCCGCGAGGCTTATTCGCTCGCGTCTCCGCCACCCATGGCCGCCTTCATCGCTTCCTCGCTCGAAACCGGATCGGCCTCGGGCTCGGGTTCGCTCGGCGCGGCTGCGGCGTTTTCGGCAGCCAGCTTTTCCTGCTGCTTCTTCCACGCGGCCTTGAGCGCGGCGTCGCGGCTCGAGGCGGTGACGCGCATCCGGTTCATGCCCGCGCCGGTACCGGCGGGGATGAGACGGCCCACGATCACGTTTTCCTTGAGACCGATCAGCGTGTCCTTCTTGCCCTCGACCGAAGCCTGGGTGAGCACGCGGGTCGTCTCCTGGAACGAGGCCGCCGAGATGAAGCTGCGGGTTTGCAGGCTCGCCTTGGTGATCCCGAGCAGGATCGGCATGCCTTCGGCCGGCTTCTTGCCCTTGCCGAGCTTGGCATTGATCTCGAGCATTTCGGCATTGTCGACCTGTTCGCCCGGCAGCAGCGTGGTGTCGCCGCCATCGGTGATCTCGACCTTCTGCAGCATCTGGCGAACGATCACCTCGATGTGCTTGTCGTTGATCTTCACGCCCTGGAGACGATAGACTTCCTGGATCTCGTTGACGAGATATTCGGCCAGCGCCTCGACGCCCATGACCTCGAGGATGTCGTGCGGGTTGGGCGAACCGGAAATCAGGGTGTCGCCCTTCTTCACGAAGTCGCCTTCCTGCACGTCGATTACCTTGGTCTTGGGGATCAGGTATTCCACCGGATCACCTTCCTCGGGAACAATCGCGATCTTGCGCTTGGCCTTGTATTCGCGGACGAATTCGATCTTGCCGGAAATCTTGGCGATAACCGAGACGTCCTTGGGCATGCGCGCCTCGAACAGTTCGGCCACGCGCGGCAGACCGCCGGTGATGTCGCGGGTCTTGGCAGCCTCGCGCGAAGCACGGGCGAGGATGTCACCAGCCTCGACCGTCTGGCCGTCAGTGACCGACAAGGTCGTTCCCGGAGCCAGCATGTAACGCTGGGCTTCGGTCTCGTCGGCATCGGTCTGGCCTTCGCCGAGAAGGGTGAGACGCGGACGCAGCTCCTCCTTCTTCTTGCGGCCGGTCGCACGGTTCTCGGTCACGACGCGCTGGGCGATACCGGTGGCATCGTCGGTCTGCTCTTCGAGAGTCGAGCCCTCGACGAGGTCCTGGTATTTCACCACGCCCGATTGCTCGGTGATGATGGGAAGCGTGAACGGATCCCATTCCGCGAGGCGATCGCCTTCCTTGACCTTGGCACCGTCCTTGAACATCAGCACGGTACCATAGGGCACCTTGTGCATTTCGCGTTCGCGGCCCTCGGCATCGATCACCGCGAGTTCGCCATTGCGGGCAAGGCTGAGAATACGGCCCTTCTTGTCGGTGATCGTCGGCATGTCGCGATATTCGATCTTGCCGTCCGAGATCGACTCAAGGTGGCTGGTCTCGTTGAGCTGCGCCGCACCGCCGATGTGGAAGGTACGCATGGTCAGCTGGGTGCCCGGCTCACCGATCGACTGCGCGGCGATCACGCCGACAGCTTCACCGATATTCACCGGGGTACCGCGAGCAAGGTCACGGCCGTAGCAGGTCGCGCAAACGCCCTGTTCGGCTTCGCAGACCAGCGGCGAACGGATCTTGGCCGACTGGACTTCAGCCGCCTCGATTTCCTTCACCATCGGCTCGTCGATCAGCGTGCCGGCCTTGACGATCACTTCGTCGGTCTTGGCGTTGACGAGGTCTTCGGCAACGGTGCGGCCGAGGATGCGCTCGCCGAGCGAGGCGATGACGCTGCCGCCCTGGACGATGGCGCGCATTTCGAGCGCGTTGTCGGTCTTGCAGTCCTCGACGACGATCGTGCAGTCCTGCGACACGTCGACCAGGCGGCGGGTCAGGTAGCCCGAGTTCGCCGTCTTGAGCGCGGTGTCGGCAAGGCCCTTGCGAGCGCCGTGGGTCGAGTTGAAGTATTCAAGGACGGTCAGGCCTTCCTTGAAGTTCGAGATAATCGGGGTCTCGATGATCTCGCCCGACGGCTTGGCCATCAGGCCGCGCATACCGGCGAGCTGCTTCATCTGCGCCGGCGAACCACGCGCACCCGAGTGGCTCATCATGTAGATCGAGTTGATCTCGGCCTCGCGACCGTCCTTGTCGATCGGCTGCGACTTGATCTCGGCCATCATGGCGTCGGCCACCTGGTCGCCGCAACGGCTCCAGGCGTCGATCACCTTGTTGTACTTTTCCTGCTGGGTGATGAGGCCGTCCTGGTACTGCTGCTCGTAATCAGCAACCAGCTTCTTGGTCTCCTCGACCATGCCTTCCTTGGCGTCAGGGATGATCATGTCGTCCTTGCCGAACGAGATGCCGGCCTTGAACGCGTGGCGGAAGCCCAGCACCATGATGGCGTCGGCGAACAGCACCGTGTCCTTCTGACCGGTGTGACGATAGACCTCGTCGATCACGTCGCCGATATCCTTCTTGGTGAGAAGGCGGTTGATGATGTCGTAGGGCACCTTGTGGTTCTTGGGCAGGCATTCGCCGATCAGCATCCGGCCCGGAGTGGTCTCGAACCGCTTCATCACGATGTTGCCGTCTTCATCGGCCTGCGGGACGCGGGCGATGATCTTGGTGTGCAGCGTGACCGCCTTGGTCTCGAGCGCCTGGTGCACTTCGGCCATGTCGGCAAAGCGCGGCAGTTTCTCGACCTTGGTGCCGTCCTCGTTCTCGAGGTATTCGGGCGTCTTTTCCTGGCGTTCCATCGACAGGTAATAGAGACCCAGAACCATGTCCTGCGAAGGCACGATGATCGGCTTGCCGTTGGCGGGCGAGAGGATGTTGTTGGTGCTCATCATGAGCACGCGCGCTTCGAGCTGGGCCTCGAGG
This sequence comes from Qipengyuania nanhaisediminis, assembly GCF_045862805.1. Taxonomy (GTDB): domain Bacteria; phylum Pseudomonadota; class Alphaproteobacteria; order Sphingomonadales; family Sphingomonadaceae; genus Erythrobacter; species Erythrobacter nanhaisediminis_A. The sequence continues at coordinate 120,308 of NZ_AP025760.1, forward strand.
CTGAGCGGAACGTGCACAGCCATCTGGTCCCCGTCGAAGTCGGCGTTGAATGCCGAGCAGACCAGCGGGTGAAGCTGGATCGCCTTGCCTTCGATCAGCACCGGCTCGAACGCCTGGATGCCGAGACGGTGAAGCGTCGGCGCGCGGTTCAGCAGGACCGGGTGCTCGCGGATCACCTCGTCGAGGATGTCCCAGACTTCCTTGCGCTCCTTCTCGACCCACTTCTTCGCCTGCTTGAGGGTCATCGAGAGACCCTTGGCATCGAGGCGGGCGTAGATGAACGGCTTGAACAGTTCGAGCGCCATCTTCTTGGGCAGGCCGCACTGGTGCAGCTTGAGTTCCGGGCCGGTCACGATGACCGAACGGCCCGAATAGTCGACGCGCTTACCCAGAAGGTTCTGGCGGAAGCGGCCCTGCTTGCCCTTGAGCATGTCGCTGAGCGATTTCAGCGGACGCTTGTTCGCACCGGTGATGACCCGGCCGCGGCGGCCATTGTCGAACAATGCGTCAACGGCTTCCTGAAGCATGCGCTTTTCGTTGCGGACGATGATGTCCGGCGCGCGCAGCTCGATCAGGCGCTTCAGGCGGTTGTTGCGGTTGATCACGCGGCGATAGAGATCGTTGAGATCCGAGGTCGCGAAACGGCCACCGTCGAGCGGCACCAGCGGGCGCAGTTCGGGCGGGATCACCGGGATCACTTCGAGGATCATCCATTCCGGGCGGTTGCCGGATTCGATGAAGCTCTCGACGACCTTCAGGCGCTTGATGATCTTCTTGGGCTTCAATGCGGACTTGGTGGTCGCGAGCTCTTCGAGCAGGTCTTCACGCTCCTGTTCGAGGTCAAGGTCCATCAGCATGACCTTGACCGCCTCGGCACCGATATCGGCGCTGAATGCGTCTTCGCCATACTCGTCCTGCGCTTCGAGGAGCTCGTCTTCGGTCAGCAGCTGGAACTTCTCGAGCGGGGTCAGGCCCGGCTCGATCACGACATAGCTTTCGAAGTAGAGGATGCGCTCGAGCTGCTTCAATTGGATGTCGAGCAGCAGGCCGATGCGCGAGGGCAGCGACTTCAGGAACCAGATATGCGCGACCGGAGCAGCGAGTTCGATGTGGCCCATACGCTCACGGCGCACCTTGGTGACGGTGACCTCGACGCCGCACTTTTCGCACACGACGCCCTTGTACTTCATGCGCTTGTACTTGCCGCAAAGGCATTCGTAGTCCTTCACCGGACCGAAGATGCGCGCGCAGAACAGGCCGTCACGCTCGGGCTTGAACGTGCGGTAGTTGATGGTTTCCGGCTTCTTGATCTCGCCGAACGACCACGAACGGATACGCTCGGGCGAAGCGATCCCGATCTGGATCTGGTCGAAGGTTTCCGGCTTTGCGAGCTGGTTGGTGAATTTGGTCAGTTCATTCATGACTTGGTTCCCTTACGGGGTGAATTCTCGTGGAGCGAAAGCGGGAGGGGCGTTGCCGCCCGCTCCCCTTATTCCGCTGCCTCCGGCCACTGGTCGTCTTCGTCTTCCTCGCCGTCGCTCAGCGACTTCAATTCGACGTTGAGACCCAGCGAGCGCATTTCCTTGACGAGCACGTTGAAGCTCTCCGGAATGCCCGCTTCGAAGGTGTCGTCGCCCTTGACGATCGCTTCGTAGACCTTGGTACGGCCGACCACGTCGTCCGACTTGACGGTGAGCATTTCCTGCAAGGTGTAGGCAGCGCCATATGCCTGCAGTGCCCAGACCTCCATTTCGCCGAAACGCTGGCCGCCGAACTGCGCCTTACCGCCCAGCGGCTGCTGGGTGACGAGCGAGTACGGGCCGATCGAACGGGCGTGGATCTTGTCGTCGACAAGGTGGTGAAGCTTGAGCATGTAGATGATGCCCACGGTGACCTTGCGGTCAAAGGCTTCACCCGTGCGCCCGTCGAACAGGACCGACTGCCCCGAAGGATCGATGCCCGCCTTGACCAGGTAATCGGTCACGTCGGCCTCGCGCGCGCCATCGAAGACCGGCGTGCCCATCGGGACGCCTGCCGACAGGTTCTGCGCGAGCTCGACGATCTGCTCGGCCGAACGGCTTTCGAGGTCCTCGAAATACTGCTCGCCGTAGACGTCCTTGAGACGCTGGACGACCGCTTCGGGCGGTTTCGCCTTCTTGTAGTCCTCCGCAGCATTGGGGTTGGCTGCGCGCCACTCCTCGAGCTTTTCGGCGATGTCCATGCCGAGCGCGCGAGCCGCGAAACCGAGATGGGTTTCGAAGATCTGGCCGACATTCATGCGCGAAGGCACGCCGAGCGGGTTGAGCACGAGGTCGACCGGGGTCCCGTCCTCGAGGAACGGCATGTCCTCGATCGGCAGGATCCGCGAGATCACACCCTTGTTCCCGTGGCGGCCGGCCATCTTGTCGCCCGGCTGCAGCTTGCGCTTCACCGCGACGAAGACCTTGACCATCTTGAGCACGCCCGGTGCCAGTTCGTCACCGCGTTCGAGCTTTTCCTTGCGGTCCTCGAACTTGGCATCGATCATCGCGACGCTCTCGTCATATTGCGACTTGATCGCCTCGATCTGGGCCTGGCGCTTGTCGTCGGCGACCGCGAACTTGAACCATTCGTGGCGCTCGACACCGCCGAGCACGTCCTCGGTGATCTCGCTGCCCTTCTTCACGCCCTTGGGAGCGGCCGATGCGGTCTGACCGACCAGCATGTCCTTGAGGCGGTTGTAGGTCGCGCGGTTGAGGATGTTGCGTTCGTCGGCCGCGTCCTTGCGAAGGCGCTCGATCTCCTCGTTCTGGATCGCACGCGTACGGTCGTCGATCTCGATGCCGTGGCGGTTGAAGACACGAACCTCGACCACCGTCCCGGCAACGCCCGGCGGCAGGCGCAGCGAGGTGTCGCGCACATCGCTTGCCTTTTCGCCGAAAATGGCGCGCAGGAGCTTTTCTTCCGGCGTCATCGGGCTTTCGCCCTTCGGCGTGATCTTGCCGACCAGGATATCGCCCGGATGCACTTCGGCACCGATATAGACGATGCCCGCCTCGTCGAGGTTGCGCAGGGCTTCCTCGCCGACATTGGGGATGTCGCGGGTGATGTCTTCCGGGCCGAGCTTGGTGTCGCGGGCCATGACCTCGAATTCCTCGATATGGATCGAGGTGAACACGTCGTCCTTCACGATGCGTTCGGAGATCAGGATCGAGTCCTCGTAGTTGTAGCCGTTCCACGGCATGAACGCGACGAGGCTGTTCTTGCCCAGCGCCAGCTCGCCGATATCGGTCGAGGGACCGTCAGCGATGATGTCGCCCGGCTCGATCACGTCACCGACCTTCACCAGCGGACGCTGGTTGATGCAGGTGTTCTGGTTCGAACGCTGGAACTTCTGCAGGGTGTAGATATCGACGCCCGACTGGCCGGCTTCGACATCGCCCTGTGCCCGGATCACGATGCGGGTGGCGTCGACCTGGTCGACGATCCCGCCGCGCTTGGCAGCGATCGCGGCACCCGAATCGCGCGCCACGGTCTCTTCCATGCCGGTGCCGACCCACGGCGCTTCGGCCTTGACGAGCGGCACGGCCTGGCGCTGCATGTTCGAGCCCATCAGCGCGCGGTTCGCGTCATCGTTCTCGAGGAACGGAATGAGCGAGGCCGCGACCGAGACGAGCTGCTTGGGGCTGACGTCCATCAGGGTGATCTGGTCGTTCGGGGCCATCAGGTTGTCACCTGCATGGCGGGCCGAGACCAGTTCCTCGACAAAGGTGCCGTCATCGGTGAGTTCGGCCGATGCCTGCGCGACGGTGTGCTTCTGCTCTTCCATCGCGGACAGGTAGATGACCTCGCCCGAAACCTTGCCGTTCTCGACCTTGCGATACGGAGTTTCGATGAAGCCGTATTTGTTGACCCGGCTGAACGATGCCAGCGAGTTGATCAGGCCGATATTCGGACCTTCGGGCGTCTCAATCGGACAGATACGGCCATAGTGCGTCGGGTGAACGTCGCGCACTTCGAAGCCGGCACGCTCACGGGTGAGACCGCCCGGGCCAAGCGCCGAGACGCGGCGCTTGTGGGTGACTTCCGACAATGGGTTGGTCTGGTCCATGAACTGCGACAGCTGCGAGGAGCCAAAGAATTCGCGCACCGCGGCAACAGCCGGCTTGGCGTTGATCAGGTCGTTGGGCATGACGGTCGAGACATCGACGCTGCTCATGCGCTCCTTGACCGCGCGCTCCATGCGCAGCAGGCCGACGCGGTATTGGTTTTCCAGCAGCTCGCCGACCGAACGCACGCGGCGATTGCCGAGATTGTCGATGTCGTCGACTTCGCCCTTGCCGTCCTTGAGGCCGACCAGTTCCTTGACCACGGCAAGGATGTCTTCCTTGCGCAGCGTGGTCACGGTGTCTTCGGCATCGAGGCCGAGACGCATGTTGAGCTTGACGCGGCCAACGGCCGACAGGTCATAACGCTCGCCGTCGAAGAACAGGCCTTCGAACAGGGCTTCTGCGGTTTCCTTGGTCGGCGGCTCGCCCGGACGCATCACCTTGTAGATGGCCTCGAGGCCCTCGTCGCGGTTCTCGGCCTTGTCGACCTTGAGCGTGTTGCGGATCCACGGACCGGTGTTGATCTCGTCGATGTCGAGCAGTTCGAGCTTGTCGATGCCGGCATTGTCGAAGGTCTCGACATGTTCGAGCGTGATCTCGTCACCGGCCTCGATATAGATGCGGCCTGTGCTTTCATCGATGAGGTCGCGCGCGGCAAAGCGGCCGACGACTTCCTCGGTCGGGAGAAGCAGGTCCTTCAGGCCATCCTTGGCCGCCTTGTTGGCAGCGCGCGGGCTGATCTTCTGGCCGGCCGGGAAGATTTCCTCGCCAGTCTTGGCATCGACCAGCGCGAAGGCAGGCTTCTGCCCGCGCCAGGCCTCGGCGACGAACGGGATCTTCCAGCCGTCCTTGGCGCGATCCCAGGTGACGGTTTCGTAGAAGTGTTCGAGGATCTGCTCGCTGTCGAGGCCGAGCGCGTAAAGCAGCGCGGTGACCGGCAGCTTGCGCTTGCGGTCGATGCGGACATTGACGATGTCCTTGGCGTCGAATTCGAAGTCGAGCCACGAGCCGCGATAGGGAATGACACGCGCGGCGAACAGCAGCTTGCCCGAAGAGTGCGTCTTGCCCCGGTCGTGATCGAACAGGACGCCCGGCGAACGGTGCATCTGCGACACGATCACGCGCTCGGTGCCGTTGATGATGAAGGTGCCGTTCTCGGTCATGAGCGGCATGTCGCCCATGTAGACGTCCTGCTCCTTGATATCGAGCACCGAACGGGTTTCGGTTTCCTGGTCGACCTCGAACACGATCAGGCGCAGCGTCACCTTCATCGGGGCTGCATAGGTGATGCCGCGCTGACGACATTCGGTGGTGTCGTATTTCGGCTCTTCGAGTTCGTAATGGACGAAGTCGAGTTCGGCGGTGCCGGCGAAGTCGCGGATCGGGAAGACGCTGCGCAGGGTCTTTTCAAGCCCCGAGACATAACCTGCATCCTTGTCCGAGCGCAGGAACTGCTCGTAGCTCTCGCGCTGGACCTCGATCAGGTTGGGCATGTCGACGACTTCGTGGATGTCGCCGAAAATCTTGCGGATGCGCTTCTTCGCAGTGCCCTGCGCCTTGCGGCTGCGGAGCTTGCCCGAACTCTTGGGGGCCTTCGCCTTGGTAGCCATGGAGGTAACTTGCCTCTTGTCTGGGCGCGCAAGACAAAATCATCTCGCGTGCCGGATTTGCCGTCGTGTCGTCACGCGAGAAAATGCTGGCCATCGCTGACGCAAAAGCGCCGCGAACCCGGACGCACCCTGGCCGGGTCATCTGGGAAGCAGCTCAATCACAGTCGCGAATATGGCAAGGCGCCGCTTCCATTCTTGGCCCGATCCGTCGCGCATGAATCGGCCGGCTCGAAGCTGGCGTGCGGGCAGGCATGTAGGATTACCGCGGGCCTGCGTCAACAGGGCGGAGGCGATTCGTTTGCCCGCGCGATTCGCGCAGCCGGATCGCGCGTGGAGCTGCCGATCCATCATATCGAAGAACGATAAGCCAGAAAATATCGCTTTCCGATCAAGGAATTATCGTTTTTCGATATTTATCGATTGACGATAAGCGGTCGTCGAGCCTAGAAGCGGATTATCGAAATTCAATATCACGCTTCAAGGAGAACGATATGTCCCGCACCCACACAAATTCGCTCGCCGCGCTTGCCGCGGTGTTCCTCGCCATCACCTCGATCAGCGCCATCACCACCGTCCCGCCCGCTCAGGCGCATGGCACGACGACCGTTGCCGCGATGACCGAACTTGCCTGAACAACCATCCGAAGGGGAAACCAGACCAATGACCATGCGCGACAAACCCAATGACCTGCTGCTTCTGGCAGGCAAGATCATGACCTACGTGGCCCAGATCGGCCTCGCCTTTGGCGGCACCGTTCTCGCGCTGCTCGTGCCTGCTATGCTGTTCTTCAGCGACGATATCGCTGCCGAACTGGCCGAGAAATCGGCCGAGGCTGCCACCGCATTTCCGGTGTTCCCGATGATCGGCGTCTTCCTCGTCGGTCTCGCCATCATCGCGCTCGCCTTCGTGTTCTTCGGCAAGCTGCGCGCGATCATCATCAGCGTGGGCGAAGGCGACCCCTTCGTTCCCGAAAATGCCGACCGGCTGAATCTCATGGCCTGGCTGATGCTCGGCATCCAGCTTCTCATGGTCCCCGCTGGTGCGTTCGGCCTGTGGCTGGCCAAGTGGGCCGATGAGATCGAGCACGCCGATGTCACGATCGACGCCGGCCTCGACATGACCGGCATCCTGATGGTCATCGTGCTGTTCATCCTCGCCCGCGTGTTCAAGCATGGCGCAAGCATGCGCGACGATCTTGAGGGGACCGTGTGATGCCACCGAAATCTCTGGCCGAAGACGAAGGAGCACCGATCATGGTCAAGCTCGACGACCTGCTGCACGAACGCCGCATGACGCTTACCGAACTGGCCGAGCGGGTGGGCCTCACCCTGGCCAATCTCTCGATCCTCAAGACCGGCAAGGCCAAGGCGATCCGGTTCTCGACTCTCGCAGCGATCTGCCGCGAACTCGATTGCCAGCCCGGCGACCTGCTCAGCTACCGGGGAAGCGATGCACAATGAGCTCGGAACCCTTACCGCCCGTCAAGCATTGAGGGGCGGTGAGGGCCCGAAGCCTTCTCGAACGCAACAGGAGGTTTCATGAAATACGCAATCGCAGCCATCGCCCCGATCGCGCTCGCCCTGGGCGCTTGTGACGGACCCGCCGAAGAAATCGGCGAAGAGGTCGATGACGTGCGCGAAGCGCAGGCCGAAGTGCTCGACGAGCAGGCCGAGCTGACCGAGGCGCAGGCCGAACTCGCCGAGGAACAGGCCGATATTGCCGCAGAACGCGGCGACGAAACGGGCGAGACCGCGCTTGAACGCCGCGCAGACGACCTCGAGGCCGAGGCCGACAATCTCGAAGACAAGGCCGACGACATCTGATCCGTTGGCCTCCGGGCCGACGGTTCGCACATACCGAAGGCTCCGGCTCCAGGTTCCGATAAAAATCAGGGCTTGGAACCGGAGCCTTGCACGTTCATTGTGTGAGGGTTGAGCCGGTACCGGCTCTTCAAGTTCAGGAGGATTTATGAAGAAGACTTTCCTTATCGCCGCCCCGCTCTCGCTCGCCCTGGCCGCTTGTGGTTCGGGTGACCCGGCCATGGAAGCCGAAGCAGAGCAGATCGACGAGCAGGCCGAAGCCCTCGAGGAAGCTGCTGACGAAGCTCCGACCGAAGCGCAGGAAGAAGCGCTCGAAGAGCAGGCTGAAGTTCTCGAAGACACTGCCGACGAGATGTAATCGAGACGCATCATCGCGCTTGACACGAGCGCATGATCGTTTAGAGGCCCGCCCCGACCGGCGGGCCTCTTTGCGTCTGCCAGTCATCCGTCCAAGACAGTTGGTGAAGGCATCCTGGCCTTCTTAATTTCCAGCCTAGGCGGGGAAACGAGATTTCGCGCAATGCCCGCAATGCGGCATGCGCAACCAGAGCCCGATGGCTCGCCCTCCTTCCCTTGTCGAATGGACTTTGCCCTGTCGGTTAGCGGCAGGGCGAAACGTGAGCCGGTCGCGTGCGACAGCCTTTGCACGCGGCCATTAGTGAAGGAGTATGGCATGGATCGTTCGCAAAAAGCCGACGCGGTTGCCCAGCTCAATGCGGTCTTCAACGAGGTCGGCGTGGTGGTTGTCACCCGCAATCTCGGCATGACGGTGGATCAGTCCACCGAACTGCGCACGAAGATGCGTGAAGCTGGTGCTTCCTACAAGGTTGCGAAGAACCGTCTCGCCAAGCTCGCCCTGAAGGACACCGACTATGTCGGGATCGATGAGTATCTCACCGGCCCGACCGCGCTGGCGTGGTCGCAAGACCCCGTCGCAGCCGCCAAGGCTGCTGTCGACTTCGCAAAGTCGAACGACAAGCTCGAAATCGTTGGCGGTTCGATGGGGACGCAGGTTCTCGACGAAGCCGGGGTCAAGGCACTCGCCTCGATGCCGAGCCTCGACGAGCTGCGCGGTACGCTTGTCGGTCTCATCAACGCACCGGCGACCAAGATCGCCCGCGTTGTCAACGAGCCCGCTGGCAAGCTTGCCCGCGTCTTTGGTGCCTTTGGCGCCAAGGAAGCTGCGTAATCGACGCTTGAGAGACGTTTCTCGTCAAACGAAACATCATGGGGTCGATGACAGGCCCCGCCACATTATTGGAGTGAACCATCATGGCTGATATTGCCAAGCTTGTTGAAGAACTTTCGAAGCTGACCGTCCTCGAGGCGGCCGAACTCGCCAAGGCGCTGGAAGAAGAGTGGGGCGTGAGCGCCGCTGCAGCAGTTGCCGTGGCTGGCCCCGCAGGCGGCGGCGACGCCGGTGCCCCGGCTGAAGAGAAGGACGAATTCGACGTCATTCTCACCGGCGACGGCGGCAAGAAGATCCAGGTCATCAAGGAAGTCCGTGCCATCACCGGTCTCGGCCTCACCGAAGCCAAGGGTCTCGTCGAAGGCGCGCCCAAGCCGCTCAAGGAAGGCGTCAACAAGGCCGAAGCCGAAGAAATCAAGGGCAAGATCGAAGCAGCCGGCGGCACCGTCGAGCTCAAGTAAGCATCCATTGCTTGCGCTTCGGTCAGCTCCGGCTGATCAGACGAAAGGGCGGCACCAGCGATGGTGTCGCCCTTTTTCGTGCCCGGATCGCAGCCCGCTGGCCTTGGCCAGAAGCGCTGCGTCTATCGCGGGATCTGGTCGATCATCACGCTGTGCTGGTCGGACACGGGAACGCCGATCTGCTCCACCTGGACCTTGGCGGCCTGCGGGGCGTCCTGGTAGTCTATCCCGAACTCGATCTCGTCATAGACCGGGTCGTAATTGATCGGGATCCCGGCTGCACGGATCTGGTCGAGCGTCAGATATGCGTCGATCGCCCCGCCGCTGCGCAGCTTGGAGAGCTCTTCTGCGGTGAAACGCGCCTGCAGCAGATCGACCACCGAACCGAGCCTGACCGCGATCGTCGCCCCGCGCTGCTCGAAATCGACACGTCCGACCGCGACCCCGTTTACCCGCGCATCGAGATGGGTCTTGGCGACGAGATCGATCTGCGCCTCGCGGCTAGATTGCAGGGTCCTGGCATGAGCGGGCAGCGCGACGAGACCGGGATCGGCCTGATCGACGCGGTTGTCATCGACGCCGATGTCCTCACGAACAGGAGCGGTCCTGGCCGTTGGCGTAGCGACAGGGGGCGCCGCCCTCGAAACTGGTGCCGGCGCGATGCCAGCGCGTTCGACCGGCTCGATCGGGAGCGCATCGCGCACTCCGCCCGATACGTCGAGCGTGCCTGCAAAAGCGGCTTCGATCGAACGGTTGGCCGAACCCAGGCTGGCAATGCCGCGATCATCGAGCGTGAGCGCGGTCTCGGCCGCGCGCGCTTCGCGCACGGCGCGCGGCAGGAATGGCCGTGTCGCCGTGATCTGCGGGACATCGATCAGCCTCGCGCGCAAGGCCGCCGTGCGCGCCGCGAAAGAGCCGTGCGGCTGGCTGGCAAGCGGAGCCGCGATCGTGATCGCTTCCGGATCGGGAAGGGCGACGCCGGCAAAGGCGAGATCGAAACGTTCCGAGCCGGTCGCAAGGAAGCCCAGGGGGGCCATGCGCTCCTGGCTCGGGCGCCGCGACACCGCGCTAGTCGTGAGCGCCTCGGGAGCGAGGCGATCGGCGGCCATCGCCTGGATGAAGACCGGGCTAGACGCGGCGAGACTGGGCATCCGGAACGGATCGGACGCAGGCGCGTCGCGAGCGCCCAGATTGACTTGCATGACCGGCGCATCGACCGCTCCGAGCGGGATTTCCGGCATGATCACCGCAGCAGCGATAACTGCCGAGCCGACAAGCGCACGGCCGTGCGTGATCCGGGTTGCCTGCGAAGCGCCTGCGAGCGCCGCTTCGCCCGCAGCCAGTGCCGCTGCGGAAAAAGGTCCGGGCAAGAGCCGCAGATCGCGCATCGCGGTTTCGCCAGCGACATCATCGCTGCGCGCAGATTGTTTCTGGTGCTGGTCGCTCATCGTTATCCCCCCCAAGAGCAACGTGATTCGCCTGTGTTATGATTGTTTTAACCCCCTTTTTAAAGAAAAATCGCCGTTTCCGCCTCCGGCCCGTGGCTGGGTTCGCCGCTTTTTCACTTTCCCCGTTGCGCGCCAGTCTCTATCCGGACCGGCTCGCCAGACCGATCGCAAGGCCGCGATCGCGTGCGCGGGCCGATGATCGATGACGCGCGATATGGCACCTCTTGCGACCCCGTCATGGGCGGGCGAATTCCGATCGACGGCGCTGCTCGCGCTGCCGCTCGCACTCGCCAACCTCTTGCAAATGCTCACCTATGCGATCGATGTCATCTTCATCGCCCGCCTCGGGGAGGAGCCGCTGGCCGCATCGGCTCTCGCCGTGTCGTTGTTCGGACTGGTGCTGTGGGCCTTCACCGCTCTGACCGGGGCGGTTGCGCCGCTCATTGCCGAGGCGCTGGGTGCCCGTGCTCCGGCGTTGAGGCCCGTCAGGCGCTCGGTGCGCATGGCGCTGTGGCTGTCGGTCGTCACCGGGATCGTCGGCATGGGTCTGTGCCTCCTGCTCGAACCGCTGATGCGGCTGACCGGCCAGCAGGAGGCGATCATCCTGCTCGCGCGCGAATACAATTACGTGATCATCTTCTCGCTGGTGCCGATGCTGCTTGCGGCGACCTTGCGCAACTTCGTCTCCGCGCTCGGTCGCCCGATCTTTGCAACCGCCATCACCGCTGCCGGAGTGGGCGTCAACGCGCTCGCCAATTACGCCTTCATCTTCGGCAATTTCGGCGCCCCCGAACTGGGCCTGCGCGGTGCGGCAGTGGCAACCATCATCACCTCGCTGTTCACCCTTGCCGCCTATATAATCGCGATCCGGCTCGACCCGCGACTGCATCGTTACCGGATCTTCGGACGGTGGTGGTCGCCTGACTGGGCGCGGTTTGCGCAAATCGTGCGGATCGGCACCCCGATCGCGCTCACCGTGACCGCGGAGGCCGGCATTTTCGGCGCCGCGGCGTTCCTCATGGGCCGGTTCGGTGCGGCCGAGCTTGCAGGACATACCGTTGCGCTGCAACTCGCCGCGCTCGCCTTTCAGGTGCCGTTCGGGGTCAGCCAGGCCTCGACCATCCGCGTCGGCTATTTCCACGGCGCGCGCGACCCTGTCGGGATCAAGCGGGCAGGTGCGGTGGCGCTGGTCATCGGGACGGGCTTCATGGGCTTCACCGCGTCTGCCATGGTGCTCGCGCCCTACGCCCTCCTCTCGATCTATGTCGATCCCTATGCGGCGAAGAACGCGGCACTGGTCGGCTTCGCGCTGCAATATCTCGTGCTTGCCGCGGCGTTCCAGCTTGTCGACGGTGTCCAGGCGGTCGCGGCGGGCAATCTGCGCGGATTGCAGGACACGCGCATGCCGATGTGGATCGCGATCTTCAGCTACTGGGTGCCCGGTTTCGGCTCTGCGATCGTGCTCGGTTTCTTCACCCCGCTCGAAGGGACCGGCGTGTGGATCGGGCTTGCCACGGGCCTCTCCTTTGCCGCGGTGCTGCTGCTGTGGCGCTGGGTCCGCCGCGAGCGTCTCGGCCTTGTCAGGACAGGCGAACCACCGGCGGTCCGCGCATTGCCCCAGCACGGCTGAAAAAATTTGCGAGCCGTGTGTTGACTCATGCCCGGGTCGAACCCAAATGCGCCCCGCTGGCACTCTCGAGGGGAGAGTGCCAAGAACAGATCTCAACCCCAATTGGAAAGGTCATCAATATGGCATTTCGTCCGCTGCACGACCGCGTCGTGGTCCGTCGCATCGAAGCCGACCAGAAAACCGCTGGCGGCATCATCATTCCCGATTCCGCTCAGGAAAAGCCCAGCGAAGGCGAAATCGTCGCCGTCGGTGAAGGCGCGCGCGACGATGCGGGCAACCGCGTCGCCATGGACGTCAAGGCCGGCGACCGTGTCCTGTTCGGCAAGTGGTCGGGCACCGAAGTCAAGATCGACGGCGAAGACCTGCTGATCATGAAGGAAAGCGACATCATGGGGATCATCGGCTGAGCCGCTCCCGACGCATCCTAACCAAACATCCAATTTTCAGGAGATAAACCAATGTCTGCCAAGGACGTGAAATTCTCGCGCGAAGCCCGCGAAGGCATTCTCAAGGGCGTCGACACGCTCGCCAATGCCGTCAAGGTCACGCTCGGCCCCAAGGGTCGCAATGTCGTGATCGACAAGAGCTTCGGCGCCCCGCGCATCACCAAGGACGGCGTCACCGTCGCCAAGGAAATCGAGCTCAAGGACAAGTTCGAGAACATGGGCGCGCAGATGCTCAAGGAAGTGGCATCGAAGACCAACGATCTCGCCGGTGACGGCACCACCACCGCGACCGTGCTCGGCCAGGCGATCGCCCGCGAAGGCATGACCGCCGTTGCCGCCGGCATGAACCCGATGGATCTCAAGCGCGGTATCGACCTCGCCGTTTCCAAGGTCGTCGAAAACCTCAAGAGCCGTTCGAAGGACGTCTCGGGCTCGTCCGAAATCGCTCAGGTCGGTGTCATCTCGGCCAATGGCGACAAGGAAGTCGGCGAGAAGATCGCCGAGGCCATGGAAAAGGTCGGCAAGGAAGGCGTGATCACCGTCGAGGAAGCCAAGGGCCTCGAATTCGAGCTCGACGTTGTCGAAGGCATGCAGTTCGACCGCGGCTACCTCTCGCCCTACTTCATCACCAACCCGGACAAGATGACGGTTGAACTCGACAACCCCTACATCCTGATCCACGAGAAGAAGCTGTCGAACCTCCAGTCGATGCTTCCGGTGCTCGAAGCGGCTGTCCAGAGCGGTCGTCCGCTGCTGATCATCGCCGAGGACATCGAAGGCGAAGCGCTCGCGACCCTCGTCGTGAACAAGCTGCGCGGCGGCCTCAAGGTTGCAGCGGTCAAGGCTCCGGGCTTCGGCGATCGTCGCAAGGCCATGCTGCAGGACATCGCGATCCTGACCAAGGGCGAGATGATCAGCGAAGACCTAGGCATCAAGCTCGAGAACGTCACCCTCGGCATGCTCGGCGAAGCCAAGCGCGTCACCATCGACAAGGACAACACCACCATCGTCGATGGCGCCGGTTCGGAAGACGACATCAAGGCACGGGTTGGCGAAATCCGCACCCAGATCGAGAACACCACCAGCGATTATGACCGCGAGAAGCTGCAGGAACGCCTTGCCAAGCTTGCTGGCGGCGTTGCCGTGATCAAGGTCGGCGGTGCTTCGGAAGTCGAAGTGAAAGAACGCAAGGACCGTGTCGACGACGCGCTCCACGCAACCCGCGCCGCTGTCGAAGAAGGCATCGTCCCGGGCGGCGGTACTGCGCTGCTCTACGCCACCAAGGCTCTCGAAGGGGTCAAGGGCGACAATGACGACCAGACCCGCGGCATCGACATCGTCCGCCGCGCGATCATGGCACCGGTTCGCCAGATCGCCCAGAACGCCGGCCACGATGGCGCGGTTGTTTCGGGTAATCTCCTTCGCGAAGGCGACGAGACGCAGGGCTTCAACGCCGCGACCGACACCTACGAGAACCTCGTGGAAGCCGGCGTGATCGACCCGACCAAGGTCGTGCGCACCGCGCTGCAGGATGCCGCTTCGGTGGCTGGCCTGCTGATCACCACCGAAGCCGCGATCACCGAGGCTCCGGAAGAGAAGGCGGCTGCCCCGGCCATGCCCGACATGGGCGGCATGGGCGGCATGGCCGGCGGCATGGGCTTCTAAGCCCGACCACTCCCAAGGCTATGTCAGAACAGGCCCCGGCAAGCATCGCTTGCCGGGGCTTTTTCTTTGCCGCGCGCCGCAACCACAGCCGCGTTCGTGCGTTGATTGGCAAAGGAGAGCAAACCCATGAAATTGCCAAAAAACGCCCATGTCGCACTCGTCGACGGCGAGAACTTCACCCTCTTTCGCAATGATGGCCAGGCCTTCGAACCCAGGCTCAAGAGCGAGGCGAGCCCCGATCTCGACGTGACCAATTTCAGCGCCGGGGTGCGCCATCAGGACGATGTCGGCCAGGAGCTTGGCCGCACCCAGCTGGATGAGCTTGCCCACGGCGCCGCAGTTGCCGAATGGCTCAGCGCAAAGGCAGTGTCGAACGATCTCGACCAGGTGCTGATCATCGCCGATCCCAAGTCCCTGGGCGAAATGCGCAATCACTACCACCCGGAACTGAAAAAGCGGATCGTCGGCGAGATCGACAAGACCCTGACCGGCCAGCCGATCGACAGAATCGAACAGGCGATCGCCGCGGCCTAGCGCGCCGGAAACGTACTGTCCGAGCAAGACCCCGCCGAGACGCTCGTCCGGCGGGGTTTTTCGTTGGTCGAATGCCCCCCTTTCCTCTTTGTGCAATGTGCCGCATGACGCCGCGTAGGAAATTACGAGAGGGAATCCCCGCATGAAAACCAAATTTGCTGCCGTGCTTCTGGCATCGGTCGCGCTCGCCGGCTGCGAAGGCATGATGACGAGCGTCGCCGCCATCGAGTGCACCACGACCCAGAGCGAATGCCTCAACACGTGGTTTGACGAGAAGTTCGAGGAACAGCTCGCCTTCAGCCCGATCACGCAAACCGCGCTGGGCCGAAAGACCGATTACGACAAGATCGATGACCTGAGCGTCGAGGCCGAGCTCGAACAGCTCGAATGGCTGCGCGAAGCGACCGCGCAGATGGAAGCGAGCTTCGACTATGACGAGCTGTCGGCCGAGGACCAGCTGTCCTACGACATGTGGAAGTTCCGGCTCGAACAGGCCGAACGCGCCTACGCGTTCCGCGAACAGGGCTATATCCTGCACCAGATGGGTTCCGCCCAGTCGGGCCTGCCGACCTTCCTCCTGACCCAGCACCGGGTCGATGATGAAAGCGACATGGAGGCCTTCATCGCGCGTATCGGCGGGATCGGCACGGCGATGGACCAGCTCCTCGACCGCGCCAAGGCGAATGCCGCCGCAGGCACCCGCCCGCCGCGCTTTGCCTATGAGGCGGTGATCACCGAATCGAAGAACCTCACCAGCGGCGCGCCCTTCGGCGGCGACGATGAAGCAGGCGAGCCCTCGGCGCTGTGGGAGGCGACCGAGCGCCACCTTGCAAGCCTCGTCGAAAGCGAAGCGATCACCGAGGAGCGCGCCGACGAACTGCGCGAGGATGCGCGCAGGGCGCTCACCGAAGAGTTCCAGCCTGCCTATCAGCGCGTCATCGACTGGTTCGAGGAGGACATCGAGAACACCAGCGAACAAGCCATGGGCGCAACCACGCTGCCCGATGGCGAGGCGTTCTACGCGGCCTCTCTTGAGGCCATGACGACCACCGACATGACTGCCGACGAGATCCACGACCTCGGTCTTGCCGAGGTGGAACGCATTCAGGGCGAGATGCGCGCGATCATGGACGAGGTCGGGTTCGAGGGGAGCCTGCAGGAGTTCTTCGAGTTCACCCGCACCGATCCGCAATTCTTCTATCCCGACAACGATCGCGGGGCAGAGATGTATATCGCGCAGGCGCAGGAGCACATCGACTTCATCAACAGCCGCCTGCCCGAGTTTTTCGGCACCCTGCCCAAGGCGGACCTCGAAGTGCGCCGCGTCGAGCCGTTCCGCGAACAGGATGGCGCGGCGCAGCACTACAGCCCCGGCACGCCCGACGGCTCGCGCCCCGGCATCTATTACGCGCACCTGTCCGACATGACCGCGATGCCGATACCCGAGCTTGAATCGATCGCCTATCACGAGGCCAATCCAGGCCACCACATGCAGGTCTCGATTGCGCAGGAACTCGAAGGCGTGCCGAAATTCCGCTCGCAGGGCGGGTTCATCTCGGCCTTCGGCGAAGGCTGGGCGCTCTATTCGGAAAAGCTGGCCAAGGAGATGGGCGGCTACGAGGACCCCTATTCCGACTTTGGCCGCCTCTCGAGCGAGATTTGGCGCGCAATCCGGCTGGTGGTCGATACCGGCATCCACGCCAAGGGCTGGAGCGAGGAGGAAGCGGTGCAATACGCGCTCGAAAACTCGCCCAATCCCGAAACCGCCGTGCGCAGCGAAGTGCAGCGCTATTACGTGCTTCCCGGGCAGGCGACCTCGTACAAGATCGGGATGATCCGGATTCAGGAACTGCGCGCGAAAGCCGAACAGGAACTGGGCGACGACTTTGACATTCGCGGCTTCCACGACACCGTTCTCGGCGGGGGCGCGGTGCCTCTTTCGATCCTCGAGAAGCGGATCGACAACTGGATCGCCTCGGTCAAGGAAAGCTGATCCGAGGCGCACCGACAGCGCCGCCAAAAGGAAAGGGGCGGACTGGTCTGACCAGCCCGCCCCTTTTCATGTCCGACACCAGGGCGTGGGCGAATTTATCCGCCCGATCGGCTCGCCACGGCCGCTTCGAGTGCCGCCTCGTCCCACGTCACCATGGTCTGCGTCTGCGGATTGAAGCGCTGGCCGGAATAGCTCGCAGCCTCGGCTGCGGCGATTTCGGCGGCGGTCAGGTGTTCGCTCGGCTCGAGCGCGAAGACGTCGATCCCGCGAGTGATCTCGGTGCCGTAGATGCGGCCGTTGTACCAGTAGGACGACCAGAACCCGCCGACGACGAGCTGTTCGTCGCTGATCGCACCGCGATCGAAATAGGCGATCTCGACCGGGTTCGCGCTGTCGGTGAAATCCATCAGGCTGATCCCGCCCTGGTACCAGGACTGCACGAAGATATCGCGGCCCGGCACCGGCACGATCGAGCCGTTATGCGCGACGCAGTTCTCGAATTCGCCCTGCGGTCCGGGCATCTTGTAATGGCTGCGGAACTCGAGCTTGCCATCGACGATATCGTAGATCGCGTTGGCGCCCCAGGTCATCGGGTCCGAAGCCTTGCAGCGCGGGCGCCCGCCCCCGCCCCATTCATCGGTGAAGATCACCTTGGTGCCATCATTGTTGAAGGTCGCCGAGTGCCAGTAGGCAAAGCCCTTGTCGAACACCTCGTCGATGCGGACCGGGTTGAACGGGTCGGAGATGTCCATGAGTATCCCGTTGCCCGAACACGCGCCCGCCGCCAGGTTCAGCGCCGGGAAGACGGTGATGTCGTGGCACTGGTCGGTGCGGCGAGTGTCCTGCGCGCCGTCCTCGGCCTCGCCCCCCTGCCACAGGCCTGCGATCTCGCCGGTCTCGCTGTCGGCAAAGACACGCGGGCTGGAAACGATGCGCGCCGCCGCCGGATTGGCGACCGGGATCTCGATCACGTCGATCGAGAAATAGGCCGTACGGCTATCCGAAGGGTTGTCGATGCAGCGTGCGAGTTCTTCGGCCTCGCGGCTGCGCGAGGTGCCCGAATTGTAGACGATGATCTTGTCATCATCGGCGCTCACGATCGAGTGGGTGTGGCTTCCGCGGCAGGTCTGGACCTGCCCGACCTGGCGCACTGCGGTGAGATCGGAGATGTCGAAGATGCGAAGCCCGCGGAAGCGTTCGGGCGAGACATCGCCCTCGACCCCCTGCAAGCCGCAATCCACGCGCCCGCGTGTCTGCTCGACGCTCATCACCAGCAGGTTGCCCACCACAGAGACATCGCCCTGCCCGCCGGGGCAGACCACCGAGCTGACGAGGCTCGGCACCCCGTCATCGCCGAGGCGGTAGATGTTGAAGCCGTGATAATTGCCCGCCACCATGATGTCGTCGAAGAACGCCATGTCGGTGTTGGCAAAATCGAGCAGCGGCGAGCGTTCGGCAAATTCGGTAAGGGTCTCTTCCTCTTCGCGCTCGGCATCCTCGCCGCCCTCGGGATCGTCCGAGCCGTCGGTCTCCTCGACTTCGACCGGAACGACCTCTGATTCGCCCGCGCGTGCGAGCGCCTGCTCGGCCTCGGCGAGCGCGCCGTCAGCGCCATCCTCGTCTTCCTCGCCCGCTGGAACGGCGGGGCGAAGGTCCGCGGGATTTTCGGGATCGAAAAAGCCCGCGGGCTTTGGCAGGTGCGCGACGTGGCGCAGGTTCATGATGGCCTCGCCCGCATCGTCGAACCCTGCAGCAAGGTTCGCCCGCGGATCGGGTGACAGGCCTGCAAGCACCGTGTCCATCCGGTCAATCTCGGCATTCTGGTCGTTCTCGACATCACCGACAAAGCGGTAAAGCACCGGGTCCGCCGCGCTTCCCGGCTGGTCGAGCAGGTGTTCCACCATGTCGACCGCACCGCGGTGATGCGCGATCATCAGGGTGAGGAAGCGGCTGTCGAAATCATTGCCCTGCGCCGCTGCGAGAGCGGTCATGTCCTCGGCCGACGCCATGCCGGACATGGTCATGTGCGCCGCGTGGCCCGCATGGCCTTCCATCGCGACGGCTTCGCCGCGCTGTTCGAGCCATTCGCGCATGAAGGCGATCTCGTCTTCCTGGCTGGCAAGGATGCGGCCGGCAACCGCGACGATGTCCTCGTTGTTGGTGCGATCATCGACCAGTCCGGCCATCTCGACCGCCTGCTGATGATGCACGATCATAGCCTGCATGAACTGGACATCGGCGCGCGTATGGCTGGCCTTGGCAAGCTCGGTCGCCTCGTCGGCGCTGAGCGTGCGGCTCGCCTGACCGGGCGCGCCGGGCTGGACGATCGGCGCTGTCTGAGCGAGCGCGATGCTCGACCCGGTAACCAGCAGACCGGCGATGAGAACGCGCGAAGTGCGCGCGGCAGTGCGAGTTATGACCATTGAATTGTCCCTAGTCCCAAATTTCGTCGCACTTCCTGCCCGATCTCGTGGTCCAGTCAAGGCCAAGCCGGACGCGCATCGCGAAGCGTTCGACCAAGGCGGCATGAGCCTCCGCGAACGGAACATTGCCGGCTTCAGGGGGTTCTAGGTGGACACGAGCCTGTTTCGGTCGCGGATGGCGCACATTTCGTCGCTCGCGATGAAACGAGTGCTTGTCGCGGCGAATCAAGGACTTCTAGACCCTGCGATTAAGCCGACGCTAACCCTGTTCGGAGTATCGCTACCAGATGGCCCCACCCCTTTCCCGTCGCCTCTCCCGCTTCCTTGGAGCCGGGCTTGCCGCTGTCGCGGCGTTTGCCGCAGTCCCGCTTTCCGCGCAGAATACCGAGCTTGCCGCGTCATTCGACGATGCGTTTGGCACCGAGATGCGTTCGCCCGACACCTTCGAGGCGATCTACGCGAATGGCTTTGAGCGGCGCATCGCCGAGCTTGCCGATGGCAGCCAGGGGCGGATCGGAGTGGTAGGGATCGACCTTGCAACCGGCGAGGAAGTGGCCGTTCTCGGCGACCAGCTCTTTCCCATGGCATCGACGAGCAAGATCGCGGTGGCGGCGACCTATCTCGAGATGGTCGAACAGGGTCGCTATTCGCTCACCAGCGAATTCCCGCTGCTGATCCCCGTCCGCTCGGCCAGGTTCTCTTCGCCCGCAGCACCGGTGCGCGAAGGCAATTACATGCCCGCGATCGATCTCATCGAGATCATGATCACACGGTCCAGCAACGCGGCGACCGATGCCCTGCTGGCGGCGGTCGGAGGACCGCAAGCGGTCAATGACTGGATGAAGCGGCATGGATTTTCCGAGTTCTCGATCGATCGCGATATCGCGACTCTCGTGCGAGATGACGGCGAATACGATCCGGCCAGCTGGATCGATCCGCGCGATTCGGCCACCCCGCGGGCGATGGCACGCCTGCTCGGCGGCCTTTATCGCGGCGATTTCCTCAGCGAACAGAGCCGCCGCGTCCTTCTGGGAGCGATGAGCCGGACGGTCACGGGCAGGCGGCGCATCCCTGCCAGCATGCCGGGCGAGGCGCGGGTCAGCCACAAGACCGGCTCGCTCAACAACACGTCCAGCGATATCGGGATCATCGAATCGCCCGATGGTCGCGCGATTGCCGTGGCGATCTACGTCACCGGGCAAGGGTCTCGACTGGCTCGCGAAAGGCGAATCGCGGCTATCGCCCGCGCGCTGTATGACGGGTTTTCCGCAAGAGCGCGCCAGAACGACAATCGGACCTGGACGGCGGGCACCCGCTCGGGAGGCTAAGTTCTTCCGCGACCACGAAAAAAGGCGGCGCTTTGCAGCGCCGCCTTTTCTGTATCAGCTATAAGCGCTGATCGACTGTGCGAATTACTCGCCGTCGACCATGGCTTCGGCTTCAGCAGCAGCTTCTTCAGCAGCAGCTTCGGCGTCTTCAGCAGCGTCGACAACGTCAGCAGCAGCTTCGTCGCCAGCAGCTTCCATGTCAGCGGTCGCGTCGGCAGCGACGGCATCAGCGTCTGCAGCCATTGCGTCGGCTTCGGCGTCGACTTCAGCAGCTTCTTCAGCGCATGCAGCGAGGCCGAGAGCCGAAGTGGCGATGGCAGCAGCCATGATGATCTTACGCATAATGATATTTCCTTGTTCAGCGATTTGGATGTCGCGAAAACCCCGTTTAGGAGCCCGCTCCAAAGCCGGAAATTTCCCCCCGGCTCGCGGTGTCAGATAATGGCAGAAATGTGTCATTACAAGCGAAATGCCACATTTCGCCATTTTTTGGCCCCATTCCTGCCACGATCTGACGCAGCCGATCCGGGCAGTTAAGTGCCCGTGCACAATCTTCGTCACACAAGCGATGCGGCTACCGAAGCAACGCCCGCGGTGCTAGCACGCTTGCCATGTCAGAGCAGCAACATCTCTATCTCGTCGACGGGTCCTCGTACATTTTCCGGGCCTATCACCGCCTGCCTCCACTCACCGATCCCGAGGGCACGCCCGTGGGCGCGGTCTATGGCTACACGACGATGCTGTGGAAGCTGGCTGACGACCTCGACGCGGCGGACGGGCCGACCCATCTCGCGGTCATCCTCGACAAGGATTCGACCAGTTTCCGCAACGAGATCTACCCCGAATACAAGGCCAACCGGCCCGAACCGCCCGAGGATCTGCGCCCGCAATTCCCGTTGATTCGCGACGCGACCCGCGCCTTCAGCCTCCCCTGCATCGAGGAGCAGGGCCTGGAGGCCGACGATCTCATCGCCAGTTATGCCCGCGAGGCGCAGCGCCAGGGCTGGAACGTGACGATCGTGTCGTCGGACAAGGACCTGATGCAATTGGTGGGTGAGCTCGACGGTGCGCGGATCGACATGCTCGACACGATGAAGTCGCAGCGCATCTATGTCGAGGAAGTCGAGGCCAAGTTCGGGGTAAAGCCCGAGCTTGTCGGCGATGTCCTCGCGCTGATGGGAGATAGCGTCGACAATATCCCGGGCATCTATGGGGTCGGGCCGAAGACCGCGAGCAAGCTCATCGCCGAGCACGGCTCTCTCGCTGCCGCGCTGGACCAGGCGCCCGAGATGAAGAAATCGAAGCTCAAGGAGCGCCTGATCGAAGGGCGCGCCGATGCCGAGCTGTCGCGGGTGCTGGTGACGCTCAAGGAAGATTGCGATCTGCCCGTCCCGATCGAGGACATGAAGATCGAGAAGATCCCGACCGAACCGCTGGCGACATTCCTCGAAAAGCACGGCTTTACCTCGCTTCTCAAGCGGCTCGGCGCGGGCACCGGGAGCCCGGAGCGGGCCAACAACCTCAACCCGGCAAAGGCCGACAGGGCGGGCGATACGGGCACCGAGCAGGGCAACCGCCAGCCGATCCCGGAAATGCCCAAGCTCGACCGCAGCACCTACGAGACCGTGCAGACGCCCGAACGGCTCGAACACTGGATCGCGCGCGCGATGGCGGCGCGGCTGGTCGCGGTCGATACCGAGACCAGCTCGCTCGACGCCATGCAGGCCGAGCTTGTCGGGGTCAGCCTTGCGCTCGGCCCCAATGATGCCTGCTACATCCCGCTCGCCCATGGCGGCGCCGACATGTTCGCCGAAAAGCCCGAGCAGGTGCCCGTCGATCTTGCGCTCCGGATGCTTAAGCCGATGCTCGAGGCCGACAGCGTCCTGAAAGTCTTCCAGAACGGCAAATACGATCTCAACGTGCTCGCCCGTCTGGGCGTGGAAGTCACGCCGATCGAGGACACGATGGTCATGAGCTTCGATCTCGATGCGGGACGCGGCGAAGGTATGGGCGGCGGGCACGGAATGGACGAGCTTGCCCAGCGGCACCTCGGCCACACCTGCCTGAGCTTCAAGGAAATCTGCGGGACCGGCAAGAAGGCCATCCCCTTCGGCGAAGTCCCGCTCGACCGCGCGACCGAATATGCCGCCGAAGATGCCGACGTCACCTGGCGGCTTTACCAGATGCTCAAGCCGCGCCTGTCCGAAGAAGGCGGCAAGCGCGTCTACGAACGAGTCGACCGTCCGCTGATCCCGGTCGTCGCCGCGATGGAGCGCGAAGGCATCAAGGTCGACCGCGCCCAGCTCGCCCGTTTGTCAGAGGAATTCGCGAACCAGACCGCGGCGCTCGAGAAGGACATTCACGCCATCGCAGAACGCGAATTCGCGGTCGGATCGCCCAAGCAGCTGGGGGAGGTCCTGTTCGACCAGATGGGGTTCAAGGGCGGCAAGAAGGGCAAGAGCGGGCAATATTCGACCGACCAGTCAGTGCTCGAAAACCTCGCCAAGGACGAGGCTGCGAGGCCCATCGCGTCCAAGGTGCTCGAATGGCGGCACCTGTCAAAGCTCAAATCGACCTATACCGATGCGCTGCAGGCGCAGATCAATCCCGATACCGGCCGCGTCCACACCAGCTACAGCCTGGTTGGCGCACAGACCGGCCGCCTGTCCTCGACCGATCCGAACCTGCAGAACATCCCGATCCGGACCGCGATCGGACGCACCATCCGCGAGGCCTTCGTTCCCGAGGCGGGCAATGTCATCCTTGCAGCGGACTATTCGCAGATCGAATTGCGACTGGCCGCGCACATGGCCGATGTCGGTACGCTCAAGGAAGCCTTCGCCAATGGCGAGGACATCCACTCGCGCACGGCCTCCGAAATGTTCGGCGAGGTCACGCGCGACACCCGCGCTCAGGCCAAGACCATCAACTTCGCGATCCTCTATGGCATTTCGCGCTGGGGACTGGCGAGCCGCCTCGAAGTCGAACCCGACGAGGCGCAGGACATGATCGACACCTATTTCCAGCGCTTCCCCGGCATCCAGCGCTACATCATGGAAACGCTCGAAACCGTGCGCGAGCGCGGCTATTCGGAGACGCTGTTCGGCCGCAAGACCTGGTTCCCGCGCATCCGCTCGAAAAACCAGGCCGAACGCCAGGGCTCCGAACGCGCGGCGATCAACGCGCCGATCCAGGGGACCAGCGCCGATATCATCAAGCGCGCCATGGCCCGGATGCTGCCGGCCTTGCGCGACGAGGGGCTGGGCAATGTCCGGATGCTGCTTCAGGTGCACGACGAACTGGTGTTCGAACTGCCCGAAAGCGATGTCGCGCGCGCTTCGGAAGTGATCGAGCGGGTCATGGCCGAGGCCGCGCTTCCGGCCGTCACTCTCGACGTGCCGCTGGCGGTCGATATCGGCACGGGAGCGTCCTGGGATGCCGCGCACTAGCGGGCGCGCCGTGGTGACAAAGGTTGCAATCGCGGCCGGTCATTCATAGCTGGCTGGCAATGCTGGACATGATCAACCCTGCCCGCTGGGGCATCGACTGGAACACCTTCGTGTTCGACGCCGCCAATACTGCCCTGATCGTCTTTGTCGCGGTGGCGGTGTCCTACATCGCCTACCGGCTCGTCTTCGCGATGGTGAACCGCTTCACCCACCTGTCCGAATACGGGCTCGACGATCACGTCATCCGGCGCGTGCGAAGCCCGATCAAGTGGTCCTTCATCGCGATCGGGATAACGGTCGCCGCCCAGTATGACCCGGTGCTGCGCTCGGTATGGGAGCCGCTCGGCCAGTTCCTGCGCCCGGCCCTGCTCGGCTGGATTGCCTACAACATCATTCGCGGGGTGACCGCCGCGCTCGAAGCGCAGATGCAGTTGCAGGGTGACCCGGTCTCGATGCGCAGCCGCAAGACGCGGATCGCGGTCCTTTCGCGGGTCGCGACGGTGACAATCGTGGTCCTGACCGTCGGGCTGATGCTGTTTGCCATTCCTTCCGTCCAGGCGATCGGCACCACGATGCTGGCATCGGCAGGTCTCGCAGCGCTCGCCATCGGTGCCGCTGCGCAGCCCGCGCTGAAGTCGTTGATCGCGGGCCTCCAGGTCGCCCTGACCGAACCGATGCGGATCGGCGACCAGGTCAAGGTCGATGGCGATGTCGGACGGGTCGAGGAAATCCACATGAGCTATGTCACGCTGCGCACCTGGGATGAGCGCGTGATCATCGTGCCGACCGCGCGCTTCCTCGAAGACAGTTTCGAAAACTGGTCGCGTTCGGATGAACAGCTGACCGGCCCGGTCTTCCTCCACCTCGATCCAGCGGCCGATGTCGAGCCGATCCGCCAGGAATTCATCCGCTTCGTCACCGCTCACGAATTGTTCGACGGCCGCAATGTCTCGGCACTGCTGACCGAGGCCTATCCCGAAAGCATCGCCCTGCGACTGACGGTGAGCGCAAAGACAATCGGCGAATTGTGGACGCTGCGCTGCGATACGCGCGAGCACATGGTCGCATGGCTGCGCGAGAACCAGCCTGATGCGCTGATCCGGCACCGGCTCGAAGTGCCCGGCGGGCACGAAAAGGCCGGCGAGCCCGAAGCACCCTGACCGGTGCCCGGGGCGCGGTGCTCATCACCGCGCCGTTTGGGGATCAGTCGTGCTTCTTGGGCCGGGTCGGCTCGAGCGTGTCGGGAGCGAAGAAGCCGATCGGCTGGACTTCGGCCGCCCGCTTCTTCAATTCGCCACGCATCTTGCGATATTCGGCTTCCATCTTCGCGGTCACCGTGGCACGGCTGTCTCCGAGCGCATCCTCGAAATCCTTCATCGCCACTTCGGTGACCTCGCCTCCCATGCGCCGCAACGCGCCAAGCCCCGCGCGGCGCACCACGTCTTCGAGGTCCGCGCCGGTGAAACGATCGGTCTTTTCCGCCACGGCGGCAAGGTCGACATCAGATGCCATCGGCATACCCTTGGTGTGGATGCCGAGGATGTGCTCGCGGCCAGCCTTGTCAGGCGTTCCGACATAGACCAGCTCGTCGAACCGTCCGGGCCGCAGCAAAGCGGGATCGACCAGCGTGGGCCGATTGGTCGCACCGATCACCACCACCGATTGCAGTTCCTCGAGCCCGTCCATTTCGGCCAGGATCGTGTTCACGACGCGGCCGGTCACCTGCGGCTCTCCCTGCCCGCTTCCGCGGGCGGGAACGAGGCTGTCGATCTCGTCGATGAAGACAACGCATGGCGCCACGGCGCGGGCGCGCGCGAACATCTTGGCGATCTGCTGTTCGCTTTCGCCATACCATTTCGACAACAGGTCCGAGCTTTTCATCGAAATGAAATTGGCCTCGGCCTCCTTTGCGACCGCCTTGGCGAGCAAGGTCTTGCCGGTCCCCGGCGGGCCGTAAAGCAGGAAGCCCTTGGCGGGCCTGATCCCGAGGCGACGGAAAGCCTCGGCATTCTTGAGCGGAAGTTCGATGCCTTCCTTGAGCTTGTCGACCGCATCGCCAACCCCGCCAATATCGTCCCAGCCGACATTGGGCACCTGCACCATCACCTCGCGCATGGCAGAGGGCTGGATGCGCTTCAGGGCACTGAAGAAATCCTCGCGGGTGACGCACAGGTCCTCGAGCACGTCCTGCGGGATCTCGCGGGCGTCGAGGTCGAGCCGGGGCATGATCCTGCGGACCGAATCGATCGCGGCCTCGCGGGCAAGCGCGGCGATATCGGCGCCGACAAAACCATGGGTGACCCGCGCCAGTTCGTCGAGGTCAACGGCTTCCTCCATCGGCATCCCGCGTGTGTGGATCGCGAGAATCTCGCGCCGTCCGCCCTGGTCGGGCACGCCGATCACGATCTCGCGATCGAAGCGGCCCGGCCGCCTGAGCGCCTCGTCGATCGCGTCGGGGCGATTGGTGGCCGCGATCACCACCAGGTTCGCGCGCGCCTCAAGTCCGTCCATCAGGGTGAGCATCTGCGCAACCAGGCGTTTTTCCGCCTCGCCCGGCACCTGTGTGCGCTTGGGCGCGATAGAATCGATTTCGTCGATGAAGATGATTGCCGGTGCCGATCGGGTCGCCTCCTCGAACACCTCGCGAAGGCGCTTCTCGCTCTCGCCATAGCCCGAGCCCATGATCTCCGGGCCGTTGATGGTGAAGAACTCGGCATCGCTTTCATTGGCGACCGCCTGGGCCAGGCGGGTCTTGCCGGTGCCGGGCGGGCCGTGGAGCAGCACGCCCTTGGGCGGGTCGACCCCGAGCCGGGTGAACAATTCGGGGTAGCGCAGCGGCAGTTCGACCATTTCGCGCAATTGCTGGATGGTGTCCTCCATCCCGCCGACATCATCGTAATTGACGACGGCGCGCGCGTCGCGCGGTTCCTCGAATTCGGTCTTCAATTCGACTTCGGTGTTCTCGTCGATATGGACGATGCCCTTGGGGCTGGTCGAATGGACCGAGAGGCGGATCTGGGTGAGCGCATAGGCCGGCGCGCGCAGCAGCTGGCGCACGTCGCTTGGCATGTTCTGGACCGGCTGCTGGCCGGTGGTCGCCACCAGATCGCCGGTGACCAGCGGCTTCTTGAAGAAATTGCGCTTCAGCGCCTGGGTCGGTCCCTGGAGACGCATCTCGCGCTGTGCGGGAGCGAAGACCACGCGCGTTGCGGGGCGCGACTTTGCCTTGGCTATCTCGACATGTTCGCCCGATCCCGCCTCGGCATTGCCGCGCTGCAAACCATCGAGGCGGACCACATCGAGCGTGTCGTCTTCCTGATAAGCCGCCATCGCGATCGCCGCGGTCGTGCGCTTGCCGTTGATCTCTACGACATCGCCTTCGGTAATGCCCAGTTTCTGAAAGGCCGAACGCGGCATGCGGGCGATGCCCTGCCCCGATTCCTCCTGCCGGGCTGGCGCCACCTGCAATCTCGCCGTGCGCGCGGCAGTTTTTGCGTCGTTGTCACTCGGGGCGTCGGCCATTCGCAGGTCCTCGGGAAATGAATTGCACTCGAAGGTCTTGAGAGCAATTAGCTAGGCAGCGGGCGGCGCGATTGCAAACCTGCGAAGGGCCAATCGCGAAACAAGCCGCCTCGGTTTGCGGGTTCCACGCCAAACTACGCAGAGAAGCAAGCCGCGTTCCGCAACGCTCACGAGCGAAGGGATGCTGCCAATCGCTGCGAGGCGGGACCGGCACGAAGAGTTCTGGCAGAAAAAAGCCCGGCACAGTGGCCGGGCTCTGAAAAGTTTGGGAGAGGATGCCTGTTAGGCACGGGCAAATATGCGGCACGCCGAATTTTGTGCAAGTGCGAAGAGCGCAGGTTCGATTGCATGAAGCGCAACACAGTGTGAGCGTCCGGCTCGCGTGCTGCACGCTGCGCAATTGACGGTCGGCGGCTCCCCTCATTCCCGTGATTGCAAGAGCTCTGGACGATCGGCGAGCCGACAGGTGACAGCGCGGCTGCGAGCGACTAGTTACCGCGCTGCTGCACGGGTCTCGTGACCGATCGCGCAGCACCATCAGACCATGCCCCCGAAGTTTGAAGGAACAGGCTCGCTTCGATGTCCAAGATTTATCCCAACGCAGCCGCAGCGCTCGAAGGCGTGATCGCCGATAACCTCCTGATTGCCGCGGGCGGGTTCGGCCTCTGCGGCATTCCCGAAAGATTGCTCGACGCGATCCGCGACAGCGGGGTGAAGGGCCTGACCTTTGCCAGCAACAATGCCGGGATCGACAATGAAGGCATCGGAAAGCTGCTGCGCACGCGCCAGGTCAAGAAGATGATCAGCTCCTATGTCGGCGAGAACAAGGAGTTTGAACGCCAGTTTCTCGCAGGCGAGCTCGAAGTCGAGTTCTGTCCGCAGGGAACCCTGGCCGAGCGCATGCGGGCAGGCGGCGCGGGGATTCCCGGCTTCTACACCAAGACCGGCGTCGGCACCCAGGTCGCCGAGGGCAAGGAGCACAAGGAATTCCCCGATCAGGACGGGGTGATGTCGACCTATATCCTCGAACGCGGGATCTTCGCTGACCTGTCGATCGTCAAGGCGTGGAAAGCGGACGAGACGGGCAACCTGATCTTCCGCAAGACCGCCAGAAATTTCAACCAGCCGGCTGCAACCTGCGGCAAGGTCTGCATCGCCGAGGTCGAGGAAATCGTTCCCGCAGGCGCGCTCGAAGCGGACGAAATCCACCTACCCGGTGTTTTCGTCAATCGGTTGGTGCTCGGCGCGCCCTACGACAAGAAGATCGAGTTCCGCACCGTGCGGACCCGCGAGGAGGCTTGATTTGGCTTTCGAGAGCAAGAGAACGATGCGCCTGCTCGCCCTGTCGGTTGCGGCTGTGGCGCTGCAGGGCTGCGTGGCTGCCGTCGTGCCGATCGCAGCGGGCGGTTTGCTGACCCGTTCCGCAGCGACCGGAGACGACGGGGCGCAGGCACCGGCACCGGCACCGGCACCGGCACAGGTGCAGCCCGCTCCCACCCCGACGCCTTCGCCCGTCCCCGCTCCGACGCCCGCTCCGACGCCAGCCCCGACGCCAGCCCCGACGCCGGTCGCTTCGGCCTCGCAGGCTTCTGCTGATGCGCGCATGGAGGAACCGGATAGAAGTCTTGCAGAAAACCACGATGCCACGCCTTCCCAACCCTCGGCAGAGGCGGATGAGCCTGCTGTCTACGGGCCGGTAGAGGGTCCCGACGATCCGACCACCTCGGCTGATCGCGATGGCGGGGATGACCCCGATGCAAGGATCGTCGCCGAGCCGCTCGATACGCAGACATCGCCCTCGCTTTCGCAAGAGACCGTTCCCGTGCTGGCAAGATCGCAGCCCGAAATGTTGGCACCGGGCAGCAGCGAAGCGCCGGGTGAAGCCGGTGATGCAGTCGTCCTGGTCGATGACGCGCAGGCCGAGGGCGACACGCCCGAAGCAGCAGGGGCCGAGCTGGTCGCCGCTCCCGAAAGCCGCGTCGACGCGGAGCCAGGGCCAGCACCAGCGCCTTCCCCGCTTCCGGTGACCACTCGCACGCCATCAGTGCCTCGCAGCCAAGCCCGTCCGGCTGTTTCCGGCGGTGCGGTGACGCTGTTCGACCCGCTTGTCAGCTATGCCACGGCTCGCGAAATTTCCGGTGATGACAGCCGCGTTTCCGCTGTGCTCGCCGATGCCACCGCGCTCGAAACCGACCGCGCGCCCTGCGGTTCGGGGCCGCCGACCGTGCTGGTGGATCTCGACCCGGCCGGTGGAAGGCTGGCTCTCGACGAAACCCTGACCGCGCCGGCGGCTCTGGGTCTCAAGCTTGCCCAGCTCAGGACCAGCGGCATCGCGATCGCCTGGATCTCACGCGAATCGGTCGCCAGCGAAGACGCGATCCGCATGGCGTTGACGCGTTCGGGGCTGGACCTTGCGGGCAATGATCGCATCCTCCTTGTCAGGGATGTCGATGACCGCAAGCAGACCCTGCGCGATGCACTGGCCGAGATGTCGTGTCTCGTTGCCATTGCCGGCGATTCGCGTTCGGACTTCCACGAATTGTTCGACTACCTGCGCAATCCCGACGACGCGGCATCGCTTCAGCCGATGTTCGGCGATGGCTGGTTTATCATTCCCACCCCGCTTCTTCCCGAAGGAAACTGATCGATGAGCACTTCCGACAACGGGGCCCCCAAGGGCTGGACCCGCGACCAGATGGCTGCGCGCGCAGCGCAGGAGCTCGAAGACGGCTATTACGTCAATCTCGGCATCGGGATTCCGACATTGGTGGCCAACCACATCCCCGAAGGGATGCTCGTCACCCTGCAGAGCGAGAACGGCATGCTCGGCATAGGCCCCTTCCCCCTCGAAGGCGATGAGGACCCCGACCTGATCAATGCCGGCAAGCAGACGATCTCCGAACTGCCGCACAGCGCCTATTTCGACAGCGCGACCAGCTTTTCGATGATCCGCGGCGGGCATATCGACCTCACCGTGCTTGGTGCGATGGAAGTGGCCGAGAACGGCGACATCGCCAACTGGATGATCCCGGGAAAGATGATCAAGGGCATGGGCGGCGCGATGGATCTCGTCGCCGGGGTAAAGAAGATCATCGTGGTGATGGACCACACCAGCAAGACTGGCGATCCCAAGTTCATTCCCGAATGCACCTTGCCGCTTACGGGCGCAGGCGTGGTCGACATGGTCATCACCAATCTGGGTGTGTTCCACCGCGCCGACCACGACAGTCCGTTCCGACTGATCGAACTGGCGCCCGGAGTGAGCGAGGAAGACATCGCAGCGAGCACGACCGCCAGTTACGAGGTGGCGCTCGAGCGGGCCTGACGCCATGTGGCTGGACGAGCCCCGCAATCCGAACGCCCCGCTGGCGGGCATCCGCGTGCTGGAACTGGCCCGCGTGCTCGCCGGGCCATGGGCAGGGCAGATCCTCGCCGATCTCGGCGCCGACGTGATCAAGGTCGAAAGCCCCGAGGGCGACGGAACGCGGCAATGGGGACCGCCCTGGGTCGAACGCACCGGTCCCGACGGAGAGACGCGGCGCGAGGCGGCCTATTACCACGCCGCCAATCGCGGAAAGCGCAGTATCGTCGCCGATTTCGCTGATGCGGACGACCTCGCGCGGATCACCGAACTGGCCGCCGGTGCCGACGTGCTGATCGAGAATTTCAAGACCGGCGGCCTCGCCAAGTTCGGTCTCGACCATGCAACGCTTGCCCGAGCCAATGAACGGCTCGTCTATTGCTCGATCACCGGCTTCGGGCAGACCGGACCGCGCGCGCACGAGCCGGGGTACGACTTCGTCATCCAGGGCATGAGCGGCTTCATGTCGATCACCGGGGAACCCGGCGGCGCGCCCATGAAGATGGGCGTGTCGATTTCCGATCTTACCACCGGGGTTTACGCCGCCAACGCCATTCAGGCCGCCCTGATCCAGCGCGGTCGAACCGGGCGCGGCCAGCATGTCGACATGGCGCTTCTCGATTGCTCGGTCGCGCTTCTTGCCAACCAGGCAAGCTATCGTTTCACCACCGGCGACAACCCGCCGCGCATGGGCAATGCCCATGCGCAGGTCGCGCCCTATGGCGTCTTTCCGGTCCGGGACGGGCACGTCATCCTGGCACCGGCAAACGATCGCCTGTTCGTGCGCCTGGCAAGGCTGATCGATCGCGGCGACCTGGCGGAAGATCCGCGGTTCGCGACAAATGCCGGCCGGGTCGAGCATGCCGACACCCTCGATGCCGAGATCGCGAAGGCGACAGCATCATGGTCCAAGCAGGAGCTGCTCGAAGCTTGCGCCAGCGCCAAGGTGCCCGCCGGGCCGATCAACGGGCTGGACGAAGTGTTTGCCGAGCCTCAGGTGATCGCGCGCGGGATGCGGGTCGAGCTCGGCGGGCTGCCCGGCGTGCGCTCGCCCTTCGTCTTCTCCGATGCCGAACTGGCGCTCGACCGGCCTTCGCCCATGCTCGGCGAAGACGGCTGATCAGCCCAACGCGGCCCTAAGGTCGTCAACCAGATCGGTGCGTTCCCAAGGGAAGTGGTCACCTTCGGCGGTGCGCCCGAAATGGCCGTAAGCGGCGCTCTTGCGGTAGATCGGCTTGTTCAGGCCGAGATGGGTGCGAATGCCGCGAGGGGTGAGGCCGCCAAGCTTGTCGATCGAGGCGATGGCCTTCTCGAGCGCGGCGTCGCTGGTTCCTTCGGCGCAGGTGCCGTGGGTGTCGACATAGAGCGAAAGCGGTTCGCTGACGCCGATCGCATAGGCGATCTGGATGGTGCAGCGCGTGGCAAGACCCGCAGCGACCACGTTCTTGGCGAGGTAGCGGGTGATATAGGCCGCGCTGCGATCGACCTTGGTCGGGTCCTTGCCGCTGAACGCACCGCCGCCATGCGGGCTCGCGCCGCCATAGGTGTCGACGATGATTTTGCGTCCGGTCAGGCCGGCATCGCCATCGGGTCCGCCGATCACGAAACTGCCGGTCGGATTGATGTGCCACTTGGTCTCGTCCGACAGGAATCCGTCGGGCAGGACGCCAGCGACCACGCCGCGGACGTAATCGTGCAATTCGGCTTCCTTGTCGCCCTGGTCGTAGCCTTCGGCGTGCTGCGTGCTGACGACCACCGCGGTGCAGGCCACAGGCTTGCCATCGCGATAGCGCAAGGTCACCTGGCTCTTGGCATCGGGTTCGAGGAACGGCGCCTTGCCCGAATGGCGATCGCGCGCGAGCTGCTCGAGGATCTTGTGGCTGTAATCGAGCGTTGCCGGCATCAGATCAGGGGTCTCGTCGCAGGCGAAGCCGAACATGATGCCCTGGTCGCCAGCGCCCTCGTCCTTGTTCGAGCCTTCGGCGCCTGCATCGACCCCTTGCGCGATGTGGTCGGATTGCCCGTGCAGGTGGTTTTCGAAAGTCAGGGTCTTCCAGTGAAATCCGCCCTGTTCGTAGCCGATGTCGCGCACGGTCGAACGCACGGCCCGTTCGATTTCGTCCTTTGCACCCGGTGCCCAGCCGCCATTGAAGGCCCAGTCCTCGTTCTTGTCGTCGAACATGGGCTTGCAGCGGATCTCGCCCGAAAGGATCACGCGCTGCGTGGTGGTCATGGTTTCGCATGCCACGCGCGCCTCGGGGTCCTTGGACAGCATCAGATCGACGATGGCATCCGAAATCTGGTCGGAAACCTTGTCGGGATGGCCTTCGGAAACGCTTTCGGAGGTGAAGAGGTAATCGGTGCGCATGAGAGCTCCTGCGGGCCTTTGCCCGTCGATTTCCAAGGTGCCTTATGCAGATATAAGGAAACCTTTATGTCCGTTCGGCATTGGCCTAGCCGCGCGCCGGGCGCAGTGCAAGCAATCTCGGCAGCCCCAGGCCAAGAACGAACAGGATACCGGCCCAGCCGAGCGGCAGGGCGTTGCCGAGCCGGGCGAAGAGAGTGGGTTCGCGCGCAGCGGGCACGATGCCTTCGACAGCGGCAGCCTGTCCGCGCGCAATCGACCGGAGCACATTGCCTCGCGCATCGATTACCGCGCTGATCCCGGTGGTCGTCGATCGCAGGACCGGCAACCCTTCCTCGATCGCGCGCATCCGCGCCTGAGCGAGATGTTGCGGCGGGCCCCAGTAACCGAACCAGCCGTCATTGGACGGGTTGAAAATGAAATCGGGACGATCGTCGCGATCGACGACCTGGCCGGAGAAAACGATTTCGTAGCAGATCTGCACGCCCGCGCGACCATGTTCGCCGAGGTCGATGGTGCGCGGCCCCGGGCCGGGAATGTAGGGGATCGAACCCGCGGTCAGCCGCGAAAGCCCGATCGCGCCCAGCCAGTCTTCCATCGGCAGATATTCGCCATAGGGCACGAGGTGAGCCTTGGCATATTCGTGGGTGATCGCGCCATCGCCGCCGATCGCGACGACCGAATTGCGTGCCCCGACAGCGCCGATGCTCCCATCCTCGCGCTCGCCCATATTCAGATTGACGACGCCAGTGAGGAGCGTGGATCGCGGGCCGATGACCTGTGCGATGCGCGCGCGCGCAATAGCGGGATCAGCGGCAAGGGTGGTCCGCTGGTAGTAACGCATCGGATAGCCGGGCTCGAGATAATCGGGCAGCGCGCTTTCGGGCCAGAGCACCAATCGCGACTGCCGGTTGCCCGGAACGGTCAGTCCGGCAATTCGCTGGAACTGTTCCTCGAACTTTGAGCCGTCATTGAGCTCCTCCTGCAGAATCAGAGGCTGGACGAGGCGATAAGGAATGCCAGCATCAGTTTGGGTCGTCACGAAACCGGGCAAGAGCATTCCCAGCGTGACCAAGCTAGAGACGATGAGCATGCGCCACCAGCGTTGCCCGACAGCGAGCCACGCAAGCGCGCTCGCCAGCAGGAGGACAAGGCCGGACAGGCCATAGGTCCCCATCCAGGGCAGGACACCAGCGAGACCCGGCGCATCCCACCGGCCCAGCAGGAGCAGGCCGAGCGGCGGCCAGGGATAGCCAGTGAAGACCCAGCTGCGCAGCCACTCGGTGACGATCCATCCGCCTGCGAGTAGCGCTCCGAAGGAAAGCAATGGCCCCCGACCGGAAATCGCCCGGGCGATCGCCGCAGCCATCGCCGGATAGATTGCGAGATAGAGGCACAATAGAGGGACCGCGAACCAGCCCAGCCAGGATGGCATTTCGGACTGATAGGTGAAGGCAGTCGCGATCCAGTTGTTGGCGAGCGTCAGATGCGCCCAGCCAAACACCCAGCCAAGCCACGCGGCGGAACGCCAGTCAGGCGCGGCCCGAACAAGGATGATCCAAAGAGCAAGTGCCGGAAGCGCGAGCCACCACGCATGGAAAGGCGGGTAACCGAACGCCGCGACAAGCCCGAGCAGGCCCGAGGCGGTGGCAGGCCAGCTCTGCGCGAAACCTGCCAGCCGCGCCGCCAGAGCGGCAATTCTCGTCTGCCCTTCAGCGCGCGCTGAACCGTTCATCGATCCGCGTCCTAGCTCTGTCGGTTGCGATCAGCCGACAGCTTCGAGGCTGTCGTCGGAATCGGGCTTCTTGTCTTCGCCGCCAATGGCAGGCGGGAGGACCGAGGAATCGATCTCGTTCTTCTCGTCATCGGAATCGCCACGCGATCGGCTGCTGCGACGCGGCTTGCGCGGCTCGTCCCCGTCCTCGCGCGGCTTGCGGGTGCGGCGCTTGGGGCGCGAGGCGCCCTCGTCATTGCCGTCAGCAACCTCGCCCTCGACCCCGGCGGCACCTTCTTCGGAAGACGCATTGTCCTGATCATCGCGGCGCGAGCGCGAACGGCGATTGTTCTTGCGGCGGTTGTCGCCATCCTCGCCGTCGGCATCGTCATTGGTCTGCCCGCGATCATCGTTACGACCCTCGCCGCGCTTGGCGCGCGCTTCTTCCTGGCGCGCCTTGTTGTCGGCGATCACGCGGAAATAGTGGTCGGCGAACTGGAGATAGTATTCGGCCTGCACGCGGTCGCCATTGTGCTGGGCGTCCTGCGCGAGCTTCTTGTACTTGTCGAGCAGCTGGGGCGCATTGCCCCGCGCACGGCTGTCGATCCGGTTCTGATTGTTGCCGCCGCCTTGGTTGCGATTGCCGCGACCGCGGCGACGATTATTGCGATTGTTATTCAAAGGAAGTCTATCCCCATCCGTGGCCAGCGCGTTTTCAAAGGTGCGCATCAAAGGCCCATGGACCCCGAACCAGCTGTGCCAGCCACGCCGCCTATCGTGCAGCGCGCCCGCTCAGCACCGACCGAGGGTGTGACCCACACGGTCAAAACAAGCGGATATTCGGAGCTTGACCTCGCCGATCCGCACTTGGGGCTGTTCGACAGGTCTGATTCGGAGGTAGCGAGGCAGAGCGAATTTGCCAACCCCTCGCTGCGCTTTTCGTCACCGAACAATGACGGCACGTGGCCTTTTTGCAAGATCAGGACGGATTTCGGCCGAAAATCCGCAGTTTTTCGCAACTTCGCTGACGGCATCGCCTTGCGCGGCCCCGATTTCCAGAATTGCGACGCCTCCATCATTGAGAAGGTCGCGCAATTGCGGGACGAGGACGCGGTAATCATCGAGCCCTTCCGGCCCGGCAAAGAGGGCCGATGCTGGCTCGTGATCGCGCACATCGGGGTCAAGCTGGGCGGAGGTCTCGACATAGGGAGGGTTGCACAGGATCAGGTCGAAGGTGCCGAGGTCATCGCGCCAATCCTGCTTATGCCAGTCGCGCAACAGCATGCGCGCGCGCGCACCAATCAGGCCGTGGGCCTGCGCATTGGCGCGCGCCACTTCCAGCGCGGCCGGGGATGCGTCGATCCCGATACCGTTCGCACCCTCGATCTCGAGCAGGGCGGTGATCAGCAAGGCTCCGGTCCCGGTGCCCAGATCGAGCACCCGCGGCGCGGGACAGGCGCATCCGAGCGCAGCCTCGATCAAGGTCTCGCTGTCTCCGCGCGGGATCAGCGTGTCGCGGGTCACGAGAAAGTCACGGCCGTAAAATTCCTGTTTGCCGAGGATATAGGCGACCGGCTCGCGCGCGATCCGGCGCTCGATCAGCGCTTCGAAGGTGGAAGGCACCGCCTCGCGCATGGCGCGCACCAGCATGTCCGAGCGAGCCATTCCAAGAGCATGTGCCATCAACAGCTCGGCATCGAGCCGCGCGGTGTCGCTGGTCGCGGCCAGGCGCTCGCTCGCCGCGCGCACGGCCTCGGCCACCGTCATTCGGGCATGGTCACTCATTCAAGGCAGCAAGCCGCTTGGCTTCGTCTTCGGCGATCAGCGCGTTGAC
The DNA here is from genome assembly GCF_045862805.1 of Qipengyuania nanhaisediminis. Taxonomy (GTDB): domain Bacteria; phylum Pseudomonadota; class Alphaproteobacteria; order Sphingomonadales; family Sphingomonadaceae; genus Erythrobacter; species Erythrobacter nanhaisediminis_A. Next base: position 157,188 of record NZ_AP025760.1, read on the forward strand.
AAGTTCTCCGAGACCCGGCCCTGCGAGAACCTCTTCGAGCTTGTGCAGGGTCAGGCCGATGCGGTGGTCGGTCACGCGGCCTTGCGGGAAATTGTAGGTGCGAATGCGTTCGGAGCGGTCGCCGCTTCCGACCATGGCCTTGCGCGCCTCGGCCTCGGCACCCTGGGCCTCGTCACGGATCGTTTCGTATAGTCTCGCGCGCAGGACCTGCATCGCCTTGGCGCGATTTTTCTGCTGGCTGCGTTCGTCCTGGCAGGTGACAACGAGCCCGCTCGGCAAGTGCGTGATGCGCACCGCGCTGTCAGTGGTGTTGACGTGCTGCCCGCCCGCACCGCTCGCGCGGTAGGTGTCGATCTTGAGGTCGGACTGCTCGATCTGGACATCGACTTCATCGGGTTCGGGCAAGACCGCGACGGTTGCCGCCGAGGTATGGATGCGTCCGCCGCTTTCGGTCTCGGGCACGCGCTGGACGCGGTGGACGCCGCTTTCGAACTTGAGCTTGGCGAAGACGCCCGTGCCCGCGATATTGGCGACGATTTCCTTGAAGCCGCCGACCTCGCTGGCATTCATGCTCACCGGCTCGACCCGCCAGCCCTGTTCGGCTGCGAATTTCTCGTACATCCGGTAAAGGTCGCCTGCGAACAAGGCTGCCTCATCGCCGCCCGTCCCGGCGCGAATCTCGAGCATGGCCGGCTTGTTGTCTGCCGCATCGCGCGGGAGCAATGCGATGGCGAGCGCGCGCTCCCTTTCGGGCAGGGTTTCGCGCAGCTGAGCCAGTTCCTCCTCGGCCATCGCCTTCATTTCGGGATCGGCAAGCATGTCTTCGAGCCCGCCGATCTCCTCGCGCATCGCCTTCACCTCGGCAGCGATTTTTGCCACCGGCTCAAGCTCGGCATAGTCGCGGCTTGCCTTGACGAAAGCGTCGCCCTCGAGCGTGCCGCTCGCCATGCGCGCTTCGAGCTCGGCAAAGCGGTGCGCGATCTGGTCGAGGCGTTCGGCGGGAACCTGCATCAGGCGAGGCCCAGCCCACCAAGCGCGCTGCTAATCCGGTCCTGATCAGCGCCGTCGCTCTGCATGCGAAGGCGTTTTTCGCCGTCGCTCATCGCGATTATGACATGGCTGCCCAGCTTCACTGCCTTGTCGAAACGCTTCTTCTTGCCGCCGTTTGCAACCAGGTCTGCCGACAGCCCCGCGCGGCGGATCGCGCTCACGGCCTGCTGTCCCTCGGCGACCATCTGGTCATCCTCGACCACCACGACCACGTCGAGGCGCGGCACTTCGGCGGTCCCGACCAGCATTGCCAACCGCTCGATCCCCGCCGCCCAGCCGACCGCCGGAGTGGTCGGACCGCCGAGGCTTTCCATCAGCCCGTCATAGCGGCCGCCGCCGAGCACGGTGCTTTGCGCGCCGAGCGCGTCAGCCGCCGCCGTGCCTTCGTCGGGAATGAATTCGAAGGCGGTGTGGCGATAGTAGTCTAGCCCGCGCACCAGCGCCTCGGCGCGGGTCCACCTGACACCCGCGGCATCGAGCCCGCTCGTCACCTTCTCGAAAAAGGCGAGCGCTTCGTCGGAAAGGAACGCGTCGATCCGCGGCGCATCGGCAACGAAGGTGCGGTCGCGCGGGTCCTTGGAATCGAGGATGCGCAGCGGATTCTTGTCGAGCCGCTCCTGCGAATCCTCCGACAATTCGCCGCGCACCTTGCCGAAATATTCGATCAGCCCGGCGCGCCAGGCATCGCGGCTGGCCGAATCGCCGAGCGTGTTGAGATGAAGCGTCACGCCCTCGATCCCCAGCTCCTTCAAGAGCTGGTCAGCCATTGCGAGCAATTCGACATCGGCCTGCGGTTCGGCCGCGCCGATGATCTCGGCATCGATCTGGTGGAACTGGCGATAACGTCCTTTCTGCGGGCGTTCGTAGCGGAACAGCGGGCCATGGGTCGCGAGCTTGAGCGGGGCGTGCTGCTGCCAGCCATTTGTCAGGAAGGCACGCGCGATCCCCGCGGTGAATTCGGGCCGCAGCGTGAGCGAATCGCCGCCGCGATCCTCGAAGGAATACATCTCCTTCGAGACGATATCGGTGGTCTCGCCAATCGAGCGCGCAAAGACCTCGGTCTTCTCGAAGACCGGCATCTCGGCGCGGCGGAAATTGTAGAGCTTGCGCACGCGCTCGAATGTCTCGACAACGTGGGCGAAACTTTCCGCTTCGGGTCCGAAGATGTCCTGCGTGCCGCGAATGGCCTTGGGTGTGTTCTTGCTCATCGTGGAGGGGCGATTAGGGCACGCGCTGTCTTGCCGCAATATCGATAGGGGGCTATCGGGCGCGCCGAAGCCTTTTGGGAGAGGGGCCAACCGACAAAGCAGGAACCCTCAATGCGCATCGACAAGATTGCCACCGGCACCAATCCCCCCGACGATCTCAACGTGATCATCGAAGTCCCGACCGGCGGCGAACCGGTGAAATACGAGTTCGACAAGGAAAGCGGAGCGCTGTTCGTCGACCGCATCCTCCACACTCCCATGCGGTATCCGGCCAATTACGGCTTCGTTCCGCACACGCTTTCGCCCGATGGCGACCCGCTCGATGCGCTGGTGATCGCGCGCTCGCCCTTTATCGCGGGCTGCGTGGTGCGTGCGAGGCCGATCGGCGTGCTCAACCTCGAAGACGAACATGGCGGCGATGAAAAGCTGATCTGCGTGCCGGTCGACACGACCTTCCCGTATTATTCGGATGTTGGCGAGACCAAGGACCTGCCGAGCATCATCTTCCAGCAGATCGAGCACTTCTTCACCCACTACAAGGACCTGGAAAAGGAAAAGTGGGTGCGCGTGGGCAGCTGGGGCGACCGGGCAGAGGCACGCCAGATCGTCATCGAGGCGATCGAACGCGCGCAGAAGCAGGGCTGACGGGCGGGCCGCGGCCAGTGCCGCGCGCCGGACGATCGCTTTAGAAGATCGCCTTGAAAAGCGCTGTCAGAGCGAGCGGCAGCAGGATCGCGAGCCCCCAGAGCATGGCGATATCGCGGCGGAAACTGCCTAAGAGGGCCGGGTCTGCCGCCTCGTCATCGGACAGGTGGGTCCAGCGCCGCTCGAACCAGCGGCATGCCGGGATGATCGCGGCCACCAGCACCACGAGCGCGACATAGGGCAGGATCGAGGAAAAGCCTTCGCTCAGCGCCTTGACCGTCAGGAAGATCTGTAAGGCGGTATAGACGAGCAGGGCGTAGGCGACATGGTCGCTCATCGCCTTGCGCCAGTCGCGCGTGGCTGCCCGTTCGCTCTGATGCGATAGCTCGTTCATTCATCCGCTCCCCAACGGTTTCTCTCTCGCTGCCGTGTATCCCAGAGACCTGGCCGGGTTGCAAGCATCGGTAACCATGGGCGCGCGCAAGTTGCGGCAAAGGCGCATGGGAGCGCCGCAAAGCAAAAATCTTGCCAAATTACGTGATCGCGCTCTTTTCTGCCGGTCCGACGCTGCTAAGACTGGCGCCATGAGCGAGACTTCCACATTCGACGAGCTGGCGCAGCACGCGCAGGAAACCGCCCCTGCCGACGCGACCGCACCGCTGCCCGATGGCGGGCTCGAGGTCATCTCGATCGCCAAGAGCTACGACAAGCGGGCCGTTCTCACCGATATCTCGCTCACGGTCGGCAAGGGCGAGGTTCTCGGCCTGCTCGGCCCCAATGGCGCGGGCAAGACCACCTGCTTCTATTCGATCATGGGCCTCGTCAAACCCGATTCGGGGCGCATCCTGATGGATGGCGAGGACGTGACCAGCCTGCCGATGTATCGCCGCGCGATCCTCGGTCTCGGCTATCTGCCGCAGGAAACCAGCATCTTTCGCGGGATGACGGTCGAGCAGAACATCAATTGCGTGCTCGAGATGGTCGAACCCGACGCCGATACGCGCGCCGCGGAACTCGAACGTCTGCTGAGCGAGTTCGGTCTGACCCGTTTGCGCGAAAGCCCGGCCATGGCCCTGTCAGGCGGTGAGCGGCGCCGCTGCGAGATCGCCCGGGCGCTCGCGGCCAAGCCCTCGATCATGCTGCTCGACGAGCCGTTTGCCGGGATTGATCCGCTTTCGATCAGCGACATCCGTGACCTCGTCAAAGACCTCAAGCAGCGTGGGATCGGCGTTCTCATCACCGATCACAATGTCCGCGAAACGCTCGATATCGTCGACCGCGCATGCATCATCTATGGCGGGCAGGTCCTGTTTGCCGGCACCCCCCAGGCACTGGTCGCCGATGAAAACGTGAAGCGTCTCTACCTGGGCGAAGGCTTCACGCTCTAAGGTTTGCAGATACGATGGCCCTCGGCCCCCGCCTAGACCTTCGACAATCGCAACAGCTGGTCATGACCCCCCAGCTGCAGCAAGCAATCAAGCTGCTGGCGGCATCCAATCTCGAAATCGAGACCTTCATCGCGGACGCGCTGGAAGCCAATCCGCTGCTCGAGGCAGGGGCGGTATCGCGCGAAGACGGTGACAACGGCGATGATGGCGGAGACATTCCGCGTGAGGAATTCTCCTCCGACCAGCTGATAGCCCAGGGCAAGGGCGAGAGCGAAGCACCGCTCGATATCGATTCGTCGGCGCTCGACCGCGACCGCGACACGGGCGATGGACGCGCGATTGGCGACGCGGAGTGGGGATCGGCCGCCAGTTCGCCCGGAGCCTCGCAGGACCTCCCCGGCATCGAGGAGAACCGCGCCGCCGATCTTTCGCTTGCCGACCATCTCGACCAGCAGATCGGCGCGCTTGCGTGCAATCCGCGCGAGGCGTTTGTGGCGCGCCATATCGCCGGCCTGCTCGATGAAGCGGGTTACCTGACCGCCGACCTTGCTGACATTGCCGACGATCTCGGGGTCGACAGCGATTGCGTCGAGGATGCGCTCGAAGTCGTCCAGATGTGCGATCCCACCGGCGTCGGCGCGCGAGACCTGGCCGAATGCCTGGCCCTCCAGGCGCGCGAGGCCGACCGGTACGATCCTTGCATGAAGGCCTTGCTCGACAATCTCGACCTGGTCGCAAGGGGCGAGGTCGCGCAGCTCAAGAGGCTGTGCCGGGTCGATGATGAAGACTTCGCCGATCTCCTGCGCGAATTGCGCGCATTCGATCCCAAGCCGGGGCTGGCATTCGCACCTGCTTCCAGCGACGCGGTCGTGCCCGATGTCCTGTTGAGCACCCGCGATGACGGGGACTGGGACATCAGGCTCAACGAAGAGACGCTGCCCCGGCTCGTGGTGAACCGCAGCTATTACGTCCAGCTCTCGCAAGGCAGGCCCGACGAACAGACCCGCGGGTGGCTCAAGGAAAAGCTCGCCGATGCGCATTGGCTGATCCGCGCGCTCGACCAGCGGCAGAAAACCATCCTCAAGACCGCTGCGGAAATCGTAAAACAACAGGACGGCTTCTTCCGGCGCGGCGTTTCCGAATTGCGCCCGCTGACATTGCGCGAAGTGGCAGAGCAGATCGACATGCATGAAAGCACTGTCAGCCGGGTCACGAGCAACAAGTACCTTCATTGCGATCGCGGGTGCTTCGAACTCAAATATTTCTTCACCAGCGGTGTCGCGTCGAGCGATGGCGAAGGCGCGTCATCCGAAGCGATCAAGTCGCGGATCAAGGCGCTGACCGACGCCGAGGACCCAAAAAAGGTCCTGAGCGACCAGAAGCTGGCCGATCTGCTCAAGGAAGAAGGCTTCGACCTTGCACGGCGCACCGTCGCCAAATATCGGGAGGCTATCGGGATCGGGTCGAGCGCCCAGCGTCGCCGCCAGAAGAAACTGGCGACCCTGGGTTAGGTCGCGCCCGGATCGACAGTCCGCACGCAAGGCCCGCCATATGGGCCCGCAAATACGCTTCGCACCGCCTCGCCCGACTACGTATTACCGCGTGCGACTCGTGGAGTTCTGCGGGTTTACGGTAAATTAACCTTTTCCGTTCAGACCTTGTGTGGTTAATAGAGGGCAACATCTCTTTATGAGGCGTTACCAAGCAGACCATGCCTGCACATGGGGCAACTAGGGGACCGGAAATGCGAGTGCTTCTGATTGAGGACGAGCCGACAACCGCCAAGGCCATCGAGCTCATGCTCACGACCGAGGGCTTCAATGTCTACTCGACCGACCTTGGCGAGGAGGGTCTCGATCTGGGCAAGCTGTATGATTACGACATCATCCTGCTCGACCTGAACCTGCCCGACATGCACGGCTATGACGTGCTCAAGAAGCTGCGTGTCGCCAAGGTGCAGACGCCGGTCCTGATCCTTTCGGGCATCGCTGAGATGGACAGCAAGATCCGCTCGTTCGGCTTCGGTGCCGACGATTACGTTACCAAGCCTTTCCATCGCGAAGAACTGGTCGCCCGCATTCACGCCGTCGTGCGCCGTTCGAAGGGCCACAGCCAGTCGATTATCCGCACCGGCAAGCTGGCCGTGAACCTCGATGCCAAGACAGTCGAAGTCGATGGCGCGCGCGTCCACCTGACCGGCAAGGAATACGCGATGCTCGAGCTGCTCTCGCTTCGCAAGGGCACGACCCTGACCAAGGAAATGTTTCTCAACCACCTTTATGGCGGAATGGACGAACCCGAGCTCAAGATCATCGACGTGTTCATCTGCAAGCTGCGCAAGAAGCTCAGCCATGCCTGCGGCGGCGAGAACTACATCGAGACCGTCTGGGGCCGCGGCTATGTCCTGCGCGATCCCGATGCCGAGGCCGAAGCGGCCTGATCATCCGATCCTTTCAGCGAGACGCCCGGGGTGGAAACGCCTCGGGCGTTTGCTTTTGGGCTTTCAGCCTCGCTCCAGCGCATAGGCAAGATCGCGCCCTGTCGGCTCCTGGAAGAGGCGAAGGTCGAATTCACCGACAATCGCGAGAAGGTGGTCGAAAATGTCGGCCTGGATGGCTTCATATTCGTTCCAAACGGTGGTGTCGGTGAAGGCGTATATCTCGATCGGAAGTCCCTGCGGCCCCGGCGGCAGCTGGCGAACAAGCAGCGTGAAGTCCTTGCCGATGCGCGGATGCCAGCGCAGATAGGCGACGATATAGGCTCGCAAGGTGCCGATATTGGTAAGCCTGCGGGCATTGACCGGCGCATCCTCTCCATCGAGTTCGCGCGCATTCCAATCCGCGATTTCCTCGCGCTTGGCGGCAAGGTATTGCTTGAGCATCTTGAACTTCTTGAGCGCGACGACCTCGTCATCGTCGAGGAACCGGATGGTGTTCTGATCGAGCACGATCGAACGCTTGATCCGCCGACCGCCGCTTTCGCTCATCCCGCGCCAGTTCTGGTAGGCGTCCGAGACGAGACGGTGGGTAGGAATAGTGGTGATGGTCTTGTCGAAGTTCTGGACCTTCACCGTGTGAAGCGAGATGTCGATCACGTCGCCATCGGCCTCCATGCTCGGCATGGTGATCCAGTCGCCGACGCGAAGCATGTCGTTTGTCGTCAGCTGGACACTCGCGACAAGGCTGAGGATCGTGTCCTTGAACACCAGCAGCAGTACCGCGGTGATCGCGCCCAGCCCCGACAACAGCAACAGCGGGCTTTCGTCGATCAGGACCGATACGAGCACGATCGCAGCCGCGCACAGCACCACGATCTTCACGACCTGGACATAACCCTTGATCGGGCGATTGCGCGAGGTCGGAAGACGCTCGTAGACCTCGTTGGCATAGCCGAGCGCGCGCACGATCCCCATGGCGACCGACAGCACGATCAAGGCCTGCGCCACATTGGCGATCACCGTGGTCACATTGGCCGGCAGATTGGGCACGTGCCAGATGCCGTTCGAAATGATCAGCAGAGGCGCCACGGTCGCAAACCAGGCCGCCGATTTGTCGATGGTCAGCGAATTGCGGTCGAGATAGGGCGCTGCGGCGCGCAGGATCACTTTTTTCAGCAGGAAATTGACCGCCAGCGCGGCAATCATCAGCCCAGCCAAAGCGATCGTGGTCTGCGCCCAATCGGGCTGCTCGGCGAAAAGTTCGATAATCCGGTTCATCTCGGCGCGATATAGCTGCGCTTCTGCCCCGCTCAACCGGGCAATGCGATAATTGTGACTGGACAACGCCCGCACCGCGCGACTAGCGCGCCCGGCATGACCGCATACAAGGAAGGCGACCCCACCACCCTGAGCCGGCTTTACGGCCGCAGCGTCGGTAAGCCCCTGCGCGCTCGTCAGCAAAAGCTGGTGGACGATCTCCTGCCCCAGATCGCGGTCCCCGAAACCGGGGCGGTGACCTCACAGGCGCTGTTCGGCGAGGATTGCCCCTTGCATTTCGAGATCGGTTTCGGCGGGGGCGAACACCTCGCCTATCGCGCCGACCTTCTGCCCAATCACGGCTTCATCGGGGCAGAGCCTTTCCTGAACGGCGTCGCTCAGGCGTTGACCCATGTCGACGAAGCGCGGCTGTCGAATGTTCGCCTCCATCACGGCGATGCGATCGAGGTCCTTCAACGGATACCTGACGGCGCTCTCACCATGGCCTATCTCCTCCACCCCGATCCGTGGCCCAAGGCGCGCCATGCCAAGAGGCGGATGATGAATGACGGTCCGGTCCGGTTGATCGCAGACAAGCTCAAGCCGGGCGGAGAATTTCGCTTCGGCACCGATCACCCGATCTATGTCCGCCACGCGCTGATGGTGATGCAACGGTTTGCGGACGTGTTCGAATGGGTCGCGGAAGGCCCGGGCGACTGGCAGAACCGCCCGAGCGGATGGTGCGAGACGCGCTACGAGCAAAAGGCGCGCGACAAGTTCGGCCACGAAATCTGGTATTTCCGCTTCCGCCGTCGCTGATTGCCATTTGCCGCTTCGCATTGCACGTTGTCCTTCGTTTATCGGGAGGGACAGGCATGGCATCGCGGCGACAATTTCTTGGCGGGCTCGTCATTGCGGCAGGGACGCTTTCGGCTTGCCGCGAGCTTGGCGTGGGAGGAGAAGAGGCGAGCGAGCGCCCTGCCAATGCAGCCGCCGTCCCGCTCGATGCAACCGCTCTCGAAGATGCGCTGGTCGGGTCCTCCTATCTCGGGACCGGCGGCGGCGGCAGCCTGTCCGCAGCCCGCGAACTGATCGCGAGCGACCTTGCCGCCGGCCACGCCTTCACCATGCTGCCTGTCGCCGCGCTCGACGACGAAGACAGGGTCGCTTGCCCCTATGGCCTCGCCAGCCTCGCGCAGACCAGCGCCGAAATGCAGGCGCGGCTCGATGCTCTCGACGCCCGGGTCGAAGAGCCGGTACAGGCCGCTTTCGAAACGCTCGAACGCCATATGGACCAGCGCTTTGCCGGGGTCATCATGGGCGAAATCGGACCGCTCAGCCTGGCCGAGGGCCTGTCGATTGCCGCGCGCCTGGGGCGGCCGGCGCTCGATGCCGACACGGTCGGTCGCGCGGTGCCCGAGATCAACCAGCACTCGGTCAAGGTCGCCGGCCTCGACCTCACTCCGATCGGTGCGGCAACCCCGTTCGGCGACACAATGGTGGTCGAAACGCTAGGCGACCCGAGCCGGGCGGAAGACATCCTTCGCTCTGTCGCCGTGGCAAGCCGCGAATGCGGCGTTACCGACAGCCCGATCACCGGCGCCGAGGCCAAGCGCGATGGCGTGCTCGTTACCGGCAGCCTGACGCTCGCAATGGCCATCGGTGCTGCCGTTCGCACGGCCAAGGCAGCCGGCGATGACCCGGTCGAGGCTGCGCGCGAAGCAGGCGACGGCTACCTGCTGTTCACCGGGCGGGTTTCCGGTTTTGAATGGCGGGACGAGGACGGGTTTCTCGTCGGCGAGGTCCGGATCGCCGGCACCGGGGACTTTGCCGGCCAGAGCCTCGTGACCGAGGTCAAGAACGAGCACCTCGTCGCGCGGCGCGACGGCGAGGTCGTGGCGACGTGTCCCGACCTGATCAGCGTGATCGACCGCGCAAGCGGCGATGGCATCGTCAACCCCGGTTACGAGCGCGGACAGGACGTCGCGGTGCTCGGTTTCCGCTGCGACCCGATATGGCGCACCGATGCGGGCATGGCGGTCTTCTCACCGCGCTATTTCGGGTTTGATCTCGACTATGTCCCGATCGAGCGCCGGCTCGGCTGACAGCCTCGCGACTGATCGCAGCGACGATGCAGCTCGTCCTATCTTGCGGATTTCCTGTGGTTTTTCCGGAACGGTTGCGGCGCGCGACCCGTTGGTCAGGCAAACGCAAATCAAATCTGAGGATTCAAGATATGACCATCCGCACTCTCAAGGACCTTTACATCGACCAACTCCAGGACATTCACAGCGCCGACAAGCAGGCGCTCGAAGTGACCAAGCAATTGCGCGATGCCGCCTCGACTGACGACCTGAAGAAAGCGCTCGATGACGGCGCGAACGGGATCTCGCAGGGTCTCGAAAAGGTGAAGAGCCTGATCGAAGGCCACGGTGCCGATCCCGAAGGCGAGTTCTGCAAGGGCATGGAAGGCCTCGTCAAGGAAGCCAAGGCCCACGCGCTCAACGCCGATATTTCCGACAAGGACGTTCTCGATGCCTCGATCATCACGCAGTATCAGCGCATGACGCACTATGCGCTTGCCGGCTACGGCACCGCGCTTGCCTTTGCCAAGCGGCTTGGCCTCGAACAGGATGCCGAGAAGCTCCAGGCCATGCTCGACAACACCTATGATGGCGATCGCCGCATGACCGATATCGCGACCGGCGAAGTCAACAAGGAAGCGATGGCCGCCTGAACGCCGCGACTGGTCACCTCGAAATGACCTGAACAAACGTAGAGGGCTCGGCGCATTGCCGGGCCCTTTTGCGTTCAGCCCAGGGCGCCGATCACCGCTCCGATATCGGTGTCGTCATTATAGAGATGCGGCGTGACGCGCAGGGAATTCCCGCGCACCGAAACGAAGATTTCGTCCTGCGCCAGCCTGTCAGGCAGGCCCGCAGCCATATCGCGCGGCAGGTCGAGCGACAGGAAATGGCCAGCCCTTTTCCCGACTGGAGCAGACGAAAGCCCTACGCTCGCCGCCTGAGCGGCGATCTCGGCGGTAAAGGCGGTGAGGTGCGCCCCAATCCGCTCAATCCCGAATTCCAGCAGGAATTCCATCGCCTCGCGCGCGCCTTCGAGGAGCGGCGGGTTCGATTTCTCGCCCATGTCGAACCGGCGTGCCCCGGGCTGGAAATCGTCCCGGTAGTCGACCAGCCTCGCGAAATCCTGCGAGCCCGCGCGGTTGATCCAGTTGTTCTCGATTGGCTCGCCCACGTGGTGACGCGGATCGACGTAGCACATGGCCACGCCATACGGGCCCATAAGCCACTTGTAGCACGCTGCCACCGCGAAATCGGGCTTGATCCGATTCAAGTCCACGGGCAGCGCGCCGAGCGACTGGGTGAGATCGAGCACGATAGCAGCCCCGGTCTGCCGGCACGCCTCGGCCACCTGCTCGAGATCGACCAATCGTCCGTCCGCCCAATGACAATGCGGGACTGCCACGATAGCGGTGTCCGGACCGATCGCGTCGAGAACCGCGGCAGTCCAGCAATCGTCTGCATCGCGGCGGGCAGTCCTGACGGTCCCCTGCCGTTCCTGCGCAAGTTTGCGCCAGACATAGATGTTCGACGGAAACTGGTCAGCAAGCGTGACGATGTTCTGGCCGGGCGCAAACGACAGGTTTTTCGCCGCCACTGCGAGCGCGTAGCTGACCGAAGGCATGATCGCGATCGCATCGGCATCAACCGCGGCAATTCTCGCCGCGCTCTGGCGAAACCGCTCGCAGACCGAGAAGAAATCAGCCGGCTTGATCTGCCAGGGCCGGGCCTTGGCTCGCACGGCCTCGTCCATGGCCGCGACGACATCGTTCGAAAGCGGCGCCATATAGGCGCAGTTCAGATAGTGGACGCCGTCGGGGATCGAAAAGCGCGCGCGCTGGCACGCGATCGGATCCGGCCGCGCGTGCCGATCAGCCGACAATGCCCGCGCTCGACAACACTGCGAGAGTGAGCACGTCGGGGGCAGCGGCGGTCATCGGGGCGATCTGGACGGGTTTTTCCATCCCGATCAGCATTGGCCCCACCGTCGTGTTCGCTCCGAGCTCGCGCAGCATCTTTGCCGACAGGTTGGCCGACTGAAGGCCCGGCATGACGAGCACATTGGCCGGCGCCGACAGACGGCTGAACGGATAGAGCTTCATAACCGCAGGGTTGAGCGCGGCATCGGGTGCCATCTCGCCTTCATATTCGAAGTCGGCGCCGTCGCGATCGAGGATCGCCACAGCCTCGCGAATATTGTCGAGCCACTGGCCCGGCGGATTGCCGAAGGTCGAATAGGACAGGAACGCCACACGCGGTTCGTGCCCCATGCGCCGCGCCACCGCAGCGGTCTCGCACGCAATATGCGCAAGCTGCTCGGACGAGGGCCGTTCGTTGATTGTCGTATCCGCAAGGAAGGTGGTGTGGTTCTTGCCGATCATCATGTGGATGCCGAATGGCAAGGCATCGGGCTTGGGATCGAGGACCCGGTTTATCTCCTTTGCCGTCTGGGCAAAGGTCCGTGTGAGCCCCGAGATGAGTCCGTCGCCATGGCCGAGCGCGACCAGCAGGGCAGCAAAGACATTGCGCTCCTGATTGACCATGCGGCGGACATCGCGCTCGGTATAGCCGCGCCTCTGAAGCCGCTTGTAAAGATAGTCGACCATCTCGGGCACGTGCTTGCTGTCAGCAGAATTCTGGATTTCGAACCCGCCCGGATCCGAAACCGACAATTGGTGGAGTTTGTCCATCACCGCCTTGGTGCGGCCGACAAGGACGGGGGTGCCATAGCCGAAATCGCGGTACTGGATCGCGGCGCGAAGGACCACTTCCTCTTCGGCCTCGGCAAATACCATCCGCTTGGGATTGGCCTTGGCCTCGTTATAGACCCCGGTCAGAACCGAAGTTGTCGGGTTGAGGCGGCTTCGTAGCTGCACCGAATAGGCTTCGAAATCCTCGATCGGGGCCTTGGCCACACCCGATTCCATTGCCGCCTTGGCGACCGCGGAGGAGACCACTTCGATCAGCCGCGGATCGAAGGGCGCCGGGATGATGTAGTCGGTCCCGAATTTCTGGTTCTTGCCATAGGCGCTCGCGACCTCTTCGGGCACACGCTCGCGCGCAAGTTCCGCGATCGCGGTAGCCGCCGCGACCTTCATTTCCTCGTTAATCGTCGTCGCTTGCACGTCAAGCGCGCCGCGGAAGATGAACGGGAAACCGAGAACATTGTTGACCTGGTTGGGAAAATCGCTGCGCCCGGTGGCGATGATCGCGTCGGGGCGGACCGCCTTGGCATCGTCGGGCATGATTTCGGGGACCGGATTGGCCATCGCGAAGATGATCGGCTTGTCGGCCATGTGCCTGACCCAATCGGGCTTGAGAGCGCCGGCTGCCGACAGGCCAAGGAAGATGTCAGCACCCTTGAGTGCTTCCTCGAGCGTGGTTGCATCGGTCTCGACCGCGTGCGCGCTCTTCCACTGGTCGATCCCTTCGCGCCCGGGAGTGATCGGACCCGAACGGTCGCACATGATGACATTGTCGGGCCGCACGCCCATCGCCTTGACCAGCTCGGTGCAGGCAATCGCGGCCGCTCCCGCGCCGTTGACGACGACCTTGACGTCCTCGATCTTGCGGTCGGTGAGATAGCAGGCGTTCAGCAGACCTGCCGCGGTGATGATCGCGGTGCCGTGCTGGTCATCGTGCATCACCGGGATATTCATTCGCTCGCGCAGGGCAGCCTCGATGATGAAGCATTCGGGAGCCTTGATGTCTTCGAGATTGATACCGCCGAATGTCGGCTCCATCAGGGCAACCGCCTCGATGAAGGCCTGGGGGTCCTCGGTCGCAAGCTCGATATCGATCGAATCGACATCGGCGAAACGCTTGAAAAGGACCGCCTTGCCTTCCATCACCGGCTTCGAGGCAAGCGCGCCGAGATTTCCGAGGCCAAGGATGGCCGAGCCGTTCGAAATTACCGCTACGAGGTTTGCCTTGGCAGTGTAGCGCGCCGCGAGCGACGGATCTTCCGCGATCGCTTCGACCGGGACCGCAACACCCGGCGAATAGGCGAGGCTGAGATCCCGCTGCGATGTCATCGGCTTGGTCGCGACGATCTCAATCTTACCCGGACGCCCGGTCTCGTGATAGAAAAGCGCCTCGCGGCTGGTGAAGCCGCCCTTGTTCTGTCCCGCCATCAATATTCCCCAATGGCCAAATTGCGTGTTGCGCAAGCGTTTAACCCGCGGCGGTTGCAGATGATAGGGGCCAAGTGCGTGGAAAGGCCGCAAACCGTCTCTTTCCGAATCGGCACCACGCTGGCTTAGTCGCGCGCGAATGGCAGCCAGAACCGCAACTCGCCCCGGGTCCAAGCCCACTCCGATGATGGAGCAATATCTCGCGCTCAAGCGCGAGGCGGAGGGATCGCTGCTGTTCTACCGGATGGGCGATTTCTTCGAACTGTTTTTCGACGACGCAAAGATCGCCGCCGAAATTCTCGATATCGCGCTGACATCGCGCGGTGAGCACGACGGAGCGCCTGTGGCGATGTGCGGCGTGCCGGTGCATTCGGCCGACGGTTATCTGGCAAGACTGATCAGGGCGGGCCAACGCGTCGCCATCGCCGAGCAGGTCGAGACACCCGAAGAGGCCAAGGCCCGTGCCAAGCGCGAGGGCAAGCCAGCCTCGAAGGCGCTCGTGGCGCGGCGTATCGTGCGTTTCGTGACCGCTGGCACATTGACCGAGGAAGCGCTGCTCAACCCGCGCAGTGCCAACCGTCTGGTCGCGCTGGCAGAAGTGCGCGGAAGCATCGGGATGGCGAGCTGCGATATCTCGACCGGCGCGGTGGTGCTGGAGGATTGCGACCCCGACATGCTCGGCTCCGAGCTCGCGCGGCTCGGCGCGACCGAAATCGTCGTTCCCGAAGGATGGGCGCACGGCCCTGAAAACGCGACCCCGCACGATCAGGGCGCATTTTCCAGCAATTTTGGCGAAGACCGGCTTGCATCGCTGCATGGCGTGGCGACGCTCGACGGGTTCGGCACGTTCTCGCGCGCGATGCTGGCAGCGGCGGGCGGTCTGGTCGGCTATCTCGACCATGTCGGGCGCGGCACCCTGCCTTTGCTGCTCCCCCCGGTGATCAGGCCAGCCAATGCCGGCATGGTCATGGACGAGGCCACCCGGGCAAGCCTCGAAATCGTCGAAAGCCAGCAAGGGGGCCGCAAGGGCAGCCTGCTTGCCGCCCTTGATCGCTGTTCGACCGGCGCGGGTTCGCGGCTGCTCGCCGAAGACCTGTCCGCACCCCTGCTGGACCGGGAGATGATCGATGAGCGCCTCGCGCTGGTGCGGTTCTGGCACAGTCGCCCGATCGAAAGAGCACGGCTGCGCGAGGTCTTGCGGGGGCTGCCCGATATCGGCCGCGCGCTCGGCCGGGTCGTTGCAGGGCGCGGCAGTCCGCGCGATCTGGGGCAGATCCGCGACGGGCTCGCCGAAGCTGCGAGCCTCAGGGATTGGCTCGAGCGCGAGGACGATCGCCCCAGGCTGCTCGACGACCTGCTACCCGCGATGGCGGGCCACGGCGAACTGACCGATCACCTCACCCGAGCGCTCATCGCCTCCCCGCCGACCGAGAGAAGTGGCGGCGGTTTCATCGCGGAAGGCTATGATCCAACTCTCGATGAATTGCGCGAGACATCGGGGAATGCGCGCCGCGCGATTGCCGCTCTCGAGGCGCGATACCGGGAAGAGACCGGAATCGCTTCGCTCAAGATCAAGCACAACGGTGTGCTCGGCTATTTCATCGAAGTGCCCAGCAGGCATGGCGATACCCTGATGGCGCCCGATAGCGGCTTCACCCATCGCCAGACGATGAAGGGCGCGGTGCGGTTCAATTCGCTCGTCCTGCACGAAGAAGCCTCACGCATCGCCGAAGCGGGCGGCAGGGCAATTGCTGCCGAAGAAGCCCATTTCGAAACGCTGGTCGGCATGGTGACAGCGTGCAGCGACACGATTGCCCGCTGCGCCTCCGCGCTCGCACGGATCGATGTCGCGGCGAGCAATGCCGAACGCGCCGCCGAGGGCGAATGGTGCGAACCCGTCATCCATGAGGAGACAGGACTGGAGATCGAAAGCGGCCGCCACCCGGTCGTCGAAGCCGCCCTCGCAAAGGCCGGCGAACGTTTCGTCGCGAATGATTGCAACCTTTCGCAAAGCGATCGACTCTGGCTGATCGGCGGGCCCAATATGGGCGGCAAGTCGACATTCCTGCGCCAGAACGCGCTGATCGTGCTGATGGCGCAGGCGGGATGCTACGTCCCCGCTTCCAGCGCGAAGATCGGGCTCGTCGATCGCCTGTTCAGCCGGGTCGGGGCTTCGGACAATCTCGCCAGGGGACGCTCGACCTTCATGGTCGAGATGGTCGAAACCGCCGCAATCCTGTGCCAGGCGAGCGCGCGCAGCTTCGTGATCCTGGACGAGGTCGGGCGAGGCACCTCGACCTATGACGGGCTGGCGCTTGCCTGGGCAGTGGTCGAGGCGGTGCACTCTGAAATCGGCTGCCGCTGCCTGTTCGCGACCCATTACCACGAACTGGCGCGGCTCGCCGAAAGCTGCGAGAACCTGTCCCTGCATCACGTCCGCGCGCGCGAGTGGAAGGGCGATCTCGTGCTTCTCCACGAGCTGGGAGATGGCCCGGCGGACCGTTCCTACGGACTGGCCGTGGCCAAGCTTGCCGGGGTTCCCGCGCCGGTCGTGAAGCGCGCAAGGCACGTGCTCGAAAAGCTCGAATCCGCGCGCAGCGAGACCGGCGGTCTTGCCGCGGGTCTAGGCGAATTGCCCCTGTTCGCCGCCGCCGGTTCCGCCGAGCCCGAGCCATCTCCCGAGCACGCCCTGGCCGAACGCATCCGCGATCTCGACCTCGACGCGCTCTCACCACGCGATGCGCTCGACCTGCTGTATGATATCAGGCGTTCGATCGACTGACCCCGCAGAGCCGAAGTTACGATCCTAGTCTTCGGACTGATCGATGAATTTCGACGTGTTGTCGTCGTGATTGGGTTCGCCGGCATAGGCGCCGTTATCGATCTTGCCGCTGTCTTCCATTTCGCGCATCTCGTCGATCACGTCGGTCTCTGATCCCGCAACGCCATCGACGGACGGGCTGGCAACCTTCAGGCCCTCGGTCGGCGCGTCCGCGCCTCCGCTGCGCTCCACCGCTTGCTCGGCGACTTCCTGCGCCTGGCTGCGGTGATCGTCCTGTTCGTCATTGTGGGTTTCGGGCGCGAGATGCGACTGGCGCTCTTCCTGGCTCAGAACCTTCTTCTCGTCGGTCATGCAAATTCTCCTTTGCACATCCAACGGGGTCACCGCAGGGCGGGTTCCGAGATTCAACGCGTCGGGACCGGCGCCTCGCCGCTATAGTCGTAAAAGCCGCGACCGGTCTTGCGACCAAGCCAGCCAGCCTCGACATATTTCACCAGCAGCGGAGCGGGCCGGTACTTCGTGTCCTTGGTGGTCTGATAGAGCACGTTGATGATGTCGAGGCAGGTGTCGAGCCCGACGAAATCTGCCAGTTGCAGCGGCCCCATCGGATGGTTCAGCCCGAGCCTGCACCCCTTGTCGATATCCTCGATCCCCGCGGTCGACTGGCCCAGCACGAACACCGCCTCGTTGATCATCGGCAGGAGGATGCGATTGACTACGAAGCCCGGCTCGTCCTGGCTGGTGACGACCTGCTTTCCGAGCCCCTCGGCAAAAGTGGTCACCCTGTCCGTGGTAACCTGCGCGGTGGCGAGGCCGGGTATGACTTCGATCAGTCCCATCACCGGCACCGGATTGAAGAAATGCAGCCCGATGAAGCGTTCGGGATCGGGCGAATGATTCGCCATGCGCGTGATCGGTATCGAGCTGGTGTTCGATGCAAGGATCGCGGTCGGACCGAGCACCTTGCCCGCGCTTTCGAAGATCGCGTTCTTGATCGCTTCCTTCTCGGTCGCCGCCTCGATGATGAGGTCGGCCGATGCCAACGGTTCGTAGTCGGCGACAGGGGTGATCCGAGCGAGAAGCGCTTCGGCTTCGTCGGCCTCGATCTTGCCGCGACCGGCCAGCTTGACAAGCGCCTTGTCGATTCTCGCCTTGCCTGCCTTCGCGGTTGCAAGGTCGATATCGGACAGCATGACCTTCATGCCGTGGGCGGCCACTGTCTGGGCGATGCCGGTGCCCATCTGCCCGGCGCCGATTATGGCGATGTTGCGCATCATTTCCTTGTCCTTCGCTGGCTGCCGCAAGGGGGGCTCACTAGCGAGGAAGAAGGGCCAGCGCTAGCGGTTAGCGCCCGGCACCCACTTCACGTCCGAACGCCCCTCGTCATTTGCCACCCGGGCTAGAACAAAGAGCAGGTCCGAAAGCCGGTTGAGATAGGCGCTCGCGGCCGGATTGACAGGTTCGATTTCCGCCAGAGCGGTGACTGCGCGCTCGGCCGCGCGAGAGGAAGCGCGGGCAAGGTGAGTGCGCGCGGCGGCCTCGTTCCCGCCCGGCAAGACGAAACTGGTCAGGGGTTCGAGCTGCTCGTTGAGCGCATCGATCTCGCGTTCGAGCCAGTCGACCTGCGCGCTGACGACGCGCAGCACCATCTCGCCGGGCTCGAAGCCTTCGCCGTCGAGAGCGCCCTTGGGCGTCGCGAGGTCAGCACCGAGATCGAACAGGTCGTTCTGGATCCGGTGAAGGCGCGCATGGTGCGGGCCTTGCGCAAAGCCACAGGCGGCAAAGCCGATCACGCTGTTGGCCTCGTCCACCGCTCCGATCGCAGCGATGCGCAGGGAATGTTTCGATGTGCGAGAGCCATCGACGAGACCGGTCGTGCCGTCATCGCCGGTGCGCGTGTAAATCTTGTTGAGCTTGACCATGCAAGGCGCCCTAGGACGCCGCCACGCGCGCGTCTAGCTTGCGAGGAGTGCGATCACCGCGACCACCACGACCGCCGCGGCCTGATACTTGATGCGCGCGAACATTGCCTTGTTCTGCATCAACTGCATGTCGGCCGCGGTCTCACCCTTCCCGCTTTCGAGATCGACCTTGGTCGTCTTCATGAACGCTATCACCCCGCGGATCAGCGAAACGACGACCATGAGGACGAGGATGACGAGCAGGGGGATGAGGATATAGTTCATGGACAAACAAATGGGCGCTAAGCGCATTAAGTTCCAGCCTCAGTTTTGTGCAACCGCAGTTGCTCGGCAAGCATCAGGCCATCATCGCCGCTATCCCTGCGCGCTGAAAGCGGCGGCGAACCGCGCCTTTTGGCAAGCTTTTCTCCGTCATCGTCGAGGATCAGCTTGTGGTGATGCCAATCTGGCACCGGCAGGTCCAAGAGGGCCTGCAAGACCCGGTGCACATGCGTCGAATCGAACAGGTCAGAGCCGCGCGTGACCAAGGTGACCCCGTCGGCCGCGTCGTCGAGAGTGGCGGCGAGATGGTAGCTGGCGGGCAAATCCTTGCGCACGATCACGACATCGCCGAACTCGCGGGGATCGGCGATGACGCTGCCAGCATAGGCATCGACCCAGACAACCTCACCCGCCGCGCGCATTGCCCGATCGATGTCGAGCCGCAGCGCCGCCGGCCCTTGCCCGTCGGCCGGGCCGCAGGTCTCGCGGCACGACCCGGAATATTCGAACCCGTCGCTGCCTGTGCGCCTCGGGAGCGCGGCGATCTGCTTGCGCGTGCAGCGGCAGCGATAGGCGAGACCGCGTTCGGTGAGCCGGTCTGCCGCGGCCTCGTAGCTTGCCAGCCGCGTCGATTGCGCCGGGACCTCCTCCCATTCGAGGCCGAGCCATTCGAGATCGCGGCGAAACTCGTCTGCAAGTTCGGGGTGAGAGCGCGGCCCGTCGATATCCTCGATACGAAGCAGGAACCGGCCCCCTGCCTCCATTGCCAGATCATGCGCCACGATTGCCGAGAAAGCATGGCCCAGATGCAGCCGGCCATTGGGGCTCGGAGCGAAACGGGTCACGATCGGCAAGGGGCTATCCATGGCCGCGGCCATGCCACAGGACATTTTGTTGCGCTATCCTTCGCGCCGGTGAATATTCCGACTGTGGATAGCGCAGTGAGCACGTCTATCAGTCCGTCTGGACGCGCGGCATGTTCTCTCGCAATCAGGCAGGAGCGCAAGAACCGATGTTTCAAGCGGAACTGATCGAAAACGCCGCCCGGTTCAGAAGCACCGAGCAGGACCCGACACGCAACCTGTCGTCCTGCCCGGCGCTTGTCCTCAATGCCGATTATACGCCGCTATCCTATTATCCGCTCAGCCTGTGGCCATGGCAGACCGCCATCAAGGCCGTGTTCCTGGACCGCGTCGATATCGTAGAGAGCTACGAACGCGAAGTGCATTCCCCCAGTCTCGACATGAAGATCCCGAGCGTGATTGCGCTGCGGCAATATGTGAAGCAGAGCGCCTTTCCCGCTTTCACCCGCTTCAATGTCTTTCTGCGCGATCGGTTCGAATGCCAATATTGCGGAAGCGCGAACAACCTGACCTTCGATCACGTCATGCCGCGGCGGCTCGGGGGCAAGACCACCTGGGAAAACATCATCACTGCCTGCGCACCCTGCAACATGAAGAAGGGCGGGCGCACTCCAAAGCAGGCGCACATGCCGGTGCGGATGAACCCGATCCGGCCCACGAGCTGGCAATTGCAGCAGCATGGCAAGATGTTCCCGCCCAATTACCTGCACGAGACATGGCGAGACTGGCTCTACTGGGACGTCGAACTCGAACCGTGATGATCGCGCTTGCGGGAACGAGCGCCGTCTGTCGCGGTTGTCTTGGCATGGGTCAGCGCAATCCGAGTCCTAGAACGCGCACATGAAGCATCTGCTGGCAAAATACGGTCGCCTTGACGCGCTGCGTCAAGAAGAGGCGGCTGTGCTGGAGAAGCTGGCAATCAACCCAAGATCCTACGACGCGGGCGCCTTGCTGGTCGCAAGTGAACTGGACGAGCCTGACAGCCTGTTCCTCATCGATGAGGGCCGCCTGTTTGCTTCGACCGACCTGCCGAATGGCGAGCGGGCGATCACGCGGCTCTATTATGCTGGCGACATCGTGGGCAGTGCCAATGTCCCCTTCACCCATGCGACCCAGTCGATCACCGTGCTCCAGCCATCGGTGCTGTTCGGGTTTCCGCGTTCGCAGCTGGCGAGGGCCTTTCGCGATTTTCCGCGCCTCGCGGCCATTTTCTACACCTTCGCAGCGCTCGAAAATGCTATTTTGAACGACCGGCTCGTTTCGGTGGGCCGAACACGGGGGCGCTCCCGGCTGGCTGCATTGCTGCTGGAGATCTGGGCGAGGCGCAGGCTCACAGGCATCACGCCTGAAAACTGTTTCCGCATCGGCCTGACGCAATCCCAGATTGGCGATTGCATCGGTCTCACCGAAGTCCAGGTGAACCGGCTGATCCGGTCAATGGATCACGAAGGCCTGATCGCGCGCAAGGGCGATATGGTGCACATCCTTCGTCCCGACGATCTGGCCCGCATCGGCCAGTTCCGCGACCGCTATGAGGATCTCGACATCAGCTGGTTCGAATCGGCCGAATGATCGTCAGGTGACCGCCGCGCGGCGGTTGAATTCGGGGTTGCGCCACTCCTCGCCTTGCACGACCTCACAAAGGTGACGCGCCGCCTCGGCCATGTCGATAAAGCGCAGATAGGCCGGCGCGAAACCGAGCCGCAGAATGTCCGGCTCGCGGTAATCACCGATCACTTTGCGGGCGATCAGAGCCTGGGAGATGGCATAGGCATCACGGTGGCGAAAAGAGAGCTGGCTGCCGCGGTTGGCGCTATCGCCGGGGCTGACCAGTTCGAGCGCGACGCCGCTGGTTCTAAGCGCTTCGAGGAAGAATTCCGAAAGAGCGCGCGATTTCTCGTAAAGCCGTTCCACTCCGATTTCGGCGATGAGTTCGACCCCGACTTCGAGGGCCGTCAGGCCGAGCACAGGCGAGGTACCGCACTGCAATTGCTCGATACCCGGTGCGGCCTGATAATCGTCGGAGAAGGCAAAGGGGCGCGCATGGCCGAACCAGCCGGTCAAGGGCTGTCTGAGCTGCGCCTGGTGCCGCCTGGCGACATAGGCGAAAGCCGGTGCGCCCGGGCCTCCGCACAGATATTTGTAACCGCATCCAACCGCGAAATCGGCGTTGCAGCGGTGCAGATCGACGGGGAGAGCGCCCGTGCTGTGCGAAAGATCCCACAGGACCAGCGCGCCCGCATCGTGGGCGGCGCGTGTTAGCCGCTCCATGTCGAAAAGCTCGCCGGTCTTGTAGTGCGCATGGGTGAGCATCAGCAGCGCGACATCGTCGCCGAGCGCTGCCTCGAGATCGCCGCGGGCGGCCAGCCGGCGGGATGCGAGACCCTGCCGTTCGAGCCCTTCGATCATGTAGAGATCGGTTGGGAAATTGCCCGGTTCGGACAGGACAACCTTTCGCCCGGGGCGCATTGCGAGCGCCGCGGCGATCAGCTTGAACAGGTTCACGCTGGTGCTGTCGCATGCGAGCACCTCGTCTGGCGCGGCGCCGATCAGGGGCGCGATCTTCGCTCCGACACGTGTGCCCATCTCGAACCAGCCGGCATCATTCCATGACCCGATGAGGCCCGTGCCCCATTCCTGGCGAATGGCGCGGTCCATCGCCTCTGGGGTCTTGCGCGGAAGGCATCCGAGCGAATTGCCGTCGAGATAAGTGACCCCGTCAGGGACAAAGAACCGCTCGCGAAACTTGGCGAGCGGGTCGGCGCGGTCGTGTTCGCGCGCCGAAGCGATCAGGTGATCTGTCATGCGAGCGCTCGCAGAACAGCGCGCACGGGAGAGGCATCTCCGCCGACGATCGGAAGCGGCAGCGCGATCAGTTCATAGCGGCCCTCGGGCACGTCATCGAGGACGAGCCCCTCGAGGACGCGCAGGTCATGGCGATGGACGGCCTTGTGCGCGTCCATGGTCTTTGACGATTGCGGGTCGATCGAAGGCCCATCGATCCCGACCAGCTTGACGCCTTGCACCGCGAGCCATTCGATCGTGGCGGCGGCGATCGCGGTCGTTTCACTCTCCCAATCCGAATGGGGGAAGCGTTCGAACGTGCGGAAAAGCACCCTGTCAGCACTCTGGAGATGAGGAAGGTCGGCGACCTCTATCAGCGGGCCGACGCCCCTTGCATCGATGACCAGGCATTCGCCCAGATAAGGCGCGATGTCGACGCTCGCGATATCGGCGCCGTCGGTGGCATAATGAAGCGGGGCATCCGCGTGTGCACCCGAATGGGTCGACAGGGTCAGCGCCGAGACATTGACCGGCGAAGCGTCTTCCATCTGCCAGGTGCGCTCTTGCCGGAACGCGGTATCGTCGGGCCAGACCGGAAGGCCGGGCCGCAGCCGCTGCGAGATATCCCAGATCCTGCGGGTCAAATCGCCGTCCTCACGCTGAGCAATTCGGGGAAGAACGCCTGTTTGAGCACGCTTGCCAGATAGGGAACGCCAGGCGTTCCGCCGGTGCCCTTCTTGAACCCGATAATGCGTTCAACGGTCTTGAGGTGGCCGAAACGCCAGCGCTGGAAGTGATATTCGAGATCGACCAGCTTTTCTGCCAGTTCGTACAAATCCCAGTGTTCCTGGGGATTGCGGTAGATTTCTGCCCAGGCAGCCTCGACGCTGTCGTGATGCAAATATCGCGCGCGCAAATCGCGTTCGGTCACGCCCGGATCGATGGCAAAGCCCCGCCGCTCGAGCAGCCCGATAGCGGTGTCGTACAGGCTCGGGCGGGCCAGTTCCTCTTCGAGGGCGGCGGCCCAATCGCCGTTCTCGCCATGCAGCGAGACATGCTTTGCATCGCGTCCGCCCAGCACGAATTCCATCATCCGGTACTGCGCCGACTGAAACCCCGAAGAGGTGCCGAGATGCGGTCGGACCTTGGAATAATCATGAGGGGTCATGGTGCTCAGGACGTCCCAGCTCTGGATCAGCTGTTCCTGGGCGCGCGCTACCCGTGCCAGCATCTTGAACGACGGACGCAGGTCATCTGCGGCAATGTGTTCGCGGGCCAGTCCCAGTTCGTGCAGGCACAGTTTCAGCCAGAGTTCGCCCGCCTGGTGCACGATGATGAAAAGCATTTCATCATGCGCCCTGGATGCGGGATGCTGGGCGTTCAGCACCTTGTCGAGTTCGAGGTAGCTGGAATAGGTGACGTTGCTGGACATGGCGGTCCGATAGCGCGCTGAGCGAACGAAGGGAACTAGCCCTCGATTATTCTGGTCTGCGGGTGATGCTTGTCGAGGTGGCGGCGGATGATGCGCAGATTGCGGGTGTTCGATCGGAACACCAAATCAGCCGCGTCGCCGACAATCGGAACCAGTCCGAGCAGAGCGTCGAAAAGGACATTGGCCCCCATGCGCGAAAGCTGCCAGCGCGAGAGGCCGAGATTGCGACCTTCCCAAACGATATAGGCCCCCATCGCGCTGCTGATCAGGTCGCCGATTACCGGGACCAGCCCGATGATCGCGTCGAGTCCGACAGGGACATTGACGCCGGGGATCCGGAAACTGCGTTCGAGCAGCATTTCCATCGCCTCGACGCGCTTGCGCACGGCAGCCGGATCGGCGCCCATGGGCAGTTCGATACCCATGGCCCTCGGTTTCTGGGGTGCCGCGTCGGGTTGCAATCCTTCAGGACGATCCATCTGAGCCTCCTTGAAAAATCCTATGTGGAGGGCTGCGACAGCGGGAACAAGGGGTGCAGGCCCCACGGATTGGCCTCGTAGCCGTTCACGGCGCCGCGAACGAGCGACCAGCGCACCGGAACCCCGAAGGGAATGAAGACCTCGGCTTCGACCATTTCCCTGTGCGCCTCGGCGAGAAGGGCCTGCTTTGCTTCCTGGTCGCGCTGGGCGAGAGACTGCCTGACCAAAGTATCGGCCCGTTCCGAACACAGGCCGATCTCGATTGCGCAATTGAGCTGATTGAGAAACCAACGCGGCGAGGAATAGCGGGCCAGCCGGTCTCGCAATTCCAGTTCGGCGCCCTGGCCCAATCCTGTCCGGACTGCCTCGACACCGATCGTGCGCCAGGCAGCGGCAAGCTGGGTGAAGAGCAGGTCGCTGCCCGGCCCGTCAGGCAGGCCGACCCGTATGACCGCGTTCGCGCCGGTGGCATTTTCCCAGGCAGTAATGCGCTGACGTGCGGTGTTCCGGCGCTGCGCAATGCTCTGCCCGCTCCAGCGCGTGGCCGGGTATTGCGCGGGCGAGAACATGTCCTGCGGGACGATCCAGGTGCTCGACTGCCACCCCCCGAGACCGAAGGGCTGTATCAGTTCGGCCCGGTCGATCGCCATGGATAGCGCCTCGCGCCTGGCAGGGTCGGCAAGCACGCCCTCGTCGCTGCGAAAGATCAATCCGAACAGGCCAAGCGCCGGGTCGACCTGCACATTTCCGCGCGACAACGGGCCGAGCTGTGCCATCGGAAAGGTCTCGATCGACCCATTGAGCAGCAGATCGACTTCGCCGGAAGCGAAGGCATCGACCGCTTCCCGGCCCGAGAGAGCCTGCACGCGCAAGGCCCGCGACATCTCTTCCCAGTCCTCGCGTGCCGGCAGGCCGCGCGCCTCTGGCGGCAGGACCTCGAGTGTCACCAGCCCGGCTTCATCCCTTTCCGCTGCCATCATGGGACCGGTTCCCGCACCATTGCGAGTCAGGCCCATTTCGGGTTGGGCGAGTAGCCGAAGGAATTCTGGCATCGGCCCCGATAGCCGCAATTCGATCACCCGCCCGGTCATTGCGCGCACTTCGGTGACCTTTGCGAGATCGAGCCCCAGCGTCGTCCCCTCAAGGCTGCGAATGGTCTCCCGCAGCCGCTCATTGATGTCCCGCGCAGTGATCGGCTCACCATCGGGCCAGTCGGAATCGCGAAGCCGGAAAATGTAGCTGAGCCCGTCATCGGTCACGATCCAGCGTTCGGCGAGTGCTGGCACAACCTGCCCGGTCGGATCGAGGCCGACCAGCCCCTCCTGCGTGGCGGCGCGCATGTGCTGTCCAGCCGGCGACAGCCTGACGCCGCGTTCGATCAGCGCGTCAGGTGTCCCGATAATGGCGATATCGACCGGCCCGCTTTCTCCCGATCCACCGCAGGATGAAAGCAGGAAACAGGCGAGGATGGCGCAGCAGATTCGTTTCACGCCAGCCGGACTAGCAGCTTGCGCGCAGTGCGTCAGCGCACTGTCTCATGGCGCACTGCGGATTCTCGCGATTGGTCTAGACCTTGCGGAGCCCGCTCGGTTGCGGCGGCGGCGGCGGAGCGCGATGCGCACTTGAAACGATGGTGTTGGGACAATCTGACTTGGTCCCCGCATTGCCTGTCCTGGCGAGATGCGAATCGATTTCCTCGTCGAATGCGATGCCGAAGCGCTGATCCTGCACCCAGGCAACGCTGCCCTGAACAGCGCCGATATTGCGCAGCTCGATTTCGACCCTGTTGCCTCGCTGGATGCGGATCGGGCCTTCGCCCATCATTCCGCCATCGGAAAGATTGCGCACGCGAACGCGATGCTGTTCGTCGTCCTGTTCGACCCTGACACTTGCCAGCAGAAACAGGCTGTCGCGCGACACCGTTCTAGTCTCGACACCCGTCATTTTCGCACACACTCCCAGATACTCGGCACCCAAGTGCCTCAGGCGGCTGAGCGCCATCGTTGCAAAGGCATGCGGGCTTGCTAGGAGTTCACCGTAAATCAGCCGTTAATGCAAATCACTCGGCAGCGAGGCATTGTCGGGCCGTCCCGCAGTGAGACACATTACGATGCGCGCGCGATCAATCGTCGCGCGAAATCTTCTCGCGGCGCTCATGCGCCTCTTGCGCCTCGACCGTCATTGTCGCCACCGGGCGCGCAATCAACCTGCGCAACCCGATCGGGTCGCCGGTTTTTTCGCAATATCCGTATTCGCCCTGCTCGATCCGCCGCAAGGCGGCGTCGATCTTGGAAACGAGCTTGCGCTGGCGATCGCGGGTGCGCAGCTCGATACCCCAGTCGGTCTCGCTCGAAGCGCGATCATTGAGGTCGGCTTCGCGGATGGGGCCATCGGCAAGTGATTGGAGCGTCTGGCCTGCCGCCGAATGAATCGATCGCTTCCACTCGATAAGCAACATCTGGAAATAGGCGAGCTGCTGCTCGTTCATGTATTCCTCGTCATCGCTCGGAACATAGTCCGGCGGCACGAGGCTCTTTGCTTTTTCGAAGATGTCGATTTCTTCAGGCGCGGCGGCTGGCATATGTCCTCTAATCCCAAATACTTCCTCAGGACCGTCCCGTCAGGCGCGTGGATATTTCCATCGCTCCTCCTCGCCTCCACCAGGCAAGTCGTTACGCTGCGGCGCCTATAGCAAGGCTGTATGTTGGCACAAGCCGGTTTGCGACCGGTGGTCCTACATGGGGATTTCCCGAAGCCTAAAAATCGCGTCGCCCAACCAGCGATGGCCCCGCCCGCCTGCCAAGAAATCGCTACCCCGTTAACCAATTGTTGACCATGATCCGCGAGGTCTTGGCTTGCCCGGTCTCGCAAGGGGAGGGACAGGAGCAATCGGGGAAGTCGATATGAAACACGAGATCTTCAATGCCGAAACCGTCACGCAGATGAACAGCGCGGAAGCCGACCTCGCGATCGCGGGCTATCTCGCCGATGCCATCGCCGGAAAGGTCGAGGCCTTGTTCAACCTGGGTGTCGCCTATTCGACGGGCTCCAATGATGTCGCGGTCGACCTGGTGGAGGCACACAAGTGGTTCAACATTGCCGCGTCGCGCGGCCACGACGAAGCAGGGCATTGCCGTGCCGATGTCGCGGACGAGATGACCGCACGCGAGATCGCCGAAGCGCAGCGCCGGGCCCGCCACTGGCTTTGCCAGGAAAAGCGTGCCGCGGCCTAATCGTCACCACGCCTGAAAGGCAGGCGTTCGCCAAGAAAATCACGGTCGCTCGTGACCAGTTCGTTCTCGCGCTCCAGGAATTGTGCGACCGCCTTGTGGAAGCCGGGTTCCGCCATCCAGTGTGCCGACCATGTCCGCACGGGTTCATAACCGCGGGCAAGCTTGTGCCCGCCTTGCGCTCCTGCCTCCACGCGCGCCAATCCGCGCTCGATCGCGATATCGATCGCCTGGTAGTAGCACAGCTCGAAATGCAGAAACCGCTTCTCGCGCGTGCAACCCCAATACCGTCCATAGATCGCATCCGGACCGAGCACGTTGAGTGCGCCTGCAATCGGCTCGCCATCGTCAAGCGCCAGGATCAGCACCAGCTTGTCACCCATGGTCTCGCCAAGCAGGGTGAAGGCCTCGCGCGTCAGATAGGGGGTGCCCCATTTGCGCGCTCCGGTGTCCTGGTAGAAAACCCAGAAGGCATCCCAGTGTTGCGGCTTGATCTCGTCTGAGCTCAAACGCACGATCTCGAGGCCCGCTTGTGCTGCCTTGCGCTCCTTGCGCATGGCCTTGCGCTTGCGCGAGGACAGCGCGGCGAGAAAACCGTCGAAGCACTGGTAATCGCGGTTGATCCAGTGAAACTGAATGTCGCTACGCAGCAGCCAGCCTGCGGCCTCGAAGAGAGGCAGCTGGTCGCTTTCGACAAAGGTGGCATGGG
The DNA here is from genome assembly GCF_045862805.1 of Qipengyuania nanhaisediminis. Lineage (GTDB taxonomy): Bacteria > Pseudomonadota > Alphaproteobacteria > Sphingomonadales > Sphingomonadaceae > Erythrobacter > Erythrobacter nanhaisediminis_A. Next base: position 185,852 of record NZ_AP025760.1, read on the forward strand.
CCGAGGAAAGCCCGTTTTGCTGACACACGATCTGCGCGCCCTTGAGCAGATGGGCGGACCAGGCCGGATCGGAGACAAGTAGGCGCGGCCCGCTGACAGGCGTGAACGGGGCGGCGATCTGAAGCTTTGGGTAATAGCTCGCACCTGTCCGGTGGTATGCTTCGGCCCAGGACTGATCGAACACGTATTCGCCCCGGCTGTGCCCCTTTGCGTAGCTTGGCAAGGCCCCGACCAATCGCCCGCCTTGATCAGTGATGGCCATCGGGGCCGGTTCCCAGCCCGTCCCCTCACCCACGCTTTCCGATCGTTCAAGCGCAGTCAGGAATTCATGGCTGACGAAGGGATTGCGATTGCCGCCGAGCGCGTTCCATTCTGCTGCATCGAACGCGCCGACCCCGGGGGCCAGCCGCACGGCAAATTGGTCCTCGCCGCCCGCTGATCCCGTCACGCCAGCCCCTCGCCTTCCGAGACCAGCGCGTCGGCATGAGCAAGCGCCAGAGCCCGCGTTTCGAGGGAATCGACCGTCCAGGTCAGGATCGGCATGCCGTCATCCCGAAGCCGCGCCACACGCTCATTCGGCAGAGCGAGCACGTGATAAGCCAGGAAATCGGGCTCTGCCTCGCGCAATGCCGCTCCGCGCTCCGCCTCGGTCTGGGTATAGCCATATTTGTCTTCGCGCATGACCAGTCCGCAGACCAGTTCGGGCGCGTGCTGCCTGACCCAGGAAGAAACACGCGGATCAAAGCTCATGATCGCGATCAACCCGTCATAACTGGAAATGGCGCGTCGAACGCCTTGGCACGTCTTCTCGATGTCATAGCCCGGCTTCGACTTCAGCTCGACGAGGATGGGGACGCGGCCGCGCACCAGCTCGAGCAGCGCCTCCAGGCGGGCCGGGCTCTCGGCGCTGCCGTGCAGGCGCAGGTGAGCGATATCTTCGGCTGAGAGGCGTTCCATCGCCCCCGTGCCGTCGGTGAGCCGGTCGAGGTCCCAGTCGTGAAACACCATGGCCAGCCCGTCCGCGCTGCGCTGGATATCGCACTCGATCCCCAGCCCAGCGGCAATGGCGGCCTCTGCCGCGGCGAGCGAATTTTCGGGCACCACGCCTTCGGCGCCGACCGAATGAAGGCCGCGATGGGCATACTCCCACCGGGTCAGCCATTCAGGTGCGCGGCGCCGGCTCATGGTTGCAATCAATCGGAGACGGCGATCACCGCATCGACTTCCACCGCCGCACCAAGCGGCAGGGCCGGAACGCCAACCGCGGCGCGCGAGTGGCGGCCCTTTTCGCCGAACACGTCCTGCATCAGGTCGGATGCGCCGTTCGCCACTTTGGGCTGGTCAGTGAAATCGCCGGTCGAATTCACGAACGCGCCCAATTTGACCACCCGCGTGACCTTTTCGAGCACGCCGGCTGCCTTCAGCTGCGCGAGGATCATCAACCCGCACGCGCGCGCAGCTTCCATTCCACCGTCGATGTCGACGTCATCACCGCAACGGCCGGTCACGAGCTTGCCGTCGATGAAGGGCAACTGGCCCGACACGTAAGCGAAACCGCCCTCGACCACGACTGGCATATAGCTGGCCACCGGCGCGGCTGCCTCGGGCAAAGTGATGCCAAGTTCTTCCAGACGATTCTCGACGCTCATTTGTGCTTATCCTTCCATTTGTTCGATCAGCCATGGCAGCGCATCGGACCAGTTGTCGATCCGGGCGTCGGCGTGGCCTTCCTTGTGCGCGCAGGCGATTGCGCCTGCAATCGTGGGTTCGCCGCAGAAATGCAGCCGCCGCGTCTCAGGCACGACTTCCTTGGCCGACGCGTGATGCTGCGCAAGATCATCGATGAAGATCGCGCGGGTCGGCGCGTATTCATCGAGGATCCTCTGCAAGGCAGGACCCTTGGGCCCCTGATTGGTGTAGATCGCGGCCTCGAGCCCATGCGCGGCCAATTGCCTGGCGCGCTGGTCGCGGCGCGAGTCGACGAGATTGGTGAGCACGACCACATCGGCGTGTTCGCGCAATTGGTTGAGCGCGGCGATGGCACCTTCGATGGGAAGCTGGCGATCCATCTCGGTGTCGAAAAATCCGCCGAGCTTCTTCCAAATCTGGTCTGGCGGCACCAGTTCACCGCTGTCCTGCCAGCGCATAGCCTTGGCGAAATCGTTCCCTTCGAGGCGGAAATCGATACCCTGGCTGGTTTCGAGCCATTCCTTGAAATGGGCAACCATGTGGAGGATCACTTCGTCGCAATCGCTGATGATCAGGGGGCGGCTCATTCAGCAAGGTCCTTTCGCGCGGCCACCAGCTCCTCGGGCGTGACGGCGAGCGCTTCAGCAGCCTGGATCAGGTCGGGTTCGTGGTTCGCCAGGAATTCGAGCGCGGAAGCAAGGATCAATGGATCACCAAGCCCGGCGCGCAGGCCGGCGGGATCGAGCCCGGTAAGCTCGAGATAGCGCGCAGCCCGGTCCTCGTCGTGAAGGATCCAGCCAATCGCCGCGAGCGCAAGGGTCGCGGCACGGGACTGACTGTCCTGTGATCGGGTCTCTTGGCGATGATCATGCATGTTCGGGATTGTTATGGCTCACGAGCTTGGATAGTCAGCCCCTGCCCGCAAGGCGGGCGGGGCTAGCGAATGGGGCGTCCAGTGACAAAGCGAGTGATGGTTGTCGAGGACAATGACTTAAACCGCAAACTGTTTTGCGACGTGTTGAAAGCCAATGGCTTCGATGTCGACCCCGTGGCCGATGGCGGTGAAGTGCTCGCGGTGGCGCGCAAGGTGATGCCGGACCTGATCATCATGGATATCCAGCTACCGGGCATCTCGGGCGTGGACCTGATCGCCGCGGCAAAGCGAGATTCGGCGCTCAAGGACATCCCGGTGCTCGCGGTCACCGCATTCGCTGCCAAGGGCGATGAAGACCGGATCCGATCAGCAGGCGCGGCAGGCTATCTCGCCAAACCGGTTTCGATCATGCCGTTCATGAACGCGGTGAAAGAGCTGTTGCCCGCCTAGATAAGGGCCATCGCCTCGGCACAATAGACTGCGATGGTCACCGCGAGCCCGCCGAGAAATATCCGGTAGGCATAGCCGAGAAACCGGTATTTGCGGCGATACAGCACCTGTCCGTTCTGGTGAATGTCGGTGAGCATGGCGCGAAGCAGGGCCTCGTCGCTCTCGAATGTGGCGAGCATGGTCGCGGCCCATTCCTCTGCCGGTTCATCGGCGAAATGGCCGAAGAACAGCGGATTGCGAAGCGCAGGATCCGAAGGCGGCTTTCCAAGCGAGGGGATCACCGCCAGCACCGCGAACAGGGACGACAGGAACGCGGTCGCGGCGAGACACAGGGTCGAGGCATGGATGTCGCTTCCGATCAGCCGGGTCACCGCGAGGGAAAAGACCACGAAGGTCGCGCCGATCAGGATCGATGCTTTCTGGTCTGCCATCTGCGAAAGTGTGAGAGTGTTGATCTGCGCCGTGCGCGCAAGGTGGACCGCTTGCGCTGAAAACGCCCGGTCACCCGGTGACTGCCCGGTTTGAACCACCAGCGAATCCGGCGAGTCTTGTGCCATCGTGCTTGTCCCCCACATCGCTTGCCTCGCTTTGCCATTGGGGCGAAACCTTGACAAGTTCACTCCCCGATGCGCTTTGCAGGCGGTGAATGCGGACCCGCCGCCCTGCCACAACAGACAAGAGCACGTGACCCCATGACCGAATCCGAAGTCGACAGCCGTATCCGAGCCCTGATCGAGCCGTTCAACAAGAAGGGCGTGACGATCACCGAATCGACCTCCTTCGCCAATGATCTCGAATTCGACAGCCTGACCGTGATGGATTTCGTGGCCGAGATCGAAGACGAGTTCGACGTCATCATCAGCATGAACCAGCAGGCCGAGATCGAGACCTACGGCCAGCTGGTCACTGCCGTGCACAAGCTGCAGGACAAGTAATGAGCGAAGGTATCAGCCAGCCGGACAAGCCCGCCGATCTCGACGGGGGCGACAAGGATCTCTTCTCGAAGTTCGACCCGATCATCCAGACGCGCGAAACGCTTCTGGCGAGCGGGGTCGAGGACCCGTTCAACCTGGTCATGGAAAAGGTGCTCTCGCCCACCCGTGCGATCTGCAACGGGCGCGACACGATTCTGCTCGGCACCTACAATTACATGGGCATGACCTTCGATCCCGACGTCATCGATGCGGGCAAGAAGGCGCTTGCCGATTTCGGGTCAGGCACCACCGGAAGCCGCGTTCTCAACGGCACCTATCAGGGGCACAAGGAATGCGAGGACGCGCTGCGTGAGTTCTACGGAATGGATCATGCCATGGTCTTTTCCACGGGCTACCAGGCCAATCTCGGGATCATCGCGACGATTGCCGGCAAGGGCGATTACGTCGTGCTCGACATCGACAGCCACGCATCGATCTATGACGGCTGCGCGATGGGCAATGCCGAGATCGTGCCGTTCCGCCACAACGATATCGAGGCGATGGAAAAACGCTTGCGCCGAATCCCCGAAGACGCCGGAAAGCTGGTTGTGCTCGAAGGGGTCTATTCGATGCTCGGCGATGTCGCGCCGCTCAAGGAAATGGTGGCGATCGCGAAGAAATACGGCGCTATGGTGCTGGTCGACGAAGCGCATTCGATGGGGTTCATCGGCGAAAACGGGCGTGGCGTCGTCGAGGCAGCCGGAGTGATTGACGACGTCGATTTCATCATCGGCACCTTTTCCAAGAGCGTCGGTACGGTCGGTGGTTTCTGCGTCTCGAACCACCCCAAGTTCGACATCATGCGACTGGTCTGTCGCCCCTATGTCTTCACCGCCAGTCTTCCGCCCAGCGTGGTCGCGACCGCGGCGACTTCGATCCGCAAATTGATGCAGGGCTCTGACAAGCGCGCCCATCTGTGGGAGAATTCGCGCACCCTTCACAAGGGCCTGCGCGATCTTGGCTTCAAGCTCGGAACCGATGCACCGCAAAGCGCGATCATCGCGGTTATCATGCCCGATCTCGAGCGCGGCGCCGCCATGTGGGAGGCGCTGCTCAAGGAAGGGCTCTACGTCAATCTGGCGCGGCCGCCTGCTACGCCTGCGAACATGACCTTGCTGCGCTGCTCGCTATGTGCGGAACATTCCGCCGAGGAAGTCGCAACGATCCTCGCCATGTTCGAGCGCGCGGGGAAGGCCACCGGGATCATTTCCTGAAGCGAAGGTGAGGTCAGCGAGCTGGCACCGAAACCGATGATTGCGGGTGCGCGGCGCAAGGATCGTCTTCCTCGCCGCCGCCGAGCTGCGTGATCGCGAGGACGCCTCCGACCACCAGCACGACGAATGCCGTCGTGACAGTCCCCAGGTAGCGATCGATGATCCGCTTGATCGGCCGGCCAAAGACCTGGAAGAGCACGCCGACCGTCACGAATATGAGCGCCCTGCCCGCTAGGCTTGCAAGTACGAAGGGAACGATCGCCATCCCGAGAAAGCCCGCGGTGATGGTGAGCAGCTTGAATGGCACCGGCGTCGCCGCCGCGATGACCACCGCAAAGACGCCATATTCCTCGAAGGTGCACTGTGCGGCAGGGAGGCTGTCGATCAGACCGATCGCCGTCAGCAATGGGACCCCGACCGCATCGAACAGGAGGTAGCCGATTGCGTAGCCGAACAGGCCGCCCGCGACCGATGCAAGCGTCGCGATCAGCGAAAACCTGAGCGCCTTGCGAGGCTCCGCCAGGCACATCAGGCCAAGCAGCGGGTGAGGGGGGATCGGGAAGAAACTGGCTTCGACGAAACAGAAAAATGCAAGCCACCACACCGCCTTGGGGTGCGCTGCCTTCTCCATCGTCCATTCGTACAATGCGCGTAGCCACGCCATAATCGAGCGACCATTTTCGTTCAGTTGCGAATGCGCCCTAGGGCAAGCGATCCCTCCGCGCAACCAAACTGAATTTACCTATTTGGTTATTTGCGGTTGACATCGTCACGCTCTTTGGTTAGAGATACGGAACATCGAGTAATAGCGATTCGCGGCGGCCTCCCTGAAACGGGGCCGCCTTTTTCGTGGAAGGAGGCAGGCTTGGCCCGACGTTGCAATCCCGAAAGTGTTGCCGTCGCACAGGTGAAGGCTGCGGATGGTTCCGTGCGGCAACGCCACTGGCGCAAGGCATTCCTCGAGCATCTCGCGGAAAGCTCGAACGTCGCGCAATCGGCGCGCCTTGCGGGAATAAATGCGAGCCGTGCCTACAGGGCAAGGCGCAATGACCCGGCATTTGCGAAAGCGTGGGTGTCCGCCTTGTGGGAGGGTTATCTGCACCTGGAAATGGAAATCTTGCGCCGCCTTCGCGATGGCGACCTCAAGACCGGCGAAAACGAAAAGTACGACTTTGCCAGCGCGATCCGGCTGCTAGCAGTGCACAGGGACATGGCCGCGCAGGCCCAGGCCGATCACCGCAATGTCAGCGCGGCCGAAGTGCGCGCTTCTATCGACCGGAAGGTCCGCGCTATCCGCGAGCAGGTCCGGCTCGAAAATTATCGCGCGCGCAAACAGGGCTCGTGACCCTTGCATGGTGTGCGATCTCGACTGGCTATCGCTTGCCGATGATGCGGTCCGCCAGAAACTGGTGGACGCACTCGACCAGGCGGAGCGCAACGAATTTGCCTATCACTGGCGCCTGCAGGCCCGCGAGGCCCAGCTTCCGCCTCCGGGCGCGTGGCGGACATGGCTGGTCCTTGCGGGGCGCGGCTTCGGCAAGACCCGGGCCGGAGCCGAATGGGTTCGCATGGTGGCCGAGAGCGACGGTGCAGCGCGCATTGCCCTTGTGTCATCATCACTGGCCGAGGCGCGCTCTGTTATGGTCGAAGGCGAAAGCGGGCTGCTTGCCTGCTCGCCGCCCGACCGCAGACCGAGTTTCGAGGCGTCATTGCGGCGCTTGCGCTATCCCAACGGTGCCGAGGTGCGACTGTATTCCGCTGCGGAGCCGGAGAGCCTGCGCGGCCCGCAGCATAGCCACGCCTGGTGCGACGAACTGGGCAAGTGGCGCAATGCCAACGATCGCGCCATTCGTGCCTGGGACAATTTGCTGAAGGGATTGCGACTGGGAGTGGAACCCCGCGTCGTGATCACGACCACGCCGCGCACGGGTCCGCTCCTGCAGCGCGTCATCGATGCCGAGAACGACGAAGATATGGTCATCACGCGCGGATCGACATTCGATAACGCCGCAAACCTCCCCGATCGATTCCTTCGGGCGATGGATCGCGAATTTGGCGGATCGCAATTGGGGCGCCAGGAAATTGATGGCGAATATCTGCGCGAAATGGACGGCGCGCTGTGGACCAGAGCCATGATCGACGAGGTCCGCGCATCGCCCGAACGCGGTGATTGGCGCCGGGTCGTGGTGGCGATTGATCCGCCGGCCAGCGCCCAAGGCGATGAATGCGGCATCATAGTTGCCGCGATTGGCTTCGATGGCATCGCCTATGTGCTGGCTGATTGCACAGTCACGAAGCCGACGCCCGAACGCTGGGCGCAAGCTGCCGCCGACGCGGCAATGGCCTGGGAAGCCGACCGCGTCGTTGCCGAAGCCAATCAGGGCGGCGCGATGGTCGAGGCAGTCCTGCGCGCTGCTGACCACACGCTGCCGATCAAGCTGGTCCACGCCAGCCGGGGCAAGGTGGCCCGCGCCGAACCGATCGCCGCCCTCTATGGTGCCGGTCGCGTCAGGCACTGCGGCAATTTCGCGCGGCTGGAAGACCAGCTGTGCGGCTTGCTGATGGGCGGAGATTATGCCGGTCCGGGCCGTTCGCCAGACCGTGCCGATGCGCTCGTCTGGGCGCTCAGCGAATTGATGCTCTCGCGATCGCGAAACCCGAGCGTCCGCTCGCTCTGACGATCGCGACCGCGACAAACGAAGGAAATATCATGGCGTTGCTCGAAAACCTGCTCTCCGCCTTTAAAGGCGGAGGGGCGAACCGCGTGCCTCTTGCCCCGGCCTCGCTACAAGGCTGGATGCCGGCCTTCGCCCCGGCTCCATCGGTGCGATCCTTCGAATATGACGGGGCGGTCCGCGACGGCTTCCTGGGCAATCCCATCGCCCAGCGTGCCGTCCGGATCGTCGCCGAGGGCGTTGGCCAGGCGCCGCTGACGGGAGAGGGCAGCGACTTGCATGCCCTGGTCACAGCGACGAGCGCCGGACAGTCGCTGGTCGAGACGCTCGCGGCACACATCCTGCTTAACGGCAATGGTTTTATCCAGATCATCAAGGATGCGAGCGGTCAGCCGGTAGAACTCTTCGCCCTTCGCCCCGACCGGGTGAAGGTCATCGCCGGCGATGACGGGTGGCCTTGCGCATACGAGTATTCGGTCGGGAAGGAGCGGTTGGTCATTCCGGTCGAGGACGAGGATGGCTGGCCCAATATTGTGCAGGTCAAGGCCATGCACCCGCTCGACGACCACCGAGGTGCGAGCGCCATGGCCGCCGCTCACCAGGCCATCGCGATCCACAACGCCGCGTCGCAATGGAACCTCTCGCTGCTGGAGAACGCCGCCCGGCCCTCTGGCGCGCTCGTTTACGAAACCGAAGATGGCGCGGGGCTCACCCGCGACCAGTTCGATCGGCTCAGATGCGAGCTGGAAACCGCGTTTGCGGGCGCAGCCAATGCCGGCCGGCCCATGCTGCTCGACGGCGGCCTGAAATGGCAGCGGATCGCCATGTCACCGGCAGACATGGATTTCGCAACCCTCAAGAGCGCCGCGGCGCGCGACATCGCGCTGGCTTTCGGGGTGCCGCCAATGCTGCTCGGCCTTCCGGGCGAAAACACCTACTCCAATTACCGGGAGGCCAATCGCGCCTTGTGGAGGCTCACTTTGCTTCCGCTCGCCCAGAAACTCTATGCGGCGCTGACCGAAGCGCTCGGGCAGTGGTTCGAGGGGCAATCGCTGGCGATCGACCTCGATCGGGTGACAGCCTTGTCGGAGGACCGCGAGCGGCTCTGGAAACAGGTCTCGGATGCCGATTTCCTGACCCGCGATGAGAAGCGAGCCATGCTCGACCTCGAGCCGGCACAGGTGGCGTCATGAGCCGCGAGGACCTGCTCGCCGGACTGATGGCCCAGGCGCATGAAGAGGGCGCGACCCTGATAACCCTGCGCTCGATCGTCGAGGAAACGAGCGAACTGGCAGCCGACCGGGTGCTCGTCAGGCTCGGCCTCGCCGATGAGAGCGCCGAAGGCGACCTCGACGAATTGCGCGAGCTGCTCCGAGCCTGGCGCGATGCCAAGGTGAGCGCCTGGAAAGCATTCATCGAATGGGCGATCCGGGGGCTTTTGGCAGCTTTGCTTGTCGGCATCGCAGTCCGGCTCGGCGTCTGGGACACGCTGTGATGAGCGGACTTGTCAGGTTTGCAGGCTATGCCGGTCTGTTCGACATTCCCGATGCGGCGCGCGATATCATCCGGCGCGGCGCTTTTGCGCAGACCCTGGCGCAACGGTCGGACCCGCTGCCGCTCTTGTGGCAGCATCGCCCCGAACAGCAGATCGGCGAAATCGAACATATTGGCGAGGATGGTCGCGGCCTTCGTGTCATCGCCCGCATCGACAGGTCCGGCAGTCTTCCTGCACGCTTGGTTCGCCGCCGGGAGGTGAGCGGGCTCAGCTTCGGATATCGCGCGAGAAGCGCCAATCACACGCCGAGCGGTCGCGAATTGACACAGATCGACCTGTTCGAGGTCAGCTTGGTTACGCACCCCCTGCAATTCGGGTCGCGCGTCCACTTCGTCGACTGATCCCACCAAACACGGAAACCCCCAATGGGCCGCCAATCGGGGCGGCCTTTTTCACGCCCACAGAAAGGCCAATCCCACATGGACAATATTACCACCAAACCCGATGACGATGCCATCGCGAACGCCGAACAAAGCTTCGACATCGTCGCGCGGCAAGACAAGGTGGAAGCTCAGATCTCCGGTCTGCGCAGCGATGTCGACGAAGTGAAGGCGCGCCTCGACAAGGTGTCGCGCGCAGCGTCGCGCCCGACGATCGGCGACACCCGCACTTCCGGGACCGAGGTCAAGGGTTTCGTCGATGGCTATTTGCGCCGCGGCAGCGAGACGCAGGTGAAGTCCATCAACGGCTCGACCCCGTCCGATGGCGGGTTCGCGGTGCCCGAGGCAATCGATGCCATGATCGCACGCGAGCTGACCGAAATCAGCCCGATCCGGGCAATCTCGCAGGTCGTTCAGACCGGCACTTCGGGTTATCGCAAGCTGGTCTCGACCGGCGGAACCGCGTCTGGCTGGGTGAGCGAAACTGCAGCCCGGCCCGAAACCGCAACACCCGATTTTGCCGAAATCGCTCCTCCGTCGGGCGATCTCTATGCCAATCCTGCCGCCAGCCAGGCGATGCTCGACGATGCGGCCTTCGACCTCGAAAGCTGGCTCGCCAACGAAATCGCACTCGAGTTTGGCCGCGCCGAGGGCGCTGCCTTCGTCAGCGGCTCGGGCAGCAACCAGCCGCAGGGTTTTCTCAACGCGGCCACCGCTACCGCAGAAGACGGCGTGCGCGCATTCGGCACGGTGCAATATATCGGATCGGGCGATGCCAACGGACTGGATTCCGCTCCCGATGAAAAGCTGATCGACCTGATCCATTCGCTCAAGTCGGGCCATCGCCAGGGCGCCAGCTTCGTCATGAACTCGGCCACCCTGGCTGCCGTGCGCAAGCTCAAGACAGCCGATGGCGCATTCCTGTGGCAACCGGGAATGGTCGAGGGCCAACCCGATCGCCTGCTCGGCTACCCGGTGGTCGAAGCCGAGGACATGCCCGACATCGCTTCGGGTGCCTTCCCGATCGCCTTCGGCAACTTCCGTCACGGCTATCTGATCGCCGAGCACAATGCGACGCGGGTCCTGCGCGATCCGTTCTCGAACAAGCCGTTCGTCCATTTCTACGCCACCAAGCGCGTGGGCGGACAGGTGCTCGATTCGAACGCCATCAAGCTTTTGAAGATCGAGGCCTGATCGGACCACGGAGCCTCAAAGTAGAGCGCCCCACCCTCAAACCCGGCGAGGTCGAGAGCCCTTCTCCCTCGTCGGTCCAGCACCCGCGCCGCACCCGGCGCCCACCCCCGAACCGCCACGGTGGCGGCGCGGGTGCACTTGCTTTTCCCTGTAAGCGAAAGAGATTGCCATGCGGCGGACCACCATCGAGCCAGCTGACCTGACCGGCCCTGCCTTGGCTGACCTGAAAGCCTGGCTAGGCATCAGCCGCCCGAACGAGGACGACCTGCTCCTCGACCTACTGCGTGCAAGCCACGATACGCTGACGGCCTATATCGGCCAGTCCGCCTTGACCGAGACGATCGAGGAATGGGTCTCGCCCACGCCCGGCGAAGTCGAATTGGGTTCGCGCCCGGTTACGTCGCTTGTGAGCGCAGAGGCCGTCGTGCCGGGTGAAAACCGACAGGCGCTCGATCCCGGCGACTTCACGCTCGACATTGATGCAGAAGGCATCGCCCGCTTCACGCTCCATTCGATGTTCGAGGCCCAGGCTCTCGCAATCCGCGTTCGCGCGGGTATTGCCGCATCGTGGAACGAAGTTCCGCCGGCGCTCGGGCAGGGCATGGTCCGGCTGGCGGCATATCTCTATCGCGATCGCGACAGCACCGGAGGCGACCGGTCAGGCAATTCTCCGCCGCCCAGTGTCGTTTCGCTCTGGCGGCCGTGGCGCGGGACGCGGCTCGCATGATCAGCGCGAACGCCAATTTCGACACTCTTGCACCCGACCTTTCGCGGTGGGCTGCCGCACGAGGCAAGAGGCGCGGTGAGATCCTTTCGCGCGCCCGCGGCCGAACGCAGGCCGACTGGCATTCGCCGCATTCCCTGTGGCCCTTTCTGAACTTGGATTGATGCGATGGAAAACCTTTTGCGCGCTGCGCTGATTGACTGGCTTCGGGCCGACCCGGACTTCGCATCCATCAACACGATCGAGGAAGAAGCCCCGCTCGGCGCCAGCGCGCCCTGGCTCGCCATCGCCGCGAGCGGTTCTGTCGACTGGGGCTGCAAGGATCGGGCTGGGCGCGAAGTTCGTGTCGCGCTCGAACTGGAGAGCCGCGCCGATGGTCCGGGAGACGATGCCGGCCTTCTCGCCGCAATCGAACGGCGGGTCATCGATCTGCCGATCTTCGATCCCGGCTTCGAGGTCGCCTCTATCCGTTTCCTGAGATCACGAAGCGAGCGACGCGAGGCCAATCTTCGCGGCGCCTTGCTCGAATTTCGCATTCGAATTTTTGCTTCCCTCCCCTGACACTTATTCCTGGAGATTGCTTATGCCTGCGCAAAACGGGTCCGCCTTTCTGCTCAAGATCGGCGACGGCGCCTCCCCGGTCACCTATGAAACCGTGGCCGGGCTGCGCACCACTCAACTCTCGATCAACGGCGATGCTGTTGCCATCACGCACAAGCAATCAGGCGGTTGGCGCGACCTGCTTTCAGGCGCAGACACCCGCTCTGTATCCGTCAGCGCGGCCGGCATATTCCTGGGCAGCCAGTCGGAAAGCGCGGTGCGTGCTCACGCGCTGGCGGGGACGATCGACGACTACGAGCTATCGTTCGAGGATGGCGAACGCCTGCGCGGCCGATTCCTGGTCCAGCGACTCGACTATTCCGGCGATTTCAACGGAGAGCGCAGCTACACGCTCCAGCTCGAAAGCTCCGGCCCGGTCGTGCCCGTATGAGTTCGCAAGCCAACGCCCTGAGAGGCGAAACGGAATTGCGGATCTCGGGGCAGACTCACAAACTGCGTCCGAGCTTTGAGAATCTTCTCGCCGCCGAGCAGGAAATCGGATCGCTGTTCGCACTGGTCGAACGCGCCGCCGAGGGCACAATCACGATCGCCGATGTGAGCGCGCTTCTGTGGCATTGCCTCGATACCGAACAGCGTCCCGAGCGCCACGAGATCGGCGCGGCCGTCCTCGAGATGGGCCTGGTCGCTGCTACCGAGCCGGTTCGCGCGATCCTCGCGCAGGTTCTCAAGGGCCGGAATTGAGCACTTTCGGGGACGCCATTGCGCTGTGGTGCAGCCTTGCATCGCGCGTGCTCGGCTGGCGGCCCGGGGAATTCTGGCAGGCGACCCCGACCGAACTCGCCGCCGCCTTGCGTGAACCCGAGGCCCTGGCGTCTGGCGCCCCGCCCAGCGCGGATGTGATCGCTCAAATGATGGAGCGCGACAATGGATGACAATTTCGAAGAGCTCGTGATCGAGGTTCGCGCGTCGACCGAGCGCTTCAACGCCGACATCGATTCGATGCGGACCACACTGGACAACTCGCTGGTCGAAGGCTTTGGCAAGGCCGGCTCGATCCTCGAGAGGGGGCTGCTTTCGGCGCTGCGGCGCGGAAGCCTCGGCTTTGACGATCTGCGCAAGATCGCTTTTCGCACATTCGATTCCATTGCGTCTTATGCGCTCCAGTCCGGCCTCGCTTCCTTGTTCGGGAGCCAGGGTGGAGTTTCAGGGCTTGGCGGTCTGCTGGGACAGTCGATCGGCGCCCTTTTCGGCCTACCTGGCCGAGCGACGGGCGGTCCGGTTTCGCCGGGCCGGGGCTATGTCGTTGGTGAGAACGGACCTGAATTGTTCGTCCCAACAAGCGCCGGCAGCATCGCCGCAAACCAAGCCGCAGCCAATTCAGGGCGCGACGTGCGGGTCGCGATCCAGGTCAATTCGCCGCGTGGGACGACGGCTCCAACGGCGATGCAGCGCTCATCGCGACAGCTAGCCAGTGCAGTGCGCCGCGCCCTGCAGGAAGGATAGGAAACGGCCATGGCTTATTGGCTCGCCGACGAGCGCCGGAATCAGGAAACGAGTTTTATCCAGCGGTTCGACCCCCGATTCTGGACGGTCAATTTTCCGCGACCGGCGATGGCATCGGTCATCACCACCAGCGCAGACAGCATGCAGATCGATATCGAATTGCACAACGAAGGCGAACTTGTTGGCCTTATCTGGGATTCGGTCGACCGGCTGGACCATCCGCTACTCGCTTACGAAACCAACCGCGACTATTCGAACACCTTGCTGAGCTTCCGATGGCAATCGCAGGGCATTATCCCGCTCGATGCCGTCAACGGCCCGACCCTCACGATCGAAGGTCGCGACGCCACAGGTTCTGCCCGGACATGGTTCGTGCGTTTGTGGAATTATGCGACCGGCAGTCCGACCGATGCCAAGATCTCTTTGGCATTCTCGGACCTCGAAAGCGGATTCACGCTGCCCGGCGATCCGGTCTATCCGGCCGATATCGACCGCATGTTCATCTCGCTCGTTGCGCCGGGCTACGTGGCCGATAGCAGCGAACCTTTGCCGCAACGATTCAACGGCCAGGTGACCATGTCCGATATCGTTTCGGACGGAAGGTTCGGAATGCTCGAGATTGGCGATGTCCGATTGCCGATACACGGCGAACGGATGGCTACAGCCTATGACGACGGTTACGACCAAACCCCTGAACGCCTGATCCGGTCGCTGGTCGGCCTCGGCTACCGGGAAGACCTGGTCCACTACGTGGGAATGAGCCACTTCATGCGGCTCGCGCCGCTGTCCGGCGGGCTGCAGGTCGAGACGACCGGCACTTTGTGCGAACCTGCGGACGCCTGGCATCGCAACTTTTTCGAAAGGGCGGCTGAGAACGGGTTCGAAGTGATCGCGTCGATTTCATACGAGCTGTTCGACGATTTCTGTCCGGAAGAGTGGAAGCAACGAACGCATTCCGGCGAGCCCGCGCTGACCGGCTGGGTGCCGCCCTCGACCCTGCTTTCGCCTGCCAATTCGGAGGCCATGTCATGGCTGCAATCCTGCGCGCTTCAATTCGTCTCCTTGCTCGAATTGGCGAATTTGCCCGTCCGTTTCCAGATCGGGGAGCCCTGGTGGTGGACCACCAGCGATGGCGCAATCTGCCTCTATGACAGCGCGGCCGTAGACGCTTTCGGAGGCTCGCCGCCTTTGATCGACGACATGCGTCAACCGCTCGACCCCGACCAGATCGCGCTGCTCGACCAGGCCGGCGCGCTCCTCGCGCAGTCCACGACCGACCTGGTGCAGGCCATTCGCAGCAGCGCCTACGGATCCGCAGAACTCCTCCTTCTCGCATTCACCCCGACGGTCCTCGATCCAAAGATGCCCGAGCTGTATCGCGCCAATCTTCCCGACGGCTGGGCTTCGCCTGCATTCGATCGCTTGCAGCTGGAGGATTATGATTGGCTGACGGGTGGGAAAGACGCGCTTCGCCGGGCGGCGTACGCCTTTGTGGATGCGCGGCTGCAATATGCGCTCGAGGACCAGGACTATCTTGCCGGCTTTGTCCTGGACCCGGCCGATGCCGAGACATTCTGGGAACGCATCGATGCGGGCATGGACGAGGCGATCGGACGCGCGATCCCGCGCCGCTACGTCTGGGCGCTGCCGCAGGTCAATCGCGACGGTTACACCCGCCTTCCTTCATTCGGAGAGCCCCCCATGGATGCATTCGACGATGTTCTATACCCGTTTCCGCTCGGTCGGAGCACCGCGGTCGCACCCGAATTCTCGACATCAATCACGGTCACCGCGTCCGGCTATGAACGGCGAAATTCACTGTGGTCCGACGCCCGCGTCCATTTCGACGTCGGCCCCGGTATCCGGTCGGAGAACGAGCTGTCCGAATTGATCGCGTTCTTCCGCGCGCAGCGTGGCCCGGCGCAGGGTTTCCGGATCAGCGATCCATTCGATCACAGCTCGAATGGAATGACCGGCACGCCGACGATGACCGACCAGTTGATCGGTGTGGGCGACGGGCAGACGGCAGATTTTCAGCTTAAGAAATCCTATGGCAGCGGAAGCGAGCCCCAGGTCCGGCCGATCACGCGGCCCCGCTCCGAAAGCGTGCTTGTCAGCATCGACGGGGTGCCATCGTCCGATTGGGTGTTGCACGATCGCGGCAAGATCACGTTTGCCAGCGCTCCCTCTCCCGGATCCGAGATCCGCGCAGGGTTCCTATTCGATGTCCCGGTTCGCTTCGCCGAGGATCGCATCGATATCTCTTCGGTCAATTTCGAGGCCGGCGAGGCACCGAGCGTCCCGCTGATCGAATTGCGCGAAGAACTGTGATGCGCGTCTTCTTCGACCGTGAACTCGACACCGCCTCGACCTACTGGCGCGTATACCGACGCGACGGAGTGACACTGGGCTTTTGCAGTCATGATCGCCCGCTCGTGTTTGGCGGGCTCACTCACCGGGCAGCTCCGGGTATCCTGCCCGCCGCGGTGAGGGTGACCACCGACCTGTCCGATGACAGTGCCGGGGTAGAGGGCGCGCTCACTCACGATTCGATCAGCGAAAAGGACCTTGCTGCAGGCCTGTTCGACGATGCGGCGATCGAAATCGGCGTTGTCGACTGGGAGACCCGCGAGCATTACGCGCTTTATTCGGGAACAATCGGGCGCATCGAAGATGACACACGCGGATTTACCGCGGAATTGCGGTCGGCCAAGGCTGCGCTCGACCAGGACCTCGTGCCCCGCACAAGCCCGACCTGCCGCGCTCTGTTCTGCGGGCCGGGATGCGGGTTGTCTGGCCACCGCTTCACGTCGCTCGTCTCGGTCACCGAGGTCAATGCCGATCTCAATCAAGTTCAGATCGATGCCATTGGCGCAGAGCGGCTTGTCGATGGCCAGGTGCGGTTTCTTGCTGGCCCCCAGACCGGGCTTGCTTTTGGCATTCTGAGTGTCAGCGGAAGCTGGCTCACGCTTGATCGCCCGATCCATCCGCACCTCGCGCCAGGCGTGCGCGCAGAGTTGCGCGAGGGCTGCGATCACACGCTTGCGACCTGCGCCAGCCGTTTTGACAACGCCGCAAACTTCCGCGGCGAACCGTTCCTTCCGGGCAATGATCTGCTCGCCCGCTATGGCCAGGGCTCGGGGTGAGCAACGAGGGCGCGCGCCTTGCTCAGGCGGCCGCACAGTTCATCGGGATCCCGTTCCGGCTCCACGGGAGATGCGCGGTGTCCGGGCTCGACTGCGTCGGCCTTGTCGAAGCCAGTTTGCGGGCCATTGGCCGCACTCCAGTGCCCCCCCGAGGATACCAGCTTCGCAATCGCGACTGCGTGCGTTGGTTCGGCTGCGCACGACAATCAGGGTTCGTGCACGCCTCTGGCGAATGGCGCGCGGGGGACCTGTTGGTGTTTTCGCCAAGCCCGGCGCAGCTTCACCTGGCGATTGCCGAGCAATCCGACACGATCATTCACGCACATGCGGGGCTCAAACGGGTCGTGCGCGAACCCGCAGGTCGCGCGATGGCGCTCATGTCGCACTGGCGGCTCGATAGACTTCGTTGAAGGAAATGGACGATGGCCACTCTTGTTTTCACCGCTGTCGGAACTGCGCTGGGCGGCCCTCTCGGCGGGGCCGTGGGCGCGTTGATCGGACGCCAGGCTGACCGGGCGATTTTCGGCACTGGCAGCCGCGAAGGGCCTCGCCTCAAGGAATTGTCGGTCACCAGCTCGAGTTATGGCCAACCGATTGCGCGCCATTTTGGCCGAATGCGGGTCGCCGGCACAGTCATCTGGTCGACCGAACTGACCGAGACAACGAAGAAGGAAGGCGGGGGCAAGGGGAAGCCATCGACTAAGACTTACTCATATTCGGCATCCTTTGCAGTTGCCCTCTCAAGCACGCCGCTCGACCGGGTCGGCCGCATCTGGGCCGATGGAAATCTCCTGCGCGGCGCGGGCGGTGACCTGAAGGTCGCAGGCGCGATGCGCGTTTATACCGGCACAGGCGATGCGGAAGTTGACCCCCTGATCGAAGCCGATCGCGGCGGCGTGGCGCCTGCCTTTCGAGACTGCGCCTATGTTGTCTTCGAAAACCTGGAACTCGGCGATTTTGGCAATCGTATTCCTGCCCTGACCTTTGAAATCTTCGCGGCGCGGGACCAGAGCGTGTCGATCAAGGACCTCGTGCCCCAGACAGCGTCCTCGGCAACCGACATCTTGCTCGAACACGCGCGCGGGTTCTCTGACGAAGGCGGCTCGGTGGGCGCCTCGCTGTCCGCGATCCGGCGGGTTTATCCGCTCGGTTGTGTCTCGGGTCCCGATGGGCTGCGCTTCGAAGACGAGAATTTCCCCTCAGGCACAGTTCCAACCCTGCCGGAACGACTTTCCGATGAAGAAGGCGGCCAGCCCGACGCCTTGCCTTCGAGGCGGGGCGGGACCTTGGGGAGCGAGCCTATGGCGCTGCGCTATTACGATGAGCAGCGCGATTACCAACCTGGGGTGCAACGAGCTCTCGGGCGCAGGCCGGAAGGTCGGGAGAACATGCTCGATCTGCCTGCGGCAATGACGGCAGGCGGTGCACGCGAACTCGCAAACGCCAATGCCCACCGGGCACGCTGGCTTAACGAGACGGTCTCCTGGAAGGTGGCCGAAATCGATCCGGCTATCGGCCCGGGGACGATCGTCCGGGTGCCGGAACGGCCAGGTTATTGGAGAGTGCAGAGCTGGGAATGGTTCGATCGGGGGGTCGAGATCGGGCTTCAACGCATAGGCCCGCCACCGGGCGCTGCTGCAACAGGGGATTCCGGCACGCTCAACGACCCGCGCGATCTGCCGGTTACTGAGACCATGCTCAAGGCATTCGAGATTCCGGCGTCCGACGCCACCAACCCGGCCGAACCGATCATGTTCGCCGCAGGCACCTCGCCCGGAGCAGGATGGCGGGGCGCATCGCTCTTCGTCGATCAGGGCGGCACGCTTGCAAATGTCGGCGCCATGAACAGCCGGCGCGCGGTTTCTGGAGAACTCGCATTCGACCTCGGGCCATCGAACTGCACGATTATCGAGGCAGGTGAGGCGATGGAAGTCGATCTGCCGGCACAGGACCTGTCATTTGCCAGCACCGACATGACCGGTCTTGCGATGGGCGAGAACCGGCTGCTGGTGGGAGGCGAGATCATCCAGTTCCTCGAAGCGGAAGCGATCAACGCCTACCGCTGGAGACTGTCTGGATTGCTTCGCGGACGCGCGGGGACCGAAGATCTGGCAGCGGCAGGTCACGCCGCAGGGACGGGCGTCGTCCTGATCGACGATCGCCTTACCAGCCTTTCGCCTGAAGACGTTCCTTCGTTGGCAGGAACGCGCATCGCCGCGATCGGACAGGGCGATGATGAGCCGGTCTACAGCGACCTAGCCCATCCCGGCCTGTCGCGCCGGCCACCAATGCCGGTCGCTGCGGTCACGCATGAACGCGACAATGGCAACTGGGAATTGTGCTGGACCCGCAGGGCCCGCGGGCAATGGCGCTGGCGCGACAGCAGCGAGACGCCGCTCGTGGAGGAAACCGAAAAATATACAGTTGGTTATGGATCGACCGACAGCCCCTATGCCGCCTGGACGACGAGCGAATCACTGTTCGTGATCTCCCAGCAGGAACGCGATGATCTGATCGCGCAGTTCGGGGCTGGCGATCTCTGGGTCCGCCAGGTCGGAACGTACGGCCCCTCACCTGCTCTCTTGCTGACCACCCTTACCTGAACAGATCGGAACCGAAAGATGGCCACCCCCTTCAACTTCCCTTCAACGACCGCTCGGCTGAACCTCCCGCTCCTGTTCGCAGGACAGGCACAGAAGGAATTTTTCGTCAATCAGTCGCTCGAATTGATCGATGCCCTGATGCAGCCCGTAATCACCGCCTCGCTAGCCGCGCCGCCTGCTGATCCCGCGCCCGGATCGATCTATCGCATCACGGCCACCGCCAATGGTGAATGGGCGGGGAAGGAGGATGACCTGGCCGTCAGGATCGGCGGAGCCTGGAATTACGTCACCCCCTATGCAGGCATGACCGCGGTGGATGCGCAATCGGGCGCAATCCTTTGTTTCGACAGCGGTTGGCAAGCCCCGCATGAGCCTCCGCAGGCGACCGGCGGGAGCGTAATCGATACCGAAGCGCGACAGATGCTGACCGAGCTGGTCGACGCCCTCCGGACCGCCGGGATATTTGCGTCATCCTGACGTCTTTCCGCCCTGACAAAGGGTGAAAACCCCGCAAGGACCGCCAAATGCGGCAACTTTTTGTCGTCAACCCCGGTTTCGCGGCATTCTTGCAACACCTGGCGGGATTGATCGCTTGATACTCACCTGGGGAGAAGTTAGAGGTGTCGGGCGCCTCAGAATTTAAGAAGGGGAATATTAGAATGCGTAAAATCGTCATCGGCTTGGCGATGGCTTCAACCGCACTCACCACGCCCGCTATGGCCCGTGATGGCCAATGGTACATCCAGGGCGATGCTGGTGTGATGCTCGTTGAAGACGTCACTTTTGATGTGGACGGTACGCGTGGCGATGCCACCGTGGACCACGACATCGGTTATGATTTCGGCGGTGTCGTCGGCTACGACTTCGGTGCTTTCCGCCTCGAAGCTGAAGCCAGCTATCGCGGTGCAGACACCGACGAGATTGCTGCCGGCACGGAAGGGCTCGCGCTTAACCCGAGCCAGAACGCGCCCGGTGGCTTCAACCGCTTCACCGACGTTCGTGACGCTGTTGGCGATGTGAAAGCGCTCAGCTTCATGGTCAACGGCCTGTTCGACTTCGGTCCCGACGATGGCCTGCAGGGCTTCGCTGGTGGCGGTATCGGCGTTGCACGCGTCGATCTCGAAGGTCGCGTGAACGCAAACGGCCCGGGTGCTTATGACGACTCGGACACCGGTCTCGCGTGGCAGCTGCTCGCGGGTCTTCGCGCTCCGCTCAGCGACAACTGGGATGTCGGCCTGAAGTATCGCTACTTCAACGCCGAGCGCGTGAGCCTCATCGATCCGCTCGGGCGCCCGCTCGAAGGCGATGTGACTTCGCACTCGATCTTGGGTACGTTCACCTATAACTTCGGTGGTGAAGCTCCGCCTCCGCCGCCCCCGCCGCCGCCGCCTCCGCCGCCGCCGCCTCCGCCCCCGCCGCCACCGCCGCCGCCGCCTCCGCCGCCGCCGCCGTGCAACACGGGCCCGTACATTGTCTTCTTCGACTTTGATGAGTCGGTGATCACCGCTGACGCTGCGACGATCCTCGACAATGCGGTTACGGCTTACGCCAATTGCGGCACGGCCAGCGTGATGCTTGCAGGTCACACCGACCGTGCCGGCAGCGTGACCTACAACATGGGCCTTGCTGAGCGCCGCAACGACTCGGTTCGCGCTTACCTGAGCGGTCGTGGAATTCCCGATGGCCGTATCAGCAGCGAAGCCTTCGGCGAATCGCAGCCTCGCGTTCCCACCGCTGACGGTGTTCGCGAACTGCAGAACCGCCGCGTGGAAGTCACCTACGGCCCGGGTTCGGGCATGTAAGTGTAGGCTAACGCCAACATTCGAAAGGGGCCGGAGCGATCCGGCCCCTTTTTTGTGTCCAGGTTATCGGCGCCTCACCGCTCGTTTTCTGGAGCATGCGGGTGCGATGGTGGCGCTGCAAAGTATGTGAATGCGATCAATGCGCAGATCCGTAATCAGGCATGAGGGAACTGCGGCCCTCGTCAAGCTGCCGCATTCGCTGAGCGCATCCGACGCGTTTCAGAGATGAAGAGACCTTCGACCGACAATGCAGGTCCTAAACCGAGGCGCGCGTAGTCCTGCTCTCTCCTGCCGCTTCGGCGCGCTCGAGCACCGTAGCGTTCGCCTGCGGCACAAGTTTGAGCGCGGCAACCAGCAGGACCAACCCGATGGGCGTGATCCAGAGGGTGGAAAGCACCCCGTCGCTCAGATTGCCGTCATTGAGCGCTGAGACGTAACCGGCCGTATATGGGCCCAATGCCAGCCCCACCAATGTCGTGGCCAAGAAGAACGTCGCGGTCGCGGTGCCGCGCATGCGCGGCAGAACGAGCGCCTGGCTACTGGCAGCCGCCGCACCAAGTGCCGATGCGGCAAACGCGCCGACGACCACGTTGAGGATGATGAAGAGAACGAAGCTATCGGTCGTATACTGAACGATCGCGAAGGGGATCGGGCTGAGCAGGCCGAACATGATGACCCAGATACGGCCGCCCTTCGTTCGAGTGTACAGGAAATCGGCCATGCGCCCGCCAAGGATGACGCCCAGGAAACCACCGGCAGCGCCACCGCCTCCCAGCCAGAAGCCGAGTTCTCCCTTGGAAACATCGAATACCCGCTCGGCATACGGGGCGCCCCAGTAGGATGCAGAATACGCCATGAAAGCGACCGTGCCATAGCCGAGGATCGTGCAAAGAAAGGCCGGCGACCCCCAGGTAAGCATGAAAGTCGGGTAATCGCGTTGGCGCAACGCGCTCGCCCAACAGAAGACTGCATAGTACCCGATGGCTAGCAGGAGCCACTGGTCAGTTATCGCGGAAACGATGAAGCCAGAGCCTGAATCGAGGATGAGGGTCAGGACGTAGGCGGACAGGAGAGAGGCCAGGAGCACGGCGATATTGATCGCGAGCGCGCCAGCACCCCGCATTGCTGCCCCGACAAAGGTGAACGGGGGAATGACGGTGTAGAGCTCGCGCATGAAGCTCTTGAAGGGATGCGGGTCCTCGGGGGTGGGCAGGCCATCGATGGCACCGCGTACCGGCTCGCGCAAAGAAAACACCCAGACCGCAAGCAGAAGGCCTGGCAAGCCCACGGCGATGAACGCCGCTTGCCAGCCGGCCAACCCGAGCGGCCCACCTTCGGGGAATGCCGCGTTCCAGTTGTCCACGACCAACCCGCCGATGGCCAGCGATATGCCGCCACCGATATAAAGCCCTGAACTGTAGATCGCCAATGCGGTGGCGCGCAGGCGAGCCGGAAACCAGTCGGAAATGAGCGAATAGGCCGAAGGGCTCGCCGTCGCCTCGCCAACTCCCACGCCGATACGGGCGACGGTAAGCGTACCTGCATCGCGAGCGAAGCCCGACGCGGCCGTCATCGCCGACCAGAGCGTAAGGCCAAGCGTCATCAGCCTGACCCGTTTCCAGCTGTCTGCCAACTTGCCCAAGGGAATCCCGAACAGGGCATAGAAAATCGCAAATGCGGTTCCGTAGAGGAAGCCGAGATAGGCGTCATCGACGCCAAGATCGGCCTTGATGTCATTGGCCAGGATCGACAGGATCTGGCGATCCACGAAATTCAGCACATAGACGACGACGAGTACCCCGAGCGCGTACCAGCTATAGGATGGAACCTGTTGTTCGGCGTCTGCCGGAGCCGGCTTCGTCTGGTCGTCCAATGATCTTCCCCGAATGCGATCAGCCTTGATGAGAGTTCAGGCCGCGTAAGCCGTGCTATCGACTAAACCCGCTTCGGCAAAACCCTTTTTGCGAAGGCGGCACGAGTCGCAGCGACCACACGCCAGACTTTCGCCAACCGGGTCATAGCAGGACCAGCTCCAGGCCGGATCGAGATCAAGGCGCGCACATTCACGGGCGATATCGGCCTTGCTCATGTGTTGCAGCGGCGCATGGATCTGGAACGGCGTCCCCTCGGCTCCCGACTTGGTTCCCAAGCGAGCTGTTTCGGCAAAGCTCGCGATAAATTCCGGCCGGCAATCGGGGTAGCCGGAATAGTCGAGCGCGTTGACTCCGATGAACAGGTCGTTCGCGCCAGCCGCCTCGGCACAGGCTGTCGTCAGCGCGAGAAACACGAGGTTGCGCGCTGGGACATAGGTGACAGGTATGTCCGGGCCGACCCCGTCCTTGGGCACGTCGATGGAATCGGTCAGCGCCGATCCGCCAAAGGCGCGCAGGTCGAGATCTATTTCGACCTGGTTTGCAAGGTCGAGTTTCGATGCAATTCGCAATGCCGAGCGCAATTCGGTCACGTGACGCTGGCCATAATTGACCGTCAAGGCATGAACCTCGAACCCGCGCTCTTTCGCGATTGCAGCAGTGACCATCGAATCCAATCCGCCGGACAGGAGGACGACAGCCTTGGGCTGCGTGTAATGATCACTTTTCTGAAACATCGGGTTCGGATTACCGGCAAACTGCGATTTCGCAACTACCCTTCCGGATGCGATTTACGAACAATTGCCGGTTCGCCGCGCTTCGGCTGCAAATTGGAATGGCAGACCGGAAGCAATTCCCTGGCTCTCGATCTGGACGAGCGAAGCCGACTCGCGGCGGATATTCGTCCGCCCATATCCATCGCCTGGACAGGTATATTGCACTGTCACCCGGCTCGCACCATCCTCAACGACAAACCTGCTACAGCCCCGCGTGCTGTGCTGGAGTTGTATGAGCTCGCGCCCGCTGCGCACGCAGATCTTGCGATCGGGCGATCCGTCGCGGTAGCTAACAGTCCACTCGCCCTTCGTCAGGCCGCCCAGCATGTCGAGGCCGTCGCCTTGCGCCGCCGCGGGCAGGGCAAAACCCAAGGCAATCATGCCCAGCGCGGCCATCAGGCCAACAGGCGAGATACGTCGTGACCGTTTCACACGTTTATCTTGAAGGCGTTCCATCATCATTCCGCCTATAAACTGCCATAACTGCGATGAGCCGTTGCTGAACAGCGACAAGCGGTTAAATATCGAGGTCAAAACGCCTTGCGCAGAACGCGCAATCCACCGCAATTACGCCATCGTCCCCGCGCATCGCATCGCGTTCCTCGCTCGGAAAACGCGACAACACCTGCTGATAATATTCGCGACTACAGCGGCAGCCGCGCGCGAGATCTGCACCGGGCTGGATGCGAACCTCGTCTTCCTCGTGGAATAGACGCCATGCAATGGCTTCGAGCGAAAGATCGGGATCGAGCAATTCGTCGTGGCTTATCGAACCTGCCATGGTGGCCACATGTTCCCAGTCAGGGTGATCGAGGCGGACATGCAGCCGCTCGCGTCCCTGTTCGCCATCGGCAAGATGCTGGATCAACAAACCGCCAGCGAAATGCCTTTCGCCGGACACCCGGCTCGCGATCCGGATCAGCGTGGGAACTTGCTCGGATTGGCTGAAATAGTTTTCGCAAGCTTCGGCGAGGCTCGAACCCTCGATCGCAACGATGCCCTGATATCGTTTGCCCTTCCCGGTCTCGAACGTGATCGCGAGATAGCCTTCCCCGAACAGGGCTGACAGCGCCGGATTGGCGCCAAGCTTGGCGAGCCGCTCGTCATCGAAATCGGCATAACCGCGAAGCGCCCCTCCGCGAAAATCGCAGACCAGAAGGGAAACGATGCCCGATTGCGCCTGCACCTGCATGGTCATCTGCGCATCATCGCCGTCTGACTTTAGCAGACCTCCCATCAGGGCCGTGAGAACCAGGGCTTCACTTAACAGGTGTGCCACCGGGGCTGGGTAGTCATGCGCGGAAAGAATTTCGTCGATCACCGCATCGAGACGGACAACCCGCGCACGGGCATTCCGGCTGGGCAAAGTGAATCCGAGCAGCTTGTCGGCGAAGGTTTCGGGCGCTTGTTCCATCGGCGCTATATGGTGCCTGTCAGGCTGGCGTGAACCCCTGTAGGCACCGCGAAACAGCCCCAATGGTTCGTCGGGCGGGCTTTAAAGGAGCCCAAAACTCCACAACAGCACTGATTTCTGCGCGTGGATGCGGTTCTCAGCTTCGTCGAACACGACCGATTGCGGACCTGAGAACACCTCCTGCGTCACCTCCTCGCCGACATGAGCCGGAAGGCAATGAAGGAAGATCGCGTCAGGCGCGGCCTGTTGCATGATCGCGCCGTTGACCTGGTATGGCTCCATCGCGGCGCGCTTTTCTGCCGCGTCTTCCTGGCCCATCGAAACCCAGGTATCCGTAACGAGCACATCGGCGCCGTTTGCAGCCTCGACCGGGTCCCGGGTGAGCAAGACGTTGGCGCCGCCCGCTCGCGCCAGCTCGACGAACTCCTCGTCAGGCTCGAAGCCCGGCGGAGTCGCGATCCTCAGATTGCACCGCATCAGGCCCGCAGCTTCGAGGATCGAATGCAAGACATTGTTGCCATCGCCGAACCAGGCAATTTCGAGCCCGGGAAGCGCCTTGCCATGTTCCACCAGAGTCAGCAAATCGGCAACGATCTGGCAGGGATGCGTCTTGTCGGTCAAACCGTTGATGACCGGGACGCTGGCGTGCCTCGCCATCTCTTCGATCTTGGCGTGATCATCCGTCCGCAGCATGATTGCATCAACCATCCGGCTCAGGACACGCGCGGTATCGGCGATCGATTCTCCGCGCCCGAGCTGGGTCGATCCGGCATCGAGGATCAGGACACTCCCACCCAATTGACGCATCGCGATGTCGAAGCTGACCCTCGTCCTGGTCGAGCTCTTCTCGAACACAAGCGCGAGAACCCGGCCAGCCAGGGGGGCATCGCTGTCGACGGCACCTTTCGGAATGTCCGCCCGGGCCGCCTTGCGATCGATCGCGTCAGCGAGCATCGCCGCCAACGCATCGCTTCCCGCATCAGCGAGCGCGATGAAATGGCGATGACCGGCCGGCAGGCTCATCACCCTTTCTCGGGCACTTCGTAGCTTGCCGCACCGGCCGAAAGCTTCTCGAAAAATTCGTCGATCTCCGCATCGCCGATCACCAGCGGCGGGATGACACGCAGGGTCTGGTCACCAGCGGCCACTGTGAGCAGCTGGTGGTTGTCGCGAAGGTGCACGAAGAACGGCCGGCTTTCGACCTTCATCTTGATCCCCAGCATCAGTCCCTTGCCGCGCACCAGTTCGAACAGTTCGGGGTAATTGCCGATGAATTGTTCGAGCCGCGTGCGCAGCCGCTCGCCCTTCTCGGTGACCTCGGCGAGGAAATCCTCGTTCGCCACCGCGTCAAGCACTGCGCCCCCCGCCGCCATTGCGAGCGGGTTGCCGCCATAGGTCGAACCATGCGTGCCGAAGGTCATGCCGCGCGCGGCCTTCTCGGTGGCGAGCACCGCACCGATCGGGAAGCCGCCGCCCAGGCCCTTGGCGGTCGCGAGGATATCGGGTTCGATCCCGTAATGTTCGTGCGCATAGAGCTTGCCGGTCCGAGCCACGCCGCATTGCACCTCGTCGAGCACGAGCATCAGGTCGTGTTCGTCGCACAGCGCGCGAAGCCCTTGCATGAATTCCTGCGATGCCGGGCGGATGCCGCCCTCGCCCTGGATTGGCTCGACCAGGAAGCCCGCAGTGTTCGGCCCCATCAGCGCCTTTGCAGATTCGAGATCGTCGAACTCGGCATATTTGAACCCGTCGAGCAGCGGGTTGAAGCCGTGATGCATCTTGGTCTGGTTGGACGCGCTGATCGTCGCCATGGTGCGACCGTGGAAGGCGTTCGAGAAGGTGATCAGCTCAAACCGGTTCGCATCACCTTCATCCCCGGCATTCTGGTGATAGGCGCGCGCTGCCTTGATCGCGCCTTCGACCGCCTCGGCGCCCGAATTGGTGAAGAACACCGTATCGGCAAAAGTGTTGTCGACCAGCTGCTGTGCCAGCTTCTCACCCTGCGGGCTGCCATACAGGTTCGAGACGTGCATGAGTTCGGCCGCCTGCTTCTGGATCGCGCCGATCAGGCCTTCGTGGCTGTGGCCGAGCAGATTCACAGCAATCCCGCTGGCAAAGTCGAGATAGCGGGTCCCGTCCTCGTCGATCAGGTGGCAATGGTCGCCTTTGACCGGCCGCACACCGCAGCGGGGATAGACAGGCATGAGGGGGCTGATCGACATGAAGGGTTCCTCGAATAGCTGACAAAATGGATCGCAAAGCAAAATGGCGGCCCGATACGAGCCGCCATTTCGATGATGATCTAGGGCGGCAGACCGATCGGGTCAAACCGCCTGAATGGTGCCGCGCCTATTCCTGCACGGGCACCAGGTTGACGGCCGAGTGCTTGCCACGACGATCAACCTCGAGATCGAACTCGTAACGCTCGCCTTCGTTGATGGCAGAAAGTCCCGAACGCTCGACCGCGCTGATATGAACGAAGGCATCGGGCTGGCCGTCATCGCGCACGAGGAAGCCGAAGCCCTTCATCGAATTGAAGAACTTGACCGTGCCGGTAGCCTTTTCCCCGGTTAGCTCGCGCTTGGGCGGACCCGCCTGCGGTGCCTCGATCACGTCGCCGACGATCTGGAGATCCTGGGCCGAAATCTTGCCGCCGCGATCGACGAGATTGAATTCGAGTTCCTGGCCTTCCGCCAGACCTTCGAGGCCGGCGCGTTCGACCGCGCTGATGTGGACGAACACGTCCTCACCGCCGCCATCCTGCTGGATGAAGCCGAAGCCTTTCTGGCCATTGAAGAACTTGACCGTGCCCTTGCCGGTGCCAACGACCTGTGCGGGCATGCGGTTGAAACCGCCGCCGCCACCGCCGCCGCCGCCGCGAGGTCCACCCCCGCCACCGCGCGGGCCGCCGCCGCCACCGCCGAAGCGATCACCGCCGCCGCCGCCGCCATAGCCGCCACCACCGCCGCCGCCATAACGGTCGCCGCCGCGATCATTTCCGAAATTTCCGGGAGGCGAATAGCCTTCACCGCCGCCGCCAAACGGATCAAATCCGTCTTCACCGAAACCGTCGCGCTTGTCCTTGCCGCGGCGACGTCCCCTGTCGTAACCCATAACCTAGTACGTACCTTATCACGTCGCCCAGGATATTCGTGACGCTGGCGGCGAGGGCAACGAATCGCGCCAGTCGCAGACGGTTTGCCAGATGGCGTGCCGTCGCAATCGTCGAGGGCATAGCGCACAAAGCCGCGCTATGCGAATGAATTTACGCGTCAGGCACATATCGCGCATAAATGTGGCTTTCGCGTTTGCCATTGCTGTGGTTGTAAAACATGTCGCAGACCGCGGCGATCACGCACACAGGAGACGAGACTTGCCCGATTTCCGCCGCCTATCCGACAAGGTCCTTGCAAGCCCGCAAATCGCGCTCGACGACATCCCGGCTGCCGCCGAGCAGGGCGTTACCACGATCATCAACAATCGCCCGGACGGTGAAGACCCCGCGGCCCCGCAAGGCGATGCGATCGAGGCCGCCGCGCGCGAGGCAGGTCTCGATTACGCGGCCATCCCCGTGGGACATTCGGGTTTCAGCCAGACCCAGGTCGCCGAAATGGCGGACGCGATCGACAAGGCGCAAGGCCAGGTGCTCGCCTATTGTCGCTCGGGCACGCGCTCGACATTCCTTTGGGCCCTGGCGCAAGCAAAGGCTGGCTCGGCGCCCGATGACATCGCCCGCGCCGCCATGGCGGCTGGCTATGACGTGACGCCGATCCGTGCGATGCTCGACATGCTCGCAGCGCGCTAGACGCAGCGCACCTTCGCGATTTCAGCGGCGGTAATCGAGCGGCGGATCCCGGTCACCCAGCAACGAGCGATAGACAAAGTACGGACCACGCGCGCTCTCGAACTCGGCCCGCGCCGCTTCGCGAAGCGCGGG
The DNA here is from genome assembly GCF_045862805.1 of Qipengyuania nanhaisediminis. Lineage (GTDB taxonomy): Bacteria > Pseudomonadota > Alphaproteobacteria > Sphingomonadales > Sphingomonadaceae > Erythrobacter > Erythrobacter nanhaisediminis_A. Next base: position 215,194 of record NZ_AP025760.1, read on the forward strand.
ATTGGTGAAAAGGTCAACCGCCATCAACGCCATCGCCTTGGCCGCGACTTGAGCGCCCTTGTGGCCGATCGAATGGCCGCTTGCCGCGACCGCCTGCCAGCTGTGCGAGCTGGTTCCCGGAACCCAGGTCGCGGTGCGCACGCCCACGGTTGGCGTCGCCCAGGAGACGTCGCCGACATCGGTCGACCCGTAGCCCAGGCTGCGATTGTATGGCTGGATTTCGGCCGCGCTTTCAAGCGGCAGCGCCGCATCGCCGAGCGAGGCCTGCAATTGCTCGGCCCATTCGCGCTCTTCCGCAGTGTAAGTCACTCCGCCCACCGCGGTCAGCTTTTCATGCATGGCCCGTGCGAGTGTCTCATTGACCAGCAGCGGGTTGTTGCCGTGAATGATCTCCCACTCGACCTCTGTCCCGGTTCCCATTGCCGCGCCGCGAGCCGCGTCCTCGAGCCGCGCCCAGATCGCCTCGACGCCAGAGGGATCCGGATGGCGGACATAATAGAACACCTCGGCAAAATCGGGCACCACGTTGGGCGCGTTGCCGCCGCTGGTGATGACATAGTGCATGCGCGCATCCTGCGGGATGTGCTCGTGCATCATGTTGGCCATCATGTTCATCGCCTCGACACCGTCGAGCGCGCTGCGCCCACGCTCCGGAGCGCCGGCGGCGTGTGCCGAGATGCCGGTGAAGCGAAACTTGGCGGAACGGTTGGCGAGGCTGGTGCGCGCCGCTGCGCTGTTCTGGTCGTCGGCGTGCCAGTGGATCGCGATGTCGACGTCATCGAACATTCCTGCGCGGGTCATGTAAACCTTGCCCGAGCCGCCCTCTTCGGCAGGCGTGCCATAGAGCCGGATGCGGCCCGGCGTGCCGGTTTCCTCGAGCCACTTCTTGACGGCGATCGCGGCGGTAAGCGAGCCTGCGCCGAACAAGTTGTGGCCGCAGGCATGACCTGCACCCTTGCCCTCGATCTGGTCGCGCGTGGGCGATGACGACTGGTTGATACCCGGCAGTGCGTCCATCTCGGCAAGGATCGCGATGACCGGACCGCCCTCGCCCCATTCGGCGACAAAGGCGGTGGGAATTTCGGCGATGCCTTGCTCGATCCGAAAACCCTCGCCAGCGAGCTCGGCCTGCATCAGGCCGCTTGAACGGGTTTCGAGATAGCCAAGTTCTGCCAATTCCCACAATTCGCTCGCCACACGCGCGGTGCGGTCCGCCTCGGCTTCGACCGCGGCGACCGGATCTGTCGTCATATGGTCGTCAGCTGTCAGCGGGGCCGAACCGAGCGCCAGTGCGCCCAAGGCAGAAAGGACAGCGGGTTTTGCAGCAAATTTCATCGGTCTCTCCTTGCGCGCCTGCTTGCCGCAAATCGCAGCGCGTGCCAATCCTCCGCCTCGCGAGGAGCCACAGCCGATGACAGTCTCACCACTTTTGTTGCAGGCAGGCGGATCGCTGATCGCTATCGTGCTGCTTTTCCTGCTCGCGCGGGCGATGAAACTGGGCGGCGCGCCGCGACTGGAAACCGACGCCGACTTGGCACGCATCGCTGACGAGGTCGATTCCGGCTTCGTCCCCGTGCGCCATGCGATCGCGGTCGATGGAGCGAGCGCGCTTGCCAAGGACAGCGATGGTCGGATCATGGCAATCAAGCGCCACGGAAACCGCTTTGCCGGACGCATCCTCACCTCGCGAGCTTCGGCTAGCGAAAAGGGCGACCTGCTCGTCGTTCACACCGGCGAGAGGAACTTCGGTGCCGTGCAAATGGCCTGTGATGATCGGCGGATTTGGGCCGAGGCGATCAACCAGCTATAGAGCCCGCCAAGCCATGCCCGATTTCTCCCCCACCCAATATGCCGTGCCGCTCTTCGTCATCGCCGTCCTGGCAGAAATGCTCTGGGCGCGCGCGAAGCGGCCCGAAGCCTATGAGCCGATGGACACCCTGGTGAGCCTCGTCTTCGGGCTCGGCTCGACCGTGGCTGGCGCGCTTTTCGGCGGATTTGCGCTCTACGTCTTCATCGAGGCCTATGAATACCGGCTGCTGGATTTCGGCGAGGAGTGGTGGAGCGTGTGGTGGGCGTGGCCGATCGCCTTCGTGCTCGACGATCTCAAATATTACTGGGTTCACCGCGCAGGCCACCGCATCCGCTGGATGTGGGCAGCGCATGTGAACCATCATTCCTCGCAGCATTACAACCTGTCGACCGCCTTGCGGCAGACCTGGACCGGGGCGTTCACCTTTGGCCTCTTGTTCGCATTGCCGCTGGTGCTGCTCGGCTTTCACCCGGCGATGATCGCGATCGTGGGCGGATTCAATCTCGTTTACCAGTTCTGGATCCACACCGAGGCGATCGACCGGATGCCGCGCTGGTTTGAGGCGGTGTTCAACACGCCCAGCCACCACCGCGTCCACCATGCCACAAATCCGCGCTATCTCGACCGCAATTACGCCGGCGTTTTCATCGTCTGGGACAAGCTGTTCGGGACCTTTGAACAAGAGCGCGACGAGCGCGAAACGGGCGAACCGATCCGCTACGGCATCGTCAAGCAGCTCGGCAGCTTCAACCTCTTGTGGGCGGTGTTCCATGAATGGATTGGGATGATTGGCGATATCTGGCGCGCGCCATGGAAGCACAAGCTGTCCTACCTGCTGCGCGAACCCGGCTGGAGCCATGACGGCAGCCGCGAGACATCAGACATGATCCGCGCGAGGTGGATGGAGCGGCAGGGTCAATCCGTGCAGAGCCAGTCGGAGCAGGACGAGACGCTACGCGCTAAGCCCAATCCAGTGGCTGATCGAAACCCGATTGAAAACCCCGGACACACCGCCTAGTCTCCTGCGCGCAGAGGAGATCCCATGGAAAGTTTCGACTACGTCGTCATCGGCGGCGGCAGCGGAGGAAGCGCGGTCGCCGGACGGCTCGCGGTGGATGGCACGCGGCGGGTCTGCCTGCTCGAAGCCGGGGCGCGCAATGACAACGCGCTGATCAAGACGCCGGGCTTCATGCCCTTCATCCGCAATACCTCGAACTACAAGTTCGACACCGTGCCGCAAAAAGGGTTGCACGGCCGGATCGGTTACCAGCCGCGCGGACGCGGGCTCGGCGGGTCTTCTGCGATCAACGCCATGGTCTACATTCGCGGCCATCGCTGGGATTACGACAATTGGGCCGATCTCGGCTGCACGGGCTGGGGCTACGAAGACGTGCTCCCCTGGTTCAAGAAGTCCGAAGCGAACGAACGCGGCGGCGACGACTACCACGGCGCGAGCGGTCCGCTCTTCGTCTCGAACCAGCGTTCGCCCAACCCGGCCAGCCATGCCTTCGTCGATGCCGCGCGCGAGCTGCAATTGCGCGTAAACGAAGACTTCAACGGTGCCGAACAAGCTGGCTTCGGGCTCTACCAGGTTACCCAGCGAGACGGCGAGCGTTGGTCGGCCGCGCGCGCCTTTGTCGAACCAATCCGCGAACAGGGCAATTTCACCATCCGTACCGGCGCGCTGGTTGAAAACATCGTGATCGAGGATGGCCGCGCCACGGGTGTCATGGTGCGCGAGGGCAAGCGCACCCGCATGGTCTACGCCCGGCGCGGGGTGGTTCTTTCGGCGGGTGCATTCGGTTCGCCGCAAATCCTCATGCTTTCCGGGATCGGACCGGGCGAACACCTTAAGCAGCAGGGCATTACGGTCACACTCGACAAGCCCGCGGTCGGATCGAACCTCCAGGACCATATCGATTACGTGTCCGGATGGCAGACCGAGAGCGACGTGCCGATCGGTGGGACGCTTCTGGGGACATTGCGCATGGCTGCCGCTGTGTTCGAACACCGCCGCAAGCGGACCGGCGCCATGACGACGTGCTATGCCGAAGCAGGCGGGTTCTGGACTGTCGGCAAAGATGCGCCCGCGCCCGACGTGCAATGGCATTTCGTCCCAGCCCTGCTCGAGGATCACGGTCGCACCATGGTGAAGGGCCACGGCTTCTCGCTTCATGCCTGCGTGCTTCGTCCAGAAAGCCGCGGGACCGTGCGTTTGGCATCGCCCGATGCCGCCGCTGCTCCGTTGATCGATCCCAATTTCCTCGATGACGAGCGCGATATCGCGGTGCTGCGCGAAGGGGTGCGGCTGTCGCACAGAATCGTCGACGCGCCGGCCATGCAAGCCTTTGGTCCCACTGACCGCTACCCGGTCGATCTCGAGGACGATGCCGCGCTCGACGCGCTGATGCGCGAGCGGGCCGATACTGTCTATCACCCGGTCGGCACTTGCCGAATGGGCGCAGATGATGACGCGGTGGTCGATCCGCAGCTCAAGGCGAAAGGCCTCGACAGGCTCTGGATTGCCGATGCCAGCGTCATGCCCAAGATCGTCAGCGGCAACACCAATGCGCCCAGCATCATGATCGGCGAACGCTGCGCCGACTTCATCATCCGCTCCGAACGCGCCTGACAGCGAAAGGCACCGCCCGCGAGCGCGCGGAAACGAAAAGGGCCGGAGCGATCGTCTCGCCCCGGCCCCTTCTCAAATAAGTCTGATGCGGTGATCAGAACTCCTTGCGGACCGTCGCGCCGAAGGTGCGCGGCGTGCCGATCCGATAGCCGAGACGCGCCCGTCCGCCGCGCTCGCGGTCGAACGAGAGCAGCGCGTTTTCATCGAACACGTTGTTGGCATAGATTGACAAGCTCAGCCCGCTGTCGAAGTCGATGCCCGCGCTCAGATTGACGAGCTGGTAATCGTCGAGCAGCAGGTCGACCGTGGTCGAGGCATCCGCCGGAGCCCCTCCGAACGGCAGGCCGTGCACGAAGGTGCGCGGGTTGTTCTCCTGGTCAGCGGGCTGGGTGAAGCGCGAACCGACATGGGTGAAAGAAGCCGCGAAATAGGCCTCCGCACCGTCAGAGATCGGCCATTCGTAGCTGCCGCTTGCCGAGAGCTGGAATTCGGGAACCGAGGGAAGGCGATTGCCTTCGCGGATACCCGTGGCCTCTGCCAGCGCGCCCGGAAGCGTGGTGTCGAACTCGGCCTCGATCCAGGAGCCCGAGACATTGAAGTTGAGGCCCGGAGCCGGGTTCAGACCCAGTTCCGCCTCGACCCCTGCCGAATGGGCATCGGGCACGTTGAAAACGATGCGCGAGGAGCAGCTGCCGGCATCGAGCGTGACCTGAAGGTCGCTGATGTCGTTGTAGAACGCAGCGGCATTGAAGGTGAAACCATCGCCCTGCGTCTTCACGCCGAGTTCGTAGTTCCACAGCGTCTCGTCGTCATAGTCCTGGAAACCGCCGAACAGCGCGAGATCCTCGGCATTGCAGAGCGGCACGTTGAGCGGGTCATTGACCCCGCCAAGGCGAAAGCCCTGGCTAGCCTGTGCGTTGAGGGTCACCTCAGGCGTGACATCGTAGCTCAGGAGGAAGCGCGGGGTGAAGCCGCTCGACGAAGTCTGGTCGATCACGCCGGCATCGCCATTGGCGAACAGGCCGCCGGTGGTGATCGTGCGGGTCTCGTCGAAATCGTAATAGCGGCCGCCTGCGGTCAGGCTGAGCGCATCGGTGACATCGAAAGTCGCCTCGCCGAAGACCGCGATCTGCTCGATATTGTAGGGCAAGTCGGAATTGAACGGCGAATCAAGATTTTCGAAACCATTGGCTACCGCAGCCGAAGTGCCCGCTCCGAGCGTTGCATCGGTCGCAGCAGCATAGCCCGGAGTGGGCAGGCGCTGGCGATAGAAGCGGTCGGTTTCCGAATAGAACGCGCCGACAACCCATTGCAGCGGCCCGTCATAGTCCGAGGCGAAGCGCAGTTCCTGCGTGATGGTTTCAAGATCGGTCGTGTCGCGCAGGTTGGAGGGCAGCGTTACCGCGTCATCGGGATAGCCCAGATCGACCGAGACCGAGCCGGTCAGCGCGCTGGCATCGCGGCTGACGAGGATGTCGCGGTTGGTATAGGAACTGACCGAGGTCATCGCGATCGGCCCAAGGTCGGCTTCGACCACGAGGTCGGCGATCAGCGTCTCGTCTTCGAACCCTTCGCGCAGCAGCAGGTATTGCTCGCGCTCGTCCAGCTGGATGGCAGGGCGAGTGGTGGTGAAGGGATTGGCGAAGAGGTTGAAGATCTCCTGCCGGTTGAACCCGTCGGCGCTCACCTTCTGGTAGACGATCCGCGGCGTGATCGAGAACCCTTCGTCGGTATCGAGCGTGAAGGCAAGACGGCCACCATAGCGTTCGCCGCCATTGATGTTCTCGCCGCCAGCCGGGCCAAGCGCATCGATGAACCCGCCATATTGCGTGTAATAGCCGACCGCACGGAAGGCCGCGACATCGCCGACCGGGATGTTGACCGCGCCCTTCATGTGGTAGCCGATATCATCGCCATCGACGAGGTTCACATTGCCTTCGACCATGCCTTCAAAGACGCCGGGCTCGGGTTGGTTGGTGATGTAGCGGATGGTACCGCCCACGCTGCCCGAACCGAACAGGGTGCCCTGCGGACCGCGCAGCGTTTCGACGCGGTTGAGATCGAACAGGTCGAGATCGGGGGTGAAGAGCGACAGCGAGATCACCGATTCATCGAGATAGACACCGACCTGCTCCTTGACGCCGGGCTGGTCGCGCACGACCTGGCCGGCTGAGACGCCGCGCACCGAGACCTGGCTCTGGCCCGGCCCGAGGTTCTGGATCGAGAGACCGGCGACATTGCGCGACAGGTCTTCAAGAGTGACAGCGCCCGAGCGCTGGATGTCTTCAGCGGTTAGCGCGTTGATCGAAAACGGGATGTCCTGAATGGTCGAATCGCGCTTGGTCGCGGTGACCACGATCACGTTGCCGCGCGCTTCTTCGGTGTTTTCTTCTTCGCTGTCCTGCGCCCAAGCAGGCGCCGCGCCGAGCGCGATAGCGCAACCGGCGAGCAAGATGCCGCGCAGGCTGCGGGCACCGGATGACTTGATCTGAGGGGTCGTCATTCGTTTCATCTCCCATGAACTTCAGCGTGTTCGCTATTGAAGTGCGAGCAGATGACCCCGCTCGACGAAATCGGGCAAGTGTTTCACGACGGTTGGCAAGACGAAAATGGCGCGGTGTATCACGCGCGCAACACAGACCGGTCGGTAAAAAAGGGGCCGGAGCGGGGTCTCCGCACCGGCCCTTGTCAGTCTGAATGTTCGCAGGAGGAACATGGGTTGGCGGGGAAGGGGAGTAGAGAGGAGAGGACACCCCTCCCCCGCCAAACTGGTAGATCAGTTGTAGGCGCGCTCCCCGTGTTCGGAGATGTCGAGCCCGTCAACCTCGGCCTCTTCGTCGACGCGCAGGCCGATGGTGAGCTTGACCGCATAGGCCGCGATCCCGGTGCCGATCCCGGCCCAGGCGATCGTGACAAGCACACCGAAGGTCTGGATCCAGAGCTGCTCGCCGATGCCGACCGATCCATCGCCAGGTCCGCCGATGAAGGGCTGGAAGACGATGCCGGTGCCGATCGCGCCGACGATGCCGCCCACGCCGTGAATGCCGAAGGCGTCGAGCGAATCGTCATAGCCCAGCGCGTGCTTCACCTTCGCAACGAATAGGTAGCAGACCAGCGAGGAGAAGATGCCGAGCAGGATCGCGCCGAACGGGCCGCTATTGCCCGCAGCCGGCGTCACCGCAACGAGCCCGGCAATCACGCCCGAGCAGAAACCCAGCGCCGAGCCCTTGTGACCGGCAGCGCGCTCGATCACCATCCAGGTCAGCGCACCGGCAGCGGTGGCGACGAAGGTGTTGATCATCGCAAGGCCAGCCGAGGCATCGGCTTCGAGCGCACTTCCCGCATTGAAACCGAACCAGCCGACCCATAGCAGGCCGGTGCCGACCATGGTCAGCGTCATCGAGTGCGGGGGCATCGGTTCTGCCGGATATCCCCGGCGCTTGCCGAGCAGGTAAGCGAGCACGAGACCCGAGACACCGGCATTGATGTGCACCACGGTGCCACCGGCGAAATCGAGAGCGCCGTCCTCGAACAGCAATCCGCCTCCGGCCCAGACCATGTGAGCGATGGGGAAATAGACGATCGTCAACCAGATCGGCACGAAGGCCATCACTGCGCTGAACTTCATTCGCTCGGCCGTCGCGCCGAGAATCAGAGCGGCGGTGATCGCGGCGAAGGTCATCTGGAAGCTGATGAACACGTATTCGCTGATCACTTCGTCGGTGAAGGTCGCAGCGACGCTGTCAGCGGTGACGCCCTGGAGGAACGCCGCGCCCCAGCCGTAAAAGGCATTGCCCTCCGGCCCGAAAGCGGTCGAATAGCCCCACATCACCCAGACCAGCATGGCGAGCGAAGCGGTCGCGCCGATCTGGGTCATGGTCGAAAGCATGTTCTTGGCCCGGGTGAGGCCGCCATAGAACAGCGCGAGCCCAGGCAGGATCATGAGAAGAACGAGCACGGTCGCGGTCATCATCCAGGCATTGTTGCCGGGATTGGGCACTGCGGGCGCAGCCTCGGCAGCTTCCTGTGCAAGAGCCGCGGTCGTGAAGAGAAGCGCGGTGCCGGTCGCGGCAGCGCGGATTGCGTGTTTGCGGATCATTGTGGTCCCCATTGTCAAAGCGCGGTCTCGCCGGATTCGCCGGTGCGGATCCGGGTGGCGGAAGCGAGGTCGAGAACGAAAATCTTGCCATCGCCGATGGCTTGGGTGTTGGCGGTCTGCTGGATCGTCTCGATCACTTGCGCAGCGATGGCATCGTCAGCGGCAATTTCGAGCTTCACCTTGGGCAGCATGTTGGTGGTGTATTCGGCACCGCGATAAATCTCGGACTGGCCCTTCTGGCGGCCGAAGCCGCGCACTTCGGACACGGTCATCCCGGCAACGCCAATTTCCCCGAGCGCGGTTCGGACCGCGTCGAGCTTGAATGGCTTGATAATGGCAATGATGAATTTCATGCGCGCTGATCCTCTGTGCGAACAGGCCGGCGAACCGGCTGAGCTACAGGTTTGCAAGGCGCGTGCCAGTCACGCTGGCGGGGCTCTTCCGTGCGGTGGCGCACTCGCGCGGGAACGGCTTGGGGACATCCCCTGCCTAAAAATTAACCCGCTGTGCAAATATTGGGCAGGCAGCAGCCGATCTGGCGCCACCGGTCAGAGGAAATTGTCGAGCACATCCATGAACCGGTCGAACTGATCGTGGTGAAGCCAGTGGCCCGCCTCTTCGAATTCGATCACGCGTGCATCGTTGAAATGCGCGATCCGCCCGTCCTTTTCCGGGTTCGAGGCCCAGCTGTCCGCGCCATAGAGAAGCAGCGTCGGACAGCTTATCGCCGACCATGTCGCGTGGAGGAATTCGTCGGCGACATCCTCGACGCCCCAGACATTGAGGTGCGGATCGAATTTCCAGCTATAGGTGCCGTCTTCGTTGCGATTGACCCCGTGGATAGTCAGGTGCCGCGCCTGCGCCTCGGTGAGATAGGAATTTTCCTCGATCATCCGCGCGAAGGCGGCCTCGATGCTCTCGTATTTGCGCGGGGATCGCCCTGCGGCCTTGCGCTTCTTCTCGATCCATTCGCGCATGCGTTCAGGATAAGGGGTCGCGCGCTGCTTGGCCTGCCATTCGGGGCTCGGCCCCAACCCCTCGATCGCGACGAGCTTGGTGACCATTTCGGGAAACATCCCGGCATAGCGCAGCGCGACATTGCCGCCCATCGAATGGCTCACGATCGAGACCGGTCCGCGCCCCAGCTGGTGGATGAGTTGAGCAAGGTCATAGACCATGTCGTTGACCGCATAGACCCCGTCGGAGACCCAGTCGCTGTCGCCGTGACCGCGGTGGTCCATCGCGACGACGTGCCAGTCATCGGCCAGCTTTTCCGCGGTCCAGTCCCAGCTGCGCGCATGGTCGCGTCCGCCATGGACCAGCACCAGAGGCGGCTTTTCACGCCCCTCGTCGTCCAGCGCGCCCCAGTCGAAATAGTTGAGCTTGAGGCGCTGCGAAATGAAGGTCTGCGAAGTCGGGCCGTGGGTCGTCATGGCGCCGTCTCTGCCGCGAAGTCGCCGGCCCATCAAGCCTAGCGCTCCTTGGTCGCGCTGAAGGTGAGCTCGGGATTCTTCTCGACCTGGTAGTTCACGTCCCATGGGCTCTTGGCCATGAAGACGAGATCGCCGTCGCGGTCGCGCGCGAGATTGGCGCGGTTGAAGCTTTCGAACTCGGCGAGCGCCTTGTCGTCGCCCTTGATCCAGCGCGCGGTGGCAAAGGGCGAGGCCTCTAGCGCCGCCTCGACCTTGTATTCGGCCGACAGGCGCGAGATCAGCACGTCGAGCTGCAATTGCCCGACCACGCCGACGATGTGGTTCGCGCCGATCTCGGGATAGAAGACCTGGATCACGCCCTCTTCGGAGAGATCGTCGAGCGCCTTGCGCAATTGCTTGGTCTTGGTCGGATCCTTGAGCTGCACGCGGCGCAGGATCTCGGGCGCGAAATTGGGCAGGCCGGTAAAGCGCACCTTGTCCTTCTCGCTTAGCGTGTCGCCGACGCGCAGGGTGCCGTGATTAGGAATGCCGATGATGTCGCCGGCCTCGGCGGTGTCGGCGATCTCGCGGTCCTGCGCGAAGAACAGGATCGGCGAATGGATCGCGATCGGCTTGCCCAGCCCGCTCGGCGTCAGCTTCATGCCGCGTTTGAACGTGCCCGAGACCTGCCGCATGAACGCGATCCGGTCGCGGTGGTTGGGGTCCATGTTGGCCTGGACCTTGAAGATGAAGCCGGTGACCTCGTCGTGGTCAGGCGTGACCTGTTCCTCGCCGGCGGGCTGCGGGCGCGGCGGCGGGGCATATCGCGCGATCGCCTCGATCAGTTCGGTCACACCGAAATTCTTGAGCGCCGAGCCGAAATAGACCGGCGTCAGATCGCCATTGCGATAGGCTTCGAGGTCGAATTCGGGATAGCCGATCTGTGCCAGTTCGACATTTTCCGCGATCTCTTCGGGCAGGTCGAAATCGGCAACGCGCTTGCCATGGTATTCGCGCGAAGGCCCTTCGGGGACGACCACCTCCCCGCTCGCAAAATCGAGAATGCCCGCAAATTCGCCGCCCATGCCGACCGGATACATCTGCGGCGACACGTCGAGGGCGAGCATGTCGGCAATCTCGTCGAGCAGTTCGAAGACTGGCCGGCCCTCGCGGTCGACCTTGTTGACGAAGGTGATGATAGGGACCGAGCGCAACCGGCAGACCTCGAACAGCTTGCGCGTCTGCGGCTCGATACCCTTGGCCGCATCGATCACCATGACAGCCGAATCGACAGCAGTGAGCGTGCGGTATGTGTCTTCGGAGAAGTCCTCGTGGCCCGGCGTGTCGAGCAGGTTGAAGGTGACGCTCCCCAGATCGTCGAAGGCGCGCTCGAAGGTCATCACCGACGAAGTGACCGAGATGCCGCGTTGCTGCTCGATCTTCATCCAGTCCGAACGCGCCCGCCGCGCCGCGCCGCGTGCCTTGACCTCGCCGGCAAGGTGGATCGCGCCGCCCTGAAGCAGCAGCTTCTCGGTCAGCGTGGTCTTGCCCGCGTCAGGGTGCGAGATGATCGCGAAGGTGCGCCTGTTCGACATGGTTTTGCCCGTGCTGCTGCGATCAGCCGCGCAGCTGCGCTCCCCGCTTGGCCGCCGCGGCGACGACGGCTTCGGCGATGGCTTTCAGATCCTTGTCCTTGAAGCTCTTTTCGCGCGGTTGCAGTGTCACTTCGATCGCGATCGATTTCTGCCCCTCGGGAACGCCTTCGCCGGTGAACAGGTCGAACACCCGCGCGCCGGTGACATGGGTTCTGTCCGCACCGCGAACCGCCTTGAGCAGATCGTCGGCAGCGAGGTCCTCGGGAACGAGGAAAGCGAAGTCGCGCGTTACCGCCTGCAATGCGGGCGGCGCGAATTCGGGGCGTGCGAAGCTGACCGGGCCCTTGCCGGCCTTTTTCGCGGGGAAGGCGTCGAGGAACAGTTCGAGTGCGGCAACCGGCCCGTCAGTGTCGAAGGCCTTGAGCGTTGCGGGATGAACCATGCCGAAGCGCGCGAGAACCTTTTTCGGGCCGAGCCGCAATGTCGCCGACTGGCCGGGATGGAACTGGTCGCCAAGCCCCGAACCATCAAAGCCCATCACCATCAGCTTGTCGGCAGGCGCCCCGGCAGCTTCGAGCAGCGCAAGCGCGACCTGCTTGGCATCGAAGGCATCGAAATGTGTCGCCTTGCCCGACTGCCAATTGCGCTGCGTTTTCTCTCCGGCAAGCACGACGCCGAGCGTCGCTCGCTCGTCGCTGGTGCCGTCATTGCCGCGGAAATAGCGCCGTCCGATCTCGAACAGGCGAGTGGTTGCAGCACCGAGATCGGCATTGCGCTTGGCCGCGATCAGCAGGCCGGGAACGAGCGAGGGCCGCATCGCCTTCATGTCCTCGCTGATCGGATTGTCGAGCACCCACAACTCCGACCCATCGGCGAAATGCTCGGCGGCATCGACCGGCAGGAACGACCAGGTGATCGCTTCGTCAAGGCCGCTTCCTGCCGCTGCGCGGCGCAGCTTGCGCTCGACCATCTGTTCGGGTGTCGCGGTCGGGCGGGCCACGCCATCCGTGCGCGGCAGGGCGACGCTTTCGACTGTGTCGAGACCGTGGATGCGCACGACCTCCTCGACCAGGTCAGCCGGCCCCTCGATGTCGTGGCGGCGCAGCGGGCAGGTCACCTGCCAGTCGCCGGAAACCTGGAAAACGAGGCTTTCGAGGATGCGCTTCTGCTCGTCCTCGGCAATCTCGACCCCGCCGAGCCGGGTGGTCAGCGACGGGTCGAAGGCGATCGACTTCGGCTCGCTCGGAGGTGAGCCTGCGCGAACGATCTCGCTCGCCTCGCCGCCTGCAAGCTCGACAATCAGCCCGGTGAGAAGGTCGAGCCCGTCTTCGAGGAAGGCCGGATCGACCCCGCGTTCGAACCGGGTGCGCGCGTCCGAGGCAAGGCCGAGCCTGCGCCCGGTCACGCCGATGCGCGCAGGGTTGAAATAGGCGATCTCGAGCAGGACATCGGTGGTGCCCTCGGTCACGCCCGAGTGCTCGCCGCCCATGATCCCGGCGATGTCGTGGACGCCGTTGTCATCGGCGATCACGGTCATGCTGTCATCGAGCGTGTAGGTCTTCTCGTTGAGCGCAAGCACCTGTTCGCCCGGTTTCGCGCGGCGGGCGACGATGGCGCCGGTCAGCTTGGCAAGGTCATAGGCATGCGCCGGGCGGCCGAAGGCGAGCATCATGTAATTGGTGAGATCGACCAGCAGCGAAATCGGGCGCTGCCCCGCGCTCGTCAGCCGCTGCTGCAGCCAGTCGGGCGACGGGCCGTTTTTGACGCCCTTGATGACGCGGCCATAGAAGGCCGGGCAGCCCTCGGCATCGTCGGTGCGGATTTCGACCGGGCATTTGCCTTGCGCCGTAAATGCGGGGAAGGCGATCGGTTTCAGGGTCCCGACACCTGCTGCCGCGAGATCGCGGGCGATGCCATGGACACCCATGCAATCGGGGCGGTTGGGCGTGATCGCGACGTCGATGACCGGCGATGCGCCGTGATAATCGGCAAAGCTCGCGCCTACCGGCGCGTCTTCGGGAAGCTCGATAATGCCATCATGCTCGTCGCCGAGTTCAAGCTCGCGCACCGAGCACATCATGCCGTTCGATTCGACCCCGCGGATCGCGCTCTTGCGCAGTTCCATGCCATTGGCAGGCACCACCGCGCCCGGCTGGCCGAGCACGCCTTTCATGCCCGCGCGCGCATTGGGCGCACCGCACACGACCTGAAGCGGCTCGCCATCGCCGGTATCGACGCTGAGCACCTGCAGCTTGTCGGCATCGGGATGCTTGTCGGCGGTCAGGACCTTCGCCACGGTGAAGCCTGCAAGGCGTTCGGCGGGGTCCTCGACGCCCTCGACTTCGAGCCCGATCGCGTTGAGCGCGTCGGTGATTTCGGAAAGGCTCGCCTCGGTTTCGAGGTGGTCCTTGAGCCAGGTCAGCGAGAATTTCATGCGCGCGCTCCCACTCCGCCCGAAAGCGTGGGTTGGTCGTAGGGCGAGAAGCCGTAATGGGCGAGCCAGCGCGGATCGCCGTCGAAGAAGGCGCGCAGATCGTCCATGCCGTATTTGAGCATTGCCAGCCGGTCGACCCCGAGGCCCCAGGCAAAGCCCTGCCACTGGTCGGGATCGAACCCGCCCATCTCGAGCACGCGGCGGTTGACCATGCCGCTGCCGAGAAGCTCCATCCAGTCGTGGCCCGCATCGTCGCCCGACCCGCCAACGACGCGGCGGCCGTCCTCGTTGGCATAGCCGACATCGACCTCGACGCTGGGTTCGGTGAAGGGGAAATAGGACGGGCGAAGGCGCAGCACGATGTCCTCGCGCTCGAAGAAGGCCTTGAGGAAGGTCTCGAGCGTCCACTTGAGATGGCCGAGATGAATGTCGCGGTCGATCACGAGCCCTTCGACCTGGTGGAACATCGGCGTGTGGGTCGCATCGCTGTCCGAGCGATAGACGCGGCCCGGGGCGATGATCCGCACCGGGGCGCCGCCGGGATTGGCCTTGGCGATCGCCTTCATCGTGCGGATCTGCACCGGCGAGGTGTGAGTGCGCAGGAGCATCTCGCCGCCATCGGGTGCCGCGTCGGGGAAATAGAAGGTGTCGTGCATCGCGCGCGCAGGGTGCGATTCGTCCATGTTGAGCGCGGTGAAATTGTGCCAGTCGTCCTCGATTTCGGGACCGGTCGCGACCGCGAAGCCGAGATCGGCGAAGATTTCGGCCAGCTCGTCCATCACCTGGCTGACCGGGTGGACCGAACCGCGTTCGTAAGCCGGCGCAGGAAGCGTCAGGTCGAGCGTCTCGCTCGCCAGCTGCGCCTCGAGCGCCTCGGCCTCGAGCGCGTCCTTCTTCGCCTCGATCGCATCGGCGATCTCCGCGCGCACCTGCTGGATCGCGGGGGCGGCCTCTTTGCGTTCGTCGGGGCTCATCTGGCCCAGCGTCTTGAGGGCGAGGCTCACCCACCCTTTCTTGCCGAGCGCTTCGAGCCGCTGCTGCTCGAGCGCGTCGAGCGTTTCGGCAGCGGCAATGGCATCGAGCGCCGCGCGTTTCTGGTCTGTCATCTCGGTCATGATCGGCCTGCTTTGGTGAGCGGGTCCGCTAGCGCCAAACGCCCGGCGATGCAAAGCGGGAATGTGCCGCCTGCCGCCAAACGCGCGGAGCCCCGGCTCGCTAGTGTGCGCGCCGGGGCCCCTTAATGCGTAGCTACCGCGAAAGAAGCGCAGTAGGAAAGCGCGTTTCGCCTCAGGCGGGAAGCGCGCTCTTCGCCTGAGCGATGATCGACTTGAACGCCGCTTCCTCGTGCATGGCGAGGTCGGCCATGACCTTGCGGTCGAGCTCGATCCCGGCCAGCTTCACGCCGTGCATGAACTGCGAATAGGTCAGGCCTTCGGCGCGGACCGCGGCGTTGATGCGCTGGATCCACAGGGCGCGGAAATTGCGCTTCTTGGTCTTGCGATCGCGATAGGCGTACTGGCCGGCCTTTTCGACCGCCTGGCGCGCGACGCGGATGGTGTTCTTGCGACGACCGCGATAGCCCTTGGCCTGTTCGAGCAGCCGCTTGTGCTTCTGGCGCGTGGTGACGCCGCGTTTGATGCGAGGCATATTCTTTTCTCCTTAGATCGCGTCAGTCGAGCCCGTAGGGCGCCCACTTCTTCACCGTCTTGGTGTCCGCATCGGACAGCACGTCGGTGCCGCGGTTCTGGCGAATATACTTCGCGTTGTGGCTCATCAGGCGGTGGCGCTTGCCCGCGACACCGTGCTTGATCTTGCCGGTCGCGGTGATCTTGAAGCGCTTCTTCACACCGCTCTTGGTCTTCAGCTTGGGCATTTTCATCTCCTTTGATCAGAGACACGTTTGACCGGCCCTGGCAGCCCTTGTCGCCAGGCAGGCCCGTTGATTCGTGTCGTTGAAGTCGCGCCACATAGGGCCGCGCGCGGGCCTAGGCAAGCCTTTTGCGCGAGCCGGACCGGGCGGCGGGCAAGCGAATCGCGCCCGGCTCGCTTCGTCGCGCACACGGCACGGCTGGAACACATGGAACACGCCCCTGGCGTAAAAACCCATTCGATCAATAGACGGCGATTGATCGGGCGGGTCGATCACAGGGACCGGGAGGGGAGCGGGTGCAGCCATGCGCGCCAGCCTGCAAGACCGTGGCGCGGTAGGAAAGCGCCAAAGCGCGGCTTGCACCTTGCGCACCAACAGCCTTGCGCAATTCAATGGACCGCGCCGCGCGAGGTGCTAGTCCTGCTCGGCAGCAATGGACGATTGGTTCCTCACCAGCCCCGCCGGACGGATCGCGCTCGCTCTGCTGGCAGCGGCTGGCTATGCGCTCGCCTCCTATTTCCTCACCCTCCACGTGCTCGGCGGGCTGGGCCTTGTCAGCGTGGTCTTCGCGATCGTCCAGCCGGCGGTGATATCGGCCTTCGTCGCCTTTGTCGGCGACCCGATGGGCAAGCGGCCCAAGTCCTATTACATCCTCTCGCCCACCCTGCTGGCGCTGGGCATGATCGTGATCGCGGCCCTCGTGCTCCGGGAAGGCGCGGTGTGCATCGTCATGCTCGCACCGATCTGGCTGGTGAGCGGGATCGGCGGCACGCTGCTGCTCTATCGCTTCGGCCCGCGCGTGCCCGATCCGCAAGCGAGCGCGGCGACCTTCCGGGCGAGCGCGCTGCTCGCCGTTCCGCTGGTCATGGTCCCGCTCGAACAGGCGATCCCCAACCCGGTGGACAGCTACGAGGTGTCGCGCAGCGTCGAGATCGCGGCGGACCGGCAATCCGTGTGGGCATTGATGCAATCGGTCCCTGCGCTCGAAAGCCAGGAAGGGCGCTGGAACGTGACGCAGGACCTCGTCGGGGTTCCGCGCCCGGTCGCCGCCACGCTTTCGGGCCGGGGCGTGGGCGCGGTCCGCCACGCCGAATGGGGCCGCTCGATCGCCTTCGAAGAGCATGTGACCCACTGGCAGCCGGGCCGGGCGATCGGATGGGACTTCGTCTTTCCCGCGAGCGATGGCTGGGATTTCACCGATCCGCACCTGCGCCCCGACAGCGATTACATGACCATCGACAGCGGCGGCTACACGCTCGACCAGATCGCGCCCGGTCGCGTGCGGCTGACACTGCACACGCGCTACACCGCGAGGACCAAGCTCAACGCCTATGGCACGCTGTGGGGCGAGCTCTTCCTCGGCGACATCCAGTCGAACATCCTCGCGGTGATCCGCGAGCGGGCCGAGGCGGGCGCGCGCTAGGCCGCCTTGGCCGGGGTCCAGCGCAGGGTCAGCACCACCCCTTCATCGCCGAGCGACCAATCGTGCTCGCCGCCAAGCGTGCGCGCGCAGGTCTCGATGATCTTGATCCCCAGCCCGCCCGATGCGGCGATCGCGTCGAGCACGCGGGCATCGGCCTTGCTGCCATCGCTGCAGGTGAGGACATAGTGATCGCCATCGGTCTTTCCGGTGATGGTCACAGGTGACGAGCCGGGTGCGCCGCCATGCTTGAAGGCGTTGGCGACGAATTCGTTGATCGCGAGGCCGACAATGCTCGCGGCCTCCGACGGCAGGCTTGCCGGCGCGATCCGTGCCTCGATCGCGGCGCCCTCGCCCGAGATTTCGCGCAGGTAACCGACCAGCCGATCGACAAAGGGCGCAAGCTCGACATCGCCGCCGAGCATCGAGCGGTGCAGCTGGTCGTGAAGGGCCGCCGCCGAGGCGAGACGGCCCGCGATCTGGTCGAGCGCGCCGCGGGTCTCCTCGCTCTTGGCGCGGCTCGATTGCATCCGCACCAGCGCCGACATCGAGGCAAAGGTGTTCTTGACCCGGTGATCGATCTCGCGCGCGAGCACTTCCTGACGCTTGAGCGCGAGCCTGAGGTCGAGCAGGCGCGTGACCTGCAAGGCGAGCTTACGGATCATCTCGCGCTGGAATTCGGTCAGTTCGCGCGGCTTGCGGTCGAGCACGCACAAGGTTCCGACCGGCAGCCCCTCTTCGGTCTTGAGCAGCGCGCCGGCATAGAAGCGCAGACCGTCTTCCTCGCAGCACAGCGGGTTGTCGGCCATGCGCGGATCGGCAAGCGTGTCGGGGATCTCGACGAAGTCTTCTTCGAGGATGACGTGCGAGCACAGGCTGGTGTCGAGCGGGGTCGAGCGCACGCCGAGCCCGGTTTCGGCCTTGAACCACTGGCGATCGGCATCGATCAGGTTCACCACCGCGATCGGTGCCTCGCACAGATGCGAAAGGATCTCGACGATATTGTCGTATTCGCGTTCGAAATCGGTGTCGAGAATGTCGAGTTCGCGCAGCGCGGCGAGCCGGCGTTCCTGGTCTGGATGGGGTTGGGCTTTCATTGCAATCACTCTCGCCGAAAAAGGGTTCGCCGGGCAAGCCGACAGGCGATGACCATCACCTGAATACTGGCACCTGATTACTGGCACCGACCCGCGCGCGCTCAGCCCATGGCTTCGAGCACGCCCTCGAGCCGCGCCGGATCGCCCAGCGCGATCACGCTGCCGTCGCTATCGGCATCGAGCGGGTTGCCCTGCCAGTCGCTCATTGTCCCGCCTGCCCCTTCGACCACGGGGGCGAGCGCGGCGTAATCGTGGAGCTTGAGACCCGCCTCGATCACCACGTCGACATGGCCGAGCGCGAGCAGGCCGTAATTGTAGCAATCGCCGCCATAGATGATCTTCCTTTCCGCGACCGTCTTGGCGACGCCCATGAAGGCATCGACCTCGTCGCCTGCAAAGCAGTGCGGGCTGGTGGTGGCGAGCACCGCGTCGGACAGTTCGCGGCAGGTTCGCGCGCGCACCGGCACGCCGTTGAAGGTGGTGCCTTCGCCGACCCTGCCGACCCAGCGTTCGCCCGCGATCGGCTGGTCGATCACTCCGAGCACCGGCCAGCCATCCTGCATCAGCGCGATCAGCGTGCCGAAGATCGGGCGGCCGGCGATGAAGCTGGTGGTGCCGTCGATCGGGTCGAGCACCCACTGGCGGCCCGCGCTCTCGTTGCGGGTGCCGTATTCCTCGCCGATGATCCCGTCCTCGGCGCGTTCGGCCTCGATCAGGGCGCGCATCGCCGCCTCGGCCGCGCGGTCGGCTTCGGTGACGAAGCTGGCATCCGCCTTGCGCTCGGCATCGGCGCCCGCATCGCCGCGAAACAGCGGGCGGATGGCTGCGCCGGCGGCATCGGCCAGGCGGTTGGCAAGGGCGAGATCGGCGGGGGTCATGACGGGGGTGCTCCTGGTGCTGGCAGCGGGGATGTGCGGCTCGTTGGGCGAGGTCGGAGCCGGACGCAAGACCCGCCGCCATAGGGTTAACGTTGTATAATGGCATCACAAAATGTACACGCGCCGCACGGGTGGGTCGCCAAGCCCCTGCGGGTCGGCTTGGAAATTTCATGCGTTGGGGGCAGGGCAACGATGGATTTCGAGAATTCCGGTCCGGCGGATCGGCGCGACAAGAAGCGCACAAGCGGACAGGACAGCGCGATCGAGACGCGCGCCGGCGAGCGCGCTGACGGACCGGCGCTGCGCTCGGCGCTGGGGCATACCCGCGATGGCAAGCCCCTGTCGAACAACCGCGCGCCGGCGCCCGATCTCGCGCCGTGGATCGCGCGGGTCTATGCCACCAAGGTCGATCTTGCCGAGGGCACCTCGATCCGGTGCGGAATGCTCGCCGACACCCCGGTCCTGCGGGTGCTGTTCTCGGGCGACTGGACCGCCGAGACGCGCGACGGTTACGGGCGCTATGGCCCCTCGGCACTGTTCTTCGGCCCGCAGACCAAGCGCATGGCGGTGAGCGTCAGCGGCAGTTTCGCCACGGTCGGGGTGGCGCTCAAGCCCGGCGCGGTCGCAGCGCTGAAGGGGCCTGAGATGGCCGACACGCTCGACCGGATAATCCTCTACGATCACATCTACGGCAAGGAGGAATGGGGTTCGAGCGAGAAGCTGATCGAATGGCTCGATCCCGAAGCTCCGGTCGAACGCTGGCTCGCAGTGGCCGAGACCCTGATGCGCCAGGTGGTCAGCTTGACCGGCGGCAAGACGCCTTCACCCGTGATCGAGGCCTTCGACAAGGCGGTGTTCGCCAATCCCAATCTCGAGATCGGCGCCTTTGCCGAGGAACACGATATCGAGCGCCGTTCGCTCGAGCGGCAGATCAAGCGCGCCTATGGCCAGACCGCGCGGCAGGTGCTGCGCCGGGCGCGCGCGCTCGATATCGCTGCGCATCTCCAGGGGGTCGCCGACGATGCCGAGGCCGAGGAAGCCGCGCTCAGGTTCTTCGACCAGAGCCACATGATCCGCGAATTCCGTGCCTTTTTCGGGATGACCCCGCGGCAGTTCGCCCAGACCTCGCAGCCCTTCATGACGCTCACCCTCGAAGCGCGCCAGTCGCGCCGGCTCGAAGTGCTCGGCCGCGCGCGGCCCGCAGGCGATTATCCCTGGCGGATCGACGACTAGTCGAACAGGCTCGAGACCGAGCTTTCATCGGCGATCCGGCGGATCGCCTCGCCCACCAGCGGCGCGATCGGCAGGGTGCGGATACGGGTCGATTTCTCGGTCGCCTCGGTCGGGCGAATCGAATCGGTGATCACCAGCTCTTCCAGCTTCGACCCGTCGATCCGCGCCACCGCACCGCCTGACAGCACGCCGTGGGTGATATAGGCGGCGACCGACTTGGCCCCGTTCTCGAGCAGCGCCTCGGCCGCGTTGCACAGGGTTCCGCCCGAATCGATGATGTCGTCGATCAGCACACAATGGCGCCCCTCGACCTCGCCGATGATGTTCATCACCTCGCTCTCGCCCGGGCGGTCGCGGCGCTTGTCGACGATCGCCAGCGGGGCGTTGTCGAGCCTTTTCGCCAGAGCGCGGGCGCGAACCACGCCGCCGACATCGGGGCTGACCACCATCAGGTCCTTGCCGCCGGAACGCGCCTGGATATCGGCGGCCATGACGGGCGCGGCATAGAGATTGTCGGTCGGGATATCGAAAAAGCCCTGGATCTGGCCGGCATGCAGATCGACCGCCAGGACCCGGTCAGCACCCGCCTCGGTAATGAGGTTGGCGACCAGCTTGGCCGAGATCGGGGTGCGCGGACCGGGTTTGCGGTCCTGGCGGGCATAGCCGAAATAGGGCACCACCGCCGTGATCCGCTTGGCCGAGGCGCGGCGCAGCGCATCGATGCAGATCAGCAGCTCCATCAGGTTGTCGTTCGCCGGATAGCTGGTCGGCTGGACCAGGAAGACATCCTCGCCGCGGACGTTCTCGTGGATCTCGACGAAGATTTCCTCGTCGGCGAAGCGGCGCACGCTCGCATCGGTGAGCGGGATTTCGAGATAGGCCGCGATCGCGCGCGCGAGCGGCAGGTTCGAATTGCCCGACATGATCTTCATGAGTGCGAATCCTAAGGCTGGTCTGTCCTCGGACCCGCCTAGCCGAGACGCGGGGAAAGGCAACAGGGGAGCATGGCGACTTGTCCGCAGTTTGCGCCGCATGGGCGCGGCGACACGGCATTGCGCACCCGGTTCATGCCCTGTGCGGCGTGATCCTGTGCTCGCCCTTGACCCAGCGCGCGTTGTCCTTGCGGGTGCGAGGAACGCCGTGGCGGCGGGACTGTCGGTTCATGCCCTGTGCGGCGTGATCCTGTGCTCGCCCTTGACCCAGCGCACCGTGCCCGACGAGGCGCGCATCACCACGCTCTCGGTGGTCATGATCACCGCGCCGGTCGACTTGCGGCGGCGCTTGACCCCTTCGAGCAGCGATCCGTCGGTCACGCCGGTGGCCGCGAAGATGCAGTCGCCCTTCACGAGGTCCCCGAGCGTGTAGATCCGGTCGAGATCGGTGATGCCCCATTTCTTCGCGCGCGCCTTTTCATCGGCGTTGCGGAACACCAGCCGCCCGTTGAACTGGCCGCCCACGCAGCGCAAGGCCGCCGCCGCGAGCACGCCCTCGGGTGCGCCGCCCTGGCCCATATACATGTCGATCCCGGTGTCCTGATCGGTCACCGCGATGACCCCCGCGACATCGCCATCGCCGATCAGGAAGACCCCGCAGCCCAGCCCCCGCAGCTCTGCGATCAGGTCGGCATGGCGGGGCCGGTCGAGCACGCAGACATTGATGTCGGCGGGCTGCTTGCCCTTGGCCTCGGCCACTGCGCGCACGTTCTCGCTCGGCGATTTCGCCAGATCGATCACGCCCTCGGGAAGGCCTGGGCCGACCGCGAGCTTGTCCATATAGACATCGGGCGCATTGAGTAGGTCGCCCTTTTCCGCCGCCGCCAGCACGGCAAGCGCGTTGGGCCCGGCCTTGGCAGTGATCGTCGTGCCTTCGAGCGGGTCCAGCGCGATGTCGATCGCGGGGCCCTTGCCGATGCCGACCTTCTCGCCGATATAGAGCATCGGCGCCTCGTCGCGCTCGCCCTCGCCGATCACCACGGTCCCATCCATGTAGAGCGTGTCGAAGGCGCGCCGCATCGCCTCGACAGCGGCGGCATCGGCGGCCTTTTCATCGCCCCGCCCGATCAATTGCGCAGCGGCGACCGCCGCGGCCTCGGTCACGCGGACCATTTCGAGCACCAGCACGCGGTCGATCGCGTCGGAATTCGTCGCGGTGTCTTTGGCCGCGAGCATATCTGTGCCAAGAAATCCGTTGTCGGGGGTATTCATGCGAAATTCAGTCCTTTTCGGGCTTGCCTGCGGCCTCGCGCTTAAACCCGGAGGAAGCGGCTTGTCGAGACGGGGGACCCACCTTGTGCCAGAATTTGCGCGCCATGCCGCCACTGCCACACTCGTTCTTGCTGCCCTCCACGGCCTTGCCTCACCCGCATTCGCGCAAGCCCCGGCAGACGGAACGCAGGACCGGCCCGATGCCGAAAGGCAGGGAATCGACCTGTCGGTCACCGTGCCGCGATCGCAATCCGACCGGCTGATCGCCGAGGATTGCGAGGAAGAGGCCGATGCCGCGCGGATCGCCAACGAGATCGTCGTGTGCCGCCAGCTTGGCGAGGCGAGCGACGGGTCGTGGGATGCCGATCAATGGCGGCGCGACTATGCCCGGCGCACCATGGGCGAACAGCTTGTCGATGTTGCGGGCGGCGGCATCTTTCGCGGGGCGCCGACAATCGGCGGGCTGTGCCTGATCCCGCCCTGCCCGCCCGAAGCGGCGATCATGATCGATATCGAGGCCTTGCCCGAGGCGCCGCCCGGCTCGGATGCCGACCGGATCGCGCGCGGGCTTCCACCGCTCGGACGCGAGGAGGCGAACGCCGCGGCGATTGCCCAGCGCCGCCGGGCGCTCGGCCTCGACGCCCCGCCCGTGCCCGGAGAATAGCGTTCAGCTGGCGAGGATCGGCAGGACCAGCGGCGCGCCGGTAAGGCTTTCGGACCCGTCGAGAAGGTCGAGCGCGCGGCGGACATGGGCCTCGGGCCCTTCGTGAGTGACCATCGCCACCAGCACTTCGCCGCCTTCTTCGGCGCGGCCTTTCTGGATCAGGCTCTCGATCGAGACATCGGCATCGCGCATCGCGGCGGTAATCTCGGCGAGCACGCCGGGGCGGTCCTTGACGGTGAAGCGCAGATAGGTGCGCTCGGTTCGCTCGCCGGGATCGGCGGGGGTGAAGGGTTGCAATTGTGCCGCGGGCATGGCGAAGGGCGCCCCGAATTCGCCGGGGCCGCCTTGCGCGCGCGCGATATCGATGAGGTCGGCGACCACCGCGCTGGCGGTCGGTCCGTCGCCCGCGCCCGCGCCCTGGAACAGCAGCCGCCCGGAGAAATTGCCCTCGGCCACAACCGCATTGGTCGGCCCGTCGACGGGTGCGAGCGGATGGCCCTTGGCAACCAGGCACGGCCGCACCCGCTGGAGCAGGTGGCCATCGGCAATGTCGGCCTCGGCAATCAGGCGGATGACGAAGCCGAGCGTGTCGGCCTGGGCGATATCGGCGGCGCGCACGCCGGTGATCCCGACGATATCGACCGCGTCGAAATCGATCCGTGCGCCAAAGCCGATCGCGGCGAGAATGGCGAGCTTGTGCGCGGCATCGATGCCCTCGATGTCGAAGGTCGGATCGGCCTCGGCATAGCCGAGCGCCTGTGCCTCGGCGAGCACTTCGTCAAAGTCCGCGCCGCTCGCCTCCATCTGCGAGAGGATGTAATTGCAGGTGCCGTTGAGTATGCCGTAAACCCGGGTCAGCGCATTGGCGCTGGTCCCTTCGCGCAGCCCCTTGACCACCGGGATGCCGCCCGCGACCGCGGCCTCGAACTTGAGCGGGGCGCGCGCGGTCTCGGCGGCCTCGGCGAGCGCAAGGCCGTGATGCGCGACCATCGCCTTGTTGGCGGTGACCAGCCCCTTGCCCGCATCGAGCGCGGCACGCGAAAGCGCGAGCGCGGGGCCATCGGCACCGCCGACCAGTTCGACCACGACATCGACATCGCCGCGCCCGGCGAGCGCGGTCATGTCATCCTCCCAGGCGAAGGGCGCGATATCGACGCCGCGATCCTTGCTGCGGTCGCGCGCGCTCACGGCGGTGACGGTGATCGCCCGGCCCGCGCGCGCGGCGATCAGGTCGCGATTGGTCTCGAGCAGGCGAATCACGCCAACGCCCACCGTGCCGAGCCCGGCAATGGCAATGGTCAGCGGTTTGCTGGAAGCTGTCTCACCCACGTCTCTCGGTCCCGATGCTGCGTTGCAATAACCTGCATGCAGGGCTGGCGCGCAGCCGGGTCGGGGTCAAGCAAGTTGTGCTTGCAGCGCCGATCAGATCGCTTCGGTGATCGCCCGTTCGCAGGCGCCCAATTCCTCGACCACGAGCGCATAGTCGCGCTCGGCCTGGCGGCGCGCGGCGATGTCCTGCGCGAGATTGGCGCTAGAGGGCAGCCTTTCCGGCAAGCCGCAGGCGAGCCGGTACCAGGCCAGCGTGCCGGGTCGCGGCGGGCGCGCCGCGCTGTCGATGATCTCGCCCCACGAGACGCCCCAGACCGGGCGCTGTCCGGGCCGGCGCAGAACGGTGATCGAGACCGGCGCGCCGTCATCGGCGCTGAGGAAGACCTGCGTTTCCGATTCGCCCGCCAGGGTGCCGGGGACAGAGAGCGCATCGCTCACCCCGGTGATCGCGGGCGGGGCATCGGGCGCGACCAGCTCGGACAGGACAGGGCGCAGGCGATCGACGAAGCCGGGCGAATAGTCGAGCTGGGCACTACGCCCGGTCAGCTGGACCGCTCCCGCGCGTCCCGGGACCGCGTCTGCGAACAGGATCATCTCGCGCTTCTTGAGCTTTTCGGGTTTTCCGTTGGGTCGCAGGGGCACGTCGACCAGATAGGCGAGCGATTCGCCCAGCGGCGCATTGCCCGCGATCAGCGAGAGCGTGCGCGCCTCGATGTAGAGCCGGGCATGGCCGGGCGCGAGTCCGGGGGCGCGTTCACGCTCGACCTCGGTCTGGCGGCGAATCTCCACGTGAATGACCATGTCGCTGCGTTCGGCGAGGCTGGCGAGATCGGCATAGGTGGCCAGATCGGCCGCGACCGGTATCGCGCCTTCGTGCTGCGCCTGGGCCGGGGCGGCGCCCGACACGAGCGCCAACGCGCCGCAAAGCGCCAGGGCCATGCCCTTGAAATCAGTTGTTAAATTCGCGTTAACGCGGGACATATGGCTCAAACCCTGCAGCTTTCTCATGCATTCATAATGGTGCTGGACCGCTAGAGATCCAAGGCGCTGAATTGGCCCTGAACCGTAAAAGCGTTTGATTGCCTAAGTGTTGACCGTTAAAGCCCGTGAGGTTTGGGGAGAGACTGGAAGAAAGCCTCGCCGCAAACCGCACCGATCTGGAGGCGTCCGGGAAACCGACCCGCAGGTTGGTAGGCCGCGAACCGGTTTCGCGCGAGCGCCCACAGGGTTGACGGGCGTCGCGAGAGCAAAGCGGGGAACGGTCTGGAAGATACAGGATTACGGGATTCACGGGCCCGGGTCTGATGCAGTGTTCCTGGACACTTGCGCCTCGGCGCGAGCGATTCGGGGGTTCTGGACTGGACCGGGTGCGTGTCAATTTTGTCGGACCTCATGTCCGGCAGTCTAGATGGAGAGAAAGCGACTGGATGGCCTACGCTGACCAACAAATGAGTGGAAACAAGGTGGTTTCCATCATCATCGTGGCGTTGATCCATGTGCTGATCGGGTACCTGCTCATTTCCGGCCTGGCCATTTCGGCCGTGCAGGAAGTCGTCGAGCGCGTCACCACGGTCGACATTGAGGAGCCCCCGCCCCCCGAAGAGCCGGACGAGCCGCCGCCTCCGCCGGAGGAAACCGCGCCGCCGCCGCCCGTGGCACCGCCGCCGCCGATCCAGATCGCGCCGGCCCCGCCACCGATCCAGACGCAGCCGACGATACCGCCGCCCGCTCCGCCGGCGCTGGTCATCCCACCGCCTGCGCCTGTCGCAGCGCCGCCGCCGCCCCCGCCGCCTTCGCAGGCACGCGGTGCGACGACTCGCAACGAGCGCCGCTGGGCTGCACGGATCCAGGAAAACTATCCCTCGCGCGCCCTGCGTGAGGAAATCGAGGGTACCGTGGGCGTTCGCGTCACCGTCACGCCCGAAGGTCGAGCAACCAATTGCTCGGTCACGGCGTCGAGCGGGTCGAGCATTCTCGACCAGGCCGCTTGCCGCGGGATGGAACGCTATGCGCGCTTCAACCCGGCGCTCAACGATGCGGGCAACCCGACCACGGGTGCGTATTCGACGCGGATCACCTATCGATTGAACTGATGGATTTCACGGCAGCCGGGACTGGAGAACATCCGGCCGCCTTGGGGACAATTTTTTAAAAGGACTACTCGCAATGAACCTTTATTATCTTGCAGCGGCTGCCGCCGACACCGAAGCGCCGGTCAACGAGTTCGGCTTCTGGAAAGCCATGGAAGAAGGCGGCCCCGTCGCCTGGTCGATCCTGGGCGTCATGGTCATCATGTCGGTCGGATCGTTCTACATCCTGTTCACCAAGCTGTTCGAACAGAACAAGGTGATGCGCCAGTACAAGGGTGTTCGCACCGCATTCTGGCGCGCTCCGACGCTGCGCGAAGGCGCCACCAAGCTCGAGAAGAACAGCGCATGGCGCCAGCTCGCCGATGACGCGGTGACCGCACAGGACCACCACGCCAAGATGGAAGGGGCCGGCAACGAGATCCACTTCGTCGAGGAAGAGCTCGCTCACTCGCAGGACACCATCAACCAGTCGCTCAATGGCGGCCTGTCGTTCCTCGCATCGGTGGGTGCGACCGCACCGTTCATCGGTCTGCTGGGTACGGTGATCGGTATCTACCGCGCGCTGATCAATATCGGCATCGAAGGCTCGGCCTCGATCGACAAGGTCGCAGGTCCCGTCGGTGAAGCGCTGATCATGACCGCCATCGGTCTGCTCGTCGCGGTTCCGGCCGTGCTTGCCTTTAACTGGCTGCAGTCGCGCAACCGTCGCATCAACGCCCTGATGACCGACTTCTCGAACGACATCGTCGCCTATATCGGCTCGAACGGTTCGATCAAGCCGGCCGTCAGCGCGGCTCCGGCTGCCAAGGGCGGCGCTGCCAAGCCGGCCGCTGCCAAGCCCGCCACCACCGCCGGCGGTGCAAGCGCTTCGCTCAAGAAGTGATCGGTGATGGCGGGGGCGCGTCCGATGGGCGCATCCCCGCCGCACCAGCCTGCCCCGCCGACCGGCAACGCGACGCGGGACGGGCAAGACGCCAAAGGCGCGCAAGCGCCGCTTCAAGAATAATTCAAGGAATTAGCTAATGGCGATCCAGATGGGAGGCGGGGGCGAAACCCCAATGTCCGACATCAACACCACACCGCTGGTGGACGTGATGCTGGTGCTCCTGATCATCTTCCTCATCGCGGTTCCGGTGGCGATCCAGACGATCGAACGGCTCGAGATCCCGGTCTTCGAATCGGTCGAATCGAAGAACAAGGTCGAGAACCTGCAGATCACGGTGAGCACGACCGATGCCGAAGGGCGCACCCCCGGTGTGATCCGTTCGGGTTACCAGGGTGCCACGCGCACCGGCGAATGCCGGGTGTTCTTCAACAACATCACCCCGGTGTCCTCGGAAGAGCTTTACGACCTGGCCTTCAATCGCCTCGACGCGATCGTCCAGGCCGCAGGCGGGCCCGAGGCCATCATGGAAGACCCCGACCGCATCCCGCAGGTCCACATTCGCGGCGACGTGAACACGCCGTGGCGCTGCATCGCAGGCACGATCTACAACGTGCAGGCTGCCGGCTATCCGACCGTCGGGTTCATCTCGAACCCGGTCGATCCGAACGGCTGATGCGCCGCGCAGTGCAATATTTGAGGAGTAACTGATATGGGTATGGCTGGAGGCCAGCTCGACGGCGAGCCAATGATCGACATGAACATGACGCCGCTGATCGACGTCCTGCTCGTGCTGCTGATCATGTTCATCATCACGATCCCGGTGGCGACCCACTCGGTCGATATCGACCTGCCGCAAGGCAGCCCGCCACCGACCGACATCCAGATCGATCCGGTCAAGAACAAGCTTGTGCTGACTTCGACCGACCAGATCCTGTGGAACGGCGATCCGGTCAATTCGGGCCAGCTGCGCACGATCCTGGCCGAAACGACCACCATGTCGGTCGAGCCGGAACTGCAGTTCGAACCCGAAGCGCAGGCCAGCTATGACCTGTCGGCCAAGGTGCTGCAGATCATCAAGGCATCGGGTGTGACCAAGTTCGGCTTTGTCGGAAACGAGAAATACCGCGTCTTCGGCACTGCCGGCTGACGCGGACAACATTTCGGGCTGGCCTTGCAATGGACTAGCCGGATGAGGGGGCGCTGCGAGCAATCGCGGCGCCCTTTTTCGTTGGGGTCCAGGTGCGGAGAGGCACCCTGACTGTGTCTCATTTGCCTACTTCTTTGCCATGATATACTATACCATTCCCCATAGAGGAGAGATATTATGGCTATCGCTTCCCCCGGTTTCCGCAGCCGCTTTTCAGGTCAATACGATCCGCGCGGACGGCACAAGCGCTCGCGGCGAGCAATGGGCGAGATGAACGTCACTCCCTTTATCGATGTCCTGCTGGTATTGCTGGTCATGCTGATCCTCGCAGTCCCCATCAAGCCGCATGTCACCCAGGTCGATCTGCCGGGCGAGACGATCGACCCGCCTTTCGCGGTGCTTGCCGAAAACACCGTGGCGATCAGCGAGGCCGACGAACTCAGCTGGAACGGCGCGCCGCTCACCCGCGACCAGCTTGCCGCGCAAGTCGCCGCCGCTGCTGCGAGCGAAGACGAGCCACTGCTACGCTTCGAGCCCGCCGCGCTCGCGAGCTACGACACATCGGCAAGGACGCTCACGCTGATCAAGGATGCAGGCGCCAAGCGCTTCGCCTTTATCGGCAATCACCGGCACCGCGACTGGGACTGATCGCTCGCCCTAATCGCCTTCGGCAGGCGGGTCGATCCGCATCGCCTCGCCCGCCAGCCCCTCGGCCTCGAGCAGCAATTCGTCGTCGGCCGAGCCTTGCGGAGTGTTCTCGCGGCCGATCAGCACCATGATCGGCACCGCCAGCGGGCTGACGCGTTCGAGCGCGACATGGCGGAGCCGCTGCTGCGCGTTGTCGAGCAGGTCTGAAAGCCTCCCGATATCGGTCATCCGCGTGCGCGCATCGGCCCAGGCCGCTTCGAGCAGGACGTGGTCGGGCTCGTATTTGCGCAGCACATCGTAAATGAGGTCGGTCGAGAAAGTGACCTGCTTGCCGGTCTTGCGCTTGCCGGGATGCTGGCGTTCGACCAGCCCGCCGATCACCGCGACTTCGCGGAAGGCGCGGCGCAGGAGGTGCGAGCCTTGCACCCACTCGACGAATTCGTGGGTAAGGATATCGGGCGAGAGCAGCGGGGCGGGGTCCTCGATCGGCTTGAGGCTCCACACCGCGAGGCAGTAATCATTGGCGTTGAACCCCAGCGGCTGGAGCCCGCGATCCTCCATCCGCTTGGTCACCAGCATGCCGAGCGACTGGTTCGCGTTCCACCCGATGAAGCTGTAGAACACGGCATAATGGCGCTTCTGGTGCGGGAAGGTCTCGACCATGACATCGCCGGGCCCGGGCATCTGGCTGCGGTAATCCTGCACTTCGAGCCATTCGCGCACATCGTCGGGAAAGCGCGCCCAGCCCGCGCGGTCGACCAGCATTGCGCGCACCCTGTCGGCAAGGTGCGTGGTGAGCGGCATGCGCGCCCCGCCATAGGAGGGGATCATCGCCGCCTTGCTCGATGCGCGCACGATCACGTCCATGTCCTTGACCGAGACCACCTCGAGGCTGGTCCCGGCAAAGGCGAAGGTGTCTCCGGGCGACAATTGCGCGGCAAAGCGTTCCTCGACCTTGCCGAGCGAGCGGCCTCCGCGTCCGCCGCCTGCCGAGATGCGGACGTTGAGGAACTCGCCATCGATGATGATGCCGGCATTGATCCGGTGGCGCGCGGCCTGTTGCGGGTGCGACAGCCGCCAAACCCCTGTCTTGTCGCGCACGATCCGCTTGAACTTGTCATAGGCCTTGAGCGCGTAGCCGCCGTTCTCGACGAAGCTGAGAACGCGTGCGAACTTCTCCTTGTCGAGCCAGGCATAGGACAGCGCGGTGCGCACCTCGGCGAGCAGCGCGTCCTCGTGGAACGGGCCGGCACAGGCGCAGGCCATGACGTGCTGGGCGAGCACGTCGAGCATTCCGGGGTGAAAGCTCTCGCCGTCGCGCTGGCCGGCATCGACCGCCTCCTTGGCCGCGATTGCCTCGAGGAATTCGAACCGGTTGCCGGGCACAAGGAGCGCGCGGCTGGGTTCGTCGAGCCGGTGATTGGCGCGCCCGATCCGCTGGAGCAGGCGCGAGGAACCCTTGGGCGCGCCCATCTGGATGACGAGGTCGATATCGCCCCAGTCGACGCCAAGATCGAGGCTCGCGGTTGCC
The DNA here is from genome assembly GCF_045862805.1 of Qipengyuania nanhaisediminis. Lineage (GTDB taxonomy): Bacteria > Pseudomonadota > Alphaproteobacteria > Sphingomonadales > Sphingomonadaceae > Erythrobacter > Erythrobacter nanhaisediminis_A. The sequence goes on from NZ_AP025760.1 coordinate 246,173, forward strand.
ACCAGCGCGCGCAATTCACCGCGCGCCATCGCGCCTTCGACCTTGCGCCGCGCCTCGACGCTGAGCGAGCCGTGATGGACCCCGATCGGCAGCTTGTCCTCGTTCGCGTCCCACAGGTGCTGGAAGATGTATTCGGCAAGAAAGCGGGTATTGGTGAAGATCAGCGTGGTGCGGTTGTTCTTGAGCTCCTCGTAGAGCTGCGGGATCGACCAGGTCGCCGCGTGCCCGCCCCATGGCACGCGCGCTTCCTCGGGGAGCAGGATCTCGACCTCGGGTTCGGCCCCCGGCTCGCCCAGGACGAGGTCGGCGGCGCGGATCTCGCCTTCGGCCTCGGGCGGCTGCGGGGCGAGCCATTCCTGGAAGGCGAGCGGGTTGGCGAGCGTCGCCGAAAGCGCGGCGCGCACCGCGTCAGGGGCGATGGCGTGGAGCCGGGTGAGCGCGAGCGCGAGCAGGTCGCCGCGCTTGCCGGTGGCAAAGGCGTGGACCTCGTCGATCACGATCCGTTTCAGCCCTGCAAACATCGTCAGGCTCTCGGGATAGGAGAGCAGCAGCGACAGGCTTTCGGGCGTCGTCAGGAGCACATGCGGCGGCTTTTCGCGCTGGCGGCGCTTGCGATCGGACGGGGTGTCGCCGCTGCGCGCCTCGACCTTGATCGGCAGGCCGATCTCCTCGACCGGGGTGAGGAGGTTGCGCTTCACGTCATGCGCGAGCGCCTTGAGCGGTGAGATGTAGAGCGTGTGCAGCCCGTCTGCCGGTGGCGGCCCGGCAGAGGGCGCGAAATCGCACAGGGTCGGCAGGAACCCGGCGAGCGTCTTGCCCGCGCCTGTATCCGCAACCAGCAAGGCATGGCGACCCGCTCGCGCCTTTTCGAACATGTCGTGCTGGTGGCGGCGAATGCGCCAGCCGCGCGCATCGAACCAGCCTGCGATTTCAGGCGGGATTGCGGGCGGGTTGGCGGCGGCGGGCATGGATCAGAAGCGTATAGCCGGGCGCGGCGTTCCCGTCTCCCGCTTTGCCCTGCCGCCTAGTGGCCGACGCTTTCCCCGCGTTCGAGGCCCGAAAGTTCGAGCTGCTCGTCGATCTGGGCGATCAGGCGTTCTAGCCCTTCCTCGCTGTCGCTCTCGGCGCGCGCGACCAGCACGTCCTGGGTGTTCGAGGCGCGCAGCAGCCACCAGCCGTCCTTCGTGTTCACCCGCACGCCATCGGTGGCATTGACGCTCTCGACGTGCTCGCCCGGATCGGTGGTAAGCCGCTCGGTCACTTCGGCGATCGCGGGGAACTTGCGTGCCTCGTCGACCTGGAAACGCATTTCGGGAGTGTTGAGCATGGGCGGGATCGCGCCGCGCAATTCGGTCACCGACTTGCCCAGCCGCGCGCTCGCGGCAAGCAGCCGGACACCGGCATAGAGCGCATCGTCAAAGCCGTAATAGCTGTCGGCAAAGAAGACGTGGCCGCTCATCTCGCCTGCGAGCGGGGCGCCGGTTTCCTTCATTTTGGACTTGATGAGCGAATGGCCGGTCTTCCACATCAGCGGCGTTCCGCCCAGGTCGGCGACCCGGTCAAACAGCGCGCGGCTGGCCTTCACATCGGCGATAACCGTTGCGCCCGGGCGGGTTCTGAGCGCGTCCTCGGCATAGATCATCAGCAATTGGTCGCCCCAGATCACCCGGCCGGTTCCGTCGATCGCGCCGATCCGGTCGCCATCGCCGTCAAAGGCCACTCCAAAGTCGAGGTTCTTCGCCGCGACGAGCGCGCGCAGGTCTGCAAGGTTCGCCTCGACAGTCGGATCAGGATGGTGATTGGGAAAATGTCCATCGACCTCGGTAAACAGCAGATGATGTTCACCCGGAAGCCGTGCGGTGAGCGCCTCGAGCGCGGGGCCGGCAGCGCCGTTGCCCGCGTCCCAGCCGACCTTGAGGCCCGAAAGCGCGGCCTCGTCGATCCCGTCGAGTCCCTCGAGCATGCGCTCGACATACTCGCCAAGGATGTCGAGCGAGGCGGTGCTTCCCGCCCCGTCGCACCAATCGCCTTCGGCTCCCATCCGGCCGAGCCGCTGGATATCGGCCCCGAAAAACGGTCGCCCCTGAAAGACCATCTTGAAGCCATTGTAATTGGAGGGATTGTGGCTGCCAGTTATCTGAATGCCGCCCTGCACCTCATCGCGTGACGCCTCGGCATAATAGAGCATCGGGGTGGCCCCCAGGCCGATCCGCAGCACGTTGCACCCGCTCGCGGTCAGCCCCTCGACTAGCGCGTGTTCGAGCATGGGCGAGCTGACCCGCCCATCATATCCCACCGCCACGCAGGGCGCTTCCTGATCGAGCCCCACTTCGCGGCGCAACAGGGTGCCGAAACCGCGGCCGATCGCACGGGCATCGTCCGCGCCAAGGGTCTGGCCGATGATCCCGCGAATATCGTATTCGCGCAGAACGGTGGGGTCGAAATTGTGCGACATGATCAAAGCGTGTCCTGAAAGCCTGGCAGATATGCCGTTCGTCCAAGCTGGCTATGCGGGTCCGTGTCAATCCCCGCGCCGGCAATCGGGCGCGGCCAATGCATCGAAATTGGTCAATTATGGCCCCGTTCCGGCCGGTCTAGACCCCGTCCCTGCCGCCTGCATCACCCCCCCGCATCGCCATCGTCGCGGCTTGCGATCCGCGCGGGAGGCTCGCCCAGCGCCGCGAGCAGGAGGTCGCGCGCCTCGTTGGCCTCGTGCACCTTGGCCGCGCTGCCGCCTCGATCGGGGTGGACCCGTGTCAGGACCAGCTTGTGCGCAGCGAGGATTTCGGCCCTGTCAGCGCGCGCGCCGACACCCAGCACCGCCCGCGCGTGCTTGCGCTTGCGCTCACCCTCGGTGCCCGCCTTCGCCAGCTGCCACGGCCACTGGCCGATCGCCCAGCGGCACAACAGGCTCGCGGCGATGAGAAGCAGGGCGATCTTGAGCAGCACCTTTTCAGGCGAGCTCGAGCGCGGTTTGCGGTTTTTCGAATTCGGGCAGTCTGAGCGCCTTGAGCAGGGCGCGCAATTCCTGCCGGGCGACGAGGTGGCTGGTGCCCAGATCGCCCAGGTGCCCCTTGTCGAGCAGCGTCAGGCCCGAGGGGAACAGCTCGCGGTAGATCACGCGTTCGGACAGGCCATGGGTTACGCGAAAGCCCACGCGCTTGGCCATTTCGGTCAAGGCGCGCTCGATCCGGGCCATGTTGCGCGCCTCGGTATAGCCGGTGCGGTTGCGGACCACGATCCAGTCCATTTCGGGGCGCTTGTTCTCGATCGTGGCGCGGCTGCGCTTCAACCGCGCTTCCCAGATCAGCTCGGCGAAAAAGGACAGTTTCCTGACCTTGAAATTTTCCGGATCGACCTGGCCGATCAGGTCAAAGTCGACGAAGCTGTCATTCATCGGCGTGACCAGCGTATCGGCGTTCTCGACCGCGCAGCGCGCGAGCGGATCATCGCGGCCCGGATTGTCGATAACGAGGAAATCGCAATCCTTCTCCAGCCGCTCGACCGTCGCCAGCATGGCGTCGCGATCGCCGCCGGCAAACACCTCGCAAGCAGGCGTTGGCAAGCTGATCGAGCGCCGCTGCATCGTGTGGTAGCGGTTTTCCATGTAGCGGTGCGTGGTGCGCTGGCGCGGATCGAGGTCGAGCGCGGTCACCCGCGCGCCGAGATAGGACAGCGCAACGGCGACATGCACCGCGGTGGTCGACTTGCCGGTTCCGCCCTTTTCGTTGGCGAAGACGATACGATGGGCCGTTCTGGCGTCCATGCTCTTGGTAAAACCCTTTTTCTCAAGCGTTGGCGATCGCGCCGGGAGCGGTTAAGCGCCTAACCGATGCTATCCGAGGGGAAAAGCCGGTGCAAACCGCACACACGCTCGATGTGTTGAGAAAAGAGGTCGCGCGGCTGCGTGGCGAGGGGCCGGAAGCGCGCGAGACGATCGCTCTGGTGCCGACCATGGGCGCGCTTCACGAAGGCCACCTGATCCTGGTGCGCCGCGCGCGCGAGGCGTGCGATCACGTGGTCGCCTCGGTCTTCGTCAACCCGACCCAGTTCGGCGCAAACGAGGACCTAGACGCCTATCCGCGCCAGCTCGAGGAAGACGCCGCCATGCTGAAGGCCGAGGGCTGTGCGCTGCTATGGGCGCCCGATGCGAGCGTGATGTATCCCGAAGGCTTCGTCACCAATGTCTCGGTCGCCCAGGTCAGCGAAGGGCTGTGCGGCGCGGCCCGGCCCGGCCATTTCGACGGGGTGGCAACCGTGGTCTGCAAGCTGTTCAACCAGGTCCGGCCCGACATGGCCTTTTTCGGCGAAAAGGATTTCCAGCAGCTCGCGGTGATCCGCGCCATGGCGCGCGACCTCGACCTCACCCATCCCGCTGCCGACCGGATCATCGGCGTGCCCACCGTGCGCGAGGCCGACGGGCTCGCCATGTCGAGCCGCAACCGGTATCTGTCGGACAGCGACCGGCGCGCCGCCGCCACCTTGCCGCGCGCCATGGAAGAGGCCGTCGCCCGGATCGAGGACGGCCAGGAGGCCGCGCCCACCCTCGCCGCGCTCGAGGACCAGTTGCTGGGAGCAGGGTTCGAGAGCGTCGACTATGCCGTGCTTGCCGATGCCGCTTCCCTTGCGCCGATCGCCTCCCTATCTGACAGGCCCGCGCGCTTGCTGGTAGCCGCGCGGATCGGGTCCACCCGCCTGATCGACAACATGGCCGTGGGCTGACCGCGACCGCGAAGGATATGACCGTTCGATGTTAAAGCATTTCTGGGGTTCGCTGCTTTTCACCGCCATCTGCCTGGCGATAGGCGGATGGTATGGCTGGAGCATTTCCGGCACGCTGGAAGGCACGCTGTCGATCCTGTGGATCTGCGCGGTGCTCGCCGTGCTCGAGGTCTCGCTCTCCTTCGACAATGCCGCGGTCAATGCCTCGGTTCTGAAGGACATGACCCCGGTGTGGCAACAGCGCTTTCTCACCTGGGGCATCGCGATCGCGGTGTTCGGGATGCGGATCGTGTTTCCGCTGGTGATCGTGATGGTCGCGGCCAGCCTCGGCCCTGTCGATGCGATCCGGCTGGCGCTCAACGAGCCGGGCGAATACCAGCGCATCGTCAGCGACGCGCATATCGGCCTGATGGGCTTTGGCGGCGCGTTCCTGGGCATGGTCGGGCTGAAATTCTTCTTCGATCCCGACAAGCAATTGAACTGGATTCACGCGATCGAACGCCCCGTTGCCCGGGTCGCCAATATCGAGGCGATCGCGATCGGGGTGGTGCTGATCGGGGTCTGGGCGACCTCGACCATGCTCGCTCCCGATGACGCGCTGACCTTCATCACCGCGGCGATCGGGGGCCTGCTCACCTATCTCGCGGTGGAGATCGTCAACCACATGCTCGAACCGCCCACCCCGTCGAGCGGCGATGTGGCCAAGGCTGGTTTCGGCGCGTTTCTCTATCTCGAAGTGCTCGATGCAAGCTTTTCCTTCGACGGGGTGATCGGCGCCTTTGCGCTCACCAACAATCTTATCATCATTGCCATTGGCCTCGGCATCGGGGCGATGTTCGTGCGCTCGATGACGATCTTCCTGGTGCGCAAGGGGACGATGAGCGAATATCGCTATCTCGAGCACGGCGCCTTCTACGCCATCCTCGCTCTGGCGGTGATCATGTTCGTCAACACCTTCTACCACATCCCCGAGGTGATCACCGGGCTGATCGGCGCGGTGCTGATCGGGCTGGCCTTCTGGTGGTCGGTGCGCGCCAACAGGGCCGAGGCCGCGATCCGGCCGGGCGAAGCATCTGCTTGACGAAAAGCCGCTTTCGGTGGCAATGGCGCTGGCCTGAGATGCGGGCGGGTATAGCATAGTGGTAATGCTCCAGCCTTCCAAGCTGGCTAGAGGGGTTCGATTCCCCTTACCCGCTCCAAACCTTGCCGCTCCCCAACCAAAACTTTGTGTTTTTCGCCGCGGCTGCGCATTAACCGGCTGCACATGCGCACCCTGACCCATCTCGAACGGCTCGAGGCCGAGAGCATCCACATCTTCCGCGAGGTCGTGGCAGAGACCGAGAACCCGGTCATGCTCTATTCGGTAGGCAAGGATTCGAGCGTCATGCTGCACCTGGCGCGCAAGGCATTCCATCCCGCGCCGCCGCCCTTCCTGATGCTGCACGTGGCGAGCGGGTGGGATTTTCGGGCGCTGCTCGACCACCGCGACAAGACCGTGCGCGAATACGGGCTCAGGCTGATCGTCGCCGAGAACCAGGAAGCCGAGCTTCAGGGGATCAACCCCTTCGACACCGGCAGCGCGCAATACTCGCAGGCGCAGCTCACCGACCCGCTCAAGGCCGCGCTGAGCGAGCACGGTTTCGACGCGGCCTTTGGCGGCGGGCGGCGCGACGAGGAAAAAGCGCGCGCCAAGGAACGCGTCTTCTCGTTCCGCACCGCCTCGCATCGCTGGGACCCGAAGAACCAGCGCCCCGAATTGTGGAACCTCTACAATGCGAAGAAGAATGCGGCCGAGAGCATCCGCGTCTTCCCGATCTCGAACTGGACCGAACTCGACATCTGGCAATATATCGCGCTCGAGAAGATCGATATCGTCCCGCTCTATTTCGCCGCCCCGCGCCCGACGGTGGAACGCGACGGGATGATCCTGGTGGTCGATGACGACCGCTTCCGGCTCGATGCGGGCGAGGAGCCGGTGATGCGCTCGGTGCGCTTCCGCACGCTGGGTTGCTACCCGCTCACCGGGGCGACGGTCAGCACCGCCACCGACATGAACGCCATCATCCGCGAAATGTTGCTCGCCACCGGGTCCGAGCGGCAGGGCCGCGCGATCGACAAGGGGCAGTCGGCATCGATGGAAGACAAGAAGCAGGAGGGCTATTTCTGATGGACCATCCTGCCTACCAGGCCGACGCCCTGATCGGCGAGGATATCGCCGCCTATCTCGACGCGCACCAGCACAAGGGGCTGCTGCGCTTCATCACCTGCGGCAGCGTCGATGACGGCAAATCGACGCTGATCGGGCGGTTGCTTTACGATTCGAAGATGATCTTCGAGGACCAGCTCGCGCATCTCGAGGCCGACAGCGCGAAGCACGGCACGCAAGGCGCGGAGATCGATTTCGCGCTTCTGGTCGATGGCCTAGCCGCAGAGCGCGAACAAGGCATCACGATCGATGTCGCCTACCGGTTCTTCGCCACCGCGCGGCGCAAGTTCATCGTCGCCGACACGCCGGGGCACGAACAATATACCCGCAATATGGTCACCGGCGCATCGACCGCAGACCTCGCAGTGATCCTCGTCGATGCGAGAAAGGGCGTGCTCCAGCAGACCCGGCGGCACTCCTTCCTCGTCAACCTGCTCGGCATCCGGCACGTCGTGCTCGCGGTGAACAAGATGGACCTCGTGGGCTACGACAAGCAGGTCTTCGAGGATATCGTTGCCGATTACGCGGGTTTCGCAAGGGAGATCGGGATCGATGCCTTCAAAGCGATTCCCGTCTCGGGCTTTCGCGGCGACAACATCACCGCAGGGCCAGATGGCGGCCCCTCTGCCAACATGCCGTGGTATGATGGCCCGGCGCTGATCGACCACCTCGAGAGCGTCGAGCTTGCCAACACCGCCGCGCAGGAGCGCCCCTTCCGGATGCCGGTGCAATGGGTCAACCGGCCCACTTCCGACTTCCGCGGCTTTGCCGGGCTGATTAGCGCGGGCACCGTCCGTCCGGGCGACAAGGTGCGCGTGGTGCCGGGCGGCAAGACCAGCACGGTCAAGGCGATATCAACCTTCGATGGCGATCTCGACGAGGCGGTGGCGGGCCAGTCGGTGACGCTCAGGCTCGCTGACGAGGTGGATTGCTCGCGCGGGGACGTGATCGCCGCAGCAGGCGACCCGCCCGAGGCGTCCGACCAGTTCAACGCGACGATCGTGTGGATGGACGAGACCGCGCTCAAGCCCGGGCGCGGCTACTGGCTCAAGCTGGGCACGCAGACCGTCACCGCCACGCTCCAGCAGCCCAAATACGAGATCGACATGGGCAGCCTCGAACACCTCGCGGCCAAGACGCTCGGCCTCAACGCGATCGGCGTGTGCGAGCTGGCGACCGACCGTCCGATCGCCTTCGAAGCCTATGAGACGAGCCGTCAGCTGGGCGGCTTCATCCTGATCGACAAGTTCACCAATGCGACCGTGGGCGCAGGGATGATCGCCTTCAGCCTGCGCCGTGCACAAAACGTCCACTGGCAGCCGACCACGATCACCCGCGACGACCATGCCGCGCTCAAGAACCAGCGCCCGCGCGTGTTGTGGTTCACCGGGCTTTCGGGTTCGGGCAAGTCGACCATCGCCAACGAGGTCGAGAAACGGCTCGCCTTGATGAACCGGCACACCTTCCTGCTCGATGGCGACAATGTGCGCCATGGGCTCAACAAGGACCTGGGTTTTACCGAGGCCGACCGGATCGAGAACATCCGCAGGATCGGCGAGGTCGCAAGGCTGATGGCCGATGCCGGGCTGGTCGTGCTCACCGCCTTCATCAGCCCGTTCCGCGCCGAGCGGCGGATGGTGCGCGAGATGCTTCCCGAAGGCGAGTTCATCGAGATCTTCGTCGATACCCCGCTCGAAGTGGCCGAGCGCCGCGATGTGAAGGGCCTTTACAAGAAGGCGCGCAGCGGCGAGCTCAAGAACTTCACCGGGATCGACAGCCCCTATGAGCCGCCCGAAAACGCCGAGATCACGGTCAACACGGTCGACATGACCGCCGCCGAGGCAGCCGATTACATCATCAGCCGGATCATGCCGCTCAAATGAGCATGGCCGACACCCCCCTTGCCGCGCTGAGCGATGCCGCGCTTGCCGCGCGCCTTGCCGAAGAAGCGGGGCGGCTCGCGGTCGCCTTGCGCGAAAGCGGGGAGTTTTCGGGCAAGGCGCTGGGCGATGAGGGCGATCGGCAGGCCAACCAGTTGCTGTGCAGCGCGCTCGCCGCCGCGCGGCCCGATGATGCCATCCTGTCCGAGGAGGAGCGCGACAGCACCGCGCGGCTCGACCGCAGCCGGGTCTGGATCGTCGATCCGGTCGACGGAACGCGCGAATACGGCGAATGCCGCGCCGACTGGGCGGTGCATGTCGCGCTCGCTATCGATGGCATGGCCGAAGTCGGAGCGGTGGCGCTCCCGGGGCTTGCAGGCGGCACGGTGCTGCGCAGCGATATGCCCCGTCCGCTCGCCCCGCTCACCGAGCGTCAGGAGCAATGCCCGCGCTTTCTCGTCAGCCGCACGCGCCCCGCGCGCGAGGCGCTGGCGCTGTGCGATGCGATCGGCGGTGAGCTTGTGGCGATGGGCAGCGCGGGCGCGAAAGCCATGGCGGTGGTGCGCGGCGAGGCCGAGATCTACCTCCATTCGGGCGGGCAGTATGAATGGGACAGCTGCGCCCCGGTCGCGGTGGCGCGCGCGCACGGCCTGCATTGTTCGCGCATCGACGGCTCGCCGCTGGTCTACAACCGCGCCGACCCCTATCTGCCGGACCTGCTGATCTGCCGCCCGCAATTCGCCGGGCGCGTGCTCGACCTAGTCGCCGGACTCGGTTGAAGCGGTGGCGGGCGCGTCAGCCGCGCCCGGTTCGACCGCGATGGTGAGCTCGACCCGGCGATTGGCCGCGCGGCCGTCCTCGTTGGGGGTGCCGTCGCGATGGGCGTTGGGTTCGACCGGGTTCTGTTCGCCAAAGGCGATGATCGTGAAGCGATCCGCCTCGACCCCGCGCTCGGTCAGCCAGTCGCGCACCGCTTCGGCACGGCGCTGCGAGACGCGCATGTTTGCCGCATCGCTGCCTCCGGTGTCCGAATGGCCGCGAAGGGTGATCGCACCGCCTTCAGCCAGCTGGCCGGATTCCAGCACCCGTTTGAGCGCGGTGCGCGCAGCCGTATCGAGAGCGGCGCCGCCTTCGAGAAAGCCGATCGTGACCTCGAGCGGATCGAGCGGGTCCGAGGGAAGCGGCTGCTCGGCCTCGACATCGGGGCGCAGGATCGAGGTGCGCTCGCCGGTACCGGGGGTCGCCTCGCCGCCTTCGACGATTACGGGATCCCCGCTGCCTACGGGATCGCCGTCATCGCCGCTCCGCTCGGCCTTGCACGCGGCGAGCGCGGCGATCAGAGCGAGTGACAGGGTGATGCGTGCGGTGTTCATGCGATCCTCTTGAACTGGGTCAGGTGGCTTGCGGCGCGGCGGGGCCGGTATCGCCGCTTTCTGCCGGCTTCTTGTCTGTTCCGGCCTTTTCGCCCCGGTCCTTGGGAGCGGCGACCTTGGGCGGGACGAAGCTGATGATGGTGTCGCCCGCGCGCGGTTCGGGCCGCGCGGCATGGGTGAAGAAGCGCAGGATCCCGCTTTCGCGCACGAGCAGCAGCATGGTTGCGCTGTCGGGCAGTTTTTCGCGCGCATCCTCGTAGTCGAATTCGTCCGAGAGCTTGGTCTTCTTGAACACCCAGCCCTGCTTCTGCTTGTCGTTGACCTCGTCGACGCCATAGCCGCTTTCGAACAAGGCACGGCCGCGCAGGCTCGGCGGAAGCGCATGCTTGTCGTCCTGCCCGTCGGCGCTCTCGCCGAGCTGGTAGACGCTGTCCCGGCCAATCTCGTGGGCGAATTCGTTGCACACCAGCGTGTTGTAGGCCTCGTTGTCGGTCGCTGCGACCAGCACCTGGTAGGGCGCGAGGTCGAGATTGTGCTCGGTCGCCTCGTTGAGGATTTCGCCGTGGTAGAAAGGCAGCCCTTCGCGCCGCGCCGCGCCGAGGCGCTGCCAGCTGGGATCGACGATCATCACCGGGGTCTTGAGCGCTTCCATCTGCTTGGCGAGCGCGATGGTCCACGGGGTCGAGCCGACGATCAGCAGGCCCGGGCGCGAAGTGCCCTTGACCCCGAGCAGCCTGGCCGCGAGCCCGATGGTGAAACCGTGCGCGATCACGGTCGCAACCACCACCGCGAAGCTGAGGCCGATCAGGAGCTGGCCGCCCTCGATCCCCAGATCCTCGAGCCGGAGCGCGAACAGGCCCGAAATCGCGACCAGCACGATGCCGCGCGGCGCGATCCAGGCGACGAACAACCGCTCGTTCCACGGCACGCTGGTGCCGAGCAGGCTGAGCAGCACCGTCACCGGGCGCACGAGGAACAGGAGAGCGAGCAGGAAGAGCATGAACCTCAGGCCCACCGGCTCGAGCGGGTTGAGATAGCTCAGGTCCTCGAGCGAGAGCGAGGAGGCGAGCAGGATGAAGATGCCCGAGACCAGCAGGACCGCGACATTTTCCTTGAACGGGTGAATCGAGCGGATCGAGGAGACGTCCATGTTCGCCAGCGCCACGCCCATCACGGTGACCGCGACGAGGCCGGCTTCGTGTTCGATCATGTTCGATATGACGAACACCGCGATCACGGTCGTGAACAGCACCGGGACCTTTAGATATTCGGGGATCGCGCCGCGCGGGAAGAGGTAGGCGATCAGCCGCGCCGCGGCATAGCCGATCAGCCCTGCCAGGATCGCGGCGATGATCAGCGGTGGGACGACATCGACGAGGCTGGCACCGGGATTGTCCTGCACGAAGCGGAAATATTCGTAGGCGATCACCGCGCACAGGGCGCCGGTGGGGTCGTTGACGATGCCCTCCCACTTGAGGATCGAGTTGGGCCGGGTCTGGATATTGGCCTGGCGCAGCAGCGGGATCACCACGGTCGGCCCGGTGACGATCAGGATCCCGCCGAACAGGATCGCGACCGGCCAGACGAGCCCGGCAATGTAGAACCCGGCAATCGCGCCGAGCGCCCAGCCGATCAGCACGCCGACCGTCGCCAATCGCCATACCGCCGCGCCCGAATGCCTGAGTTCGCGCAGATCGAGGCTCAACCCGCCCTCGAACAGGATCAGCGCCACCCCGATGCTTATCATCGGGTCGAGCATCTCGCCGAAAGCCGCCTCGGGATCGATCACGCCGAGCACCGGCCCGGCGAGGAAACCCGCGGCGAGCATCAGCACGATCGCCGGCCAGCCGGTGCGCCAGGCAAGCCATTGTGCGCCAATACCCAGGGCGCCGATGGCTGCGATTACGAGTGCTTGCGATGTCATGTGAGGCTGGTTCCCTTCATCGCATAACGCCCCGCAGGTGGGCGGGTTCCGCCTTGGGCGAAGAAAATGACCGATCGGTCAGGATAACGGCCCGGTCGGCAGCGCGAGGGCCTTGCGCGGTTCAAGCGCCTGCAAAATCCATCAGCGCGGCGACATCGACCCCCGCCGCGGCCAGTCGCTCGGCACCGCCGAGATCGGGCAGGTCGATCACGAAAAGCGCATTGTCGACCCGTGCGCCGGCCGTGCGCAATAGCTTGACCGCCGCGAGCGCGGTGCCGCCGGTGGCGATGAGGTCATCGACGATCACCACCTGTTCGCCATCGCTGACGGCCCCCGGGTCCATTTCGAGCCGGTCCTTGCCATATTCGAGGTCGTAATCGATGCCGATCACATCGACCGGCAGCTTGCCGGGCTTGCGCACCGATACGAAACCCACGCCAAGCTGGACCGCGACCGCCGCGCCGAAGATGAAGCCGCGCGCTTCCATCCCGGCGATCTTCTGCGCGCCTGCCTCGCGAGCCATCGCAGCGAGATGGGCGACGCTCGCCGAAAGGCCCGCGCCATCGCCGATCAGGGTGGTGATGTCGCGGAACTGGATTCCCGGTTGGGGGAAATCCGGCACGGTGCGCACCAGCGCCTTGAGTTGATCGGGGGTCAGTGCCTGTGATTCCACGTTTCGGTGTCCTTCAATGACAGCGCCCCGCCATCCATGTCCGGATGACGGGGCGCTGCGATGTCATGCGAAAGCGAAATGGGCGCCTAGCGCTTCTTCGGCTTCATGCCGGCCCAGACCTGCTTGTAGGACAGGAAGGCAAGGCCGGTTGCGAACAGCAGGAAGCCGAGCACCCACCAGCCGGTCTGCTTGCGGTGGATCAGCGAAGGCTCGCCGGCCCAGGTCAGGAAGGCGGTGACGTCTTCGGCCATCTGTTCCCGCGTGGCCGGAGTGCCATCGGAATAGCTGACGAGGCCATCGCGAAGCTGCGGCGGCATGGCGATGTTGATGTTGTAGAAATGCTCGTTGAAATAGAGCCCTTCCGGCGTCGTGAAATCGGGCGATTTCGCGAGATCCTCTGCCGTCGGCTCGGTGTAACCGAGCATCAGCGAATAGACGTAATTGGTGCCGTCCTTGCGCGCCTTGGTGATCAGCGAGAGATCGGGCGGAATCGCGTTGTTGTTGGCAGCGCGCGCGGCGATGTCGTTGGGATAGGGCGAAGGGAACTGGTCGGTCGGAAGGCCCGGACGCGTGGTCGCTTCGCCGGTGTTCGGGTCGAGGCCCGGCACGTTCCAGCTGGCCGCCTCTGCGCGCACTTCGGCTTCGTTGTAGCCGAGGTCCTCGAGATTGCGGAACGCGACATATTTGAGGCTGTGGCAGGCCGCGCAGACTTCCTTGTAGACCTGGTAGCCGCGCTGCAGCTGCTGGGTGTCCCAGGTGCCGAGCGGCCCGTCGAAGGAGAACCCGCCCTCGGGCGAGATGTTCTCTTCCTGGAAGGCGTAATAATCGGGCTTTTCGGGCAGCGCGAAATTGAGGAGGCCGGGGACGAGCGACCACAGCACCAGCACCGCGGTGAGGCCGAGACCGGCAAGGATGCCCAGAAGTCGAATACTCATGACCTAAACTCTTTCTCGTTCATCGGGTCAGTTACAATTGCGGGCCCGGTTACTCGGCCGGCTCGGGCGCTGCGCCGCCATCGGCGGGCAGGTTCTTCACCGCGTCGCGCGGGGGCGGCATGTCCCCGCCGCCGCTGGTGCCGCCAGGGACATCGTCGCCCAGCACCGCCTCGGTGATCGAGTAAGGCAGCGGCTTGGGCTTCTCGATCTGGCTGACGATCGGCAGGATCACGAGGAAGTGCATGAAGTAGTAGGCCGTCGCGATCTGGCTGAACACGATATAGGGCTCTTCGGGCTTGGCCCCGCCGAGATAGAACAGCGCGAGCATGCACGGGATCAGGCCGAACCAGAAGAACTTCTTGAACAGCGGACGGTAATGGCCCGAACGCACCGGGCTCTTGTCGAGCCAGGGCAGCAGGAACCACACCAGTATCGCGCTGAACATCGCGATCACGCCGAGCAGCTTGGCCGGGATCAGGATCACGTCGGTGAAGGGGATCGTGAGGTCGCCGGTAAAGGCGCGCAGGATCGCGTAGAACGGGTAAAAATACCATTCGGGCACGATCAGCGCCGGGGTCGAGAGCGGGTTCGCCTCGACCCAGTTGTCCGGGTGGCCGAGCAGGTTCGGCGCGAAGAACACGAAGGCGGTGTAGAGGATCAGGAAGATCCCGAGCCCGAAGCCGTCCTTGGCCGTGTAATAGGGGTGGAAGGGCACCGTGTCGCTTTCCTGCTTCACCTCGACGCCGGTCGGGTTCGACGAGCCGGGAATGTGCAGCGCCCAGATGTGCAGGATGACGACACCCGCGATCACGAAGGGCAGCAGGAAGTGCAGCGAGAAGAAGCGGTTGAGCGTCGAGTTGTTCGGAGCAAATCCGCCGACCAGCCAGGTCTGGAGCGGCTCGCCGATCACGGGGATCGCGCCGAACAGGCCGGTAATCACCTTCGCGCCCCAGAAGCTCATCTGGCCCCAGGGAAGCACGTAGCCCATGAAGGCGGTCGCCATCATCAGCAGGAAGATGACCACGCCCAGCAGCCAGATCATCTCGCGCGGGGCCTTGTAGGAGGAATAGTAGAACCCGCGGAAGATGTGCAGGTAGATCACCAGGAAGAAGAAGCTCGCGCCATTGGCGTGGGCATATTTGAGCATCCAGCCGTAATTGACGTTGCGCATGATGTGCTCGATCGAGCCGAACGCGACCGTGGTGTCGGCGCTGTAATGCATCGCCAGGACCACGCCGGTGATGATCTGGAGCACCAGGCAAAAGCCTGCCAGGACGCCGAAATTCCACATGTAATTGAGGTTACGCGGCACCGGATAGCCTGCGCCCACCGCGTTGTAGACGAGCCGCGGAAGCGGAAGTTTCTCGTCGATCCACTGGGTGAAAGCGGTCTTCGGTTCGTACTGTTTGGCCCAGGCAAAGCTCATAATGGTCTCTTGCGTTTGGTCAGCGTTGAATAACGTTGCGTGTCCGGATCGCTACCGTCAGCCGACGCGCAGCACGCCTTCGGACGGGAAGGAAAACTCGGGAACGGCGAGATTGGTCGGCGCCGGGCCTTTGCGGATGCGGCCGGCAACGTCGTAGTGCGAGCCGTGGCACGGGCAGAAATAGCCGTTGAACTCGCCCTTGTCCTCGCCCTCGCCCGCGCCAAGCGGCACGCAGCCAAGGTGGGTGCAGACGCCGAGCTGGACGAGAATGTCCTCGTTCCCTTCGCCGAGGCGATCGGCAAGCGTTTCGGGATCGCGCATGTCGACATCGTCTTCGGCGCGCGCGGCGGCAATCTCTTCAGCGGTCAGGCGCTTCACGAACAGCGGCTGGTCGCGGAAGGTCGCCTTGATCGACTGGCCGGCCTCGATCGCGGAGACATCGACATCGGTGGTCGAGGCCGCGAGAACATCGGCCGAGGGGGCCATCTGGCTGATCAGCGGGAAAAGAACCGAAGCCCCGCCGACGCCCGCGGTGCTGATGGCTGCAATATGGATCCAGTCGCGGCGACGCACGCCGTCTTGGGAACTGGCACCTTCTGCAGTGGAAGCCATGATGAATTATCCTGTTCATCTTGCCCCGGCAGGCAGGAGACCTGCCGCGGCGTCCGGTAAGTTCAAGTCGGGACGGGACGAGGCTTTATAGCCCGCGTGCAAAATCGCCCCAGCCACGGGCACGTTTGCGCATGCTGTGCGCGCCGTGCCTACGGCTTGGGGCGCCATATACGGCAAAATGGCAAATAGCCAACCGTGTTTTGAGCAAGCTCTCTTCGCTTGTGTGCAAGCCCCTATTCGGGGCGCGCAATCGCGCTGATCTGGCGGCCATAGGAGGGTGCGCCGGCAAGGCTCGCGCGGCGATAGGAATGGTAGCGGTCCGCAAGCGCGAACGTGTCGAGCGCGAGGTCGTCAAACGTGCCGATTTCCAGGGCTTCGAGCCGCGCGCCGATATAGCCGGGCAAGTCGAAATGCCACCTTGCGCGGCCATCGCGCGGCGGTGCGGGCGCGAAATGGCGCGCATCATCGGGTCCGAAATGGTCGCGAAAGGGGGCATCGACCTCGTAGCTCGGCTGGGCAATGGTCGGGCCGAGCGCCGCCACGATCCGTTCGCGCCGGGCGCCCAGCGATTCCATCGCGGCGAGCGTGTTGTCGAGCACCCCGCTCTGCGCCCCGCGCCAGCCGGCATGGGCCGCGGCGACCACGCCGGCTTGGGCATCGGCAAACAGCACCGGCCCGCAATCTGCTGTGACGATCCCGAGCACGATTCCTGGCCGGTCGGTTACAAGCGCATCGGCGACCGGACGGCCCTCGGCCTGGTCGGGCCATGGCTCGGTAACAGCGAGGCAGTCTGACGAATGGACCTGGTGCGGCGCGACCGGAGAGGCGCAGGGCACCAGCGCATCGGCAGCAGCGGCGCGCAGCGCGCGAACCTCGCCTTCGCCCCCCGGCCCGCCAAAGCCGAACTGGTGCGCACCGCCTGCCGAGCCGAAAAAGCCGTGCGGCACCCGGCCAAGCGCATCGCTGCGGGCGAGGTCAAAGGGCGCCGGGCGCGCGCGGTCAGCCATCGAGGCTGCGGCTCACCTGTTCGTAGGTGTCGCGCGACAGGTTGTCGGCCTCGGCAATCCGTTCGAGCTCGGCCTTCATCAGCGCCGCGCGCTTCGGCTCGATCCGCCGCCAGCGACCCAGCGGCGAAACGAAGCGCGCCGCGGTCTGCGGGTTGATCGGGTCGAGTTTCAGGATCAGGTCGGCGATCATCCGGTAGCCCGCGCCGTCCTGTGCATGGAAACCCTGCGGATTGCCGGCAAAGGCCATGTAGAGCGAACGCACGCGATTGGGATTGCGAATGGTAAAATCGCGGTGCTGTGCGAGCGCCTCGACCTGGGCGATCACCTGCGGGTGGAGCGAGAGCGCCTGGAGCGTGAACCACTTGTCGATGACGAGATCGTTGCCGCGATAGCGATCGTAGAAATCGGCAAGCCGCTCTTCGCGCTCGGGCGCTTCGAGCCCGGCGAGCACCATCAGCGCGCCCTGCCGGTCGGTCATGTTGTCGGCGCGGTCATATTGGCGTGCGGCCATTTCGGCGGCCTTGGCCGGATCGCTCGCGGCGGCATAGACCAGGACCTGCGCCTTCACCTTGCGCGCGCCGCGCCCGGCGGGATCGTCGAAAGCGACCTCCTCCGCGCGGTCGTAGAGAGCATCAAGTTCTTCTGCGCAGCCACTCCCGATCGCCGCCTTCAAGCGTTCGCGCGCCGCGTGGATCGCCCCGGGATCGGCCTTGCGCGTGCCGGTCGCCCCTGATCCCGCCATGGCCTCGAACAGATAGGTCTCGCTCGGCAGCATCATCAGTTCGCCGCGCATCGCATCGTCGAGCGTCCCGTCGGCCAGGATCGCGCGGAATGCCTCGACCAGCGCCGCCTCGCCCCCTTCGCTGGTCTCGCCGCTGGCGGCAGCGACCAGGTGATCGACCGCGAGTTCCTGCAATGCCTCGTAGCGGGCAAAGGGATCATCGTCATGGGCGGCGAGAAAGACGAGGTCGTCGCGGGCAAGCTCGCGCTCGACGATGACCGGCGCGGTAAAGCCGCGATTGATCGAGATCACCGGGTCGGGGCCGGTGAGCGGATATTCGAACACCTGTTCGGCCTCGGTCAGCACTGCGATGTGCTCGGTCCCGGTTGTCTCGTTGGCCTTGGAATGCACCGCGAGGCGCAGCGGGATGACCATGGGCTGCTTTTTGGCCTGGCCGGGAGTGGCCGGAACCTGCTGGCTGAGCGTGATCCTGATCCCGTCGCCTGCGACCTCATGGCTCACGCGCACGCGCGGCGTGCCGGCCTGCGAATACCACAAGCGAAACTGGGTGAGGTCGAGCCCCGCCCCGTCCTCGATCGCGCGGACGAAATCCTCGCAGGTCGCCGCCTCGCCATCGTGGCGCTCGAAATAGAGGTCGGTGCCTTTGCGAAAGCGCTCCTCGCCCGCCATGCTGCGCATCATGCGGATCACCTCGGCGCCCTTGTTATAGACGGTGGCGGTGTAGAAATTGCTGATTTCGCGGTAGGAATCGGGCCGGATGGGGTGCGCGAGCGGCCCCGCATCCTCGGGGAACTGCGCCGCGCGCAGGATCCGCACGTCCTCGATCCGCTTGACCGCCTCACCGCGCATGTCCTGGCTGAACAGCTGGTCACGCAGGACTGTGAAGCCCTCTTTGAGCGACAGCTGGAACCAGTCGCGGCAGGTGATGCGGTTGCCCGACCAATTGTGGAAATATTCGTGCGCGATCACGCCTTCCACCGCGTCGAAATCGCCATCGGTCGCGGTGTCCTTGTCCGCCAGCACATATTTGGTGTTGAAGACGTTGAGGCCCTTGTTCTCCATCGCCCCCATGTTGAAATCCGAGACCGCAACGATGTTGTAGAGGTCGAGATCGTATTCGCGCCCGAAGGTCTCCTCGTCCCACCTCATCGAACGGTGCAGCGATTCGAGCGCGTGGTCGGTGCGCGCGAGGTCTTCGCGGCGGACCCAGATATTGCATTCGACCCTGCGACCCGAAACGGTTGTGAAATCGCCGCTATTGGCCACCAGGTCGCCCGCGACCAGCGCGAAGAGATAGGACGGCTTGGGCCAGGGATCGTGCCATTCGGCCCAGTGCGTGCCGTCGCCGTTCTCGCCCTCGGCTGCGCGGTTGCCGTTGCACAAGAGGATCGGGAACTGTTCTTTCGGCCCGCTCATCCGAACGCGGTAGGTCGAGAGCACGTCCGGCCGGTCGGGGAAAAAGGTGATGCGGCGGAAACCCTCGGCCTCGCACTGGGTGCACAGCATTCCGTTCGAGGCATAGAGCCCCATCAGCTGGGTGTTGGCCGAGGGGTCAATTTCGGTGACGATCTCGACCGTGTGGGCATCGCCTGCAAGCGGCAGGACAAGATCGGGTCCGTCCATTTCCCAATCGTTGACCGCCTCGCCATCGACCGTGACGCTTTGGGCGGTGATGCCATCGCCGTTGAGCCTCAACCTGTCCGACGGCTCGGCATCGGGATTGCGCTCGACAGCGAGCGTCGCGGTAATGCGGGTTTTCTCGATGCCGAGTTCGAAGGCCAGGTCGGTCGTCGGCACGCGCCAGGGGAAGGGCCTGTAATCCTCGCGGTGGATCACCGGCGGGCGGTGCGGGGTCGGTGCCGCATCGGCGAGTTCGGGGTTGCCATCGGGGTTGGTCGGGGTGGTCGCGATATCCATGGGGCCTCGAATTCAGTTGATTTGCGCAAGCGTCAAGCGCCAAACGCTCCGCATGCGCCATTTGTTCATATTCGGCCTCGGCTACTCGGCGAAACGCATCGCACAAGCGGCAAGGGCGCGCGGCTGGACGGTCAGCGCGACCGGAAGCGATGGCGACGTGGACTTCGCCGACCGCGAGGCGGTGCGCGAAGCGCTCGCCCGGGCGAGCCACGTGCTCTCCTCGGTCCCGCCTGACCGGGCAAGCGGGCGCGACCCGGTGCTCAGCGCCTATCGAGGCGATTTTCCGCGCGCCTGGTACGGCTATCTCTCCTCGACCGGGATCTATGGCGATGCGGGCGGGGCGTGGGTCGATGAAAGCACGCCGACCGGCACCGGTCGCCGCAGCGCGCGCAGCGAAGCGGATGCGCTGTGGCTGGATCTCGGCGCGCGGGTGTTCCGCCTGCCGGGCATATACGGGCCGGGCCGCTCGGCGCTCGACCGGGTGCGGCAGGAAAAGGCGCGGCGGATCGACCTGCCCTCACAGGTCTTCAGCCGCGTCCATGTCGACGACATCGCAAGCGGGGTGATCGCGGCCCTCGAAAGCAATGCGCCAGCAGGTGCCTACAATCTCGGCGACGACCTTCCGGCGAGCGGTAATGCGGTGACCGAACATGCCTGCCGCCTGCTGGGGGTCGAACCGCCGCCGCTCGAAACGCTTGAGCAAGCGAACCTCTCGGACATGGCGCGCGGCTTTTATGCCGAGAACCGCCGGGTCGCGAACGGCAAGGCGAAGCGCGTGCTCGGCTGGCGCCCGGATTACCCGACCTATGTCGAGGGGCTCGAATCGCTCGTGTGAGGGCGCATCTGCGCGCTCTGCTGGACCTGCACGCTCTTCACCCGCCGCGCTCTCAGCGCGAGCACCATTCCCAGCACGGCGAGCGCCATCCCGCTCGCGGTGAGCCAGGTCCACTGGTAATCCTCGAACAGGGTCGAGATCAGCATCGCCACCGAGATCGTCAGAATCGAATTGTAGGCGGTGCGCCCCGCCCCGATCTCGCGCACCAGATTGTAATGCAGCGGGAAGGTGATCACCGACCCGATCAGCGCGAGATAGACGATGCCCGCCCAATAGGAGGCGCTGGCAGGCACGGGCGGCGGACCGGCGGTCAACCACGCAAAGCCGAGGTCGAACAGCGTGCCGTAGAGCATCGCCCAGGCGAGCAGGCTCACCATCGGCACTCCGCGCCCGGTCGGATTGGCCTGGATCACGTTGGCGACCGATGCGGCAAGGATGCCGAGCATGGCGAGAACGATGCCGAGGGCGACATTGCCGCCGATCACCCCTGCATCGGGATTGGCGAGCCATTCATGGACCAGCAGGAACGAGACCCCGACGATCGCCACCGCGCTTCCTCTGAGGAAGCCGCTTTGCACCTTCTCGCCGATCACGAAGCGCGCAAGCAGCGCATTGGGCACCATCAGCAGCCCGAACATCATCGCGACCACGCCCGAAGTAACGTAAAGTTCGGCGTGGTAGACGAACAGGAAATTGCCGCTGAACTGGAACAGGCCGACAAGCACCGCGAGCCGGTGTTCGGGCGCGGTCAGCACCAGCCGCCGTTTCATCGCCCACGCGACGAGGAACAAAGCCGGGGTCGCCAGCGCGAAACGGTAGAACACCGACCATGCCGCGGGAACGCCGTCGATCTGGCCAGTGATGATGAACCAGGTCGACCCCCAGATCGCCCCGGTGAGCACGAAGGGCACGATCACCCGCCAGTTCAGCATTGCGGGCGCATCGCCGCTCACGAGGCGGCACTCATAAAGATGCGATCGCCTGTCCCAGAGCGCGCGCATCCTCCTCGCGCGTGTCCCAAGAGGTGACGAAACGCGCCGCTTGCGCGCCCCAGTCGTAGAACGCGAAGCCCTGGCCGCGCAAAGCCTCGCGCTCGTCCGCGCTCATCGTCACGAACAGCTCGTTCGCCTCGACCGGGTGCAGCAGCCGTCCCTCGCAGCCGCTGGCGATTTCCTGCGCGGCGGCATTGGCGTGACGCGCATTGGCGAACCATAGCCCGTCGTCGAGCATTGCGAGGATCTGCGCTGCGAGATAGCGGCCCTTGCATTGCAGATGACCGCCGCGCTTGCAGCGATACCGCACGAGATCGGCCTGTCCGGGATCGAACAACACCACCGCCTCGGCGCTCATCCCGCCATTCTTGATGAAGCCGAAAGCGAGGCTGTCGACGGGTCCCGCGGCCTGGCGTGCAGCTTGCTGCGCCGAATTGCCGAGAAAGGCGGCAGAATTGGCAAAACGCGCGCCGTCCATGTGGAGGCCCAGCCCGCGATCGCTCGCAAAGGCAGCGAGCGCGCGCAATTCCTCCGCGCTGTAGCTGCGGCCGTATTCGCTCGCCTGGGTGATGGCGATGGCGTGCGGCTGGACCTGGTGGACATCGGGCCGGATCGGGTCGATCAGCGCGGCGATTGCCTCGGGCGTGAGCTTGGCGCCATCGCCTGCGCACAGCATCAGTTTCGCGCCGTGGAGGAAGAAACCGGGCGCGCCGCCTTCGTCGACCTCGATATGCGCTTCCTCGTGGCACACCACCCCGCCATGCGGCTGGCACATGGTCGCAAGAGCAAGGCAATTGGCCGCGGTCCCCGTCGCCACCCATTCGGCCGCGCAATCGCGCCCGAACAATTCGGTGAAGGCGTCATCGAGCCGAGCCGACAGCGCATCGCCGTCATAGGGATTGTCGGCGCTGTCCGCCGCGCGCATCGCCTCCCATACCCTGGGATGAACGGGGGCGGCATTGTCGGAGAGGAAGGGCCGTGTTTCAGTCATCTTGGAACGCCTCTACCCGCCTCGTCGTTCTTGGCAAGAAGGAGCATTTTGAAATGAGCGACAACAGCCTTTCCGAAGACGCGATCACGATCAATCACCACGCACAGGGCCAGGGCGGCCGCTATGTCGCCAATATCGAGGGCGAAGAGGCCAAGGGCTATCTCGAATGGGAGCCGAAGACCGGCCTGCCCGAACGCGACGTGGCCGAGGACGTGCGCATCGCCACGCACACCGTCGTGCCCGACGAGATCGGCGGACGCGGGATCGCGCGCCGGCTGGTCGAGCGATTCGTGGCCGATGCGCGCGAGCGCGGCTTCAAGATCGTGCCGCAATGTTCGTATGTCGCGGCGAAGTTCGACGAGAACCCCGACTGGGCGGACCTGCGCGCCTAGCGCGCCGCCTGGCGTTCGAGCTGCGAGAAATCGGTCGCCGCGATGGTCTGCATGACCAAGGCTCGGACTTCGCGCGCGCGCGCGACCGGCACGCCGGGGATTGCGAAAGTGCCGCCTGCCTGCCCCAGGTGGAGCGTTGCATAGCCGCGCAGCCGGGCGAGCGGGCCTTGCGCGATCTCGACCGAGTGCAGCTTGAGCCGGGTCGCGATCTGGCTGCGCGGTGAGAGCACCCCGCGCGCGGCGACGATCTGCCCGGCATCGAGCGCGTGGCGCTGATATTGCCAGGCGAGCGCATTGGCGATCACGTTCAGTCCCGCGATCACCAGCGGCACGCCGGTCGCAATCATGGTCCATTCGGGCGCGAATTCGCGCGTTGCGTAAAAGGCGATGCCCGCGATGACCAGCCAGCCAAGTGCGCTGGAAATCGCGCTGTCGACGAGGAATTTCGTGCTCGCGCGGTGCCAGTCGGTGCCGTCATCGGGCAGGCGGAACCCCGCGGCCCGGGCAATCGGCGCGATCTCGTCCAGCCTGGCGAACGGCGCGACCACGTGGCTTGCCGCGCCCATGTCCTGTGCGAGGCTGACAAAGCGCAGCGAGTGCCAGCCGAACCGGTAACGCACCAGCCCGGTGGCAATCTTGATGCCTTGCACGCGGTGGATCGGCATGACCACGTCGGTGCGGGTGAACAGTCCGCGGCGGCGGCGAAAGCCGCGCGCGGTGCGTTCGAGCACGAAACCCCATTCGCGCGCGAAAACCCGCAGCATGCCCGTGAGCGAACCGATCACGATGACGCCGATCAGGCCCACGATCGCGCCGACCGTGCGCAGCCGCTCGTCGGTCTCGGCAAGCCTGCCGCTGCCCTGTTCGATCCATCCGCGCCACAGATCGGCATCCCAGATCTCGATATCGATGAAGCTTTCGGCATATTGGAGCATGCCCAGAAGCACCGCGAAGACCGCGAGGCTGAATTCGAACAATCCGAAAGTGAACAACCTGCCCGGCCCCATGGCGAACAGCACCTCGCCCTCGTCAGGCGCGGCGATGGCTGCCGTTTCGCCATCGGCGGTTCCGGATTGCACCGCCTCGCTGTCGCGCCGCTCGCGCACCAGCTGGCGCAGGCGCTCGCCGTCCTCCTCGGTGAGGAAGGACAGCGCAAGGTCCTCGCCCCCGCCCGCACCGGTCTCGAACTTGACCGAGACGAGGCCGAACAAGCGCGGCAGGAGCTTCTGTTCGAGGCTGACGTCCTGGATGCGCTCGTAGGGAACCGAGCGCGCCGAGCGGCTGAGCACGCCGCTTTCGACGCGGATGTCGTTGTCGCCGACGATATAGGTCAGCCGCTTCCAGCCGATATAGCTGAACAATGTGCCGATCAGCAGGATCGCGAAGAAGATCGGCGCGGCGACCAGCAGGCCCAGCCCGCTCGACCCGAACATGATGAGCAGCGCCGGGATCACCGCGTTCTGCGCCGAGGCGAGAGCGCCGACGAGCACGGTCCTGGGATCGGTGTTGCGCGGAGCGCCTGGCTGCGGCGCGTCAGGCTCGCTCACAGGGTTTCCCGCTTGATATGCGCGCGGATCGCCTCGCGCATCGCGATGGCGCGTTCATGGCCCAGTCCGGGCAGCCGGACCGAGGCATTGTGCGATCCTGCCGTGTGGAGCGTCATTGTGGCGATGCCGAGCGCGCGTTCGACCGGGCCCTGGTCGACATCGATATGCTGGACCCGGCCAAAGGGCACGATGGTGTCCGAGTGCCACCAGATCCCGCGCACCACGCGCAGCCGGTCGCGGCTGATCTGGTAGCCGCGTGCATTGTAGCGCGCGACCGGAACGCGAAAGCCGATGATGATCGCGATGATGGCCCCGGGCATCAGGAGAACCCCCATCGGCAGGCCCAGTTCGCTGCGCAGGATGCCTTCGACCACGGCGACCGCGATGAACAGGACCAGCCCCGCGATCAGCGCGCCGAAACGCATCAGCAGCTTGTAATTGGGATGGAGGCGGGTGAGCTCGCCCTCGTCATCGACTTCGCTGAAGAAATCCTCCCCCGGCGAGCCCTCGCGCGGGGTGTATTGCGCATCGCGCGGATAGGGCGCCGAGGCGGCGACCGGTTCGGCGCCGGGCCGGGCCTGCGCCTTGCCTGCCCCCTCCCACGGACTTGCCCCGCCCTTGTGGCCGAACAATTGCCGCGCCCGGTTGCCGCTGGCCGGCGTGGCTGGTCCTGCCGGCTTGCCGGGCTCGTCGTGATCGGAAGTGCTCATGGGAGCGATTCATGCGGGGGCCACGGCCCCGGCGCAAGGCCAAACTCGCGCAATTTACAGCCCCCTAGCGCCGCTGGTCGAAGCGCCGCCCGATCATGGCCGCGGCGATATTGGTCTTCTGCACGTCGATCGCCCCGCCCGCGATGCCCCAGGCATAGGCATCGCGCAGGCGCTGCTCCATCCCGTAATCCTTGTGATAGCCATAGCCGCCCATCACCTGCATTCCGAGGGCGGCAACCTCGCGCACGATCTCGTTGGCAAAGCACTTGGCGGTGCTGCTTTCATAGACGCTCGGCAATCCGCTCTCATTGCGCGCGGCATTGGCGGCGGCACGGTGGATCAGCAGCCGCGCGGCATCGACCTTCATCGCCATTTCGGCCAGTTTCATCTGCACGGCCTGGAAATCGACGATCGGCTTGCCGAACGCCTCGCGCTCCTGCGTGTAGGACAGCGCCTGTTCGAGCGCGGCTGCCGCGAGCCCCAGCGACTGGGTGGCATTGCCGCAGCGTTCGAGGCCGAAAGCGCTCATCAGCCGCCCGAACCCGCCCGCATCCACAATCACGTTGCCGGCAGGCACGCGGACATCGTCGAGCGTGATGTCGGCGGTGGGAATGCCGCGAAAGCCCATCAATTCCTCGCGCGGGCCGAAAGTGATGCCCGCCATGTCCTTTTCGATCAGGACCGCACCGATCCCCTTGGCTCCGGGCGCATCGTCCATCCGGCAATAGGTGACGTAATAGTCCGAATGGCCCCCGCCGCTGGTCCATCGCTTGGTCCCGCTGACGAGCAAATCCGCGCCGTCCCTGCGCGCGCGGGTGGTGAGATCGGTGAGCGCGGTGCCGGCATCGGGTTCGGACATCGAGACCGCGACGATCGCCTCGCCCCTGATCACGCGCGGCAGGACCTGCGCCTTCATCTCCTCCGAGCCGAACCGCTCGATCGTGCGCACAGGGCCGGTCAGCGCCTCGAACACCGGGAAGGCAACCGCGTTGGAAATGCGTGCAAATTCCTCGAGCACCAGCAGCGCCTCGACATGGCCGAGCCCCAGTCCACCATATTCCTGCGGAAGATTGACCCCGAGAAATCCCATTTCGCCGAAGCGGCGCAGCATATCGGCAGGGACCGGAAAATCGTCGGCCTCCATCGCGCGGGCGAGATCGGGCAGTTCCCTGCGCGCGAAATGGCGCGCGGCCTCCTGGAGTTCGCGCTGCTGCTGGGTAAGCTGGAAATCCATGTCGCGCCTGTCCCCTTTCCTTCCCTGGCGCCGTTTCTTGCGCAGGAATGGCAGGGTCGCGCAAGCCCCGCGGAATGCGGGCCGCGCCTCGGGGCGTCGGCGATGGAATGAGAGGTGGTGCTGCTGGAGAGAATTGAACTCTCGGCCTCACCCTTACCAAGGGTGCGCTCTACCACTGAGCTACAGCAGCGTCCGTAAGGAGGCGCGCCTATTCATGCGCGGCGAGCGAAAGTCAAGCCATGCTTGATGAAGCGGGCCGATCGCGGCAAAGGATTTCGCATGAGCGAAGACAAGGGCAACAAAATGTCGCGCGAGGAGCGGCTGGCAGCGAAACTGCGCGAGAACCTGCGCCGCCGCAAGGCGCAGAGCCGACAATTCCAGGCCGAATCACCCGACAAAGAGCTTCCCAAGCCCGGCAGCGAAAGCTAACGCGTGGTGCTCCCGAACCCGTAAGGAGCGTGACCGCAAACGTGCCCAAGCTCATTCTTGTCCGCCACGGCCAGAGCCAGTGGAATCTCGAAAACCGTTTTACCGGCTGGTGGGATGTCGATCTCACCGAAAAGGGCGTGGCCGAAGCGAGGGCCGCGGGCCAGCTGATGAAGGACAAGAGCGTGCTTCCCACGCGCTGCTTCACCTCGTTCCAGACCCGAGCGATCAAGACCTTGAACCTCGCGCTCGAGGAAATGGGCCGGCTGTGGCTTCCGGTGACCAAGGACTGGCGGCTGAACGAGCGCCATTATGGCGGGCTTACCGGGCTCGACAAGCAGGAAACCCGCGACAGGCACGGCGACGAGCAGGTTCACATCTGGCGCCGCAGCTTCGATGTGCCGCCGCCCGAAATGGAGCCGGGGAGCGAATACGATCCCGGCGCGGACCCGCGCTATGACGGGATCGACGTGCCCTATAGCGAGAGCCTCAAGCTCACGATCGAGCGCGTGCTTCCCTATTGGCAGAGCGATATCCTGCCGGTCCTTGCCAGCGGCGAGACGGTGATCATTTCCGCGCACGGCAATTCGCTGCGCGCGCTGGTCAAGCACCTGTCTGGCATTTCGGACGAGGATATCACCGGGCTTGAAATTCCCACCGGCCAGCCGATCGTCTACGATTTCGACGCGAACATGGTGCCCGGTGCACGCTATTACCTGAAGGACAGCTGAGAGACATCATGGCCAAGGATGGTGGGGGCAAGGTCGCTATCGTGATGGGCAGCCAGTCGGACTGGCCGACCATGCGATGCGCGGCCGAAGTGCTCGAGGAACTCGAGGTCGAACACGAGGCGCGGATCGTCTCGGCACACCGCACGCCCGACCGGATGAGCGCCTTTGCCAAGGGCGCCGAGGGCGAAGGGTTCGACGTCATAATCGCAGGCGCGGGCGGCGCGGCGCACCTGCCCGGCATGATCGCGGCGATGACCCATCTCCCGGTTCTCGGCGTGCCGGTGCAGTCCAAGGCCTTGTCGGGCATGGACAGCCTGCTCTCGATCGCCCAGATGCCCGCCGGGGTTCCGGTCGGCACGCTCGCGATCGGCGAAGCGGGCGCGACCAATGCGGGGCTGATGGCCGCCGCGATCCTTGCGCTCCAGGACGAAGACCTCTCGCAGCGCCTGCAGGACTGGCGCGCGGCGCGCAGCAATGCCGTTGGCGAGGTGCCGGTCGACGACCAAGCCGCAGGATTTGCGCCAGGCGGCGACGCAAAGGCTATCTCTCAAATCGCTACTGAGCATTTTGGAGGCTACACCGAGATGTTTGAGGCACACGACTGGCCAGAGCGAGGCTCCGACATGATGCGCAAGGTACAAACTCGCGTCGCGGATCAGTA
This sequence comes from Qipengyuania nanhaisediminis, assembly GCF_045862805.1. Taxonomy (GTDB): domain Bacteria; phylum Pseudomonadota; class Alphaproteobacteria; order Sphingomonadales; family Sphingomonadaceae; genus Erythrobacter; species Erythrobacter nanhaisediminis_A. The sequence goes on from NZ_AP025760.1 coordinate 274,109, forward strand.
CGGCAGCGTCGCAGCGTTCGTCGAAAAATTTCCTATCGGAAAACGATGAGCCAGCAACGCCCCCTTCCCCCCGGTTCGACCATCGGCATCCTTGGCGGTGGCCAGCTCGGCCGGATGCTCGCCATGGCGGCGGCGCAGCTGGGCTATCGCTGCATCGGCTACGCGCCGGCGGGCGACAATGTCGCTGCCGATATGTCCGCCGATTTCTTCGAGAACGGCTGGAGCGACAATGCCGCTCTTGCTGCCTTCGCCTCGCAATGCGACGCGGTGACCTGGGAGTTCGAGAACGTTCCGGTGAGCGCGCTCGAGGCGATCCCGCCCGAACGGCTCGCCCCGCATCCCAAGGCTCTCGAAGTCGCTCAGGACCGCCTCAACGAAAAACGCTTCGTCGAGGAACTGGGCGCGCGCTGCGCTCCCTATGCCCGGGTCGAGAGCGACGAGGAATTCGCCCGCGCGGTCGAACGGATCGGCACGCCCGGCATCCTCAAGACCGCGCGCGACGGCTATGACGGCAAGGGCCAGTGGCGCATCGCCTCCGAGCGCGAGCTGGACGGCGTGCGCTTTCCCGGACGGCCCTGCATCTACGAGGGCCTCGTCGACTTCGACACCGAGTTCTCTGTGATCCTCGCGCGCGGCGCGGACGGCGATGTGCAGTTCTGGGAATCCTCCTCCAACCGGCACGAGGGCGGAATGCTCGTCCATTCGTGCCTTCCCGCGGGAGAGGGCGTGAGCGAGCAGGTCGAAGCCGCGCGCGCCATTGCCAGGGCCACCGCCGATGCGCTCGGCTATGTCGGGGTGCTCACGCTCGAATTCTTCGCCACAAACGAGGGCCCGGTCTTCAACGAAATGGCCCCCCGGGTGCACAATTCGGGCCACTGGACGATCGAGGGGGCTTCCACCAGCCAGTTCGAGAACCACATACGTGCGGTTGCCGGCCTGCCGCTGGGCGGGACCGAGACGCGTTTCGCCCGGATCGACATGCACAATATCGTCGGAGAAGACGCGCTCGCCGCTCACGCCATCCTCGCCGAGGAAGGCGAGCCGCACCTGCACCTCTACGGCAAGCGCGAGGCGCGCGAGGGACGCAAGATGGGCCACGTGACGCGGGTGTCGAACGAACCGGCGTGACCAGCATGCAGACCCGCGATATCGTTCTTGTCTATGCCCGCGCCGCCAATGGTGCGATCGGCTTCGAAGGTCAGTTGCCCTGGCACCTGCCCGCCGATCTCAAGCGGTTCAAGGCGCTGACCATGGGCAAGCCGATGATCATGGGACGCAAGACCTTCGAGAGCCTGCCCGGCCTGCTTCCCGGGCGCCGCCACATCGTCCTCACCCGGCGCACCCGCTGGGACAGCGAGGGCGCCGAAGTGGTCGGATCGCGCGACGAGGCTCTCGCCAAGGCCTGCGAAGGCTATCCGGAAGGCGAGATCATGGTGGTCGGCGGCTCGGCGATCTACGATGTCTTCCGCCCGCTCGCCTGCCGGATCGAGCTCACCGAGATCCACGAGGATTTCCACGGCGACACCTTCATGAAGCCTCTCGGACCCGAATGGAAGGAAACCGCGCGCGAGAGCTTTCCCGCCGAGGATGGCCGCCCGTCCTTCGCATTTGTCACCTATCGCCGCCGCGACGAGAGCGAAGCGGACTGATGCGCTGGCTCGACCACCGCGAACCGGTCTCCGACGCGCTTCGCGGCGCGGTGATCGCGCTCGGCAATTTCGACGGGTTTCACCGCGGCCACCAGGCGGTGGCGGGCGAGGCGATCCGCTGGGCGCATGAAGAGGGCCGCCCCTCGATCATCGCCACTTTCGATCCCCATCCGGTGCGCTTCTTCAAGCCCGACGTGCCCCCGTTCCGCCTGACCACGCTCGAACAGCGGCAGGAGCTTTACATCGCCGCCGGCGCGACCGCGATGCTGGTGTTCCATTTCGACGCCGCGCTCGCCGGGACCAGCGCCGAGGACTTCGTCAAGCAAATCCTGTGCGACCGGCTCGGTGCGCACGGGGTGGTGACAGGCGCCGACTTCACCTTTGGCAAGGGCGCGAAAGGCGATGTCGATCTGCTGCGCGAGCTTGGCGGACGTCACGGTCTGCAATCGCGCGTGGTTGCAGCGGTAAGCGAAAACGGCGTGATTTCGTCGAGCCGGGTGCGCGAGGCCTTGCGCGCGGGCGACCCGCAGCTCGCAGCCGAATTGCTCACCCGCCCCTTCGCGATCCGCGGGATCGTCGAACATGGCGACAAGAACGGGCGCAAGCTCGGCTACCCAACCGCCAATGTCGCGATCGAGAACTATCTGCGCCCGCGCTACGGTGTCTACGCGGTGACCGGCAAGGTGCTGGCCACGGGCGTGGAATTGAAAGGCGCGGCCAATATCGGCATCCGCCCGCAATTTGCGCCGCCCAAGGAATTGCTCGAACCCCATTTCTTCGAATTTTCCGGCGATCTCTACGGCCAGGAAATCGAGGTCGCGTTTCATCATTTCCTGCGCGGCGAGGCGAAGTTCGACAGCCTCGAGGAACTCACCGAGCAGATGGAGCGCGACTGCAAAGAGGCAAGACGGCTGCTTTCATGAAGAGATACGCACTCTGGGCCGGCGCGGTGTTCGCCGTGCTTCTGCTCGCCTTGTCGGTCACCAATGCCAGCTGGCTCGCCCCTGATCCCAAGGGCGCGCCCAAGCAGGTCGCCAATGGCGCGATCGGACCCGAAGCGGTCGATCCAGCAGCCGAATGCGGGCGAGCCCGGATTTACGAGCCGGCCAGCCGCCACCTTCCCAACACGCGAGAAAGCGTGCTGCGCGCAGACCGGATGGGCGCGTGGCTGGTCGAAGTCGATGCGCGGCAGACAACGGATGGCGCTGTCGTGCTGTTTGGCAGCGATGACCTCGCCTGCCTGACCGATGGCAGCGGCGCGCTCGGCGACAGGACTCTGGCAGGGTTGCAGGCGCTCGATGCCGGCCATGGCTATCGCGTGGGCGAGGACGCGCACCCCTTTCGCGACAAGGGCCACCGCATCGAAACGCTCACCGCCGTCGCCGATGCGCTTCCGAGCCATGGCAAGCTGATGGTTCACCTTGCGGCCGATGACCCTGCATTCCTCGACGCCGTGCTGGCAGCGCTCGTTGCGGCCGGGCGCAAGCCTGCAAGCTCGGGCGACGCCTTTTACGGACCGCCCGCAGCCATCGCATCGCTGCGCGAACGCGAGCCGGGAGCCTGGGCGTTTTCGCCGCAAGAGGCGCGCCAGTGCACCGATGATTACGTGCTCACCGGCTGGACCGGCATCGTGCCCGAAAGCTGCGAGAACGGTACCATGCTGGTCGCGCTCGACGAGCAGGCGTTTCTGTGGGGCTGGCCCAACCGGCTGATTGCGCGGCTCGAAAGCGTCGGCGCGCGGATCGTGATCGAAGGCCCGGGCGAGGCTGCGCCGGGAGAGGTCGCCGGGATCACCCTGCCCGAGCAGCTCACCGAAATTCCCGACAGCTTCAACGGCTATGTCTGGACCGACGATGCCTTCGTTACCCTGCCCGCGCTGGTCTCGCGCTACGACAACCGCAACGCCGCCGAGATCGAGGCGGCCCAGGCCGCGCTCGAAAGGCGGCGCGCCGCGCAATAAGGGTTCCCCGTCCGCGCATCATGCTTTAACGGACCCGGCTTATGTCTGACCCGAAGCGCGACTACAAAGACACGGTCTTCCTGCCCAAGACCGATTTTCCCATGAAAGCCGGCCTTCCGCAGAAGGAACCGGGCATCGAAGCGCGCTGGCGCGAAATGGGCCTTTATCAAAAACTGCGCGATGCGCGCGCGGGCCGTCCGAAATTCATCCTCCACGATGGCCCGCCTTACGCCAATGGCGACATGCATATCGGCCATGCGCTGAACCATATCCTGAAAGACATGGTCTGCCGCACGCAGAACTTGCTGGGCAAGGACGCGCCCTACGTGCCGGGCTGGGACTGCCACGGCCTTCCGATCGAATGGAAGGTCGAGGAACAGTACCGCAAGAAGAAGAAGAACAAGGACGAGGTTCCGGCGAAGGAATTCCGCGCCGAGTGCCGCGCCTATGCGCAGAAATGGGTCGATACCCAGCGCGAACAGCTGAAGCGCCTCGGCATCATGGGCGACTGGGACAATCCCTATCTCACCATGGACCCGCAGGCCGAAGGCACGATCGTTGCCGAGCTGATGAAGTTTGCCGAGGCGGGAAACCTCTATCGCGGTTCGAAACCGATCATGTGGTCGCCGGTCGAAAAGACCGCTCTGGCCGAGGCCGAGGTCGAATATGAGGACCTGACGGATTCGCCCCAGATCGATGTTGCTTTCGAGATCATCGAGAGCCCGATTCCGGAACTGGTCGGCGCGCATGCGGTGATCTGGACGACGACGCCCTGGACGATCCCGGTGAATCAGGCTTTGGCCTATGGCGCAGATGTTGAGTATGCGCTGCTTGAGCACGAAGAGACAGGCAAACGCTATTTGGTGGCGGAAGACCTAAGGCATGCTTGGGCAAAGCGAGTTGAACTTACGACACTCAAGCCTGCCTTGAATCCGAATGGTGACCCAATTGGTGATGGTGTGGGAGCTTTGGATGATCCGATCAAGATCGGTGCATCGATCAAAGGCTCCGACCTAGCCGGAACCAAAGCCCGCCACCCGATGCACCATCTTGGCGGGTTCTACGCGACCCCGCGCCCTTTCCTCGAAGGCGATTTCGTCACCACCGAGAGCGGCACCGGCCTCGTCCACATGTCGCCCGATCACGGCGAGGACGATTTCGACCTGTGCAAGGCCAACGGCATCAATCCCGTCTTCGCGGTGATGGATGACGGGCGCTATCGCGACGACTGGGAATGGCTCGGCGGCTCGGACGAGCGCCGCCGCTCGGTTATCAACAAGCCCTTCAACGCGCCCGACGGGCCGATCTGCAACGATCTGCGCGAAGCGGGCGCGCTGCTCTCGGCAAGCGCCGATTACGCGCACTCCTACCCGCATTCCTGGCGCTCGAAGGCCAAGGTGATCTATCGCTGCACCCCGCAATGGTTCGTGCCGATGGACAAGGATCTCGATGGTGGCGGAACGCTCCGCAGCCGCGCCATGAGCGAGATCGACCGCGTGCGCTTCGTCCCGCCCAAGGGCGAACGCCGCATCGGCGCGATGGTCGAAGGCCGGCCCGACTGGGTGCTGTCGCGCCAGCGCGCCTGGGGCGTGCCGATTACGCTGTTCGTGCGCCCCGACGGCTCCTACCTGCAAGACCCGGCGGTCAATGCCCGCATCGTTAAAGCGATCACGGCCGAGGGCGTCGATGCCTGGGACGAATCGCGCAAGGCCGAATTCCTCGGCCCCGATCATGACCCGGACGAATTCGAGATGGTCACCGACATTCTCGATGTCTGGTTCGATTCGGGCTGCACCCACGCATTCGTGCTCGAATCCGGGCGCTGGCCCGACCTCCAATGGCCCGCCGACCTTTATCTCGAAGGCTCAGACCAGCATCGCGGCTGGTTCCAGTCCTCGCTCCTCCAAAGCTGCGCAACGCGCGGCCGCGCGCCCTATGACCAGGTGCTCACCCACGGCTTCACCATGGATGCCAAGGGCAAGAAGATGTCGAAATCGCTCGGCAACACGATCGACCCGGTCAAGATGATGGAACAGACCGGCGCCGATATCATCCGCCTCTGGGCGCTCAGCGTCGATTTCACCGAAGACCACCGGATCGGCGATGAAATCCTCAAGGGCGTGGGCGATCAATATCGCCGCCTGCGCAACACCTTCCGCTACCTGCTCGGCGCGCTCGACGGGTTTGTCGGCGACATGAGCGATGCGGGCGAAATTCCCGAGCTCGAGCTCTACGTCCTCGCCCTGCTCGGCGATCTCGACACCAGGCTGCGCCAAGCGGTCGAGGACTACGACTTCAACGCCTATACCCGGCTGCTGGTCGATTTCTGCAACGAGGACCTTTCGGCCTTCTTCTTCGATATCCGCAAGGACGTGCTCTATTGCGAGGGGCCGACATCGACCACGCGCAACGCCTATCGCACCGTGCTCGACCTCCTGTTCCACGCATTGGTGCGCTATGCCGCCCCGGTGCTGGTGTTCACGGCGGAAGAAGTCTGGAAAAGCCGCTATCCCGAGGACGACGAACAGGGCGGCAGCGTCCACCTGCTCGAATGGCCGAGCGTGCCAAAAGTGCCTGCCGACCGCGAGAAATGGGCCAAGCTGCGGTCCTTGCGCGAGCGCGTGACCGAGGCGATCGAGCCGCTGCGCCGTGACAAGGTCATCCGTTCGAGCAACGAGGCGGTGGTCACCGTTCCCGCGAGCGCGGTGCCCGAAGGCGTCTCCGACGAGGCGCTCGCCGAATTGTTCATCACCGGGCAAGTCACCCGCGGCGATGGAGACGAAGTGATCGTCACCAAGTCCACCGATGCAAAATGCGGCCGCTGCTGGCGCCTGCTTCCCGACGTGCCCGAAGATGGCGCGCTGTGCGGGCGCTGCGAGGACGTTGTAACCAAGGCAGGCGCGGCATGAGCGCGCTGTTCACCCGCGCCCGGTTGATCGGCCTCGCCTTTGCCGCGTTCCTGTTCGCGATCGATCAGTGGGTGAAGGCCCACGTGATCGAAACGCTCAACCTGCGCAGCGTTGGCCAGGTCGAATTGCTGCCCTTCTTCGATCTCGCCTATGTCGAGAATCGCGGCATCTCGCTCGGTCTTCTCCAGGCGCACAACATGGAAATGCGCTGGCTTCTGGTCGCTCTCACCGCGCTGATCGCGCTGGTGGTCTTCGTGTGGCTGATGCGCGAGCGCAAGCTCGCCGACATCCTCGGCCTTGCGATGATTCTCGGCGGGGCGCTCGGCAATATCGTCGACCGCTACACGCTGGGCTACGTGATCGATTATGCCGATTTCCACATCGGCACCTTTCGCCCCTTCCTCGTTTTCAACATCGCCGATGCGGCTATCACCATCGGCGTCGTCATCATCCTTGTGCGCTCGCTGTTCTTCAGCGAAAAGGACGAGGACACAGACACGGACGGCGCTGCCGCCGGCACCGTCCCTGCGGAGAATAACAATGCGTAACCTCAAGACCGCCATCCTGCTCGTATCGGGCAGCGCCATGCTCGCCGCTTGCGGCGGCAGCGGGATCTTCAATCGCGAGCGGCCTGACGAGTTCGCGGTGCAGCGCCAGGCGCCGCTGGTGGTTCCGCCCGATTTCTCGCTCACCCCGCCCGCACCCGGCGCCCCGCGTCCGGCCGAAGGCACCGCGTCCGAACAGGCGCTCGAAGCGCTCTTCGGCGGCCCCGCTCCGCGCAGCGCGATCGAGACCAGCGCGCTCGACCGCGCCGGAAGCGCCGATCCGGGCATCCGCTCGACCGTCGGCGATACCGGCACCAACACCGTCGCCAAGGGCCGCGTGACCCGCGACATCATCGCCGCCCCCGAAGGCGACGGCCAGAACGCGCAGACGCTGATCCCTTCCTGACCCTGTTCGCCCATCCGGGCGAACGCCGCGGTGCTAATCCTCCGCAACGCCTCGGGCACCTGCGGGCGCGCATGCGTTCGCGGTCCGCTGAGAGCGGATCGTCTTGGCTCACACTTTATAATTGGTCACGGCAGTCAGAAAGCGACTGCCCGCAGCGGGCGCGGCTTGCCGCGCGTCTAGCGAAGACACGGCCGACTCAGGTCCGCGCCTTCAGATAACTTCCACCGCTTCGTCTTCGACCCGGCTCACCAGGATCTTGTCGATCCTGCGATTGTCCATGTCGGCGATGACGAATTCCCACCCCTGGTCGGTGAATCTCTCGCCCTTCATCGGCAGCTTCTTCATCACTGACAGGACATAACCCGCCGCGGTGCCAAACTCGCGGTCATCGGCGAATTCGAGGCCGAGGCGATCAGCCAGTCCGTCGGCCGACAGCGCGCCCGATACCAGCAGCGACCCGTCGGAACACTCGATGATCAGCGGTGTGTCGCCCTGGTCCTGGTCGCTGGCGAAATTGCCGGCGATCGCGGTCAGCAGGTCGACCGGCGTGACGATGCCTTCGAAATGGCCATATTCATCATGCACCACCGCCATGGCGGTGTCAGCCGATTGCAGGACCCTGAGCGCGTCCATCGCGTCGAGCTGGTCGGGCACCACCTCGGCCTTGCGCATCATCGCGCGGATCGAGACCGGCTCGCCCGCGACCAGCGCGGCTAGGACCTCGCGCACCTTGACCACTCCGAGGATCGCGTCGGGCGATCCCTCGGCGACCGGGAGCATCGAGTGCGGGCTGCGTTCGATCGTGTCGCGGATCGCCTGCGGGTCGGCATCGGCCTCGATCCAGTCGACCTCGGTGCGCGGGGTCATCATCTCGCGCACCGGGCGCTCTGCCAGCCGCACCACCCCGGTAAGGATCTGGCGCTGCTCGGCCTCGATCACCCCGGTGCGGGTCGCCTCGGCGAAGATCATCTGCAATTCCTGCGCGGTAAGCGAATGCTGCCCCTTCGCGCTGATGCCCAGCAAGGCGATCAGCCCCGCCGACGACTTGTCGAGCAGCCAGACCAGCGGTGCGGCGATCCGCGCGAGCAGAGCCATCGGGCGCGCCATGACCAGAGCGATCGGCGCCGCGGCGCGCAGCGCGACCTGCTTGGGCACCAGCTCGCCCACGACGACGCTGAGATAGGTGGTCACCGCGATGACCGTGACGAAAGCGACCTCGCCCGCGATCTCCGCCGGAACGCCCAGCAAGGCCAGCCGCTCGCCCACCGGTCCCTCGAGGCTCGCCCCCGAATAGGCGCCGGTGATGATCGCGATGAGCGTGATCCCGATCTGCACCGTCGACAGGAACTTGCCGGGCTCGGCAGCCAGCCGCAGCGCCGTGTGCGCCGCAGCCGAACCAGCTTCGCCGCGCGCCTCGAGCGTGCTGGTCTTGGCCGAAACGATCGCGAGCTCGGACATGGCGAACACGCCGTTGAGCACGATCAGCCCGGCGATGATGAACAGGTCGGTCCAGGGAAAGGGTGTCACGCCATTCGCGCTAGCACAAATGCGCGCGCTTGCCAGCCATGCGTTGTGAAGGGTTGTTCGCACGGCGAGCGGAACAAAAGCCGATACGCCTCATTGCAACTATGGTGGACCGTGCGCTGCCCGACCGGGCGTGCACGCGCAAATTCAAGGTTCCTATGGAGGACAACAAAATGAAAACATCGCGCATTCTTCTTTCGGCAACGGCGTCGATCGCATTGCTCGGCACCAGCGCCTGCGTGACCGACCCCAATACCGGCGAACAGAAAATCTCGCGCACCGCGATCGGTGCAGGGCTCGGCGGCACGCTCGGCTACCTGTTGGGCGGCGCAATCGGCGGCGACACAGCGCGCATCATCGGTGCAGGTATCGGCGGTTCGGCCGGCGCCGTGATCGGCAAGCAGTTCGACGATCAGATCCGCGAGCTCGACGAAGAGCTCGAAGGCACCGGTGTCGATGTCGAGGAAGTGGGCGACCAGGACGCGATCCTCGTGCGCCTGCCCGACGGCGTGACTTTCGCCAGCGGCTCGGCGGAAATCAATCCGGGCTTCTATGATTCGCTCAACTCGGTCGCGAACAGCCTGATCAACTATCCCAACAGCCTGATCGACGTTTACGGCTTCACCGACACCACCGGTTCGGATGCCCTCAACCAGCGCCTGTCCGAACAGCGAGCCAGCGCGGTTGCCGACTACCTCGTCGCGCGCGGCGTGGCGCGCAGCCGGATCGAGACGCGCGGTTATGGCGAAAGCTACGATCACCTGCGGGTGAAGACCGCCGATGGCGTGGCCGAACCGCTCAACCGCCGGGTCGAAATCAAGATCATCCCGGTCAGCCAGGACGACGTGAACGCGGCGCGCGCCCAGTAAGCGCGAATTGCCAGCGTCACTTTAGAAACGGGCGGTCCCCTTGGCGGGGGCCGCCCTTTTCGCTTGCGCCCGCGCTATCTGTCCTCGGCGCTACTTATCCTTCCACAAGGCGTGTGCGCGCTGCGACAATCGCTCGACCGCGTCCGCGTGGATCGCGGGCGAGCAAACCAGCACACCGAAATCGCGCGGATCGTGCTTGTTGTAGGCGAGCGGTCGGCCGAAGGCGTCGGACACTTCCGCCCCGGCCTCGCGCGCGATCAAGGTGGCCGCGGCGATGTCCCACTCGAAGCCCCAGCGCAAAGTCGCCACGAGATCGGCGCGGTCATCGGCAACCATGGCGATGCGCAGCGCGATCGAATTGGGTTTCTCGACCAGCGAAAGATCGGAGTCCGGTTCGGCGAGCTTGTCGGTCGGGACCCGCGCCCCTGCGAACCGGGTGCGCCTGCTCGCTTCGAGCGCACGGGCGTTGAGCGTTGCACCCTGGCCTGCGACGCTGAACCACTCCTCGTCCCGCGCGGGCGCCGAAAGCATTCCGATCAGCGGCTTGCCCATGCTGATCAACGCGACCGAAACCGCCCAGCCCGTGCGTCCGCGCACGAAATCGCGGGTGCCGTCGATCGGGTCGACCAGCCAGATGAGGTCGCTCCTCGTGCGCGCTTTGTCGTCGGCGGTTTCCTCGGAAAGCCAGGCGGCAGACGGCAGGAGCAGGCCCAGTTCGCGGCGCAGGAAGGCATCGACCGCGATATCGGCCTCGCACACCGGATTGCCGGGCGATTTTTCCCAGCTGTCGAGCCGGTGGCCCGTTCCCGGCCACAGCGAATGGGCGATCCGTCCGGCCTCGCGGACGATCTGTTGAAAGCGATCCTGGTCAATCATTGTCTGGCAATCCTGCGGCCCAACGCCCCTGAAGCGAGTTTCGACACTTTTCAAGTGCGGCGATCCGTGCTTAGGCGCGCTCAAACCCCGTCCCCCGACCAAGCCAAAGGGAAAACCCGTCCGATGAACGTCCATGAATACCAGGCCAAGGAACTGCTCAAAGAACACGGTATCGCGGTTCCCGACGGCCATGCCGCGCTGAGCGTCGAGGAAGCGGTCGAGGCCGCCAGGAAGCTCCCCGGGCCGCTCTATGTCGTCAAGGCGCAGATCCACGCCGGCGGACGCGGCAAGGGCAAGTTCAAGGAACTGGGCGAAGACGCCAAGGGCGGCGTCCGGCTCGCCAAGTCGGTCGAAGAGGTCGAGGAAAATGCCCGCGAAATGCTCGGCAACACGCTGGTGACGATCCAGACCGGCGACGAAGGCAAGCAGGTCAACCGGCTCTACGTCACCGACGGTGTCGACATCGCCAAGGAATATTATTTCTCGCTGCTGGTCGACCGGGCCAGCGGACAGGTCGCCATGGTCGTCTCGACCGAAGGCGGCATGGACATCGAGGCGGTTGCCCATGACACGCCAGAGAAGATCCACACCATCACGATCGACCCCGCTCAGGGGTTCATGCCGCATCACGGCCGCGCGGTCGCCTTTGGCCTTGGCCTGTCGGGAGATCTCAACAAACAGGCGCAGAAACTCGCGCGCCAGCTCTACAACGCCTTCATGGCGACCGATTCGGAAATGCTCGAGATCAACCCGCTGGTCGAGACCGATGACGGAAAGCTGCTGGTGCTCGATGCCAAGATGGGCTTCGACGGCAATGCGCTGTTCCGCCACCCGGATATCGAGGAAATGCGCGACGAGACCGAGGAAGACCCGGCCGAGGTCGAGGCGAGCGAATACGATCTCGCCTACATCAAGCTCGACGGCAATATCGGCTGCATGGTCAATGGCGCCGGCCTTGCCATGGCGACGATGGACATCATCAAGCTCAACGGCGCGTTTCCTGCCAACTTCCTCGATGTCGGCGGCGGCGCGACCACCGAAAAGGTGACCGCGGCGTTCAAGATCATCCTCAAGGACCCGGCGGTCGAAGGGATCCTCGTCAACATCTTCGGCGGGATCATGCGCTGCGACACCATTGCCGAGGGCATCGTGGTCGCGGCCAAGGAAGTCGAGCTCGACGTTCCGCTGGTGGTCCGCCTCGAAGGCACCAATGTCGAGAAGGGCAAGGAAATCCTCGCCAATTCGGGCCTGCCGATCGTTCCCGCCGACGATCTGGGCGATGCCGCGCGCAAGATCGTCGCCGAGGTCAAACAGGCGGCGTAACGGATTGGGTCCGCCCATCGGGGCGGACCTCCTCGCTCGACGCGCAGCATGGCTGCGCCCGCTGCGGGCGCGCGCTCGCGCTTTGACTACCGTGACCCATGTGGCCTGTTGGCTGGCTACATCCGGTCGAAGTGGAACAGCAGCTCGTTGCCCGAGCTCATTCGTACCGCTGCCACCAGGCCCTCGCCCGGCCTGTCGGCATCGGCGCAGCGCAGGGTCAGCGCGTGGAAGAAGGCGGCGCACGGCTCTACCGCCAGCAGGCGGAAGGCGAGCATGTCGTCCTTTTCCTCCCACCCGGTGAGGTCGGCGTTGAAATGCTTGAGTCTCAGGACGAGACTGCCGCCCTCTTCCATCAGGTACATGTGCTCGCTGAACCGGATGCCGCCTTCGCCATCTTCCTGGACGAAGGTGCCGACCATGGTCGGACCGGTCGGCGGGAGCCAGCTTTCCATTGCCGGCGCGCCGCCGATCCCGCTTCCGCGCCACTGGCCCACCAGCCAGCCGACATCGGCGAGCGTGGCGGGAGGCGATTCGAAACCTTCCGCTCCGACACGCGTTTCGGGTGGGGGCGCGTCCTGCGCCGCCGCGCCGCTCGCGGTCAGACACAGCGCCGCCAGCGCCAGAATTGCAGGTTTGCTCATGACCGGTCTCCTCGTCTCGAAAGATGATGGACCTCGGCCTGTGATCTTGGCAAGGCTGCGCGCACATTCACGATCCGCACCCGCCCGGTGGTTGCTTGACGTTAACGTAAACGATAGCTAGGGCTGGCGGCGAATATTGCGACAGGAAGGAAGCTTTCATGAAGATCCTCGTGCCCGTCAAACGGGTGATCGATTACAACGTCAAGCCGCGGGTCAAGGCCGACGGCTCGGGCGTCGACCTCGCCAATGTCAAGATGAGCATGAACCCGTTCGACGAGATCGCGGTCGAGGAAGCGATCCGGATCAAGGAAGCGGGCAAGGCCGACGAAATCGTCGCCGTCTCGATCGGCCCGGCCAAGGCACAGGAAACGCTGCGCACCGCGCTCGCCATGGGCGCGGACCGCGCGATCCTGGTCGAGACCGATGACGAGGTCGAACCGCTCGCCGTCGCCAAGATCCTCAAGGCCATCGCCGACGAGGAACAGCCCGGCATCGTGATGCTCGGCAAGCAGTCGATCAGCGACGATTCGAACCAGACCGGCCAGATGCTCGCCGCTCTCATGGGCCGTCCGCAGGGCACCTTCGCCAACACGGTCGAGGTCGAAGGCGACCACGTCACCGTCAAGCGCGAGATCGATGGCGGCCTCGAAACGGTCAAGCTGGCGCTCCCCGCGATCGTCACCACCGACCTGCGCCTCAACGAGCCGCGCTATGCCTCGCTACCCAACATCATGAAGGCGAAGAAGAAGCCGCTCGACACCAAGAGCCCGGCCGATTTCGGCGTCGACACCGCGCCGCGCCTGACCACCACTAATGTCTCCGAGCCGCCGGTTCGCCAGGCCGGCGAAAAGGTCGAGGACGTTGATGCGCTGGTCGCCAAGATCAAGGCGCTCGGAATCGCCTGAGCTTTCCCGGACAGATAAAGGAATTGTGACATGAAAACGCTCGTCTGGGTCGAACACGACAACAGCGAAATGAAGGATGCCACGCTCGCCGCGGTCACCGCCGCCGGAAAGCTGGGCGAGGTTCACCTGCTGGTCGCGGGCAGCGGCTGCGATGCGGTTGCACAACAGGCCGCCAAGGTCGCAGGCGTGGGCAAGGTCCACGTCGCCGACGATCCCGCCTACGAACACGCCCTGGCAGAAAACGTCGCGCCGCTGGTGGCTGACCTGATGGGGCACCACGACGCCTTCGTCGCGCCTGCCACCACCACCGGCAAGAACATCGCTCCGCGCGTCGCCGCACAGCTCGACGTGATGCAGATCTCCGACATCCTCTCGGTCGAGGGCGACAAGACCTTCACCCGCCCGATCTATGCCGGCAATGCGATTGCCACGGTCGAAAGCGCGGATGAAAAGCTCGTCATCACCGTGCGAGGCACCGCTTTCGACAAGGCCGATGCCGAAGGCGGTTCGGCCGAGATCGAGGCGGTGAGCGGACCGGGCGATGCGGGCCTTTCGAGCTTCGTCGGTGCCGAGATCGCAGAAAGCGAACGTCCCGAACTGACCAGCGCCAAGGTGATCGTCTCGGGCGGCCGTGCCTTGAAGGACGCCGAGACCTTCGAGAAGATCATCAACCCGCTCGCCGACAAGCTCGGCGCAGGGATCGGCGCGAGCCGTGCGGCGGTCGATGCAGGCTATGTCCCCAACGATTATCAGGTCGGCCAGACCGGCAAGATCGTGGCTCCCGAAGTCTATATCGCGATCGGCATTTCGGGCGCGATCCAGCACCTTGCGGGGATGAAGGATTCCAAGACCATCATCGCCATCAACAAGGACGAGGACGCGCCGATTTTCCAGGTCGCCGATATTGGCCTCGTCGCCGATCTCTTCAACGCGGTGCCCGAGCTGACCGAGAAGCTCTAGCGAGCAGGATAATCTCGCGTTTACAAAAGCCTCCGCCGCGCTAGCTTGCTCGGCGGAGGTTTTTTATGCGCCAATTGCTAGTTTCCCTTTGCGTGTCGATTTCCGCAATGCTCGCGGCTCCTGCGTCTGCGGCCACGCTCGATCTGGCGCCGAACGCTGATTGGGAGCTGCGCGTGTTCGAAGACAAATGCCGAATGATCCGCACCTTCGGCGAAGGTGAAGACGCGGTCACTTTGTGGATCGAAAAGGCGGGGACCGGGCGTTTTTTCAACCTCACGGTGATCGGTCATCCATTCCGCAACCCCTATGGCGCACGCGTCTCGATCGGATTTCTTCCCGGCGAAACCATTTCGCGTGGTTATGTCAGTGTCCTGTCAAGCACAGGGCGCCCGGCGCTATCGCTGTTTGGCGTATCTGCGATTTCCTTCGAGAAGGAGCGCGAGACGGCTGCCATCGGGCAATCCTCCGCGGAATCGGTGGATCTTACAGCGAGCGATCACGCCATGGCTGCTCCCGAGGTCATCCGGCAAAGGCATGACGCGATAGAGGCGATCGAGTTTTCCGGCGCGCTCGTCCAGAAAGTCTCTCTCGCAACCGGAGGCATGGCGGCGGTCTTCGCCCGCTTGGACGATTGTTCAGAAGCCCTGCCGTGGAGGCGGGCCAATATTGCTTCCGGGACAGGCGACGAAGCACGCGCAGCGGCGACGAATGGCGAAAGGGAATGGGCCCGGCAGATCCAGATGAACTATCCTGCCTACCTGCTCAGCGAGAGGGCGCAGGGAACGGTTGGAGTGCAGGTTCAAGTCAACCCTCAAGGGCGCGCCTCGTTCTGTGAAATCCTGGAATTCACCGGAGCGCCGGGCCTGAACGACGCCGCATGCCTCGCGATGCTGCGCCATGCACGTTTCCATCCGGCCCTTGACCGCGATGGCAATACTGTATGGGGATCCTATCGAACCCGCGTGACCTACCGCATCAACTGATCTCGTGCCGGGTCTCTCGCGGTTCCGTCGGGCTCGCGCTCGCAAGGCTCGCCGCTGCGGCGCACCGGCAGACGACCGGGGAGCGATCCGGGCATTGCGCCGTCCCGCTCAAGGCTGCCCGAGGCGAGCCGCGCGGCCCCGCGCACCGCAAGATCGAGTTCACTCGACATCATCGCATTGGCGATCAGGGTGCATTCCTTCTGCGCCCAGTGCGTGCGCTCCTGCGCGACCACTTGCGAAAGCAGGCTGAACAGACGGAAACGGTCGCTCTCGTAGCGCGCATCATCGGCGGCAGCGTCGAGCAGCGAGAAATAGAGCTCCTCGCGCGGATGGCGCAGCGGGTTCTGGTCGCGCCACAGGCCCCGTCCCGCGAGCACGAAGGCGCCCGACCCCACCTCGATCGTGCATTGTTCGCTGGCGGTAACGAGCGCTCCGTTGATGATCGCCTGCCCTCCACGGGCGAGCGAGAGGGTCTGCGAGGGCGGAATGGATTTGTGGTCTGTCATGGCACCTGGAAGAACGGCCAGCGTGCAGTGCCTTTGATTCGGCAGTGTTACCTAGCCGCGCGCCGTCCGGGCGATCACAGGAAGCTGGTGATGAAATGCAGCGTCATGCCCACCAGTCCGCCGACGAGCGTGCCGTTGATACGGATGAACTGCAGGTCGCGCCCGACCGCGCTCTCGATCCGCCCGGTCACCGTGGTCGCGTCCCAGCGCTTCACCGTCTCGGAGACGAGGGTGACGATCTCGCTGCCATAGCGCGTGGCGATCCCGGCCGCGGTCCGCCGCGCGAAACGGTTGATCTGGACCTGCAAGCGGTGATCCTGGCTGAGCGCCGCGCCGAGATCTGCGAGGCCTGAACGCATCTCGCTGCCCAGCCCGCTTTCCGGATCGCGCGCGCGGCGAATGAGCGAGCGTCGGATCCGCTCCCACACACCCATCCACCATTCGCCGACTGCCGGGTTTTCGAGCAGATCGCGCTTCATTTCCTCGACCCTTTCGCGGGTTTCCGGATCGTGCTGGAGATCGTGCGAAAGCTTGCGCAGACCTTCCTCGACCTTTTCGCGGATGGGGTGATCGGGATCGACCAGCACCTCTGCGAGCAGCTTGTAAAGCCCGTCGAGAACATTGGCGCTGATGGTCTTGTCGAGCCCGACATAACGCAAGACGCCCGAGACACGCGCATGGATGATGTCGCGCACCGTCTCCTCGTTGTCCTCGAGCGTGAGGCCGGCCCAGCGGATAAAGCCGTCGATTAGCGGCGAGTGGCGCTGGTCCGACATCGCGCTTTCGAGCATCCGGCCCGCGAGCGGAGAGACGTCGATCTTCGCCATCTGCGCGGCCAGCCCCGCGCGCACCTGGCTGCCGAGCCGGTCGGGGTCGAGCGATTCGAGCACTTCGGCGAGCAGTTCGGCCGCACCACTGGTGATCCGCGAGCGGGTGTCCGCCTCGCCGCGATCGGGCGCGTCGACGAGGAATTCACCCACCGCGCGCGCGACGTTCATTCCCGCCATGCGGCGCGCGACCACGGCGGGGGTGAGGAAATTCTCGCGCAGGAATTGCGCCATGGTGTCGGCGATCCGATCCTTGTTCATCGGGATGATCGCGGTGTGCGGGATTGGGATGCCGAGCGGGTGACGGAACAGCGCGGTGACCGCGAACCAGTCGGCCAGACCGCCGACCATCGCCGCCTCGGCAAAGGCGTTGATATAGCCCCAGGCCCAGTGCGCCCCGGGAGCGACCGCCGGGCCGTGAGTGGTGAAGAACAGCGCCGCCATCACCGCCAGCAAGCCGGTGGCCGTCCAGCGCATCCGCGCCGCGCGATCGGCGCTGAGCGGTTCGCCGCCAAAGGTCAGCGGTCTCGGGGCGGGGTCGTGCAAGGCGGCAGGCGACACATCCGGAGCCGCGCCCGGCTCGATTTCTGCGACAGGATCGGTCTTGGTCTTGCTCGCCATCAGGCGCGCCTATCGGCCTGAAAAGGCGCGGTCAATCGCCCCGCGGCCTCAATTAGGGCGCTTTCACTCGGCAGGCTCGGCCCCCGGAGGCAGCCTTTTTGCAGGCACGGCAGCGGTCGCTCCGCCCGGTCCCGGATAGGGCGTATCGGGGCCGTGATCGGGTTCGGGCGGGATCGGCTTGCCGTCATCGCCGGGATTGTAGGTCAGCAGGTTGCGGCGCAGCCATGGCCCTGCGCGCCGCTCGAAACCGTCGGCAAGGCTGAAACCGGCCGGAACGATCACCAGCGTGAGCAGGGTCGACATTATCAGGCCGCCGATCACCACGATGCCCATCGGCTGGCGCCACGCGCCATCGCCCGAAAGCGAGATCGAGGTCGGGATCATCCCTGCCGTCATCGCCACGGTGGTCATCACGATCGGCTGCGCACGCTTATGCCCGGCTTCCATGATCGCGTGCAATTTGCGCGTGCCCTTTGCCATTTCCTCGATCGCAAAATCGATCAGCAGGATCGAGTTCTTCGAGACGATGCCGAGCAGAAGCAGGATGCCGATATAGACCGGCATGGTCTGCGGCATTCCGACCAGCCACAGGAACATGATCCCGCCCAGCGGTGCGAGCGCGAGGCTGGTCATGTTGACCAGCGGGCTCATCAGCCGCTTGTAGAGCAGCACCAGGCAGGCGAAGACCAGCAGCACGCCCGCGATGATCGCGACGGTGAGATTGGCGAGCATCTCGGCTTGCCATTCGTCCTCGCCGACCACGTCGCGGATCACACCGGTGGGCAGGTTCTGGAGGATCGGGAGCTGGTCGACCCGCGCCTGCGCCTCGCCCTTGACCACGCCGCTGGCGAGGTCCGCGCCAATAAGCACGCGGCGGTTCTGGTTGTAGCGCTGGATCGCGGTTGGGCCCGAACCGAAGGAGATATCGGCCACCCGGCTCAAGGGCACGGTGCCTCCGCTCGCGGTCTGGACCGGCAGGTTCTGGATCGTCGTAAGCTCGCCGCGCGCATCCTCGGACAGCTTGACCCGGATCGGGATCTGACGGTCGGACAGCGAGAACTTGGCGGCGTTCTGCTCGATTTCGCCCAGGGTCGCGATCCGGATCGTTTGCGAGAGCGCGATCGTGCTCACGCCGAGTTCGGCAGCGATTTCCTCGCGCGGTGTGATGATGATCTCGGGCCGGTTGAGATCGGCGCTGACGCGCGGGGCGACGAGGATGTCGATCGTGCGCATCTGTTCGACCAGGGTCGCCGCGGTTTGTTCGAGCAGTTCGGGATCCGAACCCGCCAGCATCACTGTCAGGTCTCGGCCCGAACCAAAGCCGCCGCTTTGCGATTCGAAGCGGACGCGCGCATCGGGGATGTCTTGCAGGAGCGGGCCGACTTCGCGCTCGAATTCGATCGATGTGCGCTCGCGGTCTTCCTTGAGCGTTATGTAGATGTTGGCATTGCCGATCCGCACCCGCTCGAGCATCAGCTCGACTTCGGGCTGCTGTTCGAGAATGTCGACCACCTGTTCGGTCACGCGTTCGGTGGTCGCCAGCGTGGTGCCGGGCACCATCTCGATATCGACGGTCGAATTGGCATCGTCGATCGAAGGCTGGAACTGCCCCGGGATCTGGCCGAACAGCAGGATGGTGATCATCAGCGCGAACCAGCCCACCCCGAGCATCCAGATCCGGTGATCGTAGAACCGCGCGGTGAGATAGCGGGTCGCCGCGGCAAACCGGCTGTGGCCACGCGCGGGCAGCTCGACCAGCTTGAACGCCAGCCAGCCGACGATGAAGGACAGGATCGTGACCGTGATCAGCATCACGATCTCGAACAGCTTGGAGACGAGGAAATAGGTCCAGGAATTGATATCGTCGGTCACCGCGCCTGCGACCTTGGCTGCGGCGTCGAAGCCGCCCAGCGCGCCGAATGTGGCGAACATGCCGACCGCGCTCGCGGCGAGCACGAAAAGCACCACGAGAAGCAAGGCGAAGGAATAGAGGACGCGCGAACGCGGGCTTTCGACCCCTTCGCGGCGCTGGTACAGCCCGCCGCGATCGAGCGTCCATGCGAGCATCCGCATATAGCGGTCCATCCACGGCCCCTCGCCGTGCTTGGCATGGCCTTCGGCGCGCAGGAAATAGGCCGCCATCAAGGGCGTTATCATGCGCGCGACGGCAAGGCTCATCAGCACCGCGACCACCACGGTGAGGCCGAAGTTCTGGAAAAACTGGCCCGAAATGCCCGGCATCAGCCCGACCGGCAGGAACACCGCGACGATGCAGAAACTGGTGGCGACAACCGGCAGGCCGATCTCGTCGGCGGCATCGATACTCGCCTGGTAGGCGGTCTTGCCCATGCGCATGTGGCGCACGATGTTCTCGATCTCGACGATCGCGTCATCGACCAGCACGCCTGCGACCAGCGCCAGCGCGAGCAGGGACAGGAAGTTCAGGTTGAACCCCATCAGGTCCATGAAGAAGAAGGTCGGAATCGCCGACAGCGGGATCGCAACGCTGGAAATGAAAGTTGCGCGCCAGTCGCGAAGGAACAGGAACACCACCACGACCGCGAGCAGCGCGCCCTCGATCAGCGCCGCCATCGAGCTCTTGTACTGGCTTTCGGTGTAGACGACCGTGTTGAACAGCGGGATGAACCTCACCCCGTCATTTTCCGCCTCGATCTGCGCGATTTCTTCCTTGGCCTCTTCGAAGACGGTGACATCGGAAGCGCCGCGCGCGCGGCTCATGTAGAAGTTGACGACTTCGCGCTCGCCCACTTCGCTGATCGAGGAGCGTTCGGAGAAGCCGTCTCGCACCGAGGCGACATCGGCGAGCCGCACGGTGCGCCCGCCGCCGAGCTGGATCTGACGCTGCGACAGCTCATAGGCGCTGTCATTGTTGCCGAGCACGCGCAGCGACTGGCGCGTGCCGCCCACCTCTGCAAGCCCGCCCGCGGCATCGATGTTCGAGGCGCGCAGAACCGAGTTGATCTGCGAGGCGGTGACGCCCAGCGCCTGCATCTTGGCCGGGTCGAGGATCACCTCGATCTCGCGATCGACCCCGCCCCAGCGGCCCACCTCGGCCATGCCGGAGATGTTGTTCAGCCGCTTGGCCACGGTATCGTCGATGAACCAGCTCAATTGCTCGATCGTCATGTCGTCCGCCTGGACGGCGTAGATGCCGAGGAAGCCGCCGGCGATCTCGGCCTTGGAGATGCGCGGCTCCAGGATGCCGTCGGGCAGATTGCCGCGCACCGTGTCGATCGCGTTCTTGACCTCGATCACCGCGTCATCGGGATCAGTGCCGATCTCGAATTCGACGAAGGTGCTCGAAAAGCCTTCGCTCGCGGTCGAATTGACCGATTTGACCCCGTTGATCGAGGCAAGCGCACTCTCGACCACCTGGGTGATCTGGTTCTCGATCTCGGTCGGGGCGGCGCCGGGTTGCGAAATGCCGACAGACACGCCGGGGAATTCAACGTCCGGATTGTTGGTGACGTCCATGCGGCTGAAGCTGACGATCCCCGCAATCAGCAGCGCGGTGAACAGCACCATCGGAATCACCGGATTGCGGATCGACCAGGCAGAGATGTTGCGAAAGTTCATGTTGTTCCTGCCTGTTCTGGCCGCGTCATTCGCCCGCGCGGCGCGGGTTCACGACCTCGCCGGGATTGAGAAAGCCGCCCGCGCTCAGCACGATCCGTTCATTGCCGCTCAGCCCTTCGGCGATGGCAATGCCTGCCGGCGTCACCTTGCCGGTGGTGACCGGGGTGCGGATCGCTTCATTCGCTTCGTTGATGACATAGACATAGCTGCCCTCGTCATCGGCGAGCACCGCGCTTTCGGGAAGGACGATCGCCTCGAACGATCCGCTGTCGATCAGCGCGGTGGCAAAGCCGCCCGGGCGCAATTCGGGCGCATAGGACAAAGCGATGCGCGCGGTGCCCTGGCGCGATTGCGGGTCGATCACCGGAGAGATCTGCCAGACCTGGCCGCGAAAGGCCTTGTCCGACCCGGTGGGGATGACGCTGGCACTGGCGCCGGAGGAAAGCGAGGCAAGCTGGGTTTCGCCGAGCTGGGCGAGCATTTCCATCTCGCCGCCGCGCGCAATGGTGAACAATGCGGGGCTGCCGCCGCCGACGGTCTGCCCGGGTTCGACATTGCGTTCGAGGACATAGCCGCTCGCAGGAGCGATGACATTGAGCCGGGCGGTGCGCGCGCGCAGTTCGGCCAGCTGGGCCTCGGCAACGCGGACCCGTGCGACGGCGCTGTCACGCGTGGCGGTCAGCCGGTCGACATCGGCCTTGGAGACGAATCCGCGTTCGACAAGTTGCAATGCGCGGTCGAGATTGGCCTGGGCGAGGCTCGCATCGGCGCGTGCGACTTCGATCTGCGCGGCCTGGGCATTGGCCTGCTGCGCCTGGACCGAGCGGTCGATTACGGCGAGGACCTGGCCCTGGCGGACCCAGTCGCCGGCATCGACGCGCACAGCGCGGACCTGACCGCCTTCGCCGACCACGCCGACAGGCATCGGTCGGCGCGCGGCGAGCGTCCCGGGCGCCTCGATCGTGCCGTCCACGCTGGTCATGCCGGCGGCGATCACGGTGACCACTGGGGCCTGCGTGCTGTCATCACCAGCACCCACCGGATCGCCGCCTGCAAGCGCGAAATAGGCGAGGATGGCGAGCAGGAGCGCGAACAACCCGCCACCTGCGATCACCAGCGCCCTGCGCCGCGACCTGGAACCGTCGAGATCATGGCGCGCGGCGACATCTGCGGGGATGTCGTCCTGTGCCTCCGCCGTGATCGAGCTCTCGTAATTCATCGCCTATCCTTCATGCAGGCGAGCGCGGCTTGCCTGGCGCTGTTGCTGAACGACCCGGCGCACCGACGCGTGCGACACCGAACGGCGCGCCAGGTTCGCGCAGAGTGTGTTATAGATATAAGTCACCCTTCGCAATCCCTGTTATACCCGCCTGAGCCAGCGGGCAATGTCCGCTTCGACTGATGACTTGGGGGCTAGACGAACGGTTTTGGCCCGTGGGAGTGGGCGCCAAACGCAAAGAGGCGGCGCAAACCGCGTGGTTCGCGCCGCCTCGAATTTGCGATTCAGCCTTGTGAGGCCGGTGCTTAGCGCACCCGTCCGCGCTGGATGAGGTTGGCGATCCCGAGCAGGACCACTGCGCCCACCAGGCTCATCAGGAGGCCGGGTATGGAGAACGTGGTCAAGGTCGCGCCGACCCCGATCATCGATCCGATCCAGCCGCCGAGCAGCGAACCGATGAGGCCCACCACGATATTCCAGAAAATGCCCATCGAGGCATCGCGGCCCATGATCATGCTGGCGATCCAGCCGATCACACCGCCGACAACGATTGCGATAATCCAACCCATGTTCTTCTCCTCCTCCTTGCGGAAAGTTGTTTGTGCCAGCCCTACGGGTGAATACGCAAGTCGTTCCCGACAGCGTTGTTGATAGAGCGCACGCCGCGCGGCGCCATGCGCCTGCGACGGGAGGACAATTCGTCAGTTTGGTGAAGGATTTGCTTGGATGCGAGATCGCTGGCCGGGTCGCGGGTCTCGGGTCGCGGCGAGCGAGCGAGCGAGCGTCAGTACTTGAGCTGGCGTTCGTAGAGGTCGCGGTAATGCTGGATGCGGGTCACGCGCAGCCCCTGCATGCCCGAACGGTCGACCGCGCGCTGCCACGAGGCGAACTCCTCGAGCGTAAGGCCATAGCGTTCGAGCACTTCGTCGATGGTCAGCAGCCCGCCATTGACGGCAGCAACCACTTCGGCCTTGCGCCGCACCACCCACCTCTTGGTGTTGGGCGAAGGCAGATCGTCAAGCGTCAGCGGTTCGCCGAGCGGGCCGATCACCTGTGCGGGGCGGATGTCCTGGTTCTCGATCATCAATCTTCTCTTGCATCGCCTGCGGTTGCCATCCCCTGGGGTCGGGGCCCATCGGTCATGGCTGGCGAGGCTTTAGGGTGCTCTAAAGCAACAGGGTTAACGAGCCGTTTGCCCTGTTCGCGGTGGTCGAAAAAGCGCGCCGCTGCATCGGCAAAAGCGGTTGCCGCCGCCCCTTGTGCGCGGGCCGCCCGGTCCTGGTTGAGCACGGCGCGCAGCTCGCGCGCGGCGGAAAGCCTGCCGGTCAGCTCGTTCCAGTCGAGCGCGCGCAGGCGGTCGCTTTCACGGGCGCCGGATAGGGGCTCCCGAGACGGGTCGTGGGATAGGGATGTGGCATCGCAGATGCTGATCGGCTTTTCGAACATGACGGCAGCTATAGAGGCGGGTTCTCAACATCGGGTAAAACCAGCCTTTACCGTTGCTTAGGAAAAGCGCCTGTGTCTGGCGCAAGCGTCATCGTGCCTGTCGAGCGGCGCGCCGGGCTGGCGAGCCGGGCGGGTCACGCGCCCCAGGGTGGCGAAAGCGCCGCGGCCTGCCTATATGCGGGCGCGACTCATGACCGACACGACCACCTTGACCGGCCCCGATTTCGGGCTCGACACCGCAGCCCTGTTCGATCTGCCGCGCCCTGCGAGCGAATGCCGCATCGTGGTGGCGATGAGCGGCGGGGTCGATTCCTCGGTGGTCGCTGCGCTTGCCGCCGATACCGGCGCCGAGGTGATCGGCATCACCTTGCAGCTCTATGATTACGGCGCGGCCACGGGCCGCAAGGGCGCGTGCTGCGCGGGCGACGACATCGCCGATGCGCGCGCCGTGGCCGACCGGCTGGGTATTGCGCATTACGTCTTCGACCATGAAAGCGCGTTTCGCGAGGAAGTGGTCGAGCAGTTCGCCGACGAATATCTCGCCGGTCGCACGCCGGTCCCCTGCATCCGCTGCAATATGGGACCCAAGTTCACCGACCTGTTCCGCATGGCGCGCGAGCTGGGTGCCGATTGCCTTGCCACCGGGCATTATGTCCGCCGCGTCGAAACGGGACGCGAAGGCGACCCGCACCTCTACCGCGCGGTCGATCCGACGCGCGACCAGTCCTATTTCCTCTACGCCACCACCAGCGCGCAGCTCGACTATATCCGCTTTCCCCTCGGCGGCCTGCCCAAGACCAAGGTGCGCGAACTGGCCGAGGCGGCCGGCCTGCGCAATGCGGCCAAGCCAGACAGCCAGGACATCTGCTTCGTTCCCGATGGCAATTATGCCGGAATCGTCAAGAAGCTGCGCCCCGAGGGCGGCGTGCCCGGCGACATCGTCCACGCGGCGAGCGGCGAAGTGCTCGGCACGCACAAGGGGATCGTCCACTACACGGTCGGCCAGCGCAAGGGGCTGGAGATCGGCGGACAGGCAGAGCCGCTCTATGTCATCGGCCTAGATGCCGAGACGCGCGAGGTCCGTGTGGGGCCCAAGCGGATGCTGGCGGTCGAAAGCGCCGATCTCATCGAGACCAATGCGATCGGGGAGGTGCCTTCGGGCGAACAGCTCACCGCCAAGGTGCGCAGCCTCGCAAAGCCGGTTCCGGTCACGTTCGACGGGCCGCTGGGCGATGGCGCGGCGACGACGATCCGCTTCGTCTCGCCAGAATTCGGGGTCGCTCCGGGCCAGGCGGCGGTGATCTATGCCGGGGAGCGGGTGATCGGCGGCGGCTGGATCGACGCGACCGAGGCGGTCAGCGCCTAGCCTTCATAGGGTTCGAGCACGCAGCCATAGCCTTCGCGGTGGATTGCGGTGGTGCTGGCGACGAGCGGGAAGGTCGCGGTGACGCTGCGCGCATCGGTATCATCGCTGATCGAGACCAGCTCCATGCCTGAAAGCAGGTCCTTCTCGCAATCCTCGAGGCTGCGCCCGGCCACGAAGCGGCACGAACACGCCACCCGCGCGGCGTAGGAGGTGCCGACATCGGCATAGCCTGCAATCGGCGCGCGGTTGGCCCAGGCGAGGGCGGCCAGCGCGACAAGACCCAGCACCAGCAGCCAGAACGCCGCCTTCCTCGCAACCCCGCCTCTTGCGCCCGTATTTGCCATTGCTTTGTCGCGATCCTTGTTGAATTGAGAGCGCCGATGACGTCCCGCTCCCACCCCCTTATCGCCGCGATCGCGCTCCTGCCAGCCCCTGCCTTGCTGCTGGCGGCGTGCGGTCCGTCCGAACCCGTCCCGCCGCCACTGAGCGACAAGGCGCTCGCCGCGGTCACCGCAGATGCCGGCGCCCCGCGCGATCAGCTCGCACGCGAGGTCGACGATCTGTTTTCAGGCGAGGGGCTGGGCGAAACGCGCGCGCTCGTGGTGCTGGCCGGCGGCAAGCTCGCGGCAGAACGCTATGGCGAGGGCTACGATGCTGACACCCGCTTTGTCAGCTGGTCGATGGCCAAGACGATCACCGCCACCCTGATCGGGATGCTGGTAGCGGACGGTCTGCTCAGCGTCGATGCGCCCGCGCCTGTCGATCTGTGGCAGCGCAGCGGCGATCCGCGCGCCGACATCACCTTGCGCCATCTGCTCCAGATGCGCTCGGGGCTGCGCCACACCGAGGCGGGCGACCCGCCCTACGAATCGTCCGAGGTGCGGATGCTGTTTCTCGACGGTCGCGACGACATGGCCCGATGGGCGAAGGAACAGCCGCTCGAGGCAGAACCCGGCGAACGCTTCGAATATTCCTCGAACACCACCGTCATCCTCGCCGATATCGCCGCGCGCGCGTTGACCGATAGCGAGGACCCCGAAACCCGGCGCCGCGCGGTGGCGGACTATCTCGACCAGCGATTGTTCGTGCCGCTCGGCATGACCTCGATGGTCCCTGAATTCGATGCCTCGGGCACGCTGATCGGCGGCAGCCTGATGCATGCCAGCGCGATGGATTATGCCCGTTTCGGCGAATTCCTGCGCAATCACGGCCGCGCCCCTGGCGGCGAGCAGCTGGTCCCGCGCCGCTGGGTCGAGGCGATGGTAACGCCTTCGCCGGTGTCGGAGCATTACGGCTACCAGACCTGGCTCAACCGGCCCGAACCCGATCTCGAGGGCGGCCACCCGCTCTTCCCCGACCGCGCGCCGGCCAGCCTGTTCGCGATGATCGGGCATATGGGCCAATATGTGATCGTCTCGCCCGATCAGCGCGTGGTGCTGGTTCGGCTCGGCCATTCGGACCGCGACGAGCGCCCCTTGATGCTGCAACAGGCGGCCGATGTGCTCGCGCTTTACCCGGTCAGGTAGAACTTTCCCTCGACCACGGTGACACAAGGCCCGCCAAGCCAGGCCCGCTCGCCTTCGAGCCGCAGCGTCAGATCACCGCCGCGCGCGCTTGCCTGATGCGCCGTGAAGGTGCTGCGCCCGAGCCTGTCCGCCCAGAACGGGGTGAGCGCCGCATGGGCGGAGCCGGTGACCGAATCCTCGTCGATCCCGTAGGCCGACACGAAGACGCGGCTGACGATGTCGGTGGCACAGCCCGGAGCGGTGGCGATCACCATCAGGTTGATGTCCTTCAACCGCGCAAAATCGGGGGCAAGGGCGCGCACCGCCGCCTCGCTTTCGTAAAGGACGATCGCGGTTTCCTGCTCCTTGTTGAGGCATTGGTAGACGGTGCCGGGCGCGCCGAGCACATCGAGCAGTTCTTCGTGCGGATCGAGCTCGGAAGCGAGCGCGGGAAGCGAGAGCGCGAGCAGGTCGCCATCGCGCCGCACTTCGAGAATGCCCGATTTGCGGGTGCGGAAGCGCACCTGCTCGCCGCAATCGAACCCGTTGGCAGGGTCGAGCAATACGTGCCCGCTCGCCAGCGTCGCGTGACCGCACAGCACGACCTCGACCGTGGGCGTGAACCAGCGCAATTCCCAGTCGGCCGCTCCGGTCTCGTCGCGCACGAGAAAGGCTGTCTCGGCAAAATTGTTTTCCTCGCCAATGCGCTGGAGCACGTCGTCGGGGAGCCATTGGTCAAGCATCATCACCGCGGCCTGGTTGCCGCCAAATGTGGCCGAGGCGAAGGCATCGACATGCCAGTAGGGGATCGATCGGGTCATGAGTGTCCTCAAGGGTAAAGAAGCGTGTCGGTCCAGCCCAGCGCGTCTCCGGCGCCTTCGAGCGTGAACAGGCGGCGATCGTGCAGGCGGTTGTCGCGGTCCATCCAGAACTCGATGCGTTCGGGGCTTACGGTGAACCCGGTCCAGTGGGGCGGGCGCGGAACCTTGCCCTCCTGTTCGTGCGCGCCCCAAATCTCCTGCACCCGGTCGAGATAGACCTGCCTGTCGGACAGCGGGCGCGACTGGTCGCTTGCCGCGCTGCCGACCTGGCTGGCAAAGGCGCGCGAATGGAAATAGGCGTCGGCCCGCTCGCTCGAGACTTCGGTGAGCGGCCCCTCGATCCGCACCTGGCGCCGCAGGCTCTTCCAGTGAAACAGCAGCGCGGCGCGCATATTGGCAGCGATTTCCTCGCCCTTGCGGCTGTACGCATTGGTGAAGAAGGTGAAGCCCCCGCCACCGGCGCTGCCCGGCGCTTCGTCCGCCCCGTGTCCTTTTAACAGCACCATGCGCACCGAGGGCCGCCCATCGGGTGTCGCGGTAGCAAGCGCCATGGCATTTGCATCGTTGGGCTCGCTTGCCTGCGCTTCGGTAAACCATGAATCGAACAGCGCAAACGGATCGCTGCCGGCGGGTATGGCGCTGTCTGCGAGTTGCGTGTCTCCAAGCTTGCCGGAATCGTTCATTTCGTTCTCCGTCGGACGTCTCTACCTATGCGCATAAGCGCTTGGCAGACCGGGGGATAGATCACCATATCGCGGCAATGAAACAAGTCTCCTTGCACCTGCGCACCGTCTCACCTAGCTAAAACACCATGTCCGATCCCTATCGCACCCTTGGCATTGCGCGCACTGCCTCCGAAAAGGAAATCAAGAGCGCCTATCGCAAGCTCGCCAAGGAGCTTCATCCCGACAAGAACAAGGACAATCCCAAGGCGGCCGAGCGGTTCTCGGACGTGACCAAGGCCTATGACCTGTTGTCCGACAAGGACAAGCGCGCGCAATTCGACCGCGGCGAGATCGATGCCGAGGGCAATCCGCTCAATCCCTTTGCCGGGATGGGCGCAGGCCGGCCCGGCGGGTTCGCGCGCGGCTATGGCGCCGGCATGGGCCCGGGCGGCCCGGCTGGCGGTGGTTTCCGGGACCGCGAATTCGGCGGCTTCGGGGCCGATGACGTCGATCTGGGCGACCTGTTCGAGGGGCTGTTTGGCGGCCGTTCGCGTGCGCAGGAGCCTCCGCGGCGCGGCGGCATGGGCGG
The DNA here is from genome assembly GCF_045862805.1 of Qipengyuania nanhaisediminis. GTDB lineage: Bacteria > Pseudomonadota > Alphaproteobacteria > Sphingomonadales > Sphingomonadaceae > Erythrobacter > Erythrobacter nanhaisediminis_A. The sequence continues at coordinate 302,821 of NZ_AP025760.1, forward strand.
TTTCGGAACGCGCCCGCCTCCACCGCCCAAGAAACGCGGTGCGGATATCCAGTATCGGCTCGCCGTACCCTTTGTCGATGCGGCCGCCGGGCGCGACCAGCGCATCACCCTGGCCGACGGCAAGGCGATCAAGCTGAAACTGCCCGCGGGCGTCGAGGACGGCACCCAGATGCGGCTGCGCGGCAAGGGCCAGCCCGGTCCCGGCGGCCCGGGTGACGGGATCGTCATGGTCGAGATCGCCCCGCACCCCTTCTTCCGCCGCGACGGAGACCATATCCGCATGGACCTTCCGATCACGCTCGACGAGGCGGTTCACGGCGGCAAGGTCAAGTGCCCCACGGTCGACGGCCCGGTCATGCTGACGATCAAGCCGGGAGCCAATGGCGGCACGGTGATGCGCCTGTCAGGCAAGGGCTGGACCCGCAGGTCGGGCCCGGCCCGCGAGGACGGTTCGCCCGCGCGCGGCGACCAGCTGGTGACGCTCGAGATCCAGATGCCCGAGGATCTCGACGCGCTCAAACAGCGGCTCGGCGACTGGAAGGACCCGGCCAATCCGCGCGACAGGTTCGGGCTCTGACAGGGAAAAGCGGGGAAGCGTCTTGGTCGAGAAATCTCACGCCATCCCTGCAGGCTTCGAACCGGATTCCGGCCACGCCATCCGCTCGCTGTCGCCCGAGGCGCGCCGCGCGCGTGCGATCGCCCGGCGCGCGCAATTTTTCTCCGACGCCGAACCGGCACCGGCGCCGGACGGGTTGTTCCACCAGGTCGCACATCATGTTGGGCCGGGAACGCGTTTCTTCGAAGTTGCCCGCCGCACGCTGGTGGGCACCTGGCAGGACGGTTTCATCCATGCCGGCAATCTCGCCTATCTCGCCATGTTCGCGATCTTTCCCTTCTTCATCGTCGGAGCCGCCCTGTTCGAGCTGATCGGTGGACGCGACCGCGCGATCGAGCTGGTGACCACGGTGCTCATCGCCATGCCGCCCACGGTCAGCAGCGCGTTGGGGCCGGTGGCCGAAGAGATCATCTACGCCCGCGAAGGGTGGCTCTTGTGGCTCGGCGCGGGCGTTGCGCTGTGGACGGTGTCGAGCCTGATCGAGACGATCCGCGACATCCTGCGCCGCGCCTATGGCACCCGGCCCAGTCACGCTTTCTGGAAATACCGATTGTTTTCTGCCGGGCTGATTCTGGGCGCGGTGGTCCTGTTGATGGCCTCGCTGTTCGCAACGGTGGTGATCGGGACCGCGCAACAGGTGATCCTGGCAGGATTTCCGCAATTGTCCGAGGCGATCGACACGCTGCGGCTCTCGCGCATCGCGCCCGCGCTCGGCCTGGCCCTGTCGCTTTACCTGTTGTTCTTCACGCTCACCCCGTCCGAATATCGCAGCCGCGCTTATCCCAAATGGCCCGGCGCGCTTTTCACCGCGCTGTGGTGGCTGGGCGTGACGACCGCGATGCCGATCATCCTGCGCCAGTTCTTCGCCTACGATCTCACCTATGGCAGCATGGCGGGGATCATCATCGCGCTGTTCTTTTTCTGGCTCGTCGGGCTCGGGCTCGTTATCGGGGCGGAACTCAATGCCGCACTGGCCGAGCCCGAGAAGGATCCCTCGCTGGTGCCCGAAACCGCAGCCACCCCCGATGCCGGCGCGCAGATCGGCGCAGGCGACATGACATGACAACACGCCTCCCGAGCGGGGCGATATCAGGAGCAACACGATGACCGAGCTTATGAAAGGCAAACGCGGGCTGATCATGGGCCTTGCCAACGACAAGTCGCTTGCCTGGGGCATCGCCAAGCATTGCGCCGAACACGGCGCCGAGCTGGCCTTTTCCTACCAGGGCGAAGCGCTGGCCAAGCGGGTCAAGCCGCTTGCCGAACAGCTGGGCAGCGACTTCACCTTCGAATGCGATGTCGGTGACATGGACTCGCTCGACGCGGCATTCGCGGCGCTCAAGGAACGTTGGGACACGCTCGATTTCGTGGTCCACGCGATCGGCTTTTCGGACAAGAACGAGCTGCGCGGCAAATATGTCGACACCAGCCTAGACAATTTCCTCAAGACCATGAACATCTCGGCCTATTCGCTGGTCGCGGTGGCCAAGCGCGCAGCGGAAATGATGCCGCCGCGCGGCGAGGATGGCAGCGGCGGGGGGTCGATCCTCACGCTCACCTATTACGGCGCGGAAAAGGTCATGCCGCACTACAACGTGATGGGGGTCGCCAAGGCCGCGCTCGAGACTTCGGTGCGCTATCTCGCCAACGATCTCGGACCCGACGGCATCCGCGTCAACGCGATCAGCGCCGGGCCAGTGAAGACTCTCGCTGCGAGCGGGATCGGCGATTTCCGCTACATCCTCAAGTGGAACGAGCTCAATTCGCCGCTGCGGCGCACGATCACGATCGACGATGTCGGCGGATCGGGCCTCTATTTCCTCTCGGACCTCTCGGCAGGGGTCACCGGCGAGGTTCACCATGTCGATGCGGGCTATCACACGGTCGGCATGAAACAGGTCGACGCGCCCGATATCGGCCTCGTCTGAGCGCCGGCGCGCGCCGGCAATGCGCATACTAGTCACCGGGGCGAACGGCTTTCTCGGCCGCGCGATCACCCGCGCGGGAGGCGAGGCCGGACACCATGTGATCGCCACGAGCCGGCAGGGTGTCGCGCTCGCCGGAGCCAGCGAAATGCGGGCAACGGGCGACCTTGTCGAAAGCGCTTCGAGCCTCGATTTTTCCGGAGTCGATGCGGTCGTGCATTGCGCGGCGCGGGTCCATGTCACCGCGCGCGAAGACCCCGGGGCGGCGCAAGCAGCCTATGACACGCACAATGCGCGCCTGCCGGTCGCGCTCGCGCAGGCCGCGCGGGATGCAGGCGTGCGCAGCTTTGTCCAGATCAGCTCGGTTGCCGCGATCGCGAGCGCCACGCCGCCGGGCAGCGCGCTCGACGACAGTGCCGAGCCAGCGCCCGCCAGCCCCTATGGCGCGGCAAAACTGGCCGCCGACCGCGCGCTGGCAGACCTCGCCAGCGATGCGTTCACGGTGGTGAGCCTGCGCCCGCCCGCGATCTACGGGCCCCGTGTCGGCGCCTGGTTCGCACTGCTGATGCGCGCCGCGCGGGCCGGATTGCCGCTTCCCATCGGCGCGATCGACAATCGCCGCAGCTTCGCTTTCGTCGACAATGTCGCCAGCGCCGCCCTCGCGGCCACACGAATGGTCCAAAGCGGAGCATTTATCGTCTCCGACAGCCTCCCCATCAGCACCGCCGCGCTCTATCGCAAGCTCGTCGGAGGTCACGGCAAGCAGGCGCGAATCTGGCGCTGGCCTCGCCCCGCAATTGCCGTGCCTGCGCGATTGCTGCTGGGCGACAGAGCGCAAAGCATGCTCGGCAATGCCGCCTTTGACGGCCACCGCTTCGCAGCCCTCGCGGGTTGGGAACCGGAGGTCACGATGGAAGAGGCGTTGCGCCTGACGATCGCAGCCGGGTGATCTCTCGCCCGGCGTGTGGCGGCCAGGCCTGGCGCACGAGGCGAAGGGATGGCGGTGAAGCGGTTGATCGATATTGCGGGCAGCGCACTGGGCCTGGCCTTGCTGGCCCCGCTGATGATGGTGGTGGCGCTCGCAGTCAGGCTCGATTCACGCGGGCCCGCCCTGTTCTGGTCGCAGCGCTTCGGGCGCGGCGGCACGCTTTTCATGATGCCCAAGTTTCGCACCATGCAGGTCGATACGCCGCAATTGCCCACGCACCTCCTGCGAAATTCCGGCCACCACCTCACCCGCATCGGTGGAATATTGCGAAAAACAAGCCTCGATGAATTGCCTCAACTTTGGAGCGTTCTAGTCGGCGACATGAGCCTCGTCGGACCGCGTCCGGCCTTGTTCAATCAGCACGATCTCATTGAAATGCGTGAAGAAAATGGGTCCGCAGCCCTCCGCCCTGGCATCACCGGATGGGCGCAAGTCAACGGCCGCGACGCTTTGACACTCGAGAACAAAGTTGCTCTAGACGGTGAATATTTGCAGCGTCGAGGCATGCTGTTCGACATGAAGATCATCGCTTTGACTATTGTCAGAGTAATTCGGTCAGAAAGCATCGCGCATTAATTTCGTTTTACTTACTGATCGGTGTTTCGTGATCGGAAAAAAGGCGGTTCGATGTCCTATTCCAGACTTTCCGATACTGCGGAAAGGCGCGTCGCCGCCCTGCTCGCCGCTGCGCTCGATTTCGCCTCGCATTCGATGACCTGGCCGCGCCCGGTCAAGCGGCTGGCGGTGATGCTGGTCGATGCGGGCCTGTGCGCCGTTGCGGTTTGGATCGCCTTTTCGCTGCGGCTCGGCGCGCTCAAGGCGATTGACGATGCCTTCCTGCTGGTGACTGGCGCCATGCTGGCGCTGTGGTATCCGATCGCGCTGATGCGCGGGGTCTATCGCGCGATCTTCCGCTTCTCCGGCCGCGGCGCGATCGTCGCGCTGAGCGTGTCGATCATGCTGCTCAGCGTGCCGCTGGTCGTGGTGGTCGCGGTGATCGGAATCGAGGGCGTGCCGCGCACGCTCGCCGTGCTCGGTCCGCTGGTGTTCTTCCTCGCGGTGGCGCTGTCGCGCATCGTCGGGCGCTACGTGCTGGTCGACCTGTTCAACGCCCGCAATCCCGAAGCATCATCGCGCCGGATCGTCCTGATTTACGGGGCCGGGGCAACCGGGCAAAGGCTCGCCAGCGCGCTTGGGACCGAGGGGGGGATGCAGATCGCCGGTTTCGTCGACGACGACCACTCCAAGTGGGGGCACCTGCTCGACGGTCGCAAGGTCTATCGCAGCGCGCAGATCGCTGACCTGATCGCGCGGCGCGGGGTCACCGATGTCGTGCTCGCCATGGCGCGGATCGGCTTTGCCCGGCGCAAGGCGATCATTGCCGCGCTCGAGGCGCTGCCCGTCAATGTTCAGACCGTGCCGCCGATGCGCGACCTGATCGAGGGGCGAATCGGGGCCGATACGCTGCGCCCGATCGAGGTCGAGGACCTGCTTGGCCGCGGGGTGGTGCCCGGTCATGACGACCTCCTCGCTCGCCCGGTGGCGGGCAAGCTGGTCATGGTCACCGGGGCGGGCGGCTCGATCGGTAGCGAGATCTGCCGCCAGATCATCGCCCAGCGTCCGGCGGGTCTCGTCCTTGTGGAGGCGAGCGAGTTCGCGCTCTTCACGATCGGGCGCGAGCTCGAATCCGCCCTCGCCGAAAGCGGCTCAGGTGAGAGCGGGGCATCGGTGCCGACCATTCATTCGCGGCTCGCCGACGTGTCCGACAAGCACGCCGTGGCGCGGCTCATGGCCGAATTCGCGCCTGACACGATTTTTCACGCCGCCGCCTACAAGCATGTCCCGCTGGTCGAACAGAACGTCGTCGAGGCGGTGCGCAACAATGTGCGCGGGGCGCGGCTCATGGCCGAGGCCGCGCTTGCGGCAGGGTCCGAGCGGTTCGTCCTCGTCAGCACCGACAAGGCAGTGCGTCCACCCAATGTCATGGGGGCAAGCAAGCGGGTGTGCGAGATCGTGCTCCAGGATCTCGCCCGCCGCGCCGATCGCGCTGCTGCGCGCGGAAAGGCTGCGCAGCGGACGATCTTCGCCATGGTGCGGTTCGGAAATGTCCTGGGATCGAGCGGTTCGGTGGTCCCGATCTTTCGCCGGCAGATCGAGGCCGGCGGCCCGGTCACTGTCACCGACAAACGGATCACCCGCTACTTCATGACCATATTCGAAGCCGCGCAGCTGGTGATCCAGGCCGGCTCGATGGCGCGGGGCGGAGAGGTGTTCCTGCTCGACATGGGTGAGCCGGTGAAGATCTGGGATCTTGCCCGCAGCATGATCCGGCTCGCCGGGCTGAGCGTGCGCGATGCCGCCAATCCGGCCGGCGACATTGCCATCATAGAGACCGGATTGCGCCCGGGCGAAAAGCTTTACGAGGAGCTGCTGATCGGCGAGCGAGCCGAGGAGACCGAACATCCCCGCATCATGCAGGGGCACGAGGAATATCCTCCCACGGCCGCGATCGAGCGTGCGCTTACCCGGCTCGACAGCGCGATCGCCCGCGGCGATGCCTGCGGATGCCGCGCCGCGCTCGCAGCGCTTGTCCCGACGCTCGAAGCCGCGCCGCAAGCGTCGGGGCCGCTCCGCCGCCTTGAGAAAGGCGGATTGGCAACAAAAGAGCGCGCGAACGGGTTGCCCGTCAATTCCGGTTTTGCGGAGAGGGCAGAACCAGCCGCCGCGCAGACAGGAGAGGCGAGTGCCGAGCCTGTTGCGGCCGGAACTGCGCTGCCTCGAGAACAGGCCACGCGATGACCGCGCGCCCCCGCAGCGCAGCGCACGCGACGCGCCTTGTCGGCGGCGCGCTTCCTGCCGAGCGGATCGCCCAACTCGTCCTCGCGGCCTATGTCATCGCGGTCTTCGCGCTCGGCGGCGGCGCGCGCGACGACATCTCGTCGCTAGCGATCCTGCGCCCGCTATCGATCGCGGTGCTCGGCTATGCGCTGGTGATCGCCGATAGGGAGGTCCTTCGCGCCAATCGGATGCTGATCGGACTTGCAACCGCCTGGACGGGGCTGGTTGCGCTGCATCTGGTCCCGCTTCCTCCGTTTCTGTGGCAGGCACTGCCGGGGCGCGAACTGGCGGTTGCGATAGACGAGGCAGCGGGGCTCGGTCCTGTCTGGCGTCCGCTCAGCCTGGTTCCCCACCGCACGCTCAACGCGCTGCTCTCGCTGAGCGTGCCGCTTGCGCCGCTGGTGCTCGCGCTGGCGATACCGCGCAGCCAATTGCGCTTCACGCTCCCCTTGCTCGTCGTGCTGGCTTTCCTCTCTGCGCTGGTTAGTCTGCTCCAGGTCGCCGGCGGCGGCAGCGGCGCGTTCTATTTCTACCGCATCACCAATGACGGCTCGGCGGTCGGGCTGTTCGCCAATCGCAATCACAATGCGATCGCGCTGGCCCTGGCGATTGCCGGCCTTGGCGCGCTGCGTTCGCAGCTGATGGTGCCGCGCGAACTGGCGAGACACCGGCCGCTGATCACCACCGTCCTGGCGCTGACGCTGGTCCCGTTTCTGGTGCTGACCCAGTCGCGCGCAGGGCTGGCGCTCGGACTCGTCGCACTGATCGCCCATGTCGCTCTCGCATCCGGAAGGATCGCCATCAGGCCATCGCCGCGATTGGTGCTGGCAGGGGTGATGGTCATCGCTCTTGCGGTCACCAGCTGGCTGCTCGCTGGAGAAAGTGCGATTGCGCGCCTCGCTTCGGGCGCCGATGCCGCGATAGAGATGCGTTTCGCAATCTGGCCTACAAGTTTCCGCCTCGCTCTCGACCATTTTCCCGCAGGCTCGGGGATCGGCACCTTCGTCGAAGTCTATCGGGCCGGCGAACCTGCCTCCACTTTGGGGGCAACCTATATCAACCATGCGCATAACGATTTTCTCGAGATCGCGCTGACAGGCGGGCTGCCCGCGCTCGCCCTGCTGACAGCCGGTGCCGCGTGGCTCGCATGCACTGCCCGGCGTGCGCTTGCAGCGGCACGGGGCGCTGAGAGGGTGATGCGTTCCTATGGGGTCGTGGTCCTGGCAATTTTCGCTCTTGCCAGCCTTTACGACTACCCGCTTCGCACCCCCAGCCTCGCAGTTCACTTCATTCTGGCCCTAGTTTGGATTGCGGGCCGCGAGAGCCGCGATACCAGTCGAACCAGGTCGCACTGGCGTCCAAAAACCAGCGCGGTTTCCGATGCAGCGTCCGGGCCATGCCCGGATCGGGAAGCCGCCCGCAATATCAGCGCGCCCGGCGCGCGGTGATGCGTTTTCGCCGCGCTCGGTGCGCGGGTGACAGGGGTTCGATTCTCATGCAGTTTCCGCCATCGCTTTCACTTCGTCCGCGCTTCACGGCCGCGTTCCTGGCGCGACGCAGCGTGGTCGCCTTGCTGGGGGCCGGGCTGTGTGCATGCGCCTCGACCCAGCCGCTCGGCGGCGCCCCCGGGCTTGCAGTGGTTCCCGCAGCCGAACTGCCCGCTCCGCTGGCCGGAGAGGGGTCCTATTCGGCGCGCCCCTATCTCGTCGGCCCGTTCGACAAGCTGGTGATCGATGTCTTCGGGATCGAGGAGCTGAGCGGGCGTGAGGTCCAGATCGATGCGAGCGGCCGCGCCTCGTTCCCGCTGGTCGGCTCGTTCGAAGCGGCCGGCAAGACCCCCCGCCAGATCGAGGCCGAGCTTGCGAGCGCACTGGCCGGCAAATTCGTCCGCGATCCGCAGGTGACCGTGAACCTCGAGGAAACGGTGAGCCAGGTGGTCACGCTCGACGGACAGGTCCGCGAACCCGGGCTCTACCCTGTGATCGGCAGGATGACCCTGATGCAGGGTGTCGCCACCGCGAGCGGGTTGAGCGAATTCGCCAAGGTCGATGATGTCGTCGTGTTCCGAGAAGCGGGCGGCCAGCGTTACGCCGCGCTCTACAATCTGGGTGCGATCCGCCGCGGGATCTACGGCGATCCCGAAATCTATGCCGGTGACATCGTGGTCGTGGGCGAATCGCATTCGCGCCGGCTGTTCCGCGATGTGCTCGCCGCCACACCGCTTCTGACCGCGCCCATCGTCGCGCTGCTCCAGAACAATTGAGGGGCTAAGCGATGAACGACAATTCCAGCCTCATCCCGATGCGCGGACCCGGTCCGATGGGCCCGCCCCCAGGCGAACAGGCAGCGCGCGGCGCGGCGCTGGGCATGCGCCCCTTGGTGATCGAATGTCTCCACATCCTGCGCCGCCGCAAATGGATCATCCTGGTGGTGATCGCCGGGGCGTTGCTCGCCGCGCTGGTGGTCACTCTGCTTTCGCGTCCGGTCTACACCGCTACCACCCAGGTGCAGGTCAGCCGTGACGAGAACAACGTCACCAATGTGCAAGGGGTCGAATCCGAAAATGCCGGGCGCGATCTGGAATTCTACCAGACCCAGTACGCCTTGCTCGAGGCGCGCTCGCTAGCGGAACGCGTGGCGCGCGGCTTGCGCTTGGGCGAAAACGAGGACTTCTGGAACGCCCACGGGCTCGATCCGGAAACGATCGATGCGGCCGCGGTGCGCACCGGCCAGGCTGCAGACCCGCGCGCTGCGGGCGATGTTCGCGAGAATGCCGCGGTCGAGATGCTGCTCGAAAACATCGCGATCGATCCGATCCGGGGTTCGGCATTGGTCGATGTCAGCTATTCCAGCTTCGATCCCGAGCTTTCGGCGCAGATCGCCAATGCCTGGGTGAACGAATTCATCGCCCAGTCGATCGCGCGCAAGTTCGATTCGACCGCCGAGGCGCGCAGCTTTCTCGAACAAAGGCTCGAGGAATTGCGTGGCCGGGTAGAGGATTCGGAGCGCGCCCTCGTTGATTTCGCCACCGCGCGCGGCATCGTGACGCTTGCCAGCAATACCGGCGGCGAAGGCAGCGCCCAGTTTCGCGAACGCACGCTGGCCGCCGAAAATCTCGAAGGGCTCAACGAACAACTCATCGCCGCCACCGCCGCGCGTATCGAGGCCGAGGCGATAGCCAGCGGAACGGGCGCTGCGCAGACCACTCCAACTCTCGCCTCGCTGCGCGAACAGCGCGCGCTTGCTGCCTCGGAGATCGCGCAGCTCTCGGTCCAGTTCGAACCCGGCTATCCCCGGCTCGCGGCATTGCGCGAACAGGTTGCAACGCTCGACGCGGCAATCGCCGAGGAACAGAGCCGGATCGGAGGCGAAGCGCGCGAGGCGTTGCAATCGGCCCGGCTGCGCGAGGCCGAGCTGCGCGCACGGGTCAACGGCCTGTCGGGAGAAGTGCTCTCGCAGCGGCGCGATGCGATCCAGTACAATATCTACCAGCGCGAGGCTGACACCAACCGGCAGCTCTATGACAGCCTGTTGCAGCGCTACAAGGAAATCGGCGTCGCGGGTGTCTCGGCGAGCAATATCGCGGTCATCGACCCCGCGCAGCCTCCGCAGCGCCCGTCATCGCCCAACCTGATATTGAACCTCCTGCTCGCCGCGATCGCGGGCAGTATCGGGGCCCTGGGCCTGGTCTTCGTGCTCGAACAGAGCGCCGAGGGAGTGACCGACCCGAGCAAGGTGCAGGAGCTGCTCGGCGTGCCGCTCCTCGGCAGCGTCCCGCTCGTGCCCGAGGGAGACAACCCCGGCGAACTGGTGGCCGACCCCAAGAGCGAGATTGCCGAGGCGTATTTCGCGATCCGGTCGAGCCTCGCCTTCACCACCCCTCAGGGCGTACCGCGCAGCTTCATGCTGGTGAGTTCGCAGCCGGCCGAGGGCAAGAGCCTGAGCGCCATGGCGCTGGCGCTGGCAATGGGCCGCACCGGCAAGAGCGTGCTGCTGATCGACGCCGATCTGCGCAACCCTTCGGCGCATTCCTATCTCGGCACTCACCGCCAGTTCGGCCTGTCGAACTATCTCGCCGGCCAGGACGCCGTTGCCGAACTGATCCAGCCGGTGCGCGAGAATGTCGACCTGCTCGCATCCGGCCCCTCGGTGCCGAGCGCGGCCGAGCTGTTCTCGAGCGAGAGACTGCGCGCGCTGGTGCTGCGGATGGCCGAGCAATACGATCACGTGATCGTCGATTCTGCGCCCGTCATGGGGCTCGCCGATGCCCCGCTGGTCAGCCAGGCGGTCGAGGCGGTGGTCTTCGTCGCCGAAGCCGGGCGCGTATCGGCGCGCGGGCTCAATTCCGCTCTCGAACGCATGGTCGCTGCCGGGGTGCCAGTGGTCGGGGCGATCCTGACCAAGCTCGACCAGCGCAGCTCGCATTACGGCTATGGCTACGAATACAGCTATGATTACGCCGCGCGCAGCGAACGCCTGCCGGTGGAGGCATAGGGGCGATGGCGGGCACCTATCCTGCGCGCAACGCCAGGCCATGGCGGTTCCGGGCGGCGGGCACGGCCCTGATCCTCGCCCCGGTGGCGCTGTTTTCGTCCGCGTTCTCGCTCGCGGTTGCCACCGACACCCGTCAGCCCGCGATCTCGCAGCAGCTTTACAGCTCTCTTCCGCGGGCCAAGACCCGTCTCGGCGATCTCGCCCTTGCACGCGCCCTGGCGCAGAATGCGCAGAGTGGTCCGGAGAGCGCAGCGACGGTTGCAGCCAGCGCGATCAATGCTGGCCTCAATCCCCGCACGCGGCTGTCGATCGAAGCGCGCGCGCTGTCGAGCCTTGCCGACACCGCGCTCTCACCCGAGGCGCTGCGCCAGCTTGCCTTCGTGGCCGAGGACGAAGAGCGGCGCGCCACCCTGCTCGACCTCGCGCGGCGCGTCTCGCGCCGGGATGTCGCCGCCGCCGCGCAGAGCGCCGAGCTTGCCTTCGCACGCGGCGATCACGATCGCGGCTTTGCGGTCCTCGACCAGGCGCTGGCTATCTCGTCGCGGCTCGATGACTCCATCTTTCCCCTGCTGTTGCGGTCTTCGCGCGATCGCGACTTCGCGCGGCTCGTTCGCGCCTCGCTTTCGGCTGACCCGCAATGGGCGGAGCGGCTTGCCGCTCATGCCAGCAACGATTCTGAATCGGCTGCGCTGTTCGCTCCGCTCGCCGGCGCGTTGGCGCCTCGTTCGCGCGCGCTCCTGGTGGATTACGGCGCACCGCTGATCGAAAGGCTGACCGAAAGCCATCGCTACGAGGAAGCCTTTGCCGCTTACCGCGCCTATGCGCGGGGCCCGCAGGACCCGGCCGCGTTCGGGTCGCAACCTCTCGCTCCGATCGACTGGCAGCTGGTGGACCAGTTCGATCACGGCGCAAGGCGGATCGGATCGGCGCCCGGTTCGGTCGAGCTGTTCGCCCGCGCCCGGCGCGAAGGCGATGCCGCGCGGATCGTGCTGGCCCGGCGACCAGGTTCCCACGTCCTGAACCTCAAGCTCTCCGAACCGCGCGGAAGCGGCGGCAGCCTCGCGCTCACCCGCACCTGCCTCTCGCGCGCCGGCGATGGGGCGAGCGAAATCACTCGGGCGGCACTCGAAGCGGATCAGGTCGCTTTGCGCTTCACTGTGCCCGATGGGTGCCCCTACCAGTCGCTCCGCCTCGCAATCCAGTCGGAACGCGAAGCGATCAGCGTTCTCGTCGACGATGTCGCGATCGAGCGCTCGGCCGTTTCGGGAGAGGGGCAGCTGTGAAGGTGCTTGCGATCATACCCGCACGCGGCGGTTCCAAGGGGCTTCCGGGCAAGAACCTCCGTCCGATTGCCGGCGACCCGCTGATCGTCTGGTCGATCCGCCACGCGCTCGCTTCGCGCTGCGTGACCGACACCGTGGTAAGCACTGACTGCGAACAAATCGCCGAGGTGGCGCGCAATGCCGGGGCGCTCGTACCCTTCCTCCGCCCCGCCGCCCTGGCGAGCGACACCGCCCCGACCGAGCCGGTCATGCTGCATGCGCTCGCCGCGATGGAGGGAGCGCGCGGCCGCTACGACCTCGTCGCGCTGCTCCAGCCGACCTCGCCGCTGCGATCGCCCGACATGACCGACCGCGCATTTGCCCAGCTCGAGGCCGAAGGCGCTGACAGCCTGCTGGCTGTTACCGAGTGCCATGCCTTTTTCTGGCAGCGCGACCCGGTCCGCGCGAGCTACGATTACCTCGCGCGGCCCCGCCGCCAGGACATCGTGCCTGCCGATCGCCGTTACCGCGAAACCGGTTCGCTCTACCTCACCCGCCGCGATCTGCTGGTCAGCCAAGGCAACCGCCTCGGCGGCAAGATCGCGCTGTTCGAGACCAGCGAGAACGAAGGCTTCGAAGTCGATTCACTCGCTGATCTTCGCCTGCTCGAAACCCTCATGAAAGAGCCCGCTCCGGCATGATGATAGAAAAGAACCTGAGGCCATTCGTGGTCTTTGCAGAAGAAGACCTGCTCACCGCGCTGCGCAAGATCGGTGAAAACCGTCGCGGGGCGGTGCTGTGCATTTCGCAATCGGGCCGCCTCGAAGGCGTGCTGACAGATGGGGACGTGCGCCGCTGGCTGCTGGGCAGGCAGGATTTCGATTTCGACACCACCGCGATCGCGGTCGCCAATTCGGGCTTCACCGCCGCGCGCGAGGGAATGAGCGATGCCGAGATCGAGGCGCTGTTTTCCGACAGGATCGGGTTCGTGCCGGTGCTCGACGCGTCCGACCGGGTCGTCGCGGTGGCATGGAAGGACCATGGCATGGTGATGATCGGCAATCGCGCGATCGGCGCGGATGAGCCATGCTACGTGATCGCCGAGATCGGCAACAACCACAATGGCAGCCTCGATCTCGCCAAGCGCCTCGTCGACCTTGCCGCCGAAGCCGGTGCCGATTGCGCCAAGTTCCAGCTGCGCGACATGGCCTCGCTATATCGCAACGAAGGCGATGCCGGCGATCAAAGCGCCGATCTCGGCGCGCAATACACGCTCGACCTGCTGGCGCGCATGCAATTGTCGAACGACGAGATGATCGCCGCTTTTGATCATTGCAAATCGGTCGGTATCCAGCCGCTGTGCACTCCCTGGGACGAACCCAGCCTCGCATTGCTCGAAGATTACGGCATGCCCGCCTACAAGCTGGCCTCGGCCGACCTTACCAATCACGAATTGCTCGCCGCCATGGCACGGACCGGCAAGGTGCTGTTGTGTTCGACCGGCATGTCCACCCAGGCCGAGATCGAGGATGCGGTCGCGGTCCTGCGCCCGCACGGTGCGCCCTTCGTGCTGCTCCACTGCAACTCGACCTATCCCGCACCGTTCAAGGACATCAACCTCGCCTTCATGGACACGCTCGGCAAATATTCGAACGGGCTTGTCGGTTATTCCGGCCACGAGCGCGGCTATCACGTGCCGGTCGCGGCGGTTGCGCGCGGGGCCAAGGTGGTTGAGAAGCATTTCACCATCGACCGCGCGATGGAAGGCAATGATCACCGGGTCAGCCTCCTTCCCGGCGAATTTCGCGCCATGGTCGACCAGATCCGCGAGATCGAGGCGGCGATGGGCAGCAGCGCGGCCCGCCGGGTCACGCAAGGCGAGATGATGAACCGCGAAGTGCTCGCCAAGAGCATTGTCGCCGCGCGCCCGATAGCCGAGGGTGACACGCTCACCGATGCCGATCTCGCGATCCGAAGTCCGGGCCAGGGATTGCCGCCCTATCGCCGCGCGGACCTCGTGGGTCGCTCCGCCAAACGTGCGATGAAGCAGGGCGACTTCTTCTTCCCGAGCGATCTCGACGAACGCCACGCCAAGCCGCGCGAATATCGCTTTCGCCGCCGCTTCGGGGTGCCGGTGCGCTACCACGATTTCGCGGCGATGGCGCGGGCGAGCAATCTCGACCTCGTCGAGTTTCATTTCTCCTACAAGGATCTCGAGGTCGATATTGACGAGGCGCTTGGTCCAGCGCCTGAAGGGGGGCGCTCACCGCTCGAACTGGTGGTCCATGCACCCGAACTGTTTGCAGGCGATCACGTGCTTGACCTGTGCTCACGCGACGACGCCTATCGCTCGCGATCGATCGACGAGATGCAGCGGGTGATCGACGTCACCCGCGCGCTAGCGACGCGCTTTGCCGAATGCGGGCCGGTGCCGATCATCACCAATGTCGGCGGATTTACCGAGAGCCGCGCTTTGCCCGATGCCGAGAAGCCCGCAATGTATGAGCGCGTCGCCGAGGCACTCGCCCGGCTCGACAGCGCGGGCACGGAAATCATCCCGCAGACCATGCCGCCCTATCCGTGGCATTTCGGCGGCCAGCGGTTCCACAACCTGTTCATGGATGCAGGCGAAATCGCGCGTTTTTGCGAGGACACGTCCTCGCGCATCTGTCTCGATATCTCGCATTCGGCGCTGGCCGCTACGCACCAGCGCGGCAGCTTCAAACAGTTTCTCGAAACCGTCGGGCCATATTCGCGGCATTTGCACGTGGTCGATGCCGACGGGGTCGATGGCGAGGGCTTGCAGATCGGCGAAGGCTCGGTCGATTTCGCAATGGTTGCCGAAGTGCTCGACCGCACCGCGCCCGAGGCCAGCTTCATTCCCGAAGTGTGGCAAGGCCACAAGGACAATGGCGCAGGGTTCTGGACCGCGCTCGACCGGCTCGAAGCATGTTTCTAGGCGATGTCCCCCGGCGCCGCATCGGACTCGTCGTCGACCATCCCGAGCGCGACCTCGACGGGCTGTGCCTGGTGGCGCAGCGGCTCGCCGAGCGCGGGCATGAAAGCGTGCTGCTGCCTTTCTACACCCAGCATTTCGACCTGCCCAACATCCGGCTCGACGCTATCGTGCTCAACTATGTGCGACCCGCCAATCTCGCACTGGTGCGCGCGGCGGCTGCACGCGGGATCGCGCTGGTGGTGCTCGATACCGAGGGAGGGCTGCTGCCCGATAGCGGGCCGACTTCGCCTGCCGGGATCGCACGGTTCCTTCGCGCAAGCGGGATCGACAGGCAGCTCGCGCTTTACCTGTTCTGGGGCGAGGCACTGCGCGAACGCATTCTCGCCGATACCGCCTTGCCTGCTCACCGCGCGCTGGTGACCGGATGCCCGCGCTTCGATCTGGCGCGCCGCGAATACAATGCTCCAAGCGGCACGCCAGCCGTAATTCTCGTCAACACCAATTTCCCTGTGGTGAACCCCGCTCTTGCCGATGGCTCGGCTATCGATGATCGCGCGCTGGCGAGCGTGGGATTTGCGCCAGACGAAATCCGCGCGATTGCGCAAAGCGTGCAATTGGTGATGGACCGGGTTATCGACGCGGTTCAGATCTTGGCAAGGGCTCGCCCAGCGCGCCGTTTCGTGGTGCGTCCCCACCCGTTCGAAGCGCTCGAACCCTATCATCGCGCCTTTGACGGGTTTGAAAATGTCACTGTCCGGCGCACCGGCAGCGCGGTTGAGGCGCTGGCCTCGGCGTCATGCATGCTGCATGTCAATTGCACCACCGCGATCGAGGCCTGTCAGAGCGGGGTCCCCCCGATATCGCTCGATTTTCTCAACGAGGCGGCCTTGGTCCGCATGGCGCGGCTTCCTTCGCGCATCAGCCATGGCGCCGACAGCATCGAACAAGCGCTCGATCTGATCGACCGCGCCGAAAGCCTTTCAGCAGGAGTCATGCACGAGGCGATCACGCCCCATTTCGGCCCGCTCGACGGCAAGGCCGCGATCCGCATCGCCGAGGCGCTCGCTGACCGGCCACTGCCATCTTCGGCGGGCGAGGACCCGCAGCCATGGCGACAGCGCATCGCCGCAGCGCTTGGCGCGGCGATCGGTTCGCGTGCGATCGAATCGGCGCGGCGCGCTATCAGGCCGGCGCGGTCCATCAAGGGCTTCACCCTTTCGCAGGTGCGCGACAGGATCGATCGCTTCGCCGGATTGCACGGCCATGATGCCGCCAGGGTCGAACCACTTCGCACCGCGCTCGGATTGCCGATCATGGCTCTCAGGATCAGCCCGTCATCCGAAAAGAACGCCATGCTCCACGATCTCGATCAGCTTGAGGGTCAGTCACATGCATGACGGCACATTGCCCATGATGAAAGGTTGGACGACCGGTGGCGCTCCATGGGCAACGCAGCGGATATCGCCGTGATCGTGCGCGGCCTAAGATCTGAACCCCTCGATCGGGAGCACGCCGTTCCCGCATCCGACATTGCCTCCACCGCATGCAGCCGGGTCGCGCATGCCGTGGGGCTATCGATAGCCCGGGCCTCTGGGCGCGGGCCCACCTCATGACGCGCGCCTATCGCCACCTTCCCCCGCTCGAATGCGAACGGGGCGATTATGCGATACGCTGTGTCGAAAGCGACGATATCGAGGCGATCCGATACTGGCGCAACTCCCAGATGGAGGTGCTGCGCCAGCGCGAGGTGATCACCGCAGAGGCGCAAACGCGCTATTTCAAAGAGACCATCTGGCCGCAGATGAACGAGGCGCGACCGAACACGATCCTGGTGACCGTCCTCTACCAGGGCGAGCGCATCGGATATGGGGGGCTGGTCCATTGCGCCTGGGCTCATCGCCGGGCTGAAATCTCGATCCTTTTCGACCCCGCGATCGCCGCGCGGCGCGAAAAATACCGCAGCGCGCTGCTGGCCTTTCTCGACATGATCGGGGCGATCGGATTTGGCCGCCTCGGTTTCAACCGGCTGACGCTCGAAACCTATGCGTTCCGCTCATTCCATATTCGCGTGCTCGAAGAAGCGGGATATGCTTGCGAAGGGCGGCTTCGCGAACATGTTTCGGTCGGGGGACGGCTGGTCGACAGCCTGCTGCACGCCCGGCTTGCATCCGATCACACCGATTTGGCGAGTCCGGCCCTTTCATCCGCGACGCGTTCGATCCGGGTGCCAGCAGGCGGCGGATCGTAATCCTCGACCGGCAGGTCAAGCCGGTCCGAGATCGCCCAGATCGCGTCACGAAAGCCGAGCTTGTGGCGAAAGCCGACCGTACTGGAAAAGCGCGGATTGATCTCGAAAATCATGGGCACGCCGTCATCGAGGCGAAGCTGGACATTGATCGCCCCGTCGAGGGCAAGCGCATCGGCCACCTGATCACACAATTTGGTAATGCGCGGATCATGGACCACTTCGCCGCTGCCGGTGAGGCCGCCGCGAAGGCGGCGACGGAAAGACAACGATCGCGGCTCCATTTGAGCGAACCGCGCCAGACCGCAGGTATATTCCTGGTCGTCCGCGCTCAGGCGACGTTGCCAGAGCGCGCCGCGCCGCTGATCGACGAGGCCGTCATAATCGCTGCGCGACAACAACGTCAGGCCCTTGCTCCCCTGCCCACTGCGCGGCTTGATGACGAGATCGTAGTCACCGGGTTCATCGCGCCCCACGATACCGCATTCGGGCACCGCGATGCCCGAGGATGCGAGGGCGCGCGCGGTCGCCAACTTGTCGAGACCCGTCGCGACCGCGCGGGCATTTGCGGTGAGGACTGGTGCGCCGCCAATGCTCGCGCCGATCAATCCGTGCGACAGCAGCCGGGCAAGCTCGGCCTCGGCCAGCGGGATGATCAGGCGGACGCCCTCGTCGGCCACGATGCGTTCGAGGGCAGCGAGATATGCCGGGTCATCGGCGCGCGGCAGATGGTGCATCCGGTCCACATGCCGCGCGCCACCGGGCGAAGCGTTGCAATCAGCCCCGAGGATCGGCACCGAAGCAAAGCTCTCCCGCAGCACTTCGGCAAGTGCCACGCCGATATCTCCGGCCGCGCCGGTGAGCAGGATCGGTCCCGAAATCACGCGGCGGCCCTATCGAGCCTTCCGCGCATCAAGCGGCGGGACAAGGCGATGCGATCGGGATCGCGCGCGGCGCAAGCGGATTGCAGTCCGGCGACGTCGAATTCGGTTCGGCGCATCGCCGTGACCCCAGTGTCGGCATGGACGATCGCCCAGGAAGCCAATCCGCCGATATCGCGCGGCTGCCCGACCGATCCCGGATTGACCAAGGCCGGCGGGCCGGGGCGCATCATCGGCCAGTGGGTGTGCCCGAGCCAGATCGCATCGCCATCGAAGCCTTCGACAACCTGTGCGAACCGATCCTGAGAGGAATCGGGATAGATATAGGCGTCAGGATCGAAGGGAGCGCCATGGGCAAGCCGGACCTTGAGAGTGCCCAGCGCCACGTCGCGCGTTTCCGGCAGCGCACCAAGCCATTGCCAGTGCTCGGCATCGAATTGTTCGATCACCGCATCGAGGCCCGAACCATATCGCGACCGATATTGGCGGAGCCGGGCACCATCGCTGCGCGCCTCGATCGCCATGCGATCGTGGTTGCCGCGGATTGCGATGCAATCGAACTGCGCAAGCGCCTCGATCACCGCGCGCGGCTCGTAGAAATAGCCGACAAAATCGCCGAGCAGGACAAGCTGCGCGATCCCTTCGCGCCGCACTTCGGCAAGAACCGCGTCGAGCGCTGCGATATTGGCATGAATATCGGCGAGAAGCGCGACCCTCACGGCGCGATCCCGCACTGGGCGAGGATGTCTGCCGCGACGGCCGCGGGCTCTCGCAGCAATGCGCGCGGGGCCGCAGCCGGATCGCCGCGCGCGCGCAGTGCGGCCTGCATCGCCGTATCGATCACCCCGGGTTGGACCTTGTGTAGCGTCACGAATTCCTCCTCGAGCGCGAGCACGTCCCACGCCATCGCGGCGGCAGCCTTCGAAGCGCAGTAAGCGCCCCAGCGGGCGATTGGCCGGTGCGCCGCACCGCTCGATACGTGGACAATCTCGAACGGTGCGGCGCATGTTGCGGACGCCGCGGCCAGGACCCGCGCGATCGCGATCGGGGCCTCAACATTCACCCGCATCGCGCGATCGAACGCCTGCGCGAAACTGTCGCTCCGCATGCCTGCATCCGGCAATGTTGCGGCGATATCGAAAAGCCAGAGATGGGAAAATTCGAACTGCCTCAGCTTTGGACCAAGCAGCGCCTGCCAATCGCAAGTCTCGGCGAGATCGGCGATAACCGTCTGGTCGCATGGCACGGGCGACCCCTTATCGCGGGAGCGCATGAGAGCGATGATCGCGATCCCCTGCGCCGAGAGCGCCTCGCACACCGCCTTTCCGAGGCCTCCGCCGGCCCCTGTGACGACGGCTAGCGCGCTCACCGCATGCCGCCTTGCAGACTAGGTCCAAAAGCGATGTTGGCCGAGTTGCAAAGGACGTGGGCGGCGCCAAGACAGGAGCGCGCAACCTGCCGGAGACTTGCATGAAAATCGCCGATCGCCCGATCGATGCCCAGCACCCGCCCTATCTGATCGCGGAGATGTCGGCCAATCACAATGGCTCGCTCGACCGTGCGTTGGCGATCGTCGACGCCGCAGCCGATGCCGGCGCCGATGCGATCAAGCTGCAGACCTACACCGCGGACACGATGACGCTCGATTGCGATGATCACGGCTTCGTGATCCAGGACCGCGACAGTCCGTGGCACGGGCGCCACCTGCACGAACTTTACAACGAGGCGCATCTGCCATGGGAATGGCACCGCCCGATTTTCGAACGCGCCGCCGAGCGATCGATCCATTGCCTGAGCTCGCCCTTCGATGCGAGCGCGGTCGATTTTCTCGAAGGGCTGGGAGCGCCGGCCTACAAGATCGCCTCTTTCGAACTGGTCGACCTGCCGCTGATCCGCGTGGTCGCTGCCACGGGCAAGCCGATGATCATGTCGACCGGCATGGCCACTCCTGCCGAGATCGACGAGGCGGTGCGCACCGCGAAGGCGGCGGGCAACGACCAGATCGTCTTGCTCAAATGCACCAGCACCTATCCGGCGACACCGGCCAACACCAATATCGCCACCATTCCGCATCTCGCCGCGATGACGGGATGCGCTGCAGGCCTTTCCGATCACACCATGGGCTGCGGCGTCGCGGTTGCGGCGACCGCGCTGGGCGCGGTGCTGATCGAAAAGCATTTCACCCTTTCGCGCGCCGATGGCGGGGTCGATTCGGCTTTCTCGATGGAGCCTGCTGAGCTTGCCCAGTTGCGCGAGGAGACCGTGCGTGCCTGGCAAGCGATCGGCACGGTCCGCTATGGCGATGTCGCGGCGGAGGACAGCTCGCGCACGTTCCGGCGTTCGCTTTACATCACCCGCGACCTGGCCGCCGGATCGGTGATCGACGAAAGTGCAATCCGGGCGATCAGGCCGGGTTTCGGCCTTGCTCCGCGCCATCTCGACGCGCTGATCGGCCGGCGGGTGTCGCGCGACGTGGCGCGCGGCACCCCGGCAAGTTGGGACCTGATTGGCTAAACCGGTCACTGCGTCTCGGCCGGTCGCGCCGCACCTTGCGGACCGAACCGGCTTGCCGTGCTGCGCGTGGCATCGGCGTGCCATCGGGCCAGCGCAGCTTGTGCGGCATTGGCGCTCGCCTGACAGCGCGCCGCGCGGGCCACGA
This sequence comes from Qipengyuania nanhaisediminis, assembly GCF_045862805.1. Lineage (GTDB taxonomy): Bacteria > Pseudomonadota > Alphaproteobacteria > Sphingomonadales > Sphingomonadaceae > Erythrobacter > Erythrobacter nanhaisediminis_A. Next base: position 323,688 of record NZ_AP025760.1, read on the forward strand.
TTGCGCTTTCCGCTGCCCAGCACCCCAGGAACAGCGCGATCTTCACCCAGTAAGTGGGTGTCATCAAGAAGGTCACCATCCCGCCGGTGAAATGCAGCGTCAGGCCGAAATAGACATAAAGGCCGAGCACCGAGGTCAGCACCAGGTTGCGGTAAAGCAGGCCGAGGAAAAGGCTGAGGAACCAGGCCGCGATCAATCCTGCCAGCGGCATGGTTAGGAAGGGCAGATAGGCGCCCAGCAATTCGAAATGCACCTCGGGATAGCCGCCATTATAGGCCTGGCCGAGCTCGGTCAGTTCGGCGGCACGAAAATAGCCAAGCTCCACCGTCATGAGATACTGGATCGTGCTGTTGCGCTCGAAATCCATGGGGTTGAGAATCTCCCCCACGGCATATTCGTTGATCGGGTCGGCGGGGTCCGAAAAATCCACCCGCTCCCAGCTATTGGCCCATAGCTGGACCGGCTGGACGAGCACCCGCTCGCGTATTTCGTGAAGCGGGTCGCGATAATCGCGCACGTTGTAATAGGAATTGTAGAGCAGGCCCGACACCATCGCGACCGACGCCAGGGCAACCATCACGCGGCTTGCACGCGATGTGAGGATGCGTTGTGCGATGCGATGGCGATCGAGTTCGCCGATGCGCCCCGCCTGACGCGCGATCAGGACAAGCGCGGCGGGCATGAGGTAGAACGACACCAGCACGAAAAAGACGCTGAATCGGTTGCCGGTGATCACCCAATAGGCCGCCAATGCCGCCGCCAGTCCGGCAAAGCGCATGTCGTAGCCGCGCCCGTTGATCCGCGGGAGAACGGTGAATGCCCCGAACAGGAAATTGAGCAGGAAGTTGAGTTCGTAGACAGTGGAGTGAATAGGGCCGGCGCTGTGCGCGTAGGCAATCCGGTCGATCCCCTGGAGTATCGGAACCGTGCCGGTGAGGACGAAATTCACCGCCAGGACGCCGAGAACAGCGAGCCCGGAAACGAAGGCGCCGTTCGCTGCGACCCGGTGGTAGTCTGCATAAATGGGGCGCAGGTTCGCGAGCTTCTGAAAGCGCCGCCCGCGATCGGGAAAGAGCAGCATGAGCGGAACGACGAAAGCAAGCGCCGAGACGATGAAGACCGGGCCGGCGAAATTTCCGCCGACGAACTGGTTGAGCTCGCGCGTGTAGAACGGACCGAACACATCGAGCACGGTGACGTCGATGGCGCGGTAGACCAGCGGGAAGATCGTGAAGAACCCCGCGATGCACATGGCCATGCGGTTGCGCACCAGCACGGCCATCAGGCCCAGGAATCCGCCGAGCGCGAGGATGCTGAAGATACTCATGTCCATTGCTGCCCGAGCACGGCGCGCACGGTCTCGTCCGCGCCGGGGGCGGGAGCAAACCGGCTGCCATCGCCGAAAATGCGCGGCGCAGTGGTATAGGTCGCGGTGTAGAGCACGCGACCGTGACCCGGCGCGACGCGGCTACCCATATGCAGGCAACGCGAGGTCTCGACCGCGAAAACCGAAAGCCGCTTTGCCAAAATCCGCTCCAGATCGGAGCGATCTACGCGCGAAAACAGCCAACAATCCGAAGCATGGCTGCGCACGCTCCCGCCCACGCGGTCCGAACGCGGACCCGGCAGGAAGGTGAACGGCCCGTCATTCGCGCTCGCGACATCGGTGAGATAGACGAACAGCTTGATCGTGCGGACATCGTCGTGGTCGCGGTGCCACAATTGCGACTGGCTCAGCGCTCCCGCATTCGCACGCGACACGGTCAGAAGGACGTAATCGAGGAGCGGCAAGGTCCGCAAGGTCTCCGCAAGGACACCGAGAATACGCGGTTGCAGGGCGAAGCGGGCAAAGACCGTGTCAGCCGGTATCAGGCCGTCGATAAGGTCGCAATCGAGCGGCCGGGTCCAGAACGCCTTGTTCGAGACGCCCAAAGGCAATTCGGTAGTTTCGTCCGCATCGACCCGCTCCTGCGCGCGTGCAGCGAGGGCATCGAGCAGATCGCGATCAACAAGGTTATCGAGCCGCACGAAGCCGTCGTGTTCGAGCTTGCGCGCTGCCGCGACCGCTTCACCGCATCGGGGCAAACCTCTGGCAAGCGCCGCGCGCCGCGCCATGGCCGAGCGGCGTGGGAGAGCGCGCGCGGACTTGACCAGGGCGGCTGCCGGCGAGCGCAGGATCCGGTAACGCATCCGGGCACCGAGGCGCGTGAGCGGGGTCACCGCGCGCGCTTCCATCGCTGGATGATCAATGCTGCAAGCCAGCCGCGCTCGACATCGGTGAGCACGAGGCGCACGATCGCACCAAGATAGACCGCCCCGCCAAGTGCATAGGCGGCGAAGCCGGGCAACCACACCCCTTTTGCAAGCCACCAGGCACCCGGTGCGAGCAGCACCACGCCCAAAGCGCCCGACAGCACAACAGGGCCGGCCAGTGCGGTGCGAAAAAGCACGCCCGGATCCGCACCGTGTGCGAGGCGGAAGACAAGAAGGACGCAAGCAAACATCGCTGTCCCGGATACCAACAGCGCGGCGAACACAAAGCCGAGACCCCACCGTTCCAGACCTATCGAGAGTGCAACGACGAAAGCTGCGCCAATCGCGCAATTGGCCCGCACGAAAAGCCGGAAATGGCTGTGGCGGGTGAGTGTTGCGCTGCAGTAATTGCTGGCCAGAAACAGGGCCTGGAACCCGGTGAAGGCGACGAGATAGCCGGCCAGCGGGCGATAAGCGGCCCCGACCCACAGCTCGAGCAGGACCGGCGCAAGAAGCGCGCTCGCCACGAGGAGCGGCATGGCGACGAGGTAATTGGCGCGCAGCCCCTGGAGGGCGAATGCGCGCCGCGCCTCGTCGCTCGCACCGCGGGCCTCCCTCTCATCGCCGGCTCCACCTGCATCGAGCCGGGCGATATGCGGAAGCACCGCGGCATTGAGGCTGCCCTGCAAGGTCTTGATCACGCGCGGGATGCGGGTCGCCAGCTGGTAGGCTGTCAGCGTGACCGGCCCGAGGATCGCCCCCACGAACAGTTCGGGCAGGCGGTTGAAGCCCTGGCTCACCGCGTTGGCGCCGAAGACCGATCCGGACATCGCGACCACGCCGCGCAAATCCTCGGCCCGCGGCAGGGGAGCGCGGACGGCGAACCATCCGGTGCCCTCGCGCCATGCTACACAGGCGAAGGCGAGCGCAAGCACCAGCGCGACCACCTGTTCGAACAGGACCAGCGCGACGAGGTCAGTGGTCAATTGCAGGAGAACGAAGGTGCCGAGGGCGAATACCAGCCGGTCGGCCAGTTCCCAAATCTTTGCCACGGCAAGTTCCTGGCGCGCGGCGAAGTAGGCCTTGACCATCAAGGCCGGGAATCCAGCCAGCAGGCCGGCCCCGACCACGGTCAGGGCGCGGCGCATTTCCTCGGCGTTCTCGGCGCTGATTGGAAACAACCGCGCAAATTCCGTCTGGGCAAGCGCGATCGTTGCAGCGGCCATCACCGCACCGATCGCGGCGAACAGTTTGAATCCGCTCGCCAGCATTGCGCGAAACGCGGCGCGATCGCCGTTCGCGTGATAGCGCGCCAGGTAGCGCACGATCGCTCCCTGGAAACCGAGCTCGGCCAGCGAGGCGAGCCCGAGCAGGTTGAACAATTGCAGGATCAGCCACAGCCCGTATCGCTCGGGTCCGAGCATCGCCAGCATGTAGGGCACCAGGATGATCGCCAATGCCATTGCAGCCGCTTGTTGAGCGAAGCTGAAGGCAGTGTTGCGCATCAGCGGGCTGCGCGCCTGCGCATCATGCGGCACGGCGCCCGGCCGGGTGGGTGCGGGGAGCGTTTCGGGCGGACCTTGAGCCAGTGTTCGACCTCGCGTGGCTGCGGTCCGGCGCGCAGGGCAGGTTGCCTCGGCAATGGACCTAGAAGGGAAGGCCAAGCGCGCGGCGGGACCTTAAGAATGGTGGCGGATCCGAAAGGCGGTTTCGCCCGGACCTCCTCGACCCCGCGCTGGCAACCTTGCCTGCACGGACACCCGCAACAACCAAGGTGGACGCACAGGTGCAATCCCTCATCATCTCGACTTTGGCGGAATATCAGACCCGGTTCTGGGTGCCGGTGGGGCGCGCGCTCGAACGGCGCGGTCTCGCGGTGACCTTCGTCTCGTGCGATACGCTAAGCACGCGCATGCTGGCCGAGGCAGGGCTCGACGTGATCGACATGACGCGCAGCGCCCGGCTCGCCGCCCTGGGAAGCTCGGATCCGGAGGCAGTCTGCACGGCCTTCGGGATCGCCAATCCCGGCCCGCTTCTGGTTCATGAGAAATTCGCCTTCGCGGCGCGCGACACCGCGGCCCTGCTGCGCAAGTTTGCCGGCGGGTTGCTGGTGGCCGAGCAGGCGATTGCCCGCGCGCGCGCGAAGGGGGATCCGATCGCGGTGCAGGAACTGGGCGGCTTCGTGTCAGTGACCGCGCTACATCACGCCGCGCGCGGCGCCGGCATCGACAGCCACTTTATCGAGCCGAGCTTCTTCACGGGCCGGATGCAGATCGTCACCAATACGCTCGGCGCGTTGTCGCTACCGGGCGATGCTCGCGCGCCGGTCAGCGCGGCACAGGCCGACTATTTCGAGAGCGCTGTGGCACGAGGCACCGTGGTGATCCCGCAAAAGGACCGCCACCATTATGCCGGCGCTGCGAAGAAACTGCTCAACCCGCACAATATCAAAAGGTTGATCGAGAAGACCCGCGACAAGCACCTCCTGGGAGCGGAGCAGGAATTCGGCGCGATCGGGCACCATGTCGCCACGCACCTGCGAATGCTCGCTTCCACGGCGCGGATGCGTGGCCATTATTCCGATCTCGCGCGCCTCGGCCGCTTCATTTATTACCCGCTCCACGTGCCCGGAGATGTCGCGCTGACCATGCGGTCGCGCGAATATTGCGACCAGCTCGCGCTTCTCGATTACCTGTGTCGCATCGCCCCGCCCGACATGGTGATCGCGACCAAGGAGCATCCGGCGATGATCGGCGCAGTTCCTGCCCGCGGGCTGCTCGCGCTCAAGAAGCGCTACGACCGGCTCTCGATCATTGCCCCTACGACCAACAATTACGCAGTGCTGCGCGCCGCCGAGAAGATCGTCACGGTCAATTCCAAAAGCGGGGCCGAAGCCGGCCTGCTCGGTCGCGAAGTGATCGTGCTGGGCGATGCCTTTTACCGCGAAGCGCCATTCGTGCGCGCGGTGGACCGGCTCTGCGAGCTCGAAACCGCGATCGTCGAACCACCTCTCGCTTGTGACGAGGATGCGACCCGCGGTTTCTTCGCAGCCCTGTGGCATCGCACCCGGCCGGGCGAACTCTATGCGAATGACGGCGACAACATCGCCACTTTCACTGGGTCGTTGATCGCGCTGCTGCATCCGGAAGCACGGCCGGCAATCCGAGAACCAGCCGCGCTGATGGCGTGATATCCTTGTTGCCCTGCGCCCGGGCGGACCGATCGGTTCAGGCGCGGTCGAACACCAGCAAGGTGCCGCAATTGCGATGGCTCGAGACGAAATCGAGCCGCCGAGCCGCGCGGATGCGGATCAGGCCCTCGCTTTCGAGCTTGCGCGCGGTGCGCAGGATCGATCGCTGGTAATCCTGGCGCAAGACATAGGACCATGTCGCCAGGTCGCTCAGCCTGGTCAGGTCGAGAAGTTCGAAGCTCGGCTCGATCAGGATCGCTCGGCGGGCGCCTGCGGCGACGATATTGCGGAAGATCGCCTCGGTCTCTCGCGGCAATTGCTCGAGACAGTAGTGTGAATAGACCGTCTGCCCCTCGAGCTTGCGGTAGCCTTGCGAATCCGGGTCGAGCAGGTCGATGAAATCGAAACTGGCGCGATCGAGGCCGTAATATTCGGCCACCGTGCGCGCCACCGCGATGCCCCGGGGAGAAAGGTCGAGCCCCACAAAGGTCTTGTCCGGCAAGCTCGAGGCAAGTTCGAAAACGATGCCGCCGGTCCCACTCCCAAGCTCGACCAGTTGCGTCGTGTCGGATGCGAATTCCTCCATTATCGAGGCAAGCTTGTGCCGGCGGAACCGGTAATAGGAAGGTGCCGGCATGGTCACGAGCTTGCCGTCCACCGTGACCTGCATGGCGCGGTCGAGATGCGCGCGGTCGGCATAATCGATCAGCGTCGGGTTGCGCCGCCACACCGCCTCGCGCTGTTCGCGCCGCCAGTCGCCGGATTCGTAATCGTGCGCGACCTGCGCCCGGTCGCGGCTGCGGCGCTTGACCAGGCGGTGGATGGCATCGACCCCGATCGAGCGGAGAAAGACGGCCATGGCTGGAAGCATCGGGACGGCGCGCGCTTCGGCAGGGAGTGGCGGGGAGCAGGCACTGGTGCCATCGGAGGCTGCAAGCATCGGCACTTCCTTCAGATGTGGTTCTTTCTGGGCGCCCACAAAAGCGCACGAGCCTGTAGGGCCGGGTCAGGTTTGGCAGGAGGGCCCTGATGCAGGCAAACCCAGTTTCCTCGACCACGGATGCTTTGGTCTCGATCATCACCCCGGCCTACAAGGCGGCAGGGGTGATCGGCGATACGATCGCCTCGGTGCAGGCGCAGACCCATGGTGATTGGGAAATGCTGATTGCGGAGGATTGCGGACCCGATGATACCCGAGCGATCGTGCGCACCCTGGCGAGGGACGATGCGCGCATCCGATTGATCGAGCCAGCCGAGAATGGCGGGCCAGCTGCCGCGCGCAACCACGCGCTTGCCGCGGCGCGGGGGCGCTGGATCGCCTTTCTCGACAGCGATGACCTGTGGTTGCCCGACAAGCTCGAGCGCCAGCTCGCCTTTCACCGCGCACATCAGCGCGCGGTCCTGTCGTTCACGGGTTTCCGGCGGATCAGCGCCGACGGAACGCGCACGGGAACCTATATCGGAGTGCCGGCGCAGCTCTCCTACCGGCAATTGCTCGGCAACACCGCGATCGCGACCTCGACCGTCCTCGTCGATCGCGCGTTGTCGGGCCGGTTCGCGATGCGCGATACCTATTACGACGATTTCGCGTGCTGGCTGGCGCTGCTCAAGCCGGGCGGAATAGCAGTCGGGCTCGACGAGGACCTGATGCGCTACCGGGTGATGGAAGGATCGGTCAGCCGCGACAAGCGCAACAGCGCCGCACAGGTCTGGCGGGCCTATCGCCAGGTCGAACGGCTTGGCCCGATCGAAAGCGCCTATCACTTCGCGCAATACACGCTGCGGGCGCTGCATAAGTATCACCAGTTCTGAACAGGGCGCGAGCGGAAGGCTTGCTCGGTTTTGGTGGCACTTGTCCTTGGCCTCACGGAGTTGGCGCACCATCCCGTGTCACTCGCGCTATCGCAAAAAGAGGAGCAAGAAAGGTGGCAAACATCGCAAAGCGCAGGAATTACGGTCGCCGCCGCGTCCTGATCACCGGCGGCGCGGGCTTCCTGGGTTCGCACCTCGCCGACCGCCTGCTCGCGCGCGGGGACGAGGTGCTGTGCGTCGACAACCTGTTTACCGGCGACAAGACCAATATCGACCATCTCGCGCCGCATCCGCGCTTCGATTTCATGCGGCACGACGTGACCATGCCACTCTATGTAGAGGTGGACGAGATCTGGAACCTCGCCTGTCCGGCATCTCCGGTCCACTACCAGCACGATCCGGTTCAGACGACCAAGACGAGCGTCCACGGCGCCATCAACATGCTCGGCCTTGCCAAGCGGCTGAAGGTCCCGATCTTCCAGGCCTCGACCAGCGAGGTCTATGGCGACCCCTCGATCCACCCTCAGCCCGAACAATATTGGGGCAATGTCAATCCGATCGGCCCGCGCTCCTGCTATGACGAGGGAAAGCGCTGTGCCGAAACGCTGTTCTTCGACTATCACCGCCAGCACGGCATCGACATCAAGGTCGCGCGGATCTTCAACACCTATGGCCCGCGCATGCACGCCTCCGATGGCCGCGTGGTTTCAAATTTCATCGTCCAGGCGCTGCGCGGCGAGGATATCACCATCTATGGCGACGGGTCGCAGACCCGCAGCTTCTGCTATGTCGACGATCTGATCGAGGGGTTCGTGCGCATGATGGAAGCAGGCCCGGACCTGCATGGCCCGGTCAATCTCGGCAATCCGAGCGAGTTCACGATCCGCGAACTGGCCGAGATGGTGCTGGCCAAGATCGGCGGTCCCTCGCGCTTGGTCACGAAACCCCTGCCGCAGGACGACCCGCTCCAGCGCAGGCCCGACATCGCGCTTGCCCGGCGCAAGCTCGGCTGGAAACCGACCGTCGCCCTCGAGGACGGGCTCGATCGCACCATCGCCTATTTTCGCGCAATTGTGGCTGAAACAGGGGAGCGCATTGGCGAGCGCAGCCTGGCTGGTGTAGACGCCTGAGGCTCAAAGAGGCCTCGTCCATGCGCACTGTCTTTATCACCGGTTCGGCCGGTTTCATCGGCTACCATCTGGCGAACTTGCTGCTCGGCGAGGGGTTTCGGGTCGTCGGCTATGACGCGATGACCGATTATTACGACGTGACGCTGAAACAGCGGCGCCACGCAATGCTCGAACAGCAGGCGCATTTCAGTGCGACCGAGGCGAAGCTCGAGGACGCTGAAACGCTCGCCCGGTGCGTTGCCGAAGCGAAGCCCGACGTGATTGTCCACCTCGCGGCACAGGCAGGAGTGCGCTACAGCCTCGAAAATCCGCGGGCCTATGTCGATGCCAATCTTACCGGCACTTTCAACCTGATGGAATGCGCGCGCGAACAGGCGGTGGAGCACCTCCTGATGGCATCGACCAGTTCGGTCTATGGCGCGAACACGCAGATGCCATTTTCCGAGCAGCACCGGACCGATCATCCGCTTACGCTCTATGCCGCGACCAAGAAGGCGAACGAGGCGATGGCGCACAGCTATGCCCATCTGTGGAACCTGCCGACCACCATGTTCCGCTTCTTCACCGTCTATGGCCCCTGGGGACGGCCGGACATGGCGCTGTTCAAGTTCACGCGCGGCATCCTCGAAGGCGAACCGATCGACATCTACAATTCGGGCGAGATGTACCGCGATTTCACCTATGTGACCGACCTCGTGCGCGCGATCCGGTTGCTGATCGACACCCCGCCGGTGCGCCCCGGAAATCCGGACCAGATCCCGGCTTGGGACACGCTGTCGCCGGTCGCACCGTTCCGCACGATCAATATCGGCAATTCGGACAAGGTGCGTCTTTCCGATTTCGTCGACGCGATCGAGGCAGAATGCGGGCGCGAGGCCAGGCGCAACCACCTGCCAATGCAAAAGGGAGACGTGCCCGCGACCTGGGCCGATGCGACCTTGCTGCACGAACTGACTGGCTACACGCCCGAAACCGGCGTGCGCGAGGGAATCCGCAATTTCGTAGCCTGGTACCGCGACTATTACGGCGTCTGATCAGCCGTCGCTGTCAACGCCTTCCGGGGCGGGGCTCGGCAGGTCCGCTTCACCCGGCAAGGGCGCATCGCGCTCGCGTTCGAGCCGCTCGAGATACTCGCGCTCGATCGCCTCGACCCGTTCCTGCTCCGCAGCGGCATCGGCATCGATCGTCGAAAGCCGTTCCTGCCGCGCCTGTTCGATCAGCTGGCTGAAGCGCACGTTCTCGCTTTCGGCGCGGTCGGCATAGGCGGCCTCGATCATCTTCTGGGTGCAGCCGGTGAAGCCGCCAGCACCGGCCGGGCTGCAGCTCATGGTGCCGAATTCGCCGATATAACGGATCGTCTCTACCCGCCGCGCCCAGCTGGTGTTCTCGGGAGCGTCGCTATGGCGAAGATTCGAGGGAATACGATAGCGTTCGGCCTCGACGAGGATTTCGCATACCACGATCTCGCCCTCGACCGTGGGCGTTGGGCATTCGCTCTCGTCATAGGCGATTACCATGTTCACGCGGTCTCCCCCTTCGCCCTGCGCGCTGACAGGGCCGGTCGCGGCAAAGGCGACCAGGGGGGCAGCCAAGGGGGCGATCAGGGCAATGCGGGCAAAGCGGGTCATGTTGTCATCCTCTCGCACGGAGCGTGTTCGTGAGCCATTGTCGATAGCAGCGGCTGAACCGCCTCTGAAGTTCCTGCCTGTCAGACCCGTTCGCTGATCTTGATGGCCAGCTTGCAGCCGAGGCGGATTGCGCCTGAAAGCAGTGGGTAGGCGGGCGCTTTCTCGGCCCCGTGAGCGATGGCGGCATCGCGGTGGGCGCGCTCGTCCTCGCGGAATTCCTCGATCATCTCTTCGAGTTCGGGATCGGAATTGGTCTCGGCAAGCCGGTCGAGCTGCTCGGAATAATGCTTGTCGATCTCTTCCTCGACTGCGGCTGTGCACGCCATCGCCGCTTCGGGCCCGAGCAGCGCGGTTCCTGCGCCCAGCGCGTATCCGGCCATGGACCAGAAGGGTTGCAGCGCGGTCGGGCGCACCCCGCGCCGCGCCATCATCGCATCGAAACGCGCGCGGTGCCCCTCTTCCTGTTCGGCCATGTGACGGATCTCCGCCGAGTGCGGGCCGCGATCGCCCATCACCGCGAGCTGGCCTTCGTAAATCCGGGTCGCACCGAATTCGCCGGCCTGGTCGACCCTGATCATCCGGTGCAGTTCGTTCTTGTCCATCGCGCGGGGCTCCTGCTTGGTCTTATCTCTTAAACGCAGCGAGCGCGCAAACGGCTCCCCCGCCAATGGTTGAGATCAGAAAATTCCACCCCGCGAGCGAGACTCCCAACAGACTCCAGGGCGCGACGTCGCAGCGCACCAGCGGCGCCGCGGCGACGTCCATGACGTCGATCGTGCCAGGCGCGCTGCTGCAGCCGGTGATCCCTTCCCACCAGCCATACTCGACCCCGGCGTGGAACCCGCCGATCAGCCCCGAGGTGATGATCGCAAGTCCCGCCAGCGCGACCCACACCCGCTGCGGCGCCATCCTGATCGATAGAATCGCAAGGCCGAGTGCGGCGAAATGCGGCCAGCGCTGCCACCAGCACATTTCGCAAGGATAGAGCCCGAAGACATATTGCGAGACATAGGCGCCCGCGAGCAGCCCGCCCGAAATCACCAGCGCCAGCGCGCGTGCCTGTGTCAAACCGGTCATGGCGAGGCCCTTAGCCCGCTGGCCTGCGCGTGACTAGCGGCGTGACCGCAGCGCGACCGAACTGGCCGTGGTGCGGCGCAGGGTTTCGAGCGCGTAGTGCAGCTGGAAATCCTCGATTCCCTGCTCCTCGAGCTGTTCGGCGGTGAGCTGGAAGCGCGGATCGGCGATCGCGTCATCTTCCATCTCCTTGTCGTCGATACTGAGCTCGTTGATCAGGTGGCCGCGCAGATCGCTCTCGCGCGTCTGGTAACGTTCGCGCAGCGCAAAATCCGGGTCGGACAATTGCGGCACGCGGATATCGGGCTTGATCCCGCCCTCCTGCACCGATTTGCCCGATGGCGTGAAATAGCGCGCGGTCGTCAGTTTGAGCGCGGTGTCGGGACCGAGCGGGAGCAGCGACTGAACCGAACCCTTGCCAAAGCTGCGCTGGCCCATGATCAGCGCGCGGCGGTGATCCTGCAAGGCACCCGCGACGATTTCCGAAGCCGAAGCGGAGCCGGCATCGATCAGCACGATGATCGGGACGCCTTCCGCCATGTCGCCGCGGAAAACGGTCTCGGCATCGTAGAGCAGGGTTTCGCCGCGCGCGCGGCCGCGCTGCGAGACGATCCGCCCCTCTTCGAGGAACAGGTCCGAAAGCGCGACTGCCTCGTCTAGGCTGCCGCCCGGGTTCGAGCGCAGGTCGAGCACCAGCCCGCTCATCCGCCCGCTCGCCTCTTCCTGCAAGGCTTGCCAAGCGCGATAGACATCGACCCCGACATCGGCGGAAAACTCGTTGACCGAAATCACCCCGATATTGCCCGATTGCAGGGTGTGAGTGACCGGTTCGAGCTCGATCACGCCGCGGGTCACATCGACCTCGATCGGTTCGTCGCGCCCGGGTCGGAAGATCGTCAGCCGGATCGAAGTTCCTGCCTTGCCGCGCATCCGCGCGACCGCGTCGTCGAGGTCGCCGCCGTAGATCAGCTCGCCATTGAGATGGGTGATGTAATCGCCCGCCTTTATGCCGGCCTCGTCGGCCGGGCTGCCGCGGAACGGCGAGATGACCTTGACCGCGCCCTCTTCCATGATGACCGAAAGGCCGAGGCCAGAATAATTGCCATCGATCATGGTGTTGAGCCGTTGCAGGTCGCTGCCGTCGAGATAGGCGCTGTGCGGATCGAGCGCCGCCAGCATTCCGTCAATCGCGCCGCGGATCAGGACGTCGTCCTCGACCGGTTCGACATAGTTCGCCTGCACGCGTTGCATGATGGTGTAGAGCTTGGCGAGCTCGGGCCCCGCGCGTCCATCGACCTGCGCCATGGTGGCGGTGGTGGCAGGGACAAGCGCAACGGCAGTGACGAGCGCGGCGCTGCGAAGCAAGGCGGCTATCTTCATGAGGGCAAAAGGCTCCTTTCGTGCCCGAATGGTATAGGAGCAGGTGCCTGAACGCCAGATAACATCGACCAGCAGCATATCTGCTTCTGCTGGCTGTCCCGCCGCGGGGCAAAAGGCGGCGGCGGGCTTAACGGCGGTTGCGGAGCCGCTAACGAAGGAAATCGAGCGGATTGACCGGTTCGCCGTCGCGCCGGAGTTCGACGGTGACGACGGGTTCATCGCGCCCCGCGACCCCCAGGGGCGCGCCAGCGATGAGCGTGTCGCCCACGGCGACATCGTTGCGCGACAGACCGGTGACGAGGCTGGTCCAGCCGCCCGGATGCTCGATGATCGCAATCTGTCCGAACCCGCGATAGGGCCCGGCAAAAGCCACCCGGCCCGATGACGGGGCGATGACCTGCGCGCCCGGCGCCGGGGCCAGCGTCACCCCGGTCGAACGCAGCCCGCTGTCGCGGCGCTCGCCAAAGCCCGAAATGATACGCCCCTGGACGGGCAGCTGATAACCGGGCGGTCGCGTGCTCGAAGGAGCGGGTGCCGACACAGTAGCGGCATCATCCGCAACTTCGGCCGCGATATTGGCCGGTCGGAGAATCGGCCCCGGGAGCGCTGCCAGCTCGCGCCTGAGACGTGCCGCCTCGCCCAACGTGTCGACAAGTCCATCGAGATCGCGCGCTTCTTCGGCCAGGGCGAGCGCGCGTTCGCTTTCTCGCGCGGCAACCGCCCGGGCGTCGCGTGATGCGATCCGCTGGCGGGTTTCCATCGCTGCGAGCTCGGAACGCCTTGCCTGCAACTTGTCCTCGCCTGCGCGCAGATTGGCGATCGCTTCGGCGGCACGCCGTTCGATCCTGCGCCCGCGTTCGAGCTCGCTCCGCAAGGCGGCGGTCTGGCGGCGAATCCGGGGAACCGCGCTGTCGAGCACTGCGCGCACATGGACGAGGTCCTTGAGCGAACCCGGCTGAAGCGCGGACAGCGCGAGCGGTCGCCGGGCGGTGGTCTGCAGCGCGGCGGTCAGCCGGACAAGCGGTTGCTGACGTTCGGCTAGCCGTGCGGAAAGCGCCGCGCGTTCGGCACTGGCAAGCGCATAGCGCGCCTGCGCCGCCGCGATATCGGCTTCGGCGGCCTGGATCTGCGCTGCGATCGAAGCAGCTTCGCGCGCGGTGCGCTCGGCAGCCTCGGTCGCCGCAGCGGCTTCGCGCGCCAGCCGTGCCGCGCGCGCCTCGGCACGCTGGCTTTCGCGGGTCGCGCGGGTCAGCTGGGCCTGGGCTTCGTCCGGTTCGAGCAGGGTAACCTCGCGCTGCGCCCAGCCATGCGGAACCGCAAACAGCAGAGCGGCGCATGTTGCAGCGATTGCAGGGAGGCGGATACCGGGAGAAATCATCGCGGAGCCTATCCTGCCCGATGATAGGGATGGCCTGCAAGAATACTCGTCGCGCGGTAAAGCTGTTCCATCAGCATGGCGCGGGCAAGCAGATGCGGCCAGGTCGCCGGACCGAAGGCGAGCAGGAGGTCCGCCTCGGCCCGTTCGCTCGCGCTGTGGCCATCGGCAGCTCCGATCACGAAACGGGTCTCGCGCATCCCGTCATCGCGCCAGCGCGCGAGCGTTTGCGCCATTTTGTCGGAAGCCATCGCCTTGCCACGCTCGTCGAGCAGCACGGTCTTGTGCGGATTGAGCGGTTCGGGAATCTTGCCGCCGGTCTCGGGCAGTTCGGTCAGCCGCACCGGCCAGGTCAGCCGTTTTTCATATCGCGCGACAAGCTCGGCCTCGGGCGAGCGGGCGATCTTTCCGCGAGCGATGACATGAAGCAGGATGGCAACGATCCCCGGCTTGGATGTGGCCGACGCACAGCGTTTCGTTCGGCTGGCAGGTCAGGCTGGCGCGCCCTGCGCCAGGCCCCGGTCGTTACGAAGCGGCAGCCTCGCCGCCTTCGAACGACCACATGCGTTCGAGGTTGTAGAAGCTGCGCACTTCGGGGCGGAACAGGTGCACGACGACATCGCCGGCATCGATCAACACCCAGTCGGCCTGCGGCAGTCCCTCGATCCGGACCGGGCCGAAGCCTGCCTGCTTGACCTTTTCCGAAAGCTTTTGCGCCATCGCCGCGACCTGCCGGGTCGAGCGACCGCTGGCGATCACCATGTGATCGGCGACCGAGCTCTTTCCCACGAGCGGGATCGAGACGATGTCCTGCGCCTGGTCATCATCGAGCTGGCTCATGACCAGTTGGTGCAAGGCGTCGTGCGAAGGTTCAGCGGGCATGTTCAAGGCGGCCTTTGTCAATTCTGCCGAAGCCCCGGCAGTCGGGGTTTGTGCCTGAGTCATAGGCGGGTTCACGTCTCCGGATGGATGGGTCGAGATGGGTATTGGCCGAAAGCTTGGCAAGGAGGCGGGCACAAATGCGCGAGCGCTTCATGCGGCATCCTGCGAGGCGATGAGCCGGTTCGTCAGCGGATCGCGAACATTGGTCGTGCGAAAAGCGTCCGCCCATTCGGCGTTGGCGCGGCGGATCGCCGTGGCCGAACGCTGGTCAGGATCGAAACGCATGAACACCAGTGCCGGTGCGCTCCATTGCCCCCGGTTGCGAAATCTGGCGGCAGACACCTTGTAGCGCCTGAGCCAGGCCATGGCGGGGCTCGTCATGGCTTCGCCGTTATAGCCGGGCCGCGCGATGACTGCAATCGGCATGGTCCGCGCGATCCTGCGCCAGTCCTTCCAGCGGTGGAACTGGGCGAGATTGTCGGACCCCATCATCCAGACGAATTCGCGGGTCGGATAGCGCCGCTTGAGCGCTCCGAGAGTATTGACGGTGTAACGGGTGCCCAGCTCGGTCTCGATCGCGGTCGGGACTATCGGGGCGCGGCGCGCCTGGAGCTGCGCCGATTGCAGCCGCGCGGCGAGCGGCGCCATGCCCTTTTTCGGTTTCAGCGGATTGCCCGGGGAAACCAGCCACCACGCTTCATCGAGCCCCAGCGCTGTCATGGCGAAAAGAGTGATCCGCCGATGCCCGCCATGCGCGGGGTTGAAACTGCCGCCGAGCAATCCGGTGCGCATCGTTCAGGGCCGCGCCTGGCCGTTGCCGCGCACGAGCCATTTGTAGGTGGTCAGCCCCTCGAGCGCGACGGGCCCGCGCGCATGCAGGCGCCCGGTGGCAATCCCGATTTCCGCGCCGAGCCCGAATTCGCCACCATCGGCAAATTGCGACGAGGCGTTGTGCATAACGATCGCGCTGTCCACTTCGGCGAGGAAGCGCTCGGCCGCGGCCTCGTCAGCGGTGACGATCGCATCGGTGTGGCCCGATGAATGGGCCGCGATATGCGCCAGCGCGGGCTCGATTCCGTCGACGATCGCAACCGAAAGTACCGCGTCGAGATATTCGGTGTCCCAATCGCCCTCGTGCGCACGCCCGATCCGCGGATCGAGCGCCTGCGCCCGCCCGTCGCCGCGCAGCTCGCAGCCGCCATCGATCAGAGCGCCCACAAGGTCGGCAGCCCTGGCAAAGCCGCTGTCGATCAGAAGCGTTTCCATCGCTCCGCAAATGCCCGGGCGGCGCAGCTTGGCGTTCACGGCGATCGCGCGCGCCATTTCGGGATCGGCATCGGCATGGACAAAGGTGTGGCACACCCCGTCGAGATGGGCGAGCACCGGGACGCGCGCATCGGCTTGGACCCGCTCGACAAGACCGCGCCCGCCGCGCGGGATGATCATGTCGATGAGGCCAGCCGCCGCGAGCATGGCGCTCACCGCCGCGCGGTCCTGAGTCGGGATGAGCTGGACCGCCTCTGCCGGCACGCCGCCTGCGGCGAGCCCGCCTTGGAACGCGGCAAGAATGGCGCGATTGGTGCGCGCCGCCTCGCTCCCGCCGCGCAGCAATGCCGCATTGCCCGATCGCACGCACAGAGCCGCGGCGTCGGCGGTGACGTTGGGGCGGCTTTCATAGATGATGCCGATCGTGCCGATCGGAACACGCACCCGGCTTAGCCGCAGGCCATTGGGACGCTCGCTTGCATCGATCACCGTGCCAAGCGGGTCTGGGAGGGCGGCCACCTGCTCGACCGCGCTCGCAATCGCTTCGAGCCGGGTTTCGTCGATGGCCAGGCGGTCGAGAAGAGCATCGCTCAGCCCCTGGCTGCGCGCGTCTGCAACATCCTGACGGTTGGCATCGAGCACGGCATCGCGCGCCTGGCGAAGCGCCCGGGCCGCTTCGCACAAAGCGCTCGCGCGAGCCGCGCTGGTCATGGCCGCAAGTTCGCGCTGCGCACGCCGTGCCTTGCCTGCCATCTCGGTGACGATTC
This sequence comes from Qipengyuania nanhaisediminis, assembly GCF_045862805.1. Classification (GTDB taxonomy): domain Bacteria; phylum Pseudomonadota; class Alphaproteobacteria; order Sphingomonadales; family Sphingomonadaceae; genus Erythrobacter; species Erythrobacter nanhaisediminis_A. Next base: position 340,445 of record NZ_AP025760.1, read on the forward strand.
GCGCAGAGTCGCCCTGCCCCTGGGGCATTGACACGGATTCGGGAACGGTCATCAATAGGTGCAATAGCAGCGCTGCCCATCGCTGTCAGCGCCCGAGAGCCGATGCCCAAACAAGCGAATCGGCAGGCATCTTACCGAGAGGTAAGGGTGAAACCTTCCGACAACACCGTGAAACCCCCTGTGGTTCCCGCGAAATAAACGACTCACCGCGATAAATCATCGGTTCGCCTGTTAGGCCTTTGCTGTGATTCGATTTTTGGCCCCGGAGTTGGTAGCGCAGCCTGCGACGGGACACAGAAAAAATCGGGGTCAACTTGTCGAACACAACGGAAAAACGCCCATGGGGTGAGAGGCTGCGCGAGCGGTTTCCGGATCGCGAATTTTTCATGCGCTCCCAGGGTCAGGTACGTTTTATCAAGATTTCGTCGCGCCTGCAGATGGGCGCCGCCGCGGCTGCCGCGCTGCTCGCTGTCGGCTGGGCCGGGTCGATGGGCGTGATGGCGTGGAACAAGCATTCCGCCGAAGCCAGCCTTGCCTCGTTCCAGGACGAGAAGGCCGAGGTTGCGAGCGCGCAGGAACGACTCGACGCCTATGGCAGCGACATCGATCGCGTGGTCGAAGATCTCCAGACCCGCCAGCAAGTGCTCGACGCAATGGTCGAGGTGCTGCCCGAGGACATCCGCACCGTCGACACCAATGTCACCGATTCCTCGGAAGAGACCGCAGCCACGATCGACCAGGTCGGCGCGTTCTTCCCGCAGGCGCGCGGGCTCGCCGAGATCGAGGCTCGCCAGCTCGCCTTTGTCGAGAACATGACCCGCTTTGCCGACTGGCGCGCCGAGCGTGCCGAGGAAGCCTTGCGCAAGCTCAACCTCGATCCGCGCGCCATGGCCCGCGCCGCGCGTGCCGATGCCGAGGCCGCGATGGGTGGTCCGCTCGAAATTCTCGCCACGTCGTCTGACGGTTCGCTCGATCCGCGCTTCGAACGCCTGGGGCTGAGCCTGGCGCGCATGTCCGCGCTCGAACGCGCGCTCGAAGGCGTGCCGCAGGTCGTCCCCGCAGCCGACCAGCGGATCACCTCGTCCTATGGCTATCGCCGCGACCCCTTCACCCGCCGCGGTGCAATGCACAGCGGGATCGATTTCAAGGGCGCGACCGGATCGCCGATCCTTGCTGCCGCGCGCGGACGCGTTGCCTTTGCCGGTCGCCGCGGCGGCTATGGCAAGGTGGTCGAGATCGATCACGGCAACGGGCTGATGACACGTTATGCGCACCTTTCGCGCATCGATGTCCGGCCCGGCCAGAATATCGACGCCGGCGCCACGCTCGGCGGGCTCGGCAGCACCGGCCGTTCGACCGGCCCGCACCTTCACTTCGAAGTTCGTGTCAACGGGCGCGCGGTCAATCCGCGCCCCTTCCTGGAGACAGCCCCCGATGTTCTCAAAGAAGCCCGCGCAACAGGAGCGGACCGCTCCCTCGCCCTCCGCAGCCGCCCCTAAGCCCCGAGGAAAAAACATGGCCAATGGCAATTCCACCTTTTCGGTGATCGGATCCGACGTGACCATCACCGGCGACATCAGCGCCTCTGTCGACCTGCACGTCGACGGCAAGATCGAGGGCGACATCAAATGTGCATCGCTGGTCCAGGGCGAACACAGCGTCATCAAGGGTGCCGTCACCGCCGAAACCGCGCGCATGTCGGGCAAGGTGTCCGGGTCGATCACCGCCAAGGAACTGGTGATCCTCAAGACCGCGCGGATCGAAGGCGATGTGCATTATGACGCGCTCACCATCGAACAGGGTGCGCAGGTCGACGGGCGCTTCTCGCCCAATTCGCAGCGTGCCTCCTCCAGCACCGGCGCCGCTTCGGCCCCCGCCAAGCCGCAACAGGGTGACAAGAGCCCGCAGTTGCAGATGGCGAACTAGGCTTCGCACAGCCAATCCGGCATTGATTACGCCGCGGTCCCGGGTCGGGTCCGCGGCGTTCCATTTTGATTGTCAGAGCACTTCTGCGCGCAACGCCTTGCGGTCGAGCTTGCCGATGATCGTCTTGGGCAATTCCTCGCGGATCACCACCTTGTCGACCCTCTCGTGCTTGCCGATCCGGTCGTTCAGCCAACCCTTGAGCGCATCGGCCCCGATATCGGCCTCGGGATCGGCAAGGGTCACATATGCGCGCGGAACCTCGCCGCGATAAGTGTCGGGCACTCCGATCACGAGCGCCTCCTTGATCGCCTCGTGCTTGAGCAGCGCATCCTCGACCACGCTCGGGAAGACCTTGAACCCGCCGACCGCGATCATGTCCTTGATCCGGTCGACGATCGAAAGGAACCCGTCTGAATCGATCGCGGCGACATCGCCGGTGCGCAGATAGCGCCTGCCCTCGCGTTCGACGAAGGTCTCGGCATCGGTTTCGGGGCGGTTCCAGTAGCCGCGCATGATCTGCGGCCCATGGATCGCAAGCTCGCCCGGCTCGCCTTCGGGGGCGAGCATGGTCGGGTCTTCCTTGTCGAGCAGGATGACGCTGGTCCCCGGCACCAGCTGGCCGATAGTGCCCTTCTTGCGCACGCCCTCATAGGGATTGGTAGAGACAACGCCCGCGCTCTCGGTGAGGCCATAGCCCTCGACCACGCGCACGCCCGTGACCTCCTCGAACCGGTCGTGCACGGGCGCGGGCATCGGCGCGCCGCCCGAAATGCAGACCCGCAGCGAGGACAGATCGGTCTTCGCCAGCTTTGGATGATCAAGCAGAGCCTGGAACATTGTCGGCACGCCGGGAAAACCGGTGGCGCGGTAGCGCTGGATCGTCTTCAGGACCTGGCCGGCATCGAAGCGCGGTACCATCGCGATCGAGCCACCCGATGCGACAGCATGATTGAGCAGCGCGGTGTTGGCAAAGACGTGGAAGAACGGCAAGGCGCCCATGAACACCTCTTCGCGCGGGTTTTCGTGGGGGTTGATCGCGGCCACCTGCTGGGCGTTCTGGGCCAGCTGGCTGTGGCCGAGCATCGCCCCCTTGGGCCGCCCGGTGGTCCCTCCGGTATATTGCAGCAGAGCCAGCGCATCGCGCTCGTCGAGAGTCGCCTCGCCCTCGGGCCACGGCTTGAGCATGTCGGACCAGCGGCGGATGGCACTGCCCCATTGTACATCGGCGATCTGGCTGCGCTTGAACAGCTTGAGAGCCGTTCCCTTGACGCGCGGCAGCATGTCGCCGAGCGACCCGACCACAAGCGTAGCAAGATCGGAGCCGTCGAGCACCTTGGCCGCGGTGTCGTAAAGCTCGGGAACGTCGATCGTCACAAGCACTCGCGTGCCGCTGTCTCCGACCTGCCAGGCGAGTTCCTCTACCGAATAGAGCGGCGAGAAATTGACGACCACCGCGCCCGCCATCATCGCGCCATAATAGGCCGAGGCGTAGATCGGGACATTGGGCAGGAACAGGCCCACCCGGTCTCCGCGTTCGATCCCGGCAGCGATCAGCCCGGCAGCGAAGCGGCGCGCCTCGTCGAACATCTCGCCATAGGAATATGTGCGACCGAGGAAATGCAGGAACGGGGCGGCGCGATCGTTCTCCACCGTGCGTTCGAACATTTCGGGGAGTGTCAGGTCCTCGAACGCCGCATCGGGAGCGACAGGATGATGGTAGCTGGCCGTATTGACATTCATGTCAGTAACCATGCCGCAAGTGGCAAACCGGCACAAGCGCCAGTTTGCCCCATAGCGGTCCGGGCGAGCCAGATTCGGCAGAACGCAAAAGCGCCGAACAGGTCATGACCCGTCCGGCGCTCCTGATTGCTGGGCCGAAAGCCGCGCACCTGATTAAGCGCGGCATTACCGATTACTCGGCTTCGGGCTTTTCTTCTTCGGCTTCTGCCGGAGCGGCTTTCTCGGATGCGGCATCTTCGAGCGGCGCGGTCAACGCTTCTTCCTCGGAAGGCTGCGAAGGCGCGAATGCCGGCGGCTCGGTGTCCTCGTGCGGATTGACCGCCCCGTCATCGCCCGCTTCCTCGGCGGCGCGCTTGGCAGCGAGCCATGCCTCGGCCTCGGCTTCCTGCGCGGCTTCGGCGGCTGCCTTGACATTGGCCTCGCGCTCGGCGCGCAGTTCCTCGATGAGGCGGTCCTTGTCGCTGCGACCATCGCCGGCATCGGCGACCACGGCTTCCTCGTCGGTGCCGGCGCGCTTGGCAGCCTTGGCCACCACCGCGTCAAGCTCGCGCTGCGAACACAGGCCGAGAGTGACCGGGTCCTTGGGCTGGATGTTCTGGATGTTCCAGTGCGAACGCTCGCGGATCGCGCCGATCGTGTTGCGGGTGGTGCCGATCAGCTTGGAAATCTGCGCGTCGGACACTTCGGGGTGATTGCGCAGGATCCAGGCGATCCCGTCGGGCTTGTCCTGGCGCTTGGACACCGGAGTGTAGCGCGGACCCTTGGTGCGGGTGACCTCGACCGGCGCCTTGTGCATCTTGAGCTTGTACTCGGGATCGGCCTGCCCCTTCTCGATTTCCTCGAGCGTGAGTTCACCGGCATGGACCGGGTCGCGCCCGGTATATTTGCTGCCCGCAAGGTCATCGGCCATCGCCTGCACTTCGAGGATGTGCAGACCGCAGAACTGCGCGATCTGTTCGAAGGACAGGCCGGTGTGGTCGACCAGCCAGGTCGCGGTGGCGTGCGGCATCAGCGGGGTGGGCTGGGCCTTGTCTGCCATGGGGAAATCTCCGTCAAAAATAGAAGGGCCGCCCCTTTCGGAGCGGCCATTGCACCCTGGCAGATAGGGCAAACCATCGTGATCGGCAAGCAAAAGGCGCGAAGGCGCTTCGCCTGGGCGCGCTATCCGCCCGCAACCTCGAGCACGATCTTGCCGATATGCTCGCCCGCTTCCATCCGGGCATGCGCCTTTGCGGCCTCGGCGAGCGGGAAGGTCTCGTCCATTACCGGGGCCAGTTCGCCACCTGTGAAGAGCGGCCAGGCGTGTTTTGCGATCTCATCGGCAAGCGCGGCCTTGAACGCATCGGAGCGCGGGCGCAGGGTCGATCCGGTCAGTGTCAGCCGGCGCATCATCACCAACGGCATGAACAGTTCGGCCTTGGCCCCGCCCAGCACCGCGATGGTCACGTGGCGGCCATCTTCGGCGAGGCATTGCAGGTTGCGCGGGACGTAATCGCCCGAAACCATGTCGAGCACGATGTCGACTCCCTTGCCGCCGGTATGGTCCTTTACCGCTTCGACGAAATCGGCCTCGCGGTAATTGATCGCGAGATTGGCACCGAGATCACGCGCGGCTTCACACTTGGCCTCGTCTCCGCAAGTCACGATGACCTCGATATCGAAGGCGCGGGCGAGCATGATCGCCATGGTCCCGATCCCCGAAGTGCCGCCATGAACCAGCAGGCGCTCGCCATTCTTGGCGAAACCGCGCTCGAAGACATTGTGCCAGACTGTGAACAGGGTCTCGGGCAGGGCGGCGGCCGTTTTCGGGTCGAGCGCCCCTTCGAGCGGGAGGCAGTGTCGCCACGGCGCAGTGCAGAATTCGCCATAACCGCCACCCGGAGTGAGCGCTGCGACCTGCTGGCCGATCATTTCGCCTGGCACTTCGGCGCCCGCTGCGACCACCTCGCCAGACACTTCGAGCCCGAGAACAGGCGAGGCACCGGGCGGCGCGGGATAGTGCCCAGCGCGCTGAATGCAATCGGGGCGGTTGACGCCCGCGAAGGCGACCCGGATCAGGACGTCGTGCGGTCCCGGTTCGGGCACGGCGATCTCTTCGAGCCGGAGAACTTCGGGCCCGCCTGGCCCCGACATGCCGATCGCCTGCATCGTGTCTGGAACGACGCGGGCGCGCGCCTGTGTCATCTCGATTCCCCGGTCAATCACTGTGCTGAATTCACCTGTTGTCGCGGCAAGGCCGCCTTGAACTTGGCAAATACCGGTCATGCACATTGACAGCAAGCCGCGTAAATTGCGATGCAGGTCAGCAATGGATGAAGAGGATCTTCCACGCCCCAGGGGAGATGCCGCGAGCCGGCTCGCGAGCGAGGATCTGGCACCCTATTCGCAAGACGAACTGGCCGAACGGATCGCGCTGCTCGAAGCCGAGATCACTCGCGTGCGTGCGCACCGCGACAAGGCCAGCGCCCACCGAGCGGCAGCCGATGCGCTGTTCAAGGGCTCAGGCTCGTGAATAACGCGCTTTCCCATATACGGGATTCGCAATCGTTCATCTTTAGCCCATATACATCACGTATCTTCTCCAGACCCCCCCGATAGAGAACAGACCCCGATGCCCAGCTTTGCCCAGAACCTCGAACGCACCCTTCACAACGCACTCGGCCACGCGTCCGAGCGGCGCCATGAATATGCAACGCTCGAGCATCTCCTGCTTGCCCTGATCGATGACGAGGACGGCGCGCAAGTCATGGCGGCATGCGGGGTGGACCTGGCCGAACTGAGCGAGGTGGTGAAGCAATATCTCGACCAGGAATATCAGAGCCTCAAGACCGAGGAAGATGCCGACCCGCAGCCCACTGCGGGTTTCCAGCGGGTGATCCAGCGCGCGATCCTCCACGTCCAGTCCTCGGGCAAGGACACGGTCACCGGGGCGAACGTGCTTGTCGCGCTCTTCTCCGAACGCGACAGCTATGCCGTCTATTTCCTCCAGCAGCAGGACATGAGCCGCCTCGATGCGGTGAGCTATATCAGCCACGGCATCGGCAAGGGCGGACGGAGCCTCGAATCGAAGACGCCCCAGGGCGGCGAAGATGGCGGTGCTGCCGAAGCCGAAGCCAGCAAGGACGGCGCGAAAGGCAAGGAAACCGCGCTCGACCAGTTCACGGTCAATCTCAACAAGAAGGCCGAGGACGGCAAGGTCGACCCGCTGATCGGCCGCGGTCCCGAGGTTGACCGCACGGTCCAGATCCTCTGTCGCCGCAGCAAGAACAACCCGCTCTATGTCGGCGACCCCGGAGTAGGGAAGACCGCGATTGCCGAAGGTCTGGCGCGCAAGATCGTCGAAGGCGACGTGCCCGAAGTCCTGGCCGAAGCGGTGATCTACTCGCTCGACATGGGTGCGCTGCTTGCCGGCACCCGCTATCGCGGCGATTTCGAGGAACGTCTGAAGCAGGTCGTCTCCGAACTCGAGGGCATGCCCAATGCGGTGCTTTTCATCGACGAGATCCACACCGTGATCGGCGCGGGCGCGACCAGCGGCGGGGCAATGGATGCCTCCAACCTCCTGAAGCCCGCTTTGTCGGGCGGGACGATCCGCTGCATCGGCTCGACCACCTACAAGGAATTTCGCAACCACTTCGAGAAGGACCGCGCGCTGCTGCGCCGTTTCCAGAAGATCGACGTAAACGAACCCACGGTCGAGGACACGATCAAGATTCTCAAGGGCCTGCGCAGCGCCTTCGAAGAGCACCACAACGTCAAGTACACGCCCGATGCGCTCAAGACCGCGGTCGAGCTTTCAGCGCGCTACATCAATGACCGCAAGCTGCCCGACAAGGCGATCGACGTGATCGACGAGGTCGGCGCGATGCAGATGCTGGTTCCGCCCAGCCGCCGCAAGAAGAAGATCACCGCCAAGGAAATCGAGGCCGTGATCGCGACGATGGCGCGCATCCCGCCCAAATCGGTCTCGAAGGACGACAAGAAGGCGCTCGAAAATCTCGGCCGTGACCTCAAGCAGGTCGTGTTCGGCCAGGACGAGGCGATCACTCGCTTGTCGACCGCGATGAAGCTTTCGCGCGCAGGGCTGCGCGATCCCGACAAGCCGATCGGATCGTTCCTGTTCTCCGGCCCAACCGGCGTCGGCAAGACAGAGGTCGCGCGTCAGCTCGCATCGATCATGGGGATCGAACTCAAGCGCTTCGACATGTCCGAATATATGGAGCGCCACTCCGTCAGTCGCCTGATCGGTGCGCCTCCGGGCTATGTCGGTTACGACCAGGGCGGATTGCTCACCGATGCGGTCGATCAGAACCCACACTGCGTGCTGCTGCTCGACGAGATCGAGAAGGCGCATCCCGACCTGTTCAACATCCTGCTCCAGGTGATGGACAATGGCCGGTTGACCGACCACCACGGCAAGACGGTCGATTTCCGCAATGTGGTCCTGATCATGACGACCAATGCGGGCGCTGCCGACATGGCGCGCCAGGGCATCGGTTTTGGCGACGTGTCGAAGGAAGATGCAGGCTCGGAAGCGGTGAAGAAGATGTTCACACCCGAATTCCGCAACCGTCTCGATGCGATCGTGCCGTTCGCCTATCTCGGCAAGAGCACGGTGGCGCGCGTGGTAGACAAGTTCATCCTCGAGCTCGAACTCCAGCTCGCCGAACAGAACGTCCACATCCAGTTCGACAGCGATGCGCGCGAATGGCTCGCCGACAAGGGCTATGACAAGCTTTACGGCGCACGCCCGATGGGCAGGCTGATCCAGGACAAGATCAAGCAGCCGCTCGCCGAGGAACTGCTGTTCGGCAAGCTCGCCGATGGCGGCGAGGTGCATGTCAGCGTCAAGGACGGCAAGCCCGTCTTTGAGCTTACTCCGGCCCCGCCCAAGACCAAACCGAAGCGCAAGGCGGCGGCAAAGAAAAAGCCGCCTGCGAAGAAAGCGCCGCCCGTCTCCAAGGACGATCCCAAGGATGACACGCGATCCGAGGAATCGGGCAGCGACAAGAAGAGCTGACTGCCATCACCAGACAATCGGGCGCGGACAGGGAAACTTGTTCGCGCCCTTTTCGTTGGTCAGGTGATGACCGCCCCGTTTTCCTGGATCCGGCCCGAGCCGTGGGGCGTTCATGTGGTGCCCGCTGATGCCTGGATCGATCCCGGCCGCGCGGTCGATCGCGCTCTGGTCACTCACGGCCACGCCGATCACGCGCGCGGTGGCCATGGCGAGACCATTGCCACCCCCGAAACGCTGGCGATCATGAAGCTGCGCTACCGCTCGGGCGCCGAGGATGAGAACGGCGAGATTCCCACCAAGGCAGTGCCGGTCGAATATGGCGAGACGATCCGCCTCCCGGGCGGGGTCGATGCGACCTATATCCCGGCAGGCCACGTGCTCGGAAGCGCACAGATCCTGCTTGAACATGTGGGCGAACGGGTGGTGATCACCGGCGATTACAAGCGCCGCCCCGACCCGACCTGCCCGCCCTTCGAAGTCACGCCCTGCGACATCTTCATCACTGAGGCTACCTTCGGCCTGCCGGTCTTCACCCACCCCCCGATCGAAGACGAGATGGCGAAGCTCCTGAAGGCGCGCGAGGATCATCCCGAGGGCAGCGTGTTGGTCGGCGCCTATGCGCTGGGCAAGGCGCAGCGGGTAATCGCTGAATTGCGCGCCGCCGGTCACACGGAGCCGATCTATCTCCACGGCGCGATGGAAAAAATGTGCCGGCTCTACGAGGAGCACGGGGTTAACTTGGGCGAATTGAAACTGGTCGCCGATCATTCCAAGGACGATATGCGCTCCAGCATCATCGTCGCCCCGCCATCGGCGCTGGGCGATCGCTGGAGTCGCCGCCTGCCCGACCCTGTCACCGCCATGGCGAGCGGGTGGATGCGGGTGCGCGGTCGCGCCCGTCAGCGCAACGTGCAATTGCCGCTCATCATCTCCGATCATGCCGACTGGAACGAACTCACTACCACGATTGCAGAGGTGAACCCGCAGGAAACCTGGATCACGCATGGCCGCGAGGAGGCCTTGCTGCGCTGGTGCCAGCTCAACCAGCGCAAGGCGCGCGCGCTCGCCCTGGTGGGGCGCGAGGATGAAGACGAGTGAAGGCGTTCTCCAACCTCCTCGACACGCTGGTCTATACAACCAGCCGCAACCGCAAGCTTGCGCTGATCGCCGAGTATCTTCGCGAAACGCCCGATCCCGATCGCGGCTGGGCGCTCGGCGCGCTGACCGGCGAACTCGATTTTCCGGCAGTAAAATCATCGACCGTGCGCAATCTGATGAAGGACAGGGTCGACCCCGTCCTCTGGACTCTCAGTCGCGATTTCGTCGGCGACACCGCCGAGACCGCGAGCCTGCTCTGGCCCGAAAGCGGCGCGGTCGAGGGCAATCCGGCGAGCCTTTCCGAGACGGTCGAAATGCTTTCCTCGCTCAACCGCAATACCGCGCCCAAGGAGTTGCCGAAACTGCTCGACCGGCTCGATGCCAATGGCCGCTTCGCTCTGATCAAGCTTGCGACCGGCGGCATGCGGATCGGGGTCTCGGCGCGGCTGGCGAAGACCGCGTTCGCGCAGGCTTTCGATGTCGCGGTCGAGGAGGTCGAGGAATATTGGCACGCGCTCGCTCCGCCCTATGACAGCCTGTTCGCATGGGCCGGCAAGGGCGAGGCCCCGCCCGACGTTTCGGGCACGCCGCGCTTTCGCCCCTTCATGCTCGCTCACCCGCTCGAGGAGACGGTGGTCGATCTTGCCGACTATGCCGCCGAGTGGAAATGGGATGGCATCCGCGTGCAATTGGTGAGGGTGACCGATGCCGACGGCCAGCCGCACACGCGGCTCTATTCGCGCAGCGGCGACGACATCTCGGCCACCTTTCCCGAATTGCTGGACAAGCTGCCGATGGACGCAGTGCTCGACGGTGAATTGCTGGTGCGCGGCGACGTTCAGGGCGGAGCCGAGAACGACGAGACGCAAGGGGGAGCGGCGAGCTTTAATGCGCTCCAGCAGCGGCTCGGGCGCAAGACGGTGTCGAAGAAAATGCTCGCCGAAGCGCCCGCTTTCGTGCGGCTTTACGATGCGCTGATTGTCGAGGACGAGGACCTGCGCGAAAAGCCCTGGACCGAGCGTCGCGCCGCGCTCGAAAAGCTCGTCACCCGCCTGCCGGCGAGCCATTTCGACCTCTCGACCGTAGTCGAGGCGAAGGATTTCGATGAGCTTGCCAAGATCCGCGAAGGCTCGCGCGATGCCGCGATCGAGGGGCTGATGCTCAAACGCCGCGACAGCCCCTACATTGCCGGCCGACGCGTGGGATATTGGTACAAGTGGAAGCGCGACCCGCTGCTGGTCGATTGCGTGCTGATGTATGCCCAGCGCGGGTCGGGCAAAAGGTCGAGCTTTTACTCGGACTACACGTTCGGCTGCTGGGACGGCGATCCCGACAAGGGCGCTGAGCTTCTACCGGTGGGCAAGGCCTATTCGGGTTTCACCGATGCCGAGCTCAAGAAACTCGACCGGATCGTCCGGCGCACCACGGTCAACCGTTTTGGCCCGGTGCGCGAGGTTGAGCGGACTCTCGTGTTCGAGGTCGCCTTCGACAGCGTGCACGCATCGAAACGCCACAAGTCGGGGCTCGCCATGCGTTTCCCGCGCATCCACCGCATACGCTGGGACAAGCCGGTCCACGAAGCCGACCGGATCGAGACCCTGCGCGCGATGATCGCAGACTAGCTCAACCCTAGCCCAGCGCAGCGGCGACCGCTTCGCTGTGGTGTTTGGCGTTCTCGGCATAATGGGCAACGCCCACGCGCATTCCGGCAATCGCGGCATCGCTGAGCTCTTTTAACCGCTTGGCCGGGCGTCCGGCCCACAACTCGCGCTCGCCCATCACCTTGCGTTCGGTCAGCATCGCTCCGGCTGCCAGCATGGCATCGCTGGCGATCACCGCCTTGTTCATCGCGATCGCGCCCAGCCCGACAAAGCCGCGGTCGTGTATCGTGCAGCCATGCACCATCGCCATGTGGCCGATCAGAACGTCGTCGCCGATCACCAGCGGCGAACCTTCCTCGTCGCCAGGGCGCGGAGGATCGCAATGGAGGATCGAGCCGTCCTGGACATTGGTGCGTTCGCCGATGCGGATGGTGAAGACATCGGCGCGCACGACGCAATTGTACCAGATCGAGGAACCTGCCCCGATCTCGACATCGCCGATGATCGTTGCTCCCGGCGCGATGAAGGCGCTTTCGTGGATCACCGGGGTCTTGCCGTGGATCGGGATGATGTTCGCGCCGGGATGCGGGTTGGTGGTGTTCATCGGTGCTCTTTCCATTGCTTGGCGGTCAGCGAGTACTGGATCGTCGGATTGTCTTCGGACGGGAAGGCCGGGTCATCGAAATCGAGATCTTCGCGCCGCTCCATCCCGAGCTTTTGCATGAGCTTCCAGCTTGCCGCGTTGGCGGCGCTGGTGAGCGCGACGACATGCGGGGCACCAACGCGGCCGAAGGCCCAGTCAAGCACCGCGCGCATAGCCTCTTCGGCGAGACCTTGCCGCCAGCGGTCTTCTCGCACCAGCCAGCCAATCTCGTGGGTGCCGACATTCGGCGCGAGCGGGTTGTCGACCCGCTTGATCCCGCAATGGCCGACCATCTCGCCGCTCGCCTTCTCGATCATGAACAGGAAACTGAAGCCTTCGCGCGCGTAGGATTGCATCGCCTTGGCGTGCTTGGCCTCGATCTCGTGCAGTTCCTTCACCCCGCCAAGATGCGCCATCACCGCCTCGGTGTTAAGCAGGCGGTACTGCTCCTCGGCGTCTTTTTCGTCGATCGTGCGCAGGACGAGCCGCTCGGTCTCGGCGATGATTTCAGGCATTAGTCGCGGCCCAGGCATCGCGCGCGAGCGAGTAGACAATGACAGGGCCGTAATCCTGCGCCCACATGGTCTCGGGAAAATCGAGATCGGGACGGCGGGCCATTCCGAGCCGTTCCATCAGCCCCCAGCTTGCCTGGTTGCCCTCGACCGTAAGCGCGATGATCTCGTCCGCTGCGAACCGTTCGAACCCCAGCGCCAGGCTGGCTTCGGCGGCTTCGCGGGCATAGCCCTTGCCCCAGGCATCTTCGCGCAGGCGATAGCCGAGCTCGGTCATTCCCAGGGGCCCTGCCTCTTCGGTGCAGCGCTTGAGCCCGCAAAAGCCCAGCACCGCGCCGTCGGACCGGCGCTCGACGACCCAGAACGTGTGCCCGAAATCGCGATCGTAGCGTTCGAGCCGCGCGCGTGCGTCCGCCCTGACCTGCTCGTCGGCCACTCCGCCAAGCCAGCGCATGACAGCCGGCGTGTTCGTGCCACGCCAGAACGGCTCCCAGTCCTCCTCGCGCCAGTCGCGCAGGACCAGCCGCTCGGTCTCGTGGCGAAAGTCAGCCATTGAGGAGGCGCGCTGCCACAGGCGCGTGATAGGTCAGCACCCCGCTGCATCCGGCGCGTTTGAAGGCGATCAGCTTTTCCATCAGCAGCGCATCGCGGTCGCCCGCGCCAACGCTTTGCGCGGCCTCGATCATCGCGTATTCGCCGCTCACCTGGTAGGCAAAGACCGGCACGCCGAAGCGCTGTTTCACCCGGTAGATGATGTCGAGATAGGCAAGGCCCGGCTTGACCATCACGCTGTCGGCGCCCTCGGCAATGTCGAGCTCCACCTCGCGCAGCGCCTCGTCGCCATTGGCAGGGTCCATCTGGTAGCTTTTCTTGTCGCCTTTGAGCAGGCCGCCCGAACCCACCGCATCGCGGAAAGGACCGTAGAAGGCGCTCGCATATTTGGCGGCATAGCTCATGATCTGGACATTGCGATGCCCACCCATTTCGAGCGCCATGCGGATCGCGTGGACGCGGCCATCCATCATGTCGGACGGGGCGATGATGTCGGCACCGGCCTCGGCCTGGTTGGTCGCCTGGTCGACCAGCACCGCGACCGTCTCGTCATTGAGGACATAGTCGGAATCGTCGACCAGGCCGTCCTGCCCGTGGCTGGTATAGGGGTCGAGCGCGACATCGGTGAGCACGCCGAGATCGTTGCCGCACGCTTGCTTGATCGCGCGGATCGCGCGGCACATCAGGTTGTCGGGATCGTGCGCTTCGGCCCCGTCATCGCTACGCTTGTCGGCGGGCGTATTTGGAAACAGCGCGACTACCGGAATGCCGAGTTCGACCGCTTCTTTCGCGCGCGCGACGATCCCGTCGATCGACCAGCGCGACACGCCCGGCAGCGTCTTTACCGGGTCCTCGACCCCCTGGCCCTCGGTGACGAATAGGGGCCAGATCAGGTCGGAGGGCGTCATCACGGTTTCGCGATGGAGATCGCGGCTCCAGCGGCTCGCACGGGTGCGGCGCATGCGGATATTGGGGTAGCTGGCACTCATGCAGGCGGACTTGCCCCAAATCGGGCGCGTGATCAATTCGCTCGGGCGCGGCGCTGAGCGAGAGCGATCTTCTCGATTTCGCGCAGCGGCTCGTCGGTCTCGGTCTCGAGTGGTTCGAGATCTTCGAGCGCGGCTCCGGGTTCGACCTGTTTCAGCTTGATCAGCTGGCGACGGAAATCGATGAGCTCGGTGCCCGACAGCACCGCGCGGGTGACGAAATCGACGCTCGCGGGATTGATCGCCCGGCCGCGGCGGTACATCTCGTAATGGAGGTGCGGGCCGGTCGAGAGGCCGGTCGAGCCGACATAGCCGATGACCTGTCCGCGCTTGACCTGCTGGCCGCGTCGCACCGCCATCCGGCTCATGTGGCAATAGCGGGTCTGGAGCCCGCCGCCATGATCGAGCTTCACTGCGATCCCGCAGCCGCCCGCGCGCCCGGCCGATTGCACGCGCCCATCGGTGACCGCGACGATCGGGGTCCCGTGACGCGCACGGAAATCCATCCCGGAATGCATTCGCCGGTAGCCGAGGATCGGGTGGCGGCGCATGCCATAGCGCGAGGAGATCGAGCCCGGCACCGGGGCGACGAGCCCACGGCGCTGCTCGCCGACACCCGACGCTTCATAAAACTTGCCGTCCTCGCCCCAGCGCATCAGCTGGGTCCTGGCCTCGCCGTCGCGGTCGATCCCGGCATAGAGCAGGCGGCCAGCCTGGCGCTCGCCGGTTGCGGCGCGGCGATAGGCGATGATGATATCAAACTCGTCCGAGGCGCGCACTTCGCGGTCCATGTCGATCTGCTCGTCCACGGTGCGCAGGAAATCCTGCACCGCGCTTGCCGGAACCCCGGCGGCACGCATCGAGCGGTAGAGACTCGCGCCGACCTTGCCGCGCACGCGCAACGGCGTGTCATCGACCCGGATCACGTTGCGCGCCAACGAGAGCGTTCCGCCCTCGCCGGTGATCGCGTCGGCGGCCTGCCGGGTGAATTCGAGTTCGAGATCGAAGCGGGCGCGGAACTTGAGCGCATCGAGCGGGCGCGGCGATTGCGAATCGGGCCTGCGGCCGAGCACGAGGTCGACCTGGGTCCCCGGCTCGATCTCGCCGAGCGGCATGGCATTGCCGATCATCGCGCTGACTTCGCCGATATCGCGTGCCGAAACCCCGGCGCGGCGAAGCATGCTGGCAAAGCTGTCTCCCGGCGCGAGCGTCGCGATGCGTTCGATCTGCGGACGTTCGGGCGCGCTTGCGAGAGGAATGACCGCTTCGGTCGGGCCCATCCGCCGGCCGCTGTCTCCGCCGAGCGCGAGCGGCATGATCATCTGGCTGCGAAATTCGTCACGAATATCCTCGCCCCCGGGCATTGCAGAGCGTGCTTCGAGCGGTGCCATGCTGGGCCAGAAGGCGAGCGCGATAGCGCCGAGCAGGACCATCGTGCCGAGGCCGCGAAACCAGCGGCGGCTGCCGATGTTCTCGGCAAGGTCCGGGGCAAGGTCGAGCGCGGCAATCCGATCTTCGGCCGCGATCTTCCATTCGTCGTAGCGTGCACGCCAGCCACTGACCCGTGCAAGCACCTGGCGGCGGGCTTTTTGCGATTTCGTCGCCGGAGCAAGCCCACGCGCATTGCGCAGGATCGGCGCCAGTTCGCGCGCGGTCTGGTCGTCTATCGAAAGCGCGTGTTCAGGGTGGTCGGAGAACGGTTCCGACAGATGGCGATCGTCTCGCGAAGGATCAGCGTCGTGTTCCAACAGTCTGCCCGATTGATTCGATTGCGTTCTGGCGCGTTTGCGCCGGCCGCAGCCAATGCGCAGGGTTTTGCCCGATCATGGTAAATGTCTACTTAACCCGCGATCAGACGAGTCCCTGCTGCGATAAGGTGTTTTGCCTAGGGGTCCAATCCCTTGTTCGCCTTCCCGGTCGCGCGCCTGCCGCGGCTGATCGCACTCGCGCATTGCCCGCGCGCGCCAAGCCTGACAAGACGGACGCGTGAACTCCGCGCGATCTGACAGGCATGGCGACCCGGGCCGGGTCCGGGCGGTGCTCGGCCCCACGAATACCGGCAAGACGCATCTCGCCATCGAACGGATGTGCGCGCATTCGAGCGGGATGATGGGCTTTCCGCTGCGACTGCTGGCGCGTGAAGTCTATGACCGCGTGCGCGCGATCAAGGGCGACGCGGCGGTGGCGCTGATCACCGGCGAGGAGCGGATCGAACCGCCGCAAGCGCGCTATTTCTGCTGCACGGCCGAAGCGATGGATCGGCTCGGCTCGGGTGCGAACGGGCGCCACGCCTTCGTCGCGATCGACGAGGCGCAGATCGGGGCCGATCCCGAACGCGGCCACATCTTCACCGATCGCCTCCTCAATGCGCGCGGCCGCGAGGAAACCATGATCCTGGGCTCGGCCACGCTTGAACCGATCGTGCGCCAGCTGATCCCGGGCGCGGAAATGATCGAGCGTCCGCGTTTCTCGACGCTCACCCATGGCGGCACCACCAAGCTTTCACGCCTGCCACCCCGCAGCGCGGTGGTCGCGTTTTCCATCGAGCAGGTCTACGCCATGGCCGAGGCCCTGCGACGCTTTCGCGGCGGGGCGGCGGTGGTGATGGGCGCACTTTCACCGGAAACGCGCAACAAACAGGTAGAATTGTTCCAGAATGGTGAAGTCGACTACATTGTCGCCACCGATGCGATCGGCATGGGGCTCAATCTCGATCTCGATCATGTCGCCTTTGCCGCGCTGTCGAAATTCGACGGGCGGCGAAAACGCCGGCTTATGCCAGCCGAGATGGCGCAGATCGCCGGGCGCGCGGGACGTCACCAGCGCGATGGCTCGTTCGGAACGCTGTCTGGCGGTGGATCGCATTCGGGAGCCCCGCTCGAATTCACCGAGGAAGAAATCTACGCGATCGAGGAGCATCGCTTCGCCCCGCTCACCCACCTGTTCTGGCGCGACGCCGAGCCGCGCTTCGACACGCTCGGCACGCTGATCGCCGATCTCGAGGCGCGACCCGACGACCCCGCCCTGCGCGGCGCACCCGAAGCGATCGACCTCGCCGTGCTCAAACGGCTTGCAGGCGAACCGATCGGCGAAACGGTGCGCGGACGCGCGGCAGTCAGGCGCTTCTGGGAGGCCTGTTCGCTACCCGATTTCCGCCAGCTCGGGGTCGATCCGCATGCGCGCTTCGTCGCGAGGCTCTGGCAAGATCTCGGCAATGGTTACCTAGGCGCCGATTTCGTCGCCGCGCGGATCGCCGAGCTCGACCGGCCCGGCGGCGGGATCGATGCCCTGCAGGGAAGGATAGCCGCGATCCGATCATGGGCCTATATCTGCCAACGCCCCGACTGGGTGCTCGCCCGCGACGAGATGGCGGCGCGCGCCCGCGCGGTCGAGGCGCGCCTGTCCGATGCGCTCCATGCGCGGCTGACCGAACGTTTTGTAAACCGAAGGACTACGATCTTGATGAAATCCCTGGGACAGGATGGCAGCGCGCTTCCCGTCACGCTCGAAGACGATGGCCGCCTAGCGGTCGAAGGCGAAACCATCGGGAGGCTCGACGGGTTTCGCTTCTCGGTCGATCCCGAGGCCGGGCTGGCCGATCGCAAGATGCTGCTGGCGGCAGGCGAAAAGGCGCTGCCCGGGATCCTCGCCCAGCGCGCGGACCAGCTGCTCGCCGCCGGGATGGACGACCTTTCGATCGCCAAGGGTCAGCTGCGCTGGCAAGGCCACGAGCTTGCCACGATCAATCTGAGCGACGACACGTTTGGGCCCCGCCTCGAATTCGCGCGCGAGATCGCGGCCCTTCCCGATGCGGCGCGCACCCGGCTCGAAACCGGCCTGCTCGCCTGGCTGGAACAACGGCTCGAACCGCTCGCCCCCTTGCGCAAGCTCGCCGCAGCAGCGCGCGATCCCGAGGCGGGAAGCGAGGCGCGCGCCTTGCTGATCACCCTCGTCGATGCGCGCGGGGTCGTCAGCCGCGAGAAGGCCGGGCTTGAACACCTGCCCAAGGAAACGCGCCCCTTCCTTCGCAAGCTGGGGGTAACCTTCGGCGCGCTCGACGTGTTCGCGCGCGACCTGCTCAAACCAGCACCGCGGCAATTGCTCCACGCGCTTGGCCTCGACAAGCGACCGCTTCAGGACACGATGTTGCCGGTCCTTTCCGAAAGCGGGGCGATCCCTGCCGGTTACCGGCTCGCGGGCAGCCAGCTGATCCGGGTCGACCTGGCTGAAAAGATCCTGCGCAGCGCATTCGAGGCGCGCGCGAAGGCAAGTGACAAGACCGCCAAGGCGCGCTCTCCGCGATTCCGGCTCGATCTTGCCTTGCCGATCTCGATCGGGCTCGAGGAGGACAATGCCCGCCGCCTGCTCGGCAGCGCAGGTTTTCGGGTCCAGCGCGCCCGTCCGCTGGCCGATGACGCGCACGGACCCGCCGCACCCGACAGCTGGACCTGGCGCCCCCGGCGCGCTGGCGAAGATACGCGCGCCCACCGGCGCAAGGCCCAGAGCGACCGGAACAAGGACAAGGCTCGCGATGCCGGGAGAGGGAAGGCCGGGCGCGGATCGGGCGACCGGCCGCGCGGCGCCAAGAAACCGGGCCGCAAACCCGATCGCAAGCCTGACCGCAGGCCGGACCACGGTCCGGCCCGTGCCAGCGGTGCTTTCGATCAGCTGGCAGACCTCCTGCGCAAATGAATCGCGATGCGGGGACCGGTAGTGCAACCGATTGCCTGCGCATCGACCGGCTGCTCGTCTATCTGCGCTTCGCCCGCACCCGCTCGGCAGCGCGCGCGCTGATCGAATCGCGATCGCTGCGCTGCAATCGCAAGCGGATCGAACGGGTGAGCGAAACGGTTTGCGTCGGAGACGTTCTCACGCTGATGGTGGGGAACGAAGTGCGGGTGATCGAGGTTCTAAGACTGCCTGCGCGCCGAGCTTCGCCCGCGCTCGCAGCGCAGCATTACCGCGAGCGCGACCCGCACGCTTGACCGCCGGGGCTAATTGCCCTTAGCAGCGCCGCCTATCTGGCTTGCCTGTCAGGACCCGCTTCCGGCCCTGCTGAAACGATGGTGAAAGAGACCGAATGACCTACGTCGTCACCGAAGACTGCATCAAGTGCAAATACACCGACTGCGTCGAAGTTTGTCCGGTCGACTGCTTCTACGAAGGCGAGAACATGCTGGTCATCAATCCCAGCGAATGCATCGATTGCGGGGTGTGCGAACCCGAATGCCCGGCCGAGGCGATCCTGCCCGATACCGAGGACGGTCTTGAAAAATGGCTCGAGCTCAACACCAAGTTCTCGGCCGAGTGGCCCAACATCACCGGCCAGAAGGACCCGCCCGCAGATGCTGACGAGCACAAGGGCGAAAAGGGCAAATTCGAGAAGTATTTCAGCGCCGAACCTGGCCAGGGCGACTGATCCAAGCAAGCCCTGGTGCCGCGCCGCGGGATGCGGCTCGGACCGCCGCGCAGGTGCGATAGACCATAGACTCGCAATTTTCTTGCGAATGTGGTATATAATCGGTCAACCGCGCCGCAATGCAACGGCGCTGGCGAGATTAACCAGGAAGGTCACCCACCAGCACAGCCGATCGGAGGGCAATGATCGCGCTCCTGCCTCTTCCCGAAGGAAGGCCAGGACCGCGGGGCCCGAGATGACCGTTCGCCGATGCCGGGAGACCGCGAGAAAGGAACTTGCATGGCAAGCAAAGCGCCCGCCTTCACTGTTGGCGATTATGTTGTGTACCCCAAGCATGGCGTTGGCCGCGTGATCGAACTTCAGAACGAAGAGATCGCCGGCATGCAGCTCGAATTGTATGTCCTGCGCTTCGAAAAGGAACGCATGACTCTGCGCGTTCCGGTGAACAAGGTCGAATCGATCGGCATGCGCAAGCTGTCGAGCGACAAGACGCTCAAGGAAGCGATCGAGACCCTCAAGGGCAAGCCCAAGGTCAAGCGCACCATGTGGTCGCGCCGCGCGCAGGAATACGAGGCGAAGATCAATTCGGGCGAAATCGTCCTGATCGCCGAGGTCACCCGCGACCTGTTCCGTCCCGACGACCAGCCCGAACAGAGCTATTCGGAGCGGCAGATCTTCGAAGCGGCCTCGAGCCGCCTCGCCCGCGAACTGGCAGCGATGGAAGAAACCGACGAGGCCACCGCGCTCGAGAAAATCCTCGAAGTTCTGCGCGAACACGCCCCGCAATATTACGACAACGACGAAGACGACAAGTAGTCGTCATCGCCTTGGACAAGGAAGGGCCGTCCCGCGCAGGGGCGGCCCTTTTCGCATCTCTTTTGCGCCCTCAGGCGAACATGGGCGCCGCCCTCCCAAGTTATATCTTGGGTTGCGCCGGCTGGCCGGGTGTATTATCTCGGCAATACGCTTTGACCGAGGAGATATTCGCATGCTTGCCTGGATTGCCAAACGCGCAACCCCGATCGCCGCGCTCGTCCTGGGGTCCAGCCTGACGGGCTGCGCCTACATGGACGATTGGGACGATGTCGACGGGGTACCGCTCGCCGAACTCGACCTGTCGCAAGACACGCTCGACACCATCAGCCTCGCGGGACCCGACAGCGTGATCATCGCCACCGGCGACACGCTGGCGATCTCGCTCGAGGGTGACAGCGCAGCTGGAGAAGCGCTGCGCTTCGACCACGAGGATGATCGCCTCTCGATCGCGCGTGACCGGAAGGTTTATGACGGGAGCGGCCGCGCGGTGGTGCAGATCACCATGCCGCCCGCCGCGAACCTGGAAATTGCCGGGAGCGGGACCATCACCGCCGATCGCATCGCCGGCAATGCCGAGCTCGAGATCGCCGGTTCGGGCGATATCGCCGTCGCCGATGTCGATGCCGAGCGGCTGGAGGTCGAGATTGCTGGTTCGGGAACCGTGCGCGCATCGGGCAGTGCCGACATGGTCCATATCGAAATCGCCGGTTCGGGCGACGTTCTCCTTGCAGCGCTCAGCGCCGAAGATGTCACGGTCGAGATCGCCGGCTCGGGCGATGTCGAGGTCGCCTCTGACGGCCGGGTCACTGCCGAGATCGCAGGGTCAGGCGATGTCGTGGTGGTCGGCTCGGCGACCTGTTCGGTGCAATCGGCCGGATCGGGTTCGCTCACCTGCCGCCCCCGCCCCGATGGCGATGTCGCGGCTGGCTCCGGCTCGGATGGGGACGAAGCCAATGACGAGGATGCTGGCGCCGAAGACTAGCGCGCTCGCACGGGGCATTCCCCACTTGCATTCGCTGGCCGGGCGCGCATGGTGATAATCATGCGCGCCCGTTTGCTTGTCATCGCCACCCTTGCCCCGCTTGCCCTGACCGGCTGCATCGTCAAGACCGCAGCCGATATCGTCACGGCCCCGGTCCGGGTGGGCGCCAAGGCGGTCGACCTGGCCACCACCAGCCAGTCCGAGGCCGACGAGGCGCGTGGACGTGAGATCCGCCGGCGCGAGGAAAAACTCGCGCGGCTCGAGCGGCAATATTTGCGCGAGGCGGAAAATTGCGCCGACGGCGACAGGGGGGCCTGCCGCGACGCCGAAGAAATCCGCGAAGAGATCGAGGAGCTGTTGCCGACCGTGCCGGTCGAGCGCGACGATCGCTGACGTCTCGGCGTCAGCGCGATGCCGCGCGGCGCAGGCGGTCATTGATCGCCCGGCCTATCGCGGTTTCGGGAATGGGCGCGATGCAGATCGCTTCGGCGTCTGAGGCAGCGGCGTCGTGCAAGCAGTCATACAGCCGTGCCGCCGCTTCGTTGAGATCGCCCGAGGCCGACAGGTTGCAGTCGCCGTCGACCGGCCCGAAGCCGATCTTGAACTCTCCATGTGCGCAATCATTTGCGCCGAGGCGGATGGGCTTTCCCGGTGAATAGTGGCGGGTCATCTGGCCTGGCGCCTCGATGGCATCCTCGTTGCGCGCGCTCTGCGGACCGAGAATCCGTTCGAGCGTTTCGCGGGTTACGGGACCGGGACGCAGCAATTGCCAATCGCCATTCTCGCGCAAGGCGACGATGCTCGATTCAAGACCCTGCTGGCACGGGCCCGCATCGAGCACCAGCGGGCAGGCGCCGGCGAGCGAATTCGCGACGTGATCGGCGCGGGTCGGACTGACCTCTTCGCTGCGATTGGCAGAAGGCGCGGCGAGCGCGAGGCCCGAGCCCTCGAGCACGGCGCGCATCACCTTGTGCGCGGGTTGGCGGATCGCGATGGTGCCAAGCCCGGCGGTGACCGCTCCGGCAATCGCGGCTCCGGAGCGCAGCGGCAACACGAGGGTCAGCGGTCCGGGCCAGAATCGCTCGGCAAGATCGCGCGCGCGATCGTCGAAATGCGCCAGCGTCTCGGCCGCTTCGAGGCTTGCGACATGAACAATCAGCGGGTTGAAGTCGGGACGACCCTTGGCGGCGTAAATCCCGGCCACCGCTTCGGCACTGTCGGCGCGCGCGGCGAGGCCATAGACGGTCTCGGTAGGAACCGCGACAAGGCCTCCGCCTTGCAGGATTCGCACCGCGTGTGCGATCGCCTCGGCATCGGCCGGGCGCACTTCCGTAGCGTTCTTGCCGGTCATCCTGTGCGCGCTATATCTGCTTGGCGCCAAATCCAAGCACACTTTTGCCCGATCGAGGATCCTCTCCATGACCCCCTACACCCCCCCGACCCAGGACCAGCTGCTCGCGATCCGGGTGAATGCCGGGATCGACGAGCTCGCCCGGAGCGAGAAATTTGCCGCTGCCGAAGCGGACCTGGTAGAGGCAATCGTTGCCGGGGTCGGCGAATTCGCGGCCGGGGAATTCGCGCCGCTCAACCGTGTGGGCGACCTCGAAGGTGCGACGCTCGAAAACGGCGTCGTGCGCCTGCCAGACGGGTTCAAGGCGGCATATGATGCCTATGTCGAACAGGGTTGGAACGCGATCGCCAGCCCGGTCGAGTTCGGCGGACAGGGTTTGCCCTTCATCCTGTCGTGCAACGTGCTTGAGAACCTGGGTGCGGCCAACATGGCGTTTAACCTTTTGCCGATGCTTTCGGTCGGCGCGATCGAGGCGCTCGAGCATCACGGCAGCGAGGCCCAGCAGGCGCGCTATCTCCCCGACCTTGTCAGCGGCAGGTGGTCGGGCACGATGAACCTCACCGAACCGGCCGCCGGCAGCGATGTCGGCGCGCTGCGTGCCACCGCGGAACCGATCACCGAGGGCGAGCATGCGGGCAAATACAGGATCGCAGGCCAGAAGATCTACATCACCTGGGGAGATCACGAGCTGGCCGAGAACATCATTCACCTCGTCCTCGCCCGTCTTCCCGACGCGCCTGAGGGGTCACGCGGGATATCGCTCTTCGTGGTTCCCAAATATCACGTCAACGCCGATGGTTCGCTCGGGCCGCGCAACGACCTGCGGCCGGTGAGCCTCGAGCACAAGCTCGGGATCAACGCCTCGCCCACCTGCGTCATGAGCTATGGCGACAACGGCGAATGCATCGGCGAACTGGTGGGCGAGGAGAACCGCGGACTGATGGCGATGTTCACGATGATGAACAATGCGCGGATCAATGTCGGCAACCAGGGCGCACAGATTGCCGAGCGTGCCACCCAGCAGGCCATCGCTTTCGCCACCGAGCGCGTGCAATCCGCCCGCGCCGGGTCGCCCGACAAGAGCCCGGTCGCGATTATCGAACATCCCGATGTCCGCCGGATGCTGCTACGGATGAAATCGCTGACCGAGGGCGTGCGCGCGCTGCTCTATTACTGCGCGGGCCAGGTCGATCGCGGCGCGCTCGGAGACGAGGCGGCAAAAGCGCGCTCCGAGGTGCTGGTTCCCATGCTCAAGGCCTGGGGCACCGACGTGGGGGTCGAGGTCGCCGGGATCGGGATCCAGGTCCATGGCGGGATGGGCTTCGTCGAGGAGACCGGCGCCGCACAGCATTGGCGCGATTCGCGCATCGCCCCGATCTACGAAGGCACCAACGGCATCCAGGCCGCCGATCTCGTGACCCGCAAGCTCGGGCTCGACGGCGGCAGCGCGATCACCTTGCTGTTCGATGACATCGCACGCGAAGCCGGTGATGCGCCAATGCTCAGGGATCTTGCCGAACAATGCGGCGCGGTCGCGCGTTGGATGCAAGATGAAGCAAGCCTCGATGACAGGCTCGCGGGAAGCGTACCGTTCTGCACGATGGCGGCAGTCGCGGTTGCTGGCTGGCAGCTGCTGCTGCAGGACCGCGCCGTCTCCGAAGGCAAGGCACCCGCTCTTGCCGAGACCAAGCCGGTGACTGTGCGCTTTTTCCTTGAACGCATCGTGCCCGAGGCGCGCGGTCTGAAAGCCGGTGCAATGGCAGGAGCGGACCTGCTTTATACACTCCCGACCGAAAAACTGGCGGTCTGACCGCGTGGATGTGTCGCGCGACCTGCTCGAGCGAATAGCGTCCGCGCTCGACCGGCTCGCGCCGCCCGACGCCTCGGCGACTGACTGGACGGCGCACCCGGCCTATCTTTTCGATGAGCGGGGCATCCGCGGGCTCGAAAGGTTCGACAGCCTGCCACTGGAAACCTTGCGCGGGATCGACAAGCAGAAATCCGCGGTCACAGAGAATTTGCTACGATTGTCGCAAGGAGTGGCATCGCACGACATGCTGCTCTGGGGCGCGCGCGGCATGGGAAAATCGGCGCTCATTCGCGCGTCCGTCGCCAGGGTGCAGTCGGACGGTCCGGGAGCTCTCGCTCTGGTGCAGGTTGCACCGGGCGCTATACGCGAAATCGCCGGACTGGTCGCCGCGCTTCATGACCACAAGCGCAGTTTCGTCATCTTCATCGACGATCTGGGCTTCGGTGAGGGCGAAACGCAGACCCAGTTCGCGCTGCGCAGCCTCCTCGATGGGGGTATCATGGCGCGGGGTACCAATATCCGGCTCGCGGTGACATCGAACCGCCGCGCCATCCTGAGCCGAGGGGAAGACGAAGTCGAAGCGCTTCATGCGGGCGAAGAGCGCGACAATGCGTTGGCTCTGGCCGACCGGTTTGGGCTGAAGCTCGGCTTTCACCCCTGCAACCAGGCGACCTATCTCGACATGGTGCGTGCCTATACCGATCCCGCCGACCTGTCGTTCGACGAGACCGAAGCGCTCGCCTGGGCGATCGCGCGGGGCAATCGTTCGGGCCGCACCGCCTACCAATATGCCTGCGAGATAGCCGGACGGGCGGGCCGCGGCGACCCTGCCGCCGCGCGCTAGTCTACCCGTTGTCCAGCCTGCTGGCGCAGGTAATCTTCCTCGAAACTGGCGCGCGGATCGACAAGTTCGCGCTGCGGCCGCAGCGGATCGCCGGTGACGCGGGCAATCGCATCGCCGGGCGTGCTTGTGGGCGCCATGACCCGCCAGATGATGCCGGCAGTGTCGTCGCTGACCAGAAGCGAGCCATCCTCTGCCCATTCGACCCAGGTCGGCCTGCCCTTGGTCGTGCCATCATCGTTCAGGAAGCCGGTCAGGACGGGAATCGGCGAGCCGGTCGGATTTCCGCGCGCGTCGAACGCGACATAGACAACGTCGTATCCCGATGGCGGCTTGCGGTTCCACGAGCCGTGGCGCGCGATGAAGGCGCCGCTGGCCATGGCATCACCCATGCGGTGCCCTTCGCGCGTGAAGACGAGGCCAAGCGCGGCGACATGCGGCCCGAGCGCATATTCGGGATTGCGCACATAGCTGCTCAGGAAACGCGGCATCGGCGCATCCACCCGGCGGTCGAAATTGTCGTAGAAATAGATCCAGGGCCAGCCGTAATTTGCGCCGACCGGGACATTGGTGAGGTAATCGGGGACGAGGTCCGAACCCAGCATGTCGCGCTCATTGACGGTCGTCCACAATTCGCCGCTCCACGGGCTGAAATCGAGCCCGTTGGGATTGCGCAACCCGGCAGCGAAGTGGCGCGCGGCGCCGGTTGTGATGTTGTATTCCCAGATCTTGGCGCGCCCTTCCTCGATCGCCATGCCGGATTCGCCGATATTGCTGACCGATCCGACCGCTATGTAGATGCGGTCGCCGTCGGGATGGACTTCGATATTGCGCATCCAGTGGCCACCGCCCGGCGGCAGGTCGAGCAGCTTGCGCCCTTCGCCTGCGACAGCCAGATCGCCCGGCGTGTAATCGAAGGCGAGCAATGCATCGTGATTGGCGACATAGAGCGTGCCATCGGCCCAACTCATGCCCGAAGGACTGTCGAGCCCGTCCAAAATAACCTCGCGGATCTCGGCAACACCGTCCCCATCACCGTCGCGCAAGAGCACGACCTGGTTGGCCGGTTCACCGTCAGCGCCGGCCTGCGAGAACAGATAGCTTGCTACCCAGCCCCGGATCATCCCCATGATCCCGTCATCGCCGCCACCTTCGCTTGCCGGCTTGCCGGTCAGGGTGACGAGCACATCGCCATTGGGAAGCGCATGAAGCACGCGCGGATGGTCGAGCCCCTCTGCGAAGCGATTGACCGCCAGCCCTTCGCCCGGGACCGGCGCTTCGCCATCGTCCCAGCCGACCGGCTCGGCGATCTGCACCGTCGGAAAGGTCTCGGGATCGGGTTCCTCGAGCGTCGGTTCGACCCCGGTCACTGCCTCGACGCTCAGTCCGGCCGTGTCCCCGCGCGTCAGGAAATACAGCAAGATGCCGAGCGCCACGGCAAAAACGAGGAGAGCGATTGCGATCTTGCGGAAAATAGCCATGTGGTGCGAGATAGGTCAGCCGCAGCCTTGCGACAACAGGATTAAACGCATGTACGATTTCCGCCCCGATCCCGCGCTCGAGCCAGCCGAGCGCTACCGCCAGTTGCACGATGCCGCCGCTGCGCTGACAGAGGGCGAATGCGACTCGGTTGCGAACATGGCCAATGTCGCGGCGTTGATCTGGGAATACGTGCCCGCGCTCAACTGGGCCGGGTTCTACCGGGTCGGTGCGGCGCGCGATGGCTCAGCTGAGCTCGTTCTCGGCCCTTTCGTGGGACGGCCCGCCTGTATCCGCATACCGATTGGCCGCGGGGTCTGCGGTGCCGCAGCCGCCGAAGGCAAGACCCAGCTGGTCGAGGACGTTCATGCTTTTCCAGGTCACATCGCCTGCGACGCGGCGAGCCGGTCCGAACTGGTCGTGCCGGTGCTGCGCGGTGGCGAGGTCATCGCGGTGATCGACCTCGACAGCCCTGATCCAGCGCGTTTCACCGCCGATGACGCTGCGGGCATCGAAACGCTTTCGGGCCTGCTGGCCGACCGGATCTAACCGCGCGCAGATCACGGATTTCCGCCCCGAAACGAGACATTACGCCAGCGCGCCTTGGTCGCCGGCGCAGGTGAATGGTAAAACCGATGTTAAGCCCATTCTTTGCAGGCGAGCGCGAGTCGCGCTCCAGTTCCGGGGGAACATAATGACTCACTCCACCACTCTTCCCGCATTTGTGCGCGGTCTTGCCGCCGCTTCGGCGGTTTGCGCATTGTGCGCTCCGCTTGCTGTAAATGCGCAGGTCACAGCGCCGATGTCCCAGGCCGAAGTCGAAACGCTTCCCGAGGAATACCGCAGCGCTCCGACCACCGAGGAATACACCGAGACCACGGTAGGTGCCGACGGGGTCGAGACGATCACCCGCACACGCCGAATCGAGCGCATGGGCCACCCTGCCACATCGGCGCATCCCGCTTACCCTGCCGCAACCTATTATCAGACAGCCTATGCCCCTGCCGCGGGCGTGTTTGAGCGCGAGGAATGGATCGCGGAATGCGAAGAGCGTACCGATGGCCGCGGTGATCGCGAAAAAGGCGGAATCATCGGCGGTTTGCTCGGAGCGATCGCGGGCGGAATCATCGGCAACCGTGTTGCTGATGGCGAGCGCCTTGCGGGCACCTTGATCGGCGTGGGAGCAGGCGGCCTCGCTGGTGGTCTGCTCGGAAGCCTGATCGGCGGCGGCCGGGACGAACGCGGGGAATATGACTGCGAGGCAGCGCTTGACGCCTACCTTTCGCAACATGGTCAAGGCCATGCCATGCCGGTTCGCTACGCGGCACGCTCGATCCCTGCATCCTACCCTGCCTATGCGCCAGCCGCTCCGGCCTATGGCTACGGCTATTCCTACGCGCCCGCTTACAATTACGGCTACACATATCAGCCACCGCAGCAGGTGGTCTACGTGCCGGTCCGCTACGAACAGCCGCAGCGCGTGATCGTGCGCGAGACGGTTCGAGAAGAAACCGTGCCCGGAGCTGCTCGAACGATTCCGGCACCGCCGCGCGCTGCGCCACCTACCCCGGCCCCGCGCCAGCCGCGCTATATCAAGGGCAATTAGGGCGCCAGCGCGCAGCCGCCCGAAGTTGCGCGGCGCGACTTTTCGCCTGGTAGAAAACGAAAAAGCGGCCGGAGCGCGAGATGCTTCGGCCGCTTTTTCGTGGGCAAGTGGCGGTTGCGCCGGTTGGCTAGAACTCGCCCCCGGTCAGGCGCTGGCATAGCAGGTCTAGCTGGTCCAGCGTGTTGTAGCGAATCGTCATCGCGCCCGAACGCGGGTCCTTGTCCGCCTTGATCTGCACCTTGAGCCCGAGATATTCCTCCAGATGGCGCTGGACCGCGGCGATATCGGCATCTTCGGCACTCAATGCGGCGGCATTGCGGCTGTCGCTGTCGCCCTTGACCGCTTTTGCGACCTTGCGGACCATCTTCTCGATTTCGCGGACGGAGAGATTTTCGTTCACCGCCTTGCGCGCCAGGGAGGCTGCGTCTTCCTGCCCGATCAGCGCGCGCGCATGCCCCATCGACAATTTGCCCGCCTCGACCAAATCGAGCACCGCCTCGGGAAGACCTAGCAGACGCTGGATGTTGGCGACGTGACTGCGCGATTTTTCGACCATCCGGGCGATTTCGGCCTGGGTCATCCCCTCGTCGTCTGCGAGCCGCTGATAGGCGCGCGCTTCCTCGACCGGATTGAGATCTTCGCGCTGGAGGTTTTCGATCAGGGCAAGCGCCATGACCTCGCGGTCATCGAGCTCGCGCACCAAGGCCGGGATCTCGTGGAGCCGCGCTCTCTGTGCCGCGCGCCAACGGCGCTCACCGGCGACGAGCTGATACCGGCCACCACCTTGAGGGCGCACAATAACCGGT
Organism: Qipengyuania nanhaisediminis; assembly: GCF_045862805.1. Taxonomy (GTDB): domain Bacteria; phylum Pseudomonadota; class Alphaproteobacteria; order Sphingomonadales; family Sphingomonadaceae; genus Erythrobacter; species Erythrobacter nanhaisediminis_A. The sequence goes on from NZ_AP025760.1 coordinate 369,633, forward strand.
TGAATAACCCCGCGTTTTGCGATCGACGCCGCAAGTTCCTCGAGCGCGTTCTCGTCGAAGTGCTTGCGCGGATTGCCCTCCAGCGGCTCGATCGCCGTCACTGCCAGCGATTGTAGCGGTGAAGTGGCGGTGGCGGGCGCTCCGGACACAGAGTCGGTCTCATCGCCATTACGGGACGACGAGCGGACCAGCGGTTCTTCGCGCTTCGTTTCACCCAGAAGCGCGCCCAGACCCTTGCCGAGCTTTTTCTTGCGGTCTGCCGGGCTGCGTTGCGGAACCGAAAGATGGATGGGATCGGTTGATTTGGTCATGCGGCCTGCCTTTCGGGTGGGAAGCGCCCGATCAATTCACGTGCGAGCGCGATATAGGCGCGGCTGCCGGTGCAAGAATGATCATAGACGAGCGCCGGCAGACCGTGGCTTGGTGCCTCGGAAAGCCGGACATTGCGAGGGATGACGGTTTCGAACACGAGACTGCCGAGACAATCGCGCACGTCCTCGGCGACCTGGTCGGTGAGCCGGTTGCGGCGGTCGAACATGGTCAGGGCGACCCCGATGATGTCGAGCCGCGGATTGAACCGTTGCTGGACCCTCTCGACCGTCTGCAGCAGCTGGCTGAGGCCCTCTAGCGCGAAAAATTCGCATTGAAGAGGAACGAGCAGAGTATCCGCCGCACAAAGCGCATTAAGCGTGAGCAAGCCCAGCGACGGAGGGCAATCGATGAAGCAGATATCGTGACCCGAATGGTTGGTGAGAGCGCTGCGAAGGCGTGCAGTCCGCTCCTCGACCGAAACCAGCTCGACTTCCGCGCCGCTCAGATCGACCGTGGCCGGAACGATATCGAGCCCGGGAATGCTTGTCCCGACAAACGCCTCATCGATCGGAACCTCGTCGACCAGAAGATCGTAACTCGACACATCGCGCGCATTCGCCGCCACACCCAGTCCTGTCGAGGCATTGCCCTGCGGATCGAGATCGATGAGTAATGTGCGCCAGCCGGTTGCGGCCATTGCGGTAGCCATGTTGATCGCGGTGGTGGTTTTTCCCACCCCGCCCTTCTGATTGGCGATAGCGATCGTCAGCATGGCGCGTTTCCCGTCTTTGCCCCGTGCGGGGGCGTCGGTTTGCGTCGGGTTATCGTCTTGCGTCATTGACTTACGATGATACCCGCCTCCGGATCGGTCAATGATTGTTTCACGTGAAACAGTCTTCGAATCGAAGGTTTGACCGATTGCAATTCGTGCGCTGCTGAACGTCCCTTGGGCAAGAGGAACTTGGTGCTGCTTGTGGAGAAGGGTGCGGATAAACGCAGGAGTTTTTCCAGCGGTGCAAAGGCACGTGCCGAAATGATCCAGCTATCGAAGGGGTCGGTGATCTCGAGCCGCTGTCCCTCGATCCGGCAATTGGCCAGTCCGAGGCTGCGCACACACGTTTGTAGAAACTCGACCCTACGAGCCCGCGATTCGACGAGAACCACGTCGATCTGGGGTTGGAGGATCGCAATGACCATTCCTGGCAACCCTGGCCCTGTACCAAGATCCAGCCAAGGGCCGGGTGGCTTTTCGCGTGTTTCACGTGAAACATGCTCGAGCAATTGCGCGCTATCCGCGATGTGGCGTTGCCATAACTGCGCTTCGGAAGGTTTGCTAATAAGGTTCTGGCGACCGTTCTCGTCCAATAGCGCCGCGATATACCCGCTCAGCACCTCCATTCCCGAGGGGGCCGCCCAATTGGCGACGTAGGCGCGAGCCTCATCCTCAGTGGTGATTGGTGCTGGAGTGCTCATGCGGCGTTTTGCCAGCGTCGGGCGTGGACCAGCAGTGCCGACAGCGCAGCCGGAGTGATTCCCGGCACCCGCCCCGCGGCCGCGAGAGTGGTCGGTGCGGCCGCGCTCAATCGCTCGATCATCTCGTTCGAGAGGCCTGGCACCTCAGCATACGGGAAATCGGGTGCAAGCGGCAGGGATTCGCTTGCACGAAGATCACGCAATTCGGCGTCCTGCCTCGCAAGATAGGGGGCATAGGCCGCATCTTCAGCCATCTCGGCGAGAAGTGTGGAATCAAGATCAGCAGCTTCACCTAGCCATGGCGCAAGCGCCTGGGCATCGATCGTGTCATGACCCAACCACCGCGCCGCAGTCTTGGCGGAATGATCGCGGCGCACCGGTAAGCCCGCATCGGACAGCTCACGAGCAGAGATCGGGCGGTTCAACGCCTCGGCTATGGATTTGCGAGCCTCCTCGCGCTCTTCGTACCACCGACGGCGATCTTCCCCGACGCAACCTGCCGCCATACCAAGCGGCGTGAGCCGGGTGGCCGCGTTGTTCGCTCGCAGCCGCAACCGGTATTCGGCGCGCGAGGTCAACATGCGATAGGGTTCGCTCACGCCCTGCAATGTCAAATCGTCGATCATGACGGCGATATACGAATTGGCGCGGTCGAGCGCGGGTGGTTCGGTCCCGCGCGCAGCTGCGGCGGCTTCAAGTCCCGCGACAAGACCCTGCGCGGCCGCCTCTTCATATCCGGTCGTACCGTTGATCTGGCCTGCACAATAAAGTCCCGGGATCGCCCGCAACTGCAGATCAGGGGTCAGGGCGCGCGGGTCGATGTGATCGTATTCGACCGCATAACCGGGAACCGACATCGTTACTGCGCCGAGGCCGGGCATGGCTCGCAACATCGCAAGTTGGACATCGACGGGAAGCGAGGTGCTGATGCCGTTGGGATAGACCAGATGGGTCGTCAGTCCCTCGGGTTCGAGAAAAACCTGATGACCGTCGCGATCGCCGAACCGGTGGATCTTGTCCTCGATCGAAGGGCAATAGCGCGGCCCGGCGGCATCGATGGCGCCTGAGAACAACGGCGACCGGTCAAGGTTTGCGCGGATGACATCGTGCGCGGCCTGGTTGGTCCGGGTGATTGCGCAAAACACCTGCGGATTGCGACGAGCGGGGGTCAGGGCGGACATTGTCCAACCGTCATCATCCGAGGGCTGTTCATCGAGCACAGCCCAATCGATCGTCCGCCCGTCGAGCCGCGGCGGGGTCCCTGTCTTGAGCCGCGCCATCGGCAAGTCCGCCTCGCGCAATTGCTCTGCCAGGCGCCTTGCCGCGTTCTCCCCGATCCGCCCTCCCTCGAACCGCTCCTCGCCGCGATAAAGGATGCCGCCGAGGAATGTGCCGGTGCACAAGATCACCCGGCCCGCATCAAGCCGGGTGCCATCTGCAAGTTCGAGACCGCGCACCGCCCCCCCATCGAGCACGAGCGCAGCTGCTTCGCCCTCTATGACGGTCAGGTTCCGCTGCCTGTTCACCAAGGCTTGAACCTCAGCCTTGAACAGGTCGCGGTCGGCCTGGACCCGTGGTCCCCAGACTGCTGAGCCCTTCGAGCGGTTGAGCATGCGGTAGTGGATCGCCCCAGCATCGGCCGCACGGGCCAGCACGCCGTCGAGCGCATCGACTTCGCGAACGAGGTGCCCCTTGCCCAGGCCACCGATCGCCGGGTTGCAGCTCATCGCACCGATCGCCTGACGATCAAAGGTGACGAGACCAGTCCGCGCGCCTGTGCGCGCCGCGGCGCAAGCCGCTTCGACACCGGCGTGCCCGCCACCAATCACCAGGACATCGAATTCGTGCATGGCGCGCCAGATAGGGACTGCGCCTGGAATCGTCAAAGCCAATTGGGTTGAGGTGTTCCACGTGAAACATGAGGGGCACCCCGTAATTGGCAGGCGCGACTATTTGCCGATGCAAAACCGAGAGAAAAGCGCATCGAGCATGTCTTCGGTGGTCGCCCGTCCGATCAGCCTGTCGAACGCGAGGCGCGCTTGCCGCAGCTCTTCTCCGATCAGCAGGAGATCGCGCTGCTGACCTGCTGCGCGCAGCGCCGCGTGCGCCTCGGCAAGCCGTGCATGCTGCCGCGCATTGAGAGCCGCCTCGCCCGGCTTGGGAAGGACCGCGCGGGCTCGCTCGACAAGCGCTGCTTTCAAAGCCCCGATGCCCTCACCCGTCACCGCCGAGACGACGTGATCAGCCTGCGCCTTTTGCATAGCATTCGCGTCGTCGGATTTGGTCGAGATTTCCCAGGCACCCGATGGGCCCTCACCCTCGGGCCCGAGCCAGAGGATACAATCCGCGCGCGATAATTCCGCACGGGCGCGGGCGATGCCGATCGCCTCGATCGGTTCGTTGCCATCCTCGCGAAGCCCCGCGGTGTCGACCAGGGAAAACGGGATCCCGGCAATCGCAACCGAGCGCTCGATCACGTCGCGCGTCGTCCCGGCAATTGGCGAAGTGATCGCCGCCTCGCTGTCGGTAAGCGCGTTGAAAAGCGTGGACTTTCCCGAATTGGGCGGCCCGGCCAGGACAACGCGAAAACCCTCCTTGATCTTCTCGCTGCGAGGCGCGTCGAGCAATTCGCCAATCTCAGCGCACAGATCGTCGAGTTCCTCTGCAAAGCGCGCGGGCATCTGTGCAACATCGTCTTCATCGGAAAAGTCGAGCGCGGCCTCGATTTCGGCAGCGGCACGAAGGCTGGCATCGCGCCAGCCTTCGATCAGCGATGACAGCCTGCCCCCGGCGCTGGCAATGGCGCTTGCGCGTTGCCATTCGGTTTCTGCCTCGAGCAGATCGGCCAAACCTTCGGCCTCAGCGAGATCAATACGGCCATTGGCAAAGGCACGCCGGGTGAACTCGCCCTCTTCTGCCGGCCGCAATCCCTCGATCTCCGACAGGCTGCGCTGGACCGCGTCGAGCACCGCCCTACCCCCGTGGCAATGCAATTCGGCACAGTCCTCGCCTGTCGCCGAACGCGGACCGGGAAACCACAGGACAAGCGCGTGGTCGAGCACGGCGCCTTGCGGATCACGAAGCCGCGCGAGGCTCGCCTGGCGCGGCACGAAATCGCGCCCGGCGAGAGTCAGCAAGGCATCCTTGGCACGTGGACCGCTGATACGGATGACGCCGATCGCTGCCGGAGGAGACCCGCTTGAAACCGCGAATATCGTTGCCTGGTGGTCAACCATCAAACATGTCCGATCGCGCAGGACCGATGCCGGCTCATCCCTCGCCGGAATCGCGGCCCGCAGACGGATTGCCCGAAGGACGCATGCCGCCTTCGACAAAGTTCTGGAACATCTTCAGCCCCATCTGTCCCATCGGTGCGAGCGCGCTTGCAAATTCCTGCAATTGCGCGGGGTTGCTTACACCTTGCATCGCCTTCGTAATGGTCTCGACATAGACATCGTTGGCCTGGCTGACATCGGGCAAGCCCATGAAGGTGCGCGCTTCTTCGGGCGTGCAATCGATCTCGATATTCACCTTCATTGCGGCACTCCTTCGCAATAATTCCGCCAGCGGCGCGCGGGGCCTGGCAAATAGCACGGCCCCGCGGCCAAACCTACTGGTTCATCGTCTCGAAGAAATCCTCGTTGGTCTTGGAATCCTTCATCTTGTCGAGCAGGAATTCCATCGCGTCGACCGTGCCCATCTGCATGAGAATGCGGCGCAGGACCCACATCTTCGACAGCTTGTCCTTCTCGACCAGCAATTCTTCCTTGCGGGTGCCGGACTTGCCGACATCGAGCGCCGGGAAGATGCGCTTGTCGGAGACCTTGCGGTCGAGCACGATTTCCGAGTTGCCGGTGCCCTTGAACTCCTCGAAGATCACTTCGTCCATTCGGCTGCCGGTGTCGATCAGCGCGGTTGCAATGATCGAAAGCGATCCGCCCTCCTCGATATTGCGCGCCGCGCCGAAGAAGCGCTTGGGCCGCTGGAGTGCATTGGCATCGACACCACCGGTCAACACCTTGCCCGAGCTCGGGACGACAGTGTTGTAGGCGCGGCCAAGGCGCGTGATCGAATCGAGCAGGATCACGACATCGTGCTTGTGCTCGACCAGGCGCTTGGCCTTTTCGATAACCATTTCAGCGACTTGCACGTGACGATTGGCCGGTTCGTCAAAAGTCGAGGAGATCACCTCGCCCTTCACCGAACGCTGCATGTCGGTGACTTCCTCAGGGCGTTCGTCGACCAACAGGACGAGCAGGAACACCTCGGGGTGGTTGTCGGTGATCGCCTTGGCAATGTTTTGCAGCAGGACGGTCTTACCCGTACGCGGCGGCGCGACAATCAACGCGCGCTGACCCTTGCCCTGCGGCGAGATGATGTCGATCACCCGCGCCGACTTGTCCTTGACCGTGGGGTCGTTCGAATCGAGCGAGAGTTTCTGGTCGGGATAGAGCGGTGTGAGGTTGTCAAAATTGGTCCGCATCCTGACCGCTTCGGGATCCTCGAAATTCACCGCAGCAAGGCTGGTGAGCGCGAAGTAACGCTCGCCTTCGCGCGGCGCGCGGATTTCGCCTTCGACCGTGTCGCCGGTGCGCAGGCCCCATTTGCGGATCTGGTTGGGCGAGACATAGATATCATCAGGCCCGGCAAGATAATTGGCCTCGGGCGAACGCAGGAAGCCAAAGCCATCCTGCAGCACCTCGATGGTGCCGATCCCCATGATCTTTTCTTCGTACTCGTCGTCTTCGGCCAGCTCGCGCAGGATCGAGAAAAGCAGGTCCTGGCGACGCATGGTCGAGGCGCCTTCGACCCCGAGCTCTTCGGCCATCTGGACCAGCTCGGCCGGGGTGCGTGCTTTCAAGTCTTTGAGATGCATGGGAAATTCTATCCAGTTTTATGCGGGCAAGTGGTCAGGACCCCGGACGAGGAGCGAAGGCGACAGGGTTTTGGCACCCAAGGGCACCGCTTACAAAATTGTCGTCCAACGCATCTCGGTAACGAGGATCGGGGCTTGGAGAAAGCATGACCCGGCCTTGTCGTGAGACGCGGCCAATGCCGTTGTGATCGGGCGTGAAATATGCCTGTGCCGGCGCCGCGTCAATCGCTCAATTGGTCAAAACGGCTTGATCACGACCAGCACGACGATGAGCACCAGCAAGAGCCCGGGCACCTCGCCCATCAATCGCAGGGTTTTCTCGCCGAGCGGGCGCTCGCCGCGCGCCATCTTTTTCGCCTGCGCAACCAGCCAGCCGTGATAGCCGCTCAGCGCCAGCACGAGCGCGAGCTTGGCGTGGAGCCATCCGCTCGAGAAATAGCCCAGAGCGATGGCGAGCGTGAGGCCGAACAACCACACCGCGACGATGCTCGGCGTGAGGATGATCCGCCTGAGCTTTCCCATCCGTTCGGCCCATTTGGCCTCACCCGGCGAACCGGGCGCGTGGTCGAGCATGTAGATGCACTGACGGGGGAGCATGAACAGCCCGGCGAGCCAGAACACCACGAAGACGATATGACCCACTTCGAGCCAGGGCGAGATCGCGAAAAGTGCATCCTGCATGCCGTGCACCCTACCCTTCGCGCAATGTCGTCATCAAGGTCTCGACATGCTCTATCGGAGTGAACTGGCCGATCCCGTGGCCCAGATTGAAGACATGTGGCCGGTCTTCAAAGGCAGCAAGGACATGCCTTATGCGCGCGGGCAATTGCGGACCGCCCGCCTCGACCAGCAGCGGATCGAGGTTGCCCTGCACCGGCATTTCCGGCGGCAAATGCGCATGCGCCCAGGCCGGATCGACCGTCTCGTCGAGACCCACCGCATCGACGCCCGTTTCGCGCGCATAGGCGGGCAGTTTCGCCCCTGCTCCCTTGGGAAAACCGATCACCGGGACATGCGGATGCGATTTCTTGATCGCCGCGGTGATCGCCGCATTGGGCGCGATCACCCAGCGTTCGAACTGGTCGGGCGCGAGACTGCCCGCCCAGCTGTCGAACAATTGCACCGCTTCGGCGCCGGCATCGATCTGGCCGCGCAGATATTCGATCGTCACGGCGCCAATCGCATCGAGGATCGCCTGCATACGGGCCGGATCGCGATAGGCAAGCAGTCGCGACGGGCCCTGATCCTTCGAACCCTGCCCCGCGATCATGTAGGTCGCGACGGTCCAGGGCGAGCCTGCAAAGCCGAGCATCGTCACCGCGTCGCCGATTTGCGCCCTTGTCAGCCGCACGGTCTCGTAGACGGGATCGAAGCGGTCGCGCGCCTCGGTGAAATCCGAAAGTTCGGCCTCGAGCAATGTCGGCGAGAGCTTCGGCCCCTCGCCGGCGAGAAATTCCAGCCCCTGCCCCATGGCATGCGGCACGATCAGGATATCGGAAAACAGGATAGCTCCGTCGAAGCCGAAGCGCCTGATCGGCTGCACCGTCACCTCTGCTGCCGCCTCGCTGTCATAGACGAGCTCGAGAAAGCCGCCTTTCTCGGCGCGCAATTCGCGGTATTCCGGCAGGTAACGCCCTGCCTGACGCATGAGCCAGACAGGCGCGCGTTCCTGGCGTTCACCATTGAGAGTATCGAATAAGGGACCGGGCATGGCGTTCCTTAAAACAAATAAACAATACTTATAAAAGGTTTGATGGAGTCTGTTGGCCCTGTGGAAATCGGGGATAGCGCGCCCTTGCCCGAAATTGCGCGTCGTTAGAAGTTTTTTGCGCAGCTGCGAATCCGCGCCGGGCTTGAGTCAAGCGCAAGATGTCCCCGGTCTCCCCAGCCTGTCGATACGCGCGCACTTGTGATGACAAGTCGCCTTCAGAATCGGTCGGCAGCGGTGAGGAAATCCTCTCCCAAGCTTGTCGACACTTCTCTCCCGTGGTTTATGCCGGTGGTTGTCCACATGCCCACGAAAGCGCTCCGCCCCGCCCTATGAATCGCCTGAATCTGCATCTTGTATCGGATTCCACCGGCGAAACGCTCGAAATGATCGCCAAGGCGGCGCTCGCGCAATTCGACGATCCGACCGTGAGCCGCCATTTCTGGCCCATGGTCCGTTCGCGCCAGCATCTCGACCGGATCGTCCCCGACCTTGCTGCCAATCCAGGCCTCGTCCTGTTTACACTCGTCAATCCCGAGACCCGAGCTCGACTGGAAGAACATTGCCGGCGTCTTGGCCTTCCCGCAGTGCCGGTGCTCGACCAGGTCACCGCCGCGCTCGAAGCGCAATTGGGACAGGAAGCGCACGGCAAGCCGGGCCGCCAGCACATCATGGATGCCGACTATTTCAAGCGCGTCGACGCGATCCAGTACACGATCGCGCATGATGATGGCGTGGGGCACGAAAACTGGGAAGAGGCCGACATCGTGCTCGCCGGCGTTTCGCGCACATCCAAGACCCCGACCAGCATCTATCTTGCCAATCGCGGCTACAAGGTCGCCAATATCCCGCTGGTGGTCGAGAGCCCGCCGCCCGATGCGCTTTTCCGGCTGCGCCAGCCGCTGGTCGTCGGTCTCACCACCGCGCCCGAGCGGCTGGTCCAGATCCGCCGCAACCGACTCCTTTCGCTGAACGAGGGGACCGAGACATCCTATGTCGACAACGAGCAGGTGAAGTCCGAGATTCAGTTCGCCCGGCGCATGTTCGCTGACAATGGCTGGCCCGTGATCGACGTGACCCGTCGCTCGATCGAGGAGAGCGCGGCAGCGATCATCCGGCTGGTGCAGGAGCGCACCCGCAAGGACCGCCAGATCGAGGGGGTGTCGAAACCGATATGAGCACTGCACAGGAAAAGCCGCCGCTGGTCCTGGCGTCGCGTTCGGAATCGCGGAAAGCCATGCTCGATGCAGCGGGCGTGCCTTACGAGGCGCGCCCCGCGGCAATCGACGAACGCGCGATAGAGCGCGACCTCGCCGATGCCGCGCCGGAAGATATCGCCGAGGCGCTGAGCGTTGCCAAGGCCGCCGCCATCGCACGCGAGGATGCGGCCGCGCTCGTCCTCGGAAGCGATTCGCTTGTCACCGTCGAAGGCCGCCGCTTCGACAAGCCGCGATCGCGCGAGGAGGCGCGAGAACACCTGGGCTTCTTCTCGGGCAGGATGATGGAACTCCACAGCGCTGCGGTCATAGTCCGCGGCGAGGGTTGCCTGTGGGCGCACAGCGACTGTGCCCACCTCCTCGTGCGTGATCTCTCGGATGATTTCATCGACCTTTATGTCGAGGTCGAGTGGCCCGCGATCTCGCACACGGTTGGTTGTTTCCGCATCGAGGCCATGGGCGTGCAATTGTTCGAAAGGATCGAGGGCGACCAGTTCACCGTGCTCGGCATGCCGCTCCTGCCGGTGCTCGGGGCGCTGCGCGATCAAGGGGTCCTGCAGGCATGACGAAACAGGCGGTCATGCGGCACGCGCAGGTGATCGGCGACCCGATCGCGCATTCGAAATCGCCGGCGATCCACAATTTCTGGCTCGAGAAACTGGCGATCGCAGCCGAATATACGCGCAAGCAGGTAACCGAGGCGCAGCTGGTCGATTACATCGCCAGTCGACGCGCCGATCCTTGCTGGGCAGGGTGCAATGTCACCATGCCGAACAAGCAGGCGGTGATGCCCCTGCTCGACAGGCTCGATCCGCTCGCCGAACGGATCGGTGCGGTGAACACGGTCGTGCGCGGCGAGGACGGCCGGCTGACCGGCCACAACACCGATGTCGGCGGTTTTCTCGAACCCCTCGCACCGCTTTTTCAAGGCGATCACTTGTTTCGCATGGCCCGCATCATCGGAACCGGCGGAGCAGCGCGTGCAATCATCGCGGCGCTCGCGGACAAGGGGTTCGTCCTCGTGGTAGCAGGCCGCGATCCGGACAAGGCGCGCGCGCTTCTTGCCGAGCTTGCGCCGAATGGTGACCACCACGCCATCCACCTCTCGCATTTCGCACAACCCACCGATTTTGCTTTCGACGACCGCGAAGGCTGCCTCGACCTCGTCATCAATGCCTCGCCGCTCGGCATGACCGGGCATCCGGATCTCGCCTTCGACTGGAGCCATGCCCCGCCAGGCAGCATCGCCTATGACATTGTCACCGATCCGCTGGAAACGCGATTCCTCGCCGAGGCGCGCGCGGCCGGGCATCGCGTGATCGATGGTCATGCCATGTTGATCGGCCAGGCGGCCGAGGCATTCTCATTGTTGTTCGGCCACCAGGCCCCGCGCGAGCACGATGCCGAATTGCGCGAGCTCCTCAGTTCGTGACCCGTCCGCTCATCATCGGCCTCACCGGATCGATCGGGATGGGCAAGTCGACCGTGGCAGCGATGTTCGCTGAAGCCGGTGTCCCGGTTTTCGATGCCGATGCCGAAGTGCGCGCGATGCAGGGCGAAGGCGGCGAACTTGTCGAAGCGATCGAGGCAGCGTTTCCCGGATCGACCGGTCCTGACGGCGTCGATCGTGACGCGCTTGGGCGGGCGGTGTTCGGCGACAAGAGCAAGCTCGCCAGGCTCGAGGCCATCGTTCACCCCGCTGTCGCCGAGCGCCGGCAATTGTTCCTCCTCGAAAATGCGGGTGCGCCGATGCTGGTGTTCGACATCCCCCTGCTGTTCGAGCGCGGCGGGGACGAGGCGGTCGATCTGGTGGTGGTCGTTTCCGCCCCCGCCGATATCCAGCGCGAGCGTGTTCTCGCCCGGCCCGGCATGACCGCGGAGAAGTTCGCCCACATTCTCGGGCTCCAGGTGCCCGACGCAGACAAGCGCGCGCGAGCGGACCGAGTGATCGACACCGGCACCACCCTCGACCGGACCCGTCAGCAGGTCCACGCGCTGATCGCCGAACTCGGATCGAATCGCGCGAACTAGGCGAAACGAGGCTTGCGCGCGCAGCCGTTCGCGCCGATAACGAGCGGCGATGCGCGAGGTGATTTTCGATACCGAGACAACGGGCCTGGACCCAAAAACCGGTGATCGGATGGTCGAAATCGGCTGCGTTGAAATGATCGACCGGGTCGAGACCGGCCATTCCTACCACGCTTATTACAATCCCGAACGCGACATGCCAGCCGCTGCCGAAGCGGTGCACGGCCTGTCGAGCGCATTCCTGGCGTCCAAGCCTCTGTTCGCGGACACCGTCGATGAATTGCTGGAATTTCTCGGCGACGCTCCATTGGTGGCGCACAATGCGGGATTCGATTTCGGGTTTCTCAATGCCGAACTCGAACGGATTGGGCGCGAACCTATCGCACTCGACCGCATGGTCGACACGGTCGCGATTGCGCGCAAGAAACACCCGGGCGCCAAGCTTTCGCTCGACGCGCTGTGCACGCGCTACGGGATCGACCGCAGCCACCGGGTCAAGCACGGTGCGCTGCTCGATGCCGAATTGCTGGCACAGGTCTATGTCGAACTGACCGGAGGTCGCCAGATCGGTCTGGCGCTCGCCGCAGACAATGCCGAGAGCGCTTCGGATTCGGTCGAGACGCCTGCCGAAGTGCTCGCGGTCCAGAGCCAGCGCCCGCGCCGTGAACCGCGTCCGCACGCTCCGAGCGCTGCCGAGCTGGCGCGGCACAAGGAATTTATCGCCGGGATCGAAAACCCGATCTGGGCGCGCTGAAACGGCCCGGGACCCTGACGTCCCGCGTGCCGATTGACACGAGGAGACGGCAAGGATGGATATCCGCATTTCAGGCCACCAGGTGGAAACAGGCTCGGCCTTGCAGGAGCACGCCTCTGACCGGATCGGCGCCATTGTCGAGAAGTATTTCGACCGCGCGCTGTCCTCCCACATCACCTTCGGCAAAGCCGCCGGAGCGGTGTTCACCTGCGATATCGTGACCCATGTGAACCAGGGGATGATCCTCAAGGCGCAAGGCCAGGCGCATGACGCGCACCAGGCGCTCGAGGATTGCGCGACCAAGATCGAGAAGCAATTGCGCCGCTACAAGAGCCGGCTGACCGACCGTCACGAACGCGCAATGCAGGTGCGCGCCGAGGAAGAGGCCGCTTACACGATCTTCGCTACCGAAGAGGCCGAGGAACCCGCGCCTGCCGATGCCCCGCCAGTGATCGCGGAGACCAGCATGTATATCCCCGAGGCCAGTGTCGCGGACGCGGTGATGATGCTCGATCTGCGCGACACGCCGGCGCTCTTTTTCAAAAATGCTGGAACCGGAAGGCATAATATGGTTTATCGCCGGTCGGATGGATCGATCGGATGGGTCGAACCTCGTTAGGGCCTTGAAAACCTGCCAATAGTAGGGTGCCGTAAGGGAAAAACAGAAGGGCTCAGCCTTACACTTGCAGCCGGATGCCGCCCCCAACTGCGCGGCGCGGCTTGCTGTCCGGCTGGCTTTTGCGCCCCCGTTTGCGGGGTGAGACTATCGGGATTTTTTGATCGCAATGGACTTGAATATCACTCTCGCGCCTGGTGCGGTGAAGACCGCGCGCCTCGAAACCAGCCGCCAGATCCTCTCTGAAATCGCGTCGCTCTTTGCTGACACCTACGGGCTCGATGCCGACGCAATCTGCGAAGGGCTCGAACAGCGCGAAGCGCTTGGCAGCACCGGCTTCGGCCGCGGGATCGCAATCCCCCATTGCCGCAGCAGCGCGGTCAATCGGCCCACCATGGCACTGCTCGCGCTCGAGCACCCGGTCGATTTCAAGGCGGCCGATGCCATTCCGGTCTCGATCGTCTTCGGTCTCGTATCGCCCGAAGATGCCGGCGCCACGCATCTTCACGCGCTCGCCGCGATCTCCCGGCTGTCGCGCGACGAGACCATGCTGTCAGCTCTCAACGACGCGCCCGACGCCGAGGCGCTCTATGCCTTGCTGACCAACCAGTTCCTGCGTGATGCCGCCTGACGCTGCGCCGGACAATTCCGGCGCGCAGTCGCATTACCGCGCGCTTGAGCGGCTTTACCGCTCGGCGCCGGTCAATCGAAAATTCGATTCGTCGTTGGAAATCATCGAAGAAGGCCGGTCGCGGCTGGTTTTCACAGTCGGCGAGGACGATTTCCACGCCGCCGGGGCAGCGCATGGGACGATCTACTTCAAGATGCTCGACGATGCCGCTTTCTACGCGGCCAACACGCTCGCCACCGATCGCTTCCTCCTGACCACCAGTTTCAACCTTCATTTCACCAAGCCGGTGCGCGAAGGCAGGGTGGTTGCGGAAGGGCGCTGGATCAGCGGCAAACGCCGGGTGCTGGTTGCCGAATCGCGACTGGTCGATGCGCAGGGCGACGAAATCGGTCGCGGGACGGGCACCTTCATGCGCTCCCGGATCGCGCTTTCGAGCCTGCCTGGCTACCGGAGCTGAGGGGAGGGCGGTGAACGAGCGGCTTCCGGCCCATCTCGAGATTTCCAGCCTCATCAGGCTCACCGAATCGCATGGAGGCAGCGCCATGGTGCTTGCCAAGGGCGAACGCGATGCGGGCACCGTGCTCATCGTTACCCAGTATCGCGGCGGGCAATCACGGCTGTTCGAGCGAATGCCGCAGCTCGATGGAACCCGATCCTTCGTGGAAACCCGTAAGGAAGATGCTGAAAACGCGAAAGAATTTTCGGACTATCTTGCCCGCCGCCGCCAACAGGACCCAGATATCTGGATTCTCGAGGTGGATATCGCGGATCCTGAACGCTTCATCGCACTTCTGCCGCGTTAACTTGACCTAGTTTCAAATGTGACTATTTGGGGCTCCGCTTCCAGACGCGCAGGCCCGTGGGACGACAATTCGGTCGCTCGGTGGGCACGCAGACGGGGGGCAGCCGGCAGGCTACTTGGACCACCTCTCTCAATTCGGCGAAAATTTCGCGAATGTCCTCGCCTGTGTCTGTGCTCGCTCACCGCACAAAAAGTTGATTTGATGAGTCGCAAGACTTACTCGCTCAGCGCGGTCGCCATTGCCGCCATCGCTTCCCTGAGCTTCTCGAGCGCCGACGGCGCTCTCGCCAATGCCCAGGCAGCAGCCCTCGAGGCCGCGGCCGAGCAGACCGAAACCGCCGATGCGACCGAACAAGCGGTCGAGATCGTACCGGAACAGACCGTTTTCGTGTCGGATGAAGTGGTCCAGCCGCTGCCCGCCGAAGACCTTGCCCCGCAGACCGATGCAAATTCGCTGCGCGAACTCGTCAGCCTCGTCGATACCGATGACCAGCTGACCGAGCAGATGCGCTGCCTCGCCGGTGCGGTTTATTTCGAATCGCGTGGTGAACCCCTTTATGGTCAGCTCGCGGTGGCAGAGACTGTCATCAACCGCAGCGAAGACCGCCGCTGGCCTGCCAGCTATTGCGGTGTCGTGCTGCAGCGCTCGCAGTTTTCCTTCGTTCGCAACGGGCGGATGCCGCGCATCAACACCGGCACCGCCGCATGGGACCGTGCCAAGGCGATTGCGCATATCGCACATGAAGGTTTGTGGGAATCGGACGCCAAGGATGCGGTCTATTTCCACGCAACCTATGTCAGCCCGCGCTGGAGCCGTGCGAAGACGCGGCTGACGCAGATCCAGACGCACATATTCTACCGCTAGGCGTCCGCACGCCAGCGACGAACGACGAAGCCCTGCCGATATCGGCGGGGCTTTTTCGTTGCGCGTCTCATTTCTCTCGCAGGATAGCCCATACAGGGGCGTGGTCGCTGGCCTTTTCGCGTCCGCGATGCTCGCGATCGACCCCCACCGCCTCGAGCCGGTCGGCGAGTTCGGGGCTGAGCAGGATGTGGTCGATGCGAAAACCGTGGTCGCGCTGCCACGCGCCGGCTTGATAGTCCCAATAGGTCCACACGCCTCCGCGCGGATTGAGCGTGCGCACCGCATCGGTCCAGCCATCGCCCAGCAGGCGGGCATAGGCGGCGCGCGATTCGGGCTGCATCAGCGCATCGTTCGCCATGGCGCGCACCGAGAAGACATCGTCGTCCTCGGGGATTACGTTGTAGTCGCCAAGCACCGCGGCAGGCACCTCTTCGTCCCAGATCGCGCGCATGCGGGCTTGGAGCTTGTCCATCCAGGCGAGCTTGTAATCGAATTTTGGGCCGGGATGCGGATTGCCGTTGGGCAGGTAGATGCACACGATCCGGACAGTCTCGCCGTCCTTGGTGACATCGGCCTCGATATAGCGCGATTGCTCGCCCTCACCTTCCTTGGGACCGTCAATGCCGAGCCCGCGCTGAATTTCGGTGCAGCTGTATCCGGCTTTTTCATCGACGAGGATCGCCACGCCGTTGAAGCTCTTCTGGCCGTGCCAGATCGCGCTGTAGCCGAGCGCTTCGAACTCGCTCGCGGGAAAGCCCTCGTCCTGGCTCTTGATCTCCTGCAGGCAGGCGACCGCGGGCCGGGTTTCCTCGAGCCACTCCTTGAGCCGCGGCAGGCGCGCCTTGATCCCGTTGATGTTGAAAGTGGCAATCTTCATGCGCCACCTAGTGCCCCACAAACGGGGCCGGGGTAAACCTAAATCCCGAAGCTCGAACCGCAGCCGCAGCCAGCCGCGGCATTGGGATTCTCAACCCGGAATGCCGCCCCGCCCAGCGATTCGACGAAATCGACGACACTGCCATCAACAAGGTCGATGCTGACCGGATCGACCACCAGCTTCACCCCGTCGGTCTCGCTTACCCGGTCATCGGCCGAAATCTCGTCTGCGAGATCGAACTTGTACTGAAAGCCCGAGCACCCGCCGCCTTCGACCGAAAGCCGCAGGATCGCGGGCTTCGCCTGCTTTTCGGCGATCCAGGCCACGCGCTTTGCCGCAGCAGCGGTGAGAGTGAGGGTTTGGGACATGGCGTCGATCTAGGGTGCACCGCGCACTTCCTCAAGAGCGCCGCACGCTCAACCGACGCTGTTCAGGCGGTCTGAATGTAATCGCGAAGCGCCGCCGCCTCGTGTTCGACCTCGTCGATCTTGTCCTTGACCAGGTCGCCAATCGAGATGAACGCCACCAGCTCATCGTCATCGACCACGGGAAAATGGCGGAAGCGCCGCTTGGTCATAAGCGCCAGCGCATCGTCAACCTTGGTGGCCGAATCGATCGTGATGACGGGCGACGTCATGATGTCCTCGACCGGGCGCGAAAGGCAGTCCGCGCCCTGTTCGGCGAGGCAATAGATGATGTCGCGCTCGGAAACGATTCCGGCAACCTTGCCATCGCGAAGAACCGGGATCGCGCCGATCTTCTTGCCTGCGAGCAGGCTCACCACTTCGGTCACCGGGCTTGCAACATCGCACGAAATGATATCGGCAGGGTCCCGGCTGGCGGTGATTTTGGCAATGGTCATCGTTGCTTGTCTCCTTCGCCCATGAAAATGCCACCAAAAGCGCAAAAAGGCGAGTCCGCCCGCTTGTCGCCGCGTGCCTCCTTGGCTGGCCGGAGCGCGTATCTCTTTCGTTGCAATGCCCCGCCAACGTCCCCAAGGAAGCCCTGATGGTCAACAAGAGCCCCCTCGACGATCCTGAAACGGCCGCGCATGCCTGGGCGCGTTATCGCGCGATCATGAAATTGCTGCTGAGCGTTACGATCGCCGTGGTCCTGATCGCGGTCATCCTGCTCTACGCTTTCAACGGGGCGATCTCGGTACATTTCTACATTGCGGTCGCGCTCGGGATAGCCTTCACCATGCTTCTGGGAGGCGGGCTGATGGGGCTGGTGTTCCTGTCAAACGGGACCGGTCACGATGCCTCGGTCGACAACAAGCTGCCGAGCGCCGACGATCTGTGGGCCAAGAAGGATGATGACGAGAGCTGACTAGCCCTTTTGCGGGGGCGTGAGGCGATAGTCCTCGACCGGCACGCCGCCGACCAGATGCTCGTCGATGATCCGGTCCAACACTTCGGGGCGGCACGAGTGGTACCAGACGCCGTCGGGCCAAACGACCGCGATCGGCCCATGCGCGCAGATCTGAAGGCAGTCGGCCTTGGAGCGCTGGATCCCGCCGGGACCTTTCGGATGGTCGGCGGTGCGCCTCGACCCTGCAAGGCCGCGCTCCTTCAACGTGTCCTTGAGGTGTTGCCAGGCGCGCTTGCCTTCCTCGCGCGAGCAGCATTTCTGCTTTTCGGAGACCGCGCACAGGAAGATCTGGCGCTCGATGCGTTGCTCGCCATCGCCGTATTTCTTCGCCAGCGCGGTCTGCGCAGAAAGCAGGCTGTTCTTGCTCATTCGCCCGCGTCATCCTCGCGCGTCAGCCAGCGATCGAGCCACGCAAAGACGGTGTCGTGCCATTGCAGCGAGTTTTTCGCGCCGAGCACCCAGTGGTTTTCGTCGGGGAAGACCAGCAGCTGCGAAGGCACGCCGCGCTCCTGCAATGCGGTGAAGCTTTGCAGGCCCTGCGTGTAGGGCACGCGGAAATCCTGTTCGCCCGCGATCACCAGCATCGGGGTGCGCCAGTTCTCGACGTAATTGACCGGGTTCCAGCGCTCATAAGTTTCCTTGGCCTCCGAATACGAGCCGCCAAAATCCCAGCGCGGGAACCACAGTTCTTCGGTCGAATAATAGAAGCTGCGCATGTCGAACAGGCCATCGTGCTGGACGAGGCAGTTGAACCGGTCGGGCCAGTTGCCGGCGATCCAGTTCACCATGTAGCCGCCATAGCTCGCCCCCATCGCGCAGGCGCGGGTGCCGTCGATCTGGCTGTCAAGCGCCAGCGCGGCATCGAGGCCGAGCTGGAGATCGACCAGCGGCTTTCCGCCCCAGTCGCGGTTGATCGAATCCATGAAGTCCTGCCCATATCCGGCGCTCCCGTGGAAATCGACCGAGATCACCGCATATCCCTGGCTCGCCAGCACGCGCGGGTTCCATCGGCTCGACCAGCCATCGCGGAACGATCCTTGCGGCCCGCCATGGATGTAGAGGATGGCAGGAATCGGACCTTCCTGATTTTCGAGGCGCGTGATCTGACCCCAGACGGTGTCGCCTTCGGCGCCTGCAAAGGAGAAGCGCGTGGTCACCGTCGTCGCCTTTTCGCCCATGCGACTGGTCACCACGTCGGTCAGCGGGCGCGCTGTCGCCGAGCTATGGGCGAGGTAAAGCTCGCTCGGCACACCGATCGAATCGCGGGTGAACAACAGGCGATCGCCGGCAAGCGCGGTGAGATTGCCGATATGCGCTTCGGCCCCGGCCATCAGATTGAGCTCGGTCACGGCGCCGGTTTCGGGGTCGATCCGGAAAGCAGGCGTGTCGAGCACGTCCGCGGCGGTGGCAAGGATATGACGACCGTCCGCGCTCCAGCTCAACGAGTGAAAGGAAAGATCGGTGTCCCGCGTGAGAGCGCGCACCTCTCCGCTGGCGAGATCGCGCAGGTGAATGACGGTGCGATCGGATTCGTAACCTGCCCGCGCCATGGCGACATAAGCGAGGCTGCGGCCGTCGGGCGACGGTGCCGGATTGGCGTCGTAGGCAGGATTGTCCGCGGTCAGGTTGACCGGCGCAGCGCCCGAAAGGTTCGACCAGTAGATGTCGAGATCGGTCGAAGTCGGTTCGCTTGCATCGGCTTCGCGCGCTACGAAATAGAGACCCGATCCATCAGGCGCCCAGGCGATATCTTCGCTGCCGCCGAACGGCATGGTTGGCGTATTGCCGATCGGCTGTCCGCCATCGGCGGCCACCCCGTCTCCCGTGATCGTCCCGTCTTCGAGGTCGAAAACAAAGACGCGGTTAAGCTTGCCCGGTTCGATCCAGCGGTCCCAGTGGCGGTAGAAACCACCATCGCCCTCATAGAGGCGTCCGCTGCCGATTTGCTCCGCGTTCTGCTCGCAGAACAGGCTTGCGCAATCGCGCCCGGTCTCACCCCAAAGCGCAACAGCGTCGCCGGACGGGGAAAGCGCGAAGCCTGCGATATCTCCACCCTCGATATCGGCGACAAGCATCGGGCCGGTGACATTGCCATCAGCCTCGAGCGCGGCGCGCCAGAGCCGCGAGCGCCTTTCGACGGCCTCGTCATCATCGCTTCCGATGTGGTCGGAGCTCAGGAAATAGAGGAAATTGTCCGGCCCGAAGGAGAGCGAGGAGGCCCGTATCCCAAGGTCGAAGCGCACCGGATCGCTACCTTGTCCCGCGATGTCGAGGATGTAATGCTCTGGCTTTCGATCGTAAGTCTCAGGATCGGTGCGGGTCACCGAATAGACCGCGTAGCGCCCATCCGAAGTGACAGTCGGACCGCCGAGCCGCGGCATGGTGACGAGGTCCCGCGCGGTCATGGGCGGCCGTTCGAGCCCTTGGATTCCGTGCGGCTCGGCCTCGTCATGCGCGCTCGCGGAAAGCGGCGCAAAGACGAGGGCGGGGATTGCGGCGAAGGCGAGCGAGCGAATGATGCGGCGTGTCATGCGTATGGCAGTTACAGCCAGCGCGAGGCTCTTTCCAGAGAAACCGCTAAACGGGTCTGAGTGCGGCCTAGTTGCGCTTGCCCGCGATCCGAGCGATCTCGGCCTGGACCATCTTCTCGACCATGCCGGGAAGATGGGTATCGAGCCATTGGGCGAGCATCGGGCGAAGCAATTCGCGGGTCAGCCCTTCGAGCGACGTTTCGCCCGAGCGCACGATCTGCGGTTTTGCCGGCGGCTCGGAGAGCATGGCAAGCGCGGCGAGGTTCTGCTGCATTGCGCCGCGCACTTCCTCGGCGATGAGCGATTCGTCGCTGTCGTCGTCCGACGCGGGCGAGAGGTTCTCTTCGCGCTCATCACTGTCACCATCGTCGAAATCGGACAATTCCATTTCGGCAAGGTCGAGCACTTCTTCGGCCTCGTCCTGCGCGGCAGGTTCGACCGGCTGCGCCTCGGGCTTTTCCTGGCGGTTCGCCCGCGAGGCGAGCGCGTTGTCTCGGCTATCGCGCGCGATCACCTTCTTGATCGATTCAAGAATCTCTTCGACCGATGCTTCGTTTTCGTTCGCCACCCGAGATGCCCCTGATCTGCTGCGTTAACCTTGCGAATCACGCACTTCGCGTCATTCGGACGGTTCCAATACGGGACCAATCAAGTCTTCGCCTGCCGTAATGTCAACGGTCCTGGTCGAATTCGGTGCCGGTTCGGGATCGCGGTCCCAGTCCCAGATGCGTCCGTCGACCCGTTCGTAATTGGCGAGCGGATCGTAAAGCGGGCCCCCGGTCTCCAAGTTGAGATCGCGGGCCTCGGCTCGGCCCATTGCGGCCAGCAACGAGAAGCCTGCGACATAGGCATTGCGCCTTGCTGTCACGAGCTGGGCGCGCGCCGACAGCAATTCCTGTTCGGCATTGAGCACCTCGATGATGGTGCGGTTGCCGATCGAATTGCCCGCGCGCACGCCCTCGAGGCTAAGCTCGGCCGCTTCGACAGCAGCGAGCGAGCTGGCGATCACCGCATTGGATGCACGCCAGCTGGCATAGGCCGCGCGGGTCTGCTGGATTACGCGGCGTTCGGTCGCGATGACCTGTTCGAGCGCAGCGCTTTCGCGCGCACCGGCCTGGCGCTGGCGCGCGGCTGGCAGACCGCCCTGGAACAGCGGGATGGTCACGCGCACGCCGGCATTGGCGGTCGTTTCGCTCTGCGCGAAATCGGACGCGATAGGGCCACCCAGGGTGCCGAAGAAATCGCTATAATCGTAATTGGCAAACAGGCCGACTGTGGGCAGGCGCCCAGAACCGGCGACCTCGTAGTCGTAACCGGCCGCATCCGCGCGTTCCTTGGCCGCGATGAGGTCGGGATTGTTCTCGAGCGCGGTCGCGACCGCTTCGCCCGCCGTTTGCGGGAGGCCGGGAAGCGGCGGCGGAGCCTGGAGATCGACCGGCGCGCGCCCGACGAGCTCGATATAGGTCTCGCGCGCGGCGACGAGATTGGAGATCGCGGTGCGCAGGTCGCCTTCGGCCAGCGCGAACCGCGATTGTGCCTGGGCGACATCGGTGCGGGTCAGGTCCCCGATTTCAAACCGGTCGCTGGTCGATTCGAAGGTCACGCGCAACACGTCGACCTGGTTGTCAGCCAGCTGGGCCAGGGCTTCGGCGCGCAACACGTCCATGTAAGCGGCGACGGTCTGTGCGAAGATCGCGCTTTCGGTCGCGCGCAGATCGGCCCGTCCGGCCTCGACCCGCTCGCGCGCGGCGGCGATCCCGTTGCGCACCGCGCCACCCGAATAGATCGGCACCTGCAACTGGGCATTGATCCCCAGATTGCGCGAAGGCGCGGTGAAGGAATTGGCCGATTTGCGCAGGAACTCGATATGGGTGGCGGTTGCCGTCGCGCTCGGCAGGCCGAGTGCGCGCTGCACGTTCACGTCCTCGTCGCTCGCGCGCTGCGATGCCCGTGCGCCTTCGAGGGTGGGATTGCTGTTATAGACGGCGGCAAGCGCCTCGCGCAGTGTTTCGGCCTGCGCGCTCGCGGCCTGGCCCGCAAACGCCAGCGCGCCGACGCACGCCGCCATGCGCAAACCTGTCGCGAAACGCGCGCCAGCCGCCATCAGAAGGTCCAGCCCTTGGGCCGGTCGAAATAATGAAGCACGGGAATACCGAGGTCTTCGACCGCCAGCAGGGCGATTTGTCCTGCAACCTTGCGGCCCGAGGCAAGCCGGGTGACCCCGCGCTCGACCAGGCCGCCAACCACACGGCCGCCTTCCTCGAGCGCATCGCCGAGACATTCGGGCAATTGCTCGATCGCGCCATCGATCACGATCAGCGAGTGCGAACCGGACCCGATCTTGCCAGCTGCCGCATCGGCGGCAGAGACCGTGTGCAGATCGGCGACCAGCGGACGTAGCAATTCGGCCAGATACCCGGTGCCGCCTTCGACCACGAGGGCGCTGTCTTGCGCGCTTGGCGCGGCTTCGATCAGGACCTTGCCGTAGAACAGCGGCGCGGCAAGCACGCCGTCGCCGACCGCAACCGAACGGTCGATATAGGCCAGGTGCGCCTTGTCGGCCGGGATGAATTCTTCGCGCGGGACTGCCATCATCCGCGCAAGCGCGAATTCCTCGTTCACGCCGCTCGTGCGCAGCTGGCTGTCGATCATGGCCTTGCGGGAGGCGAGGCTGTCGCGGGTCAGGGTGGTGTTGCTCATGCGTGCTCCGTCAGACTGTATTAGGGTTGCAATACAGCGCGTCAACCCTTCCTAGCCCTCGCGGCTGACAGTTCCAAGACCAATTGCAGCGCAATTCGCGCGGGCAGGCCAGCTTTGCTTTGACCTGCCGGCAGCGCCCGTCATATGGAGCGCGCCAAACGGACCGTGACCCGGTTTCGACCAAAGTCAGGAGGGCTTCGATGAGCGACGTGACCACAACCACTCACAATGACGGGCAGATTTTCGGCGCTACCGGCAAGGTCCGGATAGAAACCGATTCGCTGGGCGAGGTCGCGGTGCCTGCCGATGCGCATTGGGGCGCGCAGTCGCAGCGCTCGCTTGCGAATTTCGACATCGGCACAGAAACCATGCCCGCCCCGCTGATCAAGGCGCTGGGAATCCAGAAACAATCGGCGGCCAAGGCCAATATGGATCTCGGCGTGCTCGACGAAAAGCTGGGCGATGCGATCGTTCGGGCAGCGGGCGAAGTGATCGACGGGACTCTTGCCGACCAGTTCCCGCTCTCAGTCTGGCAGACGGGCTCGGGCACCCAGTCGAACATGAACGCCAACGAGGTGATCGCGAGCCGCGCCAACCAGATCCTGACCGGCCAGCATGGCGGCAAGGAGCCGGTTCATCCCAATGATCACTGCAATATGGGCCAGAGCTCGAACGACACCTTTCCCACCGCGATGCACATCGCCGCGGGCAGCGAGGTGATCGAGCGGCTGGTCCCGGCGCTGAAGCACCTGCACGCCGCGCTCGATGACAAGGCGAAGGCCTTTGCCGACATCGTCAAGATCGGCCGCACCCACTTGCAGGACGCGACCCCGCTAACGCTCGGCCAGGAATTTTCAGGCTATGCCAAGCAGGTCGAATACGGGATCGCGCGCGTCGAGAGCGCGCTTCCGCGGGTGCTCGAACTCGCGCAGGGCGGCACCGCGGTGGGCACCGGCATCAATTCCAAGGCGGGCTTTGCCGAAAAATTCGCCGAACATGTCGCAGCCGCAACCGGGCACGATTTCGTCACCGCGCCCAACAAGTTCGAAGCGCTTGCCGCGCATGATGCGCTGGTCGAGCTGTCGGGTGCGCTCAACACGGTCGCGGTCAGCTGCATGAAGATCGCCAACGACATCCGTCTGCTCGGCTCGGGCCCGCGATCGGGCCTCGGCGAGATCGCGCTTCCCGCCAACGAACCCGGTTCCTCGATCATGCCGGGCAAGGTCAATCCGACCCAGTGCGAGGCGCTGACCATGGTGTGTGCACAGGTCATGGGCAATGCGGTGACGGTGAGTGTTGCCGGTTCGCACGGCCATCTCGAACTCAACGTGTTCAAGCCGGTGATGATCTACAACGTGCTGCAATCGATCCGCCTCTTGTCGGATTCGGCAGTGAGCTTCACCGACAATTGCGTCACCGGGATCGAGGCCAATACCGGCCGGATCGACCAGCTGATGAACGAGAGCCTGATGCTGGTCACCGCGCTCAACCCGCATATCGGCTATGACAACGCGGCGAAGATCGCCAAGAAAGCCCATGGCGACGGGACCACGCTCAAGGAAGCCGGGCTCGAACTCGGCCTGCTCACCGAGGAGCAGTTCGATGCCTGGATCGTGCCCAAGGACATGATCAAGCCGCGCGATTGAACGCCCTTGGACCGGCGACCACCTTCTTCGAGCGACATTGGCCATTCGACCAAGGCGCGATGGAGCCCGACGACCGATTGGCGCTTTTGCGCTTCACGGGCTATCAGGCTTGGCGACATATGGATCTGAGCAGAACACCCGAAGCGCCCGCCAAGAAGGCGCCCATCACCGTGCCGTTTCGCACGGTTCTCGTGTCGATGGTTGTCCTTTGGGGCACCTATTTCACGCTGATCACGCTGCGCAGCTACATTCTCGATTTCGAGCTGTTCACCGAGATGGCCTATCGCCGCGTGCTGGTGACGCTGGCAGGGATCGGGCTGACGATCGTGCTGTGGGCGCTGCTTCGTATGGTCGATCGGCAGGCGCTGTGGATCAAGATCGGCGCGGCCATCGTGTTCGCGGTGCCGGTGGCGGTGGCGATCGGGCATATCAATCAATATGCCTTCGCCGACATCTCCGAGCAGATGGAGCAGAAATTCGCCGAAGAGCGCGGCTTCCGCTTCGACGATGAAGGGAACCTGCTCTACGACCTGCCCGAAGGCGTGCAGGTCAAGGCGCCGAGCGGGCCTGACGGGTCTGGCCCGCCGCAATTGTCGGAATCGCTCATCATCGCGCCCGCCGCAATGCGCGATGACGACTGGAAGACCGTGCTCGAGATCGCGCTGGGACGGTATTTCCTCCTGCTTGCGTGGGCATCGACATATTTCGCCCTGCTCGCCGGCTACCAGGCGCGCGCGGCCGAACGGCGCGAACAGCAGTTCCGCTCGGCAGCCAAGGCGGCCGAGCTGCGGTCGCTGCGCTACCAGGTGAACCCGCATTTCCTGTTCAACACGCTCAATTCGCTCTCGGCGCTGGTCATCACTGGCAAGACCGAGCGCGCCGAGCGGATGATCCAGACGATCAGCCGGTTCTATCGTCACAGCCTTGCCGACGAGCCGACCAGCGACGTGGCGTTGAAGGACGAATTCGATCTCCAGCAGCTTTATCTCGATATCGAGGCGGTTCGTTTTCCCGAGCGGCTGGTCTGCAATTTCGAACTGCCCGAAGACCTCGAGGACGCGCGCGTTCCGGGCATGATCCTCCAGCCTCTGGTCGAGAACTCGGTCAAGTACGCGGTTTCCGCGGTGTCGCGCCCGGTGACGATCACCGTTGCCGCACGCGAGGAGTTCGACCGGTTGGTGATCTCGGTCAGCGACGATGGTCCGGGAGTGCCAGAAGGCGCGCTGCACGGTTTCGGAATCGGACTTGCCAATGTGCGCGACCGGCTCGAAGCGCGGTTCGGTTCGGATATCGGATTTACCTCGGCACCGGTGCCCGGTGGCTACCGCACCGAGATGCGCATACCCCTATCCCGCCCGATCAACTGACACGCGAGAACCATGTCCGATACTGAGACCGAGACCCAGGCGCTGCGCACCATGATCGTCGATGACGAGCCGCTTGCGGTCGAGCGCATTCAGGTCATTTGCGCCGAGATACCCGCGATCAACGTGGTCGGCACCGCGAGCGATGGCGCAGCCGCCTTGCGCCTTGCGGAAAAACTCGACCCTGACCTCGTCCTTCTCGACATGACCATGCCCGAACTAGACGGGCTGGGTGTCGCGCGCAGCCTTGCCGAGAACGAGGACGCCCCGGCGGTGATCTTTGTGACCGCGCACGACCACTTCGCGGTCGAAGCCTTCGACCTCGAAGCGATCGACTATGTGCTCAAGCCCGTCTCGGCCGACCGGCTCGAACGTGCGATCGAGCGGGCGGTGGCCCGCCGGGGCGAGCGCAAGGCTCCGCAGAGCAAATGGCTCGACGAATTGTGGGTGCCGCACAGGTCCGAATTGCTGCGGATCGCGGTCAGCGAGGTTCACCAGATCGATGCCGAGCGCGATTACGTGCGCCTGCATGTCGGCGATCCGAGCGGCGAGGGCGAGCCTTCGCGCTCCTATCTGCTGCTCCAGACGATTGCCGGGCTCGAGGCGCGACTCGATCCCGAGCAATTCATCCGCATCCACCGTTCGACCATCCTGCGGCGCGACAATATTCGCGGATTGCGGCACGATGGGCTCGGCGTGTGGTCGGCGGAATTGCAGAACGGTGAGGCCCTGCGCATCGGGCGGACCTACCTGTCCAAGGTCAAGGCGATGGCCGGACGCTGATCAATCAATTCCCGGGCACTACGGCAGGCCTTCGATCCAATAAATATGAAGCGGCCCGAACCCCGGGACTGAAAGGGTTCGGGCCGCAAAGCCTGCGCCGCGGGGGACGCAGGGGGTCAGGTCGCGGGGTCAACCGCCGCGGCGCTGGTCCTCGATCATCGTGGCGACCTGCCGCTGTGCACTCGCCCGGGCGTGAGCGAGACAGGCGACGCTGTCTGCGGCGCGGATCCGGGTGCCGGTACGAACAGCATCGACCTGGCAGACTTCGCGCGCGGCGCGTTCGATCCGGCGGTCGAGCATGGCCTGGCCCTCGGGCGTGGCGAGATCGATCCCGGCGGTGCTGACCTTCTGGGTCGGCAATTGTTCCGGGCCGGCCAGCGCCGGAGCTGCGGAAAACGCGAGGGTGGCTGCGGCGATCGCAAGGGTCTTCATGTCTTTTCTCCATTAATCAGGAGGCGGCGGGGATCGAGCGGGGTCTCGATCCGGGGATGCCGCGGCGCCTCCCGTGGTTTCAAAGAGTTAGGACAGACCCTGAGGCAGGTCATGCGATGGTCGATGAACCGGTACGCGAATGTCGATTGGCGGTCCTGCGGCAGGACCGGCGCGCCATGGAAGCCGACAAAGCGTAGTTTCCATCCGACCGGCGATTGCGGCATAATGGGCGCGTCATGACCGCCGCCCTTGTCATTATCTTTCTTCTCGGCATCGCCAATTTCGCGATGCACCGGGCCGTGCTCGAAAGCGACCACCCGATGGTGGGACAGATGCCGGGCTTCGTCCGATCGCTGGGCGGGCGTATGACTTTCGTTGCCGAATTTCTCGTCCTGCTCGCGGCGCTGCTGCTGGCGGCCAATGGCTGGGCCGGGATGGCATGGGCCTATGGAGCCTACAGCGCGCTCAACGCGGTGTCGGCGTGGCTGATCCTGACCGGGCGCGTTTAGGCCAGAGTGGTTTGAGGCTTGCGCTTTGGTGCGTGGGCGGCTTGGGAGGATCGCGTTATGGCTACCAGCTTCTTCCATGTCAGCGACATTCATTTCGGTGTCGAGGATCGCGACGCTTTGGCTGCGGTCGAGGCGGACCTTGAGCGCGACCGACCCGATGCGCTGGTGTGCACCGGCGACCTGACCCAGCGCGCTAAGCATAGCGAATATCGCGATGCCGCTGCCTGGTTCGCCAGTCTCGGCGTTCCGGTCGTGCTAGAACCGGGCAATCACGACATGCCCTATTACAATCCGTTTGAGCGGTTCTTCGACCCCTATCGCCGCTTTCGCAGGCTCGATGCCGAGGTCGGCACCGTTTTCGAAAGCGAGGATGTCGTGCTGGTGTCGCTCAAGACGACCGTGCGCGCGCAAGGCCGATTTCCCTGGTCGGACGGCGTGGTGACCGACAAGGCGTTGGCACGCTCGCTCGACCGGCTGGCGGCGCTGCGCGATGATCCGCGCAAGGTCATCGTGACCGCCCATCATCCGCTCCTCGGATCACGGGGCGAGAAGGCCAATCCCACGATTGGCGGCGACCGGGCCTTTGCCGCCATTGCGGCAGCGGGAGCCGATGCGATTCTGTCGGGCCATGTGCACCGCCCGTTCGACGAAATGCGCGAAAGCGGCGGACACAGCATGCGGATGATCGGGGCAGGCACGCTGTCCACCCGGCTGCGCCACGGCGCGCCCGCCTCCTACCGGGTCGTCAGCATCGCGGCCGGCACGATCACGAGCGAACTGCGCGAATTGCCGGCCTGAACTGCGTTTGTTCGCGTGTCCCGCCCCCGGGCGCGCCCTTAACCTGACGCTGCCCAGTTTTAACCTAGCCCGTCACCGCGCTGTTAAACCCTTGTTGAGCATGATTATGCGAAGCGGCGAATCGCGCCGAGGCGCGTCGAAACGAGGGAGTCATGAAGCGATGGGATTGCTCAAGGCGATGACCATAGCGGCGGTTGTCACCGGATGCGTGGCGATCGTGATCGGGTCGCAGGGCTCGAGCGGGGGCCAGCTGATGATCCGCTCGTTCGAGGTCGCTGACTATCGGCTGTTCTGGTCCTGGCCCCTCTTTCTGGCCGGTAGCGGCCTGTCATGGGGGCTGATCCTGCTCCAGCGCTGATTCGATCCGGTACCCGGATAGAAAAAGGGCGGCCCTCCCGGTGGAGAGCCGCCCTTCTTGTTCGTGATTGCCGGAAGCGGTTTAACGCTTCGAGAACTGGAACGAACGGCGTGCCTTGGCACGGCCGTACTTCTTGCGCTCGACCACGCGGCTGTCGCGGGTGAGGAATCCGGCAGCCTTCACGGTGGCGCGCAGTTCGGGTTCGTACTTGGCGAGTGCCTGGCTGATGCCATGCTTGACTGCGCCGGCCTGGCCCGAAAGCCCGCCGCCCTTGACCGTAGCGATGACATCGTACTGGCCCTGGCGTTCGGTGATCGCGAACGGCTGGTCGATGATCAGGCGCAGCGTCGGACGTGCGAAATAGACTTCCTGGTCACGGCCATTGACGGTGACCTTGCCGGTGCCCGGCTTGATCCACACGCGTGCCTTGGCGTCCTTGCGGCGGCCGGTGGCGTAAGCGCGACCTTGGGCGTCGAGCTCCTGCTCGCGCAGCGGCGTGGCAGGGTTCTGAGCGATTTCGGCAGCGTCCGCGGCAGGCGCGTCGCCGGCGATGTCCTTGAGATCCGACAGGTCGGACACGGTCTCGGTGTTCTTCTCGTCAGCCATTACGCGGTGACCTTGTTCTTGCGGTTCATGGAAGCGACGTCGAGCACGGCCGGGTTCTGGCCGTCATGCGGGTGCTCGGTGCCGTTATAGAGGTGAAGCGCCTTCATCTGCGCACGGCCAAGCGGACCGCGCGGGATCATGCGTTCGACAGCCTTTTCGAGCACGCGTTCGGGGAAACGGCCTTCGAGAATCTTCGCAGGCGTGGTTTCCTTGATGCCGCCGGGGTGGCCGGTGTGCTTGTAATAGACCTTCTTCTCGGCCTTGTTGCTGGTGAACTTCACCTTGTCGGCATTGATCACGATGACGTGATCGCCGCAATCGACATGCGGGGTGTAGATCGGCTTGTGCTTGCCGCGCAGGATATTGGCGATGATCGCGGCGAGCCGACCGACGACGAGGCCGTCGGCATCGATCAGGTGCCATTTCTTTTCGACCTCTGCCGGTTTCACCGACTTGGTCTGCTTGCTGAGCGCCTTCATGGCTTGATGTCCTTCAAAGCAAAGGGTTTGCAAAATCTCTTCTGATGCCGCTGCCCGGCACACGCGGTGCCGCCGCAGCGAATCGCAGGCCCGAGCGCGGACGCCAGGATTGCGGGAGAGCGCGCATTTGTCGCCCAAAGGCGCTCAAGTCAACCAAATCCGCGGCTTTGCGGGGAGGTAAAATAATACCTTGGAGGTTTGCGACGGGTCAGGAGAGGGTCTGCGAGAGCTGCCAATATTCGCATGCGCGCTGCTCGTAGGCGCCGATCCGGGTGGTCACGATGCGTTCTGCACTGTCGAGCCAGCCGTGCTCATATGCGGGCACGGCGTTGTAATACAGCTCGAACTCGCCAGTCACGCCGCCGGGCACTTCGAGCGAGCGAACGGTCCGCACAGGGCCCAGGCGGGGATAGAACAGGTCGCCCGGCAAGCGGTCGAGCAGCGAACTGCCGGCACGCTGCATCTCGCTGAGATATTGCAGGCGGGCGGAGCGTTCGGTCTCCGGCATGGGGCGCGCTTTCAAAATCTTCTCGCCTTCGCGGATCACCGCCGCCAGATCGCGATCGGCGATGTCCTTGCCGGCAGCGGCGATCTGGCCGTCGGGGCCGAGAATAACAGGCCACATCGCATCGGTGCTTCGCGATTCCTCGATCGCCGCGATCGGAGCGAGCAGTTCGGGGGCGTCGACGCGGGCGTGCAATTGCTGCCCGTGGATGGCGATGTCGCGGCCGGCGGGAGAAAAGGCGACCTGCCAGCTGCGTTCGACGATGATCTGCTTGCCATCGACGAGGTCGCGCTCGATCCTGCGGGTCAGTCGCAGGGGCCCCGACGGCAGGCGAACGGCGCGCGCGGCATGAAGAGCGGTGGGAGCGAACGCAAGCGCTCCTCCCGAGACCAGGATTGTCGACAGAACGCCGCGGCGGGTCGTGTGGGTCATCGCGATCCTTGAGTCGCCATGCGATTACGCAAGGCTTTGTTTGGCTGTTAGCCTACGGCCTTGACCAGCCATTGCAACGTCTCAGGATGGGCCGCGTCGCAACGCCAGCCGATTATCGCCGGCGTATCGTAGGGATGTTCGTCGCCGAGGCGGTCCACCAGCGCCTCCAGCCTGTGTGAAGTCGTCTTTAACAGCACCGCGACCTCGCTCGCTGCCGCGCATTCGCCTTCCCACTCATAGAGCGATTCGATTGCGGGGAGGATGTTGGCGCAGGCTATCAGCCCATCCTCGAGCAGCCGCGCGGCAATGGAGCGGGCCGTTTCCCGGTCGGGGAAGGGGCAATAGACGAGGGCCGCCACGACTTCGCTCATGACCGGTCCGCCAATGCCGCCTGCCGCGCCATGCCATCGGCATGCATTGCCGCTGCGCTGGCGGCGACCAGCAAGGCGCCTGCGAGCTGGTGCGCGGCCGCAACCCAGAGAGATACTTCGCTCAGCACGGTCGCGATCCCGAGCACGAGCATGAGACCAAAGGCGCTGTGGAGCGCGATCGAGGCGGTGCGGTCGGTCCGCCGCACGCGCCGCGCGAGCCAGATCAGCGTGCCCACCACGACCCAGGCCCACCATCGATGGAGGAAGTGCAGCAGGAACGGGTCATGGGTCAGCGTCCAGGCAAATCCGCGCGCGAGATCGATCTCGGGAACCAGCCGTCCGTTCATCAGCGGCCAGTCATAGGCGGCATGACCCGCATTGAGCCCTGCGACCCAAGCGCCGAGCAGCAATTGCACGAACAGGATCAACGCGACGAACGCCGAACCGCGTGTGAGCGGTGCGGGCCGCGCACCCGGTTCGGCGGCAAGACAGCGCATATCTCGCGCGGTCCATACCAGCGCGGCAAGCAGGAGCAGCGCTGTCAGCAAATGCAGCGAGAGGCGGAAATGGCTGACATCGGTCATGTCTCCGACGAGCCCAGACTGCACCATCAGCCAGCCGAACAGACCTTGCAGCCCGCCCAGTGCCAGCAGAGCGAGGAGACGGGGTTTGAACCCTGCGGGAATCGCACCCTTAATCCAGAACCAGGCGAGCGGCACGGCATAGGCAAGGCCGACCAGTCGCGCGAGCAGGCGATGAAACCACTCCCAGAAGAAGATGAACTTGAAATCGGCGATGGTCATGCCTGTGGCTGCCGCTTCAAGCCGGTATTCGGGTGTCGCGCGATATTTGGCGAACTCGGCGGCCCATTGCGCTTCGGTGAGCGGCGGCAAAATCCCCGTCGCGACATTCCATTCGGTGATTGATAACCCGCTTTCGGTCAGCCGGGTAATCCCCCCCACAAGCACGATGAGAACCACGAAACCGGCAACGAATTCGAGCCAGCGAGCAATGGCGAGCGGTCGGCTGCTGCCGAGACCGGGTCGCAAAGGGTCGGAAAACGATGCGGGCGAGGGCGTGCTCATGACCTGCGACCCATGAAATGCGGCGAACACGCTTGCAAGCAACTTCGGTGCATCGACCGGTGCGCGGTCCGCAATACCGACCAGCCGGCATCATGCGACGGGCGCTTCGAGCCTTGCGCAATGTTATGTTGTTACATATATCGCAGGCAAGTCATGACGGAATCGCCCTTCTCTCCGCGCGCATCGCAGCGCCAGCGGCTCGACCAGTTTGGGATCGGGATGGCTGGCCTGTGCGCGATCCATTGCGTGGCCACCGTGGTGATCGTTTCGGGCCTCGGGCTTGGCGGGCATTTCCTCCTTGCTCCCGAGATCCATCGCTTCGGATTGCTGCTTGCGCTGGTGGTTGCGGCGGTCGCCATTGGCTGGGGTGCGCTGAAGCATCGCCGGGCCGCGCCCTTCGTGATCGCGATGACCGGCCTCACCTTCATGGGCGGAGCGCTTGCTTCGCCGCACGGCACGCAGGAAGCGGTGCTGACGATCATCGGGGTTGCGCTGGTTTCGGTCGGCCACCTGCTCAATCTTCGCTCGCCCCGCTAAACTGGCGGTTGCCACGCGGCGCGCTCTTGGTAAGCGGGGCGCATGAGCCAAATGCACACCATCACCCTGAACGGCGAGTCCCGCCGCACCGCCGCCACTACTATCGCCGAACTCGTGCGCGAACTCGATCTCGCGCCCGAAAAGGTCGCGGTCGAAGCCAATGGGACGATCGTCCCGCGCTCGACACTCGCCAACGCGCCGCTGGCCGAAGGCGATGTGCTCGAGGTCGTCTACTTCGTCGGTGGTGGCAGTGATAACGCTGGCGATAGCTGGAGCGTGGCGGGCCGCAGCTTCAACTCGCGACTGATCGTCGGCACCGGCAAATACAAGGATTTCGAACAGAACGCCGCAGCCGTCGAGGCAAGCGGGGCCGAGATCGTCACGGTCGCGGTGCGCCGGGTCAATGTCAGCGATCCCAAGGCACCGATGCTGACCGACTACATCGACCCGAAGAAGATAACCTATCTTCCCAACACCGCCGGCTGTTTCACCGCCGATGACGCGATCCGGACCTTGCGGCTCGCGCGCGAGGCGGGAGGCTGGGACCTCGTCAAGCTCGAAGTGCTGGGAGAGGCGCGCACACTCTATCCCGACATGCGCGAAACGCTGAAGGCGACCGAGGTGCTCGCCAGGGAAGGTTTCCTGCCGATGGTCTATTGCGTCGACGATCCGATCGCAGCAAAACAGCTCGAAGACGCAGGCGCGGTGGCTATCATGCCGTTGGGGGCGCCGATCGGATCAGGGCTGGGCATCCAGAACCAGGTCACCATCCGCCTGATCGTCGAGGGCGCGAATGTCCCGGTCCTGGTCGATGCCGGGGTTGGAACTGCGAGCGATGCGGCGGTTGGGATGGAACTGGGCTGTGACGGGATCCTGATGAACACCGCGATTGCCGAGGCCAAGGACCCGATCCGCATGGCCCGCGCGATGAAATTCGCGGTCGAGGCCGGGCGCGAAGCCTATCTCGCCGGGCGCATGGGACGGCGCAAATATGCCGACCCGTCTTCGCCGCTCGCCGGGCTGATCTGAACGATACCAAATCGTAAAACCGGGCCCATGGTTACTACGTATTAACCAAGTTGAGGGACAACCGTCTTCTGAACGCAGGAGACAACGCATGACCCTTGCCAGCACTGCCACCTTGGCCATCGCCGAAATGCGCGAATTCGCCGGCTTCAGCCCGTGCGAACAGCGTTATGTCAAGCGCAGCCTCGATATCGGCCTGTCGCGCTGCGACGCGTTCAAGCTGTGGGGCAGGAGCGAGGCGGAGAACACCGCGATCCGGCGCCAATATGTCGCCTACCAGGACCTGAAATCGCTCGGCCAGCTGGTTCCGGTCGAAGGCACGATCGGCGAGGTCGAACGCTTCATCGGCAAGCTGGTTCGCATGGCCGCTTTCGACCTGGCGCAGGAGCGCATCACCAGTTTTTCGGCATTCCGCTTCCTCTACGAACGCCTGCTCGGCGCCGAGGCGCGGCCTTATCTTCCCGCTGCATTCTGTGCCGCCGCGGCCTTGCCGACAATTCGTCCCGAACAGCGCAAGGTCTTGCTGCAGTCGCTCAGCGAGGCGGCAGCCACGGCTCCGGGATGGTCGACCAAACCCCCGCGCTTCTATCCCGAATATATCGAGGACGTCGAAGCGGCCTAAAGCTTGCGAATCCTTAACGCTTTCGCGGCCAGAGTGGCGACATGATCCACTGCCCAGCGCCGCAGACCCCCAAGACCGCATACCAGGCCGACTGGCAGGCCACCGCGATGGCCTGGCGCGGCGCATGCCTGGATCTCTATTCAAGAACCGAGGCAGCGCTCGACGATTGCATCGCCGAACTCGAATGCCTTGGATGTGCGCTCGGGCGCGACTCACATCATCCCGGTGCGAAAGCGCGGCACCGGGCGCTCGCCCTCTTTCTCGGCAAGGGCGGCTTCACCTGTCACGATGCGGCGACGGCCCGCAAACTGGCAGACTGGGCCGAGCTCGCAGAGGAGCGCGCATGGTTCGCTCACGGCACCATGAAAGTGACCGGGCAAGGCGTCGTCTTCATGCTCTCGACCCATGACGGATCACGCCGGTTGGGGCCTGAGACGCGCGCGTTCAGCAGGATCGAGATGGTGGCATGGCTGCGGCGCATCGCCAGTGCCAAGACCGAGCTCGCCTCACAGCTCGGCCAGATCCGCGCCGAGGCAAAGCGCAGAGGAAAGCGCGCGGCCTAGCTGCGATAAAGCCCGTCAATCCGGTCCTGGTAGCGGTCCCGGATCTTGTGCCGCCTGATTTTCATGCTCGGCGTCATTTCCTCATTCTCGATCGAGAACGCTTCGTCGGCAAAGGCGAACTGGCGCACCTTTTCGACCACCGAGAGATCGGCATTGGTGCGATCGACCGCTTTTCTCACCGCCTGTTTGAAAGCGGGCAGGTCCTGCAGCGCCTTCATGTCGAATTTCTCGTCATTGGCGCGCGCCCATTCCAGCGCCCATTCGGCATCGGGCACGATCAGGCCGACCACGTAGGGGCGCTTGTCGCCGCTCACCATTGCCTGGGCGATCTCCGGCTGGAGCGTGAGCATGCCCTCGATCTTCTGCGGAGCGACATTGTCGCCCTTGTCGTTGACGATCATGTCCTTCTTGCGGTCAGTGATGACGATCCGGCCCGCCTCGTCGAGATGGCCGATATCGCCGGTATGCAGCCAGCCGTCGACGATCGTGCGCTCGGTCTCGGCCTCGTTGCGCCAGTAGCCATGCATCACCAGCTCGCCGCGACACAGGATCTCGCCATCGTCGGCGATCTTGATCTCGACCCCGCGCATGGGTGGGCCGACCGTGTCCATCTTGAGACCTGCCGCCGGACGGTTGCAGCTCATCACCGGCCCGGCCTCGGTCTGGCCATAGCCCTGAAGCATGGTCAGCCCCATCGCTTCGAAGAAATTGCCGACTTCGGGGTTGAGCGGCGCGCCGCCCGATACCATCGCCTTGATCCGCCCGCCGAAACGCTGGCGTATCTTGGGACGCAGCGTCTTTTCGACCATAAGGTCCATCGGGCGATCGCGCAGGCGCTTCTTGCCGTCCTTGGCATTGGCGCTGATCTTGAGCGCGGCGTCCATCATCATGTTGGCAACGCGGCCCTGCTTGGCCACCTGCTTCATGATCCGTGCGCGCAGCACCTCGAATAGGCGCGGGACGACGACCATGATCGTGGGCCGCGTTTCCTCTATGTTCGAGGCAAGCTTTTCGAGTCCTTCGGAATAGAAAATTTCAGCTCCGACAGAGATCGGCAGGTACTGGCCGCCAGTGTGCTCGTAGGCGTGCGAGAGCGGAAGGAAGGACAGGAACCGTTCGTCCTGGATCCCGAAATCGTTGATGAGGATTTCGGCCGCACCGGCAATATTGCACAGGATTGCGCCGTGGTGCTGCATCACCCCGCGCGGTGCACCGCCGGTGCCGCTGGTATAGATCAGACAGGCGGTATCGCTGCGCGCAATGTTCGCAATGCGCCGGTCGACCGCCTCGCGCGCGGCCGCCGCATCGCCCGCGACAAGATCGGCGAAGGAATGGTATTCGAAGCTGCTCGCCTGCTTGCGGTGCAGGTCCTCGATCCCGATGACGTAATCGACCGCGCCGGTGCGCCCGATCGCGCCGACAACAGGGGCGAGCAGTTTCTCTGTCGAGACGATCACAGCGCGCGCGCCCGAATTGTCGAGAATGTGCGCGTGGTCGCGTTCGGTATTGGTGATGTAGGTCGGGACCGAGATACACCCGGCAGCCATGATGGCGATATCCGCGATGCACCATTCGGGGCGGTTTTCAGAGACGATTGCGACACGGTCGCCGTCCTTGAGGCCGAGATTGCGCAGGTTCTCGGCAAGCACGCAAACCTGCTCTGCCGCTTCGCGCCAGCTCTGGGTTTTCCACTCGCCGTCCTGCCTGCGGCCGAGGAAGGGGCGATCGCCCTTCTCATCAGCGCGTTTCAGGAACAGTTCGACCAGGTTGTTCGCACTGTCGATGTCCTGGAGAATCTGAGGGTCCGCCGGGTCGGCGACCGGTCTCGTGTCAGAAAGGTTCACAGGCTCGGCTCCTCTGGTCTCGCCCGTCTGTTCTTGCGCGGGTCGAGCATGTCTTGTCGTTCGGTTGAGGGGTTAATCCCTCGCAGCGCCAGCGGCAAGCATCGGCGCCTAGCGGTATAGCAGCATGTCGGCGATGCGCGGGTCGCCTGCCGCTTCCCAGCCATTGCCGGTGCGCAGCAGCGCATTGGCCTTGCCGCGAGGGGCGAGCAGGTGGATGCGCTCGTGACCGCGCGCGCGCAGGGCGGCGTCGAGGCCCTGCGGCATCCGGTCTTCCTCGATCACCACCATCTGCCCGAATGCCATCACCAGCGGCATATCGAGCGCCTCGCGCGCCGACAGGCCGAAATCGAGGACTCCGATAATCGAACGCGCCACCTGGACGGGGATCGTCGGGCCGCCCGCCGCGCCGATGACCAGCAGGACCTCGCTATCCTCGTCGAAGACAATGGTGGGGGCCATCGAGGATCGCGGTCGCTTTCCGCCCTCGACCCGGTTGGCGACCGGCACGCCGTCCACTTCGGGCGTGGCGCTGAAATCGGTCAGCTCGTTGTTGAGATAGAAACCGCCCCAATGCAGCCCCGATCCGAACGCGCCTTCGACCGTCGAGGTGTAGCTGGCGGCATTGCCATGGGCATCGACCACCGAAAAATGGGTCGTGCCGTTTTCCGGCGGTTCATCGCCATCGGCGAGGGCTGCCGGTGCCCCGGGGGGCGTTCCTGCCTCGACCTTGGCCAAGACTGTGTCGGGATCGATCAGGCCGCTGCGACGGGAGATGTATCCACCGTCCACCAGCCCTTCGACTGGGACCGGAACGAAATCGCTGTCAGCAATGTAGAGCTCGCGGTCGGCATAGGCGATCCGCTGCGATTCGAGGAAAAGGTGCCAGAAGGTCGCATTGTCGGGGCCGAGCGCGGCGAGATCGAACCGTTCGAGCTGGCCCAGCATCTGCGCGACCGCCACTCCGCCCGAAGAAGGCGGGCCCATGCCGCAGACCTTGTAGGTCCGGTAACGCGTGCAAACCGGATCGCGAAGCTTGGCGGCATAGCCGGTGACATCCGTTTCGCTCATGCGGCCGTCCTGCGGAGTTTCGCTAGCGACATATCGGGCGAAACTGGCGGCATTGCGCTGGTAGAAGGCTTCGGGTCCGCTCGCGGCGAGGTCCTCGAGCGCTTCGGCAAGTTCTGGGATCCGCACTCTCGCTCCCACCGGCAGCGGATCGCCATCGGGCCCGAAGAACACGGCACGCGCCGCCGCGGTCCGGCCGGCGCGTTCGCGGCGTTCGGCAAGCGAGCCGTTGAGTCGGCGGTTCATGACGAAACCATCGCGCGCGAGCGCAATCGCGGGGGCGAAAAGGTCGGCCCAGGGCAGTTTCCCGTAGCGGGCATGTGCTTCGGCTGCGAGCGCGATATTGCCGGGCACTCCGACGCTCAGACCGGACATCACGCGCTGCTCGAACGGCAGGCGTTCGCTGTCCTCATCGAGGAAGCGCCTGCCGGTCGCGCTTGCCGGTGCGGTCTCGCGCCCGTCAAATGTGACGACGCCATCCTCGCCCGCATGGACCAGAAACCCGCCACCTCCGATTCCTGAGCTTTGCGGTTCGACCACGGTCAAGGCGAGCATGACTGCGATCGCGGCATCGGTGGCAGAACCGCCCTGGGCAAGGATCGCCTCGCCCGCGGCATCGGCTCGCGGGTCCGCGCTCGACACCGCGGCCGAAGGTGCGGACAGTGTCGGCTTATCGCTCGCCTGGCCAACCGGGGCGGGCGCATCGGCGCATGATGTCGCGGCGAGCGCGAGCGGCGAAAGGATTGCAAGCAGTCTGGTCATCGCGGCCACCGCTATTCGCTTCCCACCGCGTCGGCAAGGCAGGCAAAGCCGTCGCGCTTCATCAGGCGTTCGATCCCGCGCGCGATTTCCGCGCCGAGCTGGGGGCCGCGATAGACCATCGCCGAATAGGTCTGCACGAGGCTGGCGCCTGCGCGGATCCGTTCCCAGGCGTGCTCTGCGCTCGCAATGCCGCCGACACCGATCAGCGGCATCTCGCCACCTGTCGCCTTACGAAAGTCGCGCAGCCTCTTGAGGGCGAGAGCGCGCAAGGGGGCGCCCGAAAGCCCTCCGGTCTCGCCCGCGTGACGCGAGCGTAGCGAAGGGCGCGCAATGGTGGTGTTCGAAACGATCAAGGCGCCCAATTGCCTGTCCATCGCGATCCGCGCGATCGCGTCCACGTCGGCAGGTTCAAGATCGGGTGCCACCTTGAGGAAAATCGGGGGCGGCGCGGTTATTCCGGTGCTGTCGCGGGCCTCGATCACGCCGTCGATCAGTGCGGCAAGCGAAGCCTCGTCCTGCAATGCGCGAAGGCCGGGGGTGTTGGGGCTCGAGACATTGACCGCGAGATAGCTCGCCAGAGGCGTCATCCGCCGCGCCATCAGCGCATAATCGGCGATGCGGTTCGGCGAATCCTTGTTCGCACCGATATTGACGCCGACAATGCCCGGCCGCCCCGCTCGCGCCTCGAGACGGGCGATCGCCGCATCGGCGCCGGCATTGTTGAAACCCATGCGGTTGATCACCGCTTCGTCCTCGACCAACCGGAACAATCGCGGCCGTTCATTGCCCGCTTGGGCAAGCGGGGTAATCGAACCGACCTCGGCAAAGCCAAAGCCCAGCGCCAGCAGCGCGTCGGGCACCTCGGCATCTTTGTCGAAGCCTGCCGCCACTCCGACGGGGTTGGGAAAGTCGAGACCTGCGAGAGTGATCGCGAGCTTGCCTGCCCTCTCCTGCGAAGATCGCGGGCCGGGTAATGGCATCGCCTTGAGCGCGGTGATCGCGAGGCGATGACCGGTCTCGGGATCAAGCCCGAACAGGGCCGGGCGCATGAGATCGAACAGGCGTAATCGTTTCATCATCACGGCTGCCTAAGCCCGATATCGCGCGCCGTGTCGACCCCGGCAAACGTTGGGGCCGCACATCGCTGCGCGCGCGGACAAGCCGCGATTTCTTGCGCGTTCACCACCAATTGCCATTGATAATCACTGGCTTGTCGTATGCATACAATCCGCGGCCGGGCGATCCGGTTAATCAGCATTTGCGACCCGAAGGGCTCGGAGCAGCATCTGCAAAGAGTTCCTCAACTTAAATGGGCGGTCCTTGTTTCAAGGGCCGCCCTTTTTTTGTTGTCGATTCAACGGACAAGCCGCTACATCGCTCCGCAACAGGGAGGCGGCGAGTCATTTGCACGACAATCTGGACGCAACTTTTGATACCGATTCGCCGGAGACCGGCTACGAGCTGACCGAAAGCGCGCTCATCTCGGTCGACTACATCGCACCGCCGGCCGCAATTAGCGATTACGTCACCACGCTCTATCATTTTCGCTGCGACGAAGCGCATATTCGCGACATCCAGCCCGCTTCAATCGGACATTTGGCGATCTTTCCCTACGGCAAGGGGGTGATGCATTTCAGAGCGGGCCACCGCGATCCCAATCACGAAGTCGCGATGATGACCCCGCTATCAACCGCGAACCCGATCGTGGTCGATGGCCCGTTTCACGCAATCGGTGCGGCGCTCACCCCGTTGGGCTGGGCGGCCTTGACGGGGCTTCATGCGGGCGAACATCGCGACCGGCTGCATCCCGCACGGGACATTCTTGGCGACGACGCGCAGCGATTGGGCGATGCGCTCAATGCCGGCTATCGCGATGGCAGCATGAGCGGCAAGGATTGCGCACTCGCGCTCGCCGATTTCATCGCCGCGCGTGTCAGGCCGGTCAATCCGCGCCATGCCGGCCTGATCAAGGTCATCAACAACTGGCTCGGATCCGCGCTCAATCCAGAATTGTCGGCACTGATCGACAAGGCAGCCTATTCCGAGCGGCAGGTCCAGCGCCTGACCGAGCGTTATTTCGGGCTCCCGCCGCAGGCCCTGGCGCGCAAGTATCGCGCGCTGCGCGCCGCCGCGCTCCTCTCGTTCCCCTCGCTCACGCCTGAATACGAGGCCGAGCTTGGCGAGGCATTCTTCGACCAGTCGCACATGATCCGCGAGATCAACCTGTTCGTCGGCCGCACTCCGGCGCGGCTGCGCAATCCCGACAACCCCTATCTCACCGAGATGATCGACCCCAAGAACCTGCGCGAACTCGGATAGCGGGACACGGCCGCCGCGTTCGTGGTAGCCGTCTGCGCGCAGGACCCGAAACGACCGAAAGGAACATCATGCGCCTCTCTCCACAACTCGCCCTTCGCTGCCTCATCGCTCCTGCAATGATTGGTGCGCTGGCAGGATGCGCGACCATGCCTGCATCCAGCGGTGATCCGGGCAGCGTTGCCGCAATCGAGCCCGAGGCCCCGTCGCCGGTCGCGCTCGATGTCTTCTTCGAGGCCTATGACAGGGCTGATCTTGCCATGTCTCCGATCTCAAAAGCCTATCGCGGTATTCGCGACGAGGATTACGGGCGCTGGGACGATCCGTCCGACGCCGCGGCAGCCGCGGAATTCGCGCTTCTGCAGGACACTGCCGCGCTGATGCGCGATCGCTACGACCCCGCCGAATTGCCTGCGCAGGATGCGCTTTCCTATCGGTTGTTCGAATTGCTGGCCGAACGCCGCGCCTCGCTATACCCCTATCGTGAATACGGCTTCCTGTTCGATCATCGTCGCGGCGCGCATACCGGCATTCCGGCCTTCCTGATCAATATCCACCGTATTTCCTCGCTTTCCGATGCCGAGGCCTATGTCTCGCGGATTGCCGGGATCGGCCCTCAGCTCGACGCAATGGTCGCCGAAGCCCGCGAGCGCGCCGATAACGGGGTGATGCCGCCCGACTGGGTATATCCCTATGTCATCGCAGATCTCGAGGCGTTGATCGAAGCCGGCGAGGGAAATGCGGTGCTCGAGGATTTCGGCACCAAGCTTGCCGCCCTGTCCGATGCAGGCGATGTCGATGCGCAGACATCCACCCGCCTGTCGGCGTCGGCGCGCGAGGCCTGGAACGGGTCCGCACTCCCCGCCTATCGCCGCTTGCTTGCGGAAATGCAGCGGCAGCAGGCCATCGCGCCGACCGATGACGGGATCTGGCGCCTGCCGCAGGGCGACCAATATTACGCCGCGCTCCTCAAGAGCTACACCACGACCCATCTCACCGCCGAGCAGATACACGCGATCGGCCTGCGCGAGGTGGACCGGATCCACGGCGAAATGCGCGCCATCATGGACAAGGTCGGATTCGAAGGCAGCCTCCAGGACTTCTTCGAGTTCACCCGCACCGACGACCGGTTCTATTACGACACGCGCGAGGAATATCTCGCCGATGCGCAGGCGGTCCTTGATCGCATCACCGAGCGCCTGCCGGATTATTTCGGTGTGCTTCCCGAAGCGCCGATGATCATCAAGCCGGTCGAGGCATTCCGCGAGAAGAGCGCCGGCAAGGCCTTCTACCAAAGTCCCGCGCCCGACGGATCGCGTCCGGGCACCTATTACGTCAATCTCTACAATCTTCGCGACATGTCGAAGAACGAGCTCGAAGCGCTCGCCTACCACGAGGGGCTTCCTGGCCATCACCTCCAGCGCGCGCTCCAGACCGAGCTCGGCGACCTGCCGGCCTTCCGGCGGTTTGGTGGCTGGACCGCCTATACCGAGGGGTGGGGCCTCTATTCGGAGGAACTGCCCAAGGAGATGGGCTTCTACACCGATCCCTATTCAGATTTCGGGCGGCTCGGGATGGAATTGTGGCGCGCGGCGCGCCTGGTCGTCGATACCGGGCTGCATCACAAGCGCTGGACCCGTGAGGAAGCGATCGCCTATCTCGAACAGAACACGCCCAATCCGCAAGGCGATATCGTCAAGGCGATCGAGCGCTACATCACCACCCCGGGCCAGGCGACTGCCTACATGATCGGAAAACTCAAGATCATGGAGGTCCGCGAACAGGCCCGCGCCGAACTGGGCGCGGATTTCGACATTCGCGGCTTTCACGACGCCATCCTGACCAGCGGGCCGGTCCCGCTCTCGATCATGGAGGAGAATGTCGCG
Organism: Qipengyuania nanhaisediminis; assembly: GCF_045862805.1. GTDB lineage: Bacteria > Pseudomonadota > Alphaproteobacteria > Sphingomonadales > Sphingomonadaceae > Erythrobacter > Erythrobacter nanhaisediminis_A. Next base: position 412,383 of record NZ_AP025760.1, read on the forward strand.
CTCTGGGTCGATCGGGTAAAGGCGGGCCGCGCGGGCGATTGAGCGGCGTTGGCCGGCGCGCGACACGCGATGTCGCTCTTATACAAGGCATGCCGATCAGCGAGCGGTATGCTCGGTCCAAGAGCCCAGTGCCTGAGGCTCGACAGGGCCTGTCGCAGAGGCTTTGGGGACGGTACGACCGACGGGTCGCAACGAGTCGATCGTACCGTCCCTTTCGGGCGCCTACTTTCCGAAGCCGGAGCCTGCCGGGAAGCGCGATCCTTGTGGACGAGCGACTCTTTCGCGCTCCTTGCCGGCAACCCCCCGTGAAATTCCATAGCGAGCGATGACAAGCAGCCGCACTGCAATGCAGGTTCGGCGAAATGGCCCCCTTCACGAAGGCCCAGCTTTGGGCCATGCCCGCCTCGTGCCCTCCCAGTTCCATCTCGAATATTTCGATCCGCCCGAAGAGCTTGGCGACCACGTGCTCGCCTTCTTTCATTTCATCTGGGACCGCGTGGAGATCCGCGATCGTCATCCCGGTGCACTGGGACAGCTGTTTTTCACGCCGCGCGGTTCGGGGCGACTGCACTTTCCCGATCACGTCGAGACCATCGCGCCGGGTGCGCACATGTTCAGCGGGTTCAGCACCGCCACGCCTTTCGAGTTCAACGGGCCATGGCACTCCTTCGGCGCCTCTCTCTCGCCCTTGGGCTGGGCAGCGCTGGCGAACGTCCCCGCAGGCCAATGCCTCGACCGCTTCTGCCCGGCCGAAGACTTGCTTGGTCGCCAAGCGGGGGACTTTGCGGACGACCTCAATGCGCGCTACCTGGCCGGCGCGGTCTCCGGGCATCAGGCCTGCGAGGAGCTTTCCAACTGGATCGCTGCTCGCCTCGCGCCGGTCGCCGCGCGCCACGAGGCGGTCATTCAGGCCACGATTTCCTGGCTCGGTTCCTCGCTCAATCCCGATGTCGATCAGCTGTTCGAGCGGCTCGACTATTCGCGCAGGCAGGCCGAGCGCCTGGTCGAGCGCTATTTCGGGTTCACTCCGGCCGCACTCGCGCGCAAGATGCGCGCGGTGAGAGCCGCAAACCTGCTTTCCGAGCCCGACCTCACTGACGAGGGCGAGGCCGAGATTGCCGCGGCCTTTTACGATCAACCGCACATGATCCGCGAAATCCGCCGCTATTGCGGTTACACCCCGGCGCGCCTTGGCGGGGGAGAGGAACCGCTCTTTCGCACGATGCTGCGCCTGAAAAATCTCGACCGCCTCAAGCAATACCGCGCGATCGGGGGGCCGGACGGCAGCAATTGAAACTTGCCTTGAAATCACCGTTCGGCGTGCGTATTTGAAATCCGACTGATTCAGTCTGATTTAAGAATCGTTCGCAACAAGCGGGTTTCCCTCCATGCGCCTGTCCAATCTCGCCGACTATGCCGTCATCACGATGTGCCAGGCCGCCACGCATTGCGGCGACGGGCGCGTGAGCGCGGCCGAACTCGCGAGCGAGACCGGCCTGCCGGTGCCGACCGTGCAGCGGCTCGTTTCCAAGCTGACCGCGGCAAACCTGCTGCGATCGGTGCGTGGGGCGGGCGGCGGCCTGCAATTGGCGCGCCCCGCCGCCGCGATCACCGTTGCCGATATCGTCGAGGCGGTCGAAGGCCCGATCGGGTTGACCGCATGTGTCGACAATTCGGGCTGCGATTACGAGGACGGCTGCACGATGAAGCCACATTGGCCGATCATCAACGCCTCGCTGCGCGGTGCGCTTGCGGGGATCACGCTCGAACATTTGCGCCGGGCCCCTGCGCCTGCCGCCCCCTCCAATATTGAAGAACACGCGGCATGACCGAAAATATCGACCTCGACGCACCCGAAATGGACCAGGATGCCAAGGATGCCGCCGCGCGTGCGGCTGAATACGAGCACGGCTGGTCGGCGGATATCGAGACCGAATTTGCCGAAAAGGGGCTTACCGAGGACACCGTCCGCTTCATTTCGGCCAAGAAGGGCGAGCCGCAATGGATGCTCGACTGGCGGCTGAAGGCGTTCCGCCTGTGGCAGCAGATGGACGAGCCCGACTGGGCCAAGGTCGGCTATCCGAAGATCGACTACCAGGATGCCTATTACTACGCCGCGCCCAAGAAGAAGCCGACGCTCAAATCGCTCGACGAGCTCGATCCCGAGATCAAGGCGGTCTACGACAAGCTCGGCATTCCGGTGGCGGAGCAGGAAGTGCTCGCCGGGGTCGAAGGCGCGCGCAAGGTCGCGGTCGACGCGGTATTCGACAGCGTCAGCGTTGCAACGACGTTCCGCGAGGAGCTCAAGAAGGCGGGCGTCATCTTCCTGTCGATCAGCGAGGCGATCAAGGAATATCCCGAGCTGGTGAAACAGTGGCTCGGCAAGGTCGTGCCGCAGCGCGACAACTTCTTCGCTACGCTCAACAGCGCGGTCTTTTCGGACGGCACCTTTGTCTACGTGCCCGAAGACGTGCGCTGCCCGATGGAGCTTTCGACCTATTTCCGCATCAATGCCGAGAATACCGGGCAGTTCGAACGCACGCTGATCGTTGCCGAAAAAGGATCCTATGTCAGCTATCTCGAAGGCTGCACCGCGCCGATGCGCGACGAGAACCAGCTGCATGCCGCAGTGGTCGAACTGGTCGCGATGGAAGATGCGGAAATCAAGTACTCGACCGTCCAGAACTGGTATCCCGGCAATTCCGAAGGCGTGGGCGGAATCTACAATTTCGTCACCAAGCGCGGGCTGTGCCAGGGCGACCGGTCGAAGATTTCATGGACGCAGGTCGAAACCGGCTCGGCGGTGACATGGAAGTATCCCAGCTGCGTGCTCAACGGCGAAAACAGCGTCGGCGAGTTCTACTCGGTCGCGGTGACCAACAACCACCAGCAGGCGGATACCGGCACCAAGATGATCCACAACGGCAAGGGCTCGCGTTCGACCATCATCTCCAAGGGGATCAGCGCGGGCAAGTCGCAGAACACCTATCGCGGCCTCGTTCGCGTGGGGCCCAAGGCCGAGGGCGTGCGCAACTTCACACAGTGTGATTCGCTGCTGCTCGGCGATGAATGCGGGGCACACACCGTGCCTTATATCGAGGTGAAGAACCCCGGCGCGCAGATCGAGCACGAGGCGACCACCAGCAAGATCAGCGACGAGCAATTGTTCTACGCCATGCAGCGAGGATTGGGCGAAGAAGAGGCGGTCGCGCTGATCGTCAATGGCTTTGCCAAGGACGTGCTGAAAGAACTGCCGATGGAATTCGCGGTCGAGGCGCAGAAATTGCTCGCGATCAGCCTCGAAGGGAGCGTGGGATGACCGAACGCAAGACGCTGGGCGTCAAAGACACCTCCGACACCGAACCGACACTCAACAAGAAGGGGCGGGGCTGGAAAATCTCGGACAAGCGGCTCGACGCGCTGCACGATCGTGCGCGCGAGATGAAGCGCTTTGCCTCGCCCGCAAACAAGGCGCTGGCCGAACGGTTCGCCAAGGCCAATCTCGGCCGCTACACCTTCAAGCGTTTCGCCGTGGTCGGCAGCGCGATTGTCGATTTCAACTGCCACAATCTCGGCATGGCGATCATGATCGACGAGGACGACCAGGACGAGACGCTGGCCAGGCGCCGCGACAAGAGCCTCGAGGCGGTCGGCATCCGGGTGATGCGGATCAAGGCGAGCGATATCCTCGAAAACATGGACGCAGTGCTCGAACGGATCACTGCCGGCATGCGGATGCGGATCGCCGACAAGCGCCAGCGCCGCCACGATCATTTCGCCTCCTCGGGTCGCAACGAGGAATCCAGCCAATGACCAGCCTCATTCTCCTTCTCGCTCCGCTTTTCACGCTGCAGGGAGTCGGCGAAGCGCCGACCGCGATCGAAAACGACGCGCCAGAGACCTGGACGCTTGAATATCCGCGCCTCATTCAGCCCTATGTTGCCGATTACCGTCGCTGCCTGACCGGGCAGATGCACCGCGTCACGGGCGAGGCCAATTTCGAGATGCAGCACCGCGCGGACGTTCCCCATTGCGAGGAGGTCAGCCGCAAGGCGCAGGCCTCGGCGAACGCCGCGCTCGCGCGGAGCGGCAATTTCCCGGGCTACACCGAGGCGGACGTGCGCGAGATATTCGAGCATGTCGGCCGGATCCACATCGCGCGCGGTGCCGATCTCGACCAGCAATTCACCTTTTTCGTGCGCCGCAGACAGGCTGCGCGCGACGAATTCGAAGCCAACAGGCCGCGCGGACTCGTGCTCGAACTGCACGACGCCTCGGTGGTCAAGGCGCGCACCGATGCGACCGCGGCGGCAGCCGTCGCGGCCCGGACCGCCTACGAACAGGAAATGGAACAAATCCGTGTTGAAAATTGACAATCTCCACGCCGAGACCGGCGGCAAGGCGATCCTCAAGGGGCTGACGCTCGAAGTCGCGGCGGGCGAAATCCACGCCATCATGGGCCCCAATGGCGCGGGCAAATCGACGCTTGCCAACGTGCTCGGCGGCAAGCCGGGCTACGATGTCACGCAAGGGTCGGTCACGTTCCGCGGCCAGGACCTGTTCGCGCTCGACCCGCATGAGCGCGCCGCCGAAGGGCTGTACCTGGGCTTCCAGTATCCGGTCGAGATCCCCGGCGTCTCCAACGTCCAGTTCCTGCGCGAAGCGGCCAATGCCCAGCGCGCCTATCGCGGTGAGGAACCGCTTTCGGGCGGCGACTTCCTCAAGCTCGCGCGCGAGAAGGCGGGTCTGCTCAAGATGGACATGGACATGCTCAAGCGGCAGGTGAATGTCGGCTTTTCGGGTGGTGAGAAGAAGCGCGCCGAAATGGTCCAGATGGGCATTCTCGACCCCGCCTTTGCCGTCCTCGACGAAACCGATAGCGGGCTCGATATCGATGCGCTGCGCGTGGTGGGCGATGGCATCAACGCGATCATGCGCAGTCCCGACAAGGGCGTGCTGCTGATCACCCATTACCAGCGCCTGCTCGAAGTGGTGAAGCCCGACAAGGTGAGCGTGCTTGCCGATGGCCGGATCGTCCAGACCGGCGGGCCCGAACTTGCCCATCGGCTCGAGAACGAGGGTTACGACGCGGTGATGGCCGATGCCTGAAGCCTCTACTCTTCCAACCCGGCGCGACGAAGCGTGGCGCTATTCCGACCCCGATGCACTCGCGCGGATCGGCGTCGACGCGCTCGGCCAGTGGCAGGACGTCGCGGTCCCGGCGGGCGAGACCTGGCGCGAATGCTTCGTGCTCGGAAGCGTTGCGCCCGAATTGCGCCGCATCCGCCTTACGCTTGGCCAAGGCGCTCGCGCCGAGATCTTCGCGACGGCGCGCGGCTCAGATTTCGCCCGGCTCGAGGTCGAGGTAGAGCTGGGCGAGGGCGCACATTTCGAATTTGGCGGCGTGACGATCGGCGGCGGCGAAGCGGTCCGCGAATTCGTCACTACCACCGAGCACGCGCACCCGAACGCAACCAGCAACCAGACCGTGCGCGCGGTTCACTGGGACCGGGCGACCGGCAATTTCCTCGGCGAGATCAAGGTCGCGCGCGGCGCGCAGAAGACCGACGCGGCGCAGGATTTCAAGGGCCTGCTCCTTGCCGCGGGGGCGAGCGCCAACGCCGTTCCCCAGCTCGAGATATTTGCCGACGACGTCAAATGCGCACACGGCGCGACCGTCGGACAGCTCGATGAGAATGCGCGCTATTACATGGCCGCGCGCGGGCTCGCGCCCGAGATCGCCGAGCGCCTGTTGGTCCAGGCCTTCATCGGCGATGCCTTCGTGGCGCTCGAAAACGAATCCGAGCGCGAAAACCTGCTCACCGCTGCGCTCACCGCGCTCGAGGATGCCAAGCTGTGAACGCGCCTGCTGCCATCGAGGGCATGCTGCCTGCTGACCTGCGCGCCGACTTTCCCGGCCTCAGGACCGCCGATGGCGCGCCGTGGCACTATCTCGATACGGCCGCGACCGCACAGAAACCGCGCGCAGTGATCGACGCGATGGCGCGCGCCATGGGCGAGGACTACGCCACCGTCCATCGCGGGGTCTATGCCCGCTCGGCCAACATGACCGCGGCTTACGAGGCTGCACGCGAGGCGGTCGCGCGGTTTGTCGGCGGCAGGGCCGATGAGCTCATCTTCACCCGCGGTGCGACCGAGGCGATCAATCTCGTCGCGCAAAGCTGGGGCCGGGCCAGTTTGCGGCCGGGCGACCGGATCATGCTCAGCCAGCTCGAGCATCATTCGAACATCGTGCCCTGGCAATTGGTGGCCGAGGCGACCGGCGCTCAGATCGATGTCGTCCCCCTGACTGATGACCACCGGATCGACCTCGAGGCGGCCGAGGCAATGATCACCAAGCGTCACAAGATGGTCGCTTTCGCGCATGTATCGAACGTGCTTGGCAGCGTGCTCGATACCGCGCGCGCAGCGGCGATGGCGCGCTCTGTCGGTGCGAAGCTGCTGCTCGACGGATGTCAGGCCGTGCCGCGCCTGCCGCTCGATCTCGCTACGCTCGACTGCGATTTCTACGCTTTCAGCGCGCACAAGCTTTATGGCCCGACCGGGATCGGAGCGCTGTGGGTGCGAGGCGACCTGCTCGAAAGCGGAGAGATGCTCCCCTATCAGGGCGGCGGCGCGATGATCGACCGCGTGGCCTTCACCGGCACCACTTTCGCGCCCGGCACCCAGCGTTTCGAGGCCGGCACACCGGCTATTGCCGAAGCGATCGCCTTCCACGCAGCGGTTGACTATGTCGGCGCGATCGGCGTCGAAGCAATCCACGCGCTCGAGACCCGGCTGACCGATCGTCTTCGCCGCGAATTGCTTGCCATGAACGATGTCACCGTTTTCGGTCCAACCGACAGCGCGGGCATTGTCAGTTTTGCGATCGACGACATCCACTCGCACGACCTGGGAACGATCCTCGACGAGGCGGGCGTCGCCATCCGCGCGGGCCACCATTGCGCGCAGCCCTTGATGGACTATCTCGGTGTTCCAGCCACCGCGCGTGCGAGCTTTGGCCTGTATTCGGCCGATGACGATATCGACGCGCTGCTCGAGGGCATCGCCCGCACGCGCCGGCTTTTTGGGAAAGCATGATGAACAAGCCAAGTGACGATAAGGAATTCGTTGCCGCACCCGCTCCGGGTGATGCCGTGGCCAAGCCGCCGCGCGCCCGGGTCGAGGACGCGCACGATCCCGATGAGAGCGCCGGAGACAGCGGCGAGCGCAAGCGCGACTATCTCGAAGGATTTCTCGCTGCCAAGCCCGCCGAGGATGCCGAGACCGGTGCCGGCGGCGCATTGCAGCAGGCGGTGATCAATGCGCTCAAGGAAATCTACGACCCGGAAATCCCGGTCAACATCTACGATCTGGGCCTCATCTACGGGGTCGAGGTCGATGACGAAGCCGATGCGATCGTCACCATGACGCTGACTACACCGCATTGCCCGGTGGCTGAATCGATGCCGGGCGAGGTCGAATTGCGCGCAGCATCGGTGCCGGGCATCCGCGATGCCGAGGTCAATCTCGTCTGGGACCCGCCGTGGAGCCCGGACAAGATGAGCGATGAGGCGCGGCTCGAACTGGGGATGCTGTGATGGCCGGCAACTCCACCAGGGAGCGGCCCGCCGCGGTCATCCTCACCAAGGCCGCCGAAGCGCGGATCGCCGAGCTCATGAGCAAGGCGCCCGAAGACGCGATCGGTGTCAAGCTGTCGACCCCGCGGCGCGGGTGTTCGGGGCTTGCCTATTCGGTCGATTACATCACCGAGGAAGCCGGCTTCGACGAGAAGATCGAGACCCCCGGCGGCACCTTCTATATCGACGGGGCGAGCGTGCTTTATCTCGTCGGATCGACGATGGACTGGCGCGAGGACGATTTCACTGCCGGTTTCGTGTTCGAGAACCCCAACGCCAAGGGCGCTTGCGGTTGCGGCGAGAGCTTCATGGTCTAAGGCCCGCGCCGCGGCGCATCATTCGCCTTCCTCGATGATCCGCGCGATCAGGCGACGCTCGAGATCGTCGACCTCGCCGTCGCCCTCGATCATCTTGTCGAGCCATTGCTGTTCGAAATCGGTCACTTCGTGGCCCGTCGCGGCCTGGTCGGCGATGCTCGGGCCTGCGTCCTTCTTGCCGAAAACCTTGCCGAAATGGTTGCGCACATGCGGAACCTGTTTCGCCATGCGGCCGAGGAACCGGCCGACATTGGCGCTGTCATCCGCCATGAATTCCTCGAGCCCGCGGCGACGCGAATGGTCGAGCTGGGCGTTCTGGAACGCGAAGCCGCGCATGAAATTGGCGACCCCGTCGAGGAACAGGTCGTCCCATTCGGGCGCATTTGCCTCGGCCTTGGTCGCGTCCTTGAGTCGGAACAGCATCTCCGCCTCGTGGCGGCTTACCGCGGCAGGCCCGTGGCCCCCGCTGGCGAACACCACCCGGCGCAGGATGCGCGCCTCGGCGCTCGAGACATGGGTATCGGAAAGCTCGCCGCCATGGCGCGTCGGGCCGGTGCCGGTGAGCACCTCGTTCTCGACCTGGGCGATGACATAGTCCTTGAGCCGGGTCGGCACGTTCTCGGCGCGCTCGATGATCCGCACGATCACCTCCAGCTCGACATAGCTTTCGCACACGCCGTCATGATCGACCTGCGCGATCAGCCATTCGGCCTCGCTGTCGTCGCATTGCAGGCGCGGCTCGGTGCCGTTGAGCACGAATTCGCCGATCGCCTCGACCACGAAATCGCACCATTCCTGGCTTCGTTCGTCGATCGCGTTGTTGACCGCGAAGATCGCCTCGGCCTCTTCGCGGGTGATGATCCCGTCGCCCCAGCCCTGCCTGCGCAGCGCCAGCACTTCATCGGCGGTGACATCGCCATCGGCAGCCGCGCGCTGCGCGATCTCGGTGAATTGCGTGGTCATTTGGCGGTAAACCCCTTCATCTCGAACCCGCACATGCCACGAATGTGCTTAAGACGGGGTTACCATGCGGTGCGAGACGGCGGCGGCTCACGGCGCGCCGCGCTCGATCTGGGCGATGCATCCGGCGCTGTCGGCTTCGCCAGAGCCATCGCGCCGGCGCGCCGCGACATGGGTGGCGACCGGCTCGCTCCCGGCTTCGAGCGGGTAGAGAAAGATGTCGAGCACGCAGCGATCCGAGGCGAATTGCAGCTTGCGCGCATCGCCTTCCATAAGGTCGATCCGCGGATCGCCGAACCGGTGGGCGAGAGCTTCTGCACGCGCCCCGATCACCCCGTCGAGCCCGGAAGCGCGCATCACCTGAGGTGAACGGAAGGCCACGCCCGGCTGCGAGGATGCCGGAGCGGAAGCGGCGGGCGCGCCGCGGACATAGGACCCGCTCGCCCCGCTCGCACAGCCGGACAATGCCGATAGCGCCGACAGCGCGGCCAATGCCGTCATGACCCTAGCCGCGCGCATCACCGCCCTTTCGCGCCATCGCGCCGATCGCCAGATGGGTGCCCGCCGCCGCTCCGATCACCGGGGCTAGCAGGTTGACGACAGGCACCGCGAGAAGCGCCGCGATCACCGCCCCGAGCGCGAGCCGTGTCCCGCGCCCGACCGGGTTGGCGCGCATGTCTGTCCCCATCTCGCCATCGCAATGGCGCAGCCACGCCATGTCGGTCAGTTCGCGCCCGAGCAGCCAGGCATTGACCCCGAGAAACACCAGAGCAGGGCCGATCCCTGTCACCAGCAGGACCAAGGCCACCGGCAAGGCGAGGAGATTGGCACCGATCGCGCGCCCCGCACCGCGCAGCGAATTGGCGAGGTCGCGCCGCAGCGGCAGCGGGCGCGCATGTGCGGCCATGTCGGGGAAATGCCGCGCCTCGACCGCGGCGACCACTTCGTCGGCGAAGAATTGCAACACTGCCAGCGCGACCACGCGGAACAGGAACCAGGCCGCGAGTGCTGCGAGGATGGCCGCTGCCGCTGCCTCGGCAAGCCCGCTCCCCGGCACGTCCCAGCCGCCCATCAGCCAGCCGATCGCGTGGTAGAGCCCGACTGCGAGCGCGACGAAGGCCAAGAGGGTCAGGACCAGCGTCTTGGCAAGCACGCGCAGCACCGCTCGATCGGCAAGCTGGCCGACCGCCTTGGCGAGAGCTTCGATAAGGGCGCTCATGACCGGTGCCCCATGCGGTCGGCGCCTGGCCAAGTCAAACCCGTTCGTGCCGCCTTTCGCGCTTGGCGCGAGCGGCGCAAGGGGCTAGGCGCGGCGCACGCAATTTTCTTATCCCGCACGACAGGACCTTTTCCGTGGCCGACAACGCTTCCGCACCCGACCAGAACACCGCCTCCGACCCGCGCTATGACGTGATTGCGATCGGCAATGCGATCGTCGATATCATCGCCTCCTGCAGCGACGAGGACATCGCCGAGCTCGAACTCAATCGCGGCGGGATGACCTTGGTCGATGCCGAGGGCGCGGACCGCCTCTATGACGCGATGGGTCCGGCAACCGAAAAATCGGGCGGATCGGCCGCGAACACCCTGGCAGGTCTTGCTCAGCTCGACATCCAGTGCGCCTTTATCGGCCAGGTCGCCGACGACCAGTTCGGACACGTCTTTGCTCACGATATCCGCGCCGCCGGGATCGATTTCGATACCCCGATGCGCGCCACCGACGGGACCGATGCCAGCCCGCCGACCGGGCGCTGCCTGATCTTCGTCACCCCCGATGGCGAGCGGACGATGAACACCTTCCTCGGCGCGGGCCAGTTCCTGCCCGCCGAAGCGCTCGACGAGGAGCTGATCGCGAGCGCGGCGATCCTCTATCTCGAAGGCTATCTGTGGGACCCCGAGGAACCGCGCCGGGCCATGCGCCGCGCGATCGAGGTCGCGCGCGCGGCAGGCCGCAAGGTCGCCTTCACCGCGTCCGAGAGCTTCGTGATCGACCGCCACGGCGACGATTTCCGCGCGATGATCGACGAGGGGCTGATCGACATCCTGTTCGTCAACGAAAGCGAGCTGGCGACCCTGACCGGCGAGGCTGATTTCGACGCGGGTTTCGACCAGGTCGCGCCCAAGGTGCCGGTGCTGGTCGCCACGCGCGGCCCCGACGGCGCGGTTGCCAGCGCCCATGGCGAGCGCGCCTCGGTCGCGGCCGAGCCGGTCGAAAAGGTCGTCGACACCACGGGCGCGGGCGACCAGTTCGCCGCCGGTTTCCTTGCCGGCCATGCGCGCGGCGAAGCGCTCGAGACCTGCCTCAGGCGCGGGGCGATCGCGGCGGCCGAGGTGATTTCGCATTACGGCCCGCGTCCCGAAACCGACATGCGCGCGCTGATGAAGGACCGGCTCTGAGCGCGCTCCACTCGTCGCGCGAAAAGCACGGGTGGAACACATGGAGCACGGTCCTGGTGCAAAAAACCAATCGATCACAGGCTGCCTGATCGATCGATAAAAGCGATCAGCAGGGCGCTGGACGACGCCGGAACAGGGGCCGGAACAGGGGACGCGACGGGGGACGCGGCGGGGGGCGGCAGGCTGCGGCATGGCTGCGAGGGTCTAGCGCGGCCTGCGCGGCGTAGGAAAGCGGCGGATTGCGTGCCGGGACGCTGTCCCTAGCGGTCCTGTTCGCGCGCAACTTCCTTCCAGCCGATATCGCGGCGGCAGAACCCGCTCGGGAAACTGATCGCGTCGACCGCTTGATAAGCTTTCGCCTGCGCTTCGGTGACATTGGCACCGGTCGCGGTGACATTGAGCACGCGTCCGCCATTGGCGACGAGCGCGCCGTCATCGCCATGCTTCGTGCCCGCGTGGAAGACCTTTGCACCGCCGTTCTCGGCAGCGCCGAGGTCGATCGCTCCGCCCTTTTCGGGTGTGCCGGGATAGCCCTTGGCCGCCATCACGACCGTGAGTGCGGTCGTCTCGGCAAAGCGGGCTTCGTGGCCTTTCAGGTCGCCATTGGCGCAGGCATTCATCAGCGCGAGCAGGTCGGTTTCGAGCCGGGTCATCAGCACCTGGCATTCAGGATCGCCGAAACGGCAATTGTATTCGATCAGTTGCGGGCCGGTCGCTGTCAGCATGAGGCCCGCATAAAGGACGCCGGAATAGGCCATGCCCTCTTCGCGCATCGTATCGACAGTGGGCCGGATGATTTCAGCCATGACGCGGTCCTGCAATGCGCGCGTCAGCACCGGCGCGGGCGAATAGGCGCCCATGCCGCCGGTATTGGCGCCGACATCGCCTTCGCCGACCTGCTTGTGGTCCTGCGCGGTGCCGAAGGGGATGACGCTCTCGCCATCGGTGATCGCGAAGAAGCTCGCCTCCTCGCCTTCGAGGAACTGCTCGATCACCACTTCGGCCCCGGCATCGCCGTGGAGCCCGCCGAACATGTCGGCGAGAACGATCTCGGCCTGGGCGATGTCCTCGGCGATCACCACGCCCTTGCCGGCGGCAAGCCCATCGGCCTTGAGCACGTAAGGCGGCTCGAACCGGGCGAGTGCGGCACGCGCGGTCTCGAGATCGCCGGTGCGGACATAATCGCCGGTTGGGATGCCCGCGCGCGCACACAGATCCTTGGTAAAGCCCTTCGAGCCTTCGAGCCGGGCGGCGGCGGCAGAGGGGCCGAACGCGGCGATATCGGCGGTGCGCAGCGAATCGGCGAGGCCGTCGACCAGCGGCGCCTCGGGTCCGATCACCACCAGCGCGATTTTCCGATCGCGGCAGAAGGTCACCACCGCATCGTGGTCCCCGGCATCGAGCGCGACGCATTCGGCCTCTTGCGCGATCCCCGGATTTCCGGGGGCGGCATAGAGACGGGTGAGGCTCGGGGATTGCGCCAGCTTCCAGGCCAGCGCATGTTCGCGGCCACCCGACCCCAGCAAAAGGACATTCATGGCGCGCGCTCCTTCTTCCTCATCTTCCCGGCCAGACGGGCTGGTAGCGCGGGTGCCCGCCGGCGACAACGCGCAAGCCTACTCGATCACCGAGATTTCGAACCTGCTCAAGCGCACGGTCGAGGACCGCTTCGGCCATGTCCGGCTGCGCGGCGAGCTGTCGGGGGTCAAGCGCGCGGCTTCGGGCCACCTCTATTGCGCGCTCAAGGACGACAAGGCGGTGATCGACGGGGTGATGTGGCGCGGCAGCACCAACCGGCTCGCCTTCGTTCCCGAAGACGGGCTCGAAGTGATCGTGACCGGCAAGCTGACGACCTATGCCGGGCGCTCGAAATACCAGATCGTGATCGAGAGCCTCGAGATCGCGGGCGAGGGCGCGCTGCTCGCGCTGCTCGAGAAGACCCGCGCCCGGCTCGAGGCGGAGGGGCTGTTCGCACGCGAACGCAAGCGCCGCCTGCCTTATTTGCCCAGGGTGATCGGGGTGGTCACCTCGCCAACCGGATCGGTTATCCGCGACATCCTCCATCGGCTCGCCGACCGCTTTCCCAGCCACGTCGTGGTGTGGCCGGTCATGGTCCAGGGCCAGGGAGCGGCCGAGCAGGTCGCTGGCGCGATCCGCGGGTTTGCGGCGCTCGATGGCACGGGGGCGGTCCCGCGCCCCGACGTGGTGATCGTCGCGCGCGGCGGCGGCTCGATCGAGGACCTGTGGAGCTTCAACGAGGAGGCGGTGGTCCGTGCCATTGCCGATTGTACCATTCCGGTTATTTCTGCCGTGGGACACGAAACCGACACCACGCTTGCCGACCACGCCGCCGACCGCCGGGCGCCCACTCCGACCGCGGCGGCGGAAATGGCGGTGCCGGTGCGCGCGGACCTTGCCGCGACGCTTGCCGACTTTGCCGCGCGCAAGCGCCGCGCGGTCCATCGCCCGGTCGAACTGGGGCGCGAGAGGCTCGAGGCGCGCAGCCGCCGGATGCCGCGCGCCGAGGCCCTGTTCCAGCTGCCCGCGCAGCGGCTCGATGACCTCGGCGACAGGCTTCGGCGGGGCCTCGTCGATCGCGCTGCCGGCGGGCGCGAGGCGCTGACGATCGTCTCGAGCCGACTCTCGCCCCTGGTGCTGCGCCGCGCGCTCGCCGATGCCAGGCGCGACCTTGCCGGAGCGCGGCTCGAACCCGCTCTCGTTACCCGCCCGCTCGCCGCTGCCGGGGACCGGCTGACAGCGCTCGCCCGGCTGGCGCGCCAGTTCCACCCCGAAAAGCCGCTCGCACGCGGCTATGCGATCGTGCGCGATGCGGCGGGGCTCGCGCTCACCGGCAAGGTGCAGGCCGAGCGCGAGACCGCGCTGACGCTGCAATTTGCCGATGGAAGCCTTGATGTCGCGGTCGGCAAACCGGCGGCGGGATCATCCGCACCCGACGCGCCCGACCCGCCGAGGCCCCGCCCGGCCAGAAAGCGCAAGCCAGCGCGTCCTGAACCCGGGCCGCGCCAAGACGATTTGTTCGAATAGCCAAAACTGCTAAGGGCGCACCCATGTTGATGTCATCCGGCGAAAAGGCCGCAAAGCTCTATTACGGACCCTCCACCTTTCGCGTGCTGCGCCCCGGCCAGCACGTCATCTGCGCGGTAACGGGCGAGGTCATCCCGCTCGAGGACTTGCGCTACTGGAGCGCGGAACACCAGGAAGCCTATGCCAGCGCCGAGGTCGCCACGCGCCGCCTGCTCGGCGAAGCATGAGCGACACGAAGCTGACCCGCGCGTCGCTCGCTCTGGCGCTCATCGTGCTCGCCGCCTGCACCGGAGCGAGCGATTCCGCTGCACCCGAAAGCGCGAGCACCGAGGCGCCGGCTACCGATTCTGCGGCCTCCCAGCCACAGCCCGCCCCTGATGCGGCAACCGAGCCTGCGCCGCCTCCGCCCCCGCCCCCGCCTGCGCCCCCGCCGCCTCCCGCCCCGCTGCCACCCACCGCCTTCGAGGGCGCGCTGACGCAGGGCGGCTTCTTTACCGCGACCCTGCCCGAAGGGGTGGTGAGCGCGCGGCTCGGCGAGCAGGCGCTCGATATCGGCGCGGACCGGCGGGTCTTTGCAGGGCTCGACCGCGACAGCCCGGAAAGCCTCGATTTCGTGATGACGTTCGAAGGCGGGCGCGAAGTGTCGCAGGCCATCGCCATATCGCCGCGCGACTGGGATATCGAACGCGTCAATGTGGCGCGCCGCCCGGGCGGAGCGAGCGAGGCCTTCCTTGCCCGCCGGCGACCCGAACTCGAAGCGATCTGGAACGCCCGACAGCGCGAAACCGGCGCGACCGGCTGGCAGCAGGACTTCATCTGGCCGGTAACGGGGCGGATCTCGGGCCGGTTTGGACGCCAGCGAATCTATCGCGGCGAACCGGGCAGCTACCATTCGGGTATCGACATCGCGCCCGGCAACGGCACGCCATTCGTCGCGCCCGCCGATGGCGTGGTGGTGCTCGCGCGCACCGGCTTCAGCCTCGAAGGCGGGTTGATCATCATCGATCACGGCGCGGGGCTCAACAGCGCCTTCCTCCACGCCTCGCGGATCGTCGTCGAAGAGGGCGAGTCGGTGCGGCAGGGCCAGCATATCGGCAATGTCGGCGCGAGCGGGCGGGCAACGGGGCCGCATTTGCACTGGAGCCTCAAGTGGAAGGCCGCCCGGCTCGATCCGCTGCTGCTCGCAGGGCCGATGAACTGACATGGCAGCGCGCGCGAACCGGCGCGCATGGCGCGTCCGGCGGCTGATCGCGGTGCTGGTGGTCGCAGCGCTAGCCGCGCCCGGCACCTGGCTGCGCAGCGCGCCCCGGCCTTTCACGCCCGATGACATCCTTATCGAGCGCATTGCGGGCGCGCGCACGAGCGAATCGCCGCAATGGCGGCTCGACGGGGTGTGGCATTACGCCGCCCAGAACCGGCGGTTCGGCGGCTATTCGGCGCTGCTCGCGCTATCGGGCGACAGGCTGGTCGCGTTCTCGGATCGCGGCTCGCGCTTTGCCTTCTCCCCGCCGGTGCCGAATGGCGGCTCCGGCGAAAGCGCGCGCCAGGTCACCCGGCAGCGTGTCGAGGACGGTTATCGCGGCGCGCTTTGGGATATCGAATCGGCGACCCGCGATCCGGCGACCGGGCGCTATTGGCTCGGCTACGAATACACCCACGCGATCGCGCGCTTTTCCGCCGATCACCGGTTCGAAGGCGTGCGTATGCTCGCGCCCGAAGTGCCTTGGTCGCGCAATGCCGGGCTCGAAGCGCTGCTTCGGCTGTCCGATGGACGTTTCGTGGCGATCCCCGAGGGGCGCGACACCGCGCTCCTCTTCGCCCGCGACCCGGTCGAGGGCGTCGCGGCGCAAGAGGTGCCATTCGTCTCGCCCGCCCCCGGCTTCGCGGTGACCGACATGGCCGAACTGCCCGATGGACGGGTCCTGCTGCTGATGCGGCAGGTGGTGTGGGACGTGCCCTCCTTCGACAGCCTGATCGCGATCGCCGACCCCCCGCGCCCGGGCGAGGACTGGCATGCGAGCCTCGCGCTCGACCTGTCGGGCCTGGTCCCGCGTGACAATTACGAAGGCATCACGGTGGTCGCGCAAGGCCCGGGCGAGCTGGCGGTCTGGGTGATCGCCGACGACAACATGTCGGTGTTCCAGCGCAGCCTGCTGGTGCGGCTCCTGTTCGATCCCGCCGCGCCTTAACGCCCGGGCCTGCTGCCCGGCCGGATTGGTGCCGCGCACGCAAAAAGGCGTGCCGAGCCATGGCCCCGCACGCCTTGTCTGTCTGTTTGCTGTCGGTGCCGGGGCGCGGCCTGTCGGCCCAAGCGCCCCGCCGCCCGGTGCCGATCAGGCGTCGGCAGCGGCCTTCTTGAGCTCGCGCTTGACCTTGAGCGCGCGCGAGGAAAGCTTTTCGTCTTTGGTCTTGAGCAGCCAGTTGTCGAGACCGCCATTGTGCTCGACCGAACGCAGGCCATGCGTCGAGACGCGGAACTTGAAGCTGCGCTCGAGCTTCTCGCTCATCAGCGTGACGTTCTGCAGGTTGGGCAGAAAGACGCGCTTGGTCTTGTTGTTGGCGTGGCTCACATTATGGCCGACCTGGCGGCCCTTGCCGGTCAGTTCGCAAATCCGCGACATGGTATCTCTCGTACGTTCGAATGGGCGGGAGCGCCGCTGCGCATCAGCGTGCCTGGATGCTCGGGTCTCCCGGAAAGCGCGCCACATATAAGCGGGAGGGCGAATCGTCAAGCGATTGCGCATGAGCGCGGCCGGGGCGCCGGGGGCGCGTGCGTGAGCCGACGCAATTTTTTTTGGGAACTTGCGCGGCAATGCAATCATTGTCACCACTGAAGCGCGGGCGATGCATCGCATGCGCCCGTGTTCCACTTGGAGGAAATCGATGAAAAAGTTTGCAATCGCCGCCACTGCCGTCACTCTCTCGCTCGGCCTCGCCGCATGCGACGTCGACCAGACCGAAGAAGGCGACATGCCCGAAGTGAACGTCGATGGCGGCAACCTGCCGGAATTTGACGTCGAGGGTCCGGACGTGGATGTGGGCACCGAGGAAATGACCGTGGAAGTGCCCGATGTCGATGTCAGCGTTCCCGATGCGGACGGCGAGCCCGTCACCGGCGACGAAGAATAGGAACTTGATTCGATGAGCGGGGCCGGAGCCAGCTGGCCCGTCCCGCTCGCGATGAAGCGCGCTCTGGAAGCAGCGCGATCAGCGGCGGCGATGGGAGAGGTGCCCATTGCCGCCGCTATCGTTCGTGAAGGCGAGATCATCGCGCTCGAGGCGAACGCCACCCGCTCGCCGCCCGATCCCACCGGCCATGCCGAGATCCGCGCTATACGCGCAGCCGCCGCGATTGTCGGCAGCGAGCGGCTGGTTGGCTGCGATCTGTATGTCACGCTCGAACCGTGCGCGATGTGTGCAGGCGCGATCAGCCATGCCCGGATCGCGCGGCTCTATTACGGCGCGAGCGATCCCAAGGGCGGTGCCGTCGAGCACGGTGCGCGGGTGTTCGAGCATGACCAGTGCCTGCACGCGCCCGAAATCTATGCAGGGCTAGGCGAGGCCGAGGCGGCCGATATGCTGCGCGCCTTCTTCAAGGACAGGCGCTGAGGCGCTTGGTGCGGTTCGCGCGCCGAGGATGCGCGCTGCTGGCAAAGGAAAGGGCGCTCCCCCGCATGAACGGGAAAGCGCCCCTCTATCCAGGCGATCAGCCTGCGTCGTGCGTGATCAGTTGTAGCGGCCCGAATTGCGCGCCTCGGTGAACTCGGCGGGCGAGAGATAGGTGTCGCCGTCCTCGTCGAAATAGAAGAAGGTCGTGCCGGCCTCGTTGATCTCGTCGGTCGTCAGGTGCGGGCCGACCTGGTCATTGGGCTCGGGCGGATTGGGCTTGGTGGGAAGCGCCCAGATCGCGTATTCGGCGACCGAGAGCTTGCCATCGTCGTTGCGGTCGAGCCAGCCGAAGGTCATCGCGCTGCGCGGGCGAAGCGGCTTGCTGGTCGCGGCATCCGCATTGGCAGCCTGCGCGCCATCGCCGGAGGTCGTGTCCGCGCTGTTCGTGGCGGTGGTGTCGGCACTGCGGCTTTCGGCGCTCGCGGCAGAACGCGCCTCGGCCTCTTCGCGCTCGATCACGATGCGGTTTGCGTCGTATTCGGCGATTGCCGCATCGCGGTCCATCGCGTCGAATGCGGCCTGCTGGTCTTCGTTGAGCTCGCCGCCGATCGGGTAGAGGTTTTCATCGTCGACCGAAACGGCCACGGGCTCTTCCTCGACCTCTTCTTCGACTTCGTTGTCGCAGGCGGCAAGCGCCAGGGCGGAGATCGAAATGGCAGCGGCGGAAACTAGGTTTTTCATCATTGATCCTTCGTGTTCGTGTTCACGCAATCAATGATTTGCCGGCGCGATGTTTCCGAAAAGCCAGCCCGCGCCCCTGGCCGACCCGCCTGCCGCGCCGCGCGGGGCGGCAGGTTATTCGACCGCGATTTCGGTCACGCTTCCATCGGGATCGACCCGGTAGAGCGTGCCGTAATCGGCCTCTGTCAGCACCGGGACAGGGGAGCCGCCAAAGGCCGAGACGAGGTCGCCGACGGTGTTGCTGTGGCCGACCACCAGCGCCGGCGCATCGAGCGCCGCGAGCGAGGCCGCGAGGCCGGTGCCGTCGCGTGCGTCGTAGGGCGTGACCGAAAGGCCAAGCCTTCGGGCGAGCGGTTCGCCGGTCTGGACCGCGCGGGCCGTGGGAGTTGCATAGACCGCGCCGATGGCTTCGCCTTCGAGCATGTCGGCGAGAAGCTGCGCATTGGCCGCGCCTTCCTGAGTCAGGCTCGGATCGGGGCCTTGCGCCTTCTGGAGGTGACGGATGACATAGACGGCGTGTTCGCGGGCGGCTTGCGGAGCTGCGGCGGGGCCGGGTTCGGGCGCGGTCATGCACGCTCCCAGCAACAGCGCGAGCGCCAGCGCGATGATCGATTTCGCCTTCATGCCTTGTCCCCTCATAACCCGCGCCAGATCCGCGCCCTTTGCCCGTCGCGCGCGCCATATCGCCTTGCATCGCAGCGCGCCGGGCGGAAGCGGCGCGAATAGCACAGCCGCAATTCCTGAAGCCAGCCATCGCGGTTGAGCTTGACCCCGACATGGGCAGGCTCCCAGCCTGGATTGGCATCGGCAAAGGCCTGCCTGATGCGGCCCGCGGTGAGATCGTCCTCGCGGCTGATCCGGTCATAGTCGGGAACGCGCAGCGAATTCCAGAGCACGCGGGTCACGCCGAAATAGGTCTCCGGGCGGCGCACCATGCACGAGCCGTGCTTGGCCCATTGGCGCGCGATCAGCCGGGCAGAAGGCATCATGCACAGGTTCTCGCGCAGCTGGCGCGGGGTCGGGCGCGCATTGGTCGGGCACCATTGCGGCCAGGTCCGCGCGCCCTGCGGCCACAGCCCGTGAACGACGAGGCCGAACCGCCCGTTCTCGCCCGAGCACTGGACGCGGTGCGTGCGGCTGTCCTGCCGCGTCCGGCAGAAGGCGGGCGACCATGACAGCGCGAGCGTGTAGCCGGTGACCGGCACCACGCGCGGGCGCTGGTCGGGCGCGATCTGCGGTACGGACGAGACCTGCGGCGCGCGGCATTGATAGGCCTGCGCGTTGGCGGCGGCGGGCAGCGCGAGCGCCAGGGCGAAGACGATCTTAATCGAATGACGCAAGCGACGCCTCCTCATCCTTGCCCAGCCATCTGGTGGTGGCAGGCACGAACAGCATCATCAATGCAATCAGCACCAGCGCCTTTTCGAGCCAGACGACTTGCGGCGATTTTAACAGGATAGCATCGCCCGTATTGATGGCCGCGTATCCGATCTTGATCGCCCCGAAGGCAAGGACCACCCATCGCGCTGCCTTTGAGGCGAAGGCGTAGATCCAGACAAGAGGAATAAGCGCGATCGTGAATTGTGAGAAGGTCGCGACGATCGCGAGATCGGGCGTCCAGCGGATCATCGGCAAGCGGTCGAACCAGCGTCCCACCAGCAAGGCCTCGTGCGCCAGCAAGGCTTCGAAAAGACCGATCAGTGCGGCAATCAGCAGCGCGAGTGCAAACAGGCGAACCGTCCAGGGGCGCGGCCCCTTGCGCCAGGTCATACCGGCTTGAAGTCCAGCCCGACATCGGCGGCAGGCGCGCTCTGGGTCAGGCGGCCGACCGAGCAATAATCGACCCCGCTCGCCGCTTTCGCCGCGATGGTTTCGAGGTTGATGCCGCCCGACGCCTCGGTCGCGGTGCGGCCCGCGACCATCGCAACCGCCTCTTTCAAGGTCTCGGGCGACATGTTGTCGAGCAGGAGGTGATGCGCGCCCGCTGCAATCGCGGGTTCGATCTGGTCGAGCCGGTCGACCTCGCAGATGATCGGGCTGACCCCGGCATCGGCCGCGCGGCGCACCGCTTCGCCGACGCTGCCTGCGACCGCGACGTGGTTGTCCTTGATCATCGCCGCGTCCCACAATCCCATCCGGTGGTTCTGCGCGCCGCCCATCCGGGTCGCGTATTTTTCGAGCACGCGCAGGCCGGGCAAGGTCTTGCGGGTGTCGAGCAGGGTGCAGGTCTGCGAGCCTTCGCGCATTGCTTTGACATAGTCGCGGGTCAAAGTGGCGATGCCCGATAGGTGCTGGACGATGTTCAGGGCGCTGCGCTCGGCGGTGAGCAGTGCGCGGGCATTGCCGGTAAGCCGCATCAGGTCCGCGCCCGCATCGACCGCATCACCGTCGCTGACGAGGGTTTCGATCCGCACTTGCGGGTCGAGGTGGCGGAAGAACGCCTCGGCCAGCGGCAATCCCGCGACCACCACCGCATCGCGGCTGTCCATGACCCCGGCAAAGCGTGCATCGGCTGGGATCACGCTTGTCGATGTGACATCCCTGCCTCCGCCTTCGAGGCCCTCGCCCAGATCCTCGGCAAGCGTTTCGCGAACGAATTTCTGAAGGTCGAAGCCAGGCAGCGAAAAGGTCATGCGCTACCCATAAACGGACCCACAGGGTCCGCAAGGGCGACCGCCCGCCCGCAGCGGGCACAGCTATGCTGCGCGTTGAGCGAGGCGGAGAGCGCGGATGCGCTCTCCCGCAATCATCAGTGCACGAAGCGCGCCACCACGTCGCGATAGGACCGCGAAACCTTCACCTCAGCGCCCGAATCGAGCACCAGGAAGCATTCGCCATTGGTGTGCGGCTTGACCTGCCGGACCTGGTCGAGATTGACGATTGTGCTGCGGTGGACGCGCTGGAACTTGCGCGGGTCGAGGCGCCGCTCCAAGTCCTTCATCGTCTCGCGCAGGATCAGCGAATTGTCGCCGGTATAGATGCACATGTAATCGCCCGCGGCCTCGATATGCTCGATCGATTCGACCTCGACCCGGAAGATCTGGCCGCGATCCTTGACATTGATGAGCTTTTCGAAGCGGTCGGCGCTCTCGCCGCCTTCCTCGCCGAACTCCGCCGCGCGGTCGGGCGCGACCTCGGCGAGCACGTCGAGCAATTGCTCGGCATCCTCGGCCGATTTCTTCTCTGCCATGCGCTTGCGCACGCGCTCGATCGTGTCGGCGAGCTTGTCCTCGTCGACCGGCTTCATCAGGTAATTGACCGCATTGGCCTCGAAGGCACGGATCGCGTGCTCCTCATAGGCGGTGACGAAGACGAACAGCGGCGGTTCGATCTCCATCACGCCCTTGACGACCGAGAAGCCGTCAAAGCCGGGCATCTGGATGTCGAGAAAGACGAGGTCTGGCTTTTCGGTCTTGATCTTGCGGATCGCCTCGCGCCCGTTCGAACAGGTGTCGATCACCTCGACATCGTCGAACGGCTCGAGCCGCAATTGCAGGCCCTGGATGGCGAGTTTTTCGTCGTCGACGAGGATGGTACGAATGGTCATGACGAATTTCCGATTGCGTGTTGGGGGTTGAGATTGATGGGCGCGGGGTCGCCGGCTGTGTCGGCGCTCCCGGCACGGGGGGTTCGTTCGCGGCGGCCGGCGCGGCTGGGCGCAGCAGCACGGTTCTCTTGCGCCGCATGTTCGCTGCGGCCTTCGGTTTCATATGGGATCTCGATCAGCACCTTGAACCCGCCGCCCGGCTGCGAGGCGGTTTCGAACAGGTGATCGTCGCCATAGCCCTGCATCAGCCGGTTGCGGATATTGGCAAGGCCGACCCCGGTCGAGACAGGGCGACCGGTCAGCCCGCCCGCGACCTCGTTCTCGTATTCGAGCATTGATAGCTGGACCGGGCCTTCGACGCCCGGCCCGGTATCCTCGACCGCGATCCGCAGGCGCTGGCCGACCACCCGCGCGCTGAGCACGATCTCGGCACCGTCCTCCTGCGGGCTGACGGCATATTTGACCGCGTTCTCGATCAGCGGCTGGAGCAGCATCGAGGGCAGGCAGGCATGCATCGCCGCCTCGTCGATGTCGAAGCGCGTGCGCAGCCTGTCCTCGAACCGCATCCGCTCGATGTCGAGATAGAGCTGGAGCGTCTCGATCTCCTGCGCCAGCGAGACCTGGCTGCCCGGCTCGGCGATCAGCGTGTGGCGCAGGAATCCCGAAAGCCGGGTGAGCATGGCATTGGCCTGGTCGGTCTGCTTGAGCAGGACCAGCGTGCTGATCGAATTGAGCGTGTTGAAAAGGAAATGCGGGTTGAGCTGGTAGCGCAGCATGGCCAGCTGGGCGCTGGTGGCCTGCGCTTCCAGACGTTCGAGCCGGTCGGCCTGGCGCTCGACCGTGAGGAAGAAATTGATCGCGTAATAGAGCGCGCTCCACCCGCCCAGCAGGGTCAGCGGGATATAGGTGATCCCGACAAAACGCTGGGCGAAGCTGGTCTCGCTCGACCCGGCATAATAGAGGTCCTGGACCCAGGCATCGATCCCCGCATGGACGATCACCGCCAGCACCAGCGAGACCGCGGTCCCGCCCCAGGTGACGATCGGGCTGCGGTCGATCAGCTGGCGATAGACCACGGACAGGATCACGCTCAGCGAGAAGCCGGTGATGGTGGTCACCAGGATCACCAGCAGCAGGTTGTAGGGCAGGCCATTGGCCAGCGCATTGACCGCGCGCAGCAGGAACGCGCCGCCCCAGCCGGCCAGCTGGAGGTTCCAGAAGGCGCGGTTCTTGTTCGCGAAAAATGGCGCGGGCTGGAAGCGCATCATCGACATGACAACCGCGTGTAGCCGATTTTGCTCCCGCTGGCATGGGCAATTGCACCTTGGTGCAGGTCGGTGGGCGCAGGCGGTGAACCACCCGCCGCAGCCGCGCTATCCGCCGGCGCTTGCACCCTGTTCGGACGACGCAGCCGGAAGCGGTGCGATCTCGCGGCGGAAATGGACCGACCAGTCGGCCTTGCCGCTTTCCTCGAGCAGCGCCTGGATGGCAGGAAGTTCGGCGGCGATGAACTCGGCGCGCTCGTCCCAGCCATCATGCGATCGCTCGCGCAGGATCCCGCCGCTGTGGCGCGGCCCCCATTCCTGCATGAACCGCAGCGCCGCCTCGGGGTCGTAACCGGCATTGGCGAGCAGCCATGGCATCAGCCGGTCGGCCTCGCGCTCGGCGCGGCGGACATTGCCCTGGCGCCGCCCGTGATGGTCGAGCCAGTCCGAATGGCCGAGCAGGTTGTGCGCGAGCTCGTGCGCGACCACGCCGGCAAACATGTCCTCAGGATAGGCAAAGGCGGGAAAGCGGATGCCGATCACCACCCGGTTGCCGTCGGCGACGGCGCGGCGGCCTTCGCCCATCAGCTCGAAGCGGGTGGCGCAGACCGGCACGGGCGCAAGCGCGGCCTCCCCGCCATCGGCAAAGGCGACCGTGAGCGCGCCCCTGTCGGCGAGGACGGCATCGACATGGTCGTGCGCGCGGGCGAGCCGTTCCCAGTCGAAGCGCGCGCCTGCCTCCCATTGATTGGGGTCGGTCCCGGAGAGCGCGGCAATCTCGCGATTGGGACGGAACGCGCCCGATTGTCCCGCGGGTGATTCCGCCGCCGCAGTCTGGACCGCGAAATCGCGCGCAAGGCCCAGCGCCCGGCGCGCAATGGCCGGCGACCCATAGCTTGCCATGTCCTGCAATTGCAGCCCGACAGCAGGAATGGTGCGCGCGCAGATACCGGCATTGCCGCGCACCAGCTTCCAGCCGACATCCTGGAGCTTCTGGTCATGCGCCTGGAAGGCCTCGATCGCGGTGCGTTCGCGCGCGAGATCGACCCGGTTCCAATTGATTTCCTCGCGCAGCGGCGCGGTGCAGGCGGTCGCCAGCACAGCGGGCAGCGCGCAAAGCAGGGCCGGGGCGCGCATCAGCTGTGCGACTGGGCGAGCAATTCTTCGAGCCGGTCGAAACCGACCGCGCCCTCGACCGGGATATCGCCCGCGACAAAGGCAGGCGTGCCGCCAAATCCGAGCGAGCGGGCAAAGGTGAGATTGCGCGCCAGTTCGACCGAAACGCGTTCGCTCGCGGCATCCTCGCGCGCCCTGGCAAGGTCGAGGCCTGCCGCCCGCGCGGCGGCATCGACGCCTCCCGGATTGGCCGCGCCGATACGGAACATCGCTTCGTGGAAGGCGCGATACTTGCCCTGGAGCGCCGCGGCGAGGGCCATGCGCGCGGCCTCTTCGCTGCCTTCGAAGATCGGCCATTCGCGCATCACCACCCTGAGCTCGGGATCGGCCTCGACCAGCTGGACGACATCGGCAAGGCTCGCCTCGCAATAGGGGCAGTTGTAATCGGTGAATTCGACCAGCGTCCGGCTGCCCTGCGGATTGCCGATCACCGCTCCGGGAAAGGGCTCGTAGAGATCTTCGCCGAGCGAGGCGATCCGGTCGCGCGATTGCTGCTGCGCGAGCGCTTCGGCGACGTCCTGAAGAACGGTCGGGTTCTCGATCAGATAGCTGCGCGTGCGGTTGTCGGCGAGCCCTGTCAGTGACCATGCCGCAGCGCCCAGAAAGCCGAAGACAAGCGCAAGGAGCGCGGTGAGGAGCGAAGATCGCAGGCCGTTATCCATCGCTTGCGCCCCTAGCGGCTATCGCGGATGCGTTCCAGCGCCGCGCGCGCCTCGAGCGCGACATCCTGTGCACGGATCCAGTCGGGCGAGCCGACCGGGAGCCCTGCCTCTGCCGCCTGGGCGCTGCGCAGCGCCTCGGGATAGCGGCGGGTCATGACCTGCTGTTCGGCGCTGGCGAGCCTTGCGCGCGGAATGTCGCCGCGCGCGGCATAGACCACGCCCAGCTGATACCAGGCGAAGGGGTTGAGCCGGTCGCGCGCGACCGCTGCGCGCAGCACGTTCTCGGCCTCGGCATGGTTGGCCTCGTCCTCGGTCGCGATCAGCGCGTGGCCGAACATGCCCGCGATCAGAGGGTGGTTGCGGGTAATCTCGCTCGCCTTGCGCAAGGAGGCGAGCGCCTCTTCGGGACGGCCCGATTCGAGCAGGATCTGGCCCTTGAGTTCGAGGAAATAGGGGTTGTCCGGGTCACCTGCGAGCAGGGCGTCGGCCTCGGCCAGGGCGGCCTCGACCTGCGCGTCCTTGTGATAGGCATAGGCGCGGGCATAGCGCGCAGGCGTGCTGGTGTCGGACGTGGGGTATTGTTGAAGCGTGCGGCGCGGCTCGGCAAGATAGCCATAGAGCTTGGCCTGCACCGCCACGAAACGCGCCTGCAAGGCCGCGTCGTCGGGATTGCCCCAGGCCGGGTCCTCCTCGAGCAGCAAGCGAAGGGTCTGGATGCGGTCGCCGGGAAGCGGGTGGGTGCGCAGGTATCCGCCATCGTCGAGCCGGCTGTAGCCGCGGCGGATTTCGAGGTCGCGCAGCCGGTTGAAGAAGGTCAGCATCCCCCGCCCGGAAATCCCCGCACCCGACAGGTAGCGCGCGCCGGCAAGGTCGGTCGCCGCTTCCTGGTTGCGGTTGAAGGACAAAAAGCTGCCCATCGCCGCCTGCTGGCCCGCGAGCAGCGCCCCCATGGCGGCATCGCCCGCGCCTGCCAGGGCCGCGCCGACACCGAGCAGCAGCGAGAGGATGGTGATCCCCTGCGCCTGGCGGGTGCGTTCCTCGAACCGGGTGACATGGCCTGCGGTAATATGGCCGAGCTCGTGCGCGATCACGCCCTGCACCTCGCCGACATTCTCGGCAGCGTTGAGCAGGCCGGCATGGATATAGACCGCCTGCCCGCCTGCAACGAAGGCGTTGATCGAGGGGTCGTTGATCAGCACGATCTCGACATTGCCGGGCTCAAGCTCGCTCGCCTCGATCAGAGGTTCGGCCATGTCGTGGAGCAGCGCCTCGGTCTCGGCATCGCGCAGGATCTGCTGCGCGGCGACCGGCTGGACGGCAAGCGCGAGGGAGGCGAGCGTGGCCGCGGCAAAGGCGAACAGGGAACGGGTCGGGCGCATTGGCGCGGTGCTAACGCGTTTCGGCCTGAACCGGAACTGAAAGCGCACCCGCCCGCTCGCCCGCACGCGCGCCCGGATCGGTAACCGCGCGAGCGAAATCGACCATGGTGCCGAACAGCGCGCCGCGATCCCGCCAGGGCGCGGCAAGCGCGATGATCGGGCCGTTATGGCCCATCCCTGCGGGCAGGACCGTGCGTGCCTCGGCGCCCGCTTCGGTGAGCGCGGAAGCGAGGACGCGGGCATTGCGCGCGCCGACCAGCGTGTCTTCCTGTCCGTTGACGAGCAGCATGGGCGGCGCATCGGCGCGGACATGGTTGATCGGCTGGGTCGCGGGCGGATCGTCGCTATGGCCGAAGGCGGCGATGGTGGAATCGCTGTCGAAAGGCGCGAAATCATAGGGGCCGGCCAGCCCGATCACGCCGGCAATGTCCACGCCCGACAATCCGTGCGCGGCGAGCCAACGATCCTCGAGCGCGACCTGGACCACGTTGTAGGCACCCGCCGAATGGCCCGCGAGCACGATCCGGTCGGGATCGCCGCCATATTCGGCGATGTTTTCATGGGTCCAGGCGATCGCGCTTGCCGTGTCCTCGAGCATTGCGGGATAGGCGCCGTCCTTACCCAATCGATAGCCTGCATTCACCACGACAAACCCTTCTGGCACAAAGGCGCGGCCGACAAAGCCGTATCCGTCGGGATCGCCGCTGCGCCAGCCGCCGCCATGGACGAACACGATCACCGGACGCTTTTCGCTCTTGGCGTGGGTCGTATCCGGTCCCCAGACATGGAGCCGCTGCGAGCCGTGCTCGCCGGTGGCGATCCGGGCGAGGGGTTTCGCGCCGCCGCTGCCGCCGGCCACGCGGTCGAGCGCGCTGAGCAGGACCGGCCCGTTGCGCGACAGGGTCGAGCCGAGATAGAGCGCCGCTCCGAGAAGGATCAGCACCGCTGCGCCGAGGATCCACCACATTCTTCGTATTCTCCCCGTTCGCATCGTCGTCCTCTCGCTTGTTTTGCTCAGTCCTCGGCGGGGGGCAGCGGGCTTGCCGGGGGCATCTCGCCCTCGCTTGCTGCACGCACCAGGGTCTTGACCCCGCCTCCGAAATCGAGCCCCGCGCTGGTGAGGAAGCTCTTGGCCTCGCGGTAATCGCTACCGCTCCAGAAGGGAACGCCGGCCTCTGCGATCATGTCCTTGGCCGCGACCTCGTCGGCATCGAGCGGTTCGCCCGCGGCCGCGCGGATGAACACCGCCGCGATCCGGCCGGGATATTTGGCGGCGATCGCACCGAAGGCGGCAAGGTCGCGCTGGGTATCGTCGCCGACCAGCGCAAAGCGCAATTCGGGGAAGGTCTCGAGGATTTGCTCGATCGCCTCGCGCTTGTGCGAACCGTGGCTTTTCTTGCCCAGCGTCCGGCGGTTGAAGCCCCAGTCGCGCAGCATGATCGGGCCGAGCGGCAGGCCGCGGCTGCGCTTGAAGGTGACGAGGTAGGAAAACAGGTTCCACGGGCTCGACGAGACGTAGAAGACCGGGCGCACGCGGGCCCTGGGGGCGAGCGCATCGATTGCTTCTGCCGGTTCGCGCGACCCGGCTGGATTGCCGCCGATCGCGGCATAGAAGGCCGCCGCGCCCGGCACTTCGACCCGGTCGACAGGCATCTGGCGCATCACCCGTTTCCAGTTGCGCGCGATCTTGCGGAACGAGCCGGTGATGCCGGTTTCGAGGATGGTGTCGTCGATGTCGGAGATGATCCCCATCCGGGTCTGCGAGCCCGGGGCGATGACGTAGGCGCGCGCTGCGGCGACCTTGCCCTCGCGGGTCTCCCAGCGCAGCACGGCCTCCTCCCAGCGCGTGCGTTCGGGAGGCGGGGCGCCGTCGCCCAGCGGCAGGTCGAACAGCGCATAGCCTTCGGCGTCGGTGACGACCTGCTGGCTGACCGGCTCGCCGTTTTCGGGCGTGTATTCGAGCGTGACAGCAAGGCCGGGAACTTCGTGCGAGAGATACTGGCGCGCCATGGTGCGCACGTCGCGCAGGAAGCTGCGCTTCTCGAACACCGGCTCGCCGGCGCGGATCGCCCGCGCGCTGAGCACGAGACGCGTCGCATTGCGGTAGCCGTAAAAAGGCTGGACGCGCACCGGGGCGCGGCGTTTGAATCGACCGATCGGCATGGGCCCATGCGCTAGCGGTCTCGCGCCGCGCCGCCAAGCACTAGTGCTGGATCAATCGAGGCGACCTTTCAGCCGACCAGTTTCTTCGCGACCTTCTCGGTCAGCGTGTCGCTGCCGGCGACCTCGCCGAGGATCGCGACCTGGCCGTCCTTGTCGCGGCGCAGGACGGCAAGCGAGAATTCGGGACCGTCGCTGGCGAGCGCCTCGAGGGTGAGCGCTTCGAGTTCGCGCAATTTCTCGGCGAGCTGCTCGCGCAGTTCCTCCGGGTCGAGCGCGGGCTTGCCGCTTTCCTCGCGGCGCAAGCGGCGTTCGGCTGCGACCACGCCCTTGAGCCCGCCATCGGCGGCTGTGAGGAAGCCGGCAAGGCTCCCGCGTTCGAGGCCCAGGCGGTGGGCATGCGAGAGCACGGCGGCATATTCGGTGAGACGGGTCTTGTCGTAATCGGGGCCGAAGACGAGCTTGACCACCGGGGTCATCGGCGCGCGTACCTGCCTCGCCAGCCCGCAATCCTCGAGCAGTTCGGCAAAGGCATCGGGCTCGGCATCTGCGGCGAGCGAGACGTCATAGGCGCGCCCGACAGCGGCATAGAGCGCGGTGCGGCTGCGATCCTCGCTGGCGCGGGCATTGGAGGCCAGTTCGCGCGCCGAAGCGAGACAATCATAAAGATCGGCGTTCTCGGGAAGTTCGCCGGCTGTAAGCGGGTCGAACGGGGCGGCGATGTCGCCACTTGCTTCCCCATCGCTGTCATTGTCAGCAGGCACGAGCGGCGCGCTTTCGGCCTGCGGTTCGAGCGGTTGCGGCTCGGGGCTGCTGTCGGGGGAGGTCTCGCCGGTTTCCGGGCCTGCCTGCGGTCCAGCCTCGTTATCGCCCTCGGCATCGCCCGGCGATTGGTCGGTCTCGGCATCGACGGGAGTGATGTTGTCGACCCGGTAATCCTCGGGATCGAACCGTTCGGCGTCGAGGTCGATCGCCTTCTTGGCCGGGGTCTCGATATAGTCAGACAGGGAGGCGAAGCTGTAATTGGCGTCGTCGTCTTCCTCGCCGATCTCCTCGCCGAACTCGTCGACTTCGGGTTCGTCGAGGCCGTACTGGCCGAAATCGGGGATCGGCAGGCCGTCTTCGTCGCGATCGGACGGCTCGAACGGCGCGGCGAAATCATCAAGTTCCTGCGCATTGCCGTCATCGTCGGCGTCCTGCGCGTCGCAATTCGCGAATTCCTGCGCCTCGTCGTCTTGCGGCTCGGTCTCGTTTTCCGGCGAGAGCTGGGCGTCGGCCTCGTGCGCGGGCGAATCGGCCCAGTCGGTGACCGGGTCGGCGTGGTGCTTGTGCGGCTGGTCCTCGTCCTCGACCGGCTCGTCCTCGCTGTCGGCTTCGATCGCCTGGTCGATCTCGAGCAGCAATTCGTCCGCGGTCGCGGCGTCGGCCATCTCTTTCCAGTTGATCACGCCATAGATGAAATCGATCGTTTCGCGGTCGCTCGAAAACGGCAGCAGGATCCCGCGATAGAGGATCGCGACGCCCTGCTGGTTGACGAATTCGGCCTCGAACCCGATCGGCGCCTGGTTGGCGAGGATCTGCATGTAATGGTCGGTGATGCGGCTCAGCAGCGAGCGCGGCGGCACATCGGAGAGGCGCGCGATCGACTGGGTGGCACCGCATTCCTCGGCCAGCTTGTCGCCCAGGAATTGCACTGCGGGGTCTTCGATCCCGCCGGAAAAGTCGAGCAGCACCGAATTGGGTCCGAAATCGGGCAGTTCGGCAGGGTCGAGCTCCTCGATCGAGGGAAAACTCGCCTCGCCCAGCAGGCTCGCCCAGTGATTGTAGGCGCGCACCTGCATGCGCCGCTCGTCCTGGCCGATCGCCTCGGGCGGCAGTTCGGTCACGTCCTCGTTGTCGGGCGCGTCGTCGTGAGCGTCCCAATCCTGGCTTTCCTCCGCCGGAATCCCGGTGTCGAATGTGCCTCGAAGGTTGTCCATGGCTGGCCTTGTGCCCCTTGATTTGCGCCTGTTCCCCGCTGTTCTGCCGCCTCGTGGTAAACATTGCGTTAAGTGGACGGGGCGCTCGCCGAGGCTCAAGGAGGGCGCAAGGAGGGCGCGGGGACGCGGCGTGGCAAGCCAATCGGGAGCCGGCGAGCGGCCGGGCCGGTCAGAGCATGTAGCGCATCCGGATCGCCATGCGCATCGGCGCGCTGCCGATCCGGATCACCGCATCGTCCCATTCGGGCGGCGCCATGCGCACCGGCGCATCGCGCGAGAACCCGAAGCCCTCGCGCGGGGCCATGCCGAGCACGCGGTCGGCCTTGCCGTTCTCGTTCTCGTCATGGAGCAGCGCGACAGCATATTCGCCCGGCCGGACGTTCTCGAACCGGATCCGCATTTCGGGCGCGGCCTTGATCACGGCGCGGTGCGCGTCGGGGTCGCGCCGGCATTTGGGGAAAGCGGACTTGCTGCTTGTCATGCAGGCACGCACCACGCCCTTGTCCGATCTCAGCCCGCTTACCGTGATCGTCACGCTGGTGGCGGCGGCCTGCTGGATGGCCCGGGGCGCAGCTGGCGGTGCGGCGGCGAGCAGGATCGCTGCGGCCGCTCCCGCGAGGCCGGCACGCATCACGCCGCTGCCCGCCCGCGTCGCACGAGCTTTTCCGAAAGACCGCGATCGGTCCCGCACAAGCGATCCCAGACGCGGAAATACAGCCCGTAATTGCATCGATAGTCCTCGTGGTGCCGTTCGTGGTGGCTGGCGGTTATCACCCATTGTCCGAATCGCGAATGAACGATGCAGCGGGGGAACATCTCCCAGCCCATGTGATTGGTCACGCCCATGATCGTCGCGATCGCCAGCACCAGGGCGAGCATGGCGATATGGATCGGCACGACGAACACCAGCAGCGGCACCACGATCGCGCCCGAAAGCGATTCGAGCGGGTGAAAGCTCATCGCGGTCCAGGCGGTCGGCGGGCGGCTCTGGTGGTGCACCGCGTGAGCGTGGCGGAACAGGAGTGGCGAAGCATGCATGGCGCGGTGGCTCCAGTAGAACCAGCTATCCTGGACGAACAGGTAGGCGAACACCGAGAGCGGCAGGTACCAGGCGGGAAAAGCGGTCCAGTCGGTGTAGATCAGCGTTGCCTGCCGGTTGCTCCACAGCCACAGCACTGCGCCTGCGGGCACGCCATAGATCAGCGCCGCGATGGCCGACCAGCCGATCTCGCGCCGGATCTGTTTTCCGAGCCCGCGATAGAGCCCGGGATGGGCGCGCGCCGTCAGCCAGGCGAACAGCCCGCTCGACGCGAAATAGCGTGCGAGCACTATCGCGCTCACGGCAAGGCCGGCTAGGGTGAGGGCGAGCAGAGGCGGCAGGCCGGCAGGGATCATGCGCGCCGGTCTAGCCGCTTCACGGCGCGCGCGCCATCGCCTGTGACGTGGGGCCTGCGACGTCGGGCCTGCGACGTGGGGCCCGCGACGTGGGGGCTGGCTAGGCGCCGGTGAGCACCGTGCCGCAATCGGGGTCGATCAGCGCGGTGTGGCGGCGCATCGCGACCCGGGCGAGCGCTTCGACCTGGACCTTGCGGCGCGCGGCGGCGAGGGGCGCGAGCGGGGCGGGGCGCACGATCTCGCCGTCATAGGCATCGGCAACGATCACGCCGCAGCAATCGGGGCGATAGCCCTCGCTCTCAAGCGGGGTCCGGTCGAGCCCGGGGGGGACGCCCCAGAAGAACCGGTCGCAATAATCGAGATAATCGGGCCACTTGGCATCGCCGAGCAGGTCGCCGCGCGCCACCTTGATCTCGACGATCACCACGAGCCCCTTGGCATCGATGCCCATCAGGTCGGCGCGGCGCCCGTTCCTGAGCGCCATCTCGCTCACGCACCAGATATTGTTGCGCGCGAACAGCCGCATGATCCCGCGTGCGACATCGCCCGCCGGGCACGCGGCAGAGGCTGGCCCGGTGGCAGGGGCGGACAACGAATCGATGCGGGGAGCGAGGCCGGTCATGCGCGCAAACTGGAACAGACCGCGAACGCAGTCAACCGAGGCTGTCGAATTTGCAGATAGCCTAATGCGGGCCGGGTTCGCCCGGGCGCACGACGGCGATCATCGTCTCGCGCGCCTCGTGCAATTCGCGCCACAAGGTCTGGGCGGGCACGCGGGCATCCTGTCCACGCTCGGCCAGCACCGACAGCGCGGCGAGCCCGGGCCGCAGCATCGCCTCGATGTCCTCGAGCGCCTGGAAAGCCAGTTCGCGCTGCCACTCGCACGCCCCTTCGGCAAGGCCCGGAAAAGCGCCGATCGCGCCCTCGTCCCCCCGTTCGGGCGCAAGCTCGGCGATCGCCGCGAGCCGGGCCGCGGTCTCGTTGAGATCGCGCCATCTCTGCGCGAGCGAGCCGGTGCCTGTTTCGGTCCGGGAGGCGGCGCGCATCGCGCGAATCTGCGAGGGAGGGAGTGCGGACATGACCGCCACGGATATCCGCTCGCCGGTTGCCGATTGGTTAAGTTCGAAGCTGGCCATGCGCGCAAGGGGCGGCGGGCACAAACCATCTGGCGTCGGCGAGAAAGGCTTGCTAAGCGCCCAGCCATCGCGCACGCCAATGGCCCGCGCACTGGGAAGCACCCGTAGCTCAGCTGGATAGAGCGCTGCCCTCCGAAGGCAGAGGCCAGAGGTTCGAATCCTCTCGGGTGCGCCAGTTCTTCCCTGGGCCCTCGCCGGTAAATACTTGTATCGCTCGCCCGGTTTCGCGCACATTTGCTTTGATCGTTTCCATTTCTCCGCTCTATCGAGGCGGTGACGAGTTGCGGCCCGGTCCTGGGCGCGCGCCGCGAATGGGGCACAAATCGATGAGAATTGCGATTGCCGACGATGATCCCGAGCTGCTCGAACAGCTCGGCAATGCGATTGACCGCACTGCGCATCACTGCGAACGGTTCCGTTCGGGCACCGAGCTTGCCACCTTTCTCAAGCGCGAGACCTGCGACGTTGTCCTGGTCGACTGGAACATGCCCGGGCGCACGGGTCTCGAACTGGTGCAATGGGCCACCCAGAGCCTGCGCCAGCCGCCCGCCTTCATCATCCTCACCAGCCGGTCGGACAAGAGCGACGTGGTCCAGGGGCTCGAGGCGGGCGCGATCGACTATGTCGTGAAGCCGGAGAGCGAGGAGGTCATCCTCGCCCGGATCGAGGCGGCTGCGAGGCGGATCAACGACACCGGCGAGGACCGCATCGCGACCTTTGGCGGATACACGATCGACCGGGTCAGCCGCACGGTCAGCCGCGACGGCGAATTGCTCAACCTCACCAACAAGGAGGCCGAGCTGGCGATCCTGTTCTTCGAGAACGTCAACCGCCCGCTCAGCCGCGCCTATATCTTCGGCGAGGTCTGGGGCAGCGTGCCCGAGGTCGAGAGCCGCACGCTCGACCTGCACGTCTCGCGCATCCGCTCCAAGCTCGAACTGCGGCCCAAGCACGGCTTTGCCATTCAAACCGTGTTCGGTTTCGGCTATCGCATGGACAGGATAGTCGACAATTGCGAGGCCCTGTGAGCCTGAAAAGCCCGAATTATCGCCGCGCCGCCTGCGCCGCCATCGCCATAATGTGCGCGGGGCTGCTGCCCGCCTGTTCGGTCATCGAACCCTTCGCGATCAACGCCAAGCGCGCTGACAATGCACCCGCTCCGGCGCGTGTCGCCCTGGCGCTGCCCGGCGAGGACGAGCCTGAACAGCGTCGCGCCTTTGCCGCCGCCCTGGTGGCCGCCTTCGCCGATGCCGATATTGCCGCCGATCCGGCTGCGCGGCTGGTCGCCGATTACGGCATCGCGCAGGGCCCGGCGAGCGCCGGTATCGAGCGCGCCGAACCTGCCCGGACCGGCGAAACGCGCGACTGGATCGACCCGCCGCGCAAGGGTCGCCGCTTCGATGAATGCAAGGCGCAGCAATTGCGCGCGAGCCTGATGCTGGTCGACCGGAGCACGGGCGAGATGGTCTATCGCGGGACCGGCTCTGCCACCCAGTGCGACTTCGACGCATCGCATTATGCGACCATCGCCCGGGGTTTGGTCGCCGATTATCTCGAACGCTAGGCCTGACCCGGCAGGGTCACGGTAAAGCGCGTGCCGCGCCCCTTGCGCGAGGCGACAGCGATCGTCCCGCCATGCGCGTCGATCACCTTCTTGACCAAGGCAAGGCCAAGCCCCGCGCTCGGCCCCGCATTGCTGACATGCGCGCCGAAACGGGCAAAGGGATTGGCCAGCCGCGCCTCGGGAAGCCCGGTCCCGTTATCGGCGACGGTGATCTGCAATCCGGAGCCCCGGGCGGAGGCGAGAGTGACCTGGATCTGCGCGTTCTCGGGTGAATATTTGACCGCATTGCCGATCAGGTTGTCGAGCATCCGCGCGATCAGCGAGGCATCGACATCGGCAAAGAGCGGTTCAGCGGGCAGGTTCTGAGCGATGGTGATGTGCTTGGCCTCGGCGAGCACATAGGCGCGGTCGCAAGCCTCCTCGATCAGCGCGCTGACATCGCTGTCCTCGATCTGGAGGTCAGGGTTTTCGAGCCGAGCGAGCTGGACGAAATCGTCGGCGAGCTTGAGCGTGCGATTGGCCTGCTTGCGGATCCGCGCCATCGCGTCGGCAGGCAGGGCATCGGCAGGCAGGGCATCAGCAGGCAGGGCATCGCCGCTCGCCGGGGCCGCCTCGCCTTGCTGGCGGGTGAGCCCGATGATCGCCACTTGCGGGGTGCGCATGTCGTGGCTCAGGAATTCGAGCATCTGGTTGCGCTCCTCGTCGAGCCGGCGCAATTCGGTGATCTCGCGCAGCGCCATGATGGTGCCGCCGATTTCCGCCTCGTTCCCGCTCGCAAGCTGCGCCCGCGCCACCAGGAAGGTCCGCCCGTCTTCGGTCACCAGCTCGCTCTGCGATCGCTGGAGCCGGGCGCGTGCAAATTCGAGCAATCGTTCGAGCGGCGGTGCGTCGAGCGCTTCCCATCCGGCGAAGAGCTGCGCGGCCTGTTCGTTGAGCATTTCCACGCGGCCCTCCTCGTCGAGCACGATGATGGCATCGGGCGCGGCCTCGATCACCTGGCGCAGGAAGGTCAGCCGGTCGCGGATCGCGTGGATCAGCCCGCGCACCCGGGCGACCTGGCGCGCGACGTATTCCATCCCGCCATGCTGGCCCTGCGGACGGTCGCCGCGCATCCGCGCGGCCTCGCGGTCGAGATAGCGGCTGACATGGCTCAGCCGGCGCCAGCTCCACACCGGATAGGCAAGCAGGATCACCACGATGGCCGGAGCGACAGGCAGCCAGAGCTGTCCCAGCGCCAGCAATGCGAGCGCGGATGCAAGGAGCGCCGCGACGAGTGCCAGTGCGACATAGAGCGTGACCCGCGGCGGCAGGAACCAGAACGCGACGAACAATGCCGTGAGAGCGGCGGCGGCGACGAGGTTCTGCCACAGCGCGCTCACCGGAGTGATCAGCGCCCCTGCTCGCAGCGCGTTGAACAGATTGGCCTGCGCCTCGACCCCGGCCATCAGTTCGATCTCGCCGGTGGCGACCGGGTAGCGGTCGCCCATGCCCAGCGCGGTCGCTCCGACGAAGACGACCTTTCCGGTGACGAGTTCGGGCAGGAACGTGCCCGCGATCACGTCCGAGGCCGATTGGTGGAGGAAATCGTGCTGGTGGTTGAACGGCACGATCCCGTCGCGGCTTTCCGGAGAAGGCGCACGCGCTTCCCCGAGCCATTCGAGCGCGGTGACCACGGCATGGGGAAAAGCGTCGCGATCGGTTTCGAACACGAGGTCGAAGCGGCGCAAGATGCCGTCGCCATCGGTCTGGGCGGCGGCATGGCCGATGCCGGCAGCCGCCGCGGCAAAGGGCGGGGCGGGATAGAGCGGATCGATGCCGGACGCGGCATTCAACCGGTCGACAAAGCCGTGGGGCAGGATGACATTGCCCGCCTCGCGCATGGCCGCCGCAAGCGCCTGGTCCTCGCCCGGCTCGCCCGGTTCGACGAAGAGCACGTCGTAGACCACCAGCCGCGCTCCCGCCGCGCGAAGCTGTCGGATCAGCTCGGCATGGCGGCTGCGCGGCCAGGGCCAGGCGCCGGTCTCGGCAAGGCTCCTGGAATCGATTGCGACGATCGCGATGTCATCGGCGATCGCGGGGCGGGCAAAGACGCTGGCCTTGTCGAGCAACTGGTTGTCGAGCCGCTCGGTCACCGCGCCCGATTGCAGCAGCACCGCGCCCGCAATCGCGAGCGCGAGCAGCGCGGCCCATTCGACCAGCAGGCGTGTCGCTTTCATCGCGCGTTCCCGGCCTCGCGCCCGTCGCTACTCGGTCACCACCAGCACCTGCGCGGGGCCCCACACCTTGAGCAGGCCCTCCTCCTCGTCGCCCTGGGCGATCGCGACCCGCCACTTGTAGCGGCCCGCTGACAGGTTGCTGAGCGCGATCGCGGTGGTCGACAGCCCGATCTCGTCGACCAACATCATCGCCTGCTCGCCGTCGCGCCAGAGCTGGAAGGCATAGCTGCTCGCCCCGTCTCCCGCTCCGCGCCAGGCGAACCGGTAGCTGTCATCGTCACCGGCCGGGCCGGCTTCGGCAGCCACGCCCAGGCGCTTGCGGCGGAACGAATAGGCATCGGACAGCCCTTCGAGCCCGCTTGCCGAAATCGCCCGCGCGCGCACGAAATAGCGGCCATTGTCGAGCCCGTCGAAACGCGCGGTGACATCCCCGGTCAGCTGTTCGTTGATTACGTCGAGAAAGCTCGCATCGCGCGCGAGCTGGACCCGGTAGCCGGTCGCCCCGCTTACCGGTTCGAGCGTGAATTCAAGCGCCTCGCCGGTCTGGATCGCGCCCGGATCTTCAAAGCCGGGCGAGGGGAGCAGCGCCTCGGGCGCGCTCACGCCTGCTGCACTGCTGGCGATGCCGAAACCTGCGGGCGCAGCGCGTTCCTCGCCGCCGGCAGCGACCGCGACATTGCCCTCGGTCACCTCGGTCAGGCTGACATCGCCAGCCTCGGGATCGTAGGCGATGCGAAACTCGGTCCCGCGCACGGCGGTCACCGCGAGCGGCGTGCGCATCCGCAGCCGGTCCTCGCCCTCGAGCCGGGGAGAGGTCGCGGTCGCGCGGCCGCGAGTCACCTGGAAATCGACATCGAGCCTGTTGCCGAGCACGTAGCGCCGCGCGCGCAGCAGCCGCGCGCTCGTGTTCGAGGGCAGCGAGATGCGCCCGCCAAAACGCTGGCGCGCGCCGAAGGTGACAAAGCCGTTGCGCCCGGTCCGCACGAGAGTGCCCTCGCGCAGCCTCGTGCCCACGGTCGGCACCGCGCCATCGAGAGTGACCGGGCCGGAAAAGCTGTCGACCTCGAGCTCGACCTCGGCAAAACGCAGCAGCGCATTGGGGATGCGCAGGGTGCGCGCGATCGGCAGGCGGCGCGGATTGCGGATCCGGTTGTGGCGTGCGAGCTCGAGCGCGGCGGCGTCGTTGACGAGATATTTGTCGGCTATGCCGTAAAGCGTGTCGTCGCGCTCGACCGTGTAGATCACCTCGCCGCGATCGCCGTCGGCAGAGCCCTGCGCGGCAGCGGGCAGCGTGGTAAGGCCGAGACCCGCCAATGCCGCGCCGATTGCTGCCAATGTCCTCACTGTCCTGCGCATCGATCCCCTTTCGCCTCCCTCGCGCCGGCGCGCCGGGCACAAGCCTGCGCGCACGTCCGCATCGGTCCGCGCCCAGTGTTTGCACAGCGCGCGGCGCTGCGCCAGTAGCGCAAGCGGGCCTTACAATTGTTTACCCGGCAAACCCGCGTTCGAGAAATTCGACCGCGCAGCCGGCGAGCGTGGCGGTGCCGCGCGGCAGGGCGCTTTCATCGACATGCATCCGCGGGCTGTGGATGGCGCAGCACGCGCTCCAGTCGTCGCCATCGGGCGCAACGCCGAGAAAGAACATCGCGCCCGGCACTTTCTCGAGCACGTAGGAAAAGTCCTCGGCCCCCATGATCGGGTCAGCGAGCGTCTGCCAGCCTTCCTCGCCGCCGATTGCACGCGCGACCTGTTCGCCCAGCCGCACCGCGCGTTCATCGCAGATCGTGACCGGAAAGCCGTGCTCGATCTGGCATTCGGCTGCGACCCCGTGCGCGGTGGCGGTGTTCGACGCGACCTCGGCGATGAGGCGGTGCGCGCGCTCGCGGTGTTCGGCGGACAGCGTGCGAATCGTGCCTTGCAGCACGGCATCGTCGGGAATGACGTTGAAGGTGGTGCCGGCCGCGATCCGGGTCACGGTGACAACCACCGCGCTGGTCGAGCGGAACCGGCGGGTCACCATTGCCTGGATAGCGCTGACGATTGCCGCGGCGGCGGGCAGCGGGTCGGCGCAATCATGCGGCATCGAGGCGTGGCCGCCCTTGCCTTTGACGGTGATCGTGAATTGGTCGGCGGCTGCCATCAGCGGCCCGGCGCGGCCCGCGATCACGCCAAAGCGGGCATTGGGCATGACGTGGAGCGCGAAGGCGGCATCGGGAAGCGGGTCGATCAGCCCGTCATCGATCATGAAGCGCGCGCCGTGGTGGCCTTCCTCGCCCGGCTGGAACATGAAATCGACCGTTCCTGCCAGCGTCTCTCGCCTCTCGCACAGCACCCGCGCCGCGCCTGCGAGCATGGCGGTGTGGGTGTCGTGGCCGCAGGCATGCATGCGCCCGGCAATGGTGGAAGCGAAGTCGAGCCCGGTCTTCTCGTCCATCGGCAACGCGTCCATGTCGCCGCGCAGCAGCACGCGGCGCGCGCCCTTTCCCGCCTTCCCGCCGGTGAGCGTCGCGACCGCGCCGGTGGTCGAGGAGCCGGTTTTCCATTCGAGCGGCAGATCGGCGAGCGCCTCGCGCACCTTGGCCATGGTCAGCGGGGTGTGCAGGCCAAGCTCGGGCTCGGCATGGATTGCGCGGCGCAGTGCGACGATTTGCGGCGCGAGCGCTTCGGCGTGATCGAGCAGGTCTCTTGTCAGCATGGCTGCCAGATTAGCGGCGCAGGGCCGCGATGCCAGCCCGATTTCGCGCAGCGGCGGGATCGGGCGGTGGCAATTCGCGCCCGTGCCAACTATATCTGCGGCCAATGGCGAGCACGATCTACGAATTTGCCCAATTGCCCGATATCGGCGCGCAGGGCGCACCGGGCGTTTCGGGCGTGCGTCCGCGTCGCCAGCGCGCGCCCGGCGAAGCGCCGAGCGTGGGGGTGATCTACAACCCGCGCAGCCACGGCAACCAGGGTGCCGATTTCGATTGCGGCATCACCCCGCAGGTTCACATCGCCCAGCCCGGCGACCGTTCGCAGCTGCCAAGGGCGCTGGCCGAGTTCGCCGAGAAGGGCATCGACCTGCTCGTCATCAATGGCGGCGATGGGACGGTGCGCGACGTGCTGACCTGCGGCGCGGCGATCTTCGGCGATGACTGGCCGGCGATCGCGGTGCTTCCCAAGGGCAAGACCAATGCGCTCACGGTCGATCTCGGGGTGCCGGGCGACTGGACCCTCCAACACGCGATCGACGCCTTCGACGAAGGCGGGCGGGTCCACCGCCGCCCGATCGCGATCACCCAGCCCGGGCGCGGCGAGAGCAGCCGGGTGATCGGCTTCATCCTCGGCGCCGGCGCGTTCACCTTCGCGACGCAATCGGGGCAGAGCGCGCACAGGCTGGGCGCATTCAACTCGATGGCGGTGGCCGCGGCGACCCTCTGGGCGATCCTGCAGGCCTTTCTCGGTTCGCCCGGCAATCGCTGGCGCAAGGGTTCGCGCATGGCGATCCGTCTGGGCGAGGCGCAGACCCCGCTCGAACACAGCGGCCATGGCGACCCGGCCTGGCGGCAATTGCTGTTCGTCTCGACGCTCGAACGCCTGCCGGCAGGGATCAACGCTTTCGGCAATCTGGGCAAGGGTCTGAAATTGCTGGTGATGGATCATCTCTCGCGCCGGACGCTGATCTCGATCCTCTCGATGCTGCGCGGCAAGACGCCGGCCCGCCTGCGCGAACGCGGAGTGCACCAGGTCAGCACGCCGTTCTTCACGCTCGGAATCGAAGACCAGTTCATCTTCGATGGCGAAGCCTTCCCGCCGGGCGAATATCGCATCGGCCAGGGCCCCGAGCTCGCTTTCGTCACGCCCTGAGGCAGCCTTCGCCCTTGCCCATGGCCCATTCCTCATCGCCCCTGTCGACGCGCATCGCCGCGCGGCTCGATGCCGCGATCGATCCGGCTGTCGCGGCATTTGCCGAAAAGCTGGCGCGCGATGCGGGAGCCGAGGCGGTGCTGTTCTACGGGTCGAACCTGCGCACCGGATCGCTCGACGGGGTGCTCGATTTCTACGTCCTCTTGCCCGGCGAGCAGCGCGAGAAAATCTGGCCGCTGGTGAGCTATCACGAGCGCGAGCATGACGGAAAAGTGCTGCGCGCCAAGGTTGCGACCATGGCGCTCTCGACCTTTGCCGAGGCGGCCTCGGGCGCGCGAGCCGATACGACGATCTGGGCGCGCTTCGTCCAGCCTTGTGCGCTGGTTTGGCATGCGAGCGAGGGCGCGCGCGACCGCGTCATCGCCGCAATCGGCGCAGCAGCGATCACCGCCGCGCGGCTTGCCGCGGCGCTCGGTCCCGGGACCGGCACGGCGCGCGATTATTGGCAGGCGCTGTTCCGCGCCACCTACAAGGCCGAGTTCCGGGTCGAGAAGGCGGGGCGCGAGAACGATATCCTCGCGGTCAACGAAGCGCATTTCGACGGGCTTCTGCCGCTCGCGCTCGATGCGGGGGGAATCGCCCACAGCACTGATGGCGAGCGGATCACGCCCAGCCTGTCAGCCCATGAGCGCAGGCGGATCATCGCGTGGTGGAACCGTCGGTGCCGGCTGGGAAAGCCGCTCAACGTGTTGCGGCTCCTGAAGGCCAGCACCACGTTCGAGGGCGCGGCGCGATATGCGGCATGGAAGGTCGAGCGCCACACCGGCATGCCGGTCGAAGTGACGCCGTTTCGGGAAAGGCACCCGATCCTCGCAGCGCCCGGCGTGCTGTGGGCGCTCAGAAAGCACCGCCGCAACAAGCGCAGCTAGGCGCGATCAGTTCATGTATTTCATCGTCACTGCGATCGCGCGCACGCCATCGCCGACGGCGAAGCGGGTCTTGTCGACCCCGGGCTTGCCG
Organism: Qipengyuania nanhaisediminis; assembly: GCF_045862805.1. Classification (GTDB taxonomy): domain Bacteria; phylum Pseudomonadota; class Alphaproteobacteria; order Sphingomonadales; family Sphingomonadaceae; genus Erythrobacter; species Erythrobacter nanhaisediminis_A. The sequence goes on from NZ_AP025760.1 coordinate 454,437, forward strand.
AGATTGAAGATGTTGATCGAGGGGTTGTTCGACATCGCCCCGCCATCGCTGCGCAGGTCAGTGCTGCCATTGCCGTTGACGTCGTGACGCACCGCGACGGCGTAGGAGCCGCGGGCGGGCACCGGCAGGCACACCGTCATCCGCCCGGCCCGCGCGGGCAATTCGATGCGGTTGAGCCACTTGCCCGTCTCGAGCCATTCTGCGCTGGTGCCGTTATAGACCTGCGCGCGGATCGTCCCGCGTGACGCCTTGACGCCATTGATCGTCACCCGGATCGCGGGGCCCGCACCGGGTGCGCAGGCGCGCATGTTGTTGGCGATGATGTTGCGGTAATCGCTCTTGCTCGAAGCCTGCGCCGCGGCAGGCGCCGGATCGGCAGCCGAAAGGCCGAGCGCCAGCGCGCCGCTCGCAGCGAGCGCGCAGGTCAGCGTCTTGGAGCGCGAAGTCAAAGCCATGAATTCCTGCCTGTCGAAAGAGTGAACCCCGCACAAGATGTGGGGCATTTGGCCTGCGGGGTGCAATCGGCTCCCGCAAGAATATGGCATGGATTTGGCACAGACGTGCTGAATTGCGGCTGAACTGGTCGGTTTGAGCGCCCTGCTCACCCCTGCCGCGCGCTCTCGCGACCGGCCGCGCGCTCCAACAACGGGGAAAACCCCGAGACAAGGCATTGCTGGGCGATTCGCCCGTGGCGTATGGCGGGGTGCAAGGAAACCGCCACGCCAAAGGCCACGCGAACCCATGCCTGCACTGATCTCGCCTTCGATCCTGTCTGCCGACTTCGCGCGTCTCGGGGAAGAGGTGCGCGCCGTCGATGAGGCGGGCGCCGACTGGATCCACATCGACGTGATGGACGGTCATTTCGTGCCCAATATCACGATCGGCCCGGCTGTCGTCAAAGCGCTTCGGCCGCATAGCGACAAGCCCTTCGATGTCCACCTGATGATCTCGCCGGTCGACCGCTACCTTGAAGATTTCGCCGAAGCGGGCGCCGATATCCTCACCGTCCATCCCGAGGCCGGTCCGCATATCCACCGCACGCTCCAGGCGATCCGCGCGCTCGGCAAGAAGGCGGGCGCGGTGATCAATCCGGGCACCCCTGTCGAAGTGCTCGACAATGTCATGGACATGGTCGACCTGGTGCTGGTGATGAGCGTCAATCCCGGCTTTGGCGGGCAGAGCTTCATCCACTCGCAGCTCGACAAGATCCGCCGCATCCGGTCGATGATCGATGCGACCGGGCGCGAAATCCATCTTGAGGTCGATGGCGGGGTCAATCCCGAGACCGCAAGGCTGTGCATCGAGGCAGGGGCCGACGTGCTGGTGGCCGGGTCTGCTACCTTCAAGGGCGGGCCGGATCGCTATGCCGCCAATATCGCCGCGCTGAAGGGCGAGAGCTGATGGCGAGCCTGTTTTCAAACGAGCCGGTCGAGGCCGAGTTCGAGCCGATCGAACCCGATGAGCCGACCCTCGCACTGGGTCCCGGCAGCGAACCGCAGCGCACCGAACCGGAAGAAGCGGCCGACATTCCCGCCAAGCCCGAGACCGCCCGCGCGCTCGCGCTCACCGACGTGATCGCCCCGCGCGCAAGGCCGGGCGAGACGCTCATCCGGCTGGCTTACCGGCTCGGCGTGCCCGGCCATGCGCTGGCATCGCCGTTTCGCCGCCCGTCGCCGGTGCGGGTGCTGGCGACGGTCGAAAGCCCGGTCACCGGCGACCGCGCGGCGGGGATCGCGCTGCGCGCCGGACATTTCCTCGTTCACGGGGTCAAGCAGCCGATCGGCGCGGTGGATTACGAAAGCGGGGCGAGGCTCGGACCCGGTCTCGAGCGCAAGGTCCACAGCTTTGCCTGGCTGCGCGATCTCGCCTCATGCGCGCCGCGCGAGGATTGCATTGCGCTCGCCGAACGGATCACCGCCTTGTGGCTCGATGCCAATCCCGAACCTGCCAGGGGACCGGCCTGGGAGGTGGAGAATGCAGGGCTCAGGCTGATGGCGTGGCTGGTCCACGCGCCGCTGGTCCTTGCCGGACAGGACGGAACGCTCAAGCCGCGCCTGCTTGCCGCGATCGAGAAGACCGCGCACTGGCTCGACCGCAAGGCGCGCCGCGAGGGTGCCGGGCTGGGCCAGGTATGCGGCTGGGCCGCTGTCACCGCCGCCGGCCTGCTGCTTCCCGAAGGCAAGCCGCGCAGGCTCTATGGCGAGGCCTCGCTGATCCACGCACTGGGCGAAATGGTCGCCGAGGATGGCGGAATGCTCGCGCGGTGCCCCGAGGCGCAGATGTCCGCGATCCGCGTGCTCACAGATCTCATCGCCTGCTACGAGGCGGCAGGGCGCGACCTGCCCGATGCGCTGGTGGTGATGCGAGAGCTCCTTGTGCCGCCGCTGCTCGCGCTCAAGCACGGCGACGGTGCGCTTGGCAGCTGGCAGGGGCAGGGCGCGATTGCCGCCGACGAGGTCGCCGCGCTGATCGCTGCCACCGGCATCCGCACCCGTCCGCTCGCCGAGCCGCAGCACTGGGGATACCAGCGGCTGCGAGGCGGCAAGACCGTGGTCCAGTTCGATGCCGGACCGCCGCCGCGCGCGCGGCACACGCGCTGCGGCTGCGCCTCGACGCTCGCCTTCGAGATGTCCGACGGCGCGGCGCGGATCATCGTCAATTGCGGCGGAGCGGCACTTGCCGGCGGCCAGGTGCCTGCGCGCATCGGCCAGGCGCTGCGCGCCACCGCGGCACATTCGACCCTCGTGCTCGACAATGCCAATTCGACCGCGGTGCTGCTTCACGGCAAGCTCGGACGCGGGGCCGAGACGGTCGAGGTCGAGCGCCGCCTGATCCAGCGCTCGGGCGCCGAGGCGACCCGGATCGAGGCCAGCCACGATGGCTATGCGGCGCGCTTCGGGCTCACGCACCGGCGGATGCTCACCCTGCGCAGCGATGGCAGCGAGCTGGCAGGCGACGACCTGCTGCTTCCGGTCAGCCGCAAGGGCAAGCGCGGCAAGGTCGGCTTCGCGATCCGGTTCCACCTCGGCCGCGGGGTCGAGGCGCATCTGTCCGAGGACAGGCGCGGGGCCAGCCTGCTCGCTCCCGATGACAGCCTGTGGCAATTCCGCCTGCGCGGCGATAGCGGCGATGGCAGCGGCGAGGTAAAGCTCTCGATCGAGGACAGCCTTTGGGTCGACGGCGAAGGCCGCCCTCACGCAACCGAGCAATTGGTGATAGAGGGGCTGACCTCGCGCGGCGGGGGGCAGTTCAGCTGGCTCCTCAAGAAAATGGGATAGGCACGAAAATGACTTCGACGACGATCAGGCGGGCGCTCCTCTCGGTGTCCGACAAGACCGGCTTGGCGCAGCTCGGCAAGGCGCTGGCGGCGCGCGGGGTCGAGCTGGTCAGCACCGGCGGCACTGCGCGCGCCTTGCGCGATGCCGGCCTCGAGGTGCGCGACGTCTCCGACCTGACCGGCTTTCCCGAGATGATGGACGGGCGGGTCAAGACGCTCCACCCCAAGGTCCATGGCGGGCTGCTCGCCTTGCGCGACAATGACGATCACCTTGCCGCGATGGACGCGCACGACATTGGCGCGATCGATCTCGTCGTGGTCAATCTCTATCCGTTCGAACAGACCGTCGCCAAGGGCGCCGAACGCGCCGAGGTGATCGAGAATATCGATATTGGCGGGCCTTCGATGGTGCGCTCTGCAGCCAAGAACCACGGTTTCGTCACCATCCTCACCGACCCGGCCGATTACGATGCGCTGGTGAGCGAGATGGAGGAGCATGACGACGCGACCAGCCAGGCCTTCCGCATCCGCATGGCGGGCAAGGCCTATGCCCGCACCGCCGCCTATGACGCGGCGATCGCCAACTGGTTCGCCTTTGCCGATGCGTTCTCGAACGAGCTCGGGCCGGAAGCCTTGCAGGCGACCCCGTTCGTCGAGACGCTGCCGATGGCGTTCAAGCGATCCGACGTGCTGCGCTATGGCGAGAACCCGCACCAGCAGGCGGCGATCTATGTCCCGCAGGCGACCGCGGGCGGGGTGCCGCAGGCCGAGCAATTGCAGGGCAAGGCACTCAGCTACAACAATCTCAATGATGCCGATGCCGCGCTCGAACTCGCGGCGGAATTCGCCGGGGGCGATCCGGCGGTGGTGATCGTCAAGCACGCCAATCCTTGCGGCGTCGCGCAGGGCGGCTCGCTGCTCGATGCCTGGAACGGCGCGCTGCAATGCGACAGCGTCTCGGCCTTTGGCGGGATCGTCGCGGTCAACACCGAGCTCGACGGAGCGACCGCCGAAGCGATCGCTAGCATCTTCACCGAGGTCGTGATCGCGCCCAAGGTCAGCGCCGAGGCGCGCGAGGTGTTCGCGAGGAAGAAGAACCTGCGCCTGCTCGAATGCGGCAGCATGCCCGATCCGCGCCGCGGCGGTTTCGCGATGAAGACGATTGCCGGCGGGATGCTGATCCAGGGCCGCGACAATGGCGCGGTTTCCGAAAGCGATCTCAAGGTCGTGACCAAGCGCGAGCCGAGCGCCCGGGAACTGGCCGATTGCCTGTTCGCATGGACCGTCGCGCGCCACGTCAAGTCGAACGCGATCGTCTATGCCAGGGACGGCGTCACCGCCGGGATCGGCGCAGGCCAGATGAACCGCCGCGATTCGGCGCGGATCGCCGCGATCAAGGCGAAGGAAGCCGCCGAGACCTATGAATGGGCCGAGCCGCGCACCGTGGGCAGCGCGGTGGCATCGGACGCGTTCTTCCCCTTTGCCGACGGCCTGCTGGCCGCTGCCGAAGCGGGCGCGAGCGCGGTGATCCAGCCGGGCGGTTCGATCCGCGACGAAGAAGTGATCGCGGCGGCCGACGAGGCCGGGCTGGCCATGGTCTTCACCGGGATGCGGCACTTCCGCCACTGACCGGCGCGCGGGGGCGCAGTCTCGCCCCCGCCGTTAGCGACTTTGCGAAATCCTGCATCCGTTCGCAGCGTTGCGGCGTAACTTGTCGCAGCTGAGCCACGAATAAGCGCATGCACCGCGCAAGCGTCGCCGATGTTCATTTTTCCGAAAGCGGCTTTTGTTAAGAAAACGCCTGACCAGGATTAACAAGACAGACACGAGACACGAAATGGCCCTCTTTACCCCCGACCTCTATCGCAATTTCGCCATCGGCTTTGCCGCCGGTGCAATGGTCGTGGGCGTGACGGCATTGGGCCAGTCCGAAGGCGGGTTCGAAGCGCCCGCCCATGCTGCCCAGCCTGCCAAGGCGCCGCAAAGCGCCGGTGCCTTCACCATCGCCCCGCTCGACGAGGCCGGATGATCCGTCCGCTCGCCCTTGCTGCCGCGCTCGCGCTGGCAATGGGGGCAGGCCCGTCGCCGGCCTTCGCGCTCGACCAGCCGGTGAACGCTCCCGCGCCGGAGCGGATCGCAAAGGAAGGCGCAGGGCTCAAGACCGCGATCTTTGCCGGTGGATGTTTCTGGGGCGTCGAGGCCGTGTTCAGCCACGTGCGCGGGGTCAAGTCCGCTGTCAGCGGCTATCACGGCGGTTCGGCCGCCACCGCGACCTATTCCCGCATCACCGCAGGCGGCACCCGCCATGCAGAGGCGGTGAGGATCACCTACGATCCCTACATCATCCGCTATGACGAGCTTTTGCGGATCTTCTTCTCGGTCGTCGCCGACCCGACCCAGCGCAACCGCCAGGGGCCCGATATCGGCGCGCATTATCGCAGCGCGCTGATCCCGACGAGCGACGAACAGCGCGCCGTGGCGCGCGCTTTTCTCGCGCAGATGGATGCCTCGGGCGTGTGGCAGCGCCCGATCGTTACCCGGATCGAACGCCAGCGCACCTTCTATCCGGCGGAACGCTATCACCAGGACTTCATGCGCAAGAACCCGCGCCACGGCTATATCCGGCGCTGGGACGCGCCCAAGGTTGCCGCCCTGCGCCGCATGTTCCCCAGCGATTACCGGGCCGAGTTCCTGAGCGACGGCTGAGGGGCGCGGGTGCTGGCGCTTTTGCAGCGGGCGCATTATATCGGCCGCCATGGCAAGCGCACCATCCCACACCCATCACGAACATTCGGGCGAAGACCTCGTCGCAGCCGCGCGCGCTGCGCTCACGGCATCGGGCGAACAATGGACCAGCATGCGCGAGGCGGTGTTCACCGAGCTTGCCCGCCACGAACGCCCGGCATCGGCCTATGACATCGCCGACAACCTCTCGCGCGAGCGCGGCAAGAGGGTCGCTCCCAATTCGATCTACCGCATTCTCGACCTGTTCGTGTCGAACAATCTCGCGCTCCGGGTCGAAAGCGCCAATGCCTTCCTCGCCAACACCCATCCGGGCTGCCAGCACGATTGCATCTTCCTTGTCTGCGACGAATGCGGCGAGGCCAGCCATGTCGATGACGAGGAGGTCAGCCGCTCGGTCCGCGCGCTGGCCAAGCGCCGCGATTTCAAGGCCGAACGCCCGGTGCTCGAAATCCGCGGGCTGTGCTCGGCATGTGTTTGAACGCAACGAAGCGCGATAGCGGTGAACCGTTCTCTACGCACGACAAGCCGTTTATCGACAGTTCAGTTTCAAAGGTGTAGGGCCACCAGCCATGCGTGAAACCCCCGATACCCCTCTTCTCGACCAGGTTCCCACTCCCGACGAGCTGCGCAAGCTCGAACCCGATCAGCTCCGGCAATTGTCCGACGAACTGCGCGCGGAGATGATCGACGCGGTCAGCGTCTCGGGCGGCCACCTGGGATCGGGGCTCGGCGTGGTCGAGCTGACCGTCGCGATCCACTATGTCTTTAACACGCCCGAGGACAAGCTGGTCTGGGATGTCGGCCACCAGTGTTATCCGCACAAGATCATCACCGGGCGCCGCGACCGGATCCGCACCCTGCGCCAGGGCGGCGGGCTGTCGGGCTTCACCAAGCGTTCGGAGAGCGAATACGATCCCTTCGGCGCGGCGCATTCCTCGACCTCGATCTCGGCTGCGCTGGGCTTTGCCATGGCGAACAAGCTCAACGACCGGCCCGGACGCGGCATCGCGGTGATCGGCGACGGCGCGATGAGCGCCGGCATGGCCTACGAGGCGATGAACAATGCTGCCCAGGCCGGAAACCGGCTGGTGGTGATCCTCAACGACAACGACATGTCGATCGCTCCGCCGGTCGGCGGGCTGTCGGCCTATCTGGCGCGGATGGTCTCCTCGAGCGAATATCTCGGTCTTCGCAGCCTCGCGAGCCGCGCGATCAAGAAGATGAGCCGCCGGATGCATGATTCGATGCGCAAGGCAGAGGAATACACGCGCGGCATGGTCACCGGCGGGACCCTGTTCGAGGAGCTGGGCTTCTATTATGTCGGGCCGATCGACGGGCACAATCTCGACCACCTGATCCCGGTGCTCGAAAACGTGCGCGACACCTCCGAAGGCCCGGTGCTGATCCACGTGGTCACGCAAAAGGGCAAGGGTTACAAGTTCGCCGAGGAAGCCGCCGACAAGTATCACGGCGTGCCCAAGTTCGATGTCGTCACCGGCGAGAAGGCCAAGGGCGCGAGCGGACCGCCCGCTTACCAGAACGTCTTCGGCGACACGCTTGCCGACCTTGCCGAGACCGACAGCCGCATCTGCGCGATCACCGCGGCGATGCCTTCGGGCACCGGGGTCGATCGCTTTGCCAAGCGCCATCCCGAACGCAGCTTCGATGTCGGTATCGCCGAACAGCACGGCGTCACCTTCGCCGCCGGGCTCGCCGCCGAGGGGATGCGGCCTTTCGCGGCGATCTATTCGACTTTCCTCCAGCGTGCCTATGACCAGGTCGTCCACGATGTCGCGATCCAGAACCTGCCGGTGCGCTTCGCGATCGACCGGGCCGGGCTGGTCGGCGCCGATGGCTGCACCCATGCCGGCAGTTTCGACATCACCTACCTTGCAACCTTGCCGAACATGGTGGTGATGGCTGCCGCCGACGAGGCCGAACTGGTCCACATGACCTATACCGCGGCCGAATATGACGAGGGGCCGATCGCCTTTCGCTATCCGCGCGGAAGCGGGGTCGGCGTGCCGTTGCCCGAGACGCCGCAGAAGCTCGAAATCGGCAAGGGCCGCGTGGTGCGCGAAGGCAGCAAGGTCGCGATCCTCTCGCTTGGCGCGCGGCTCGAAGAGGCGAAGAAAGCCGCTGACACGCTCGAGGCCAAGGGATTGTCGACAACGGTTGCCGACATGCGCTTTGCCAAGCCTCTCGACACCGATCTGATCGAACGGCTGATGCGCACCCACGAGGTGATCGTGACCGTGGAAGAGGGCGCGATCGGCGGGCTCGGCGCGCATGTGCTGACTTTTGCCAGCGATGAAGGGCTGACCGATAACGGGCTCAAGGTGCGCACCATGCGCCTGCCCGACATCTTCCAGGACCACGACGCGCCCGACAGGCAATATGACGAGGCGGGCCTCAACGCGCCGCAGATCGTCGACACCGTGCTCAAGGCACTCAAGCACAACAGCGCCAATGTCGAAGAGGCGCGCGCCTGACTTGATCCTGCGCGCGCTGGCGAAGCGTGTCAGGCTCGGCTAGGGCCATGCCCATGCCCTTGCTCGATATTGCCGAAGACGGCCCAGTCACCACGCTCACCATCGACCGCGCCGAGAGCATGAACCCGCTCGGCACGCCGGGCGATGGCGAGGCCTTTGCCGAGGCCTGCGATGCGATCAATGCCGATGCCGGGGTGCGCTGCGTTATCCTGACAGGGGCGGGGCGCGCCTTCAGCGCCGGCGGCGATATCAAGGCGATGCGCGACAAGTCAGGCACGTTCGGCGGCACCCCGCCGGCGATCGCTGACGGCTATCGCGACAACATCCACCGGATGCTGCGCGCGCTTCACACCCTGCGCGTGCCGGTGATCGCGGCGGTCAACGGCCCGGCGATCGGGCTGGGCTGCGACGTCGCTTGTCTCGCCGATGTCCGCATCGCCAGCGACAAGGCGAAGTTCGGGGTGACCTTCCTCAAGCTCGGCATCATCCCGGGCGACGGGGGCACCTGGATCCTGCCGCGCGTGATCGGCATGAGCCGCGCGGCCGAGATGTTCTTCACCGGCGACGTTATCGATGCCGAAACCGCGCGCGGCTGGGGGCTGGTCAGCCGGGTCGTGCCGCATGATGCGCTGCTGGACGAGGCGCGCGCTCTCGCCCGGAAGATCACCCTCATGCCGCCCAATGCGCTGCGCCAGACCAAGATGCTGCTGCGCAAGGGCACCGAGATCAGCTACGACACCGCGCTCGAACTGGCGGCCAACACGCAGGCGATGATGCACGCAACAGAAGACCATGCCGAAGGTGTCGCCGCGCTAATCGAAAAGCGCGAGGCGCGCTTTACCGGGAAGTGAGCCTGGCACAGCCCGCCTTCAAGCTGCTGGTCGCGGTCGCGGTCGCCTATCTGGCGACGACCGTGATCCTGGCGATCTTCCAGTCGCGCTTCATCTATCCCGCGCCGCAAGTGCCCGCCCCGCTCACCCCGGGATATGAGGAGGTGCGCTTGCAGACCGGGGACGGGCTCGCCTTGCGCGCCTTCTACCGCGAGGCGCAGCCGGGCCTTCCCACATTGCTCTATTTCCACGGCAATGGCGGGACTTTGCAGGGAGCGAGCGTGTCGAACGGCGCGTCGGTCGAGGCGGGGATCGGTGCGCTGCTGGTCGAATATCGCGGCTATGGCGGCAATCCGGGCACGCCTTCGGAAGCAGGGTTCTACCGCGATGGCTCGGCGGCGCTGCGCTTTCTCGAAGAGCGCGGCATCGCTCCCGAAGAGATCGTGGTGATGGGCAATTCGATCGGGGCGGGCGTCGCTGTCGAGATTGCCGGCGTGATGGAGCGTTCAGGAGCAAGGCCCGCTGGCCTCGTCCTTGTCGCGCCGTTCAAGAGCCTGCGCGATGCGGCGGGCGACAAGCTGTGGTGGCTGCCCGCGCGCCTATTGGTGAGGGAGAGTTACGACAACCGCGCCAGGATCGCCGCGCTGGAGATGCCGGTGCTCGTCCAGCACGGCGATGCCGACACGCTGATCGGCGATGACCATGGCCGCGCGCTTGCCGCTGCCGCGCCCGATGGACGGTTCCAGTCCTTTGCCGGGTCGGGTCACGCGCTGTCTTTCGAACGGCGCTCGCAGGAAGCGCGGCGCGACTGGATCCTCGCGCTCGCGCGTCAGGGGCGGGTCAGCGCCCCTCGATCCCCAGCAATTCGACCTTGAACACCAGCGTCGCCCCGCCCGGTATGGGGCCGCGCCCGCGCGGGCCGTAGGCGAGGGTGGCAGGCGCGGCGAGTTCGATCGTCTCGCCCACCCGCATTTGCGGGATCGCCAGTTCCCAGGCGGTGATCAGGCCCGAGAGCGGGAAGGTCGCAGGCTCGCCGCGCTCATACGAGCTGTCGAACACTGCGCCGTCGGTAAAGCGCCCCTCGTAATGGACCGTCACCGTGTCGGAGGCGCTCGGCTGCTCGCCCGTCCCGCGATATTCGAGATAGCGCCAGCGCAACCCGCCTTCCATCGTGTACCAGCCATCATCGGCCATCAGGCCCGAGAGATAGGCCTGCTGCGCATTGTGATAGGCGCGCTCGGCCTCGGCAGCGGCTACGGCTTCGGCAGCGGCTGCGGCTTCGGCATCTGCGCTGGCTTCCTCGTGCGGTTCAGCGTGAGCCGAGCCTGCAAGAAGGCACGCGGCGAGCGCGCTGGCGAACAGATGCCTCACCAGTCATACGCCTTTGGCAGGTCGCTCTCGTCGAGATCGCGATAGCGGGTCCGCAGACGGCTCTGGTGGTTGGTGAGGTCCTGCTCGACCCCGCCGATGAAGACGCGGGTGGGCACCGATCCGACCTCGAGCGGGTCGCCGTCCCAGATCACCACATCGCCCAGCGCCCCCGGTGCGAGCACGCCCGCGCGGCCGTCATATCCGGCGATCGCGGCCGGCACCGAGCTGATCGCGGCAAACGCCTCGCCCCAGCTCAGCCCGCTGGCGCCGGGAATACGCTGCAAGGCGACGAGATTGCCCGCGGCTTGCGGCATGTTGCGCGGATTGGTGCCCGAATTTGCGCTGATCGCCACTTGCACGCCGGCGCGCATCATGCGCCCGACATTGCTCTGCGTCGCGGCGAGAACTTCGAAGCTTTCGGGCAGGTCGTCGAGCGCGTCGGCGATCACCGGCACGCCGGCTGCGGCGATTTCATTCGCTACCATCCAGCCTTCGCCCGCGCCGACCAGCACGATGTCGAGCCCCGCGAACTCGTCCCCCAGCGCAAGCACGCTGCGGATATCGGCGGCCCGGTCGACCGCGACATAGAGCTTCTGCGTGCCGTCGAGCACCGGGACCAGCGCCTCGGCATCGAAGCGACCCAGGAGCACGCCGTCATCGATCGTGATTTCGGTGGTCTGCGGCGTGCCGCGCTGGCCCGACAGCGCGCGCGCTTCGCGCAAGGCTGCGCGCAGCAGCACGAAGGAGGATGCGCGGCTTCCGCCTGCAAGACTGCCCCCGCGTTCGCCCAGCGCGACCATCTGGAAGGCGCGCGGACGCATCACCGGATTTGCATCGCCATCGAGATCGATGATCGCGCCCTGTCCGCCGAAGATCGAGCCCGAGGGGATCATCGTCGTCGCGGCGCGGGTGATGCCGTAGCTGCGGCTGACGAGGATGTGCTGCGAGCCGGGATTGACGATCGGCGCGACATCGAGCGAGGCGCTGAACGGCGCGCCGCCAGCGCGGGTGTCGTTGCTCTCGCTGACCGCGCCCACGTCCCACAGGCCGAGCGTCGTGGGCATGGCGAACAGGCCGGGCGTGACCCAGCCATTGCCCGCATCGATCGCCGTCATGCCGCCCGGGACCGCAATATCTGCGCCCGCCGCGACGACCTGGCCGCCGCGCACGACGACGGTGGCATTCTCGATCGGCTCGCTTCCATCGCCAAGGGCGAGGGTGGCATTCGTGATGGCGATGTCCTGCGCGGCGGCAGGGGCGGAGGCGAGCGCGATGGCGCTTGCGGCGAGTGTCAGCAGGCGCTTCATTTCACGTCTCCCTCGCCGGGCTGGCCGAGCTCGAAATCGCTCACCGGACGGCGGCGGCGATCGTTTGCATCATAGAGCAACGCGCCGTCGACCCAGACCCGCTCGGGCCGCGAATAGACCGAAAGCGGATCGCCGTTCCACAGCACCACGTCGGCCATCTTGCCAGGCTCGAGGCTGCCGGTCATCTCGTCGATGCCCATCGCCCTGGCCGCGTTGAGCGTGATCCAGCCGATCACCGTCGCATCATCGATCGCGATGCCCGCCCGTGCGCCGGCGGCTTGCGCCTTGGCGGCTTCCTGGTTGAGGCGCTGGATGTCGTTCTCGCTGTCGGAGTGGATGACGACGCAGGCGCCTTCGCGCTGGAGGAAGGCGGCGTTTTCGAGGATGCCGTCATAGGCTTCCATCTTGAAGCCGTACCAGTCGGCCCAGATCGCGCTGCACACGCCGTTTTCGCGCAGCAGGTCGCCGATCTTGTAGGCCTCGACCGCGTGGTGGAAGGCAGAGACGCGGTATCCCATCTCCTTGGCCATATCCATCACCAGCGCCATCTCGTCGGCGCGGTAGCAATGGTTGTGAACGAGGATTTCGCCGTCGAGCACGCCGACCAGCGTTTCCTTGGCGAGGTCGCGATCGGCGTCCTCGTTGTTGGCATAGTCGATCGCGTCGAGCCAAGTCTGGCGGTTGACCGCGAAATTGCCCATCCGCGTCGAGGGCATCCGGCCCCGCCCGCCATAGACCCGCTTGGGGTTCTCGCCGCAGGCCATCTTGAAGCCGTAGGGCGCGCCGGGGAATTTCATCCCCTGCACTGTGCGCGAGGGCACGTTCTTGAGAGTCACCGAGCGGCCACCCATCAGGTTTGCCGAACCGGGGAGGATCTGCAGGCTCGTTACCCCGCCATTGGCGAGCGCACGCGAAAAGCCCGGGTCCTGCGGCCAGACCGAATGTTCGGCCCAGACCTCGGGCGTGGTGGGGCTGGTCGCCTCGTTACCATCGCTGTGCGCGGCGACGCTGGGGGTGGGGTAGTCGCCGAGATGCGAGTGGATGTCGATGATGCCGGGGGTCACGAACTTGCCGCGCGCATCGACGACATCGTAGCCTTCGGTCGAAAGGCTCGCATCTCCGAGCGCGATGACCTTGCCATCGCGGAACAGGACGGTGCCGCCCTCGACCATCGCTCCGGTGCCGTCATAGATCGTCGCGCCGACAAGCGCGGTCGGGCGACCGGGATAGGGTGTGTAGGTCGAGGGGAAAGGGCCTGCGGCATCCTCGCCCATCGGTTCGAGCGCGGCATAATCGGGGCTTTCGCCCGCGGCATCTGCGCTGGACGTGCCAGTCGTGGCGCAGCCTGCAAGCGCGAGCGCGCCGATAGCTGCGATGGAGCTTCTGGTGATCATGGTTGTCCCCCCGATCGGTTCGTTCGCGTCTGGATCGTTCGCTTTGGGTTCCGGTGGGCCGGCGCGCCAATCACGGCGCGCCGGCCACTTGTCCGGTATTGGCAGGTCGTCCGCTCTTAGCCGTGCGGACGCGTGGTCGGGTGCATCCCGCCTTCCTGCGCTTCGAGGCCGGCTTCGCTCTGGCCTTCGAGATCGTCGCCGACATTGCTGTCGGTGAGCGTTTCGAGGTGCATCAGCCGCTTGATGAAGGGGCTGACGACCATCACCGCGACGCCGATCCCTACCGCGGTCCAGCCGACGGTCGAATAGACGTCGAGCACCACGGTCTTGCCCGAGGCATCGCCCACGCCTTCGGCACCGGTGGCCGCCGCGATCAGGCCGGCGGCAAAGTTGCCGGTGGCCGAGGCGAAGAACCAGGTGCCCATGATCAGCGATGCGATCTGCGCCGGAGCCAGCCGGTTCATCGCCGACAGGCCTACCGGCGACAGGCACAGCTCGCCGGTCGTGTGCAGCAGGTAGATCAGGAAGATGAAGATCACCGGCGTCGGCACGTCGATCCCGACGCTCTGCGCGCCCCAGACCAGGACGAGGAAGCCGAGACCGACCTGGATCACGCCCAGACCGAACTTCATCGGGGTCGAAGGCTCGATCCCCTTGCGGCCCAGCACCGTCCACAGCGTCGCGAAGACCGGCGCCAGCAGGATGATGTAGATCGCGTTGATCGACTGGAAGGTCGAGGCCGGGACCCCGCCGCGATCAACGTGGCGGTCGGTGAACAGGTTGAGGCTGGAGCCGGCCTGTTCGAACAATGCCCAGAAGATGATCGAGACGGTGATGAGGAACATCGCCGCCACGATTCGGTCGCGGTCATGGTCGGTGCGCGCGATCATCTGGAGGATCATCACGGAGAGCACGCCGCCAAAGCCGATCGTCGCCGGAAGCAGCCAGTCCTGGTTGCCGCTAGAGACGAAATACATCGACACCACCAGCAGGGCGCTCAGCGCGCCGAAGCTGTAGAGCGCAGGCTTGGGCGAGGCCTCGTAGCTGCCATAGGGCAGCTGGAAGGTCGCGATCGAAAGCACGTAGCAGACAAGCGCTGCACCAAAGGTGCCGAGGAACACGCCGACCGCATCCTGATACTGGATCGCGATCCAGCACAGGGCAACGAGCGCAATACCCACGCCGTAGATGCCGAATTCCTTGGCCTTGGCGATGGCCTTGGGTGGTTCGCCGCGGCCCAGGAGGAGCGGCTTGCCCCAGATGAACACGATAAGCCCTGCGAGCATCCCGATCCCTGCAAGACCAAAGCCATAGGCCCAGCCATAGGTTTCGCCGATATAGCCGCACATCAGCGAGCCGATCGCGGCGCCAAGGTTAATCCCCATGTAGAAGATCGTGTAGGCACCGTCGCGGCGCACGTCGGTGCGCGGATAGAGCTGGCCGACGATCACCGAGATGTTCGCCTTGAGGAAGCCCGAGCCCACGATGATCAGGGCGAGCGCCAGCCAGAAGATGTAGATCACCGGATTGTCGACATTGCCAACCGCCGGTTCACCCTCGAAGGCCATGAAGAAGTGACCCAGTGTCAGCAGCACCGCTCCGAAGAGCACCGCCTTTCTCTGCCCGATATAGCGGTCGGCAAGATAGCCGCCGATCACCGGGGTGATGTAGACCAGCGCGGTATAGGCGCCGTAGATGATGCCCGATTCGCTGTCCGAGAACAGCCAGTGCTTGGTAAGGTAGAAAATGAGCAGCGCGCGCATCCCGTAATAGGAAAAACGCTCCCACATTTCCGCAAAGAACAGCACGAAGAGCCCCTTGGGGTGCCCCATGATCGTGCCCGCGCTATCGCCATCCGGCAAAGCCTGAGTCGCCATGTTCGTAAATAATCCCTCTTGTCGCGCGGCCGTGCAATGGTGACGGCGCGTCCCTGATGCGGCGCACCCTAGCGCCGTTCTCGCGCGTGTGAAGCCTTTGTTTCAGGCGTAACCAGTGGGCGGAGGTTCGGTCCGGCACCCGGGCCGGGAACTTGACGCGCGTGAGTGTATTATGGCACTGAAGCACCTTGCGAGACATGCCATGACCCAATCCCGACCCGTCTATCTCAAACTGCGCGACCAGATCGCCGCCGCGATCATCGAAGGCGAATATCCCGAAGGCGCGATGCTGCCCTCGGTTCGCGCGCTCGCAGCAGAGCGCGGGGCAAATCCGCTCACGGTCGCCAAGGCCTATCAGCAGTTCCAGAACGATGGCCTGGTCGAGGTCCAGCGCGGGGTCGGGATGTATGTCGTCGAAGGGGCCGCCGAGGCCTTGCTCAAGTCCGAGCGCGAAGCGTTCCTGCGCGAGGAATGGCCCGAAATCCGTGCGCGGATGAAGCGGCTCGGGCTCGATCCGGCCGACCTGCTCGTAAGCGGCTGAGACGCCTGCGCTTTGCCTATTGGTAAGCGGCGCCGGACGCCCGTGTGAGATTTGCGCGTTGTCCTTGCGGGAATGCCCGGTTTCTGCCACTTTAGGGACTCGACACGGCCTGACGGGTCCAGGCTCACGGGATCGCGGCGGACAAGAGGTCCGTTGTTTGGGCATCGCGCCGGATCAGGGGCCGCGCGATGTCGGGAGGGCAAGAATGATACGATCCGAGCTGCTGCACGAGCTCCACAAGGACAATCCCGATCTGCGCGCGGAAGAGATCGAACAGGTGGTCGACATCTTCTTCGACGAGATCGCCCAGCGCCTCGCTGAAGGCGGACGGGTCGAATTGCGCGGTTTCGGCGCGTTCTCGACGCGCGAGCGCGAAGCGCGCATCGGCCGCAATCCGCGGACCGGCGAAGCGGTGAACGTCCCGGCCAAGCGCGTGCCTTATTTCAAGGCCGGCAAGGAAATCCGCCAGCGTCTCAACGACGGCTGAGGCTTCGAACGCGCTGCGTCAGGCGGGCTCGAGCGCGCCGAGCCGGGCAGCGCGTCCCGGAAGCGGGATCGCGCGCTCGCTGCCGAGCTCCTCGAACACGGTCTCGATCAGCTTTTCGGCCCCGTGGTCGCCTCCGGTGACGATGGCGCGCACTCCCAGCGCCTCGAACTCGCCTTGGTCCTCCTCGGTGGGGATCGCGAGGATCGTCGTCACGTCGGGCAGCCGTTCCTCGACCAGCGGGCGCAATTCGCGCGTGAGGTTGAGGTCGCCGGTCGCCACCACCACGATCTCGCGGTTTCTCATGCTCAGCGAATCCCAGCTGCGCGGGTCGGCGGCAAGCGCGTGGTGCACGCCGTAGCCATCGGCATAGGCTTCCTCGAACTGGTCGTGATCGGCCTCGACCGCGATATAATCGATCCCGTTGTGCTCGAGCGCATCGGCAAGCGCCCGGCCCGCCGGTCCCATGCCGACAATCACCACCGGCGCATCGTCGCCTGCCAGTTTCTGGTCGGGCTCGCCGCGGCGCAGCTTGCCCGCGAACTTGCGCCCGATATTCGAGACCAGCGGGGTCGCGGCCATCGAGACCGCGATCGCCGAGACGAGGATCGAGAGCGGCTCTGCATCGACGAGGCCCGCGACCAACGGCATGGCGAACAATACCAGTGCGAACTCGCTGCCCTGGCCGAGCAGGAAGCCGAGCTGGAGCGAGCCGGGAACCGACCACTGGTTCGCCAGCGCGGCGAGCACGTTAAAAGTGCATTTCAGCGCGATCAGAGCGAGCGATGCCGCCAGCACGGTGATCCAGTTGTCAGCGAGGATCGCAGGATCGATCGACAGCCCGACCGAGATGAAGAAGAAGCTCAGGAACAGGCCGCGAAACGCCTCGATCTCGGTCTGGACCATCATCCGGTAACGCGAATCCGCGACCGCCATTCCGCCCAGGAACGCGCCGAGCGAGAGCGACAATCCGGCCAAGCCGGTGGCCCAGCCCGCGGCAAGCGCAATGAACAGCGCGGTGGCGGTATAGACCTCGGCATTGCCCGCGCGCGCGATCAGGCGGAACAGCGGTTCGGTCAGGTAACGCGCGAACAGCACCGCGACGAGAAACGCGGCGAACGCCTTCCAGCCGGCATCGAGCAATGCCGGGAGCAACGCGCCCTCTCTCCCCAGCGCGCTCGCCGAGACGAGGAGGACGATCGCCGCGATATCCTGGAAGATCAGGATCGATTGCGCCGCGCGCCCGACCGGGCAGTCTTCCTGTTCGCGTTCGCGCACCAGGCCGATCACCACCGCGGTCGAGGACAGGCCCATGGCAAAGCCGCCGATCACCGCGAACTGGGTGGGAAGGCCGAGCATCCAGAACAGCGCCGCAAAGCCACCGCCTGCCACCAGCATCTGGATGCTGCCGAAGCCGAAGATATTGGCCGATTCCGCCCTGATCCGCCCGAGCGAGAAATGGAGCCCGAGATTGAACAGCAGGAACATGATCCCCGCTTCGGCAAGCGTCGCGACGATCGGGCCGGAGAAATTGTCGGCATAGCCGAGCATCGCGATCACCACGCCGAGGCCGATATAGCCGACGATCGGGTTGAGCCGGCATGCCCGCGCGACCAGCGCGGCGCCGATGCCCAGGCCCAGCAGGGTGATCGCCGGCTGGATCGTTTCGACGATTTGCGCGCTTTCGCCTGCCATGCGGGTCCCTTGTCGAGCGTCGATGCAAACAGGCGAGATGGGCCAAAGCGCGCAATGCTGCAAGGGGCGCAGCACCAGCGGCCAGCCAGGCGCACGCTTGGCCATTGCCCCGCTTCGCCGCTTTCGTCTATCGCCGCCGGGCCCGTGCGGGCGTGGCGGAATGGTAGACGCCGGGGACTTAAAATCCCCTGATCCTTGATCGTGTGGGTTCGAGTCCCACCGCCCGCACCATTATCGGCACATTAACCCTTATCGCCTAGGGCGGAACGCCTGAGAAAGCGTGGCAAGGCCGGTGCGACCGGCGACCGGCCGCCGCGCGACGAGGCGATGAGACGATGGATCAACCGGCGCATTTCGGGCGGCATGACCACGAGACCGACGGTCTCGGCAGCGATGCCGTGCGCCCGGAAGACGATGTGGGCGCATCCGACAGCGAAAATCCGCAAGGGGGGCAGCGCGCCGAGGCACGCGGTGCAGAACGCTTCGCCCTGCTGATCCGCGCCGCCAAGCTTGTCACCTCGCAAGGCGAGTTCGTCTGCGTGCTGCGCGATGTCTCCGAAACCGGGGTGAGCGTGCGCATGTTTCACCGCCTGCCGCATGGCGACCCGATCGAGCTGCACATGCCCGGTCGCGGCGTCTATCCGCTCAAGACCGTCTGGACCAAGGACAAGGAAGCCGGGTTCGAATTCGCCTCGAAGGTCGATATAGGCGCGATCATCGGGGAAGCCGACGCATTTCCCAAGCGCGGGATGCGGCTCGGCGTGTTCTTCCCGATCCGCATCACCACCGTTGGCGGCATGCGCGAGGGCGTGATCGAGAACCTGTCACAGCAGGGCGCGCGGTTCGAATGCGAGGAACGCTACGCGATCGACCAGTCGCTGCGCATCGAGGGCGTCGATGGCGGCGAAGCGTTGACCCCGATCAGGGCCAAGGTCCGCTGGCGGCGCGAGAACCAGTATGGCGTGGTGTTCGACGACACTCTCGCGCTGGGCGATTTCGCGCGGCTTGTCGCCAGCCTGCAATGCCCCGGATTGCTCGACTAGGGGCGAATACGGGTGGCCTTGCTCAGCAAAAAGCGAATTTGAGTGCCTCGCATTTACCCCTCGCTAACCAATTTCCTTCACTCCCGGTTGTGAACTGCCCGCGGCTTGATGCGGGCGGGCGATCAAACGGGGGCCTGAATGACCCAGCACAGTGCTGATGCCGGAATTATCGATTGTGACGTCGCTATCATCGGCGCGGGGCCTGCGGGCCTGACCGCCGGCTACCTGCTGACCAGGCAAGGCAAGAGCGTGTGCATCATCGAGAAGGACGACACCTATGTCGGCGGCATCAGCCGCACGGTCGAGCACGAGGGCTATCGTTTCGACATTGGCGGGCACCGATTCTTCTCGAAGAGCCAGCAGGTCGTTGACCTGTGGAACGAGATCCTGCCCGACGATTTCATCCAGCGCCCGCGAATGAGCCGCATCTATTACGAGGGCAAATTCTATTCCTACCCGCTGCGCGCCTTCGAGGCGCTCGGCAATCTCGGCCTGCTGCGCTCGACCGCCTGCATGATGAGCTATCTGCGCTACAAGCTGTTCCCGATCAAGGACGTGAAGAGCTTCGAGGACTGGACCACCAACCAGTTCGGCAAGAAGCTCTACTCGATCTTCTTCAAGACCTATACCGAGAAGGTGTGGGGGATGCCCTGCGACGAGATGAGCGCGGACTGGGCGGCGCAGCGGATCAAGGGGCTATCGCTGTGGAACGCGGTGACCGACGGATTGAAGCGCTCGCTCGGACTTAACAGGAAACCCAATGACGGGCAGGAGGTGAAGACCCTGCTCGAGACCTTCCGCTATCCGCGCCTTGGCCCGGGAATGATGTGGGACGCCGCGCGCGACAAGATCATCGCCAGCGGCAAGGGTGAGGTGCTGATGGGCCACGCGCTCGAACGGCTTTCGGACGATGGCAAGAGCTGGTCGATAACCGCGAGCGGGCCGGGCGGCACCGCGCAGATCCGCGCGAAGGACGTGATCAGTTCGGCACCGATGCGCGAGCTTTCGAGGCGCATCCACCCGCTGCCGCAAAGCGCGCTCGCAGCCGACGGGCTCAAATATCGCGACTTTCTCACCGTCGCGCTAATGGTGAAGAGCGAGGACCTGTTCCCCGACAACTGGATCTATATCCACGACGACCGCGTCCAGGTCGGCCGGGTGCAGAACTTCCGCTCGTGGTCGCCCGAAATGGTTCCGCACGAGGACATGGCCTGCGTCGGTCTCGAATATTTCTGCTTCGAAGGCGACGGCTTGTGGACCTCGTCCGACGAGGAACTGGTGGCGCAGGCGACGCGCGAGATGGAAGTGCTCGGCCTGTGCGATCCGTCAAAGGTCGTGAGCGGCGCGGTGGTGCGGCAGGAAAAGGCCTATCCGGTCTATGACGACACCTACGAGGCCAATGTCGCCGAAATGCGCGCCGAACTCGAACGCGATCATCCCACCCTGCACCTTGTCGGGCGCAACGGCATGCACCGTTACAACAACCAGGACCACGCGATGATGACCGCGATGCTGACGGTCGAGAACATCCTTGCCGGCACGCGCATCTACGACACCTGGTGCGTCAACGAGGACGCCGAATATCACGAGGAGGGCGACGAAGGCGAAGAGCGCGTCATCGCGGCGCGCGAGGCTGGCAGCCAGACCCGCCCGCTCGACGATGACCAGGTCGCAGCCCTCACCAGCCTGCGCGGCGTGCCCGAACGGATCGCGCCACCGTCCGAGCCCGAGCGCAAGCGCGCCTGACCCGATGCACGCTGCGGCCGCCTCGATCCTTGCCAAGCTGCGCGACATTCGCTTCGTGCGCTACGTGCTGGCAAGCGTCGGCGCGCTGGCGGTCGATGTCGGCAGCTTTCTGGCGCTGCTCGCCCTTGGCGTCACGGCGGCACCGGCTTCTTTCGTCGGCTATTCGCTCGGCATCCTTGCCCACTGGCTGATGTCGAGCCGCGCGGTGTTCGTCGGCGATGTCGCGGCGGGCGGAATCGCGCGCACCCGGCAAAAGGCGCTGTTCGTCATTTCCGCTCTCGCCGGTCTTGCGCTCACCACCGCGATCGTCGGCCTGGGAGCGCGCGGCGGGATTGACCCGCGGCTGGCCAAGATCGCCGCGATCGCGGTCAGTTTTCTCGTCACCTGGCTGATCCGCAGCCGGATCGTCTTTCGCACCGACCCACAGCCAGGCAAAGGGGGCTGAGGCGATGCTGACCGAACGCCGCCGCTCGGCCTTTCCGCTCGAATTCGTGGCGCGCGTCGGGATTGCCTGGCTGGTGGTGAGCGCGCTGCTCGTGCTGATCAACTGGAGCGCTATCGCCAGCCGGAGCTTTCCCGATCCCGATGACATGATGCGGCTGGTTCAGGTGCGCGACCTCATCGGCGGGCAGGGCTGGTTCGACCTCACCCAGCACCGCGTCGATGCACCCGGGGGCGGGGTGGCGATGCACTGGTCGCGGCTGGTCGATGTGCCACTGGCGCTGGTGATCCTCTCTCTTTCCCCGGTGCTGGGCACATCCGTTGCCGAAAGCGTCGCGCTGGTCGCGGTGCCACTCGTCACGCTGGGCATCGCCATGCTGCTTGCCGCGCGGATCGCCTGGCGCCTGCTCGGCGACGAGGAAGCGACCCTGACCTGCCTGGTGGTCGCGCTCTCGGTGCCGGTCCTGTTCCAGCTCGGCCCCATGCGGATCGACCACCATGGATGGCAGATCGTGTGCGCGCTTGGCGCGATGAACGGCCTCATGGCGCGCTCGCCGCGGAAGGGCGGGATCGCGATCGGCGCCTGCCTCGCGGCCTGGCTGTCAATTTCGATCGAGGGGCTGCCGCTTGCGGCGATCATCTTCGCCGTGCTCGCGCTGCGCTGGCTCAAGCGCCGCGACGAGCGGGCAATGCTGCTGAGCGCGATCCAGTCCTTCGCGCTGCTGTCGGCGGCGCTGTTCCTGCTGACCCGCGGCATCGGCGATCTCGCCGCCCATTGCGATGCGATCGGGCCGGTTCACCTCGCCATGTTCGGATTTGGCGCATTGGTGCTGACCGCGCTGGCGCGGATCGAGCCGGCACCGCGCGGACTGATCCTTGGCGGTTTCGTCATTGCCGGGGGCGGAGCGCTGGCGATCCTTTTTGCCGCCGCGCCGCAATGCGCGAGCGGGGGCGGCTTTTCCGCGCTCGACCCACTGGTGGCGCGCTACTGGCACGCCAATGTCCTCGAAGGCATGCCGATCTGGCGGCAATCGCTGAGCGCCGCGCTGCAATATGCGGTGACCCCGGTCATCGCCTTCGTCTCCGCCCTCAATCTCGCCAGCCGTTCGCGCGACTGGCTGCGCCGGTTCTGGGCCGATTATGCGCTGATCCTCGGCGGGGCGCTGCTGGTCGCGGTGTTCGTGTCGCGCGCCGGAGCGGTGGCGGCTGCCCTCGCCGCGCCCCCTCTCGCCTGGCAATTGCGCGAATGGCTGCGCGCGATCCGCAAGATGCGCAGGCCCGCACCGCGCATGGCAGCCATGCTCGGCCTGTGCTGCGCGCTGCTTCCCGCCTTTCCGGCAATGCTCCTCACGCTCGCCATGCCCGCGCGCGCCTCGCTCGGCGGAGCGGGCGATGCGCCGGTAAGAGCGAGCGATTGCCGCGTGCAGGATGCCCGCGAGGTCCTCGCCGCTTTGCCGGAGGGCGAGTTCTACGCCCCGCTCGACATCGCGCCCGACATCCTGCTTGCAAGCGATCACACCGTCATCGCCACCGGCCACCACCGCGGCCACGCGGCGATGAAAGTGCTGATCGAGACCGCCATGGCCGGCGAGGCGGAAGCGCGCGCGACCCTCTTCGATCGCGGAACCCGCTATGTCGCGCTATGCCCCTCGCTCGGCGAAGCGCGGCTCTATGCGCACCATGCGCCCGATGGCTTCATCGCGAAGCTGGCAAGGGGCGATGCGCCCGACTGGTTCGATCCGGTTGGTGGAGGCGAGACCGGCGGCCTCGAGATCTGGCGGATCAGGCCGGGACGAAATCGAGCGCCAGCCCGTTGATACAATGCCTCTCGCCCGTCGGGCGGGGGCCATCTGCGAAAATATGGCCCAGATGTCCGCCGCAATCGGCGCAATGCACTTCGGTGCGCGGGACCCCGATCTTGTAATCGACCGAGGTGCCGACGGCGCCGCGATCGACCGGCTGCCAGAAGCTCGGCCAGCCAGTGCCGCTGTCATATTTGTAGGTCGAGGAATAAAGCCTGTTGCCGCAGCCCGCGCACACGAAGGTGCCGGCGCGTTTCTCGTCATTGAGCGGCGAGGAATAGGCCCGTTCGGTTCCTGCCTCGCGCAGGATACGGTATTCGCCCCGCGAGAGCTGCCCGCGCCATTCGGCCTCGGTCTTTCTGACGCGAAATTCGCGCTTCTTGCGCGCCTCGACCACACCGCCGCCGCAGCTCGCCAGAAATGGCATGGCGGCGATCAGCGCGCCTGTAGCGACAAGGGTTCGGCGGGTCGTAAGGTTGTCAGCCATGCGTCGGCTCCTTGGCGGCGGCTCGGGTCTTCTTTCCTAGATACGAGCCGTGCGCGCCAAAGGTTTCATCTAGAACTCGGTGATCTCGACCTCGAGCTTGCGGAAGCCATGGACGAAATTGGCGCGCACACGCTCGACATCTCCGACGACATGCACCCGCATCCGGCGCTTGTGCATCTCTTCGAGCAGGACGCGCAATTGCAGCTCGGCCAGCCGCGCGCCGACACAGCGGTGGATGCCGTAGCCAAAGGCGATGTGGCGGCGGGCATTGTCGCGGGTGATGTCGAGCTTGTGCGGGTCTTCGAACACGCTCTCGTCGCGATTGGCGCCGAGATACCACAGCACCACCTTGTCGCCCTTCCTGATGGTCTCGCCGAACACCTCGGTGTCCTCGGTGCAGGTGCGGCGCATATGGGCGAGCGGGGTCTGGAACCGCAGGCATTCCTGCACCGCATTGGGAATGAGATCGGGGTTTTCCTCGAACAGCTTGCGCTGGTCGGGGAAGGCGTCGAGCGAATGGACGATCCCGCTCATCGTGTTGCGCGTGGTGTCGTTGCCGCCGACGATCAAGAGGATCAGATTGCCCATGAATTCCTCCGGGCGCATCTGGTTCATCGCGGGCGAGTGGATCATCATCGAGATGAGATCGTCGCCCGGTTCCTTTTCATGGGTGCGCTCGATCCACAGCGACTGGAAATAGGCCGCCATTTCGTGGAGGAAGCCCCAGCGCATCTCGTCGAGATCGCGGATGCTGGCAAGCTCGGTATCGCCCGACCAGTCCGACCAGAATGTCAGCAGGCGGCGGTCTTCCCAGGGAAAACCGAATAGGATCGCGAGCATTCCGGTGGTTAGCTCGATCGAGACATTGTCGACCCAGTCGAACACCTCGCCGCGCGGGAGCGAATCGAGCAATTCGCCGGTCCTTGCGCGGATCTCGGTTTCCATGTCGCCCATGGCCGATGGCGTGAACTTGGGCGCGACGGTGCGGCGCTGGCCGGTATGTTCGGGGCGGTCCATCGCGATGAACATCGGCAATTCGCGCCGGTCGGCCCCGCGCGCGGCGATCTCTTCTTCGGAAAGCCGTTCGAGAATGGTGATCCCGCCATGCTCCCAGCTCGACGAGAAGGTCTCGGGCAGCGCCTCGATGTGCTGGATTGCCTTGTGCCCGACCACCGCCCAATAGGGGCCATAGGGGCCTTCGGGGATGTAGTGCAGCGGGCCGGCGTCCTGCATCTCCTTGAAGATCGGCTGCCAGCGGTCCTCGTAATAGATGTCCGACCGGCTGACGTCCCATTTGTGCGTGTGGTTCAGCCGTTCCTCGGGATGCTGTTCGAAATGCTTCTTGAGCGCCTCGTAGGCGGTGGGGGAGGTGCGCACCTCTGGTCGCTTGGGGGCCTGGTCGGTTGCTGCACTCGCCATCGTTCTCTCCTCGACGAGGGGCGTTCGCTGTGTCGATGCCTGCCTCGCCTCCGCGCACTATCCTGCCCTAACTGACAGTCATGTCAATGAGGGTTGCGAATGACTACCTATTAGAGCGCCCCGCCAGCCGCCTTGCGCCGACGCAGCCAGCGCCGCCTGGTGCGCCCGGCACCGCCCGATTTCAGGACCCGCTTGCGGAACAGGACCGAGCCGCCCTTGACCAGCAAGCCGACCCACAGCGCCTGCCAGGCGAGCGCACCGGCGTGCACCCACAGCTCCGGCTCGATCGCGGCGCGCGCTAGCATGGCAAAGGGCGATGACAGCGGGAAGGCGACCGCGAGCAATTCGAGCCCCGATCCCGCATCGGTGAGCGTCGCGGCGGCGAGGAAGAAGACCATCAATTGCAGCATGGTCACCGGCATGGAGAGCGTCTGCACCTCGCGCACGGTGTTCGCCAATGCGCCGATGGTGAGGAACAGCGAACCGAGCAGCAGGTAGGCCATGGCGAAATAGACGATCGCCAGCGCCAGGAAGGCAGGCCAGCCCGTCGCAGGGCCGGGCAAGTTGGCAAAGTCGGTCCGGGTCACGGTCACGATGGCATCGCTCGCCACCGACCAGAACCCCCAGCCCAGCGCGCCCCATACCGCGATGCCGACGAAGGACACGCCGAGCATCGCGAACAGCTTGCCCATGAACACCGCGTCCATCGGGATCGCGGCGGCGAGGATCTCGATGATCTTGTTCCCCTTCTCCTCGGCGAGATTGGACAGGACCATCCCGGCAAGCAGCATGGTGAGCAGGAACATCACCATCTGTGCTGCCTGAGCGGTCCTGACCCGCGAGGCCCGGTCCGATGCCGCGCTCGAGGCCACCACCTCGGCGGTGACTTCGGGAACCGCGATCGGAGTCGGGGCCCTGGCCTCGGCCGCGATGAGTTCGACCGCGCCTTGCCAGCGGCGGATCTGGCCGCCGGTCCCGATCACCTTGGGTGCATCGAGCGTCCCGGTCACGATCGCCGCGTAATTGCCGCGGCGTTGCTCCATGAAAGCGCGCGCATCGAAGTTCGCGGTCTCGGCCGCTTCGGGCACGGCGCGCATCGCGGGAGCCGCGCCGCGCATCAGCGGCGTGAGCCTTTGCGCGGCCGCGATCATCGCCTCGTTGTCGGATGCGCTCATCGCCAGCCCGACCTCGATCGCCGCCGCATCGCGCGAGACCTGCCCGCCAATGCTTCCCGCAAGCCCGCCGACCAGCACCGGGAAGAGCGGGCCGATCAGGAAAAACAGAAAGGCGCGGCTGAACAACACCGCGACGAAATCGCGCCGGGCGACGACCCAGGCCGCTTCGAGCCGCGAGAGCCGCGGGCTGGTCATATCGGTCATGGCCGGTCTCCTGCCGCATCGGCTTCGAGCTGGCGCGCCGCCGCCTCGCCCGCGATGGCGACGAAGGCATCGTGCAGCCCTGCCCGCTCGATGCTGAGCGAGAGGATCCCCGCCTCACCTTCGATCAATTGCTTGAGCAGCGGTTCGACCCCGCTTTCAGGCAAGGGGAAATGGAAGAAATCGCCCTCGCGCCGGGTGTCGGGCGGAAGCGCGGCGGTCCATCCGCCTTCGCGAGCGCGGGTCTCGAGCCGGACCTGAGCGGGGATCCGGTCGCGCGCGGCCTCGACGCTTCCGGCATAGGGAACCTTGCCGCCGGCAATGATCGCCACGCCTTCGCACAAGCGCTCGGCATGGTGGATGACATGGGTCGAGAACAACACCGTCACCCCGTCTTCGGCGAGGCTACGGATCATCGCCTCGAGCTTGCCCTGGTTGATCGCGTCGAGCCCGGAAAACGGTTCGTCGAGCACGACGAGGCGCGGGCGGTGGACCAGCGTGCCGAGCAATTGCACCGTTTGCGCCATGCCCTTGGACAGCTGGCGGATCTGGCGCTGGGCCGCATGCGCAAGATCGTGCCGCTCGAGCAGTTCCAGCCCGCGCTCGCGCCCTTCCTTCAGCGACAAACCGCGCAAGGCGCCCATGAAGGCAATCGCCTCGATCGCCTTCATCGCGGGGTAAAGCCCGCGCTCTTCGGGCAGATATCCGATCAGGCGGCCGATATCGTGCGGGCGATCGTGCCCGAACACGCGGCGCACGCCTTCATCGGGGTCGATGATGCCGAGCAGCATCCGCAAGGTGGTGGTCTTGCCCGCGCCATTGGGGCCGAGCACGCCGTAGATCGCGCCCTCGCGCACCGCGAGATCGACCCCGCTGACCGCGCGCGTCCCGTCGAAGCTCTTGACCAGGCCGTGCGCCTCGATCGCCAGCGGTCGATCGCTGCTGGCAGACGCGCCGCGATGGACGCTGCGCTGATTGGCCGTCATATGGTCGCTCATGGACATGTGCATAAGCGCGCTGGTTAACGCGCGAAACTGAACGGGAGCGCCTCCAAGCGTGGTTAACGCGCCAGCAAGACCTGACCTCGCGCAAGCGATCGCCGACGAGGCGCGCACGCTCGGCTTTGCCGCTTGCGGTTTTGCCAGCGCGCGCGAGGACCCGGTGCGCGCGGAACGGCTCGAACAATGGCTGGGCGAGGGGCGGCACGGCTCGATGGATTGGATGGAGACCCGCCTTCACCATCGCCGCTCGCCCGAGGGGTTGTGGCCCGAGGCGAAGAGCGTGATCGCGCTCGGCATGAGCTATGCGCCGGCAAGCGATCCTCTCGCTCTCGAGGGGCATGGCGAGCGCGCGCGGATCTCGGTCTATGCCCAGGGGCGCGACTATCACGATGTCGTGAAGAAGCGGCTGAAAGCGCTCGCCCGCTGGCTGGTGGCGCGCGAACCGGGGGCCGAGGTCAAGGTCTTTGTCGATACCGCGCCGGTGATGGAAAAGCCGCTGGGCGAGGCCGCGGGGATCGGCTGGCAGGGCAAGCACACCAATCTCCTGAGCTCCGACTTTGGCAACTGGCTGTTTCTCGGCGCGATCTACACCACGCTCGACCTGCCCGTCTCCGACCCGCACCGCGACCAGTGCGGATCGTGCCGCGCTTGCCTCGATGCCTGCCCGACCGATGCCTTCCCCGCGCCCTACACCCTCGATGCACGGCGCTGCATTTCCTACCTCACCATCGAGCACAAGGGTCCGATCGCCGAGGAATTCCGCCCGGCGCTCGGCAATCGCATCTATGGCTGCGACGATTGTCTCGCGGTGTGTCCGTGGAACAAGTTCGCGCACGAAGCGCAGGCGGCGAGCGAATTCCTCCCGCGCGCAGAGCTGACCGCTCCGCGGCTGGCCGAGCTGCTGACGCTCGATGATCCGGCCTTTCGCAAGCTGTTTTCAGGATCGCCGATCAAGCGCATCGGGCGCGACCGCTTCCTTCGCAATTGCCTCTATGCTGCCGGCAATAGCGGCAAAGGCGCGCTTGTCGCTCCGGTCGAGGCGCTGACGCGCGACCCCGACCCGGTGGTCGCCGATGCGGCGCGCTGGGCGCTGGACCGGCTGCGCGGCGAGGTCAGACCATCTCCTTGAGCGGCACCTGCGTGTCCGCCAGCAGCGCCGGGTCGATCCGCTCGACCCCTGCTTCGAGCAGTTTGCGGCCCTGGACGTAGTCCTTCATCGCGTTGACGCAGTCGAAGGCGATCGGGCGGCCTTCTTTCAGATAGACCACGGTGAACTTGCGCGCCTCGGGATCGCCGCGCAGCACGGTCTGGTCATATCCGATATTGAGGCCCGCGGTCTGGAGCTTGAGATCATACTGGTTCGACCAGAACCAGGGCAGCGCGTGATAGGGCTGCTTGTCGCCCATGATCGCGCGCGCGACGGTGTTGGCCATGTCGTGCGCGTTCTGGACCGATTCCAGCCTGATCACCGCCCGGTCGGCATAGGGATTGGCGTGCGCGGCGCAATCGCCGATCGCGTAGATATCGTCGAGCGTGGTGCGGCAATATTCGTCGACATCGACCCCGTTCGAGCCTGCCGCCCCTGCCGCGATCAGCGGGGCGACAGCGGGAACGATCCCGATCCCGACCACCACCATGTCGCTGGCGATGACCTCTCCGTTCTCGAGCACCACCCCGGTCGCGCGGCCATCTTCGATGCGCAGTTCCGTAACGCCGGCCGACAGCCTGACATCGACACCCTGGCGCCGGTGCTCGTCCTCGTAAAAGCGCGACAATTGCTCGCCAGCCACGCGGGCAAGAACGCGGTCCTGCATCTCGATCACGGTGACCGCGCAGCCGAGCTTGCGCAGTACCGCCGCCGCTTCGAGCCCGATATAGCCGGCACCGATGATTGCGGCGCTCTTCGCCCCGGCCTCGAGCGCGGCCATCATCGCGTCGGCATCGCGCTTGTCGCGCACGTAATAGATGCCTTTCTGGTTGGCTCCCGGGACACCCAGCCTTCGCGGATCGGCGCCGCCTGCCCAGATGAGCTTGCGATAGGAGATCGCGCTGCCATCGCTCAGGCTGACCGTGTGGGCCGAGGGGTCGACCGCGGTGACCGCGCTTCCGAGCCGCAGTTCGATATCCTTGTCGGCCCAGAACTTCTCGGGCCGGATCATGATCCGCTCGAACGGCTTGTCGCCGGCGAGATATTCCTTCGAAAGAGGCGGACGCTCGTAAGGCGGAGCGCTGTCGCGCCCGACCATGACGATGCTGTCCTCGTGCCCCTGCTGGCGCAGGGCAATCGCCGCCTGCGCTGCGCCGTGCCCGGTGCCGACGATCACGACGTCCGCGGCGCTCGATTGTGTTCCCTCACCAGTCATGGGCGCAACCGTTTTCGCAAAACGCGGCGTGCGTCAAGCAATGCGCGTCAGCAGCCCGGGTCAAATCGGGTGAGCGGTTCAGCGCTCGAGCAGGTTGCGCGCCTGGCTGGCGATCTGCGCGAGCACCGCGGGAGCGACCGGAGGACGCGCCTGTGCGCGCGCGATCATCGCGCGGAACTGCTCGACCGCGGCGGCATTCTCGCCTGCCCATTGCGCGATCGCCGCGAGCGGGTCGTCCTTGCCGAGCTTGCGCCGCATCAGCCGCTGGAGGAAATCGAGCCGCATGTGCTGGAAATCGCGCGCGAGGCCATCGACCAGCAGGCGCTCCCAGATATCCGACGGGCTCATATGCGCCGCCGTGCCCTGCGCCCAGTCGAGCCCGATCCGCTGGCCGATATCGCCAAAGGCGCGGGTCAGCTCGATCGGGTCGATATCGGTCTTGAGCGCGAGGTGCGCCAGCCCGATCGACCCGTCGAAATCGAACAGGTCGGCGACCCGGTCGGCAAGCTTGGCGGGAGCGCCCAGTTCGATGAAGCCTTCACGCAGTGCGCGCGAACGCTCGGCATTCTCGCCCGAGATCAGATCGTCCCGGCCTTCGCACAAGGCGACAACGCCGCCGCGCAATCTCTCGATCATTGCCCCGGCATCGACACGGCCCGAAGCGGTGCGCAGCGCGTCCGACATCAGGTTGCCGACGGCCGCAGCGAGCCGTTCGAGCATGACGATGCGCGCGGTCTCGGCCATGGTGCTGGCATCGATGTCCTGCCACAGCGCCTCGAGGTGGAACAATCGGTCGACCACGATGAAGGCGGCCGCGACATCGGCGAGCCCGACGCCTTCCTCTTCCGGAAGTTCGAAGGCGTGAACGAGGCCCAGCCGGTTGACGATCCGGTTGGACAGGTCGGTCGCGATCAGTTCGCGGCGCAATTGGTGGTCGCGGATTTCCTCTGCGAATTTCTTGCGCATGGGCTGAGGGAACATCGCGATCAACCCGGTTTCCAGGATCGGGTCGTCGGGAAGCGGGCTGGCCTCGATCGCGTCCTGCAAGGCGAGTTTCGCCGAGGACAGCAGCACGGCCAGTTCGGGCCGGGTGAGCCCGTGGCCGTCGGCGGCGCGACGGGTATAGCTCTCGCTGTCGGCAAGCCCTTCGGTCTGGCGGTCGAGCGCGCCCATTTCCTCGAGCTGCTCGATCAGGCGGACATAGGAGGCCGCCGCATCCTCGCCGCCGGCTTCCGCGATCGACAGGGCGAGCGCCTGCAGCCGGTTGTCCTCGAGCACGATCTCGGCGACTTCGTCGGTCATCCTGGCGAGCAGCTTGTTGCGCGCAGACTTGGTGAGCTTGCCGTCGCGGACCGCGGCTGCGAGCGCGATCTTGATGTTGACCTCGTTGTCCGAGCAATCGACGCCAGCCGAATTGTCGATGAAATCGGTGTTGATCCGCCCGCCGCGCAGCGAATAGGCGATGCGTCCGGCCTGGGTGATGCCGAGATTGGCGCCTTCGCCGATCACTTTCGCTCCGACTTCGCGGGCATCGATCCGCAGCCGGTCATTGGCCGGGTCGCCGACGTCGAGATGGTTCTCGTGGCTTGCCTTGATATAGGTGCCGATCCCGCCGAACCAGAGCAGGTCGGTGGGGGCCTTGAGGATCGCGCTGATGAGCGAATCGGGGTCGATCTCCTTCGCCTCGATCCCCAGCAGGTCGCGCGCCTTCTTGGACAGCTTGATCTGCTTCAGATCGCGCGAGAAGACCCCGCCGCCCTTGGAGATGAGGTCGGCATTGTAATCCTCCCAGCTCGAACGCGGCAGCTCGAACAGGCGCTTGCGCTCCTTCCAGCTGGCAGCCGGATCGGGGTCGGGATCGATGAAGATGTGGCGGTGATCGAAGGCGGCGACCAGCTTGATCGCCTTCGACAAGAGCATGCCATTGCCGAACACGTCGCCCGACATGTCGCCGCAGCCGGCGACGGTGATCGAATCGGTCTGGACGTCGATCCCCATTTCGAGAAAGTGCCGCTGGACCGAGACCCATGCGCCACGCGCGGTGATGCCCATGGCCTTGTGGTCGTAGCCGTTCGACCCGCCGCTGGCGAAGGCATCGTCGAGCCAGAAATCCTCGCTCTCGGCAATCGCGTTGGCAACGTCGGAAAAGCGCGCAGTGCCCTTGTCTGCGGCGACCACGAAATAGGGGTCTTCGCCGTCATGAATGACGACCTTTTCGGGATGGACGACCTTGCCATCGACGATGTTGTCGGTGACCGAAAGCAGAGTGCGGATGAACACCTCGTAGCTCGCCTGGCCTTCGGCGGCCCAGGCGTCGCGGTCGATGTGCGGCGGGGGCAATTGCTTGGGATAGAAACCGCCCTTGGCACCGCTCGGCACGATCACCGCGTTCTTGACCTTCTGCGCCTTCATCAGGCCGAGGATCTCGGTGCGGAAGTCGTCGCGCCGGTCGGACCAGCGCAGCCCGCCGCGCGCGACCGGGCCCGAACGCAGGTGGATGCCTTCGACCCGGCGCGAATAGACGAAGATTTCGCGCCATGGGACAGGCTTTGGCAAGGCCGGCACAAGCGCGGAATCGATCTTGAAGGCGAGCGCTTCCTCGGCCGCGGGGGCAAAGGCGTTGGTGCGCAGGATCGCATCGATCACCGCGCGGTAAAGCCGCAGCAGGCGATCGTCATTGATCGC
This sequence comes from Qipengyuania nanhaisediminis, assembly GCF_045862805.1. Classification (GTDB taxonomy): domain Bacteria; phylum Pseudomonadota; class Alphaproteobacteria; order Sphingomonadales; family Sphingomonadaceae; genus Erythrobacter; species Erythrobacter nanhaisediminis_A. Next base: position 486,813 of record NZ_AP025760.1, read on the forward strand.
GGAGACCTTGGCGAGCCCGCGCTCGAACGCGGTCTTGGCCGAAGCGATCGCGGCTTCGCGGTCGCCTTCGAAATCGGGGTCGTGGCGGGCGACGAACAGGTCGACCATCGCCTCTGCCACCACCGGCGCGCGGCGCAACGCATCGACCACGGTGTAGATGGTGAAGCCCATGCCGGTCTGGCGCAGATAGCGATAGATCGCGCGCAGCCAGACGGCCTGCTGGGCGCTCATCCCGCCGCCCACGACCAGCCGGTTGAACGGGTCGTCCTCGGAATGGCCGTTGAGCACTTCGGCGATCGCTGCCTCGATCACCTCGGCGCGTTCGATCAGCGGCGCGACCTCGACGCCCGGGGGCAGGTCGAGCGCAAACTCGTGGATCGTGCCGAGCTTGCCGTCATCGAGCATGGTCGGCATCTGCGAGAGCACGCGGAAACCGAAATTCTCGAGCGCGGGCACCGCGTCGGAAAGCGGCATGTGGCCGCTGGCGTGATAGATCTTGAGCCTCAGGTCGCTGACCGGGTCGTGGTCGAGCGTGTAAAGCCGGCACGAGCGGGCGGTTGGATCATCGCCGATCGCGACCTTGCGCATCTCGATGATGTCGCGCGCGGCTTCGGCGGCGCCGTAGCGGGCGCGATAACCGGCCGGGAAGGCACCGGCATAGCGGGTGGCGATCGCGGGAACGCGCGCGCTTTCGTCGGCTTCGGCGAGATGGGCCTCGACCGCCTCGTTCCAGCCCTTGAGCAGGTCGATCAGCTCGCTTTCGACCTTCTCGGCATCGGGCATTGCCCCGGTCGCGCGCGAATCGAGCAGGAATTGCAGCATTGCGAGCGAGCTGCCTTCGACCTCGAGGCTCCAGCTCAACAGGTCGACCCCGGTGGTCTTGGTGAGCAGGTCCTGGATCTGCAGGCGCACGCTGGTCGAGAGGTAATCGCGCGGCAGCCAGACAAAGGCGAAGACGTGGCGTTCGAGCGCCGACTGGACCAGCACCACGCGCGGACGAGGGCGGTCGACGAGGCTCATCATCGCGGTGGCGAGGCGCTCGATATCCGAGGTCGAGAACGCGGTCAGCAGGTCATGGGGCAGGGTGGTGAAGGCGTGGACGAGCGCCTTGCCGGCATGGCCGCCCGGATCGAAACCGAGCGAGGCGGTGATGTCGGCCAGCGCGGTGCGCAGGACCGGCACTTCGGCAGGAGGTGCGGCGAGCGCGGCGCTGGTCCAGACCCCGGCGTGAACCGAGAGCGCCACCACCTTGTCCTTTTCGCGGACTGGAACGATGAACAAGTCGAGCGGGACCCGGCGGTGCACGTTCGACAGCCGGTTGGCCTTGATCACCAGCAGGTCGCGCGCCTTGCCGTCGCCGCCGATCGCATCGAACCATGCGAAGGCGCGTTCGAACGAGGCATCGGCGAGGATTTCGCCGGCGCTCTTGCGGCAGATGCCGAGCGCATCGTCCTGTGTGCCCTCGCGGGTGCGGGTGACGTGGCCAAGCTGGGTGAGCATCCCGCCATTGAGCCATTCGAGCAGCTGCGCGCCTTCGCTGTCGCTCTTCGCGATACGCTTGGCGTCTTCGGTCATGCGCTTGCGCATTTCGCCCCAGTCGGCGACCGCGGCGCGGACATCGCCCAGTGTCACCGTGAGCGCATCGATCAGTTCGCGCCGGTGGCGCGCGTCGATGCGCGGGGTCTCGACATAGATGAGCGATTCGGCATCGCCCTTGCCGCCCTTCTTCGAAAGGCCGGTCAGCTCGCCCTTGGCGTTGCGGCTGATCGCCACGACCGGGTGGATCAGCTGGTCGATTGCGATCCGCTGCGCGCCGATTGTCGCCGCGATCGAATCGACGAGGAACGGCATGTCGTCATTGACGATGGCTAGGCGAAGCCGCCGCTTCTTGCCGGTTTCGGAAGCGAATTCTAGCGAGGAGCGGTTCGCATCGCGCTGGTGCGCGGCATCGAGCAGGAAGGATGCGACATCGTCGAGCTCGTCCGCGCTGAGCTGGACATCGCCCGGCAGGATTGCCGCCTCGAGATTCGCGCGCAGCGTCTTGAGCGTTCCGGACGTTTTGGAGGAGCCCTTGCTCTTGCTTGCGGATTTCTTCGCGCTCATCGCCTCGTTCGCTCCTGGCGTTGTGCTTCCGGCGGGCAGGGAGGGGTAATTTTGTTGTGCCGGATTATTTTTATCGTGCTTACCGCAATACAGGCTTTTGGACCCGCGGTGCAAGCACTGAACGCTACGGCGCGTGCGCTTCAGCCCGGCAGGTCGCGGCAGGCATCCATCACCAGATCGAGCGAGCGCAGCCGGGCTTCGGGATCATGGGTCGCGCCGCACAGCATGATCTCGTCAGCGCCGGTGCGCGCGACAAAGGCGGCGATGCGTTCGGCCACCATGTCGGGCGTGCCGACCGCCGCTGCCTGGGCGAGATGGTCGAGCATGGCCCGCGACGAGGGCGGAAGGCTCGCGGCATAGTTTGCGACGGGCGGTGGCAGCTTGCCCGGATTGCCGGTCCGCAAGGCGACGAAGCTCTGCTGCTGGCTCGACGCGATCAGCTGCGCCTCGGCTTCGCTATCGGCGGCGAAGACGTTCATCGCCACCATGACATGCGGCCGGTCGAGCGCGTGAGACGGCGTAAATTCGCGGCGATACAGGGCGAGCGCATCGTCGAGATGGTCGGGAGCGAAATGGGCAGCAAAGGCGTAGGGTAGGCCAAGCCGGGCGGCGAGCTGCGCGCCGAACAGGCTGGAGCCGAGCATCCATATCTCGACATTGGCGCCATGGCCCGGGGTTGCCCTGATCGGCAGGTCGATATCGCCGGTCAGCAGGGCGCGCAGCTCGATCACGTCCTGCGGGAAATGCTCGGAAGCCTGCCCGAGATTCTTGCGCAGCGCCCGCTGCAATTCCGGCCCGGCGCCCGGCGCGCGGCCCAGCCCGAGATCGACGCGGCCGGGAAACAGCGCGTCGAGCGTGCCGAACTGCTCGGCAATCTGGAACGGGGTGTGGTTGGGAAGCATGATCCCGCCCGAACCGATCCGGATGCGGCTGGTGGCATTGCCGATATGCGCGAGCACCACCGATGTCGCCCCGCCCGCGATCCCTTCCATCGCGTGATGTTCGGCAACCCAGAAACGATCGCAGCCCGCCTCCTCGGCCTTTTGTGCAAGAACGGTTGCGGCCGCGAGCGCCTCGGCCACGCCTTCGCCCTGGCGGACAGGCACGAGGTCGAGGACCGAGAAGCGGGTCACGAGGCGGGTTCGGCGGATACGGGTGCTGCGGTGTCTTCATCCGCACCGATCTGGGCAAGGTAATCGCGCGCGGTGGCGGCGGCCTGCGTGTCGGGATCGAGAGCGATCACCGATTGCCAGCTTTCGCGCGCCGCCTCTTCGCGGCCGTCGAACAGCGCGATGATGCCCGCCTCGAGCCCGACGCGCTGGTCGAGCGGGGCAAGTTGGCCGGCGGTCTCGATCGCACCCTGCGCCTCGCCCAGCCGGTCGAGCCGCCTGAGCAAGGTCGCGCGCAGCAGCCAGCCTTCGGCGCGTTCGGGCGCAAGAGCGGTCGCGGTTTCGAGCCGGACGAGCGCTTCACCGGGGCGATCGAGCGCGACAAGTGCGCGGGCGTGATCGGTCGCGGCGATGGCGTGCAGCGTGGCCGAAGCGGCCGTCTCGGCATCGGCGACGGCGCTGGCGAGCAAGCGATCGGCGCGCACGGCATCGCCGCCTCCGAGCGCGGCATTGCCGGCCATGATGGCGAACCGGGCGCGTGCGCGTGGTTCGTTTGCCGGGGTCTCGTCGCGCGCGGCCTCGAACGCGGTCATGGCATCGTCCCACAACCTCAAGCGCGCCGCGGCAAGGCCGAGGCAGTGATTGGCGATGACGCGGTCGGCGCCGGTGCTTTCGTTGCGGCGGATCTGCGCCCGGGTGTGCGCGCGCGATGCGTCCTCCTCGATCGTGGCGAGGCATTGCGCGAGCCACGCGCTCGCCGGGTCGAGCGCGGCCTGTTCGTGCTGTTCGCGCGGGGGGCGCTCGCGCAATTCGCGGTGGGCGTCGGTGGGCGGGATGACCGCAGGGTTGGGGCCGACCTGGAGCGCGAGGGCGAGCAGCGATTGGGTGAAAAGCAAGGGGCGTGTCCGTCTAGTAGAAGGTGGCGACGATCCCGCTGAGCAGCGCGATGTCCTGATCGCGCGACAGCCGGTGGTCGCCGTCCTTGACGAGGGTTACCTGTATGTCGTCCGAACGCAGCGCCTCGGCAAGGCGCAGGCTGGTCTGCCACGGCACGTCCGCATCGCGCTGGCCGTGGAGCAGGCGCACCGGGCAATCGACAGGGATCGCGCCATCGAGCTGCAGATGCGTCTCGGCATCGGCGAAGAAGCCGGGATGGGTCGGCGTCGGATCGGGGCCATAGGGATTGTCTTCATACACCACCTCGCCCTTCGCCAGCGCGGCGCGCTTGGCCTCGTCATAGCCCCAGCGGGTGAAGTCGGGCGCGGGCGCGATGCCGATCATGCCCGTGCACTTGCGGCCCAGGGCGCGCGCGACGAGTAGCATCAGCCAGCCGCCCATCGACGACCCGACCAGCAGGCAATCGCCCTCGACGCGCTCACCGATCAGCGCGAGCACCTCGTCACGCCAGCGCGACAGGGTGCCGTCGGCGAAATCGCCCTCGCTTTGGCCGCACCCCGAATAGTCGAGCAGCAGGCACGGGCGACCCTTTTCGCGCGCCTCGGCAAACAGGGCGGTCGCCTTGCCGCCTGCCATGTCGGACATGTAGCCGGGCAGGAAGACAAGGGTCGGCCCGTTGCCGATGATGTGGCGAAAGGCTATTTTCCGGCCCGAAGGCAGGGTGGTGTGCTTGAGATCGTGCATGCGCGCCTTGTGCCCGTTGCCGGATGCCGAACGCAAGGGCCGAGCGCGGGACATCGGGACACGCGCATAGCTTGTCAGCGGCACTATCGCCGTGCCAACAAGTGCCATGACCCAGACCGAACCCGGCCAGCAGCCCGACCGCCCCGCAACCGCAATTTCGCGCCGCGGGGTCTTCGCGCTCGCAGGGGCGGGTGCCGCGATCGCGGCGATGCCCGCCAGGGCGCATGGCTTCGGCCGCGGCTTCACCCATTCGGTCGCAAGCGGCGAACCACATGCCAACCGCGTGCTGCTATGGACCCGCTATGTCGCCGATGACGAGGCGCAGCTTCAGTGGCAGGTCAGCCGCGACGCCGGTTTCACGGCAGTCGTCTCCGAAGGCGCGGCAATCGCATCGCCCGCGCGCGATCACTGCGCCAAGGCAATTGCCAACGGCCTTGCACCCGACAGCTGGTATTATTTCCGCTTCACCGCGCCCGATGGCAGCCATTCGCCGGTCGGTCGCACGCGCACTCTGCCCGAGGGACCCTCGCAGCGTTTTCGCATGGCGGCGTTCTCGTGCTCGAATTTCGGTTTCGGGTGGTTCAATGCCTATGCCCATGCCGCCGAAGCGAACGATGTCGATCTCGCGGTGCACCTGGGCGATTACATCTATGAATATGGCGCAGGCACCTATCCCTCGCCCGAACAGAAGCTGACGGGCCGCGATATCGCGCCCGAAAGCGAGATTGTCGCGCTCACCGATTACCGCCTGCGCTATGCCACCTATCGCGCCGACCCGGATCTCCAGCGGCTCCACCAGGTGCTGCCGATGATCGCGGTGTGGGACGACCACGAAAGCGCGAATGACAGCTGGGAACACGGCGCGCAGAACCACCAGGGCGATACCGAGGGCAGCTGGGATGCGCGCAAGGCCGCGGCCAAGCGCGCCTATCGCGAATGGATGCCGGTCTCCGACGAGCCCTATGCTGCCTACGAGGTGGGGGATCTTGCGACCCTGTTCCGGCTCGACACAAGGATCGAGGGGCGCGACGAACAGTTCGATATCGGCCAGCTGGTCGCGGGCCGCGACAACCCGCAGGCCATGGTCCAGGCGCTCGCCGCGTTTCGCGAGGGGCGCTATGCTGACCCCGAAAGGCAGTTGCTCGGCGCGGCGCAGGAGCAATGGCTTGCCGACGGCTTGCGGGCATCGAAAGCGCGCGGCGCACGTTGGCAGGTGCTGGTCCAGCAAGTGCTGATGGGCAAATTGTCATCGCCTGACCGATTGCTCGACCTTCTCGGAGACAATGTTCCCGCATTCGCGCGCAACCGCCTGCGTGCCGCCGCTCTCGCGCGCGCTGCGGGGTTGCCGCTCAACATGGATGCCTGGGACGGCTATCCCGCCGCGCGCGAACGCCTATTCGAAGCCGCGCTTGCCGCCGATGCCGAACTGATCGTGCTCGCCGGCGATTCGCACAATGGCTGGGCGTTCGAGCTCGCGCATGGCGAGGCGCGCACCGGGGTCGAATTCGGCGTGCCATCGGTCAGTTCGCCGGGGTTCGAGACCTATCTTGCCGCGATCCCGCCTGACCAGATGGCGGCAATGCTGGTGGGCGCGAACGCAGAGCTCGCCTGGGCCGACACTGCGCAGCGAGGCTACATGGCGGTCGAACTGACGTCGGAGCGCGCGACCAGTGAATTCCGGTTCGCCAGCGGCATTCGCCAGCGTTCGAGCCGGCTGGCCGGAACGCACCGGATCGCGGTCGAAGCGGACGCGCGCCGGATCAGCACCTGATCGGTGCAGCGTATCGCCGCCAAGCCGGAACATTGCTGCGCCTTTCCCGTTGATTGGGCAAAGGAGACAGACATGATTGGCAAGATTATCGGCGCCGCCGTGGGCGGCTCTATCGCGAAGAATACCAAGGGCATTGGCGGCACGACGGGTGCCATGCTCGGCGCCGCGGTTCCCATGGTGCTCAGCCGGATGAGCATCCCTGCAATGCTCGCGATCGGCGCAGGCGGCTGGGCGCTCAAGAAATACATGGGCAAGGACGAGCTGCCCGAACCGCGCGACAAGAAAACCGCGCCGGTGGCGAGCCCGCCGCAGCCCAAGAAGGGCGATCCGGCGACCGCCTGATGGCAACGAAACAGAACGAAAAGGGGCCGGCAGCGCGAACTGCCGGCCCCATTTTTCGTGTGCGTTTCGAGCGCGCTTCAGTCGCGGCTGAAAATGTCCTCGATCGCGAGGTCGAACACCTCTGCGATGCTGAAGGCCAGCGGGAGCGAGGGATCGTAGCGCCCCTTCTCGATAGCGTTGACGCTCTGGCGGCTGACCCCCAGCCTGTCGGCAAGGTCCTGCTGGCTCCAGTCGCGCTCGGCGCGCAGGACTTTCAACCGGTTGTTCAACGGATCTCTCCGTAGGTGCCGTATTTGATCTTGTTCGCGATCGCGCCGATCCCGATGCCGACGCACCACAGGGTCGGCCACCAGAACGCCGCGACCGGATCGACCTGATTGTAGGTTTCGAGAAAGCCCCAGATCGCTGCCAGCGTAAAGGCGATGCCGGTCGCGATCAGCCCCTGGCGGACATAGAGCAGGCGGTAGAACTCGTCCTGCTCCTCGACGATCAGCGCCCCGAAAATCCAGATCACGCCTGCAAAGGAGAGCCCCGGAAGCAGCGCGAGCAGGAAGGCGAGCGGCCCGGTCACTCCGCGATCCTCGATCATGTTTTCGGCGAGGAAAAGGGTGAGCAGGTAGAACGCCATCACCAGCGCCATGCGCGTGAGGTAGCGCTGGCTCGCCTTGCCCTTCTGCCGGGTGAAGGTCTTCACGATCGCAAAAACCATCAGCGCAACCGGCACGATCGTGAGGACATAGGCGGTGGTGATGCCGATCGCGTCGCTTTTCCAAAGGAACAGCACCATCAGCGCGCTCAGCACCGAAGAGATTGCGGCAACGAGGCATGAGCGCCCCGATGCGTCGGGATGGGTCGCAGGCTCGGTCATGATCAGCAGCTCCGCCCGCACCCGCGGGAGGCGAAGAGCGAGCCCCAGGCCGCGCCGGACAATCCGGCGATGATTCCGAAGGACGCACCGTCCTCCAGCCCGGAACCGCGCGCGGCGATAGCGGCGGCGATGATCGCACCTGCCCAGATGAGAGCTTTGGCTGGGGTCGTCATGGTCAAGGTTCCTTTCAACTATGGAAAGGATACTTGTCATTGATTCACGGCGCTGTCAAGCACGCTTTCCAAAATGGCGCGGGTGCTTTCCGCCATTTTCGCTATCGAGCCGGTTGCAGGTGACATTGCCGGCACCGCTCGCTACATCTTCCGCACATGGCCAACCAACTGCCCACGACTACCACCACGACAACCTCGGATATCCGGGGGCGGTCGCGGCTGGGCTAGCCAGCAGCACCTGCCACCCGGTTTCGGGTGGCGCGGTGTCCTCCCGAAATCGCTGCAACGGACCAACACCGCTCTTCCGGTGCGCGCCGCTTTGGCTTAAGGCGCCCGCCAAACGAGACGGATGTAAGCGATGACCGAAGTTCTGAAGATCAGCCTGCCCGACGGATCGGTGCGCGAAGTCGAGCCGGGGTCGACCCCTGCCGACGTGGCCGCAGCGATCGGCCCGGGCCTTGCCAAGGCCGCCCTCGCCGCGCGCGTCGATGGCGAGGTGCGCGACCTCGACCGCCCGTTCGAAGGCGATGCCGAACTCGCCCTGATCACCGCGAAGGACGAGGCCGAGGCGCTCGAACTGGTGCGCCACGATTACGCCCACGTGCTTGCTGAAGCGGTGCAGGCCTTGTGGCCGGGCACGCAGATCACCTTTGGCCCTGCCACCGATGACGGCTTCTATTACGACGTCATGGCGCCTGAAAGCCGCGAACCGTTCGGCATCGACGATCTTCCCGCGATCGAGGAAAAGATGCGCGAGATCATCAAAGCAGACAAGCCGCTGCGCCGCGAGGTGTGGAGCCGCGAGGACCTGATCGCCAAGTGGGAAAGCGAGGGCGAGACCTTCAAGGCAGAATGGGCCAGGGAACTGCCCGAGAACGAGGAGCTGACCGTCTATTGGTCGGGCGATGACTGGCTCGACATGTGCCGCGGCCCGCACCTTCCCTCGACCGGCCGGCTCGACCCGCAGGCCTTCAAGCTCACCCGCACCGCGGGCGCTTACTGGCGCGGCGACCAGAAGAACGCGCAATTGACGCGCATCTACGGCACTGGCTGGCTCAACAAGAAACAGCTTAAGCAGCACCTGATGCGGCTGGAAGAGGCGGGCAAGCGCGACCACCGCAAGCTGGGCCGCGAGATGGACCTGTTCCACCTGCAGGAAGAAGCGCATGGCAGCGTCTTCTGGCATCCCAAGGGCTATCGCATCTGGCGCGAGCTCGAGGCCTATATGCGCCGCAAAATGGATGGCGGGGGCTATCGCGAGATCAAGACCCCGCAACTGATGGACGTGCGCCAATGGACCCAGTCGGGCCACTGGGGCAAATATGCCGAGAACATGTTCGCGGTGCCCGACATCGTGCCCGAGGTCGACGAGCTGGGCGATGTCGGTGCCAATCCCAAGGTCGCAGACGATGCCGACTGGATGGCGATCAAGCCGATGAACTGCCCCGCACATGTGCTGGTCTTCAAGCAGGGCATCACGTCCTATCGCGACCTGCCGATCCGGCTGGGCGAGATGGGCTGCTGCCACCGCAACGAACCGCACGGCGCGCTTCATGGCCTGATGCGGGTGCGCCAGTTCACCCAGGACGATGCGCATATCTTCTGCACCGAGGACCAGGTGGTCGAAGAAGTGCGCAAGTTCTGCGCGCTCGCCGACAGCGTCTATCGCGATTTCGGCTTCAGCTATCACGTCAAGCTCGCGCTGCGGCCCGAGAAGCGCTTCGGTTCCGATGCCGACTGGGACAAGGCCGAACAGGAATTGCGCGATGCCGTGGCCGAGGCGGGCATGGACAATGACGAATATGGCTGGGAAGAACTGCCCGGCGAAGGCGCGTTCTACGCGCCCAAGCTCGAATGGCACCTCACCGACGCGATCGGCCGCACCTGGCAGGTCGGCACGATCCAGGGCGACCGCGTGCTGCCCGAACGGCTCGATGCGACCTATGTCGGCGAGGACGGCGAGAAGCACCGCCCGGTCATGCTCCACCGCGCGATCTTCGGCTCCTACGAACGCTTCATCGGCATCCTGATCGAGCACTATGCGGGGCGCCTGCCGAGCTGGCTTGCCCCGGTGCAGGCAGTGGTGGCGACGATCGTTTCGGATGCCGACGGCTACGCGAACGACGCCGTGGCCAAGCTCGAGGCGGCGGGCATCCGCGTTGAAGGCGATCTTCGCAACGAGAAGATCAACTACAAGGTCCGCGAACACAGCCTCGCCAAGGTTCCACACCTCCTGGTGGTGGGCAAGCGCGAGGCCGAGGAAGGCACGGTCGCGGTCCGCACGCTGGGCGAGAAAGAGCAGCGCGTGATGAGCCTCGATGAGGCTATAGCGATGCTGAGCGAGGCTGCCACCCCGCCCGACATGCGCGACTGATCGCGGCGGACGGAAGCGCGAACGCAATGGAACTGATCGCCGGCTATGGCTGGGTGCAGGTCGCGGTCGCCGTGGCAGCGACCTTTCTATCCGCTTTCGTGCGCGGGTTGGCCGGGTTCGGCATGGCGATCCTGCTGGTGCCGATCCTCGCCCTGACCCTCACGCCGATCGAGGCGGTACTGATCATCAATTTCCTCGCGCTGTTCATCGGTCTGAGCGAACTCAAGATGTTCCTCGCCCATGCCGAGCGTTCGGCCTGGATCATCGGCGCCCTCGTGCTCGTCTCCACCGCTCCGGGGCTGATCCTGCTCGCCGCCACGCCGCCCGATCTCGCGCGCTTCCTGATTGCCCTGGTTGCGCTCTCGGCCTTTGCGCTGATCCTGCTCCCGGTGCGCGAGCCGCATCCGCCCGGCGCGGTCACGACCGGCGCGGCGGGCCTGGCCAGCGGGTTGCTGACCGGGTTTGCCGGGATGCCCGGGCCGCCGGTGGTGCCGTTCTATGTCGGCCGCCGGATCGCGCGCCAGACCGCCAAGGCCTCGATGCTGCTGATCTTCACCATTGCCGCCTTCGCCGGGCTGGTCTCGGGCTATGCGATCGGCGAGTTGGGCTGGCGATTGTTCTATCTGGCGCTGCTATTGTTCCCCGCCGTGCTGCTCGGCAACTGGCTCGGTTCGCTCGCTTTCGGCAAGGTCAGCGATCACGTCTGGCGCAGCTTTGTCGCGGTCACGCTGGCAGCCGCCGCGATCGCGGCGCTGGTCAAGCTGCTATGAGTACTTGCGCCTAGAGAGGGAGCGGCTGGCCGGCGAGGATCAGCGCCGCGCCGCATCCGAGCACGATCGCGCTGCGGGCGATTTCGACCTGGCGAATCCGGACCGCGTGGAAGGTATTGCGCGAAAGGGCGATGGCTGTGCTCATGCCCGCGATTTTCGCCCACAAGTGCTAATGGGCCGTTAAGCTCTTGCCGATGGCATTTGCTGGCTGGCGCAGTGGAACCCGCCGCCCCCTGCCAGCACCGCCTCTGCGCGAATTCCCAATGTCTCGCGATCGGGAAACAGCGCGGCGATGGCAGCGACCCCGTCCGCATCGTGCTTCGACCCGAAGGTCGGCACCACGACCAGTTTCGATGTGATCGCGAAATTGACATAGCTCGCCGGTTCCACCGCGCCTTCGCGGGTGACGAGGCCGGGCGAAGGGATGGTGACGACCTCGACGCCTGCCTCGCGGGCGCGGATTCGCGCATCGGCATAGATCGCGGCATTGGGATCGTCGGCGCCGGTCGCTTCGGGCACGACGAGGCGGTTCGGCCCGACGAACCGCGCGAGATTGTCGACATGGCCGTCGGTGTGGTCGTTGATCAGTCCCTCGCCCAGCCACAAGACCCGGTCGAAGCCGAGCCTGGCCTTGATCTCGCGCTCGATCTCGCCGCGCGCCATGCCGGGATTGCGATTGGGATTGAGCAGGCATTGCTCGGTGGTCGCGACCAGCCCGGTCCCGTCCCCGTCGATCGCCCCGCCTTCGAGCACCATCGGAGAGGTGACGACGTCGAGCCCGGCATCGCGTGCAAGCTCGGCCCCGATCTCCTGGTCGCCGGGCATGAGATACTTGCCGCCCCAGCCATTGAAGGCGAAGCGCCGCGCCTGCCGTTCGCCTTGCGAATCGACGACGAGCGGGCCGGTATCGCGCAGCCAGATATCGCCATATCCGCGCCGTTCGAGCGTGACCGCCCCGCTCACCAACGCGCGCGCGCGGGCTTCGTTGGCCTCGTCCCGGACCAACAGGCGGACGTCCTGCCCGCTGTCAGCGACCGCGTTGGCGAAGGCGGCGATCTGCTCCTGCGCCGGTTCGAGCCAGCCGGGCCATTCCTCGGCCAGATGCGGAAAGCCGATCCACAGCCAGTCCTGCGGCGCCCATTCAGGGGGCATCAGGAGGGCCATGGACCGGCTTTCGCGTTTCGTTCGTGCGGGCGGATCAGCAGCCGGCTTCGGCTGCCGCGCAGGCCTCGTCGCGGGTGGCGCGGAATTCGTCACCCTCGTTCCAGTTGGGCCAGCTGGTGCTCATCGCCATCATCCGGCCGAGACGGTAGAACAGCTGCAAGTCCTGCATCACGCCTGCCCAGTCCCAGTTCTCGTCGAACTCGTCCTTGGGGCCGTGATAGCGGTTCTCGCGATATTCGGCGCCCACTGCGGCACCCGCATCGCGGCCACCTTCGACGAGGTCCTCGCCGCCATCGACATAGAGCATCGGCACGCCCTGCTTGGCGAAGGCGAAGTGGTCCGAACGGTAGTAATAGCCCGCTTCGGGGTTCGGGTTGGAGGTGAGGTCGCGGCCCACGTCCTCAAGCGCTGCAACGAGGAAATCGTCGAGCTGCGACTTGCCCGGACCGACCACGGTCACGTCCTTGGCAGGACCTGCCACGAGGAAGGCGTCCATGTTGATGCCGCCCACGGTCTGTTCGAGCGGGAAGACCGGGTTCGAGGCGTAATAATAGGCGCCCAGCAGGCCCGATTCCTCTGCCGTCACCGCGAGGAAGACCAGGCTGCGCCGCGGCGCGCCGGCCTTGGCATGGGCCTCGGCAAGCGCGACCAGCGCGGCGGTCCCGGTCGCATTGTCGACCGCGCCGTTGCAGATATCGTCGCCGTCATCGGCGGCCGGCAGACAGGTGCCAAGGTGATCCCAGTGCGCGGTGTGCAGCACGTATTCGTCGGGAGCCTCGGTCCCCGGCAGCACGCCAATCACGTTCTGCGAGGAGAAGGTGCGGAAGCTGTTTTCAAAGCTGGTCGAAGCCTCGAGCCCGAGTTCGACCGCCTGGAAATCCTCGGTCTTCGCAGCGGCGCTCAGCTCGTCGAGATCCTGTCCTGCTGCCGCGAGGATTTCGCGCGCGGTGTCCTTTTGCACCCAGCCATTGACGGTGGTCATCGGCGGCGGGTTGTCGCCGCGCGCGGCATAGGCCTGCGGGCCGCCCCACGAGCTTTCGACCACATTCCAGCCATAGCTTGCCGGATCGGTGTCGTGGACGATCAGCGCGGCGGCAGCGCCCTGGCGGGCGGCTTCTTCGTATTTGTAGGACCAGCGGCCGTAATAGGTCATCGCCCGGCCGTTGAAGGTGCCATCGAGCCCCTCGGTCTCCCAGTCGGGGTCGTTGACGAGGATCACCACCGTCTTGCCTTCGACATCGACGCCCTCATAGTCGTTCCATCCCCGTTCGGGCGCGTTGATGCCGTAGCCGACGAACACCATCTCGCTATTGGCGAGCTGGGTGCGATCGTCCTCGCGATAGGTGACGCCGGTCCACTCGCTGCCATATTCGAAGGCCAGCGCGGTCTCGCCGCCAGTGATGGTGAGCGGCGCGAAATTGGAACCGGTGATCTCGATCAGCGGCACTTCCTGGACCCAGCTGCCATTGTTGCCGGGTTCGAGCCCTGCCGCGGCAAAACGTTCGGTCAGCAGCGAGACGGTCAGCTCCTCGCCCTCGGTCCCCGGCATGCGGCCGCCGAACTCGTCGGAGGACAGCTGGCGGGTGATGTCGATCATGGTCTCTTCGGAGATGTCGCCATCCTCGACCTCGGGGATGTCGAGCGCGGTCTCGCCCGCACCCATTCCGGGCAGCATGCCGTCGCAGCCAGCCAGCGCGAGCGCGCCAGCAGCGAGCGCGCCAAGAGCATATGCGCGTCTGATCATGGGAAATGTCCTCTCGTAATCGCGAAACTTCTGGCGCTTCTCTTGCAGATGGCCTTGCGGGTCGCAAGCCGCCTCTGCAAAGACCCGTGACGAATGGCACGAACCGAGCATCCCTGCTGGAGCGACGCGCTGGACCGCGCCCGGGCCCATGCGCCCTTTCTCGCGCGGGCGCTCGAAAAGCAGGCGCCGCTTACAGAGCTTCTTGCAGAGGGCCGGATCGAGGAATCGCTGGAATGGGCCCGCCAGCGCGGCGAGCACGAGGATGCCGGCATCGGCCTGCGCCGCCATCGCTACGCGCTTGCCGCGGCGCTGGGAATTGCCGACCTTGCCGGGGCCTTCGACCTTGCGCGGGTGATGGACGAGCTTACCCGTTTCGCCGACCACGCGCTCGATCGCGCGATCCGCGCCGCGATCGAAGAACGCACCGGCGAGGCCGAGGCCACCGGCATGATCGCGCTCGCGCTCGGCAAGCAGGGGGCAGGCGAACTCAACTATTCCTCCGACATCGACCCGATCCTGCTCTACGACCCCGACACCCTGCCGCGCCGCGCGGGCGACGATGCGGGCGAGACCGCGCAGCGTTACGCCCGCCGCGTGGTCAAGCTGTTGTCGGAGAACACCGCCGAGGGTTACGTGCTGCGGGTCGATCTGCGGCTGCGTCCGGCGGCTGAGGTCAGCCCGCTGGCCGTGCCGCGCGCATCGGCGCTCGCGCATTACCAGGGACAGGCGCTCGCATGGGAGCGTGCGGCCTTCATCCGTGCGCGAGCGGCGGCAGGCGACAAGGAGGCCGGCGAGCGCTTCCTTGCCGATATCGCGCCCTTCGTCTGGCGCACCAAGCTCGACTTCGGCGCGATCGAGGAAATTCGCGAGCTTACCCGCAGGATCCGCCAGAACCACGATGGACCGCAGCGCCCTGGCCCGGGCTTCGATCTCAAGCGCGGCCGCGGCGGGATTCGCGAAATCGAGTTTTACGCCCAGACCCACCAGCTGATCCACGGCGGGCGCGATCCCGCGCTCAGGGTGCGCGGAACGCGCGCGGCGCTCGATGCCCTGGCCGAGGCCGGGCGGATCGAGGCCGGCGATGCACGCGTGCTCGGCGAGGGCTATGATCGCCTGCGCCAGCTCGAACACAGGTTGCAGATGGTCGGGGACCGGCAGACCCATTCGCTCCCGCCAGGCGAAGCGCTCGATCACGTCGCCCGGCTCGACGGACTGGCCGATGGCGCCGCGCTGGTGGCGGAGCTGGAGGAATTGACCGCGCGCACGGGTCGCATCTACGAGGAGCTGATCGGCGAGGAGAAGCGCGCCGAGAGCGCAGAACCCGAGCGCAGCGGGCTTGCCGACCGGCTCGGCAATCTCGGATTCGACAGCCCCTCGGCGCTCGCCGCGCGGATCGCCGAATGGCGCGACGGGCGCTATGCCGCGCTGCGCTCGCCCCAGGCGCTCGAAGCCTTCGACGCGTTGCTTCCCGCTCTGCTCGAGGCCTTTGCCGACAGCGACGATCCTGCCCGCGCCATTACCCGCTGGCAGAACATCATCGAGCGCACCCAGTCCGCGATCACCGTGTTCCGCCTGCTTGCCGCCAATCCGGCGCTGCTCGAACGGCTCGTGGCCGCGCTCACCTTGTCGCCCACGCTCGCCGACCAGCTGGCGAGGCGCCCCGACCGGCTCGACGTGCTGGTCGAGGACGAGACGCTTCCCACCGCGCCCGATGCAGACGGTTTCGCCGAGCGGATGATGCACGACCTCGTGCGCGACGATTACGAGGCGCGGCTCGACGCGATCCGGCGCGAGACCGGCGAAGCGCGCTTCATCCTCGGCGTGCGACTGATCGAGGCGGAGCTCGAACCGGTTGCCATCGCCCGCGCGCTCGCCGATCTCGCCGAGGCTGCGATCCGGATCGCGGCGGAAGCGGCCGAGCGCGAATTTGCCCGCGAACACGGCCACATCGAGGACGGCGAGCTGGTGATCCTGGGGCTCGGACGGCTTGGCGGCGGGGTGCTCACCCATGCCTCGGACCTCGACATGGTCTATCTGTTTACCGGCGATTTCACCGCGCAATCGGACGGGGCGCGTCCGCTCGGCGCCACGCTCTATTTCAACCGGCTGGCGAGCCGGGTGACGGCTGCGCTGTCGGTCCCCACCGCGCAAGGCGCGCTCTACGAAGTCGACACGCGGCTGCGTCCGCAAGGCAATCAGGGCCCGCTCGCGGTCTCGCTCGAGGCGTTTGCCAAGTACCAGCGCGAAAGCGCCTGGACCTGGGAACACATGGCCCTCACCCGGGCGCGGACCCTGTCAGGGTCGCCCGAGGCCCGCGCAAGGGTGCAAGCCATCATCACCGAGGTGCTCGCCAAAGAGCGCGACCCCGACGAATTGCGCAAATCGGTGCTGGGAATGCGCACCGAGATGGCCTTGCACAAGCCGGCCCGCGGACAGCTGGACGTGAAGCTGCTGCGCGGTGGGCTCGTCGATGTCGAGTTTCTCGTCCACTTCCTGCAATTGCGCGACGCGGCCCGGTTGCAGGCGCAGGCACCCGCAGCGCTCGACCCTGACCTTCACGCCAGCATTGCCGGACTGGTCGAGGCGGAACTGCTCGATCGCGCCATGATCGATGCGCATGAACTGATGACCAACCTGCTCGTGGCGAGCCGGCTCCTCGCACCCGACGGGCGCAGGCCGCCAAGGGCCGCGGCAAGGGCCCTGGCGCGCGCTTGCGGACGCGCGGATTTCGCGCAATTGACCAAGGACCTCGCCATTGCCCGCGCCTCGGTCGCGCGCCAATGGACCGACACATTCAACGAAGCACTGGAGATCGACCGATGACCACCGTTCCGCAGGCAGGCGATGCCATGCCCGATATCCCGCTCGAGACACCCGATGGAGGCAGCGTGAAGCCGTCCGATTTCGCCGGGCGCAAGCTTGCCATCTTTTTCTATCCCAAGGACAACACGCCCGGCTGCACCACCGAGGCGAAGGATTTTTCCGCGCTCAAGGCCGATTTCGAGGCCGCCGGCACCGCGCTGCTCGGAGTGAGCAAGGACAGCGCGAAAAAGCACCAGAACTTCATCGCCAAGCACGACCTCACCGTCGACCTCGCCACCGATGCCGCCGAAGACGGGCTGTCCGATGCGCTCGGCATCTGGACCGAGAAGAAGATGTACGGAAAGACGTTCATGGGAATGGTGCGCACCACCTATCTCGTCGATGAAAAGGGCCAGATCGCGCGCGTGTGGAACAAGGTGAAGGTCAAGGGGCACGCCGAAGAGGTGCTCGAGGCCGCGCGCGCGCTTTGACGGGCCGGAGAATGAACAGCCTTGCCGCGGCGATCCGCGCCGCGCTCCTTACCGCAGACCCGCGCGCCAAGTGCTTCGCTGCGCGCGATGTCGCGCGGCGCTGGCGGCTGGGAAAGCTCGGTTTCGTCTTCGATACCGCCATGCCCGACGAGCCCGCGCGCCCCGACCGGCCCGAACTGCTGCCGCCGCGCGACATGCCCAAGCGCGGCAAGTTCGGGTCGCCGCGCGGACAGATCGCGCTGTGGCATAGCCTTGCCCATATCGAGTTCGTCGCAATCGATCTCGCGCTCGACATGGCGGGGCGGTTCGGCGAGCAGATGGGCGAGCAATTCGTCTCGGATTTCCTCTGGGTCGCCGCCGACGAGGCGATGCATTTCGCACTGCTGGCGCGCAAGCTGGAAAGCATGGGAAGCCATTACGGAGCGCTGCCCGCACATGGCGGCTTGTGGCAGGCCGCGCACGAGACGCGGCACGATGTCGCGGCGCGGCTGGCGATCGTTCCGATGGTGCTCGAGGCGCGCGGGCTCGACGTGACGCCGGCAACCCGCGACCGGGTTCGCGGCGCAGGCGACGAGCACGGCGCGCGCATTCTCGAACGCATACTTGACGACGAAATCCGTCACGTCGCTTTCGGGTCAAAGCACTTTATGCAGGTCGCCAGATCGCGCGCTGCGAATCCCCAGGATCTGTGGAAATGCTTGGTTCGCGAGCACTTTCGCGGCGGTCTGAAGCCGCCATTCAACGACTCGGCGCGTCTCGCAGCCGGTTTGTCGCGGGAGTTCTACGAAGGAGTTGCGTCTTAACGAATCGGCCCGATAACTGACGCCACACCAAGGCCACGGGTAGGCTTTGGCGCAATGTCAGAACGCAGAGGCGCCCCGCAAGGTTCCCGCCGATCAGAAAAAAATGCGTTCGACTTGAGGATTTTTCGGCGCTCGGCGCCAGTTTGGACGGGTCACAGATGAACACGCTTGCAAAGCGCCCCCTTTTCGCGATCGCTGCTGCCCTTGGCGCTGCGATGAGCCTCGTTGCAAGCCCGGCTTCTGCCAATTCCTCGGCCAATGCGGCGGCTTCCGCCGACCTCGCCGAGCCGGCACGCGAAGCGCAGGCCGCAACGCTCGCCAATGGTGACGAGCGGTTCCGCGAACTGTTCGCCAGCTGGAGCGCGCTCGACAATGCCGGCCCTGCAACCAGCGGCATGCCCGCCACGATCACGCAGCGCCCGACCATTTCGGTGCCGTCGCGCATGCCGCTTGGCGGTGCACGGATGTCGAGCGGATATGGCATGCGCGATCACCCGGTGCTGCGCCAGCGCCGCCGTCACAACGGCGTCGATCTGGCCGCGCCCACCGGCACCCCGGTCTATGCCACCGCAGACGGCCTCGTGGGACGTGCGGACTGGTTCTCGAGCTATGGCCTTTACGTGGCGATCGATCACGGCGCCGATCTCGAAACGCGTTACGCGCACATGTCGCGTCTGGCGGTCTCGGCTGGCGAGCGCGTCAAGGCCGGCGACATCATCGGCTATGTCGGTTCGACCGGCCGTTCGACCGGGCCGCACCTTCATTACGAAGTGCGCGTCGACGGGGTTGCAGTGAACCCCATTCCCTATATGCTGGAAACCGAAACGCAGACCCGCATGGCTTCGAGCAGCACCGACCTGCTCCCGGGCCGTCGGCGTGCTGGCGGCGCTGGCGGGGACTGACCGCCGGACAAGAGGCTAACCCGCCTGGAAGCGGGTCGGACATTGGAGAGGGTGTCCGAGCATGGGCGGCGGGTCTGACCCGCCGCCTTTTTTCATGCCCGTTCCCGACCCGAGCAGCGCCGTCTGCGCGTTGGCGCTCGCGCATCGCGAAGGGTGCGCGCAGACCCATCCCGCTTTTCGCTTGAGTGTCGGTGCCCCGCCGCTAATCTCGGTTGCAGGGAGAGACCGATCATGACCATGCATCCGATCGCGCACGCCGCAAACCGGCCGGACCACCCCGCGGTGATCATGGCCGGCAGCGGCGCGCGGATGAGCTATGGCGAGATGGATGAGGCCGCCAACCGCTTCGCCCAGCTTCTGCGCGCCCGAGGGCTTGGCCCCGACGACGCCTTTGCCGTCCTGATGGAAAACCGGATCGAATATTTCCCGGTGCTCTGGGGTTCGCAGCGCGCGGGCACCTTGCTGGTCCCGATCTCGACCCGGCTGACCGCGCCCGAGATCGCCTATATCGTGAACGATAGCGGCGCACGGCTCCTGATCACCTCGCCGCACTTCGATGACGTTCTGCCCGATATTCGCAGGGCCTGTCCCGACATCGAGGTGCTGGTCGCAGGCGGTCAAGGTGAGGACGGTTTCGATGCCGCTCTCGCCGCGCAGCCCGCAGAGCCGATTGCCGACCAGCGCGCGGGCGCCACCATGCTCTATTCCTCGGGCACGACCGGGCGGCCCAAGGGCATCCGGCCCGCTCCGCCCGAAGACCCCGATCCGCAGGCGCCGATCCCGTTTCTCGGCCTTGCGACGATGGGCGCAGGCATGCCCGCCGACGGTTCGATGGTCTATCTCTCGCCCGCCCCGCTCTATCACGCGGCGCCCTTGGGCTGGTGTAGCGCGGCGCAGCGCCTGGGCGGCACGGTCGTTGTGATGGAAAAGTTCGAGCCCGAGGCCGCGCTTGCCGCGATCGAGAAACACCGCATCACCGACAGCCAGTGGGTTCCGACCCATTTCGTGCGCTTCCTCAAGCTCGATCCCGAAATCCGCACGCGTTACGATCTGTCGAGCCACCAGCGCGCGCTCCATGCCGCGGCACCCTGCCCGGTCCCGATCAAGCGCGAGATGATCGGTTGGTGGGGGCCGATCGTGAACGAATATTATGCGGGTTCCGAAGGGATCGGCATGACCATGATCGGGGCGAAGGACTGGCTCGACCACCCTGGCTCGGTGGGACGGGCGATCTACGGCGCTCTGCATATCTGCGGCCCCGATGGCGAGGAGGTGCCTGCCGGGACCGACGGGCTCATCTATTTCGAGAACGCGCAGCTTCCGACCTATCACAACGATCCCGAAAAGACCGCCGAGGCGATGCATCCCAAGGGCTGGATGACGCTTGGCGATATCGGCCATGTCGATGACGATGGCTTCCTGTTCCTCACCGATCGCAAGAGCCACATGATCATTTCGGGCGGGGTCAACATCTACCCGCAGGAGATCGAGAACCTGCTCGTCACCCATGACAAGGTGATGGATGCCGCGGTGATCGGCGCGCCCGATCCCGATCTCGGCGAAAAGGTGGTCGCGGTGGTGCAGCCGATCGACATGAACCAGGCCGCAGGCGAGCGCGCAGAACCGTTCGAACGGGAATTGCGCGCCTTTCTCGAACCGCAACTGGCGCGGATCAAGATGCCGAGACTGTTCGAATTCCGCTCGGAGCTGCCGCGCGAGGCGAACGGCAAGCTCTACAAGCGCGAATTGCGCGACGAATTCGCAGCACGTGCCGCCCGCGAGAGCGCGGCTGGGTAAGTGATGGGGTCGAGCCAATGATTGCTGCCGCGCGAAACCACGCGCGCAATATAATAAGCCTGAAGAATTCATATAAAAGTGAATCGCGAATAAATACGCTCCAAGACACGATTTTCCTGTCAGAATAAAGCATCATGTGCTAGTAACTCATTCATGGGAAAAATTCGCGAAACGGATGCTGTGCGACTTGCGGCAGGGGTGTTTGCAGGCGTCGTTTCGTGACGTTGCTTGAACCTTACAACCTGCCCTTTGCGGTGGCACTGGCAGCATTGTTCGCGGTCGGCCTGCTCCAGGTCTTCGGTGCAGGCGATTTTTTCGACGGCGCCGGCGATGTCGAGATCGAAGTCGATGCCGACCTTGCCGACGGCCTCCAGGCGAGCGGGTTCATGGACGGCGCCCTGACGCTGCTCGGACTGGGCAAGGTGCCGTTTCTGATCTGGCTGTCGAGCCTGCTTTTTGTGTTTTCATGCACCGGCGTGATCGGTCAGGCGCTGATCAAAGGCGCGACCGGCTCGCCGCTGCCTGCAGGCCTTGCGGCCTTGCTCGCGCTCGGCGCGGCCTTGCCGCTCAACGGTGTTCTGGTCCGCCCGATCGGCAAGCTGTTTCCTGATGACGAGACCAGCGCAGTCGGCCTCGAAAGCCTCGTGCGCCGCGACGCGGTGATCCAGACCGGCACCGCCCGGGCCTCCTCGCCCGCACGCGCGGAAGTCAGGGACGCTTTCGGCCAACCGCATTACGTCATGGTCGAACCGCACGAGGAAGGCGCCGAACTGGCAGAAGGGGAAACCGTGCTGCTGGTGCGCCGCGAGGGCGAGCTGTTTTTCGGCGTGCGCTATCAGAGCCCGCTCTTGAGGCCGTGACCGAAGCGGCCTGACACAGAATTCAAACGGAGGGAAAATGCTGGACTTTATCATTCTGGGAGCCGGCGGCCTGGTGCTGCTGCTCATCATCGTCATCATGCTCACCACGCTCTATCGCCGGGCGTCGAAGGAGATCGCCTTCGTGCGCACCGGGGTCGGCGGCGAAAAGGTCGTGATGAATGGCGGTGCGCTGGTGCTCCCGGTGTTTCACGAGACCATGCCGGTCAACATGAACACGCTGGTGCTCTCGGTCGTGCGCCGCGATGCAGAGGCGCTGATCACGCTCGACCGGCTGCGGATCGACGTGAAGGCCGAGTTCTACGTCCGCGTCCGCCCCGATGCCGGCGCGATCGCCATGGCAGCGCAGACGCTCGGCCAGCGCACCATGCAGCCCGAAATGCTCAAGGACCTCGTCGAGGGCAAGTTCGTCGACGCGCTGCGTTCGGTCGCGGCCGGAATGAGCATGAACGAGCTGCACGAGCAGCGCGCCGATTTCGTCCAGAAGGTGCAGCAGGTCTCGTCGAACGACCTCGCGATGAACGGGCTCGAGCTCGAATCGGTCTCGCTCACCGGTCTCGACCAGACCAGTATCGAACACTTCAACGCCAACAACGCGTTTGACGCCGAAGGTCTGACCAAGCTCACCGAACAGATCGAGGCGCGCAAGAAGCTGCGCAACGATATCGAGCAGGACACCCGCGTGCAGATGGAGACCAAGAACCTCGAGGCGGACCAACGCTCCTTCGAGATCGGGCGCGACACCGAATATGCCCGGCTCCAGCAGGAACGCGAGGTCGAGGTGCGGCGCGCGGCGCAAACCAGCGAAATCGCGCGCGAGCAGGCCGAACGCCAGCGCGAGGCCGATGCCGCGCGGATCGAGGCGAAGAAGCAGGTCGACGCGCAGCAGATCGAGGCCGACCGGCTCGTCGAAGAGGCGCGGATCGATCAGCAGCGCGCGCTTGAAATCGCTCGCCAGGAGCAGCAGATCGCGGTCCAGAACAAGAGCCGCGAGGAAAGCCAGGCCAAGGCCGAAGCCGATGCCGCGCGGGCCAAGGCGGTGGCGGCCGAAGAGCAGGTCGCGACCAGCCGCGAAAGCGAGATCGCCGAACGCCAGAAGAAGATCGAACTGATCGAGGCCGCCAAGCAGGCCGAACGCGAGGCGATCGGGATCAAGGTCGAGGCGGAGGCGGAAAAGGACGCGGCCACCAACCGCGCCGAGGCCGCGAGGCTCGAGGCCAAGGGCGATGCCGATGCCGAGGTGCTGCGCGCCGAAGCCGATCGGGTGCGCTTCGAGGTCGAGGCGGCCGGCCAGCAGGCGATCAACGAGGCGGCCAACATCCTCTCGATGGACCAGATCAGCCTCCAGACCAAGCTCGCGCTGCTCAAGGTCCTGCCCGAGGTAATCCGCGAAAGCGCCAAGCCGATGGAAGCAATCGATTCGATCAAGATCGTCCAGGTCGACGGGCTCACCAACAATGGCGGTTCTGGCGGCAGCTCGGGCGGCGGATCGGGTGGCGGTTCTTTCACCGGTGGCTCGGGAAACCTCGCGAGTGACGCGGTCTCGGCAGCGCTTGCCTACCGCGCGCAGGCGCCGGTGCTCGACGGGCTGATGAAAGAGCTCGGGCTTGACGGTTCATCGCTCGGCACGCTGGTTAAGGCCGCCGCCGAGGATCCGAACGGCGATGCCGCGCAAGCGCTCTCGGAACTCGATTTCGATGGCGATGATGGCGGGGACGATGACCCGGATGCTGGAGACGCCGGGCCCGAACCGGTCGAGCCCGAGCCGGCGGCCTGATCACGCCGCTCTGAGGGTTTGCAAGGCCCCGCTGCCCGAACGGGTTGGCGGGGCTTTTCGCGTCTAGCCGAGCAGGCGCTGCGCCATGGCGCGCACTTCGGCGCCCATGTCTTCGCGTTCGAGCGCCAGCGCGAGCGTGGCCTCGACAAAGCCGAGCTTGCTGCCGCAATCATAGCGGCTGCCATCGAATGTCACCGCGTGAAAGGGCTGGGTGCCGATCATCCGCGCCATCGCGTCGGTCAGCTGGATCTCGCCGCCCGCGCCTTCGCCCTGTGTTTCGAGCGTGCGCATGACTTCGGGCTGGAGAATGTAGCGGCCCGAGATGATCTTGTTTGAGGGTGCCTCGCCGCGCGGCGGCTTCTCGACGAGCCCGCGCACTTCGGTCAGCGCTCCTGACGCCGCGCCGGGATCGATCACGCCATAGCTCGACACCTCGTCCTCGGGCACTTCGAGCACGCTGATCAGATTGCCGCCGACCGTCTCATAGGCCTCGACCATCTGCTTCATGCAGCCGGTCCCGCCCCTGTTCCCGATCATCAGTTCATCGGGCAGGAAGATCGCGAAGGGTTCGTCGCCGACGATCGCGCGCGCGCACCAGATCGCGTGGCCAAGGCCCCTTGGCACCTGCTGGCGCACGGTGATGATGTCGCCCGGTGTCGCGCGTGTCGGGTCGAGCACCGACAGGTCCTTGTCGCGCTCGCCCATGGTCGCCTCTAACTCATAGGCAACGTCGAAATGCTCGACGATTGCCGACTTGCCGCGTCCGGTGACGAAGATCATCTGCTCGATCCCCGCCTCGCGCGCTTCGTCGACGGCATACTGGATCAGCGGGCGGTCGACGATCGGCAGCAATTCCTTGGGGATCGCCTTGGTCGCGGGAAGGAAGCGCGTGCCAAGCCCGGCAACAGGAAACACGGCTTTCTTGATCGGCTTGTTCGGCATCGGGTTCGGGCCTCGTTGATTGCAGCGGTCCGGGGTTCGGCGTGACCTGCCCTCTTGCCCGAACAAGGTCAATGACACGCACGCATGGCCCGCGTCAGTTGCGCACAGCGCACGTTGCGCTAAGGCGGTCGGCATGGACAAACTGATCATTCGCGGCGGCAATCGCCTGTCGGGCACGATTCCCGTGTCGGGCGCGAAGAACGCCGCTCTCACGCTCATCCCTTGCGCGCTTCTGACCGAAGAACCGCTGACCTTGCGCAACCTGCCGCGGCTCGCCGACATCGACGGGTTCCAGCACCTGATGACGCAGTTTGGCGTCTCGGTCGGGATCCAGGGGAAGCGCCCGGAAGATTTCGGCCGCGTGGTCACCTTCGAGGCGCCGCGGCTCACCTCGACCGTCGCCCCCTACGACCTGGTGCGAAAGATGCGCGCCTCGATCCTGGTGCTCGGGCCGATGCTGGCCCGGGCGGGCGAGGCAACCGTCTCGATGCCCGGCGGCTGCGCAATCGGCAACCGCCCGATTGATCTGCACCTCAAGGCGCTCGAGGCGTTCGGGGCCGAGATCGAACTGACGCAGGGTTATGTGAAAGCGATGGCGCCCGATGGTGGCCTGCCCGGCGGCGAATTCGATTTTCCCGTCGTCTCGGTCGGCGCGACCGAGAACGCGGTCATGGCCGCGGTGCTTGCCAATGGCACCTGCCGGCTTTTTAACGCCGCGCGCGAGCCGGAAATCGTCGATCTG
Source organism: Qipengyuania nanhaisediminis (assembly GCF_045862805.1). Taxonomy (GTDB): domain Bacteria; phylum Pseudomonadota; class Alphaproteobacteria; order Sphingomonadales; family Sphingomonadaceae; genus Erythrobacter; species Erythrobacter nanhaisediminis_A. The sequence continues at coordinate 512,006 of NZ_AP025760.1, forward strand.
TGCAACCTGCTCACGGCGATGGGCGCCGAGATCGAGGGGATCGGCACCTCCGATCTCACCATTCACGGGGTCAAGCGGCTGAACGGCGCGACCTACAAGGTCATGCCCGACCGGATCGAGGCGGGCTCCTATGCCTGCGCGGCCGCGATCACCGGCGGCGAGGTGCGGCTCGAAGGGGCAGATGCGCACGACATGGCCTCGACCATCCACGCGCTCAGGAATATCGGCGTCGAGATCGACGAGGACAAGAAGGGCATCACGGTCAGGACCAATGGTGCGCTCAAGCCGGTCAATCTCACCACCGCGCCCTTCCCGGGCCTTGCGACCGATATGCAGGCGCAGCTGATGAGCCTGCTGACCCGCGCCGAGGGCACCAGCGTGCTCAAGGAAACGATCTTCGAGAACCGGTTCATGCACGTGCCTGAACTGGCGCGAATGGGTGCCGATATCGAGACCGAGGGCCGCACCGCGATCGTCCGGGGGCCGAGCGATCTGACCGGGGCCGAAGTGATGGCGACCGATCTGCGCGCCTCGATGAGCCTGATCATAGCCGCGCTTGCCGCCAAGGGCGAAACGACGGTGCGGCGCATCTACCACCTCGATCGCGGTTACGAGCGGCTCGAGGAAAAATTGCAGCTGGCGGGCGCGGATATCGAACGGGTCGGCGACGAATAGGGGCGATTGCGCGGACCTTTCACGCCTGCCCTGCGTTGGTGGGGAAAGAGAAAGGAGCCAGCCAAATGCTTATCAAACTCGCAGCGCTCAGCGCCCTGGGATATTTCGGCTACCGTTATTACGAGAAGAACCACAAGGGCGGCCATGCGGCCTTTGCCGAAGGCCAGGCCAGCGGCTCGCACACCGACGTGCGCGATGCCGGACCCAAGGCCATGCGCGACAAGCCCGAGGGCGAATGGACGAAGACCGACGAGGAAATCGACCAGACCTTCCCGGCGAGCGACCCGCCCGCCAATTACTGACCGGAGCCGGGGCGCGGCGCGAGCCGTGACATATTGCAAACCAGCCAGACGCGGATCGCGCTCGCCAGACCGGGCGCGGTCCGCGCCTTTATGCGTTCGCCATCGATCCGGGCAACCAGCGCGTTGATCGGAACGCCCTCGCGTGCCGCGGCATCGCGCAGCATGTCCCAGAACACCGGTTCGAGACTGATCGAGGTCTTGTGCCCGGCAATTTCGACCGAGCGTTTGACCGGCGGGTGATAGGGTGGCGGGCTGTTGGTCACACCCAGCGTGATAGGCGAGCGAGCGCCCGCTTGAAAGCGGCGATCAGGCCGCGCGGGCCTTGGCCAGCAAGCGGGCAAAACCGCTTGACCGGGTCTTGCCGAAGGGCTGGTGGCGCAGCGCGCATCGAGCCAGCTCCTCGCTGTTGATCGGGTGCTGGAATTTGATGCCATGGCGCTTGCCCTGCGACCAGCGGACCTGGCCGAGCTGGAGCGGCAGGCCCTCGATCGCGATCGTCATCAGGTGTCCTTCGTCGAGGCGCGCCGCGCTCGAGATCTTTGCGCCTTCGCACGAGAGGTCGAGCAGCCGCGCGGCAATATGGGCGCGGCCGATGCCAAGCTCGACCGGCGCGGAAAATTGCAACCGCAGGGGTCGGCTCTGCGCGGCGCCATCGCGCAGGAACTCGTCGAGACAGACCTCGGCTCCGAACCGGTATCCCGCCTGGCGCTGGCCGGTCCAGACCCTTTCGACCGGGTAGGTCAGGTCGTTGGACAACTGGAGAAGCATACGGGTCTCTGGCGGGACATCATGGCAAAAGCCAAGTCCCACGCCCTGTTCCGACACGTCCCTGATTAGGGTGAGATATTCGCCGGTCTGGCACACCAGCTTGGCCCTGCGCAGGCCGAGCGATGCGCGGTGTGCGCTGCGCGCATCCTTGCGCGGCGTCGCTTTGCCTTGTGCGTTCATGGCCCAGGCCTCCTTGCTGCCTCCTTGCCGGTGCGCGCGAGCACGAGACTCGCGGCGTTTCCTAAGCAAAGCTAGAGGGACATGGCTAATATACGGTTAAAGCGAGCCAGCCGGCTCAATACATGTGCTGGCCGCCATTGATGCTCATCGTCGATCCGGTCATGAAGGCGCCGTTCTCGCTGGTGAAGAAGGCGACGCCGCGGGCGATTTCCTCGGCCTGGCCGAGCCGTCCTACCGGGATTCGGGCGACGATCTTCTCGAGCACCGGTTCGGGCACCGCGGCGACCATGTCGGTGTCGACATAGCCGGGCGCGATGGCATTGACCGTCACCCCGAACTTGGCCCCTTCCTGCGCCAGCGCCTTGGTAAAGCCGTGAATGCCCGACTTGGCGGCGGCGTAATTGACCTGTCCATATTGCCCCGCCTGGCCGTTGATCGAGCCGATATTGACGATCCGGCCCCATTTCCGCTCGCGCATGCCGGGAAAGGTCGCCTTGGCCATGTTGAAACAGCCACCCAGATTGACCCGCATGACATCGTCCCAGTCCTCGTAGCTCATCTTGTGCAGGGTGCCGTCGCGGGTAATTCCGGCATTGTTGACGACGATATCGATCGGCCCATGCTCTTCGGCGACCCTGGCGCAGCCTTCGAGGCAGGCCCGGTGGTCGCCCACGTCCCACTTGTAGGCCGGGATGCCGGTTTCCTCGCTGAAGGCGCGCGCGGCATCGTCATTGCCGGCATAATTGGCGATGACCGTGTGGCCCTGGCGCTTGAGGCGGTTGCAGATCGCGGCCCCGATGCCCCGGGTCCCTCCGGTTACGATGGCGATACGTGTCATTTCGCAGATCCCCTTGCACAGATTTGCTGCCTACCTAGCCGTGCCGTAGCGTCAGGCAACAAAAAACCCCGCCATTGGCGGGGTCTCGGCGATGGCCGTGTCGAGCGGCAAACAAGCGCACAGCGCGATCAGAAGCGGACCTGTGTCCCGACATAGACCGCCTGGCTGTCCTGCACGGTGCTGGTCAGCGGGTCGAGCCGGTCGCGTTCGCGCGAATAGCGCACGCCCGCGGTCACGTCGAAATTGGGCGAGAGGCTGAAGCTGCCGCCGACATCGACCGAATCCTCGTTCGCATCGAGCGTGTTGAGCGAACGGCCCGGGACGGCATTGTCCTCGAGCTCGATCCGCGGCTGGAGCCTGCTCGGCGCGTCGCGGCGGCTGGGCCGCGCGGGTTCGAACTCGGCAAGATCGGGCATTGCGAGATTGCGGACATTGTCGGGCAGGCGAATACTGCCAGAAACCGGGGTCGAGCGGGTGGCCGCCTGCGGCCGCGCGAAGCTCTGATAGCCGCGCGCAGTGCCAAGGTTGAACCGGCTGGCCTGAAGGCCGCGGACATTGTTCGCCGGACCCGGCGCACCTTCGGCGGCGGAACGGATCTGGATCGCCTGCGCGCTCTGCCCGTCGACGCGCACCGCGACTGTCACGGTGCGATCGCTCAACGCGCCGCTCGTGCCTGTGGGAGTGAACCGGATCCCGCGCTCGCGCGCCTTGCGTTCGACGCGGGCCGCCAGTTCGGGATCGACAGAGGCCGGGGTGAAAAGGTCGAATGCGGGCACCTTGGCGATGCCATCGGCGCCGATGGTGACCAATGCGAGACCGGCGCTGGGCAGCGCCAGCATCATCGCCGCGCAGGCACCGAGCAGCGGCAGCCGAAGCCGCGCGCTTTTCAGATTGTCCTGCAACAGTGCCATGACGCGTTTATCCAGTCCCCATTCTTGCCCTCATCGGCGGGCTGCCCTTTCAAGCAGATCGCCGGTGAACCTGCGCTGACAATCGCATAACGATCAAAGCGCGACTCGGTTTCCCAACCGCAAGCTTTTGATACTGCGTCAAGGCCGGGACACGCAACATTTTCCACAAGGCCGGTGCATGGCGGGACACCGGGTGTTGCGCGCATCACACAGATTCGCGGCAGGGCTGGGACAGGCCTGCGCGAGTCGCGGATTAAGCCTGCATACAGGCGGCGGCGCTGACGAGAGCGGGAGAGCCCGGCCCGAGACCTTCGATGGGCGCTGTGCGGCAAGGCCATTCGTGCGCCAATGGCCTTGCCGCGCAGCGCCCTGCCGGTATAGAGCCAAGCGACACCAGACGAGGACACCCATTCGCCGTGACACGCGCCACCAAGACCATTTCGCATTCCGCCCGCTTCGCCGCTTCGATCGCGGCCATCGGCCTTCTCGCCGCATGCGGGGGCAATGACCGGCCCACCACCCAGCTCCAGGCCGCGCAGGTCAACACGATCGGGGTCAACGCCTATCTCTGGCGCGCCGCGCTCGAAACGCTCAGCTTCGCGCCGACCGCGTCGGTCGACAGCGCCGGCGGAGTGATCGTGACCGACTGGTATGCCAATCCCTCGAACCCGAACGAGCGGGTCAAGGTGACCGTGACGATCCTCGACCAGGACCTGCGCGCCGATGCGCTGCGTGTCTCGGCGAGCCGCCAGGTCGCGCAGGGCGGCACCTGGGTCGAGGCGCCGGTCCAGGCCGCGACCGTGCAGAAGCTCGAGGACATCATCCTCACCAAGGCGCGCGATCTCAGGCGCAAGGCGGTCGCGGGCTGAGCCAGTCCCCTCTTGCGCTCGCGTGAGGGCGCGTTAGCGAGCGATCCATGACCGAGACACGATTCGATCCGTCCAAGGCCGACGGGCGCTGGCAGCGCGCATGGGATGAGGCGGGCACCTTCACCGCCGATTCGAACAGCGAGAAGCCCAAGAGCTACGTGCTCGAGATGTTCCCCTATCCCTCGGGGCGCATCCATATGGGGCACGTTCGCAACTACACGATGGGCGACGTGCTCGCGCGCTACAAGACGATGCGCGGCCACGAAGTGCTTCACCCGATGGGGTGGGACGCGTTCGGGATGCCGGCGGAAAACGCGGCAATGGAAAAGAAGGTCCATCCCGGCGACTGGACCCGGGCGAATATCGAGGCGATGAAGGCGCAGCTGAAACGGATCGGCTTCGCGCTGGACTGGACCCGCGAATTCGCGACCTGCGACCCCGAATATTACGGCCACGAACAGGCGCTTTTCCTCGACATGTATGCCGCCGGCCTCGTCTATCGCCGGCAGAGCGAGGTCAATTGGGACCCGGTCGATATGACCGTGCTCGCCAACGAGCAGGTGATCGACGGCAAGGGCTGGCGCTCGGGCGCCGAGGTCGAGAAGCGCAAGCTCGACCAGTGGTTCCTCAAGATCACCGACTTCGCCGACGAGCTGCTCGAAGGGCTGGGCGATCTCGACGACTGGCCCGAAAAGGTCCGGGTCATGCAGGAAAACTGGATCGGCAAGTCGCAGGGCCTCGAATTCGCCTTCGACCTGTCCGACCGGACCCGCCTGCCGGTCTATACCACGCGCCCCGACACGATTTTCGGCGCGAGCTTCTGTGCGGTCGCGGCCGATCACCCGCTCGCCCAGCGCGTGGCCGAGGATGATGCCGCAGCGGCCGCTTTCATCGAGGAATGCAAGCGCGGCGGCACCACCGCGGCCGAGCTCGAGACCGCCGAGAAGAAGGGCTACCTTACCCCGGTCACCGCGCGGCATCCCTTTACCGGCGATGCGATGCCGGTCTTCATCGCCAATTTCGTGCTGATGGATTACGGCACCGGCGCGGTGATGGGCGTGCCCGGACATGACCAGCGCGACTTCGAATTCGCCACCAAATACGACCTCCCGATCCGCCGCGTGGTCGCCGCCGATGTCGCCGATGCCGATGCGCCTCTCAGCGATGAGGCCGAGCCGGGCGACGGGGTGATCGTCAATTCGGATTTCCTCGACGGCAAGCCGGTCGAAGAAGCGAAGGCCGATGTCATCGCCCGCGCCGAGGACGAGGGGTGGGGCAAGGGCACCACGGTCTGGCGGCTGCGCGACTGGGGCGTGTCGCGCCAGCGTTACTGGGGGACGCCGATCCCCTTCATCCATTGCGAGACTTGCGGCATCGTCCCGGTGCCAAAGGACCAGTTGCCGGTCACGCTTCCCGAGGACGTCGATTTCGAAAAGCCGGGCAATCCGCTCGAACGCCACCCGACCTGGAAGCACGTCGACTGCCCCGAATGCGGCAGCGCGGCGCGGCGCGAAACCGACACGCTCGACACCTTCACCAATTCCTCGTGGTATTTTCTTCGCTTTGCCTCGCAACCGGCAGACAAGCCGTTCGATGCGGCGGAGATCGCCAAGTGGTTGCCTGTCGAGCACTATATCGGCGGCATCGAGCACGCGATCCTGCACCTGCTCTATGCCCGTTTCTGGACCCGCGCCCTGGCGCGCATCGGCAAGCTCGAGGTGACCGAGCCGTTTGCCCACCTGTTTACCCAAGGCATGGTGACGCACGAGACCTATGCGGCAGGCGATGGCAGCTGGCTCAGCCCCGACGAGGTGCGCAAGGACGGCGCTGACTGGGTGCGGATCGAAGACGGCGCGCCGGTGACGGCAGGCCGCGTGGTCAAGATGTCGAAGTCGAAGAAGAACGTCGTCGACCCCGACCGCATCATTGACGAATATGGCGCGGACGCGGTGCGCTGGTTCATGCTCTCCGACAGCCCGCCCGAGCGCGACCTGCCGTGGTCCGAGGCCGGCATCGAGGGCTGCTGGCGTTTCGTCCAGCGGCTGTGGCGGCTGTTCGGCGCATACGACAGGGACGCGGGCGGCGAGGACAAGCCGCTCGCTCGCAAGACCCACCAGACCATCGCGGCGGTCGCCGAGGACATCGAGGCGCTCAGCTTCAACAAGGCGGTCGCAAGGCTCTACGAACTGACCGGGGCGACCGAGAAAGCGCCTGCCAGCGCCGACAAGTCGGCGGCGATCCGCGCGCTCGTCAAGATGGTCTCGCCGATGATGCCGCACCTTGCCGAAGAAGGCTGGGCGGAGATCGGCGAAGAGGGCCTGGTCGCCGAAGCGCAATGGCCCGAAGTCGATCCGGCGCTGCTGGTCGAGGACGAGGTGACCATCGCGATCCAGCACAGGGGCAAGCTGCGCGACACGATCACCGCGCCCAAGGGGGCGCCCAAGGAGGACCTCGAGGCGCTTGCGCTGGCGAGCGAGAAGGTCCAGCGTTCGCTCGACGGGGCTGAAGTGCGAAAGGTGATCGTGGTGCCCGACCGGCTGGTGAACATCGTTACCTGATGGGCATGCGTGCCGCCTTGATCGCGCTGGCACTGGCGCTGCCCGCGAGCGGTTGCGGGCTACAGCCGATCTATGCCGGCGGTTCCTCCTCGCCGGTCGCGCAGGGGCTCGCAGCCGTTACCGTTCCCGCCATCCCGGGACGTGATGGCTGGCTGGTGCGCAACGCGCTCGAAGAGCGGCTTTCCGTCGCCGCGCCGGGCGGGGCAAGCGCCAGTCCGGCCTACCGGCTCGATGTCAGGCTCGACGATTCGCTGGAGGCGCTGGGCGTTCTCAACGATGATACGATCAGCCGTGAGCGCCGCATCCTGCGCGCCCGCTTCCAGCTCATCGATCTGGCCAGCGGCGAAATCCTGCTCGATGCGACCGCGGGATCGGATGCGGGGATCGACGTTGTCTCCTCCGAATACGCCACCATCGCGGCCGAACAGACCGCGCTCGAAAACCTCGCCAAGGACGTGGCCGATCGCATGGTCCGCCGCGTCTCTCTGACCCTGCGCGAGCGCGCGGGCGCCACGGGCGAGTGAAGGCCAAGCACACCGAGTTCGCCCGCGGCCTTCCTGCTGCCGCGCGCTCGGCCACCATCTTCTTTTTCTGCGGTCCCGACGAGGCCGGTGCATCGGCCGCCGCCGAGCGCGTGATCGCAGGATTCGAGGATCCGGGCGAACGGGTCGAGCTTGCCGGTGCCGAGATCAAGCGCGACCCTGCGCGCCTCGGGGACGAAGCGCGCTCGGGCTCCTTGTTCGGAGACAAGCGCCACATCTATGTCCGCGCCAGCGGCGAGGAAGCGCATGACGCTCTCAAGGCCCTGATCGAGACCGGAGAGGCAGGCGCGGGCGATGCCGCCCCGGTGATCGTGGTGGCGACCTCTGCCACCGACAAGTCGCGCACTGCCAAATTGCTCGAAAAGCGTCGCGATGCGCTGGTGGCGATGTTCTACCCGCCCGACATGATGAGCGTGGCCGCCTCGGTGCGCGCGATGGCCGATGCAGCCGGCCTCAGGCTCGGCGGCGACCTTGCCGAAAGAATCGCGCGCGCGAGCGGGCTCGACGTGCGGCTGGCCCAGTCGGAGGTCGACAAGCTGGCGCTTTACATGGACGCCTCGCCGCAATCGCCCAAGACCGCCTCGCCCGAAGAGCACGCCGCAATCGGGGCAGGCACCGAGGAGGACGGGTTCGGCCCCGTGGTCAATGCCGTGCTGTCGGGCGAGCTGGGCAAGCTGCCGGGCGAATTGAAACGCATGAAGGAGCTTGGGCTCAACCCGGTTGGCCTGCTGCTCGCGTTCGAAAGGCGCGCGGCGCAGCTTGCCAAGATCCACGCAAAGCTCGGCACGCGCGGCGATTTTGACCGGCTGGGCAAGGGCGAGAAGGCGCAGCTTGGCATTTTCTGGAAGGAAGAGCGCGATATCCGCCAGCAGCTTGGCCTGTGGCAGCGACCGGTCGCGCGCGGCAGCAAGGTGACCAAGCTCGATCGGCTGATCCCCCGCCTCGTCGCGCTCCACCGCGCCTTGCTCGCCAACAGCCAGGCAGCCGAAATGCTGCTCGCGCACGACCTGGCCGAGATCGCCAGATTTGCCGCGAGAGGGTAGCATTTTAAGACAGGCGACGAGTTCCCGCGATTTCGCATTCGCACAAGAGCGCGATTATGGTGTAGGGGAAACCCCTAGTTGCCGCTAATGCGCAGCGTTAACTCGTTAGGAAAAGCGCAAATAATATGAACAAGGTCACCGGCAAGCTTGTGGAGAGCGGCAAGGAGGGGCGCATCGAGGCGCGGATCGCGCCCTCGCTCGAACGCCGCCGCCTGCGCGCGCTCGCGCTGCTTCTGCTGCTCGACGCGGTGGCGCTGCACCTTGCCTTTGCGCTGGCCGGGCTGATTTACGAGGACCTCTGGCTGGATGCGCGCAACATGCTCGCGGTGCAGACAATGTTGCCGCTGTATTTCACCATTGCGCTCTACAATCTCACCTATGGCGCCAAGGCGCTGGGCAACTGGGTATTTGCCGCGCGGCAGGCGCTGACCGCGCTGGTGGTGTCGGCGGCCCTGATCAACTTCGTCGCATTCTACACCAAGTCGAACGCGCAGTTCAGCCGCGTCTCGGTCACGCTGGCCCTGATCCTGTCGGCCATGCTTCTGGTGGCCATCCGCAGGCTGGTCCCGATCGCGATCAACCGGTTCTGGGGCGGACGCACGCAGAACCAGCTGGTGATCCATGATGGCGGCCCCGATTTCGACCTGGATGCAGCGCTCGTGATCCGGGCGGGGGAATGGGGGCTCGACCCTGCCAGCCACGATCCCTTCATGCGCGACCGGCTCGGCAAGCTCCTGATGAACCAGGACAGGGTGGTGGTCTCGACCCCGACCGAGAGGCGCGAGGCCTGGGCCTTCCTGCTCAAGTCGGCCGGGGTCCATGGCGAGATCGTCAGCGAACCGGCCCACAGCCTGGGCGCGCTCGGGGTGCATCGCTACGACGATCTGGAACGCACCACGCTGGTGATCTCGACCGGGCCTCTGGGCCTGCGCGAACGGATATTCAAGCGCGTCTTCGATACCGCGCTCGCGGCCGGGGCGCTGCTGGTGCTGGCACCGGTGATGATTTTCGTCGCGCTGCGCATCAAGCTCGAGGATGGCGGACCGGTCCTGTTCGTCCAGCGGCGGCTGGGCAAGGGCAACAAGTTCTTCAACATGCTCAAGTTCCGTTCGATGGCGATCGGCAAGAACGATGCCGATGGCGAACGGTCGACCGGGCGCGAGGATGACCGGGTGACGAAGATCGGAGCCTTCATCCGCAGGACCAGCCTCGACGAGCTGCCGCAGCTTATCAACGTGCTGCGCGGCGACATGTCGATCGTCGGTCCGCGCCCGCACGCGCTCGGCAGCCGCGCGAACAACAAGTATTTCTGGGAAGTCGACGCCAAGTACTGGGCGCGCCATTGCCTCAAGCCGGGGCTGACGGGCCTCGCCCAGGTGCGCGGCCATCGCGGCGCGACCGAGCGAGAAAAGGACCTTACCGACCGGCTGCAATCGGACCTCGAATACATTTCGGGCTGGTCCCTGAGGCGCGATCTCGCGATCGTGCTGCGAACCATCGCGGTGCTGCGCCACGACAACGCGTTCTAGCCTTGCGATTCGCCCATCCGGGCGATTGTCCTCGCTTAAAGCGCCGAGAGCGCACGAAGCCTAGGTGCCCGGAGAGGAGCGGAGCGGAGCAAAACGACGAGACAGCACCGAGGAGTGCGCCCTGAAGAGCGCGCACAGGCAAGAACACCTTTTGAACCCTGGTCTTTGCGCCAGTGGCTGTCACCCAGCGCGAATTTGCGCGTATCTCAATTCCCGGAAACGCTGAAGGTGCCGCGCACGCGGCCATCGCTGCCTTCGCGACCGGGAGCGCCGCCGCTGGCGCGCCCGTCGACGGTAGAGAGCCCGCTTGCAAGGTCGATCACCAGCCTGCCGCCGGTGAGCCGGTCGCCGCCGCGGCTCAGAGCGACATTGCCAGCCATGGTGATCACGCGGCGGTTGAAATCATAGACAGCGACATCGCCGCTGGCGCGTTCGTTGCCGCGGGTTACCACCACGCCGCCATTGGCGGTGATCCGCTCGACATCGAGCGTGCCGTCATCCGAATAGGCAGCCAGCATCCGGTTCGAGCGCACGGTGAGCCCCGCCTGGCTGACCGTCACCCCGCCGGTCAGCACGACCCTGTTGGCACGGTCGTCGAGCGCGATATTGCCCGCATCGAACGAGACCGGCGCGCGGGTATCGTGCGAGGCGATCGCCTGCGCGTCGGCGCGCATCGATCCGCTTATGAAAGCGGTCAGCGCAAATCCGCCAAGCGCCCAGGCGAGCGCGATGCGGGTGAGATCTTGTCTGCCGTATCTGGTCATCAGGGCATCCTCAATTTGCCGGGGATCATGCGCAGCCGCGCATCGCCTTCGAGTGCGAGCGTTCGTTTCTCTATATCGGCGCGCATCGAGCGGGCCGAGAACGTGCCTGCGGGAATGGCACCCTTGACCCCTCCTGTGCCGCGCATGGTGCGCTTGTCGAGGTCGAAGCTGACCCCGCTCGCGCTCATCGTATAACCATCGGCGGTGCGCACGCGCAATTCGCCGACCACGCTGACGAGATCTTCGTTGATGTCATAGACCCCGCCCGGCGCCGAAAGCCGCGCAGGGCCGTTTTCGAGCAGCAATTGAGCCATTAATTCGCGCATGCGCACCTTGCCTTCGACGCTCGATCGCTGGACCGCCTCGCCCGCGGTGATCGAGAACGGGCGGCCGAGATCGTCGCGCCCGCGATACATCGCGTTGTCGACCGAGAGCCGCTCGTCGATCACCGCCACCTCGTTGCGGTCGAGCAGGAAGCTGATCTCGCCGCGCGGGCTCAGCGGCGTGATCACCATCAGAGCCGCGACCACGCCAACACCCATCGGCAATGCCCGAGCCAGGAAACCCACGAGCTTGTCATGGCTCCCGCCGGGCGCTGCGAAATGCTGGCGCTTCGATCGCAGTTCCTGCGCTTCGTCGGTCTCGATGCGGCGTTTGGTTACCATGGCCCGGTCTTGGCTTTGCCCGCGAGGCGCTGAACGCACCCGCTAGGCGTAGAACCCCTCATTATGGCTGAAGATGTCGCGGCCTTCCCAGCCGGCAATGTCGAGCAATGCGCGCGCGGGAAGGAAATCGAAACAGGCCTGCGCGATTTCGCTGCGCCCTTCGCGTTCCAGCCGCACTTCGAGCGCGTCCTTGAGCCGGTGCAAATAGCGCACGTCCGAAGCGGCATATTCGCGCTGCGCCTCGTTGATGTCCTCCGCGCCCCAGTCCGAGCTCTGCTGCTGCTTCGACATGCTTTCGCCGAGCAGTTCATCGGTCAGGTTCTTGAGCCCGTGGCGGTCGGTATAGGTGCGCACCAGCTTGCTGGCGATCTTGGTGCAGAAGACCGGCGCGGCCATCACACCGAGATAATACTGGATCGCGGCGAGATCGAAGCGGGCGAAGTGATAGAGCTTCAACCGGCTTTCATCGGCGAGCAGCCGGGTGAGATTGGGCGCTTCGTAGGTGCTGCCCGGCGAAAAGCGCACGAGGTGTTCATCACCCGAGCCATCGCTGATCTGGAGCACGCACAGCCGGTCGCGATGCGTGACAAGGCCCATGGTCTCGGTATCGACTGCGAGCGGCGCCGTGCCTTCGAGCACGCCGTCGGGCAGGTCTTCTTCGTGGAAATGTATCGTCATCGCCCCGCCATTACGCGCAATGGGGATATTGTGAAAGAGGCGTCTCGCGCATCGTGCAGGCCACCGCTAGCCTCTTGCGCGACGACATGACGGACGAGGCGATCCCCGAAAGCTGGCGCGAGGCGCTGGCCCCCGCGCTTGCGAGCGAGCAGGCGCGCCGGCTCGGCGGCTGGCTGCGCGAGGAAGAGGCGGCGGGCAAGGCGATCTACCCGCCGCGCGGAACCCGGCTGGCAGCGCTTGCCGCGACCCCTCTCGATCAGGTGCGCGTGGTGATCCTCGGCCAGGATCCTTATCACGGGGCCGGCCAGGCGCACGGCCTTGCCTTCTCGGTCGCCGAGGGGGTGCGGCTGCCGCCATCCTTGGTCAATATCTTCAAGGAGCTTGAAAGCGATTGCGGCGTGCCGCGCCGCGAGAACGGCGACCTGACCGGCTGGGCACGACAGGGCGTGCTGCTGCTCAACAACACGCTGACGGTCGAGGACGGAAAGCCGGGCAGCCATGCCGGGCGCGGCTGGGACGCGATCACCGATGCCGCGCTTGCGGCGGTGGCCGGATCAGGCGAGCCGACCGTGTTCGTCCTGTGGGGCAGCCATGCGCGCAAGAAGGCCAGCCGGGTCCCAGCGATCGGGCGCTCGGCTGATCACCTGGTGCTGACTTCAGCTCATCCGAGCCCGCTTTCGGCCTATCGCGGCTTTTTCGGCTCGCGCCCTTTCAGCCAGGCCAATGCCTTTCTCGAGGCGAACGGGCGCGAGCCGGTGGACTGGTCGCAATGAACGAGGATGCCGCCCGCGCGGCCCTGCACAAGCGGCAGGCCGAACTGGCCGAGGAGGCGCGCGCCAATGCCGACAGCCGCGACACGGTCACCTTGCAGCAGGACAGCGTCGGGCGACTGAGCCGGATGGACGCGATGCAGCAGCAGGCCATGGCGCAGGCCAGCGAGCGCCGCCGCCAGGCCGAGGCCGCGCGAATTGTCGCGGCGCTCGAAAGGCTCGACGAGGGCGAATGGGGCTGGTGCCTGTCCTGCGGCGAGGAAATCGCACCGGCACGCCTCGAACACGATCCGAGCGTTGCGACCTGCGTGCGCTGCGCTTCGGGCGGCTAGCGGCGCTTCAGAACGAAGTCGTCAGGCGCGCGCCCAGGGTGACGCCGGTGTCGCGGAAGGCGATGGCGCTGTCGACCACCTGGACATTGGCTGTGAGGCCAAAGCCTTCGGCGAACTGGTAGGTATAGAACGCCTCGACCCCGCTTTCGTCCTCGATCCCGAGACGGAAGGCGATGTCGTCGGCCAGTTCGTCGGTCAGCGAATACTGGAAATAAGCGAGGCCAAACCGGTCATTGGGACGGAAACGCGGATTGCCCGAAACCCCGAAATAACCCGAATAATCGAGGAAGGTGGGATCGCCCATTGAGGCCTGGAAGCGCGCGAGCACGCCCCAGCCCTTGCCGCGCGCTTCGGGATAGAGCTTGATATACTGGTAATAGGACAATTGCAGAGCGAGCTCGCCGCTTTCATCGCCGAAGCTGCCGCCCGGCGGAGGGGTCAGCGCGCGCGGCAGGATATCGGCGGCAAAGCGTTCGCGGGTCGAGCCGACCAAAGCGACATTGAGCACGCCCGGCATCCGGTTGACGCTGGTGCGGCGCGCAGCGGCGGCCATGAAGCCGACCCCGCTTTCGAACGCGGTCTCGAAGCCGGTGCGCTGATACTGGCTGTCGGGGTCGAAGACCCAGGCGCGGTAAATCCACTTGCCGCTCGGCACGGTCAGCATCGCGCCTGTCAGGGTGTTGGGCACCACCGCAGTCGGCGGCAGAGCGAGACCGAGATTCATGAAGCCATAATGCCCGTCGCTCGCAACGATCGGCAGCTGGCCGGAGGTGTCGAGGACGTTCATCTTGCCAACCTCGAGCGTGGCGCCCGAATCCCACTTGTATTCGACGCTCGCCGAGAGGTCGAAATCGCCCTTGCCTTCGGGCCGGTAGAGCGCGGTGTTGGCCGGGATCAGGCCGATCTGGCCGTTCATGCTGTCGCCCCAGCTGAGCTCGGGGCGGATGCGGATCGTGATGTTGTCCGACCCGCCGTAAAAATGCCCGCCGACCTCGAGATAGCCGTCAATCCGGCCCGAATAGTTAAGGTCGCTGGGCGCATCGCCTGCAACGGGAGTCTCTAGGAATTGCGATGCGACCACGCGCAGCCGGACCTTTTCGGGCGGCGGCGGGGGCGGGGGCGCCTGGGGCGCGGCTTGAGGCGCAGCCTCGGCCCCGTCCTGGGCGGGCATTGGCGCAGGACCTTCACCGGCGGGCAGCGGCGTTGCCGTGCTGCTGGCGGCGAGCGCGAAGGTTTCGGCATCGAGCAGGCTGCCTGCCTCGGCCAGTCCGGTCTCGGCCAAACCTGTCTCGGCATGGGCCGGGGAAAGGGCCGCGCATGAGAGAGCCAGTGCCGAGGTCGCAAGGCCGAAACGCCTTGCGCGGTTGAATGTAGCGAATGCCAAGTTGTCGATCCCTTCAAACGGAGCGCTGGATCATCCGTGCGCCCGGTGCCCGCTTGGGTGAACCACCGGCTCTTCGCGCGGTCAAGCCGTTAACCGTGATTCACGGTGTGCTACCTGAAAGAAAGCGAAAAAAATCAGCGTGGAAGCGCGCTTGTGCCCATCAGCGCCTCGTCGACGCTGCGCGCGCATTGTCGCCCTTCGCGGATCGCCCAGACCACCAGGCTCTGCCCGCGTCGCATGTCGCCGCAGGCAAAGACATTTGCGCCGCTGGTTGCGTAGCGTGTCGTGTCGGCCGCGACATTGCCGCGCGCATCGAGTTCGACCGCGGCCTGTTCGAGGAGGCCCGGTTTCCTTGGCCCCACAAAGCCCATGGCGAGCAGGATCAGGTCGGCCCGAATGGTGAAATGGCTGCCCTCGATCTCGCGCATCTGGCCATCCTTCCACTCGACCCGAGCGCATTCGAGACCGGTCACCGTCTCGCCATCGCCGATCACGCGCTTGGTCAGCACCGCCCAATCGCGCTCGACCCCTTCCTCGTGGCTCGAGGAGGTGCGCAGCTTCATCGGCCAGTCTGGCCATGTCAGCGCCTTGTCTTCGCGCTCGGGAGGGCGGGGCATGATCTCTAGCTGGGTGACGCTGGCCGCGCCCTGCCGGTTGGAGGTGCCCACGCAATCCGAGCCCGTATCGCCGCCGCCGATCACCACCACGTGCTTTCCGGTCGCCTTCAGCGTGCCGCGCGGGGCGGCGCGGGTTTCATCGTCGCCGGCATTGCGCTTGTTCTGCTGGGTGAGGAATTCCATCGCCAACCGGACGCCCGGCATCTCCGCGCCGGGAATGGTGAGCGTGCGCGGTTCTTCGGCCCCGCCTGCGAGCACCACCGCGTCGAAGTTTTCCTGCAGGCTCTTGAACGAAAGGTCGACGCCAACCTCCTTCGACGTCCGGAAGGTCACCCCCTCGGCCTCCATCTGTACGCAGCGCCGGTTGATGAGGTGCTTTTCCATCTTGAAGTCGGGAATGCCGTATCGAAGCAGCCCGCCGACCCGGTCGCTTTTTTCGAGCACTGTGACCGAATGGCCCGCGCGCGCAAGCTGCTGGGCGCAGGCGAGCCCGGCCGGACCCGACCCCACCACCGCGACCGATTTGCCGGTCTTTTCCTCGGGCACTTGCGGGGTGATCCAGCCTTCCTTCCAGCCGCGGTCGACGATCGCGCACTCGATCGACTTGATGGTGACCGGCTGGTCGATGATGTTGAGCGTGCACGCCGCCTCGCACGGGGCGGGGCAGACGCGGCCGGTGAATTCGGGGAAGTTGTTGGTCGAATGGAGAAGGTCGAGCGCCTGTCGCCAGTCGTCCTCGTAGACGAGGTGGTTCCAGTCCGGGATAAGATTGTTCACCGGACAGCCATTGTGACAATAGGGAATGCCGCAATCCATGCAGCGCGAAGCCTGCGCGCCGAGCACCTCGTCAGGCGGCGGGACCACGAATTCGCGGTAATTGCCGAGCCTGGTCTTGGGATCGATATAGTCGCGATCGCGCCGATCGACTTCGAGGAAACCGGTATCCTTGCCCATTATTCCGCCGCCTCCATCGCGGCCTCTTCGCGCTCGCTTTCCAGCACCTCGAGCGCGCGCGCGTAATCACGCGGCATCACCTTGACGAACTGGCCGATCGCATTGTCCCAGTCTTCGAGCAGGGCGCTGGCGCGCTTGCTTCCGGTGTGGAACTGGTGCCGCTCGACGAGGATGCGCAGGCGCTCGGCATCGTGACGCCGCATGTCGCCCATGCCGAAATCGTGGACGCTGACGGGACGCTGCTGCGGTCGCCCTGCGCCGGGATCGCCATCGGCATCGTTGTCCGCCGTGCGCGCAACCGGTTCGAGATCGACCTGCGCGTGGTTGACGAGGCTGGCAAAGCGCCCCTCGGGATCGTGGACATAGGCGATGCCGCCGCTCATCCCGGCAGCGAAATTGCGGCCCGTCGCGCCGAGCACGACCACCACCCCGCCGGTCATGTACTCGCAGGCATGGTCGCCCGCACCCTCGACCACCGCGATCGCTCCCGAATTGCGCACGGCGAAGCGTTCGCCGGCAACGCCCGCGAAATAGGCCTCGCCCGCGATCGCGCCATAGAGCACGGTGTTGCCGACGATGATGTTCTCGCCCGCCTCGCGCGGGGCGGTTTCGGGCGGGCGCACGATGATCCGTCCGCCGGACAGGCCCTTGCCGACATAATCGTTGGCATCGCCTGTCAAGTCGAGCGTGACCCCGTGGGCGAGCCAGGCGCCGAAGCTCTGCCCGGCAACCCCGTTGAGCGCGACGCGGATCGTGTCGGGCGGCAGGCCTTCGTGGCCGTGGGCCTTTGCGATTTCGCCAGAAAGCATCGCGCCCATGGTGCGATTGACGTTGCGGACCTCATGGCTGAGTTCGACGGGCTTTTGCGCCTCGATTGCCTCGCGCGCCTCCTCGATCAGCACATTGTCGAGCGCGGCACCGAGGCCGTGGTCCTGGTCGATGGTGTGGCGCAGCGGCGCGTCCTGTTCGATCGGGACGCGGTGAAGCAGGCGCGACAGATCGATACCGCGCGCTTTCCAGTGGCGGTTCACCCGGCTCATGTCGAGCCGGTCGACCCGGCCGACCATTTCGGCGACCGTGCGAAAACCCATGTCGGCCATGATCGTGCGCAGTTCCTCGGCGACGAAGAACATGTAATTGACCACGTGTTCGGGCTGGCCGGTAAAGCGCGCGCGCAGCACCGGGTCCTGGGTCGCAACACCGACAGGGCAGGTGTTGAGGTGGCATTTCCTCATCATGATGCATCCCGCAGCGATCAGCGGGGCGGTGGCAAAGCCGAATTCGTCCGCTCCCAGCAGTGCGCCGATCGCGACATCGCGGCCCGTGCGAAGCCCGCCATCGACCTGCACCGCGATGCGGCTGCGCAAATCGTTGAGCAGCAAGGTCTGTTGGGTTTCGGCCAGTCCGATTTCCCAGGGGCTCCCGGCATGGGTGAGGCTGGTCAAGGGAGACGCGCCGGTTCCCCCGTCATAGCCCGAGATCGTGACATGGTCGGCGCGCGCCTTGGACACGCCCGCGGCCACCGTGCCGACCCCGACTTCGGAGACCAGCTTGACCGAGATACGCGCCTCGGTGTTGACGTTCTTGAGGTCGTGGATGAGCTGGGCGAGATCCTCGATCGAATAGATGTCGTGGTGAGGCGGGGGCGAAATCAGTCCCACGCCCGGGGTCGAATGGCGGACCGCGCCGATGCGCTTGTCGACCTTGTGCCCGGGCAGCTGGCCGCCTTCGCCGGGCTTTGCGCCCTGCGCCATCTTGATCTGGATATCGTCGGAATTGACGAGATATTCGGTGGTGACGCCAAAGCGTCCCGACGCCACCTGCTTGATCCGGCTGCGCATCGAATCGCCGTTTTCGAGCGGGGTGAAACGGAACGGCTCCTCGCCGCCTTCGCCGGTATTGGAGCGGCCGCCGATCCGGTTCATCGCCAAGGCAAGGGTCGAATGCGCCTCGTGGCTGATCGAGCCGAAGCTCATCGCGCCGGTGGCAAATCGCTTGACGATCTCGCTGGCCGGTTCGACCTCGTCGAGCGGGACCGGCTCGTCGGCGCTCTTCAACTCCATCAGTCCGCGGATCGTCAGCAGCCGCTCGGACTGCTCGTTCACCGAGCGCGCGAACGCCTCGTAATTGGCATGGTCGCCCTTGCCGTTGCCGCCGCGAACCGCGTGCTGCAGTTGCGCCACGTTTTCGGGCGTCCAGGCGTGTTCCTCGCCGCGCAGGCGGTACTGGTAGATCCCGCCGACATCGAGCATCCCCTTGTAGAGTGGATTGTCGCCATAGGCCTGGGCGTGGCGGCGCAGGCTTTCCTCGGCGATCTGCTCGAGGCCGACGCCCTCGATCGTGGTCGCGGTGCCGGTGAAATACCGGTCGACGAAGGCGCTCGACAGGCCGACCGCATCGAAGATCTGCGCGCCGCAATAGGATTGATAGGTCGAGATGCCCATCTTGCTCATGACCTTGCGCAGGCCCTTGCCGATCGCCTTGATGTAGTTCTGCTCGACTTCGCCCGGGCCAACTTCCGGGTGCTTGCGCGCGCGGATATCCTCGAGCGTCTCGAACGCGACATAGGGGTTGATCGCCTCGGCACCGTATCCTGCGAGCGCGGCGAAGTGATGCACCTCGCGCGCTTCTCCGGTTTCGATCACGAGCCCGGTCTGCATCCTGAGACCCTGGCGCACGAGGTGGTGGTGCACCGCCGCCGTGGCGAGAAGGGCGGGCATGGGCACGCGGCCGGGCCCCTGCGCGCGGTCCGACAGGACGAGGATGTTCTGGTCCTGCAGCACCGCCTCGGTCGCGGCCCAGCACATTTCCTTGATCGCCAGTTCGACACCCTCGACCCCCGCGCTCGCACCCCAGGTGATGTCGATCGTCTCGCAGCGAAACGCGCCGTCGAGCACGGCTTCGACCGAGCGGATCTTGGCAAGGTCCTCATTGGTGAGGATCGGCTGCTCGACCTCGAGTCTCTTGTGTGTCCCGGCATCGTGGCCGAGCAGGTTGGGGCGCGGGCCGATCATCGAGAGCAGGCTCATCACCAGTTCCTCGCGGATCGGGTCGATCGGGGGATTGGTGACCTGCGCGAAGTTCTGCTTGAAATAGTCGTAGAGCAGGCGCGGACGAGCCGAGAGCACGGCGATCGGGGTATCGGTTCCCATCGAACCGATCGGATCGTCGCCGCGCACCGCCATCGGTTCGAGGAAACGATAGACGTCTTCCTGGGTGTAACCGAATGCCTGCTGGCGTTCGAGCAGCGCGGTGTGGTGTTCGGGCACCGCTGACAATTCGGGCTCGATATGGTCGATGTCGCCGAGCTTGAACTGCGCCATTTCGAGCCATTTCGCATAGGGCTCGGCGTGGGCGAGATCGGCCTTCAGTTCCTCGTCCTCGATGATGCGGCCCTGTTCGAGGTCGATCAGCAACATCTTGCCCGGTTGAAGCCGCCATTTGCGCACGATGTCTTCCTCGGCAAAGGGCAGAACGCCGCTCTCCGAGGCGAGGCAGACGATATCGTCGCGGGTCACGCAGAAGCGCGCGGGGCGCAGGCCGTTGCGGTCGAGGGTCGCGCCGATCTGTCGGCCATCGGTGAAGCACACCGCTGCAGGGCCGTCCCAGGGCTCCATCAGCGCGGCGTGATATTCGTAGAAGGCGCGGCGCTCGGGCGACATCTGCTCGTTCTTCGCCCAGGCTTCGGGGATGAGCATCATCATTGCGTGGGCGAGCGAATAGCCACCTGCCAGCAGCAGCTCCAACGCGTTATCGAGACAGGCCGTGTCCGACTGGCCGTGCGGAATGATCGGCCACATCTTGTCGAGATCGGGACCGAGCAGGTCGCTTTCCATCGTCCGCCGGCGCGCATTCATCCAGTTGACGTTGCCGCGCACGGTGTTGATCTCGCCATTGTGCGCGATGAAGCGGAAGGGGTGGGCGAGCCGCCAGCTCGGAAAGGTGTTGGTCGAGAAACGCTGGTGGACGAGGCCGAAGGCGCTGATGCATTCGGGGTCGCGCAGGTCGTCGTAGAAGCTCTGCACCTGCGTCGCCAGCAGCAGCCCCTTGTAGACGATCGTGCGGCTCGAAAAGCTTGGCATGTATGTTTCGGTCAGGCCCGGAAGGCCGTACTTTTCGGCGAGCGCGGCGAGCGGGTTCAGCACCTGCTTGCGCAGCGCCAGCAGCTTGCGCTCGAAGGCGTCCTGGTCGGCGCATCCTTCCCCGCGCGCGATCACCGCCTGGCGGATCACCGGCATCGAGGCAATCACCGCATCGCCCAGCCCCTCGGTCGTGGTCGGCACGTCGCGCCAGCCGAGGATCGCCTGGCCTTCCTTGGCCGCAAGCTGCTCGAAGCGCTCGGTAACGAAGGCGCGCTCGGCATCGCCGCGCGGCAAGAAGCACATCGCCACCGCATATCCGCCCGGCTGAGGCAAGGCGATGTCGTGCTCGCCCGCCCAGCGGCGGATTAGCGCGTCGGGAATTTGCATCAGCAGACCCGCGCCATCGCCCAACAGGGGGTCGGCGCCAACCGCGCCGCGATGGTCGAGCTTTTCAAGTATCTCGAGCGATTGCGCGACGATCGCGTGGCTGCGCTCGCCCTTGATGTGCGCGACCATGCCGACGCCGCAGGCATCGTGTTCGTTTCGGGGGTCGTAGAGACCCTGGGTGCCGGGGCGTCCCATGCAAGTTCCGTCCTGTCAGATGCCGCTGGCCGGCGGCCGCGCAATGCGGCCTGCCACAGCGGCAGGTGTCAGGCGCGCCCGAACGAGGGGGCACGGATCACGCCATGCAGGACCCGACTATTGCCCAAGCGCGGTTCATATTGCAACTGCGAAGAAAACAGGATTGTTACGTGCAGCCCAAGCTTGTCTTTATCAAGCTTGCGCTTCGAGGCCGAGCCAAGGATGGTTTCATGCGAAACCGGTTAGGTCAGGCCGCACCGCGCAGGCCCTGGAGCTTGACCAGTGCGGCGCGCAATTCGCGCTCGGCAGTGCCGATTTGTGAAGCGGCGATCCGTGCGCCTTGCGCGTCGCTTCCTTCAACGGTTCCGAGCCCTTCCTTTGTGAAAGCTGTCAGCGATTTGAGTGCTTCGGCGAGCATGGCTTCGCGCCCGGCCATCGATGCGGCCATGTCGCCCGGTGCGCGCGCGGCGGCGGCGTTCTGGTGTTCGTTGAGCGCTCCGGCGAGCCGTTCGACCAGTTCGGCGAGGCTGAGTTCTTCGGGCGAGCGTCCGCGAAGCCGGTCGAGCGCGCTCTGGTTCCCGTCTGGGGAGGCGGCATCGCATGTGGGTTCGCTGACCCAGACACCATCGCGCCCGGGCAGATCGGCGAACTCGGCGAGGTCGAGCGCAATCGGCTTTTCGGCTTCACGGTCGTGAGCAGGCGGTGCCTTGTCATCGGCCTGGTCGGCGTCGGGCGCCGGACTGGGCGCTGGACTGGGCGGGGGAGCGGGCGGGCTGAATTGGGTCAGGCTCCAGGTCCCGGCCGTCCCCGGACGGCCAAGCGGCAGCGCGCCGCCGCCGCGAACAGGCTTGGCAGCGAGCAGCCCCTCTGCAGGCGCGGGGAGAGTTTGGGAGGTGACCGCTTCGGTTTCGTCCGCGATATCGCCGGTCTCGGCGGCGTCGCCGGTCTCGGTAATGTCGGACCCTGTAATTTCGTGAGCCTCGGCATCGAAGTCGGCCTGGGCCTCGGCAATGGCGCGCTGGCGCTCGGCGAGCTCGTCGACATCGGCAAGCGTTTCGGCCTCGTCCAGCGGCGCGTCGAGGCTCTCGCTGCCGAGATCCGCGACCGGGTCGATCAGTGCATAATTGCGCGCCTTGACCGCGCTGACGATCGCGGGACAGCCCAGTTGCGAGCGCGCCTTGTCGCGCAATGCCGCCGCGGTGAAGAATCCGGTGGCCGCGCCGCCAGCCGCCGCGATCAGGGCTATGACCGGCTTGGCCAGCGCGCCGAGTCCGTCCAACCCGCTCAACGCCGCGACCGGCGCGAGCGCGCCCTCGGGCAGGACAGCGACCGACAGGCCGAACAGGGCGGCGCCCCACACGGTGAGCAGCGGCACGAACAGGCTGTGCAGCGCAATGTTGCGCGTTGCGGCTGCGGGCCGCGCGCGGCGTTCCTTGCGACGGTGCGAACGGTGCTCGAACCCGCGGCGATCGTCCGGCTTGCGCTCGATGATCTGATTCAGACGCATGACGCCCCTTGTCTATATGGCGAATGCGACCGGATGGGATTACCCGCGCGCTTCGAACCCCTGTTCACGCATCCCCGGCTTTGCCGCGGGATTGCTATCATGACCGCATAGCAAGAGATGGTAAACGTCTTGATAACGACGGGCATTCAGGTGCCAGTCGTGGTGCGTGCGAACATGCGCCAGGGCGCGGGCGCGAACCGCGTCCCAGCCAGCGCGGCGATCGATCAGGTTGGCTAGCGCATCGGCGCAGGCAGCCGGATCGTCGGGAGCGAAGAGAAAGCCTGTCTCGCCATGGGCGATAAGCTCGCGGTGGCCGCCGACATCGGACGCGGCGACAATCCGTCGCTGGGCCATCGCCTCGAGCGGCTTGAGCGGCGTGACCAGGTCGGTGAGCCGCGAGGCCTTGCGCGGATAGGCGAGCACGTCGACCAGCGAATAATAGCGTTCGACCTCGTCATGCGGGACCCTGCCGGTGAAGATCACCGCGGACGGATCGGGAAGAGCGGATGCGGCAGCACGCCAGCTCGCCTCCATCGGCCCCGCGCCGACGAGGAGCAGCCTCGCATCGCGGTGCCGTTCGCGCAGTGCGGGCATCGCCGCGATCAGGTCATCGACGCCCTCGTAATCGTAAAAGCTGCCGATATAGCCGATCACCGGCGCGCCGGGCGCAATACCCAGGCGCTGTGCCAGCGCATCGTCGCGCGGCGGCGGATCGCCGAACTGGGTGAGGTCGACCCCGTTGGGCATGATCCCGATCTTGCCCGCGGCAACCCCGCGCCCGACGAGGTCTTCGCGCAGGCCCTTGCAGATTGTGAACACCGCATCGGCCCGGTGCGCGACCTGCGTTTCGACAGCGCGGGTGAGGCGATATTTGGCGCTTCCCGCCCTCCCGGTGCGATTGCCGACCGAGGCATCTTCCCAAAAGGCGCGGACTTCGTAGACGAACGGCACGTCGAGCGCCCGCGCCGCGCGCCATGCCGCCGCACCGCACAAGGCCGGCGAATGGGCGTGGATGAGGTCGGGCCGCCATTCGGCCGCGACATCGCGGATCGCGCGCGACAGGGCGATCGTTTCGCGCAGCTCGCCCAGCACCGCCGGTCCGCCCGCTTCGCCAGCGGTGCGGTGGAAGCGCAGGTCATCGACCGTCTCGAGACCGGCAAGCGGCGGGCTTTCGCTGTTGTGTCTGAGCGAGGTGATGGCGCGCACGTCGAGGCCCGCAGCCTCCTGCGCCTTGAGAATCGCGCGGGTGCGGAAGCTGTAGCCCGAATGCAGCGGCAGCGAATGGTCGAGGACATGCAGGACGCGGGTCATGGCAAGAGCCATAGACCGATTGTGCTTAACGGGCCGTCAACCGCCGCGCGCTAAGACGCGCAGGAAATGATCGACTATCTTTCCCTCTCGATCGGCCACGCGCTGCTCGCTTTCGCGCTCATCAGACTGGTGATGCGCGACGATCTCGATTCAGACCCGGTCATCGGCGCCAGCGAAAAAGCCCGGCGCGAAGCCTTCGAGGCCGCGCAAGCCAAGCGCCGCGCCAGCCAGCGCGCGAGCGAACCCGCAGCACCAGTGGATGCCGCCGAGACGGCAGGCCGATAATGCTCGATCTCGTCTTTCTCGCCTTTATCGGCTTCGTCCTGCTGCTGGGGCTGAGGCGGCCGTTCCTGTGGGTGCTGCTCTACGTCTATATCGACATCCTCGCGCCGCAGCGGATCGGCTATTCGATCATCCAGGACATCCAGGTCTCTCTGATCGCCTTTGCCGCCGCTTTCGGTGGCTGGCTGGTGCTCGATCGCAAGGAGGGCGCGCGCTTCTCGGTCCGGCAGGCGCTCTTGCTGTTGCTGCTGGTTTACTGCTGGTGGACGCTTCAGGGCGCCGAATTCCCCGAGGAGGCGGCGGAAAAGTGGGACTGGGTGTGGAAGGCGCTGGTCTTCGCCATTTTCCTGCCGCTCACCATCACCACCCGCGCGCGGATCGAGGCGCTGGCGCTCACGCTCACGCTTTCGGTCGCGACCATCGTGATCGGGACGGGGATGAAGACCGTGCTCGGCGGGGGCGGCTATGGCAATCTCAAGTTCTTCGTTCAGGACAATAGCGGGATCTATGAAAGCTCGACGCTCGCCACGGTCGCGATCGCGCTGATCCCGCTGATCGTGTGGTTCACCCGGTTTGGCACGGTGTTCCGTCCGCATTGGGCGGTGAGCGCCTTTGCCGGCGCGCTGATCTTTGCCAGCCTGCTGATCCCGGTCGGGACCGAGGCGCGCACCGGCCTGGTCTGCATCGCCGCTCTCGGCCTTCTGCTCCTGCGCTATGTCCGACAGCGGTTGGTCTTCATCGTCGCGGCGGGGGCGATCGGCCTGGCCGCGCTCCCCTTCCTTCCGCCCAGCTATTACGAGCGCATGGCGACCATTGCCGAGCCCGGCGGCGACCAGAGCGCATCGACCCGGGTCGCGGTGTGGGAGTGGACGCTCGATTATGCCGAGGAGAACCCGCTCGGCGGCGGGTTCGACAGCTACCGCGCCAATTCCTTCACCTACCGGATGCCGGTGAGGAACGAGGTCGGCAACACCGCCAGCGTCCAGTACGAAGAAGTCACCGACGAGGCGCGCGCCTTCCACTCGGCCTTTTTCGAGGTGCTGGGCGAGCAGGGCTATCCGGGCCTTGCGATCTGGCTGGTGCTCCACGCGCTCGGCTTGTGGCAGATGGAGCGGATCTATCGCCGCTGGCGCGGACGCGACAGCGAAGAGGAGCGTTGGATCTCGCCGCTTGCCGCCTGCCTGCAAATGGCAAGCCTCGTCTATCTCGTCGGCGCGCTGTTCCAGGGGATCGCCTACCAGCCGGTGATGCTGATGATCGTCGCGCTCCAGGTGGGCCTATATTCCTATGTGAAACGGCTCGAATCGCTGCGCCGCGGAGATGAGGCCGAATCCGCACTGACCCCTTCCGAATTGCGCCGCCAGCGGCTGCGCGAGGCGGACTTGCCGCGTGCAGGCTTCGCCGTGCCGTAACGGCAGCGCCCAGCGCATTGCATCGCTGGCGGCCATGCGCCATGAAGCCCCTCGAAAGAAGCGCTCGCAACCCGCTTTCACGGCGGTCCGCTCGCGGCGCATCAAGGTGAGGAGACAGGCGCATGAGCCCGCAGGATCTGGCCGCGAAAGTCGGCGAAAACATCGGCACCAGCGATTGGGTGGAGATGAGCCAGGAGCGCATCAACCAGTTCGCCGAGGCGACCGGTGACCACCAGTTCATCCATATCGACGAGGAAAAGGCCAAGATGACCCCGTTCGGCGGGACCATCGCGCATGGCTTTCTCACCCTTTCGATGATCCCCTACCTGTCGGCCAATTCGGACATCCCGCGGCTCGACGGGATCAAGATGGCGGTCAATTACGGGGGCAACAAGACCCGTTTCATCGCGCCCGTGCGTTCGGGGAAGCGCATTCGCGGCCACTGGAAGCTGCTCGAAATGAACGAGAAGCGCCCCGGCCAGTGGCAGCAGACGGTCGAGATCACGATGGAGATCGAGGGCGAGGAAAAGCCTGCCCTGATCTGCGAGTGGATCACCCAGTTCTTCGTCTGATCGGGCCGCGCCCGCAGACAATGCCATTCACCCCTCCCCAGGGGAAGGTTTGACCAAATTTTTCAAAGGACCTCTCATGTCACGCGAAGCAGTCATCGTATCCACCGCCCGCACTCCCATCGGCCGCGCCTACAAGGGCGGGTTCAACGCCACTCCCGGCGCGACCCTGGGCTCCTTTTCCTTCGCCCCCGCTGTCGAGCGCGCCAAGATCGATGCTGGCGAGATCGATGACGTGGTCTGGGGCGCGGTGCTGACCCAGGGCACCCAGGCCGGCAATATCGCGCGCCAGGTCGCGCTGCGCGGCGGTGCGCCGACCAGCGTGGCGGCCCAGACGATCGACCGGCAATGCTCCTCGGGCCTGATGGCGATCGCGACCGCGGCCAAGCAGATCGTGGTCGACAACATGGACGTGGTCGTCGGCGGCGGGCAGGATTCGATCAGCCTCGTCCAGACGCCCGAAATGCGCGTCGCGCCCGATCCCTCGCTGATCGCGATGCACAAGGACGTCTACATGCCGATGCTCCAGACCGCCGAGACGGTGGCAGAGCGTTACAATATCAGCCGAGAGGCGCAGGACGAATACGCGCTGCAATCGCAGCAGCGCACCGCCGCCGCGCAGGAAGCAGGCAAGTTCGACGACGAGATCGTGCCCGTCACCACCACCATGATGGTCAAGGACAAGGAGACCGGCGAAGTCAGCCAGCAGGAAGTCACCATCTCCAAGGACGAGGGCAACCGCCCCTCGACCACGCTCGAAGGGCTGCAGAACCTCCAGCCCGTCATGGGCCCGGGCAAGGTCATCACTGCCGGTAACGCCTCGCAGCTTTCGGACGGTTCTTCGGCCAGCGTGCTGATGGAAGCCAAGCTCGCAGAGCAAAAGGGCCTTCAGCCGCTCGGCCGTTATGTCGGCATGGCGGTGGCGGGTACCGAGCCCGACGAAATGGGTATCGGCCCGGTTTTCGCGATCCCGAAACTGCTCAAGCAGACGGGTCTGAAGATGGACGATATCGGCCTGTGGGAGCTGAACGAGGCGTTCGCGGTGCAGGTGCTCTACTGCCGCGACAAGCTCGGCATCGACAATGACATCCTCAACGTCAATGGCGGCTCGATCTCGATCGGCCACCCTTATGGCATGACCGGCGCGCGCTGCACCGGCCACGCGCTGATCGAAGGCAAGCGCCGCGGCGCGAAATACGTCGTCGTCACCATGTGCGTCGGCGGCGGCATGGGCGCGGCAGGGCTGTTCGAGGTCTTCTAGACCTGCACCCGTTTGCCTTTCGGGGCGTGACGCATCAAACTCCCGCTCGACCTTTCGGTTGGGCGGGAGTTTTGCCTTGGGCATCATGGAGATCATCGGGATTGCCGGAAGCGTGAGCCTGCTGGCTGGCTGGCTGGCGGCTCTATCTGTGCGTTTTCGCCACCGGGCTCGCCATGCGGCTCGACGCGCTGCCGGTGCCCGAACATCTCGCCAGCCTCGCAGTGCTTGAAAACCCGTGGGTCATGGGGATTGCCGCGCTCGCCGCGCTGGCGGAGTTCCTGGCCGACAAGGTGATGTGGCTCGATTCGATCTGGGACAGTGTCCACACGCTGGTGCGCCCGGTCGGCGGCGCCTTGCTTGCCCTCGCCATCGTCGACCCTTCCGACCCGGCGGTCCAGGTCATCGCTTTCCTGCTCGGCGGCGGGGCGAGCTTTCTCGCGCATGGCGGCAAGGCTTCGGCGCGCGCGGTGGTCAACACCTCTCCCGAGCCGGTTAGCAATGCGCTGGTCTCGACCGGAGAGGATGTTGCGACTGCCGGCCTCCTGTGGGCGGCCTACGAATACCCCGCAATAGCCGGAGGGATTGCAACGGTGCTGCTGGTAATAGCGGCGGTGCTGGTGTGGACCGCCTGGCGCGTGCTGGGCAACATTCGCGCAGCCTTCAAGGGCAAGAGCGCCGACACGCCAACGCCCTAGCCAGCGCGTATCACCCGTGCCTGGCGATGAATTCCTCGACCACCGGGGCGACCTTGTCGCGCCACTTGCTGCCGTTGAAGATGCCGTAATGGCCAGCGCCTTCGGCCATGTAGTAGCGCTTCTTCTCCTCGGCGAGGCCGGTCGCGAGCTTTAGCGCGGCCTTGGTCTGGCCGAGGCCTGAAATGTCGTCGCGCTCGCCTTCGATCGCAAGCAGCGCAGTGTCGGTGATTGCGCCGAGGTCGACCACCTCGCCCTTGTGCTCGAACGTGCCCTTGGGGATCGAGTGCTTCTGGAACACCTCTTCGACCGTCTGGAGGTAGAATTCGGCGGTCATGTCGCACACGGCGCGGTATTCGTCGTAGAAATCCTTGGTCGCCTGGGCGCTGTCGTGATCGCCTTCGGTGAGGTGTTTGAACATCTCGTAATGGCTCATCATGTGGCTGTTCAGATTCATGCTCATGAATGCCGAAAGCTGAAGGAAGCCGGGATAGACTCGCCGGCCCGCGCCGCGATAATTCATCGGCACGGTCGCGATCACCGACTGCCGGAACCATTCGATCGGGCGGTTCATCGCGTGGTCGTTGACGCTGGTCGGGCTTTCGCGGGTGTCGATCGGGCCGCCCATCATGGTGAGCGTGGCGGGCGTGCCGACCGATCCGCGCTGGTTCATCAGGGCGGTCGCGGCAAAGGCCGGGACCGATGGCTGGCACACGGCCAGCATGTGCGGGCGGCGGCGCTTTTTCGGGTCGGTTTCGACCTCGGCGATATATTCGCTGAACTCGATCAGGTAGTCGATATAGGTGTCGAGATCGAAGCGCCCCTCGCTCACCGGGACCATCTTCGCATCGGCCCAGTCGGTGATGTAGACCTCGAAATTCTGGAGCATCCGCCGCACCGTGCCGCGCAGCAGAGTGGCAAAGTGCCCGCTCATAGGGGCGACGATCAGCAGTTTCGGGCGCTTGACCTCGCTGTCAACGTCGATCCCGTCGAGCCGGAACCGCTTGAGATCGCCGAAGGGGCGGTTGATCACGGTCGCCTCGATCACCGGATAGACCCGACCGTCCACTTCGACCTCGTTGATGTCGAAGGCAGGCTTCGAATAGGCGGCAGTGGCATGGGCGAACACGTCGAGCGCATTGGCCGCCAGCGGGGTAAAGCCGATATTGGCAAGGGGATTGGCGGGACTGGCGAGCATTTCGGCACTGATCGATGCGATCGCGCTCACCGAGTTCATCCAGTTCCGCTGCAATTCATAAGCGTGGTAAAGCATTCGTGCCCCGTTCGTGGCGGTTCGCGCATATGCGAACCTCGTGTCTGTTCCCCATCTGCCAGATGGCTTCTCCCGCCCTCTTGTGCAACGCACAAATGACAACCGGTTTCCCACAGGCCCCTCATGGCCGTGCGCATTTGCAGGTGAAATTTGCGCTCCGAGAGACTAGATTACAGCAGATGGACGGGCACGAGGAACAGCCGGAAGACAGCGGCGACAAGGCAATCCACGGCGAGACGGGCGACAAGCCCGAAGCGCCGCGCGCAAAAGCGCGCACGCTCGCGCCGCTAAGGATGATCTACCGCGAGGCAGCGAAATATCCCGCCCAGATCGCGGCCGCGCTGTTCGCCCTGCTTGTCACCGCGACAGCAACCCTCGCGATTCCCTGGCGTTTCAAGGTCATCATCGACGAGGCCTTCAGCGGCACTGCCGGGCCGGAGGAAATCGCGCACGCATTCCAGTATCTGCTGATGATCGTGCTGATCCTTGGGCTTGGCACCGCGCTCCGCTTCTATTTCGTCAGCTGGATCGGTGAGCGCGTGGTCGCCGATATCCGCAAGAAAGTGCACCAGAACCTCCTGCGGCTCTCGCCGGGCTTCTACGAGGAGAACAGTCCCAAGGAAATTTCGAGCCGGATGACGTCGGACACCGCGATCATCGAGGTCGTGGTCGGCACCACGGTCTCGGTCGCCTTGCGCAATGTCCTCACCGGGATCGGCGGCACGCTGCTTCTGCTCTATCTCGCTCCCACGCTGACGCTCGGCCTGCTGATCGCGATCCCCGTGATCATCCTGCCGATCATGTTCTTCGGCCGCCGCATCCGGACGATCTCGCGCACCAGCCAGGACCGGGTCGCAGATGTCGGGGCAAGCGTGACCGAGGTGCTCTCGGGAATGAAGGTGGTCCAGAGCTTTGGCCAGGAACGCCGCGAGGCCGACAGGTTCGGCGACGTGGTCGAGGCGACGTTCGCAACCGCGCGCAAGCGGATCATCCTGCGCGCGGCGATGACATCCATCGTGATCTTCCTGATTTTCGGAGGCACCGTGCTGCTGATGTGGCGCGGCGCTCTGGCGGTGACAGCCGGCGAGATCTCGGGCGGCACCATCGCGGCCTTCGTCATCACCGGCGGGCTGGTCGCAGGCGCGTTCGGTGCCCTGACCGAGGTCTATGGCGAGCTGCTGCGCGGAGCCGGTGCGGCGAGCCGGCTGGCCGAATTGCTCGAGGCGCGGCCCACCATCGCCCCGCCAGCGCGGCCCGAACGCCTGCCCGAACCGCCGCGCGGCTCGCTCTCTTTCCGCAATGTCACCTTCCGCTATCCCGCGCGCCCCGACAGCGCCGCGCTCACCGATTTCAATCTCGAGATCGAACCGGGCGAAACGGTCGCGATCGTCGGTCCCTCGGGAGCGGGAAAATCGACGCTGTTCCAGCTGGTCGAGCGGTTCTACGACCCGCAGGTCGGCACCATCCGGCTCGACGGGGTGCCGCTGACCAAGGCCGACCCATACGCGATCCGCGAACGCATCGCCTTCGTGCCGCAGGACGGGGTTCTGTTCAGCGCCAATGCCCGCGACAATTTGCGCTATGGCAGGTGGGATGCGAGCGATGCGGAGATCTGGGAGGCGGCGCGCGCGGCCCATGCCGAGGATTTTCTGAAGGCGCTCCCGCAGGGGCTCGACACCTATCTGGGCGAAGGCGGCACGCAATTGTCTGGCGGGCAGCAGCAGCGCATTGCGATCGCGCGGGCATTGCTGCGCGATGCCCCGATCCTGCTGCTCGACGAGGCGACCAGCGCGCTCGATGCCGAGAGCGAACAGGCGGTGCAACTGGCGCTCGAGGAACTGATGCGCGAGCGCACCACCCTGGTTATCGCGCACCGGCTCGCCACGGTGCGCGCGGCCGACCGGATCGTGGTGCTCGACAAGGGCGCGATTGCCGAACAGGGGACGCATGGCGAACTGACCGCCGCGGGCGGGCTTTACGCGCGGCTCGCCAAGCTGCAATTTGCCGCCGAGGCGGCGTGATTTCGATCAAGCGCCAACCGCGCCGGACCAGCGACAACCCTAGCGCGTCCGCCCGGCTAGACCACCATCACGCGATTTCAACGCACCAGAACGGGGACTGACCATGATCCGCAAGACCACTCTCCTGCTCGCAGGCACGGCAGCGCTCGCGCTTGCCGGCGCGGCGCAGGCCAATGACAGCCACGCCGATCACATGCTGATCGACGACCATGAAAACGCGGCCAGCAGCGAGGACGCCGCCACGCCGAGCATGAATTTCGGCAACTGGGGCGTCGGGCTCGAATATATCGATACCGAGCTCGATCCGGGCGACGATTTCAACGCCTATGCCAATGGCAAGTGGATCGCGGCGAACGAGATCCCGGCCGACCGCCAGCGTTTCGGCGCGTTCGACATGTTGCGCGAAGGCGCGACGCGCGACGTGCGCAGCCTTGTCGAGGGGCTGGTGGCTTCCGATCCCGCTCCGGGCACGCAGGCGCGCCGGATCGTCGATGCCTACAACGCCTTCATGGACACCGACGCGATCGATGCGAGCGGGCTGGTCCCAGCCTATCCCTACCTCGCCGAAATCTACGGCGCGCGCGATCTCGAAAGCCTTGCGCGGCTGTTCGGCAAGCCCGGTTACCCGGCGCTGGTGAGCGCAGGCGTCACCATCGATGCGCGCAACCCGACCCAATATGCCGTCAGCATCGGCTTTGACGGCATGGGCCTTCCCGACCGTGACTATTACCTCGTCGATTCAGAGAGCAATCTCGAGATCCGCGCCAAGTACAAGGATTACCTTGCCACCGTGTTCGATGCGGCTGGCTATGCCGATCCGCGCGGCGCGGCAGAGGCGGTCTATGCCTTCGAACACAAGGTCGCCGAGCTCGAATGGGCGCGCCAGATCTTTCGCCGCCCGACGCTCACCTATAACGAGCTGAGCCCTACGGACCTTGCCGAGCTTGCTGGCGATTTCCCGATTGCCGCGGTGCTCGAATCATCTCAGCTCGGTGGGCAGGAGCGCTATCTTGCAGCGCAGCTTCCCCCGACGCCCGAGGAAATCGAGGAAGCCGGCCTCACACCCGAACAGGTCGAGATGATCGGCGGCGGCCTGCCGGCGATGATGGAACTGCTCAACAACACCCCGCTGGCAACGCTCAAGGCCTATATGGCCAAGAGCTTCCTGTCCTCGAATGCGGCGGTGCTGTCGAGCGAGCTCGACGATGCCAATTTCGCTTTCTACGGCAAGACAATCAGCGGGCGCGAGGAGCAGCAGGAACGCTGGAAGCGCGCGATTTCCGCGGTCGAGGGTTCGATCGGCGAGCAATTGGGCGCGCTCTATGTCGAGCGCTACTTCCCGCCTGAAAGCAAGGCGCGGATGGACGAGCTGGTCGCCAATCTCACCCGCGCGATGAACGCCGCGCTCGATGAAAACGAATGGATGACCGAGGCGACCATCGCCGAGGCGCGCACCAAGCTCGAAGGCTTCGTGCCGATGATCGGCTATCCGGACGAGTTCAAGACCTATGATGGGCTAGCGATCAGCGCCGAGGATCCGCTCGCCAACCGGATCGCGACGATTACCTGGAACGACGAGGACATGCGTTCGCGTCTCGGCACCGAGGTCGATCCGACCGAATGGGGCATGTTCCCGCAGACGGTGAACGCCTATTACTCGCCGCTCACCAACCGCATCGTCTTTCCCGCCGCGATCCTCCAGCCGCCCTTCTTCAACGGCAATGCCGATCCGGCGGTCAATTATGGCGGGATCGGCGCGGTGATCGGCCACGAGATCGGCCATGGCTATGACGACCAGGGCTCGCAGTTCGATTCGACCGGCACCTTGCGCAATTGGTGGCAGGACGAGGACCGCGAGGGCTTCGTCAAGTTTACCGAGCAGATGGGCGAATTCATCGAGGCGTTCTGCCCGGTCGAGGGGTCGAACGGTCCCGAATGCCTGCGCGCCGGCCAATCCATGGGCGAAACGCTGGGCGATGTCGTCGGCCTGCAAATGGCCTATCGCGCCTACCGGATGAGCCTGAACGGCGAAGAAGCCCCGGTCATTGACGGCCTGACCGGCGACCAGCGTTTCTTCCTTGGCTTCGCGCAGATCTGGCGCGGAATGGAACGCGAGGCCTCGCTGCGCAACCGGGTCATGACCGCCAACCACCCGCCGGGCGAATTCCGCCTCAACAATGCGGTGCGCCACATCGATGCCTGGTACGAGGCATTCAATGTCAGCGAGGACGATGCGCTCTACCTGCCGCCCGAACAGCGCGTGCGGATCTGGTAAGAAGGAATTGACATGGCCCGCGCCCCTGCCATGGAGCGCGGGTCATGACATTCCTGCAAATGCTCATCATCGCGGTGGTCCAGGGAATCACCGAATTCCTGCCGATCTCCTCGTCGGGCCACCTCATCCTGGTGCCGGTCTTCACCGGGGCGGCGGACCAGGGACCGATGATCGACATCGCGGTCCATGTCGGCTCGCTGCTCGCGATCATCGTCTATTTCTTCAAGGACGTCTGGGGCCTCGCGCGCGGCGGGTTTGCCACGGTTGGCATCGGCGCCGACGATCCCGACACCCGCGCATGGCGCAAGCTGTTCTTCTGGATCGTGCTCGGCACCATCCCCGCGGTCGTGTTCGGCCTGCTGATCAAGACCGGCACGCTCAACGGGCTGGTCGAGGCGACTTTCGGGATCGCGATTATCGATGACGACCTGCTCGCCTCGATCCGCTTCACCGACCTGATCGCGGTCAATCTCATCGCTTATGGCGTGCTGCTCGGCATTGCCGACCGGTTCGGACGCGAGGTCAAGAGCTTCGAGGACATGACCTGGCGCGAGGGGCTGATCGTCGGACTGGCGCAGGCGCTCGCGCTGGTGCCGGGAACGAGCCGTTCGGGCGTCACCATGACCGCGGCACGCTTTCTCGGCTACAAGCGCTTCGAGGCGGCGCGGTTCTCGTTCCTGCTCTCGATCCCCGCGGTCGCGGGTGCGGGTGTGCTGATCGTCCCCGACCTGCTCGAAGCCGATGGCGCGCTGCTGGTCGAGGCCATCATCACCGGCGCGATGACCTTTGTCGCGGCGTTCCTCACCATGGCGTTCCTGATGAACTTCCTGCGCCGGGCATCGATGATGGTTTTCGTGGTCTACCGGATCGCCATGGGCTGCGCGCTTCTCTATTTTTTCTGACCGAAACGGCGCGATCGCGCGGTTTTTGCGGAACCTAAGCGCCTTTTGCCTGTTGAAATGACTGAACCGCAAATGAAAGGAAAATTGCCCGGACCATGGCTTTGATTTTGCTCATTGTTATCGGATGCAGCGCGGGGTGGCTCGCGTCCATCTTCGCACGCACCGAAGAGCCGCGCGAGGTCTTGCGGCAAATGGGCGTGGGTCTGATCGCGTCAATCGCGGCCGGACTGCTGACCAATTCGGGCACGATCCTGGGAAGCCTGGGCACGGTTGCGCTGTTTGCATCGATCGCCGCGTCGGCAGGTGCGCTGGCGATCTATCATTTCTATATCCGCCAGCGGATCGAGCTTTAGGCCGGTTCGCGCCGCGCCGAACACGGCGCGCTCGGCTTTTCCCGTCAGACCGGTTTTGCCCCGCTCCCGCGCCCACCGCGAAGGTGGTATTCGAGCGTGCCGCGATTGACGACGTTATCGACATCGATCACCGCCGAATTGGCATAGGTGAAGCCGGGGGCAAGATTGCGATAAAGCTGGTCGAAATCGCGCTCGACCGTCTGGCGATAGAGATCGTCGAAACTCTCGATCACGAAATAGGTCGGTTGCAGGTCGCTGATCACGTAATCGGTGCGCATCACCCGGTCGACATTGAGCATGATCCGATTGGGGCTTTCCGCCTCGACCGCGAAACGTGCCTCGGTCGGGCCTGACAGGATGCCCGCCCCATAGGCGCGAAGGCCGTCTTCCTCCTCGATCAGGCCGAACTCGACCGTGTACCAGTAAAGCGCGCCGAGCGCTTTCAACCGGTTGTATCGCATCGCCTTCCAGCCGGCACGGCCATATTCCTGCATGTAATCGGCATAGACCGGATCGGTCAGCATCGGCACGTGACCGAACACGTCGTGAAAGACGTCAGGTTCCTGGATGTAATCGAAGGTTTCGCGCGTGCGGATGAAATTGCCCGCGGGAAAGCGGCGATTGGCAAGGTGCCAGAAGAACACGTGATCGGGGATCAGCATCGGCACCGGCACCACGCTCCAGCCGGTGAGCTTGCCCAGCTCTTCGGACAGATCGCCGAAATCGGGGATGCCGCCGCGCGACAGGTCGAGCTTGTCGAGCCCGGCCATGAACGCGCTCGCCGCGCGGCCGGGGAGGATTTCCATCTGGCGCGCGAACAGGTCGTTCCAGATCGCATGCTCGTCCGACGCATAATCGGTCTGCTGCGGCTCGAGCCAGTCATCGCCGAGATGGGCCGGCTTGGCGAGCGGTGCGGTGAAGACGTCTGCCGGAAGCTCGGGCAGGCGGCTGAAATCGGTCTGGGGTTCTGCGATGGTAGCCATATCGTGTCATTTGATACTACCACCGCGCTTGGGCAAGGACAAATGCGCGCAAGAGGGAGCGGGGACATGGCATTGAAGGGCAAGCAATATCGCAAGGAACTCGCGCCGCTGACCGAGGAACTGGTCGGCATGGCGCGATGGGCGCGGACCACGGGCGCGCGGATCGTGGTGATCTTCGAAGGGCGCGACACCGCGGGCAAGGGCGGGGCGATCCGGGCTGTGCGCGACCGGCTCAACCCGCGCCAGTGCCGCACCGTGGCGCTGTCCAAGCCGAGCGAGGAAGAACAGACCCAATGGTATTTCCAGCGTTATGTCCGCCACCTGCCCCATGCCGGCGAGATCGTGCTGTTCGACCGGTCCTGGTACAACCGCGCGGGCGTCGAAAAGGTCATGGGCTATGCCGACGACGCCGAGGTCGCGGCCTTTCTCGAAGCCGCGCCGGTCTTCGAGAAACTGCTCACCGATGACGGCATATTGCTGTTCAAATACTGGCTCACCACCGACCAGGCGCTGCAGGAAGAGCGGCTTCGCGAAAGGCTTGCCGACCCGCTCAAGCGCTGGAAGCTGTCGCCGGTCGATCTGGCTGCGCGCGACCTCTACGACGACTACACCCAAGCGCGCGAGGCGATGCTGCGCGCCACCCATACCGATCACGCGCCTTGGACGCTGGTCGATTTCAACGACCAGAAGCGCGGGCGGCTGACGCTGATCCGCGATCTGCTCGACCGGTTGCCCGACACCCATGTCGATCCGCCCGCGATCGATTACCCCGATTTCGAAGGCGAGCCGAAAGCCGAGAGCTACGACGTGATCTCACCGATCACACCCTATCCGCTGGACGATTGACCGGCGCTGCCTTTTGCTATAAAAACGATATCATATTTATATCTACCAGGAGGCAGGGGATGACCAGCAGTACACTCTCGACGATGGAGAACAGCAAGGAGCGGCTCGGGAACGCGTTTAACGGCTATGCCATGCTCGCGCTGTTCGCGGCGATCACCGTTGCGGCCGTGGTGCTTTTGTTCACCGTGCCGCCGGGGGCCGATGGTTCGACCGCGGAAAAGATCGGCTTTCTCGCCGCGCTCATCACCAGCGCTGTCGTGGTGCTGGTCGGCCTGTGCGGCTTCTTCATGATCCAGCCCAACCAGGCCGCAGTGATCACCCTGTTCGGCGAATATCGCGGCACCGTGCGCAAGGACGGGTTGCACTGGGTGTGGCCGTGGATGATGCGCACCAAGGTCAGCGTGCGTGCGCACAACATCCATTCCGAGCGCGTAAAGATCAACGACCTTCGCGGCAATCCGATCGAGATCGCCTGCAACACGGTATGGCGCGTCGCCGACACAGCGCAGGCGGTATTCGATGTCGACGATTACAAGACCTTCGTGAACATCCAGATCGAAGCCGGATTGCGCACCGTCGGCGCACGGCACCCCTATGATGACATGAGCGACGAGGACAAGACGACGCTGCGCGGCAGCGCCGACGTGGTCAATCGCGAGCTGCGCGAGGAATTGAACGAGCGGCTCCAGGTCGCCGGCATCGTGGTCGATGAAGCCGGACTCACCCACCTCGCCTATGCGCCTGAGATTGCGGGGGCGATGCTTCGCCGTCAGCAGGCCGACGCGGTGATCGCGGCGCGCAAGAAGGTGGTGATCGGCGCGGTCGGCATGGTCGAGGACGCGCTCGGCAAGCTGTCTGCCGATGGCATCATCGAACTCGACGGCGAACGCCGCGCGGCGATGGTGTCGAACCTGATGGTGGTGCTGTGCGGGGATCGCGACGCGCACCCGGTGGTGAACGCCGGGACGCTTTACCAGTAAATCTCGCGCTTACGAGCAGGAGCCACCCATGGCTGCGCCCCCCAAAAAGGCATTCGCGCTAAGGCTCGATCCCAAGGTTCACGCCGCGATCGAACGGCTGGCAGCAGGCGAGCTGCGTTCGGCCAATGCCCAGATCGAGATGCTGCTGCGCGAAGCGCTCGCCGCGCGCGGCATCGCTGTGGGGCAGAGCGAGAAGCCGCGCCGGGGCCGCCCGCCTGGCAAGGGCGACGAACAGCCCTAGATCGCCGCGGTCGCCTTCATCACCTGCCGCCCGTCGCTGGCAAAAGCGCCGAGCGTGATTTCATCGCCATCGCGCCGAATGGCAAGGTGCAGCACCTCGCCCGCTATGGCAGGCGACATTCCGCGAAAGGAAAACTGCGACAGGGTATTGTCGCCGATCTCGCGCGCGGCAAGACCAAGCAACAGGCTCGCGGTCAGCGGCCCGTGGACGACAAGGCCGCGATACCGTTCTTCCCCGCGTGCATAGGGGGCATCGTAATGGATGCGATGGGTGTTGAAGGTCAGCGCCGAATAGCGAAACAACAGGGCCGGCGAGGGGGTGAGCGCGCGGTGCGCATCCCATCCGTTCTTGTCGAACCGCCCGTCGCCCGGCTCTGCTGGCGCGAGCGGCGCGTCGGGCGCGGCGGCCTCGCGATAGACCAGCGTCTGCACCTCGCTCACCGCGAGCGCGCCGTCGGCATGGGTCTCGTGCGTGATCTCGACAAATGCGAGCCGGCCGCTCGACCCGTCCTTTTCGGCGATCGAGGCCACGCGGCTGTTGCGGACAATGCTGGCCCCGATCGCCAGCGGCGAATGAAACGTGATTTCGCTCGACGCCCACATGCGGCGCGGCATCGGGAAAGGCGGGAGGAAGCTTGCCGCGCTGTCATCGCGCGCCGGATGGCCATCGCGCCCGAGCTGCGCTGTCGGCGCGGTGGGCGTGCACAGGCAGAAGTGGAAACCCTGCGGCAGGATGCCGTCTGAGGGTGCGGGCAGGTCGAAGGTCGCGTGGAACCGCTCGGCGAGCGCCGGATCGATCCGGTCAGCGGCGCGCTGTTCGCGCCCGATCCAGGCGTCCCAACCGCTCATGCCGCGCGTTCGAACACCGCCGCGATGCCCTGTCCGCCGCCAATGCACATGGTCTCGAGACCGTAGCGGACCTCGCGCCGGTGCATTTCGGCCGCCATGTCGGCAAGGATGCGCCCGCCGGTCGCGCCGATCGGGTGGCCGAGCGAGATGCCCGAACCGTTGACGTTGAGGATATCGCGGCGGCTGTCATCCTCGCTCCATCCCCAGCCCTTGAGCACGGCGAGAACCTGCGGCGCGAAGGCTTCGTTCAATTCGACCAGGCCGATATCGTCCCAGCTATAGCCGCGCCGTTCGAACAGGCGCTCGGTCGCGGGCACCGGGCCGATCCCCATGCGCGACGGATCGCAGCCCGCAGCCGCCCAGCCACCGAACCACAGGCTTGGCGTGAGGCCCAGTTCATCCAGCTTGTCCTCTGCAACAACGAGGCAGGCTGCCGCCGCATCGTTCTGCTGGCTGGCATTGCCGGCGGTGACGATGGCATCGGGGTCGCGCTTGCCGTCGATCGCGCGCAATTGCCCGAGGCTTTCCATCGAGGCGTCGGCGCGGAAGCCCTCGTCGCGCTCGAACAGCACCGGATCGCCCCGGCGCTGCGGCACCTCGACCGGCACGATGTGATCGTCGAACTTGCCCGCGTCCCAGGCGGCCGCGGCATTGGAGTGCGAGCGGACCGCATAGGCATCCGCTTGTTCGCGGGTGATGCCGTAATCCTTTGCGAGGTTCTCGGCGGTCTCGATCATCCCGGTGATGATGCCGAAGCGCTCGATCGGCTGGCTCATCAGCCGCCCGCGCGACAGCCTGTCATGCAGCGTGATGTCGCCCATTCGCGCCCCACCCCGCCCTTGCAGCGTGTAGTGCTCGACATTCGACATGCTCTCGCACCCGCCCGCGACCACCACGTCGGCCATGCCGGTCTCGACCATCATCGCCGCATTGGCGACCGCCTGCACGCCCGATCCGCAGCGCCGGTCGAGCTGGTATCCGGGCACTTCGAGCGGGAGACCGGCGGCAAGCCAGGACCAGTGGCCGATCGCGGGCGCTTCACCATTGCCATAACCCTGGCTGAAGACGACATCGTCGACCCGTTCGGGATCGATGCCCGAGCGATTGACCAGCGCCTTCATGATGATCGCGCCCAGCTCTCCGGCATTGAGGGCCGACAGGCTCCCGAGGAACTTGCCCACCGGCGTGCGAAGCGGCGAGACGATAGCGGCTCTTCTGGTCATTTGCGGTCCTTGTCCGATAGGGCGAGCGTGCCTGCATCGACCAGCTTGCCGATCGCGCCCGAAGACAGCCCAAGCCTTTCGGCGAGCACTTCTTCCGAATGCTGGCCCAGATACGGCGCGGGGGCAGGGTCGGCGGCAGGCTGACCAGCGATATTGGCGAAGCTGCGCGGGGCGGGATAGGCGAAGCCCGATGGGTTGGCCGGCGAGGGGCCGAACAGCGGATTGTCGCCGACCAGCGCGGGATCAGTCGCGGCCTCGTGCGCGGTGCGGTACTTCTCGAAAGTGCAGCCATGCGCTGCCATGGCCTCGGCCAGCGAGGCGTAATCGCGCGTTCCAGCGGCCTGCTGGAACAGGTCGAACAGCGCGTGGCGATGTTCGAAACGGGGGCGGTCGCCTTCGGAGAAATCGACTCCGAGCTTGCTTTCGAGCGCAGCGATCGGCTCGGCGACATCGAACGCCGCGACAAGCCCGGTCCATTGCTTGGGCGTGAGCGCTGCGACCATGAAACGCACCCCGTCACGGCTGCGGAAATCGCGCCCGAACGCGCCCCAGATCGCGTTGCCGAGCCGTTCGCGGTCGCTCCCGCGATAGAGCATCTCCGCCATGGCACCCGAATTGGCGAGGGTCCCGATCGCGACATCGCCCAATGGCACGCGCAGCTCGCTGCCCTTGCCGATCGCATCGCGGTGGCGCAGCGCCGCCATCAGCGCAAAGGCGCAATAGGCGCCGGTGATGAAATCCCATGCCGGGAGCACCTGGTTGACCGGCGGCGCGGTGGCCGGGTCCCAGTCCGCCGGCCCTGTCATGAGCGGATAACCGGAGGCGGCGTTGACGGTGAAATCCATCGCCTGGCGCCCGTCGTGCCAGCCCATGATCCTGATCGAGGTCATGTCGGGCGCGCCCTCGGGCTGGGCGGCCTTCATGGCGTCATGCGACAGGAAGCTCTTTTCGGGCAGGTTGGTGATGCAATTGCCGGTCACGCCCGCCAGCGCGACCGCGATCTCGCGGCCCTCTCCGCTGCGCAGGTCGAGCGCGACCGATTTCTTGGCGCGGTTGAGGTTCTCCCAAGACAGCGAGCGCCCCTCGCGCGTCAGCATGTAGCGGTCGTAATCAAGCCCGCCCGCCTTGTGGTCGACGCGGATCACCTCGGCTCCCATCTGCGCGCAATAGAGCCCGGCCGTGGGCGAGGCGACGAAGCTCGAGACCTCGATGATCGAAAGGCCGTTCAGGAGGTCATACATCGCGGCTCACCCGTTCGCCGCTTCCCATTCGCGCAGCATGTGCTTGGCGATCTGGAGCTGGAGGATCTGCGTGGTGCCCTCGTAAATGCGGTAGATGCGGGCATCGCGGAAGAAGCGTTCGGCATCGTATTCGGCGAGGTAGCCCGCGCCGCCATAGACCTGCACCACCCGGTCGACCACGCGGCCGCACATCTCGGATGCGAAGACCTTGAACGCGGCTGCCTTGACCAGGATGTTCTCGCCCCGGTCCGCGCGCGCGGTGACATCGGCCATCATCGCCTCGGCAGCGTAGATTTCGATCTCGCTGTCGGCGAGCATTGCCTGGATCAGCTGGAACCGCGCGATCGGCTCGCCAAAGGCCTTGCGCTCATTGGCATAGCGGATCGCCGAATCGAGCGCGCGCCGGGCATAGCCTGTCGCCGCAGCGCCGACCGAGATCCGGCCGTTGTCGAGGCTCTGCATGGCGAAGCGGAAACCCTTGCCGGTCTCACCGCCCAGCAGCGCTTCGCCCGGGACCTTCACATCGTCGAGCATGATGTCGGAAATGTGGCTGCCGGCCTGGCCCATCTTCTTGTCGGGCGAACCGGTCGATATGCCCGGCGTGTCCATCGGCACGAGGAACGCCGAGACATGCGCGTTCTTGGGCAACGCCTCCTTTTCGGTGCGCGCCATGATCAGCGCGACATCGGCATGGGGCGCATTGGTAATGTAGCGCTTGGTGCCGTTGAGCACCCAGCCATTGCCATCGGGATCGCGCGTCGCGGTGGTCTGCATCGCCGCCGAATCGCTGCCCGATCCCGGCTCGGTCAGGCCGAAGCAGGCGATCTTGCCTTCGACCAGCTTGGGGTAATATTCGGCGCGCTGCGCCTCGGTCGCGCCGTTCTTGAGCGCGCTGGCGAACATCCCGACATTGATCGAGAAGATCGAGCGATAGGCGGGCGCGACATAGCTCATCGTGTTCACGACCCGCGCATACTGGGTCACGTTGAGCCCTGCCCCGCCATATTCTTCGGGCACCGAAATGCCGAACAGGCCCATCTCGCGCATCTCGTCGATGATCTGCGCCGGGACCGCGTCATCGGCGATCACCTCTTCCTCGGCCGGGATCAGCCGTTCGCGCACATAGCGGGTGAGTTGTTCGTGGAATTGTTCGAACGTATCGGCATCCATGCCGGGATTGTGCGCGCTCATGCACCGCCTTCCGCATTGTCACTGTCTTGCGCTGCCGGAGCCTGCTCGATCGGCATTTCGACCGGCGGGAGCGCGCCCTCGGGCAGGTTGCGCTGCTCGAGCATTTCGGCCGCCTCGTCGAGCGCGCGTGCCTCGCCCTCACTCACCGCGCCTGGCCCGTCGGCACCGCCGCCATCGCAGGCGGCAAGCGCGAGGGCCAGCCCGGTGGCGGCCCCCGCGAATAAGGCTCGGCGAATGCAGATGCCGCCTGGGATCACTCTTCCACCGCAGCGGCGGCCTCGGCGGCATCGATCGCGGCCTGCGCTTCGGCGGCGACATCGGCGGCCGCATCGGCTGCTTCGTTGGTCGTGACAGGGTCAGGCGCGGTTTCGGTCGGATCGACCGGCGCAGCGGCCTCGGGCCCGGCCTCGACCGGTTCTGCCTCGATCGGGGCGAGCGCTTCTTCGGCGGGCATTTCGACCGTGTCGGGCATCGCCTCGGTCGAGGCATCAGTGGTGTCGCCGCACGCGGCCAGCGTCAGCGCGGTGCCCATGGCGGCAAGGATTGCAGTCTTTTTCATCGGTGGGTCTCCTGATCGGCAATTGAGGAAAATCGTCGCGGCACGGTGTAGCGGCGAGCATCGCGTTAAGCCAAGCGCGAATTGCTGCATCGAAACGGCACACCGGCACTCTTTCAGCGCGGGTTCACGGCGCGGCCCGTGTAATGTCCGCAACATGGCCACCCACGCTCGACCCTCCGCCCGAACGCTCCTGCGCGCCGCCGCCGACCAGTTCGACCTCGCCTTTCTCGCCATGATACTTGGCCTCGCCCTGGCGGCGAGCGCCTCGCCCGCCCGCGCGCAAGCCGGTGCGGGGGCCGCATTCACATTGGTCGAGACCGGGCAGGGGTTTTCGAGCCTCCAGTCGGCCATTGACGCGGTGGGCGATCGGCGCGCGACCATTGCGATCGCGCCGGGCACCTATCGCCGATGCGCGGTCCAGCGTGCGGGCGTGATCACCTACGAGGCGCGCGATCCGGGCAGCGTGACCTTTGCCGGGCGCGCTTGCGAGGGCAAGGCGGCGCTGGTGCTGCGCGGGCTCGGCGCCGAAGTGCGCGGCATCCACTTCACCGGCATCTCGGTTCGCGATGGCAACGGGGCGGGCATCCGCCTCGAACGCGGTGCGCTCAACGTGGTGCGATCGCGCTTTTCGAACAGCCAGCAGGGCATTCTCACCGGAAATGACCCGGCCGCGCAGATTTTCATCACCAGTTCGACCTTTTCGGGGCTGGGCACGTGCGAGAACTCGGCCGGGTGCGCTCATGCGATCTATATCGGCAATTACGGGCGGCTGACCGTGACCGAGAGCCGCTTCGAGCGCGGGCGCGGCGGGCATTACGTCAAGGCGCGCGCTGCGAGCGTGGTCATCACCAATAGCAGTTTTGACGATTCGGCCGGGTCGGGGACCAATTACATGATCGACCTGCCTGCCGGCACCACGGGGCAGATCGCGGGCAACTGGTTCGTGCAGGGCCGCGACAAACAGAACCACTCCGCCTTCATCGCACTGGGCGCCGAGACACTGCTCCACGCCTCCGACGGCCTCGTCATTGCTGACAACGAAGCGCGCTTCGTTCCCGGTCTGCGCCGGTCGAGCGCCTTCGTCGCCGACTGGACCGGGTCGCGCATCGCCATGTCGGGCAACCGGCTCGCGCGCGGTTTGACCGGTTACGAGAGGCGATAGCGCGCGCGGACGCTGCGAAATCTAACCGAAAGCGCGCGCATACGAAACCGCGCCTGAAGGCTTGTCGCCATCAAGCACCAGCGCCTGGAAATAGCGCGCGGGCGCGGGCGCGTAGGTCATCGGCGCTGCGGGTTCGAAGCCGAAACGCGGATAATAGGTGTCGCTGCCGAGCAGGACGATGCCCCTTGCGCCGCGTGCGCGCAGATCGGCGATCCCGCGCCGGATCAACGCGCCGCCAATGCCCTTGCGCTGCAATTCGGGCCAGACCGAGACCGGGCCGAGCCCGAACCAGCCTTGCGCCCCGTCGGCGATTTCGACCGGGGAAAAGGCAATTTGGCCGACGATCCGCTCGCCGTCCTCTGCCACCAGCGAGAGCGCGAGATCGCCGTCGGCGCGCAGGCGGTCGACGAGGTGCTGCTCGTCGCCGTCCGAATGCTCCATGTCGCTGAAGGCGGCCTCGGTGAGCGCGAAGATGATTTTCTCGTCGCCCGGCGCTTCGGGGCGGATGGTGATCGCGATCTCGGGCCCGATCATGTCAGCAAGTGCCCCGAACGGTCACGC
This sequence comes from Qipengyuania nanhaisediminis, assembly GCF_045862805.1. Classification (GTDB taxonomy): domain Bacteria; phylum Pseudomonadota; class Alphaproteobacteria; order Sphingomonadales; family Sphingomonadaceae; genus Erythrobacter; species Erythrobacter nanhaisediminis_A. The sequence continues at coordinate 556,742 of NZ_AP025760.1, forward strand.
TTGGTCGCGAGATAGCGGGCATTGTGCGGATTGTCGGCCAGCTGGTGCGGCACGCGCTCGGCGATGGTGATCCCGGCCTCCTCGAGCGCTGCGACTTTCGCCGGGTTGTTTGTCATCAACCGGATCTCGCCCGCGCCGAGCAGGTCGAGCATGCGCGCAGCCGTGGCGAAATCGCGCGCCTCGTCGGGCAGGCCCAGCCGGCGGTTGGCATCGAGCGTGTCGAAGCCCTCGTCCTGCAACCGGTAGGCGCGAAGCTTGTTGACGAGGCCGATCCCGCGCCCTTCCTGCCGCATGTAGAGAAGCGCGCCCCAGCCGCAGTCCTCGCTCGCGTGGCGCGCCATGGCGTGAAGCGCGGCATCGAGCTGCGGGCCGCAATCGCATTTCAGGCTGCCGAGGATGTCCCCTGTCAGGCATTCCGAATGCAGCCGCACCAGCGGGGGGCGGTCGCCGGTCTGCTTGCCGATGATGAGCGCGACATGTTCGCGGGTGTCGTCAAGGGAGCGGAAGGCGATGATCTCCGCGTCCTCGCTGGCGCTGACAGGCAGCCGCGCGCGGGTGACGATCCGCAGGTCCCGGCTCGCGCCATAGGCTTCGAGATCGGCGACAGCGACCGGCTGCGCTTCACCCGCCTGTTCGGGATCGACGAGAAAGGCGGGCAGGATCCCTGCGATCCGCGCCAGTTCCATCGCCGCCTCGGCCATGGCCTCCCATTCCAGCGGCAGGGCGCGGAACGGCCCCTTGAGCGGGTGAGCGAGGTCGAGCGCGGGATCGGCGATCGGCACCGCGTCGGCGAGCGCGAAGGGTTCGCCCCCCTCGATCAGCACCGGTCCGTGCGGCCGTGCCGCCTCGCGCTGGTTGGCAAGTTTGAGCGTTGCTGCACGCGCAGCCGAAATCAACACTGTCTCGCTGCGCGCCTCGCTCGCAATCGCGGTCTCTACGGGCAGCAGCGTGCGCCTCGCGCCGCCACCAGGCTCGAAGACGATCGGCCAGCCGTGCCGTAGCGCGTCCACCGCCTGCGCCGCGCGGCGCGAAGGGGTGGGCGAGGCCGTCAAATATCGAACTCGGTGACGAGCGGCACGTGGTCGGACGGCTTCTCCCAGCTCCGTGCCTCTTCCAGCACGCGATGCGCGCTCGCCTGCCGCGCCAGCTCGGGGCTGGCCCACATGTGATCGAGCCGCCGCCCGCGATCGTTCTTGCGCCAGTCGGGCGAGCGATAGGACCACCAGCTGTAATAACGTTCGGGATCGCGGATATGTTCGCGCCCGATATCGGTCCAGCCATGCGCGTCCTTGAAGCGCTGAAGCGTTTCGACCTCGAGCGGGGTGTGGCTGACCACCTTGAGCAATTGCTTGTGGCTCCACACGTCGCTTTCGAGCGGGGCGATGTTGAAATCGCCGACAATCAAGGTGGGCTTTTCGACCGTGTCGGCCCAGCGGGTCATGCGTTCGAGGAAGTCGAGCTTCTGGCCGAATTTCGCATTGACCTCGCGGTCGGGGACATCGCCGCCGGCGGGCACGTAGACGTTCTCGACCAGCATGTCCCTGCCGATCACCTCGACCCCGACATGGCGCGCCTCGCCATTGTCCTGCCAGTCGTGGCGCGAATATTCGCGGATCGGGACGCGGCTGACGGTGGCGACGCCGTGATAGCCCTTCTGTCCGCACACGACCTGGTGCTCGTATCCCGCTTCGGCCAGCGCTTCGGCGGGGAACTGGTGTTCCTGGCACTTGATCTCCTGCAGGCACAGGATATCGGGCGCGTGTTCGGCGAGGTAGCGCTTGACCTGGTCAATGCGCAGGCGGACCGAATTGATGTTCCAGGTGGCAACAGAAATCATGGGCACGCCACTTAAGGCGTGGCTGCGCGAAACTCCACCTTTCACTTTCCCCCGGAGCGCGAAAACGATAGCGCATGGCTCACAAGTTCTGCCGGAGAAAGACACGATGAACCGCACCCTCGCCCCCGCCTTGACGCTCGCCCTGTCGACCAGTGCGCTCGCGCTTGGCGGTTGTACCACCACCACGATCAACCATTACGGCGAGGAAGAGGCCGCGAACACCGCTGCCGCCGCCGCAGAGCCGGAGGCGGCGCCGCGCGCGAAGAACGTGATCGTCTTTATCGGCGATGGCATGGGCATCTCGACCATCACCGCCGCGCGCATCTATGCCGGGCAGAAACTGGGCGGATCCGGCGAGGAACACGTCCTGCCGTTCGAGACCTTCGACAACGTCGCGCTGGTGAAGACCTACAACACCAATGCCCAGGTGCCCGACAGCGCGGGTACCGCGACCGCGATCCATTCGGGCGAAAAGACCCGGATCGGCTTTCTCGGCGTCGGCCCGCAGGCGGAGCGCGGCTCCTGCGCGGGCACGCTCGCTCACCCGCTGCCGCTGCTGGGCGAGGAAGTGGCCGAGCGGGGTCTCGCGCTCGGCATCGTCTCGACCGCGCGGATCACCCATGCGACGCCGGCGAGCGTCTATGCCCGCGCCACCGAACGCGGGTGGGAATCCTTAGTCGAGGCGACCGACGAGGATGGCGGCGCGCAATGCGAGGACATCGCTACCCAGCTGGTCGGGTTCGATTTCGATGTCGCGCTGGGCGGCGGGGCCGGCGCGTTCTACGGCAGCGAGGCAGGGGGCTGGCGCCGCGAGGCTGGCGCAGACCTTCCGGCTGGCTGGGCCGCACGCACCGGTGGAACCTATGTCACCACCGCCGAGGAACTCGCTGCAGCGCCGATGGACGCGCCGGTGTTCGGCCTGTTTGCGCAAAGCCACATGACCTTCATGGCCGAACGCGCTGCCGACCCGGCGGAAGGGGCGAGCGAGCCGACGCTCACCGACATGACCGCCCAGGCGATCGCGCGGCTCGGAACCGATCCCGAAGGCTATTACCTGATGGTCGAAAGCGGCCGGATCGATCACGCGCATCACGGCGGCTATGCCGGGGTCGCGCTCGAGGAGGCGGTCGAGTTCGCGCGCGCGATCCAGTACGCGATCGACAACACCGATCCCGAAGAAACGCTGATCATGGTCACTGCCGATCACAGCCACGTCTTCACCATTGCCGGCTATCCGCGGCGCGGCAATGACATCCTGGGTCTCGTGGTCCCGCCTGCCGACGAGACCGGCGGCACCGACGAGCCCGCGCTCGCCGAGGACGGCAAGCCCTACACCACGCTCGGCTATGGCAACGGCCCCGGAGCGATCGCCAACATGGCCGAACGCCCGATGCCCGAGACCGGCATCACCGCGCGCCAGCAATCGGCGATCCCCACCAGCGGCGAAACCCATGCAGGCGAGGACGTCGCGCTCTATGCGCAGGGCCCCGGCGCGCACCGCGCGCGCGGAGTGATCGAGCAGAACGTGATCTATGCGATCATCCGCAAGGCTTTCGGCTGGGAGTAAGTTTTAGCAAAAGAGAGGCGGGCAAACAAAAAACCCCTGTGCCGGGGGCGTTGGCACAGGGGTTCGTTGTCAGCGTTCGTCACGCTTTTGCGCAAGGCGGGCCGCTTGGGGGGGAAGGACAACAGGGGGGAAACCCTTCCACAAAGCCCGGCCTTGTCACCATGAATTACGGCGATCCGGCTTTCGTTTCGATGAACGATCACCCCCGTTCATCGCACCATATCGCCGGTTCGTCGGCGCGCGGTTCAGCGCGGGCGACGAGACGAACGGCGCGGGTCGTCGAAGCGGAACGTGCTCTCGGGAACAGCCACGCCGTAGCGGTGATTCGCAAGCCTGACCGTGGTCCGGTGGTTCTGCGCATCGAGCGCGACCCAGTGAGTGAGCTGAAGCCCGCCCGGGGCATTGGGATTGCGAACGAAGATCAGGTTCATCCGCCCGAATTCGGGACGGTCGGGATCGCGCACATCGATGCTGATCACGTCCGAACTGCCGGTCGGGACCAGCGTGCCGTATTGCTTCACGTCGCGATTGGGATCGAGCAGCGCGCCAAGCGGCGAGTTGCGGATCGGCCAGCGCTCGACCTGGTTGACCGCGTAATCGATCATGTAGAGCGAGCGGCCATTGGAGACCACCAGCAGGTCGGCATCCTTGCCGTAATCGAAGCGGATCTTGCCCGGCCGCTTGAGCGTCATCACCCCGCGCGCCGAATTGCCGGCGCGGTCGGTCTGGGTGAAATCGGCGCGCATGGTCGAAATGCCGCGCAAGGCGGCAACCGCGCGGTCGAGATCGCCGGAACGGGCCTGCGCCGCCGCCGGCTCGGCCGGAGCGAGCATGGTCGCAGCAGGAACGATCGCGGCGCCCGCAGCAGCGAGCGCCATCGGGAAAGCACCCCTGGAAAGGGCACGTCGAAGTGATGTGAGCATGGTCATGCCTCGTCAGTTACAGTCGAGGCGTTGAACCGCGTCTTAATCGGATTGTTCCGCGCGTTCAGACGAATCGCAAGCAGCCCGCGACGAGGGGCTTACTTGATCTTCGCTTCCTTGAACTCGACATGCTTCTTGGCGACCGGGTCGTATTTGCGGAACACCATCTTTTCGGTGATGTTGCGCGGGTTCTTCTTGGTCACGTAATAGAAGCCCGTGCCCTCGGTCGAGACGAGCTTGATCTTGACGGTTGCGGGCTTCGCCATGGCGGTATCCTAAGATCGGGTGGAGGCCGCCCCATCAGCGGGATCGGCCGAAAAACATCAAGGCGGCGCGCACGAGACGTGGCAGCACCGCCCTTCAAGCCGCGCCCATTTGCCGATTCACCGGCAAAAGTCAAGCGCTCTCACCAGTCGGACCGGCTGACCTTGCCGCGCTTGGCCTTCACGTCGCCGCGCGCTTTCTTGGCCTTGAGCCGCTGGGTCTTGCCCACGCGGTTCACGCGGGAGCGGGCGCGCTTCTTGGGCGCGCGGTGCGCCGCTTCGAGCATGGCTTCGAGTTTCTCGCGCGCCTCGCTGCGGTTGGCTTCCTGCGTGCGGTGACTGCGCGCGGTTATGATGAGGTCACCCGCGGCGGTCAGTTTCGAGCCCGCCTGGTCGCGCAGCCGCTCCAGGACCGGCGGGGCGAGCCGCAGCGCATAGACATTGACGCGCAATTGCACCTCGGTCGCCACCTTGTTGGCATTCTGTCCGCCCGGTCCCGAACCTGCGAGAAAACTTTCCTCGGCATGCGCGTGGGCGCGCGCGATCACGTCCTGGGGCGCGCTGTCATCCATCGTTGTCGGGCGAATCGGGCGCGGCCTCGCACCCGGCGATCGGCGCTGGGCCGGGATCGGAAAGTCCGGCTCGGACGAAATCCTCGGGAAACGGCGCGCGCGCCGTGATGGTCGGCTTGCCGTCGCGCTCCACCGTGATCGTCTCGGCGTGAAGCATGGTGCGCGGCGCGCCCTTGTTCTGCCCGCGCACCGGGCCATAGACCGGATCGCCCAGCAGCGGCGCCCCGAGGCCGAGCAGGGCATGGACCCGCAATTGGTGGGTGCGTCCGGTTTCCGGCCGGAAGCGGATCAGCGAACGCTTCCTGTCGCCCTCGCCGATGGTTTCAAGCAGTTCCCAGTGAGAGATCGCCGGCTTGCCCTTTTTCGCCGCGATCATCCGCCAGCCCTTTTCGGCCGAACTGATCTTGGACAGCGACAATTCGATCGTTCCCGACGTCTCGCTCGGCTCGGCATCGATGACGGCGAGATAGGTCTTGCCCACCAGCCGGTCCTCGAACGCCTTGTTGAAACGCTTCAGGGCCTTGGGGTTGCGCGCCAGCAGCAGGCAACCGGAGGTATCGGTGTCGAGCCGGTGAACCGGCATCGGGCGGCGCTGGAAGCCCAGCTTCAGTTCGTCGAGATGGTCGTCAAGGGACGGCCCGCCGCGGCGCGGCCGGTCGACCGGGAGCCCTGCCGGCTTGTCGATCACCAGCGCTTCGCCGTCTTCGTAGAGGATGGGAATGGTCATATCAGTTCGGCTGCAAACAGCCCTCGCACCGCATTGCCGAGCTGGAAGCCGCCAGCAAGGTCATCGAGAGTAAGCTCGGCTTCGCGCGCTTTGCCCTGTTCGATCAGGCTTTCGCGCAGCACGCCCGGCAACAGGCCGAGCCGCGCAGGCGGGGTGAGCCAGATGAAGGTGTCCGGCTCGCCGCTGCGCACGAAGATGTTGGTATAGCTGCCCTCGGTTACAAGCCCGTCGGCGCGAACCAGAACGGCATCGTCCGCCCCCAGAGCGCGCGCGGCGGTTTGCGCGTCTTCGTAGAATCCGCGATCGGTGGTCTTGTGCACAAGACGCCAGTCGGACGGATCGAGCGGGTGCGCGAGCGCGGCGATCCTGACCGGAGCAGGGAAAGGTTCGGGCATCGGCCCGGTCTCGAGCGCGGTCGCGCCACTGCGGGCGAGCAAAAGCCGCAGCTTGGCAGGCTCTTCCAGCTCGAAGCACAAGGCCTGGATCTGGTTGCGCGCGGCGTGCCGGTCGAAGGCAAAGCCCAGTTCGGCCGCGCTGCGCTTGATCCGCGCAAGGTGCGTCTCGAGCAGCGCGATCCCCTGTTCAGGGTCGAAAGCCATGGTCTCGATCAGATCGAAACCCGGCGCGGCGTGATGGCGAGAGGAGGCGCGCGCAAAGCCCGCCTTGACCTCGCATTCGCGCCGCTCGCCCATGCAATCGCTGTCAGCGACGATCGCCGATCCGACGCCGAGCACGGCGTGGCCTTGTGCGTTCTCGATTTCGGTGAGACGCAGCGTGCGGATCGCGACATTGAACGCCGCTGTGCCGCCGCTGCCTGTGCCAGCAGCGCCGATCCGCCCGATCGCCCCGCAATAGGGGCCGCGCGCATCGCGCTCGGTCTCGCCGATCAGTTCCATCGCTCGAATCTTCGGCGCGCCGGTGATCGAGCCGCAGGGGAACAGCGCGCGCACGAGGTCCATCGCGCCCTTGCCCTCGGCCAGTTCGGCGCGCACGCTCGAGACCATCTGGTGCACCGTCGGATAGCTTTCGACCGCGAAGGGCGCATCGACCCGGACGCTGCCGGGCACCGCGACCCGCGACAAGTCGTTGCGCATCAGGTCGACGATCATCAGGTTTTCCGCCTTGTCCTTGACGCTCGCGGCCAATTCCTCGGCAAGCTCGGCATCGCGCGCGGGATCATCGCTGCGCGGGCGGGTGCCCTTCATCGGCTTGGCCTTGGCCGAATCCCCGTCGAGCGAGACGAACAGTTCGGGCGAGAAGCTGAGCAGCCAGTGCGACCCGTCGAACACCGCTCCGCCATAGCCCGCGCTCGCCGCCTGCCGCAGCCGTGCATAGAGCGCCAGCGGATCGCCGCGATAGGAGCCTGCCAGCGGGTAGGTGAGGTTGGCCTGGTAGATGTCACCGGCATGGATCGCCTCGATCAGCCGGGCGAAGGCCGCGTCATAGCCGCCCGGCGACAATTGCGGATCGAGCGGGCCGAGCCGCGCCGGCACGGTGTCATCGGCGCGGGCCTCCAGCCATGCGGGCATTTCTTCGGCGGCGATGCGTTCGGGCGGATCGAACAGGCCAAGCCACACCAGCGGCCCCATCGCCCCGCTTCGCGCATCGGCAAGCGGCGCAAGCCTGTCTTCCAATGCCAGCCCCGCCTCGTAGGCGAGGTAGCCGGCAAGCTCGACGCCATCCGCGCGCGCGGCATCGGCAGCAGCGAGCGTGTCGGCGACCTCGCTTGCGCGCATGGCGACGAACACCTCGCGCGGGTTCGTGTAGAACAGCGCATCGGCCGCGCCGTCGTGGCGCGCGTCGTCGAGCAATACCGATGGGGCAGGAGGGCTGGCAGAAACCATTGCCTGACCCTTTAGAACCCTGCTTGGCTCAAGTCGATAGGTTGACCGCTTGGTCTGCCACCGGCAGGGATGCGCGAGGGGCACCGGAGACGAGGGACACGAGCGACAAATGAGCGACATTTTTCTTGGACTGGGCGGCAATGGCGAAAACCAGCATCTCGCGCTTGAACGCGCCAACCGCCACGGGCTGATCGCGGGCGCGACCGGGACCGGCAAGACGGTGACCCTTCAGGGGCTTGCGGAGAGCTTTTCCGCCAATGGCGTGCCGGTTTTCGTCGCCGACGTGAAGGGCGACCTGTCGGGCATCGCCATGCCCGGTTCGTCCACCTTCAAGCACGCCGACAAGCTTGAAGGGCGGGCGAAGGAACTGGGCATGGACGACTATGCCTATTCAGACAATCCGGTGATCTTCTGGGACCTTTACGGCGAACAGGGCCACCCGATCCGCACCACGATTTCGGAAATGGGCCCGCTGCTGCTGGCCCGCCTGCTCGACCTCAACGACACCCAGGAAGGCGTGCTCCAGATTGTCTTCCGCCACGCCGACGACAACGGCCTGCTGCTGCTCGATTTCGGCGACCTGCAATCCATGCTCGGCTGGGCCTATGACAATGCCAAGGAATTGTCGGGCACCTATGGCAATGTCTCGAAACAGTCGGTCGGTGCGATCCAGCGCCAGCTGCTTTCCTTCGAGGCGCAGGGCGCGGACCATTTCTTCGGCGAGCCGGCGCTCGAGATCGACGATTTTCTCAAGACCGACGAAAACGGGCGCGGCTATGTCAACGTGCTCGCCGCCGACAAGCTGATGCGCAGCCCCAAGCTTTACGCGACATTCCTGTTGTGGCTGCTCGCCGAATTGTTCGAGAGCCTGCCCGAAGTGGGCGACCCCGAAAAGCCGACCCTGGTGTTCTTTTTCGACGAGGCGCACCTGCTCTTTGACGATGCGCCGCGCGCGCTCGAGGAAAAGATCGAACAGGTCGTGCGGCTGATCCGGTCGAAGGGGGTGGGCGTGTTCTTCGTCACCCAGAACCCCATCGACATCCCCGAGGAAGTGGCAGGCCAGCTCGGCAACAGGGTCCAGCATGCCCTTCGCGCCTTCACCAAGCGCGACCAGCGCGCGATCCGCGCCGCGGCCGAGACCTTCCGGATCAACGAGGAGCTCGATGTCGAGGAAGCGATCACCGAATTGAAGGTGGGCGAGGCGCTGGTCTCGACCCTCGACGAAGACGGCGCGCCCACCATCGTCCAGCGCACGCTGATCAAGCCGCCGCGTTCGCGGCTGGGGCCGGTGACGAAAAAGGAACGCGCGATCATCCAGTCGATCAGCCCGTTCGAAGGCAAGTATGACGAGGCGGTCGACCGCGAAAGCGCCGAGGAAGTCCTGCTCGCCAAGGCCGAGGACGCCGCCAAGACAGCCGAGGAAGTCGCCGAAAAGGGCGAGGAGGAAGTCCGCAAGCGGCCGCGCAAGACCAAGTCGATCTGGGAAAAGGCGCTGTCTCGCGGAACCAAGGTCGCAGCCGGCTCGGTCGCGGGCGCGGCAGCGGCGGCGGTGCTGGGGCGCAAGTCGCGCGCCAACCCGATGCGCAGCGGAGTCACCTCGGCAGCCGGCTCGATCGCGACCGATCTTGCTGGACCGATCGCCGGCCGCTTCGTGCGCAACCTGATCGGCGGATTGATGCGCTAGAGCGGCAGGCGCAGTTCGGCGGAAAGCCCGCCGGTCTCGCGATTGGTAAGGACCAGCGTTCCGCCGTGCTGGAGCGCGATCGCGCGCGCCAGGGCAAGGCCCAGTCCGGCCCCGCCGGTCGCCCGGTTGCGCGAGGCCTCGCCGCGGGTGAAGGGCTCCATCATGTCGGCGATGCGCGCAGGATCGATCCCCGGCCCGTCGTCCTCGATCGTGAACACTGCGGATCCGTCCTGCGCGGCGAGGCTCACGCGCGCGGTTCCGCCATAGCGCACCGCGTTCGAGATGAGGTTCCTGAGCGCGCGCTTGACCCAGGTGACCTGCACGGGCGCGACGATCCGCTTGCGCGCACCGGGCGGATCGCAAAGGGTGACCGGCTGGCCGAGAACGGCAAATTCCTCGACCGTGGCCTCGGCCAGCGCGCCGAGATCGGCCTTCTCGATACCCGCCCCGTCGCGCCCGACCCGGCTGAGCGAGAGGATGTCGTCGAGCGTTGCGGTGATATCCTCGATCGAGGCGGCCATGCGTTCGCGCTGGGCGCTGTCGGGCACGCTTTCGATCCGCACCCGCAAGGCGGCGAGCGGGGTCTTGAGATCGTGACCGATCGCTCCGAGCATCACGTCCTTTTCATCGAGCAGGGCCGCGATCCGCCGCTCCATGGCGTTGTGCGCGGCGATCAGCCGGCGGGTGTCGGACGGCCCGCTTTCCTCGAGCAGGACCACGCGCCCCGGCTCGCGCGAAAAGTCGCTGACCCGCTCGGTCAGCCGTGCGAGCGGGCGGGTGATCCGGCGCAGCACGAACCACAGGGCGGCAAACAGGAAGGCGAAGGCGATCAGCGTCTGGAAGATCAGCACGCCCAGGGCCGAGCGCGGCCGGTTCGGCTCGAACAGGCGGACGATCTCCCAGCGCGCATCGGGCTCACGCTGGATCGCGGCGACATAGAGGTCGCGCGTGCGCCAGGCATTGCGGCGCGCAAAGCGCGGACGGTCTTCGGCAAAGGCGATGAGCGCCGGGTCATCGCCCGCGCGCCGGGTGGCGACCACGACCTGGTGCGGGGCAACGCCTTCGAGAAGCAGCGCCTCGCGCAGCCTTGCCTCGCGCGCGCCCTCGGGTCCGGGCTGGTTGGCGAGGACGGGCGGCGCTTCGGCGGTGGTGTAACGCAGCGGCGGCGGCATTGCGCGACCTCTGCCGCGCCCGGCGCGCATGGCGGCACGGCGCGCGGGGCCGAATGCCTCGCTCAAGGCCGCGCGCTCGGCCCCGCTGACGAGCTGGATCGCGGCGCTCGCGGCCAGAGCGGTCTCGCGCCTTTCATCGGCCGCGCGCACGATCAGCAGCACCGCGACGACCTGCGCGACCAGCAGGGCGGCAGCGACGCTTGCGAGCACCTGGCCGAGCAGGCTCGAGGGCCACAGGCGGATCACGCCGACCTGTCGGGCGGGATGCGCTCGACGCTCGCAGCAAGGCGGTAGCCGCCGCCGCGAACGGTCTGGACGAGCTGCGGATTGGAAGTGTCGGCCTCGATCTTGCGGCGCAGGCGGCTGACCTGGTTGTCGACTGCGCGGTCGAACGGATTGGCGGTGCGCCCTTGGACGAGATCGAGCAGGAGGTCACGGTCGAGCACTTGGCGCGGGTGATCGCACAGCGCGCGAAGCAGGCGAAACTCGGCGGTCGAGAGCGGCACGGTGACGCCTTCGGGATCGGTGAGCTTGCGCTTGAGCGGGTCGAGCGTCCAGCCCTCGAAGCGGTAGTTCCAGTCCTCCATCGCGGTATCGGCGCCGTCCGAACGTGCGACACGGCGCAGCACCGTGCGGATCCGGGCGACCAGTTCGCGCGGTTCGAAGGGTTTCACGACATAATCGTCGGCGCCCAGTTCGAGCCCGACGATCCGGTCGGTGGCCTCGCCGCGCGCGGTGAGGAAGATGACGGGAATCTGGCGCGTTTCAACCAGGTGGCGGCACAGCGAAAGCCCGTCCTCGCCCGGCATCATGATATCGAGCAGGACGAGATCGGGCGCATCGCCGGTCACCGCCGCGCGCGCGGCGGCGGCGCTGTCGGCCTCGGTGACCGCGAAACCCTGCCCACCGAGATATTCGGCGAGCGGTTCGCGCAGGGTCGGCTCGTCATCGACCAGCAGGATCCGGGGGTCTTGGCTGTCATCCATCCTTGCAGCTTTCATGAAAGGCTGCGGCCCGGCGTGCAACCCGTCCCTTGCGAGAACGGGCGCACACAGGGCCGCTGGTCGGGCCTTGATGGCAGGCCTGCTTCAGCGTGCGCCGTTGCGACGCTGCTGTCGGCGTTCGCGGCGCTCCTCGCGCATGGCTTCGCGTGCGGCCTGGTGCTCTTCGGCACTGATTGCCCCTGAATTGTCAGTGTCGACCCGGGCGAAACGCTCGGCAATCAGCGCGTCGAATTCGGCAGCAGAGACGACCTGGTCGCCGTTGGCATCGGCGCGGGCGAGCATGCGCATGGCATGGCCGCGGCGGGCGTGGCGGGCCCGGCGCATCTGGCCGCGTCCCGCACGTTCGCCATGCTCGGCGCGCGCGGCTTCGATCTCGGCCTGCGAGATCGCGCCATTGCCGTCGGCATCGATCCGTTCGAAGCGGTGCTCGGCGCGTGCGGCGCGGCGGGTACGGCGCTCGGCGCGGCGCGCTTCGCGGGCGGCGGCCATCTCGGCACGGGTCAGTTCGCCGTCGCCATCGGCATCGGCGCGGGCAAACCGCTCGGCGCGGCGTGCTTCGCGGTCTTCGCGGCTCAGCTCGCCATCGCCATTGGCATCCATCCTGGCAAAGCGTTCGCGCGCCTTGGCCTGCATTTCGGCAAGGGTTACCTCGCCATTGCCATCGGCATCGGCAGCGGCAAAGCCGCGTTCGCCCATGTGCTGGGCCGTTGCAATGCCCGCGCCGCCAACGGCGAGCGCAAGCGCGGAAAGGGTAATGGTGACTGTCTTCATCGTGATCCTCTTTGCTCTTCCTCGTATCCGGGCGAAGCGCAAACGGGTCGGGCGATCTTGCAGCGAAGTGCGAAGCCCCGCGAAAGGGGCGCGCCGCATGAGACCGCATTCGGGGAAGGGAGATGGTCGTCCCGCCTGCGCTTCATGAGACCCGTTCTAGGGCCTTCTTGTCGCAGGATTATGCCGGGATAGCCCTGTTTTGTCGCGCCTTGTAACAGGATCGCAGGCGCGTTCACCCGGGTGCAAGGGTTTCCCCCGCGTGCAAGCGTTCCCCCGCGTGCGACGGGGCGTCCGGGCCGATCCGGTCAGCGCGGACGGTGCTCGGTGCCTTCGCCCGCGGTGATGAAGATCGCGGTGGCGTGATCGGCGATATCGGCGATGTGCCACACGCCCGGCGGATTGATGGCATATTCGCCCGCGCCTAGCGTGGTTTCGCGGCGCGTTCCGTCGGGAAATTCCTGGGTGAGCACCATCGTCCCGGCCGTGCAGATCACCACCTCGCTTCCGCGCGGGTGCATCTCCCAGGCAGGCCAATCCTCGCTAAAGCTGTGCTGCGAAACCAATCGCCCCTCGGCCCCGTCATCGCCGTGGCGCGCGATATAACCTTCATACCACTCCATCCCGGTGAAGGTCGGCTGCGGCACCGCGCTCGCCCCCAGGCCGAGATGGATGAAGGCCTCATCGAGGCGCCGGACGCTCATGCCGGGGGCGCGGTCATGCAGAAGACGTTGAGCTTGTTGCCATCGGGATCGCGGAAATAGCCTGCGTAAAAACCGTCGTCGCCGCGCGGACCGGGCGCGCCTTCGTCGCTGCCGCCATGCGCGATCGCGGTGTCGTAGACCGCCTGCACCTTGTCGGGACCATCGACCTGGAGCGCGACCATGGTGCCATTGCCCGGGGTCGCTTCCCTCTCATCGAAAGGCTTGGTTGCGGCGATGCCCGGCGCGCCGCCCATTTCGCCCCATGCGATGAAGCTGTCGAACTCCATCATCCGACCCACGCCGAAATGCTGCGCAATCGCGTCGTAGAAAGTCGCCGCGCGCGGCAAGTCATTGGTTCCAAGCGTTACATAGCCGATCATGCTGCGTGTTCTCCCTTGCCGGTCGCCCTGCGCGACTCGGTTCGGGTAGAACATTACTAGAACATATGGCCCGGCGCAATCATCGCCGCGCTGACAATCAGAGCGGCGCGGTCTGGCGTTCCACCCAGGCGCGGTCTTCGCCTTCGAGCTGGGGCATGAGGATGTCGCGCACCCTGGTGTGGTAATCATCAAGCCAGTCGATCTCGCCTTGTGTCAGCAGCGCCTTGTCGATCAGGCGCCGGTCGATCGGCACGAAGGTGAGGCAGTCGAAGCCGAGATAGCGCCCCTCTGACCCCGCGATCTCGCGCTCGACCGTGAGAACGAGGTTCTCGATCCGGATCCCGTAGCATTCCGGCTTGTAATAGCCCGGCTCGTTCGAACAGATCATGCCGGCATGGAGTTCCTGGGCGGTGCCCGCCTGCCCGCCGCCGGGCTTGGCAATGCGTTGCGGGCCTTCGTGCACGCCGAGAAAGCTGCCGACGCCGTGCCCGGTCCCATGCGCATAATCGACGCCCGCTTCCCAAAGATACTGGCGCGCGAAGGCATCGATCTGCCCGCCGCAGGTCCCTTGCGGGAAGACGGCGCGGTCGATCTGGATATGGCCCTTGAGCACGCGGGTATAGCGATCCTTCATCTCCGCGCTCGGCTCGGCGCCTTCTTGCGTGTCGATCCACACGGTGCGGGTGATGTCGGTGGTGCCGGCAGGATATTGGCCGCCGCTGTCGACGAGATAGATCGAACCGGGCGGAATGGTGATGTTGCTGTCTTCATCGACCCGGTAATGCGGCAGGGCCGCGTGGCCCGCTGCCGCCGAGATGGTGTCGAAGCTGGTATCGCGCAGATCGCCATGGGCCTTGCGGAATTCGAGCAGCTTTGCCGCGGCCGAAAGCTCGTCGACCGTGCCCGAGGGCGCGGTTTCCTCGAGCCAGCGCAGGAAGCGCGACACCGCGGCCCCGTCGCGCGCCTGCGCATCGCGGTGGCCGGCAATTTCGGCGGGGTTCTTGATCGCCTTGGCAAGGATGGTGGGGTCGCGGCGAAAGGAAAACTGCGCGCCGCCCGAACGCAGCGCCTGGGCGATGCCGACCACGCCGAAATCGGGATCGACGCTGACCTTCTTGCCTGCGAATTCGCCCGCGAGCGCGGTTTCGAATTCGCTGCGATCGCGCACGGTCACCGCATTGCCGAGATGCTTGGCAACGTCGGGCGTGATCTTGCCGGGTTCGATGAACAATTCGGCGCGGCCATCCTGGTGGACGATCGCATAGGACAGGGCAACCGGGGTGTGCGACACGTCGGCGCCGCGGATATTGAGCAGCCATGCAACCGAATCGAGCGCTGGCACCACCAGCGCATCGAGCCGGTTCTCGCCCAGCCAGTCGGCGATTTCGGCGCGCTTTTCGGCGGACGGGCGTCCGGCGAGCTCTTCGGTGTGGACCATCGCAGCGGCGTCCGAAGGAGCGGGCTGGTCGGACCACACCGCGTCGATCGGATTGCCCTTGGCAGGGACCATGGCGATGCCGGCCGGCTCGACCTTCTCCTCGAGCGCCTCGACCCAGGCCCAGGTGTGGAGCCAGGGATCATAGGCAATCTTCGCGCCGTCCTCGCACACTTCGGTGAGCCAGTCGCCGAGGCTGTCGCCGGGGATCGAGCGATATGCGAACAGCTTTTCATCGACCTGGTCGCGCACCTGCACGGTGTAGCGCCCGTCGACGAAGATCGCGGCATCGGTGAGCGTCACCGCGGCAAAGCCCGCCGAGCCGCCAAATCCCGTCAGCCATTGCAGGCGCTGTGCGTAATCGCCGACATATTCGCTCATGTGTTCATCGGAGATCGGGACGATGAAGCCGGTCAGGCCGCGGCGCTTCAATTCTTCGCGCAGGGCTTTCAGGCGGGCTTCGTGGGTTTGCATCAACATGGGGGAATTGGCCTCAATCTGGCCCGCGCCAAGGCTTGCCGCGCGGGTGGGAATGTCTAGAAGCCTTCCACATAGGCCGCTTGGCCACCGCTTTCCACCCGCGAAGGACCAGACCCCTTGCTCAACCGCCTGCCCACCCTGTTCGCCTGCGCCGCCACCTTTGCCGCGATGACATCCGGCGCAGCCCTTGCAGACACTCACGAGGACATATCGAGCGTGACCACCACTCCGCCAGTCGCCGAAAAGCGCGAGCACAGCTACACCCATCACGGGATCACCATTTCCGATCCCTATGACTGGCTTTACGACAAGTCCTATCCGGAAATCGACGACGAGGACGTGCTCGATTACGTGCGCGCGGAAAACGCCTATTTCGAGGCGGCAATGGAACCGCAGGCCGCGCTGACCGAGGCTTTGTTCACCGAGATGCGGGCGCGGATCAAGGAGGACGATTCGACCGTTCCGCAGCGTCGCGGCGACTATCTCTACTGGTCCGAATTCGACGAAGGCGCGCAATACCGCAAGCATTACCGCAAGCCCGTCGCCGCTGGCGATGACGCTCAAGGCGTGCTGATCCTCGATGAAAACGCGCTCGCCGAGGGGCACGAATATTTCCGCCTCGGCGCGCTGTCGGTGAGCCGCAACGGGCGGTTCCTGGCCTATTCGACCGACACCAGCGGAGCCGAGCGCTACACCGCGGTGATCAAGGACCTGGAAACCGGCGAACTGCTCGCCGACACCATCCCCGAAACTCGCACCAGCCTGACCTGGGTCGCGAATGACACCGCGATCGTCTATGGCAAGGCGAACGAGAACTGGCGCGTTCTCGATGCGCGGATGCATGTCATCGGCACCAGGGTCGAAGACGATGTCATCCTTTACGAAGAACAGGACGAGAGCTTCTCGGTCGGCGCAGGGCTGAGCGCGCAGGAAGACTATCTCATCATTTCGAGCGGCGACAACGAGACGAGCGAGGTGCGTTTCGTCTCCGCCGCCGATCCGACCGGCGAACAGGTGCTGGTCAAGCCGCGCGCGAAGGGCGTCGAATATTCGGTCGATATCCGCGAAGGCACCGTGTGGGTGTGGACCAATGACGAGCACATCAATTTCCGCCTCGCGCGCGCCGATATCGCCGCGCCGGGCGACTGGGAGACGGTGATTGCGGGATCGGATGAATTCTATCTCACCGATTTCGAACTGTTCGAGACCTTCTTCGTCACCGAGGGCCGGCGCAACGGCCTCGACCAGGTCGAGATCCGCACTTACGACGCGCCCACCAGCGCGCAGCCGATCGCCTTTCCCGAGGCGAGCTATGATGCGGGCCTGTCGAACAATCCCGAATACGACCAGACCGTGCTCCGCCTTTCCTACGAAAGCATGGTCACGCCCGATTCGGTCTATGATTACGACGTGGCGAGCGCCTCGCTGAACCTGCTCAAGACCCAGGAAATACCGAGCGGTTACGACGCATCGCTTTACACCACCGAGCGGGTCGAGGTGCAGGCGCGCGACGGGACGATGATCCCGGTCAGCGTGGTCATGCGCAAGGACCGCGCGGACATTCTCGCGGCGCAGGGGATCGAGGGGCCGGGACCGCTCCACCTCTATGCCTATGGCGCCTATGGCTATGCCGTGCCGCCGGGCTTTTCGACCACGCGTCTGAGCCTCGTCGATCGCGGTTTTGCCTATGCCATCGCGCATATTCGCGGCGGAGACGATCTCGGGCGGCGCTGGTATCTGCAGGGCAAGCTGTTCGAGCGGACCAACACCTTCAACGACTTCATCGATGCCGGGCGCGGGCTGATCGCGCGCGGCTTCACCGCCGAAGGCATGGTCACGGCGAGCGGCGGTTCGGCCGGCGGCGAGCTGATGGGCGCGATCGTCAACCAGGACCCGCGGCAATATGGCGCGATCGTCGCGCACGTGCCCTTTGTCGACGTGCTGAACACCATGCTCAATGCCGAGCTTCCGCTGACGCCGGGCGAATGGCAGGAATGGGGCAACCCGATCGAGGACAAGGCCGCCTTTGCCTATATCCTGTCCTATTCGCCCTATGACCAGGTCAAGGCGCAGGATTACCCGCCCATGCTGGTGACCGCCGGGCTCAACGATCCGCGCGTCACCTATTGGGAACCGGCCAAGTGGGTCGCGCGCCTGCGCGACATGAAGACCGACGACAACACCCTGCTTCTGAAGACCAATATGGGCGCGGGCCATGGCGGCCAGTCGGGCCGGTGGAACAGCTTGCGCGAAACGGCGGAGGAATACGCCTTCATCCTGTGGCAATTGGGTATGGCCGAGGGAGCCGAGTGAGCGAGCCTCCGCGCTTTTCCCGCAGTTTCACCGCGCTGCCCGAGCATATCGACGAGCTCGGGCACGTGAACAATTCGGTCTGGGTCCAGTGGATCCAGCAATTGGCGACCGAGCACTGGGAGACCGCAGCGCGCAGCGAGGACCGGGGGCGCTATTTCTGGGTCGTTGTCCGCCACGAGATCGATTACCGCGGCAATATCGCGGCAGGCGAAAGCGCGGAGGGCACGACCTGGATCGAGGGCAGCCCGCGCGGGGCGAAATCGGTGCGTCGGGTCGAATTCCTTGGCGCTGACGGCAAGCGGCTGGTCTTGGCGGCAACCACATGGGCCATGCTCGAACGCGAAAGCGGGCGGCTCGCGCGGGTCAGGCCCGAAGTGCTCGCCCCCTTCACCGCGTAACGGACCATCGAGGCAGGGCGCAGCCTCGTGCGCCCTTGCAAGAGATGCTGCCTGTCACAAAGCCTTCACAAGCTTGTCACGCACGCTTCACACCGGCCCTCTAGATCGCGTGCATCCGCAATCAGTCAGGATGTGTGATGAAACCGAGCATTTCCAAACTCGCTCTCGTGACGGCGCTTGTAGCCGCTTCCAGCCCGCTTGTCGCGCAGGACAGCGACACCCTTCGCGAGGAACTGGCGGCCATGCGCGCCGAGATGCAGGCCATGGCCGAACGGGTCGATGCGCTCGAAGCCGAACTGGACGCAGCCGAAGCCGAAGCCAGCGCGGCGAGCGCGCAGGCCGAGGCTGCCACCGCCGCTGCGCAAGCTGCCCGGGCCGAGGCGTCCGCCGCTATCGCCGCCGACGAGGCAGGCGATGGCACCCGGACCGCATTCAAGGGCGCGCCCGAGGTCTCGACCGAAAGCGGCTGGAGCTTCAAGCCGCGCGGCCGCCTGCAATATGATGCAGGCACCATTGCAGCGCCCGACGGCACCGGGATCGACACTGGTTTCGGCAGCGAGGCGCGCCGCGCGCGGCTTGGCGTGTCGGGTGATATGCCCGGCGGTTTCGGCTACAAGTTCGAGGTCGACTTTGCCGGTAACGACATCGCGGTCGCCGATGCGATCGTGAGCTACGAGACCGGAAATACCGAATTTGCCGTCGGCCAGTTCAACAATTTCCAGTCGCTCGAGGAGCTGACCAGCAGCCTCCACACCAGCTTCATCGAGCGCGCCGCCTTCACCGATGCCTTCGGCTTCGAGCGGCGCGTGGGTGCGGGCGTCACCTATGCGGCGGGCGACGTGATGGTGCAGGCGGGCGGATTTTCCGACAATATGGAAGACCTGTCGAACAAGAACTGGAGCCTCGACGGGCGCATCGTGTTCCACCCCGAAATCGGCGACACCCGGCTGCATCTGGGCGGATCGGTTCACTATGCCGATCTCGAACGCGGCAGCCAGGTCCGCTATCGCCAGCGCCCGCTGGTGCACTTCACCTCGGACCGGCTGGTCAATACCGGGCGGTTCGATGCCGCATCCGAGTTCGGCCTCGGGCTCGAGGCCGCGGTCATCGCAGGGCCGTTCCACGCCGTTGCCGAAGGCTATTGGCAGATGGTCGAGGATCCCTTCGGTGGCCCCGATGCCGGCTTCTTTGGCGGTTATGCCGAGGTCGGATACTTCCTCACCGAAGGCGACAGCCGCGGATACAAGGGCGGCAAGTTCGACCGCACCAAGCCGGAAAACCCGGTCGGCGAAGGCGGTTCGGGTTCGGTGCAGGTGAACCTGCGCTATGACCGGCTCGATCTCAATGACGGGGCGATCATCGGCGGCACGCAGGACGGCTATTACGCCTCGATCGTGTGGAAGCCGACCGATTACACCGCGCTGCTCGCCAATTACGGGCGGCTCGAATATTCCGACGCTGCGTTCGCAACCGCGAGCGGATCGCGCGATTACGGCGTCGATGTCGTCGCAATCCGCGCGCAGGTCGATTTCTAGGGGCCGGCTGGCCCTTCCCTGTCAAACGACTTACACAATGCGCCGGTAACGCGCACAAAGTCCCCAATCCAAGGATCACCAACATGAAGTCGAAAAGCACTCTTGCAATGGCCCTCGTGGCAGCTCTTTCGCTGACGGCCTGTGACAGCGGCTCGGGCGGCGGCACGCGCGGTTCGATCCGCGCGGTCGGTTCCTCGACCGTCTTTCCCTTCGCCAAGCAGGTGGCCGAGAGCTTCGTCCGTTCGAACCCGCAATTCCAGTCGCCGCTGATCGAATCGACCGGCACCGGCGGCGGCATGCAGCTGTTTTGCCAGGGTGTCGGCCCGCAGACCCCCGACATGGCCAATGCCTCGCGCCGGATGAAGCCGGGCGAATTCGACACCTGCCAGCAGAACGGTGTGACCGACATCATCGAACTCCAGGTCGGGCTCGACGGGATCGCCTTCGCTTCCTCGCAGGGCGGCATCATGCTCAACCTGACCCCGCAGATCGTCTACGAGGCGCTCGCGGCCAATCCCTATGGCGAGGAACAGACCGCGCAGACCTGGGCCGATGTCGACCCCTCGCTGCCGGCCGAACCGATCCTGGTCTATGGCCCGCCGAGCACGAGCGGCACGCGCGACGCGCTCAAGGAACTGGTGCTCGAGGTCGGGTGCGACAGCAACCCGGCGATGGAAGCGCTCAAGGACGAGGACGAGGACCGCCACCAGCGGATCTGCACCGAGGTGCGCTCGGACGGCGCCTATGTCGACCAGGGCGAGCAGGACAACCTGATCGTCCAGAAGATCGAGGGCAATCCGCGCTCGGTCGGCATTTTCGGCTTCTCCTATCTCGAAGAGAACGCCGACAAGGTGCAGGGCCTTCCGATGAACGGGGTCGACCCGACCTATGAGAACATCTCGAACTTCACCTATCCCGGCGCCCGCCCGCTCTATGTCTATGTCAAGAAGGCACATATCGGCGCGATCCCCGGGCTGGCCGAATATCTCCAGCAATGGGTGAGCATGTGGGGCGCAGGCGGCCCGCTTGCCAGCGTCGGCATGGTGGCTTCGCCCGATGACGCGATGGCCGAAAACACACGCCGGGTGAACGAGCAGCTGACCATGACCCGCGCCGATCTGACCGGCGAGGCCGCGGCCGAGTAATCGCCTGCAAGGCATGAAGACGAGGGGGCCGGGAAGCAAAGCGCTTTACCGGCCCTTTTGCTTGCGCGATCGCTAGCGGAAATCCTCGCCCACTGCGTGCATCTGCGCCTTCAGGCCCAGTTGGCAGATGTTCTGGATCTCGATCCCGGGATGGGCATTGACCTCGATGATCAGCGGCCCGTCATTCTTGTCGAGCACGATGTCGGAACCCGAATAGCCAAGCCCGATCGCCGGACCGCACTTGCTCGCCAGTTCGAGCACCCGGTCCCAGCCGGGCACTTCGAAACCGATCAGGTTGATGCCCGTATCGGGGTGATGGGTGACCACCTCGCCCTTGACCAGGGCGCGGGTGATGCGCCCTGTCTCAAGGCTCACGCCAGCGCCGATCGCGCGCTGGTGGAGATTGGCCTTGCCGTCGCTCTCATTGGTCGGAAGCCGCAGCATCGCCATCAGCGGTTCGTCGTGCAGGCAGATGACGCGCAAATCGGGCAGGCCCTCGGGACACAGGTCGGCCAGCGCCGGGTCGGCGATGATCAGCGGCTCGATCAGCGCCGCGTCCTCGCTCGCGGTGTCGCCCGAGAAGCCGCCATCGACCACGCGCTGGATGTGGTGCATCACGTCGGTCTCGGTCAGCGGCGTTCCCGAACCCTTGTACCAGACATCGCCTTCGCGCCGGACCGCGAGGAGGATACCGTCGCCCTGGCTCCCGCGCGCGGGCTTGATCGCCCAGGCATCGGGCATGTCGCGCAGCGGTTTGAAGTTCATCAACGTCTGGTGATCGTCGATCACCGCGACCGTTCCGGTGCATGAGATCCCGGCAGCCTCGAGCGCGACCTTGGCCGCGACCTTGTCGCGCGCACGCTCGATCGCGCTCCTCGGATTGTATTTCGCGATCAAGGCGTTGCGCATGTTGATCCCGAGGATTTCCTCGATCGGATTGACGTCGCGCGGCCGCATCCTTTCGAGCGGGCTGAGCGGTGTGCGCTTGCGGCGGAACAGCGAAAGCATGTCAGACGTCCTCGGCTGACCTGATGATCCAGGCATTGTGTTTTACAGGCTTGCCAGACGCGCCAATGCGAGGCTCGAACTGGGCCTCGCGATCGGGGGTCGGAACGGTGTTTTCGGGTCTGGGCTGCGGCACTCGCCTTCGCGAGAACGGCTCGAGGTCTCGGGCCGAATGGATCACCCACATGCCTTCGAGCGGGGGTGCGCGCTCGCGGGCCTCCTCGGGCGATGGCGGGCCAAGATCGAGTTCGAGCTGGTCGGGATCCCTGGCCTGGCGCGCGGCCCTTCGGCGTTCGAGCCAGATCGGTGCGAAGCGCCCGATCTCGGTGACGCGCAGTCCGCGGTATCGTCCCAGGATCGCGACCGCGATCGCGGTGAACAGCGGCATCAGGATCGGCGATGCCTCGATCAGCATCAGCGCGAGGTGCGAGACCATCACGAACTGGATCACGATCGAGATGATGAAGGTGTTGAGCGCCAGCTTGGCCGCCTCGTAAGCGCCGTCCTTTTCCCATTGCCGCCACCAGCGTTCGACCACCAGCGCGCAGACCACCACCGGGAAGGCATCGACCTGCAACTGGGTGTCGAGCACGATCTGCAAGGTCACCAGGACCAGCACGATCAGCGAGATCAGCGTGCCGAGAAAGCCGACGCGGGTCATGCGCAGCTTGAGCAGGGCAGGCGCGACGATCATCCCTGCCAGTACCGAGGTGCCGAGCACGAGCGGGCCCATGATCGGACCGATCTGCAGGAAAGCGAGCGCAACCAGCATCGGGGTGAACAGCCCGAAGGCTTTCAGGCCGATGAAACTGCGCGCCAGCACCACCAGGAAAGCGCCCAGCGGAAGCACCATCAACAGGTTCGAAGGCTTGAGTCCCCAGATCGCATAGGATGTCGCGGTGTCGCCGAACGAACTCGGCAGGGCGAAGAAACTCTCGGTGTTCGACAGCCCCAGCACGACCAGTACGGCAAGGGCGAGCCCTACCGCAAAGCCGATATAGACCGGGCGTCTGACTTGCGGCGTCGCCCGGTCCCAGACCCGCCGCAAACGTGATGGGAGGCTAGAAAGCATACCCGATGCTCAGGGTCAGGCGGTAGCCTGCGCGATCGCGGAACGCGTCATTGCTGTCAGCGAAGATGTATTTTGCCTCGGCCTCGGCGCGCCACTGGCCGGGCCAGTAGAGCAGCTCGATCTCGGGCACGACCAGCCGGTCGCGGCGCGCTGCGCCATCATCGCCGATGCGGCTGTCGAACTCGGTCTGGATGACCTCGATCGCGGGCCGCACCCGCAGGTCGGGCGTGACCGGGAGGGTATAGGAAACCCGCGCCGACTGGCGATCATAGCCGCGCCGCGGGTCGTCGGAGGTGATGTTCTCGGCGCGCAGGTCGAAGGTCAGGTAGTGATAGCGATCGAAGCGGCGGCGATACTGGGCGTCGATGCGCGCGCCCTCGCCATGGGTCTCGGCGGCCGCGCCATTGGCGTATTCGCGGCTCCGCCAAGTGCCGCGCAGGCGGAAGCGATGCTCGCTCGCCGGTTCGTAGGTGATCCGCGCCGATCCCTGCCACTCGTCGGTATCGGCGCTCTCGGCGGTGACGAAGTCGTCGTAATGGCGGGCGCGCAGCTGCACCTCCCAGTCATCGCCGATTTCCTGGTCGAAAGTGGCGGTGAAGCGATCGCGATGCGAATTGCTGCGCCCCTCCTCGAGCCGGAAAACCTCGATCCGGTCCGCCTCGAGGCGAAGCCTGGTGGTCTCGTTCTCGAAACCGATCCCGACCTGGCCGCGCACGGTGAAGGCGTCGCCGGCGATGACAAGCTGTTCTTCGCTGGTGGTGGACTGGGCGCTGACAAACCCGATTTCCACCCGCGCATCGGGTTCGAGCGACCAGCTGTCCGCGCTCTGATCGCTCTGATCGCTCTGGGCAAGGCCCGTCTGCGGCAGGGTGACGAGGCCCAGCGTGCAGGCGAAAACCGCCAGCGCACGACCGAAGCGAGAAAATGCGGTCTGCTTAATCATATACGCACGATTACGGGTGCGAAGTTTAGAAATTGCTAACCCTGATTTTCAACCGGGCTGTGGCGCGCAATTCTGCGGGTTTCGGCAGAGTTCGGCAGGTCGGGCCGGTGCCGCGGGCAAGCTTCCTGAATTAAATCCTACCGAGCATGGGACAGGTGCCGCCAGCCTGACTTCGCCGGATCAATGGCGCGCGGCGCACAGCGGGCTTGGCGTGACGGGGCGCGCGGCCGCGGTAAGGGGTCAGATCGGGTTGCCGTCCTGGTCGCGGAAAATCTCGCGCCGGCCGACATGGTTGGCAGGACCCACAAGTCCTTCACTTTCCATGCGTTCTATCCACTTGGCCGCGGTGTTGTAGCCCACGCCCATCTGGCGCTGGAGCCACGACCCGCTCGCTTTCTGGTTCTCGATCACGATCTGGCAAGCCTGGCGATACTTGCGTTCCTCGGGGCTGTCAGATGCGGTCAGCTCGTCCTCGAAATTGAGGCCGCCGCCATCCTCGGGCTCCTCGGTGACGGCATCGACATATTCAGGCGCGCCCTGTGCGCGCCAGAAATCGGCCACCGCCTCGACCTCCTCGTCGGAAACGAACGGCCCGTGGACGCGCACGGTCGCACCGGTATTGGGCTTGTAGAGCATGTCGCCCTTGCCCAGCAGCTGCTCGGCACCCTGTTCGCCCAGGATCGTGCGGCTGTCGATCCGGCTTGTCACCTTGAAGCTTATGCGGGTGGGCAGGTTGGCCTTGATCACGCCGGTGATGACATCGACGCTCGGGCGCTGGGTGGCCATGATCAGGTGGATGCCGGCCGCGCGCGATTTCTGGCTCAGCCGCTGGATCAGCACCTCGATTTCCTTGCCTACGGTGACCATCAGGTCGGCCAGTTCGTCGACGATCAGGACGATCTGCGGCAGCGGCTCGTAATCGAGCTGTTCTTCCTCGTAGAGCTGTTCGCCGGTCTCGGGATCGAAGCCGGTCTGCACCCTGCGGCCAAGCGGCTTGCCCTTGGCGATCGCGGCGCGCACCTTTTCGTTGAAACTATTGATATTCCGCGAATTTACCGAGGACATCATGCGATAGCGCTTCTCCATCTCCTCGACCGCCCACTTCAATGCGCGCACGCTCTTGTGCGGTTCGGTGACGACGGGAGAGAGCAGGTGCGGGATATCGTCATAGCTCTTGAGCTCGAGCACCTTGGGATCGATCAGGATCAGCCGGCACTCGGCAGGGGTGAAGTGGTAGAGCAGCGACAACAGGATGCAGTTCAGCCCCACCGACTTGCCCGAACCGGTGGTCCCCGCGACCAGCAGGTGCGGCATGGCGGCAAGGTCGGCGATGATCGGTTCGCCGGCGATGTCCTTGCCAAGGATGATCGGCAGATTGCCCTTGCTCTCGGCGAAATCGGCGCTCGCGGCGAGTTCCTTGAGCATCACGACCTGGCGGTCGGCATTGGGAAGCTCGATCCCCATCACCGTCTTGCCCGGGATCGGCGATACGCGCGCCGAGATCGCGCTCATATTGCGGGCGATGTCCTCGGCAAGGCCGACCACGCGGCTGGCCTTGATGCCGGGCGCGGGTTCGAGCTCGTACATCGTCACCACCGGCCCGGTGCGAACCGCGGTGATCTCGCCCTTGACGTTGAAATCGTCGAGCACGTTCTCGAGCAGGCGGGCATTGCGTTCGAGCGCGAGCTTGTCGAGCTTGGGCGCGTGATCGGCGGGCGGATCGGCGAGCAGGTCGAGGCTCGGCAATTCGAAGGTGGCGAACATGTCGCGCTGGTTCTTCTTGGCGGCCGGATTGGCGCGCTTGGGCGGGGCGGACGGGTCGGAGATTTCGGGCGCGCGGCGCGGGGTCGGCTGGGCGGGCGGCTCGACCCGCGCTTTCCTTCGCGCCTTGCGCGGCGCGGGCGCTTCGTCGTCGTCATCGGCGACAAGGCGCGATGTGCGCCTGCCGCCGATGAAGGGAAGGCGCGCGAAAAGCCCTGAAATCATGGCGTTGTCGCGCAGGAAATTGGGAAGCGTGAGGAGCGCGCGCCAATCGATCGCGAAGATGCGGGTAACGAGCGCGGTGCCCACGGCGAGGCTCGCGAGCGCTGCCGCCATGATGATCCAGCCTGCCGCATCGCCTCCAAAACGCTCGGCCACCGCCTCGATCCCGCTCGCGCCGAGCAGCCCGGCAATCCCGCCCAGCTGGGCCGGCAGGGTGCCGCCGGTGCGCTCGAATGCGAGGCTCAGAACCACCCCGAACAGCATCATCGCGACCAGCAGAAGCCCGGTCGGAAGCCACCAGCCGGTGGGCTGCGCCTCGTCGTCAGCGGCGATATCGTCGCGTTCGACACCGCGCCACAGCCGGCGCGCCGAGACATAGAGCAGCGGCAGCAGCAGCACGCCGGGAAGGCCGAACAGGAACAATACGCGGTCGGAGGCCCATGCGCCCCAACTGCCCATCCAGTTGGCGACCTGCGAGGGGTCCGCCGCGGTCGAGGGGCTGGGATCGGTCTGGGTGTAGCTGGCAAGCGCTAGGCCGAGGAACACCATCGTTGCCACGAGCAGCGCCGCCCCGGTCATTTGCGCCGCGCGGCGCAGCGAGCGGCGAAGGCCGATGCGCCAGTCTGCGGTGGGTGTCTTGCGGGTGCTCATTGCGCGGGTCGCCATGCGGCTGCTCCGGGAGGAGGATTGGGTCGGGAACACACCATGAATCCTTGCGGACTCGCGGTCAAGGCGCAGCGCCCGGAGTGAGCCCGTCGATCGCGGCCCAGCGCTCGCAGCCCAGCGCCCGGGCGCGGTCTGAATCCATCCCGCCCAGCGCGATCACGGGTGCAAGCGCATGGCGCGCGAGGCCGTGAAATGCCGCAGGACCGAGCGCTGCTGCGTCGGGATGCGAATTTGTGCCAAAAACAGGCGAAATCATCATAGCGTCGCAACCAAATAGGTTCGCCTGGGCCAGTTCGTCCATGCCGTGAACCGTGGCGATCCGCAGCAGTCCGGCGCGGCGCGGCCACAAGGCGCGCGGCGCGCCGTAGATTCCGTCGGCGCCCCATTCGCGCGCGGTCAGCGCGCTGTCGGCGAGCACCACGATGTGCGACCGGGCCCGGGCATGGCGCATGAGCGCAAGGTAGCGCGCGTAACGCTGGGCTTCACCAAGGTGATAGTGGCGATAGACGAAGCCGCTCCCGCGCGGCAGCGCGCGCAGCGCGGCTTCGAGCACGGCATCGTTGCGCGCATCGGATATCAGCCACAGCGCGGGAAGGGGCGTTGAACTTGCCACGCGCGCGCTATAGCGGGGGCGGGATGAAGAATGCACGCCCAAACCCGCCTGCCATTCG
The DNA here is from genome assembly GCF_045862805.1 of Qipengyuania nanhaisediminis. Classification (GTDB taxonomy): domain Bacteria; phylum Pseudomonadota; class Alphaproteobacteria; order Sphingomonadales; family Sphingomonadaceae; genus Erythrobacter; species Erythrobacter nanhaisediminis_A. The sequence continues at coordinate 583,833 of NZ_AP025760.1, forward strand.
CGGCAGGAATGCCGAGGAACGGCTCGCCAATGTCCGCGAGAACATCGCGCGCATGTGCAAGCCTGCGCGACGCGAACCCGAAGACGTGACGCTGATCGCGGTGAGCAAGACCCACGGTGCCGAGGCGATCCGCCCGCTGCTCGAGGCCGGGCAGCGCGATTTCGGCGAGAACCGCGTCGCCGAGGCGCAGGACAAGTGGCCTGGCTTGCGCGAGGAATTTGCCGATGTGCGGCTTCACCTCGTCGGCCAGCTGCAATCGAACAAGGCCGAGGACGCTGTCGCGCTGTTGGACTGCATCCACTCGCTCGACCGGCCCAGCCTTCTGAAAGCGCTCGCCAAGGCGATGGACAAGGCGGATCGGCGCGTGCCGTGCTTTGTCCAGGTCAATATCGGCGACGAACCGCAAAAGGGCGGCTGCGCGATTTCCGACACGCCCGCCCTGATTGCCGCCGCGCGCGAGGCCGACATCCCGCTAGCCGGGCTGATGTGTATTCCGCCCGCCGAAATCGAGGCCGCGCCGTTCTTCGCGCTGCTCGCCAAGCTCGCTCACGACAATGGCCTTGCGGGCCTGTCGATGGGGATGAGCGGCGATTACGAGACCGCGGTGCAACTGGGCGCGACCCATGTGCGCGTGGGCACCGCGCTGTTCGGCGCGCGCGGCGGATGAACGCAGCGCTCGCCCGTTTCCGCGAGACCTGGCTGGCGCGGCTCAACGAGGGGGCCGAGACGCTGCTTTTCCACGAGGCAAATCCGGTCGAAGGCGGGCTTCACACGCGCATTGCCGATGATTTCGTCGCTTCGCATGGCTACAAGCCGATCGGCTTCAACTGGGAACTGCTCGACGCAGCGCCCGGTGCCACCGGCAAGCGCGCCGCGCCCAGCCAGCTTGCCGAGGCCTTTGCCGGGCGGATCGAAAATCCGCGCCAGGAATGGCTGTCACGGCCCGATGCCGAGGCGTGCGCCGAGGCCTTCCTCGCGCTGTTCGACGAACCGCCGCTGACCCTGGTATCCAACCGCTATGACGGCTTGTGGAACCCGATTTCGTCCGCGCATGATCAATGGGCCTTTGTCGGCTTCGACCGGGGCGCGACAGCCTTGCTGCTGATCACCGCGCCCTGACACGAAAAAGGGCGCCCCGTTTCCGGAGCGCCCTGTTTTCGTTCGGGTGTGTCCCGCCTTGCTTAGAACTCGAACAGCGCCTCGACACCGACCTGGCGGCCTTTCGAGAGCGGCGAGAAGCTGCCCGCTGCCGGGAAGGCATCGAACGGCAGGTTGCGGCCATTGCCGAGCGGTCCGCCGAAGGGCAGCTGGGTGTCGCCGCCGACCTGGACGCCGTCGAGCAGGTTGCGCCCGTAGACCGAGAAGGACAGCCCATCCATCGGGGTGTTCCAGGTCACGTTGGCTTCGAGGTTGGTGTGATCCTGCACCCAGCCGAAATTGTTGTCGGTATAGGCGAACTCGTCACGGTACTGGAAGTTCACGCGGGTCAGGATTTCGCTGGTGGGCAGCAGCAATTCGTGGATGAAGCCCACGCCCCAGGTCACTTCGGGAACGCGCGGAAGGCGAAGTTCCAGATCGGTGTCGTCGATGACGCCGTCGCCCGAGATGTCGAACAGGATTTCATCGTAGCTGTCATTGATGATGCCGATATTGGCGGTGACGATGAAGTTGTCGGTCAGGCGCATGCGCGATTCCGCCTCGACACCGAAGATGGTGGCATCGGCGGTGTTGAAGATCGACTGCGCGACCCCGGCGGTGGCCGAGGACTGGTTCACTTCGCGCTGCATGTTGGCGATCTCGGTGACATAGGCCGCCATGTTGAGCGTGAAGGCGCCGTCTTCGGTCTGGAACTTGCCGCCAATCTCGTAATTGTCGACGCGTTCCTCGTCGAAGCTGAAGCTTCCGCCCGGTGCCAGGGCGATCGCTTCGAAGGCGTTCGCATTGGTGATGCGGAAATTGTAGCCGCCGCTGCGATAGCCGCGGGTCCAGTGGGCATAGACCTGGCCAGTGAGGAATTCATACTGGAGGCCGAGCTTGGGCGACCAGTTGGTGAAGCGCACGCGGTCGGTGAAGCCGTTGTTCTCGGTCGGGATGAAGGCGTTGGTGCCGCTGGTCGGGCAGGTGCCTTCGACGACCGAGCAGGCCGGGCGCGGACGGACATAGGTGACGGCCGCGTCCTTGGTTTCCTGGCTCCAGCGAATGCCGGCGATGACCGACAGTTCATCGGTGATGAACAGGTTGCCATTGGCAAATGCGCCGAGCACTTCGTGGTCCTGCGCGCCGCCGCCATAGAAAGTCAGCGGTGTCGAGACCGGGATGTCGCGCACCTCGGTGTAGGCGATCGACTGGTCGAAGAAGAAGCCGCCGACGGTGAGGTCGAAGCCATCGGTCGAAACCGCGTAGCGCAGCTCGTTCGAGATCTGGTCCTGCTCGGTTTCGGTGTTCGAGTGGAACAGGAAGTTCGGGGTCGAATCGATGTCGGCATCGGTGGTCGCGCTGTAATCGCGATAGCCGAAGATGTTGGTCAGCGTGCCCGGACCGATATCGAGCTCGGCGGTGAGCGAGGTGTTGAGCGTCTCGTTGGTGTAGGAACCGCGATTGTCGATTGCGAAATCAAAGCTGTTGCGGCTGAAGATGCCGCGGTTCTGCGCTGCCGGGCCGTCGCCTTCGGAATCGAAGTAGTCGACCTTGCCGGTCAGCGTCAGCGCGCCGAGCCGCGCTTCGAGCGCGCCGCGAAGGATGTAGGTTTCCGCCGCGCCGTGGTTCGACCCGTCGAAGCTGTTGGTGAAGTAGCCTTCGTCATTGTTGTAATAGGCGCCGATCTTGAACAGCAGCGTGTCCTTGACGATCGGGCCGGAAACTACGCCCGATGCCGTGTAGTTCGCGCCGCCGCGACTGCCATCGACGAAGGGGCCGTCGACCGCAGCGCGGAACTTGCCCTGGAAATCCTCGGTCGGGTTGCCGGTGTTGATCAGAACCGCGCCGCCGGTGACGTTGCGGCCGAACAGGACGCCCTGCGGACCGCGCAGGATCTCGACGCTCTCAAGGTCGAACAGGTCGAAGACGACCCCGCCATTGGTGCCGAGATAGACGCCGTCGACGAACACGCCGACGGTCGGGTCGATCGAGGGGATCGAGGAATTGATGCCGAGACCGCGGATCGAGAAGTTCGCCTGGCCGCGGCTGGTGCCGATCTGGTCGAGCGACACGTTGGGGGCGGAGAAGGTCAGGCCCTGGACATCGCGAACCTTGAAGGCTTCGAGCGTGTCGGCGTTGAAGGCGGTGACGGCGAGCGGCACGTCCTGCACGTCTTCGGGGTCCTGCGTCTTGGTGCCGGTGACGACGATGCTGCCGATCTGGTCGAGCGTGCTTTCACGCTCCTGCGGGCCGGCATCGACTTCGTCGGAGACGGTGGCGTCGAGATCGCCCGACTGCGCCTGGGCTGCGAAGGGGGCAGCGGCACAAGAGGCGAGCAGGAGGGTGGCAAAAGTGCGCGAGGGGGTGCGGATGAGCATGGTTAGGAGGTCTCCCTTGAGTAAGGGCGATGGCCAATAAAGCGCGAAGGCGTATTTGCAAGCCATGCCGGGCGCACCGGCAAAAGCGACGAAATTGTGTGGCTTTTAAGCGTCTTCGCTTTCGCGCTGGCGCTTGTCGCTGGCAGCGGAGAGCAGCGCGGCCTCGATCTCGGCGAGACGCTCGGGCGCGGTGATCTTCCCGCCGGTGAGGTCGGTGACATAGAAGGTGTCCGAGGCCATTTCGCCATACGCGGTGACATGAGCCGACTGGACGATCAGGCTGGCCTTGAACAGGGCGTGGGCGAGCCGGTTGAGCAGAGCGGGGCGATCGCGCGCGGACACCTCGACCACGGTGAAGTGGTTGGAAGCCAGATTGTCGAAATTGACTCTGGGAGCGACCGCGAAGGCCTTGGCCCGTGCGTGCGAGAGCGGCCGCGCGGCGAGCCGGGGCACCAATTCGGCCTCGCCGAACAGGGCCTCATCGATATGGCGTTCGAGCCGCTCGATCTGGCTGTCCTCGCGCATCGGTTCCTCGTTGAGGTCCTGGACGAGGAAATTGTCGATCGCATAGCCGTCGCGGGTGGTGTGGATGCGGGCATCGATGATGTTGCCTCCGGCAAGGTGGATGCCGCCGGCGATGCGGTAGAACAGGCCCGGATGGTCGGCCGCGATCACGCTGACCAGCGTCGCGCCGCGTTCCTCGTCGACGAGGCAGCGCAGCGACAGGCGCGCGCCCGAGCGCCGCGCCTCGTCATAAAGCGTCAGGTTCTCGGCGATGATGTCCTCGGGCTCGGCGATCCAGTAGGCATCGGCGAGATTGCCGGAGAGGTCCTCGACCAGGCTCGCGCGCCCGGCATCAGACCCGCCAAGGATTTCGCTCACAGCGGCCTTGCGCGCCTTGACCCGCGCGGCGCGGCCGGTGCGCTTGTGGCCGAGACGCAGGCGCTCCTGCGCGGCATCGTATAGCTCGCCGAGCAATTGCCCTTTCCAGCTGTTCCACGTCCCCGGCCCGACCGCGCGGATATCGACCGCGGTGAGGATAGCGAGATTGCGCAGCCGGTCGAGCGTCTTCACCTCGGCGACGAAGTCCTCGATCGTCTTGGGATCGGTGAGGTCGCGTTTCTGCGCGGTCGAGCTCATCAACAGGTGCTGGAGCACCAGCCACTGCACCAGCTCGGTCTCCTTCGCATCGAGCCCGAAGCGCGGGCACAGCCGCTTGGCGACCTGCGCGCCGAGCACCGAGTGGTCGCCGCCGCGCCCCTTGGCGATATCGTGGAGCAGCACCGCGACGAACAGGGCGCGGCGCGATCCGACCCGGTGGATCTGCTTGGTCGCGCGCGGGTGATCGTCCTCGAGCAGGCCGCGCTCGATCTGGCTCAGCAGCCCGATCGCGCGGATCGTGTGCTCGTCGACGGTATAATGGTGATACATGTCGAACTGCATCTGCGCGTTGACGCGTCCGAAATCGGGAACGAAGCGCCCGAAAACGCCCGCCTCGTTCATCCAGCGCAGGGCGGTCTCGGGATCGTTGCGCCCGGCGAGCAGGTCGAGAAACAACGCATTGGCGCGCTTGTCGCGGCGCACCGAACCGTCGATCGCCCTGGCGTCGCGGTCGGCCTGGCGCATGGTTTCAGGGTGAATTTCCAGCCCCTCGGCCTCGGCCAGCTGGAACATCTCGATCAGCCGCACCGGATCGTCGGTGAACCAGTTGTCGCCCGGCGCCTTGATCCGCCCGCTCTCGACCACGTAGCCGCGCAGATTGCGAGGGCGCGCGCTCCACCCGGCAAAGAACCCGCGCCGCACTTTCGAGCGCGAGGCCTCTTCCTCGAGATGGGCGAGGAACACGCCGGTCAGGCTGCCGACGCGCTTTGCCTGGAGGAAGTAGAACTGCATGAACCGTTCGACCGCGCTCTTGCCCGGGCGATCGGCGAAATTCATCCGCTCCGCGACCTGCCGCTGGAGGTCGAAGGTCAGCCGGTCCTCGGCGCGGCGGGTGAGGATGTGCATGTGGCAGCGCACTGCGAGAAGGAACCCCTCGGCGCGGCGAAAGCCCTTGTATTCGGTGCGCGTGAGCAGGCCGACATCGACCAGTTCGGCCGCGCTCTGGACCCGGTGCATGTACTTGCCGATCCAGTAAAGCGTCTGCAGGTCGCGCAGGCCGCCCTTGCCGTCCTTCACATTGGGTTCGACGACATAGCGGCTGTCTCCCATGCGCTTGTGCCGGGCATTGCGTTCGTCGAGCTTGCGCGCGAGGAATTGCCGCTCATTGCCGCGCACGACCTCGCTCCAGAAACGCGCGCGCAATTCATCGTAAACCGGCTGGTCGCCCCAGATCAGCCGCCCTTCGAGCAGCGAGGTGCAGATCGTCAGGTCGTCCTTGGCCAGCTGCATGGTGTCGCCGATCGTGCGGCTCGAATGGCCGACCTTGAGGCCGAGATCCCACAGGAGGTAGAGCATCGCCTCGATCGCCTGTTCGCACCATGGCGACCGCTTCATCGGGGTGATGAAGGCGATGTCGACATCCGAATGCGGGGCCATTTCGGCGCGCCCGTATCCGCCCACCGCCACGATCGCGAGCCGCTCTGCCGCGGTGCGGTTGGAAGCGGGAAGGAGATGTTCGGTGACGTAATCGTGGATCACGCGGATCAGCTGGTCGGTGAGAAAGGCATAGCCGAGCGTGATGGCATGGCCTGCCGAGGGCTTTTCCTCGAGCCGGCTTTCGAGCTCGGTGCGCCCCTTTTCTAGCGCTTCCTGCAAGACCGCGAGCACCGCCGGGCGCGCGGCCTCGCCCTGTTCGCGCGCGAGCGTGGCAATCGCGCCCGAAAGCGCGCGCCGATCGATGATCGCGCGCTGGCGGGGGACGCGGCGACTGGGAATGGTCCAGTCGGTCATGGCGTCTCCCCTCGGTTCAAGGCGCGCGGGCGGCGTGTCAGGCCGAGGCCGTCTGGCGGGTATAGTCCTCGCGCAGGCTCTTCTTGTCGATCTTCTGCGTGCCGAGGCGCGGCAGCTTTTCATGCACCTGCCAGATATGGCCGTCGAGCGGGACTTTGAAGGGCGCGATCCGCGAAAGCAGGAAGGCGCGCAGTTCGTCCGGGCTGACCGGGTCCTTGCCGTCCTTCACCCGGTAAACCGCAGCGGGCACTTCGCCCATGCGATCATCGGGCAGGCCGAAGACCGAGCATTCGGCGATCGAATCATGCGCATAGATCGCGTCCTCGACCTCGATGCAGGTGATGTTCTCGCCGCCGCGGATGATGATGTCCTTCTTGCGGTCGACGATGAACAGGTAATCGTCCTCGTCGAGATAGCCGAGGTCACCGGTGCGGAAGAAGCGGTCCTCGGTAAAGGCTTTCTGCGTCGCTTCCTCGTTGTTCCAGTAGCCGCGGAAATTGGCGACCGAACGGATGCAGACCTCGCCCACCTTGCCCTGTTCGAGCGGCTTTCCGTCATCGTCGAGGATCGCGAGTTCGACCAGCGGACGCGAGGCGCGGCCGGTAGAGCCGGGCTTGGCGAGGTAATTCTCGTTGAAATTGCCGCAGCCGACCGCATTGGTCTCGGTCAGGCCGTAGCCGAGCAGCGGGAACCCGCCCGGGAAGGCTTCCTTGATCTTGGTGACGTGTTCGAGCGGGCGCGGTGCGCCGCCCGCGGCGAAGCTCTTGCATGCCGAAAGGTCGAATTGCTCGCGATCGGGATGGGTGGCGATCTCGTAGCTCATCAGCGGAACGCCGACGAAATAGGTGACCTTTTCGCGGTCCATCAGCCGCAGCGCTTCCCTTGCATCCCATTTGGGCATCAGCACCAGCTTTCGCGCGATCGCGTAGCTTTGCAGGAACAGCGGAACCTCGCCGGTGACATGGAACAGCGGCACCGCGACCAGGGCGCAGGGCTGCGCGCTGACATCCTCGCCCTGGCTTTCGAGCAGGACCTTGGCCATGGCCGACTGGCTGACATAGTTCATAACGCCCGAGACCACGCCGAGATGGTCGGAAAACGCGCCCTTGGACTGTCCGGTCGAACCCGAAGTGTAGAGGATTGTCGCCAGGTCGTCGGCCCCGAGCCGGCCGAGCATGGCCTTCGCCACCGAGCCATCGAAACTTTCGGGCGCTTTCCAGATTTCGGACAGGCCGTCGCTCGGCACGCCGTGATCGATCAGGACGATTTTTGCGCCGTGCTCGGTCCCTTCGAGCCGCGCGGCGCGGCCCTTGTCGGCGAGCACCAGCTTGCACTCGGCAAGGCGGATGCCATAGGCGAGCTCGTCGCCCGACCAGAAGCCGTTGAGCAAGGTCGCGCACCCGCCCGCCATGGTGATGCCCATGAAGGCGATCATCCAGTTGGCCGAATTGCGCGCCGCGATCCCGATCCTGTCGCCCACTTCGACGCCGTGATCGCGCGCGAGGCTTTCGGCGACGCAGACAGCGGCCTGGTAGGTCTGGCCGAAAGTCAGGCGCAGATCGCCATCGACGAGGAATTCGGTATCCCTGTGCTCGTTGCAGAAATGCGCGAAATAATGCGCCAGCGTCGGCGGTGCCGCAGCAAAGGCGGGCATTTCGACGCCATCACGCGTGATCGTCTTGCAATGGAACGGCTGACCTTCCTTGGTCAGCTCGCCAATGATGTGTTCCAGCGCATTGTCCAACTGTGTGGGCATGAACTCTCCTTGCTCTGCCCCTTTTCGGTTCGGGGCTCGGTCTCTTCTCAGCAGCTCACACCGTGAGGGCGGCATGTTTGTCGGGGCTGGCACGACCCGCGCACTTCCCCCGAAGTCGCGGCTGTGCCACAAGCCCGGCTGACACGACACGCGCCTGTCCGGGCTCGGTCACGATCATTAAGAGGTTCTCTTCGTGCTGTCACTACTTGCCGCGAGCACCCAGGCCGCGGATCCGATTTACTGGTCCGATCTGGGGCTGAGGCCCTACCTGTTCGAGATCGGCGCGTTCCAGCTTCGGTTCTATTCGCTCGCCTACCTGATCGGCGTGATCTTCGCCTATTGGCACCTGTCCAAGATGATCAAGGCACCCGGCGCCCCGATGGCGCAGCGCCATGCCGAGGACCTGTTCTTCTATTGCACGCTTGGCGTCATCATCGGCGGGCGGCTGGGCTATGCCGCGTTCTATACCGGCGGAGAAACCGGCATACCGAGCGCCTTTACCGATTTTTCTGGCGACCGGCTGGTCAGCTGGCAATTGCTGCGTTTGTGGGATGGCGGGATGTCGTTCCACGGCGGGGTGATCGGGGTGCTGGCGGCGATCGCCTGGGTGTCGCGGCGCGGCAATCTGTCGTTCCTGCGGGTGTGCGACTATATCGCGGTCAACGTGCCCATGGGCATGTTCCTGGGGCGGCTTGCCAATTTCAACAATGGCGAATTGTGGGGCCGCGCGGCCGATGTGCCGTGGGCGATGGTGTTCCCCGATCCGCGCGCGGGCGAAATCGCGCGCCATCCCAGCCAGCTTTACCAGGCCGGGCTCGAAGGGCTGGCGCTGCTGATCGTGCTGATGCTGCTGTTCTGGAAGACCAATGCGCGCTATCGCCCCGGCCTGCTGGTCGGCGTGTTCACGCTGGGCATGGGGATCGCGCGCTTCGTTAACGAATTTTTCCGCGAGCCCGATGCACAACTGGCTGACTTTGCCGCGCGAACCGGGCTATCGATGGGCCAATGGCTGACCATACCGCTGATACTGATTGGATTGATTGTCACGGCCTACGCGGTGACGAGGAAGCCGGTGGGAACCGGGAGCGCGGCCCAGGCGCGGGCGTAGCGGGCGGCTCGGGCTATGACCGGCTGCTGCGGCTGATCGAACCCGACGGCAGTTCCCAGGACATTGCAATTCCCATGCGCGCGGGCTTCGGCCTGTCGCGCTTCGAGCGCGTGGACGAGGCGGAAAAGGCCGCCGCCGACGCTCGCGCCGCCGAGGAGAAAGCGCGCGCCGAGGCAGAGGAAACGGCCAGGCGCGAGGCCGAGGCCAAGGCGAAGAAAGAGGCGGACGAGCAGGATCGCAAGGAGGCCGAAGAAAAGGCCAGGCTCGAGGCAGAGGCCAAGGCGAAGAGAGAGGCGGAGGCCAGGAAGGCAGCCGAAGAGAAAGCGCGCAAGGAAGCCGAAGCCAAGGCGAAGAGAGAGGCGGAGGAGCAGGCTCGCAAGGCCGCCGAGGCCAAGGCCAAGAAGGAAGCGGAAGAGAAGGCCCGCCGCGAAGCCGAGGCGAAGAAGGCAGCCGAAGAGCAGGCCCGAAAGGCCGCCGAAGCCAAGGCCAAGAAGGAAGCCGAGGAAAAGGCCCGCAAGGCCGCCGAAGCAAAGGCCAAGAAGGAGGCCGAGGAAAAGGCCCGAAAGGCCGCCGAGGCAAAGGCCAAGAAGGAAGCCGAGGCCAGGAAGGCAGCCGAAGAGAAAGCGCGCAAGGAAGCCGAAGCCAGGGCCAAGCGTGAGGCTGAGGAAAAGGCCCGCAAGGCCGCCGAAGCCAGGGCCAAGCGTGAGGCTGAGGAAAAGGCCCGCAAGGCCGCCGAAGCCAAGGCCAAGCAGGAAGCCGAAGAGAAAGCGCGCAAGGAAGCCGAAGCCAGGGCCAAGCGTGAGGCTGAGGAGAAAGCGCGCAAGGCCGCCGAAGCCAAGGCCAAGAAGGAGGCCGAAGCCAAGGCTAAGGCTGAGGCTGAGGCAAAGGCGCGCGAGGAAGCCGAGGCGCTCGAACGCGCGCGCAGCCGCGATCTTGGCAAGACCTTCCGCCGCCTGATCAGCGAAACCGGCCCGATCAGCCTCGCGCACTTCATGGCCGAGAGCAACGCGCATTACTACACCACCCGCGACCCGCTCGGCGAAGAGGCCGATTTCATTACAGCGCCCGAGGTCAGCCAGATGTTCGGAGAGCTAATCGGTCTGTGGCTGACCGATCTGTGGGTGCGCATGGGGGCGCGCAAGAAGATCCATTATGTCGAGCTCGGCCCGGGACGCGGGACGCTGGCAAGGGACGCGCTGCGCACCGCAGCGCGCTACGATCTCGATCCGCAGATTCACTTCGTCGAGACCTCGCCGACCTTGCGCAAGCTCCAGAGCGAGGCATTCCCGAACGCGGTCCACCACGATGACGTCTCGACCCTGCCCGAAGACGCGCCGCTGCTGCTGGTCGCCAACGAGTTTTTCGACGCGCTGCCGATCCACCAGCTGGTCCGCTCGGCGCAGGGCTGGCACGAGCGGATGGTCGGGCTCGAGGACGGCGAATTCGCCTATGTCGCGGGCGACAAGCCGATGGATTCGATCGTGCCTGCCAGCTGGCGCAGCGCGAGCCAGGGGACGATGATCGAGACGAGTCCCGCCGCCGCCGCGGTGATGGGCGAGATCGCGCGGCGCATGGCGACGCAGGGCGGTGCGGGCCTGATCATCGATTACGGCGCGATGGAATTGCGCGCGGGCTCGACCCTGCAGGCGATCCGCGCCCACGAAAAGGTCGATCCGCTCAGCGCCCCGGGCGAGGCCGATCTCACCGCCCATGTCGATTTCGAATTGCTGCGCAATGTCGCCAAGCGCGAAGGCGCGGCGGTGATGGGCGTGCAGATGCAGGGCGAATGGCTGCGCCAGATGGGCATCGAGACCCGGCTCGAAGCGCTCGAACGCAAGAACCCGGCGGAAAAAGCCAAGCTTCGCCGCCAGTATGAGCGGCTCACCGATGACGGTCAGATGGGCCTCTTGTTCAAGGTGCTCGGCATCGGCGGGCCGCGCTGGCCGGAAGGCGTCGGCTTCGACTAGAGCCCGATGCGCTCGGCCAGCTGGCGCGCGGCTTCGGCGGGGCTGAGCTTGCCCTCGCCTTCGCGATCGACGGCGAAATTGGCCTCGCGCATGGCCTCGACCGGGATCGCCCCGATCAGTGGGTCGAGCGCGCGCGCAATGCCCTCGTCATCGGCGATGCGCGGGCTCATCATCAGCATTGCATCGTAGCTCGGCAGCGCCTCGCGCGGATCGGTCAGCACCACCAGCCGGTCGGCCGCGATACGCCCGTCCGAGGTGTAGGCGCTGATCACGTCAGCCTCGCCCGAACGCAGAGCGTTGTACATGAAGGTGGGCGAGAAATTGCGCGTCTCGCCAAAGCGCAGCCCATAGGCATCGCGCACGGAAATCCATTCGGGCCGCTCGAAGAATTCGGGGTCGCCACCGACCGCGAGCCCGGGCGCGTGCGGGACGAGGTCCGCAATCGAGGTCACGCCGAGTTCGGCCGCGCGCTCGGAACGCATGGCGAAGGCATAGGCGTTCTCGAAACCCAGCCGCCCGAGCACGTGCACCCCGGTATTCTCGCGCTCCCAGCGCACGATTTCCTCGTACATCGCCTCGCGCCCGGGATTGTCGTTCCGGCCCAGCTCGTTCGTCCAGATCGTGCCGGTGTAATCGACCGAGATGTCGATGGCAGAGGACGCCACCGCGCTGTGCACAACCGCCGATCCCAGCCCGTCGCGGAATGCGACCTCGTAGCCGGCGTCTTCCAGCCGCGCGCCGATCAATTGCGCGAGGATATATTGCTCGGAGAACTGCTTGGATGCGATCACGATCGCGTCCTCGTCATCGCCGCCTGACTGATAGGCGAGCGCGCCCGCCACCCCGGCTGCGACGACCGCCAGCCCCGCGCCCGCCATCCAGCGCCGCCGCGTGGCAAAGCCGCGCTCGACCAGGCCGAGCAGCGCGTCGGCGACCAGCGCGAGGCCCGCGCTGGCAATGCATCCGGCCAGCACCAGCGCCCAGTTCTGCGTCTGCAGGCCTGCAAAGATCGGATCGCCCAGGCTCGGCTGGCCGATCGTGGTCGAAAGCGTGGCGGCACCGATGGTCCACACGCTCGCGGTGCGGATGCCCGCCATGATGAAGGGCGCGGCGAGCGGGGCCTCGACCAGCCGCAATTTCTGCCAGCCGGTCATCCCCACCCCGTCGGCGGCCTCGAGCACTTGCGGGTCGAGATTGGCCTGCGCGGTCACCGCGTTCCTGAGGATCGGCAGCAGCGCATAGAGCGCGAGCGCGAGCAGAGCAGGTAGGAAGCCGAGCGTCGGCAAGTCTTCGCCGAACAAGGCGCGCAGCGACAGGAGGATCGGGAAGAACAGCGCCAGCAAGGCGAGCGCAGGGATCGTCTGGACGAGGCTGGCAAATCCCAGCGCCACGCGTGCCATGGCTTGCGACCGGCTCGCCCAGACCGCGAGCGGGAGCGCGACCGCGATGCCCAGAGCGATCGCGCTGGCGGCGAGAACGACATGGGCGGCGAGCTTGTCGCCGAGGCCGAGAAGGGCAGCGAGAATATCGTTCACGCCAGCCGCCCCTCCATGTCGGCAAGCCTTTCGGCCTGCTGGCGCGGAACCGCGACGAGTTCCTGCGCGATGTCGCCTCCCGCCCCTGTCAGGAGCGCGCGAGGGGTTTCGTCGGCAACGATCTGGCCGCGGCTCATCACCAGCACCCGATCAGCCAGAAGCAGCGCCTCGGCCATGTCGTGGGTGACCATGATCGTGGTGAGGCCGAGCGTCTCGTGCAGTTCGCGCACCTTGTCGCCCAGCGCGTCGCGGGTGATCGGGTCGAGCGCTCCGAAGGGCTCGTCCATGATCAGGAGCTCGGGATCGCCTGCCAGGGCGCGCGCCACCCCGACGCGCTGGCGCTGCCCGCCCGAAAGCGCATCGGGCATCCGGCCTGCCATGGCGGGGTCGAGCTCGACCAATTGCAAAAGCTCGGCAATGCGTTGCGCGCCCAGGGGCTCGCCTGCGAGGCGCGGACCGATCGCGATGTTCTCGGCCACGGTGAAATGCGGGAACAGGCCGATCCCCTGGAAGACGTAGCCGACCCGGCGACGCAGCCGGGCCTGGTGCATGGTGGTCACGTCCTCGCCTGCGAACAGCACCTGTCCGCCGGTCGGCGTGACCAGCGTGTTGACCGTCTTGAGCAGGGTCGACTTGCCCGAGCCCGACGCGCCGACCAGCGCGGTGAAGCTGCCTGCCGCGATATCGCTGGTGACGCCATCGACCGCGCGGACATCGCCATAGCGGCGTTCGACCGCGACAAAGCGCAGGATCGCGGCGTCTGCGCCCTCGTCGGCTTTCGGGGTAGAGTCGGTCACGCGGTCTGCCGGGCTTGCTGGATCAGCCATCCTCGTCGTCTTGCGGCGGGGCATAGGTGATGCGCTTGATATCGATCCTGCGCCCCTCGCTATCGGTGGCGAATATGTCGGTTTCGCTGCCATCGGGTTCGATTTCCCAGCACGCGCCGGTGCCGCTGTCGGGTTCGAAGCAGATCGTCCCGTCGGGACGCTGTTCCCAGCTGCCTTGGCCGAACGGCTCGCTGTTGCGGAAATCGCGGTAGCGCCCGTCCTCATCGACAAAGGTGGTCTGGACCGCGCCATCGGTGCCCACGGTCAGCCAGGCGGTTCCGGCCATGGCGATTTCGGTTCCAGCCTCTTCCTCGGTCGGGGGCTGCTCGGCAGCAGGTGTGCTCGCGGCGCTGTCGCTTGCGGCATCTCCGCTCCCTTCGGTCACGCCGGCTTCCTCGGCGCAACCGGAGAGCGCCATTGCACAAAGCGCGAGCAGACCGAGCGGCAGGGAACGAGACCGTGTCATCGCCGCCAGCCTAGAGCGCATCGCGCGCGGCAACAAGCGCCGGGCTACAAGCGCCGGGCCGGTCAATGCGCGAGCCGGTCGGCCGCGATCACCAGCCGCGTCACCAGGCCGCTTGCCAGCCAATCCTGTTCCAGCCTGCCGCCAAGCTGGTTCTGGACCGCCATCGTGACAAGCCGCGTTCCGAACCCGGTCGTCTCGGGTGCCGTGACTTCGGGGCCGCCGGTTTCGCGCCAGGTGATCGCGACGTTCTCGCCCTCGCTTGCGACCGAGATCGAGACCTGGCCTTCGGCCGTGCTCAAAGCGCCATATTTCGCCGAATTGGTCGCCAGTTCGTGGAACACCAGCGCCAGCGGCGTGGTCGCGCGCTGGCCGGTCGCGACCGTGTCGCCGGTGATCGACACCGCGCTTTGCCCGGGCACGCCGTAAGGCGCCATCAGCACGTTGAGCAGGCCCTTGAGATCGCCCTGGTCGTGGGTGTCGATCTTGAGCGCGAAATCCTGCGCCCGGGCGAGCGCGCGGATATTGTTCGACAGGGTGTCGGCAAAGACCTTGAGCGTCGCATCGCCGCGCGAATGGAGGGTGACGAGGCCGGAAATGACCGAGAAGATGTTCTTGATCCGGTGCGCGAGCTCCCCGGCGAGAAGCTCTCGTTCCTGCGATATGCGATAGGCATCGTCGATATCGGTGAGGGTGCCGTACCAGCGCGCGGTCGCCGGGTCGTTTGTCGAGGGGATCGCGCGCGAGAGGACATAGCGATAGCTGCCATCTGCCTGGCGCAGTCGCCACTGGTCCTCGAACACGGTGGCGGTCTCGGCCGCGTGGGCGAACTTGCTCGCGCTCGCCTCGTAATCATCCGGGTGGATCACCTTGCTCCAGTCTTCCACGCTCTTGCATGGAGGCTGGCCGGTGATCTCGGTGAAGCGCGCATTGAAATAGTCGAAGACGGGGCCGGGCGCTGCCGACCAGGCGATGTCGGGCACCGAATCGAGAACGAATTGCAATCGCTCGGCGCCCGCCTCGATCGCGGCCACGGCGCGGTTCGACTGGCGGAACGCCTCGAGCCGGCGCAGCACCGCGATGCCGAGCACTTCGAGCCCTTCCATCTGGAGATCGTTCAGCCCCTCGGGCTTGGGGTTTGGATCGATCACGCACAAGGTGCCGAGCGGTGCGCCTTCGCTGCTGATCAGCGGGATGCCGGCATAAAAGCGGATGAAGGGCGCGCCGGTCACCAGCGGATTTTCGGCGAACATCGGGTTCTCGCGCGCATCGCGGATGATCGTCGGCTGCGAACCGAGCATCGCATGGGCACAGAAGCTCCACGAACGCGGGGTCTCGGTCTCCTCGATCCCCTCGTGCGCGAGAAAACGCTGGCGCTCTTCCTCGACGATCGAGACCAGGGCAATCCCGGTCCCGCACAGATTGGCGGCAAAGGCGGCGAGGCGGTTGAGCTCGTCGTCATCCTGCAACCCGTCCATGCCATAGCTGCCGAGCACGGTGAGCCGGTCCTCTTCGCCGCAGAAATCCGGCGCTGGAGCGGCCCCTGTGGGCCAAGTCGTGGATTCGATGAAATCGAGCATGCGGACCCTGAAAAAATGCGGGAGCGGCGAAGGGATGGAAGCCTTTTCTCCTACAGCATCATCGAGGGCGGTCAAACAAGCGCGAGCCAAACGATTGGACTGGCATGGGAAATCGACAACCCCGACCAATGGATTGGCGTTGGCGAGCGGGATTGCTAAGGCCGCGCGCACGAACCCCTCAATTGTCGCCGCGCCGCACCAGAGACCAGCGCGCGAGCGGCGCACAAATTTTTTGCGAAAGAGAGCCATGCGCGCCACTCCCCAGTTTGATTTCCAGCTTGGCGAAAGCGCCGAGATGATCCGCGACAGCGTCGGCCGCTTTGCGGACGAACAGATCATGCCGCTTGCCGACAAGATCGACCGCGAGGACTATTTCCCGCGCGATGAATTGTGGGCGCAAATGGGCGAGCTCGGACTGCACGGCATCACCGTTTCCGAGGAAGATGGCGGGCTGGGCCTGGGCTATCTCGAACATGTCATTGCGGTCGAGGAAGTCAGCCGCGCCTCGGCCTCGCTCGGCCTGAGCTACGGCGCCCATTCGAACCTGTGCGTCAACCAGATCCGCCGCTGGGGCAATGACGAGCAGAAGGCGAAATATCTCGCCCCCCTGATCTCGGGCGAACATGTCGGCAGCCTCGCCATGAGCGAAGCCTCGGCCGGCTCCGACGTGGTCTCGATGAAGCTGAAGGCCGAGGCCGTGCAGGGCGGCTACGTGCTCAACGGCACCAAGTTCTGGATCACCAATGCGCCCTATGCCGACACGCTGGTGGTCTATGCCAAGACCGACGGCCAGGCCGGCAGCCGCGGGATCACCGCCTTCCTGATTGAAAAGGGGGATGAGGGCTTCTCGATCGGCCAGAAGATCGAGAAAGTCGGCATGCGCGGCTCGCCCACGGCAGAACTGGTGTTCGACGATTGCCACGTGCCCGAAGACCGCGTGATGGGCCCGGTCAATGGCGGCGTCGGCGTGCTGATGAGCGGCCTCGATTACGAGCGCGTGGTGCTCGCCGGATTGCAGCTCGGCATCATGCAGGCCTGTCTCGACACGGTCATTCCCTATCTGCGCGAACGCAAGCAGTTCGGAAAACCGATCGGCTCGTTCCAGCTGATGCAGGCCAAGGTCGCCGACATGTATGTCGCGTTGCAATCGGCGCGGGCCTACACCTACGCCGTCGCCAAGGCGTGCGATGCCGACCAGACCACGCGCTTCGATGCGGCGGGCTGCATCCTGCTGGCCTCCGAAAACGCCTTCCGGGTCGCTGCCGAAAGCGTCCAGGCGCTGGGCGGGGCGGGCTACACGCTCGACTGGCCGGTCGAACGCTATATGCGCGATGCCAAGCTGCTTGATATCGGCGCAGGCACCAACGAAATCCGCCGGATGCTGATCGGGCGCGAACTGATCGGGGCCGCGGGCTGATGGCCGTCTACATGATCAGCCGGATGACGATCCATGACCGCGCCGAATACGGTAAATACGAGGCGCGCTTCATGGATGTCTTCGAAAAGTTCGACGGCAAGGTCCTGAGCATCGACGAGGAGCCTCAGGTGATTGCGGGCGAATGGAATGCGACGCGTTTGGTGCTGATCGAATTTCCGGGCAAGCCGCAATTGTTTGCCTGGCTGACCTCGCCCGAATACCAGGAGATCGGCAAGCACCGCGATGCCGGAAGCACCGCCGAGGCGATCGTGGTCAAGGGCTTTGAAGGAACGAGCGAATGAACGAGACCATGCTCGACGCGCTGCAATATTACGGCGCGGGGGCGGGGCTTCTCGCCGCGTTCATCGTCTCGCTCAATCTCGGCGTCACCAAGACCGGCTGGGCCTTCGTGATCTTTGTCACCAGCTCGCTCGCACTGATTGCCTGGGGCTTTCTCAATGACGAGGGCGCGGGGATCGGCTGGCAGAATGTCGGCCTGCTGATCATCAACGTGATCGGCGTCTATCGCTACCTTTTCGCCGCCGGCGATCCCGAAAAGAAAACCAAGACAGCAGAAGAACCAAGCGCATGAGTGCACCTGCCCTTACCTCCAAGCTCGACCGCGAGGCTCCCGATGCCAAGGCGCGCTTCGAACACAACCGCAAGCTCGCCGAGGAACTGCGCGACAATGTCGCAAAGGCCGCGCTCGGTGGGTCGGAACGCAGCCGCGAACGGCACACCTCGCGCGGCAAGCTGCTTCCGCGCGAGCGCGTCGAACGGCTGCTCGATACAGGCTCGCCCTTTCTCGAGATCGGGCAGCTTGCGGCGAACGGCCTTTACGAGGACGCGATCAATGGCGCGGGGCTGATCGCGGGGATCGGCCGGGTATCGGGCCGCCAGGTGATGATCGTGTGCAACGATGCCACCGTGAAGGGCGGCACCTATTACCCGATGACGGTCAAGAAGCACCTGCGCGCACAGGAAATCGCCCAGGAAAACCGCCTGCCTTGCATCTATCTCGTCGACAGCGGCGGCGCGAACCTCCCGCACCAGGCCGAGGTCTTTCCCGACCGCGACCATTTCGGGCGGATCTTCTTCAACCAGGCCAATATGAGCGCAGCTGGCATCCCGCAGATCGCCTGCGTGATGGGCAGCTGCACCGCGGGCGGCGCCTATGTGCCCGCGATGAGCGACGAGACCGTGATCGTGCGCAACCAGGGCACGATCTTCCTTGCAGGCCCTCCGCTGGTGAAGGCGGCGACGGGCGAAGAGATCAGCGCCGAGGACCTGGGCGGCGGCGACCTCCATGCCAAGAAATCGGGCGTGGTCGATCACCTTGCCGAGAATGACGAGCACGCGCTCACCATCGTGCGCGACATCGTCAGCCAGCTCGGCGCGAATACCGGCGCGGCGAAGGACATTGCCCTGGCCGAACCGCGCGCGCCCAAATTCGATGCCGAAGATCTCTACGCGATCATCCCCGATGACGTGCGCGCGCCCTATGACGTGAAGGAAGTGATCGCGCGGATCGTCGATGGCAGCGAGTTCCACGAGTTCAAGCAGCATTACGGATCGACGCTGATCTGCGGCTTTGCCCATATCTGGGGGATGCCGGTCGCGATCCTTGCCAATAACGGCGTGCTGTTTTCCGAAAGCGCGCGCAAGGGCGCCCACTTCATCGAGCTTGCCTGCCAGCGGCGCATCCCGCTCCTGTTCCTGCAGAACATTTCGGGCTTCATGGTCGGCGGCAAATACGAGGCCGAAGGCATCGCCAAGCACGGCGCAAAGCTCGTCACCGCGGTCGCCACCGCCAGCGTGCCCAAGATCACCGTGGTGATCGGCGGCAGCTTCGGCGCGGGCAATTACGGCATGGCGGGCCGCGCCTATTCGCCGCGTTTCCTGTTCACCTGGCCCAATGCGCGCATCTCGGTGATGGGCGGTGAACAGGCCGCATCGGTGCTCGCCACCGTCCACCGCGACGCGGACAAGTGGAGCGAGGAGGAGGCCGAGGCGTTCAAGGCCCCGATCCGCCAGAAATACGAGGACGAGGGCAACCCCTATTACGCCACCGCGCGGATGTGGGACGATGGCGTGATCGACCCGGCCCAGACCCGCGACGTGCTCGGCCTGGCCTTTGCCGCGACGCTCGAGGCGCCGATCCCCGAGCGCCCGCAATTCGGCGTCTTCCGGATGTAGGAAACGGGCGGGCCATCGCGCTCTTGTCGCCGGTTCCCCGCCCCTTTTTCGCCACTTTTTCGGAAACTTGCGCGGCCTTGCCCGTTAAGACGGGCAAAGGAGACTGATCTATGCGCAAACACACGATTCTGCTCGCCGCAGCCCCGCTCGCCCTTCTCACCGCCTGCGGCGACGGTGCCGACGAGGCCGAAGGCTACGAGGCCGATGCAACCACGATTGCCGATGCCGAAAACGACCCCACCGCGGCCGAGGACGACTACACCCCCGGCCCTGCGACCAGGCTTTCGGACGCGGGCGATTATTCGGGTGGCTACACCTACACCTCTCCCAACGGCACCGAATACGAGCTCCAGCTCAATTCGGAAGACAAGACCTACAAGTGGTTCGGCCCCAACGGGCTCGAACGCACCGGCGACTACACCTGGACGCCCGATGGCTTCCGCATCATGATCGACGAGTTTGACGGCGGTCCGGCATGGTTCACCCTGCGCGAAGGCTCGCTCATTCGCCTGCGCGAAGACAGGGAAATCACGCCCGAGATCGAAGTCGATGGCGAACGCTATCGCCGCGATGACAGCAATGCCGTCTTCAGCCGCGATCCCGAACTGGGCAGCATGGTCGTCCCCATGGACGATTGATCGCGCCCAAACTGACCGGCTGACCGGTTGACCGACTGGCCGGCCAAGAGCACGAGACCCGTCCCCGGCAAACGGCCCGGGGGCGGGTTTTTCATGGCCGCGCCGAAGCTCGGGGGATAGCCACCAGACACGCGGCAAAACCGCTCGCTTTCCGTAGCGTAAGTGCTAGTCAGGGCGCACTTCGGGGGAGAACAGGCCTTTGCCACAGGACAAAAAGCGCAGTCCCACGCTGCTGTCGCGGATCGTGCGACGGATCATCATCGGCATCTATGGCTGGATGGGCTGGAAAATCGATACCGGCCTGCCGCGCGACCTCAGGAAATTCGTGATCGCGGGTGCGCCGCATACCTCCAATTGGGACTTCGTCTTCTTCGCAGGCGCGACCCACAAGGAAAACGTCCAGCCCAGCTTCATGGGCAAGCACACGCTGTTCACCGGCTGGATGCGCAGTTTCATGTTCGACATGGGCGGGATCCCGGTCGACCGGTCGAAACGCTCCAACGTGGTCGAGCAGATGGCCGAGGAATTTTCCCGGCGCGACGAGCTGGCGCTGGTGATCGCGGCCGAGGGGACGCGCACCTCGGACGGCGAATGGAAATCGGGTTTCTACAATATCGCGCGCGCCGCCAATGTGCCGGTGGTGGTTGCCTGGGTTTGCAATGAGAGCCGCACGCTGGGCTTTTCCGAACCCATGTGGCCGACCGGCAATTACGGGGAGGACCTTGCGAAGATCGCTGCTTTCCTGCGGTCCAAGCGCCCCGATTACGAACGCTTCAAGGTGCTCGAGGCGCAGGCCCGCGCGCTGATGGCGCAATCGAGGAAAAGCTGAGCGCGCGCGGGGCAGCGCACGAAATTTGCGGGAATTTGTGGTTTAAGCCTGGCGCAATCGCCCCTATCTCGGCCTCGCCATAAGGAGGGCAAGCGGGGCATGGCCTTGAACGAACAGACACGCCGCGAAGAGCGACGCCGGATCGCGCACCTGGTGCTCGACCTCGTCAAGGCGCGCGGGACCGAAATCAGTTACAATGCCGCGCTGGCGGAAAGCGGGCTGGCGCGCAGCCGGTTCGAACAGGTCTTCCCCGATTACGACGCGCTGTTCGAAGCGGTCGCCGAGATCTGGCTCGCACCGCATCTCGCGGCGATGGAAGAGGTGCTTGCAAGCGACCTGCCGCCGGTGCGCAAGATGTACGAATTCGTGCGCAGCCGCTTTGCCATTTCCCGCGATCGCTTCGCCGCAGACCCCGAATATTTCACCACGATCTGCGAAATGGGCGCGGCCAATTTCGAGCGCGTGCGATCCTATGTCGATCTCGCCGATCACTATATGTGCGAACTGATCGCGGATGCGCAGGCCGATGGCTATCTTGCCGGGCTCGAGATCGACGAGGCGCTTTCGCTGATCAACCAGATGGTGGCGATGTACACCACGCCCGATGCGCTGGTGCAGCTGGGCGACAAGTTGACCGAGGCCAAGCTGGCGCGGATCATCGACACGATCTTCATCGGCCTGTCCGCCGAAAGCGGCGAGGGCGCGAGGGGCGTGGGCACGCTTCGCCTCGCCCAGTAACGGCGAAGGTGACAGCGATGGCGGCAACGAGGCCGATCAGTCGCGCGGGCCTCGGCGAAATTGCAAGGTGTTTTCAGGGGGCCTCGGGCGCGGCGGCCAGCGGCGGTTTTCCGCCAGCGCGTATTTGAGCGCGCCTCCGATCACCAGGGCCGAAACCACCAGGATCACCGCCGCCCAGACCCAGTGCGGCAGGAACAGCGCCGCCTCGATCTGGCCGGTATCGGACAAGATGCGCCGCCCGCCGATCAGCGCTTCTTCGGTGAACAGGTAATTGAAATCGCGCAACATGCTCAAGGCGCCGAGCATTCCGAGGAATTGCAGCGTGAAACGCGCCGCCCCCGCCGGCGCTTTCCAGGCGATGAGGGCAAGGCCGCCAGCCACCAGCGGCAGCACCGACAAGCCTACTGGCGAGCGGACATAGGCGAGGACCGAGACGAGGATCGCTCCGGCCACCGCCCACAGCGCCGGGCGCCACAGCCGCGCGCGCGCGCTGGCTAGGATCAACAGGGCCCCCGCGACGACCGGGCCAAGCGGGCCGCCCGCCGCGATCGCGGCCGAGGCCAGCGGCGACAGGTCTGCCGACACCCGGCTTTCGGCAACGCCGGAACCATTGGCATAGATCACCAGCCGGTCGAATTCCTGTCCGAAAGCAAGGACGGTCAGACCGTGGCCCATTTCGTGGAACCAGGTGGTGAGGATCGCAAACGGGTAGGTGAGGTAGGTGCCGAAAGGCAAGGCTGGCAGGGCGAGCACCGCGAAGACCGCGAGCAGCAGCCGACCGACCTGTTCGGCCTGGCTTCCCGGTTCGACCATTGCGCGCATGGTTATTCGTCCGCCGCGCCGGGCACGGGGTCCTGGTCGTGCGGGTCCTCGGTCTCGGGCCGCGCCTTGCCGTCAACACCCACGCGGGTGCGGTAGCGCTTGGCCGCTTCCTCGTCCTCGGCGCGCTGTTCCTGCAGGATCGACCAGGTCGCAAGGAATAGCCCTGCCACCAGCGGGCCGAGCACGATGCCCGAAATACCTGCCAGCGAAATGCCGCCAAGCGTGGTCACCAGGATGATCCAGTCGGGAATGCCCGTGTCGCGCCCGACGAGGATCGGGCGCAGCACGTTGTCGACCGAACTGATGATGAGAAAGCCCGCGCCGAGCACGAAAATGCCCTGCCACACCTCGCCCAGGATCAGCAGGCCGATGCCCACCGGCGCCCAGACCAGCGCGGTGCCGACCGCCGGGATCAGCGCCAGGATCGCCATCGCGACCCCCAGAAGCAGCGCCGAGGGCACGCCCGCAATCGCCAGCATGATCGCGCCCAGCGCGCCCTGGACGAGGCCCACCACGCCCGATCCCTTGATCACCGCGCGCACGATGCCGAGGAACCTCTCGGCCAGCCGGTCGGCGATGTCGCGCTCGATCGGGGCCGAATGGAGGATCGTTTCGCCGATCCGTTCGCCATCGCGCAGGAGGAAATAGAGGACGTAGAGCCCGAGGCTGAAACTGAGGATGAAGCCGAGCGCGCCGCTGCCGATCGAGACCGCCTGCTGCGCGAGCATCCCGGCGCTCTCGCCGAGCAGTTCCTGCAGCCGCGCCTGCATCTGCGAGAAATCGTTCCAGCCATTGTCGGCGGCCAGCTGCTGGATGGAGGCGGGCAGCATGGCAAAGACCTGGTCGAACCATGCCGCCAGGTCGATCGGGTTCTCGCGCAAAGAATTGACGAGGCTGACCGCGTCCTCGACCACCATCGAGCCGATCCACAGGGCCGGCAGCAGCACCACCACGAATATGATCAGCAGCGTCATCGAGGCGGCGGCATTGCGCCGCCCGCGCATCTGGCGCAGCGACCAGCAATAGAGCGGGTGGAACATGATCGCCGCCAGCGCCGACCACAGGAGCGGCGCGGCAAAGGGCCAGGCGACCGCCGCGAACAATAGCGACACCGCCGCGAGAAGGAGCAGGAAGCTCTTGTGTTCGAGCGCGGAGGTGTCGTTCGGTTCGGCGGCTGACATGGCCTGTTGTGTCGGGCTTTGCGCGCCCGATTTCAAGCCATGATCACGAGCCCTGGTCACACGTCGAGATTGGCGACGTTGAGCGCGTTGTCCTGAATGAATTCGCGGCGCGGTTCGACCACGTCGCCCATCAGCCGGGTGAAGATCTCGTCGGTGACGTCGGCGTCCTCGACCTTGACCTGCAGCAGCACGCGGTTTTCCGGGTCGAGCGTGGTCTCCCACAATTGCTCGGGGTTCATCTCGCCCAGACCCTTGTAGCGGCTGATCGAGAGGCCCTTGCGCCCGGCGGCGAGCACCGCGTCGAGCAGTTGGCTCGGCCGGGTGATCGCGTCCTCGGCGATCGCTGCGGGCGTATCCTCGCCTGCCTCGCTCTCGCCGCCGCTATCGTCCTCGGCCGGGGCATCGCCGGCCTTCACCAGCCGCACCGGGCTGTCATAGGTCGCCGCCTGCGGTGCCGCGATCGAATGCAGCTTCATCGCCTCGGTGCTGGTGAGGAAGCGGCCCTCGATCTCGTGGACATCGGTCACACCGCGCCACAGCCGCGAGAACTGCACCGTTCCGCTTTCGAGCATCCGCACCGACCAGGTCGCGTCGTTGTCGCCCGCCTCGAGCCGCGTGGCGGTGGCTTCGAGCCTGGCGATCCGGTCCGCATCCGAAAGCTTGGGATCGAGCGCGCCGGTGAGCGCCATCTGCTCGATGATCGCGCTGTCATAGCGGCGCGGGACGAAGGCCATCATGTTCTTGAGCCGCAAGGACTGGTCGACCAGTTCGCGCAGGTCCCCGTCCGAACGCGCGCCGCCGGCGGTTTCGAGAAGCCGGCCCTGAAGCCCCGCATCGACGAGGTAGCGGTCGAGCGCGCCCTGGTCTTTCAGATAGACCTCGCTCTTGCCCTTGGCGACCTTGAACAGCGGCGGCTGGGCGATGAACAGGTGTCCGGCCTTGACGATCTCGGGCATCTGGCGGTGGAAGAAGGTGAGCAGCAGCGTGCGGATATGCGCGCCGTCGACATCGGCGTCGGTCATGATCACGATCTTGTGATAGCGCAGTTTCTCGATGTCGAATTCGTCGCGGATGCCGGTGCCCATCGCCTGGATCAGCGTGCCGACTTCCTTCGACGAGATGATGCGGTCGAAACGCGCGCGCTCGACATTGAGGATCTTGCCCTTGAGCGGGAGGATCGCCTGGTACTGGCTGTCGCGCCCGCCCTTGGCCGAGCCGCCTGCCGAATCGCCCTCGACCAGGAAGATCTCGGCCTTGGTCGCATCGCGTTCGCGGCAATCGGCGAGCTTTCCGGGCAAGCTCGCGACGCTCATCGCGCCCTTGCGGCTCATCTCGCGCGCCCGGCGGGCGGCTTCGCGCGCGGCGGCGGCATCGACGATCTTCTGGATGATCGCCTTGGCATCGGCGGGGTTTTCCTCGAGCCACTCGGTCATCTTCTCGCCCATCAGCGATTCCAATGGCTGACGGACCTCGGAGGAGACCAGCTTGTCCTTGGTCTGCGAGGAGAACTTGGGATCGGGCAGCTTGACCGAAACGATCGCGGTCAGCCCTTCGCGCATGTCCTCACCCGAAAGCGAGACCTTCTCCTTCTTGAGCAGGCCCGAGGACGAGGCGTAGTTGTTGAGCGTGCGCGTCAACGCGGCGCGGAAGGCGGCAAGGTGCGTGCCGCCATCGCGCTGCGGGATGTTGTTGGTGAAGGTGAGGACGTTTTCGTAATAGCTGTCGTTCCATTCGAGGGCGACATCGATCCCGATCCCGTCCTTTTCGGCGGAGACCGAGATCGGCTCGTCGATCAGCGCGTCCTTGTTGCGGTCGAGCCATTTGACGAAGGCGGCGATCCCGCCCTCGTAGAACAGGTCGTGTTCGGCGACATCCTCGTGGCGCTTGTCGCGCAGCAGGATGCGCACGCCGGAATTGAGGAAGGCAAGCTCGCGATAGCGGTGCTCGAGTTTTTCGAAATCGAATTCGGTGACGTTCTTGAACGTCTCGGTCGAGGGCATGAAGGTGACCCGCGTGCCCTTCTTGAAGCCGTTGTCATCGGGGTTCCGGTCGACCTTGGGCGCGGGGCCGCGCACTTCGAGGCTGTTCACGGCATCGCCGTGCTCGAAGCGCATCCAGTGTTCCTTGCCGTCGCGCCAGATCGTGAGCTCAAGCCATTCGGACAGCGCGTTGACCACCGACACGCCCACGCCGTGGAGGCCGCCGGAGACCTTGTAGGCGTTGTCGTCGGAGGTGTTCTCGAACTTTCCGCCGGCGTGAAGCTGGGTCATGATGACCTCGGCTGCGGACACGCCCTCTTCCTTGTGCATGTCGACCGGGATGCCGCGGCCATTGTCCTCGACCGAAACCGATCCGTCGGCATTGAGTTCGATCAATACGAGGTCGCAATGGCCTGCCAGCGCTTCGTCGATCGCGTTGTCGGATACCTCAAACACCATGTGGTGGAGGCCCGATCCGTCATCGGTGTCGCCGATATACATGCCGGGGCGCTTGCGGACCGCGTCGAGCCCCTTGAGGACCTTGATCGAATCCGCGCCATATTCGCCCATCTGGCGCTGCTTTTCGGGGGTATTTTCGCCGTTTGCCGGAGTGTCGTTTTCCATGCCCATCATATAGGCGCGCATCGGCCGATTCCCAAACTTTGCGTGGGTCGCTCGCGCGGTTTTTCCACCGCCTCCCGCAGCGCCCGTTCGAGGCCGGTGGAACCGGGCGGTGAACGCCCGGTGCTGGCCATTGGCAAAGAGCGGCCCTAGGCATCTTGGCGGGGCCATGAAAACGCGGCGGGAGACAAGCGGCAAATGCATCACAGGCTGAGCGAGCCATTCGGCAATTTTTCGCATATCCTCGCCCTCTGGGCCGAGCGCCAGCCCGGCAAGCCCGCCTTGCGCGACGAGGCCCGCACACTCAGCTGGGCCGAGCTCGACGCGCTCACCGCACGGATCGCGGCGAGGCTGGTCGAAACCGGCCTCGTGCGCGGGCAATCGGTGGCGATCCTCGGCACCAGCACGGTCAATTACGCGCTCGTCTTCCTTGCCGCGGTGCGCGCGGGCGGAGTGGCCGCGCCGCTCACCACCAGCGCTTCTGCCGAACAGCTTGCCGGGATGGTCGCCGATAGCGGCGCACGCCACCTGTTCATCGATGCCGCCAGGGCGAGCGAGCTTGGCCCCGGTTTCGCGCCCGGTTGCGCGCACGTCGCGCTCGAGGCGATCGATGGGTGGATGGCGCCCGGGGGTGCACAAGCGCCCGTCTTCGCGCCCGCGCCGGGCGACCCGTTCAACATCATCTATTCAAGCGGCACGACCGGCATTCCCAAGGGGATCGTCCATTCGCATGCAATGCGCTGGCGGCAATTCGCCGCGACTGCCGCATCCTATCTGGCCAGCGGCCTCGAAGTGCGCGCGCTCGCCTCGACCCCGCTCTATTCGAACACCACCATGGTCGCCTTCCTTGCCCCGCTGCTCGCGGGTGGGACCACCAGGATCATGGGCAAGTTCGATTGTGCGCGCTGGCTCGACCATGCCGAGACGGACCGCACCAACGTGACCATGCTGGTGCCGGTGCAATACCAGCGCTTGCTGGACGATCCCGGTTTCGACGCGGCGGACCTGTCGGCGCTCAAACTCAAATATTGCACCTCGGCCCCCTTCGCGCCGGCATTGAAGCGCGAAGTGCTCAGCCGGATGCCCGGCGCATTGATCGAGATCTACTCGATGACCGAGGGCGGGGTGGTTTGCCTGCTCGCGGCCCACGAATTTCCCGACAAGCTGCACACCGTCGGAAGGCCTGCTCCGGGAAGCGAGCTCAAAGTGCTCGACGACGATGACAACGAGGTGCCGCCGGGCGTTGCCGGCCACCTCGTCGGGCGCAGCCAGACCATGATGAGCGGCTACAAGAACCGTCCCGAGACAACCACCGAGGCGCAATGGGTCGACCCGCAAGGCGGGGTGTGGATGCGGATGGGCGATATCGGGCGCGTGGATGAAGACGGTTTCGTCGAGCTTGTCGGGCGCGCCAAGGACATGATCATATCGGGTGGCTTCAACATCTATCCCTGCGATCTCGAGGCCGAGCTCGAGAAGGAAGAGGATGTGATCGAGGCGGCGGTCGTGGGCGTGCCTTCGCGCCGATGGGGCGAGACGCCCGTCGGCTTCGTCACTGTGGCCGAGAGCGCGCGCGGCTGCGCCGATATCCTCGCCAGCGTCAATGCGCGGCTGGGCAGGACCCAGCGGTTGAGCGCCTTGCACAAGCTCGACGCGATGCCCCGCAGCCATATCGGCAAATTGCTCAAGAGCGCCTTGCGCGAGCGCGCCGAGGCCGAGATGCGCAAGGTGGAAGAAGAGGGATAGGGAGACGCGGCCACCATAAAGGGGGGGATGTGGTGGCCGCGTCTCGCCAACTGCCATGCCTGGTCCGGCTGGGGGGATGGCCGCGTTCGGGGAAACGCCGCCTGTGCCGGGCCCGTGACCTGATTGGCGGCAAATCGCGGGCGCGGGGGACGCCATCGGATCGGCTGGCCGGAACCTGGGCGATGGTGCTGGAAGTCACCATGGCCGCTCGGCGGCGGATCCTTGCGATTGCCTGCAGGTCGGCAAGCAGAAACGATGCGTGCGGGCGAGGAGAGAGAGGCCCGCAGCGCTTCGTTGATGGCCATATGCTGTTCGATTGCGCGAAACTCAAATGACAAAATCCGCAAATTGGTTGCGCAAAATGCAACTTGTCACCCGATCGGGCCATAGGCCCTGGCCGCGTGGCTGTTGCCTGAGGTCCCGGCGCGTCTTGCCAGCCTCACCGCACGCTCCTAATCCGCCGCCATGGACGCTGAGCACCTTCCCGACTCGATCCTGATTGTCGACTTTGGCAGCCAGGTGACCCAGCTGATCGCGCGCCGTGTGCGCGAGGCCGGGGTCTATTCCGAAATCGCGCCCTTCACCATGGCGCTCGAGGCTTTCGAACGGCTGAAGCCCAAGGGCATCATCCTTTCGGGTTCGCCCGCGAGCGTGCCCGACGAGGGATCGCCGCGCTGCCCGGACGAATTGTTCGAGGCCGGATTGCCGATCCTCGGCATCTGCTACGGCCAGCAGGTGATGACTGACCAGCTCGGCGGCGAGGTCCGCCCCGGCCACGAGACCGGAGAGGGCGGCGAATTCGGCCGCGCCTTCCTCACCGTGACCAAGAGCTGCGCGCTGTTCGACGGGCTGTGGCAGGAAGGCGAGCGCCACCAGGTGTGGATGAGCCACGGCGACAAGGTCACCCGCTTTGCCGACGGCTTCGAGATCGTCGCCACCTCCGACGGCGCGCCCTTTGCGGTGATCGCCGATGAAAAGCGCAAGTTCTACGGCACCCAGTTCCACCCCGAGGTCGTCCACACCCCCGATGGCGGCAAGCTGATCGCCAATTTCGTGCGCCATGTCTGCGGGCTCGCGGGCGACTGGACCATGGCCGAGTTCCGCAAGACAAAGATCGCCGAGATCCGCGAACAGGTCGGGACAGGACGCGTGATCTGCGGATTGTCGGGCGGGGTCGACAGCGCGGTCGCCGCGGTGCTGATCCACGAGGCGGTGGGCGACCAGCTCACCTGCGTCTATGTCGATCACGGCCTGATGCGCCAGGGCGAGACCGAGCAGGTCGTCTCGCTGTTCCGCAATTCCTACAATATCCCGCTTGTCGCGGTCGATGCCGAGGAAACCTTCCTCGCCGGGCTCAAGGGCGTCACCGACCCTGAGAAAAAGCGCAAGTTCATCGGCGGGGCCTTCATCGACCTGTTCGAGGCCGAGGCGAAGAAGGTCGGCGGGGCCGATTTCCTCGCTCAGGGCACGCTCTATCCCGACGTGATCGAGAGCGTCTCGTTCACCGGCGGGCCGAGCGTCACGATCAAGAGCCACCACAATGTCGGCGGGCTGCCCGAGCGCATGAACATGAAGCTGGTCGAGCCCTTGCGCGAATTGTTCAAGGACGAGGTCCGCGATCTCGGCCGCGAACTGGGCCTGCCCGAGGCATTTGTCGGACGCCATCCCTTCCCCGGACCCGGCCTTGCCATCCGCATTCCGGGCGAAGTGACCAAGGAACGCTGCGACATCCTGCGCAAGGCCGATGCGATCTACCTGGAAGAGATCCGCAATGCCGGGCTTTACGATGCGATCTGGCAGGCCTTCGCGGTGCTGCTTCCGGTCAAGACAGTGGGCGTGATGGGCGACGGGCGCACCTATGACAGCGTGTGCGGATTGCGCGCGGTAACATCGACCGACGGGATGACGGCGGATGTCTATCCCTTCGATGCCGCCTTCCTCACCCAGGTCGCGACCCGCATCGTCAACGAGGTCAAGGGCATCAACCGCGTGGTCTACGACTATACCAGCAAACCGCCCGGCACGATCGAGTGGGAATAGCGGCCGCCCGTCGCTGACGCGGAACTCGGAGCATGGTCGAGGTGTTGCTTCCAGTGGTGGATGAACAAGTCCAACCACAGGAGAGACACATGACCCCCATCAAGACCATCCTCGCTGCCACGGCAGCTCTCGGCGCGACGGCGCTTGCCGGCTGCGCGACGCTCGAGGAAGCCATCGCCGAGGAAACCGGCGAGACCTATTACGCCACGCTCACCGGCGCGCAGGAAGTCGGGCCGGGCGATCCCGACGGTGCGGGCGAGGCCGAGATCACGATCAGCAACACGCTCGACCAGGTGTGCTGGGACCTCAACAATATCCGCAATATCGGACCCATCACCGCGGCGCATATCCACATGGGCGCAGCCGGCACCAACGGTCCGCCGGTCTTCACCCTGCGCCGCGCCGAAGAAGGCGGCTACAAGGGCTGCACCGATCTCGACGAATGGGCGCAGGACCGGATCGAGGGCAATCCGCAAGACTTCTATGTCAACGTCCATACAGAGCAATATCCCGCCGGTGCGATCCGCGGCCAGCTGAGCCGCTGACGCGCGAGCCATACGCGCAAGAGGCGGGCGCACGAGGCATCGGCTTTGTGCGCCCGCCTTGTATTTGTTAGGCAGCGCGAAACACCCGTTTCGTGCCTTGCAGGACCGATCATGACCCTTTCACTGCGCGCATTTGCCGCCTCGCTCATCCTCCTTGTCTGTTCCGCCTGTTCGCAGGACCCCGCGGACCACGAACCGGTCACGCAGGACAGCTGGATCGTCGACAGCGCCGCCTCGCGGGTCGAATATGTCTCGGTCAAGGCGGGCGATGTCGTCGAGGCGAACCATTTCGAGGCGGTGAGCGGTTCGGTCGCTCCCGGCGGCGAGGCGCGGATCGCGATCGACCTTGCAAGCGTGTCGACCGGCATCGACATCCGCGACGAGAGGATGCGCGGTATCTTCTTCGACACCGCCAGCTATCCCGAAGCACTGGTCACCGCGCAGGTCGACCCGGCGGCTCTCGCGGCGCTCGGGCCCGGCGACAGCCGGACGATGACCCTGGATGGCACTCTCGCGATCAAGGGGGTCGCAGCGCCCTTTCAAGCGCCGGTCAAGGTCAGCCGGACCGGCGCCGACACGGTGCTGGTCGAATCCACCGCGCCGGTGATCGTCGATGCTGCCGATCTCGAACTGGCTTCCGGCCTCGCCCGGCTCCAGCAGATCGCCGGGCTGCCCTCGATCTCACCGCTGGTGCCGGTCACGTTCTCGCTGAACTTCACCCGCTAGGATCGGGCCCGCACAGGATTGCGAAACCCGCGCCGAGGCGGCATGAGACGCGGCGACACGAATAGCGGGACACGACAATGAGCTGGGAAGACCAATTCGCCGAAGGCGCCGACCGCGAAGAGGCCGAGGCGCGGGGAAAATCGCGCAGCGTGACGGTCGGCTGGACGGTGCGCTTTCCGCAAGGGGGCGATGCGATCTGGTCGCCGCCCAGGCCCTTCAGCCGCAAGGACCCCAAGCCCGCTTCGGCGAAATCGGTCCAGGTGTGCCCGGCCGCGATCGATTTCGACCGGCGGCATTTCGTCATTCCCTGCCCGATCGACCTGACCTTGTCCTTCGGGCGGCAGGCCAATGGGCAATTGCAGCTGCTCGATGCCGATGGCGAGAAATCGGCGATGCGCCCGCAGGGCCGCGCCAACATGCTCATGCTGCATCCCAAGAACGAATGGCGCCACCCCGATCGCCCGATCATCCAGATCACCGCGCCCTATGTCTTTGTCGCCGACGAACCGGCCTATGTGGTGCAGACCGCGCCCTATCTCGATTATTTCCCCACCCCGCGCCCCGGCGTTCAGATGGGCGGGCGCTTTCCGATCCATATCTGGCCGCGCCCCTTAAGCTGGGGTTTCGAATGGCACGACGTGACCAAGCCGCTGGTGCTCAAGCGCGGCGAGCCGTGGTTCTATGTCCGCTTCGAGACCGAGAATCCGGCCGCCCATGTCCGGCTGGTCGAACAGGAAATGACGGGCGAGCTCGAGAAATATCTCGATTCGATCGTCGATGTCTCGAACTACGTGAACAAGACCTATTCGATGTTCGGCGAAGCGCGCCGCATCCGGCCCGACCGCCTGCTCAAGCCCAGGGGCTGAACCGGGAACCGGCAGGCGGCCCCGCTCGCTTGGCCTGTATGCTGAGCGAAGACGAGGTCGAAGAGGTCTATCGCCGCCTTTCGAAGGCGATGCCTGGGCGCACGCGCGGGGCCAAGGGGCCCAAGGGCCAGCCCAGTGCCTTTCGATCGTGCATCTCCTGCATGCTCTCGGCCCAGTCGCGCGACCGCAACACCGCTGCCGCCACCCGCGCCCTGTTCGCTCTCGCCAGAACGCCCGAGGCGATGCTCGGCCTCGATGATGCGGTCATCGCTGCCGCGATCAAGCCCGCGGGCCTTTACAACATGAAGACGCGCAATATCCGCAAGTTCTGCGAGGCGCTGCTCGCGACCCATGGCGGGCGGGTGCCCGACACGCGCGAGGCATTGATGGCGCTTCCCGGGATAGGCCGCAAATGCGCCGATATCGTGTTGAGCTTCACTTTCGGGCGCGATGTCATCGCGGTCGATACCCATGTCCACCGGCTCGCCAACCGGCTCGGCATGACAGAGGCGAAGACCGCCGACAGGACCGCCGCCCAGCTCGAGGACCGCAGCCCCGACTGGGCGAAGCGCGACGGGCATTTCTGGCTGATCCAGTTCGCCAAGCGGGTATGCCGCGCTCGCGTGCCCAAATGCGATATCTGCGTGCTCAGCGACCTGTGCGAGACCGGACCGATCGCGCGCGGCCCGCAGCAGGAAACTGCGCCCGCGCGCTGACGCTACGGCGCGCTGCGTCACTTTAGCGGACAAGCAAGAGCGCGCTTGCACGCGCGGCGCTTTTGCGCTTGTCTTGCGTCGCAAAGTGCAACCCAATTTCGAACAAGGACGCCTGCCCATGAAGACCGCCATCACCGAAATGTTCGGCATCGAGCACCCGATCATCCAGGGCGGGATGCACTATGTCGGCTTTGCCGAGATGGCGGCGGCGGTTTCGAATGCGGGCGGACTGGGGATCATTACCGGGCTCACCCAGGGCACGCCCGAAAAGCTCGCCAACGAGATCGCGCGCTGCAAGGACATGACCGACAAGCCCTTCGGCGTGAACATCACCTTCCTGCCGAGCCTGACGCCGCCCGACTATCCCGGCCTCGTCAAGGTCATCATCGATGCCGGCGTGCCGGTGGTCGAGACCGCCGGGCGCAACCCGGCCCAGGTGCTGCCCGCGCTCAAGGATGCCGGCATCAAGGTGATCCACAAATGCACCAGCGTGCGCCATTCGCTCAAAGCGCAGGAAATCGGCTGCGACGCGGTAAGCGTCGACGGCTTCGAATGCGGCGGCCATCCGGGCGAGGACGACATTCCCAATTTCATCCTGCTGCCGCGCGCCGCCGACGAGCTGGAAATCCCCTTCGTCTCGAGCGGGGGCATGGCCGACGGGCGCAGCCTGGTCGCCAGCATCGCCATGGGCGCAGAGGGCATGAACATGGGCACCCGCTTCATCGCCACGAAAGAGGCGCCGGTGCACGAAAACGTCAAGCGCGCGATCATCGAGGCGAGCGAACTCGACACGCGGCTCGTCATGCGCCCGCTGCGCAACACCGAGCGGGTGATGAACAACGCGGCGGTCGAACGCCTGCTCGAAAAGGAGAAGGAGCTGGGCGACGCGCTGACGATCCAGGACATCCTTCCCGAGGTCGCGGGCGTCTATCCCTCGATCATGATGGAAGGCGACATGGACAAGGGCGCGTGGAGCTGCGGCATGGTCGCGGGGCTGATCGACGACATCCCCACCTGCCAGGAACTGATCGACCGGATCATGACTCAGGCCGAGGACATCATCCGCAAGCGCATGGGCGCGATGCTCGACGGGTGATTCGCAAGGCGCGGGCGATTGGCTGCGCGCACCGAATCGCCCTTGTCGCAGGAACGAGGCAGGTGGATAGGGGCAGGCGGAAACCCGCGCACACCGGGTGATCGCGTGCGCCTGCCTCCGCACGAACCCTTAACGCGCCAATACGTAGCCATCCGAATTAAAACCGCGCGGCAATCAGGTATATTACGGATATCGCCTCACGCCGCGCCCCTCTACCAAACGCGCCAACGTGATGGGGATCAGAACACATTGGCAGGGCTGCGATGCGCAGGCTTGTGCACGGGGGAGAGGTGCGAATGGTTCATGTCTTGGCTTTTTCCCTGTGGGCGATCTCGCTCGCAATGGCCTTTGCGATCGGCTGGATCGTCGCCCCCGGGTCCGGGCCGGACGCTGCCAATGGCCCGCTGCTCGGCGAAGCGCAGCACAATGACGATGCCGCCGGCTTCTTCACTCTCGCCGTCGCTCCCAAGATCGCCCCACCGCAAGCCGCGCCGAAAGGAACGGCGCGCACCGACGGTGACGAGGCGGAGCAGACCCCGGGCCTTGCCGCATCGCGCGCGCAGCGTCCGGCCTTTGCGGATATTGTGCCGCTCAACACCGCCATCCAGGCCCGCTCACCCGCGATCCGCATGGCCGCTCCCGCGCCCGCGCCGCAACCTATGCTGGAAAGCGGACAGGTTTCGGTCTTCGACTGGCCCGGGGCCCGATCCCCCGCCGGAACACCAGCCGAAGCCCACGCGCTGACACCACCGCAAGACCGGTTCGCCGCCATGCCGCCGCTCCACGAGGTCCGCGCCGAGGCCGAGGCGATCCGCGGGGCGGTGAATGTCTGGCAATGGCCCGAATTCGAGGCTTACCGCGCGCAGCTGATGGCGGGTGCCGACCAGGAATGCCGCGATGTGCTGGCGCATTTTCGCGAAGCGGTCCGCGCGCTCGACAATATCGAGACCGACCCGCTCATCGCTGGCCGCGCCCCGCAGACAGACCTTGCCCGGCGCGCGCACGAAGAGCGCCAACTCACGCTGGCCTTGCCGCAGCGTGCCGCGCCTGTCGGCGAAAACACCTGATCACCCGCCCCCAGGCGAAAAGCCCCGGACGCCATGAGGGCGGTCCGGGGCCTCTTGATGGAATGCAGGTGCTTGCCCGACCATCCCCCGCGACCAGAGCGGGGACGAAGCCGGCGGCGCGAGGCTTCTAGCCGTCGCTGTCCTCGACCCGGGTATAGGGCACGAATTTCTCGAAGAAGACCGCGCCGGTGAAGAAGCCGAGGAACGGGTCGATGGTGGTCACCACGTCCTGGCGGCAGATCTGGCTGGCATTGAACCGGCGCGAGACCATCGCGTCGCGGCTGTCGATGTCCTCGGGACTGGTGGTGCGCTGGACATAGATCGTGCGGCCGCTGCCATAGACGATCGCGGTCTCGTCGATCACGGTCATCCGTTCGCTCATGCGCTGGCGGATGCAGTTCTGCGGTTCGCCCGCGACGCGGCCATCGAGCATTTCGGCAAGCCGCTGCTCGCCCTTGCTCATTTCGCTGTCCATCCCGGCGCGGTCATCGGCCATCGCGGCAGGCGCGGCGAACAGCGCGAGAGCGGCAAGGCCCGTGGCGCTCGCGGCGAGCGAGCCGGTCTTGCGGGTGGTTGTGGTGATCGTGTCAGTCATGGCGCACATCTCCGGTTTCGGGGCGACCTGCAGAGCATAGACACGCTCGCTGAACGCGCGCTGACTCGATCCGCTGCACGCGGTGGGGCGTGGGACGGGGCGCGCGGGAGCGGGCGCTCAGCGCCACATCGCCGCGCCGCCCTCAGCGATGGCCGGGATCGGCGCCTTCGGAAATGTCGGGCAAGGCGGCCTGGTCGATGCCGTCGGCAGGCCCGCCTTCGAGCACGAAACGGCGGTCGCAATAGCCGCAATCGACATAGCCGTGCTCGTCGATCTCGAGATAGATGCGCGGATGGCCGAGCGCCGCGGGGCGAAACCCTGCGCCGCCGCGGATCTGGGTCGCCCCGTCGCAGCTGACGCGGCGCGAGGTGACACGGATCACTTCGGGTGGAGGCACGTTCATGGGTCAAGCGATTAGTCGCAGCGTGCGGCGAATTCAACTGGCTATGACGCGCGCGGCTGATTAAGGCTGCGCCGCCATGAACCCACCTGCCATCCGGATCGACGACCTGCGCAAGGTCTATGCCCCGCCCAAGGGCGCAAAAGGCGCGGACGCGCAAGGCAAGCTCGCGCTCGACGGGGTCAGTTTCGACGTGCCCGAAGGCTCGATCTTCGGCCTGCTCGGCCCCAATGGCGCGGGCAAGTCGACGCTGATCAACATCCTTGCAGGGCTGGTCAACAAGACCTCCGGATCGGCCGAGATCTGGGGCTTCGACATCGACACCGCTCGCCGCAATGCCAGCCGCGCGATCGGGATCGTTCCGCAGGAGATCGTCTTCGATCCCTTCTTCACGCCCTTCGAAGTGCTCGAGAACCAAGGCGGTTTCTACGGCATCCCCAAGGCGCACAGGCGCAGCGAGGAACTGCTCGCGGCCGTGCGCCTGTCGGACAAGCGCGATGCCTATGCGCGCACGCTTTCGGGCGGGATGAAGCGCCGCCTGCTGGTCGCCAAGGCGATGGTCCATTCGCCCCCGATCCTGGTGCTCGACGAACCCACTGCCGGGGTCGATGTCGAATTGCGCCGCCAGCTCTGGGACCTCGTCACCGCGATGAACCGCGAAGGGGTGACGGTGGTCCTGACCACGCATTACCTCGAGGAAGCCGAGGAATTGTGCGACCGGATCGCGATCATCGATCACGGCCGGCTGATCGCCAACAAGCCTACCCGCGAACTGGTCGACATGGCGCGCGAGAAGATCGTCGCGGTGACGGTCGCCGATGACCTGGCCGCCGCGCCCTCGCACGAGGCGTTCCACAAGGTCGAGCAGACCGGCCCCCGCGGGGTCGAGGTCACCTATGACAAGGACCAGCTGAGCGCGGGTCAGGTGCTGGCCATCCTCCAGCAGCAGGGGCTCACGATCGAAGACGTAACGACTCGAGAAGCCGATCTCGAGGACGTGTTCGTGCAGCTGACCGGCTCGGGCGGCGACGCGGCCGCGCAGGCGGGCTAGCCGCCGGGTTCGCAGCCTTCCCGTCCGCGCATGCCGGCATGCGGCGGCGGGCGAGCCAATATCCCGATGCCACCCGGCGGATCGCTCCGCCGCAATGGCGGCACGCGCCCGTCCAGTGGCTGCCATCCCATTCGACGCCGCGCCGCAGCGGTGCGTGACGCCCGAACAGGCACAGCAGCCTGCCCAATACGCCTCCCATGGCGCCCCCCCTTTGCCGCGCGCTGCGGCTTCATGGGGGGACCGACGCGGCCCATGCCGTGACGGTCCCCACCGGACGGGCTGCGACCCATGCGACCCGGGGAGAATCATCTAGCTGCCAGCGCGATTCCGGAGGCATTAAAATTTCATCAAAAGGGCTTCGGCCTCGCATTTGCTGTCCGCGCGCAGCCATGGTCGCCGGGGTGATGGCCCTGGTGGCCGCTCGGTGATGACCGCGCGACTTGCCACGCCCGAATGCAGCCGCCATGGAACCGCGAATGGCCAACCCATCCTATCAGGACGCCGATCCCGACGCGCATGATGTCATCGTCATCGGCTCGGGTGCTGCCGGGCTGACGGCCGCGCTCGAACTTGCCACCCGGCTCCGCGTGCTGGTGCTCGCCAAGGGTTCGCTGACCAGCGGATCGACCGCCTGGGCGCAGGGCGGGATCGCCGCGGTGCTCGACGAAGGCGACACTTTCGAGAATCACGTGCGCGACACCATGGTCGCCGGCGCCGGGCTCAACGATATCGCCACGGTCGAATTCGTGATCGAGGGCGCCCCGCAGGCGATCGACCGCTTGTGCGAGCTGGGCGTGCCGTTCAACCGCGAGAAGATCGAAGGCGAAAGCGCGCTTCACCTGACCCGCGAAGGCGGCCATTCGCACCGCCGGATCGTCCATGTCGACGATGCGACCGGCTGGGCGGTGCAATCGGCGCTGCTCAAGGCGGCCGAGGACAATCCCAATATCACCATGCTCGACGGGCGCACCGCGATCGATTTCATCACCGATCGCCACCGCGAGAATTTCTCCGCCGCGGGCCGGGTCTGGGGTGTCTATGCGCTCGACGAGAAGACCGGCCGGGTCGAACGCCACGTCGCGCGCGCCACCGTGCTGGCAGCGGGCGGGGCGGGCCGGGTCTACCAGTTCTCGACCGCGCCGCGCGGCGCGACAGGCGACGGGATCGCGATGGCTTGGCGGGCGGGCGCGCGGGTCTCCAACATGGAGATGATGCAGTTCCACCCGACCTGCCTCTACAATCTCGAGGTCAAGAACTTCCTCATCACCGAGGCGGTGCGCGGCGAAGGCGGCCACCTGCTCCACCCGGAGACCGGCCACCGCTTCATGGCGGATTATGACAAGGAACGCATGGAGCTGGCCCCGCGCGATGTCGTGGCCCGCGCGATCGATGACCAGATCAAGCGTTTCGGGCTCGACTATGTCCATCTCGACATCAGCCACAAGCCCGCCGATTTCGTGCGCGCGCATTTCCCGACGATCCACGAAAAGCTGTCGGGGCTGGGGATCGACATGACCAGGGAGCCGATCCCGGTCGTGCCCGCGCAGCATTACACCTGCGGCGGGGTGGTGGTGGACCTTGCCGCGCGCACTGACCTTCCCGGCCTGTGGGCGGCGGGCGAATGCACCGAGAGCGGGCTTCACGGCGCCAACCGGCTGGCGTCGAACTCGCTGCTCGAATGCTTTGTCTTCGGCGAGGCGGCGGCGCGCGACATCCTTGCCGAGTGGGACGATCTCGACGGCCCTCCCGCCATCCTGCCCTGGGACGAGAGCCGGGTGTCGGATTCGGACGAGCAGGTGGTGATCAAGCAGAACTGGACCGAGATCCGCCGCTTCATGTGGAATTATGTCGGGATCGTGCGGACCACCAAGAGGCTCGAACGCGCGGCGCGGCGGATCGAACTGCTCAGCCGCGAGGTCGAGGAATATTACGGCAGCTTCGTTGTTACCACCGACCTGATCGAATTGCGCAACCTGCTCCAGGCGGCCGAGCTGATCGTGCGTTCCGCGCTCGAGCGCAAGGAGAGCCGGGGGCTGCATTTCACCCTCGACCATCCCGAAACCGATCCCGTGCCGCGCGACACCGTGCTGGTGCCCTGACCGGTCGTTAGGGAATTTGTCGGGCCTGATTGGTCGTTTGTCGCTCCGACAGGCGGCTTGCACGACACAATCGGCGGTTCACAGAAGGTCGTTTGAAACAATCGTGCTTGCCTGCCAGTTTGCAATCGGACGCCGAGGGACCCCGAACCGTTTTTCCCCAAAGCGCCTGATCGACTGAGAAGTGCCGAGACCTGCGGGTATGGGCTGATGCCCTGCTGCTCGAATGTTTCAGCCGATCATCCGATTTTGAACGAAAAGGATGATCTCATGACGACCCCCAAGACCGCTTTCGCATTCCTTCCCGCTCTCGCGCTGGCCGCTATGGTTCCGCTCGCCTCGGCCGCCCAGGCCGGCGAGAACTCGGACGACATCGTGGTGACCGTGAAGAGCGAGCTGGCCCAGTGGCAGGCCGATACCGGCCGCGCTCTCGACCGGGCGCTTGCACGCAATCCCTTCGAACGCACCTCCAAGCCAGGATCGGGCGTGGTCCAGGTGACCTTCACGCTGGGCGCGGACGGAAAACCGACCGACATCGCGCTCTACGACAGCTCGGCCGATTTCACCGCCGAACGCTCGGCGATGCGCGCGGTGCGCCGCCTCGGCGATCTCAGCGACGTGCCGGTCCGCAATGCGCAGGGTGCGCAATTCCTCGCCAATATCGTCTTCGCTGACAGCGTGGCCGAGCATGACGCGCTGATCGCATCGCTCGAACAGTCCGAGCGCGCGCGGCTCGCTTCGGGAACGGTCGAGAGCACCTATATCGCTCTTGGTGGCTAGCAGCCCCTTGCCCCCTTAACGCCCAGTCCCCCCCTGGCGAGCCCATCTGCCCCGTTGCACCCCGGCCGGACCCCGGCACAGGTGCGGCGGGGCAGACCTTTTTGAAGGCACATCGGATTGTCCGCAGGCGCAGGCGGCTATGCGCTTGATCTTGTCGGACAAAAAGGCTTTGGTCCCGCCCGGGTCGGCATCAAATCCCTATCGAGGGAAGCCCCGCAAGAGGGCATGCGAGGAGCAATCTATGCCGCTTATCGGTGCGAACGGGATCGAGCTGTTCTACGAAGAGCACGGCAATCCCGACCACGAGGCGATCCTGCTGGTCATGGGGCTGGGCGCCCAGATGACGCTGTGGCCGGACGAATTCGTCGCCGCACTGGTGGCGCGCAAGTTCCGCGTCATCCGCTATGACAACCGCGATATCGGCCTCTCGCAGAAAATGGACGGGGCCAGGGCGCCGGGCATGATCTACCAGATGCTGCGCAAGCGGATCGGCTGGCCTGCGCGCGTGCCCTATACGCTCTCCGACATGGCCGATGACGGGATCGGCCTGCTCGATGCGCTGGGAATCGCGCGAGCGCATGTCGTGGGCGCGTCGATGGGCGGGATGATCGCGCAGCTGATGGCGGTCAATCACGGCGAGCGGCTGATCTCGCTCACCTCGATCATGTCTACCACCGGCAATCCCGGCCTGCCCCAAGCGGAAAAGGAAGCGCTGAACGCGCTGACCGCCCCTCTCGCCGCGCTCGACGAGGACACCGTGGTCGAGCACACGCTCAATATCGGGCGCAATATCGGCAGCCCGGGCTTTCCCCCCGATCCCGACGAGGCGCGCGCGCGCGTGCTGAAGAACGTGCGACGCAGTGTCTATCCCGAGGGCCTGCCGCGCCAGCTTGCCGCGATCATCGACGATGGCTGCCGCCGCACCCGGTTGGCGCGGATCACCACGCCCACCCTCGTGCTTCACGGCGAAGACGATCCGCTGGTCAAGCTCGAAGCGGGCAAGGACACCGCGAAGCACATTCCCGGTGCCCGGCTGGTGACGATTCCGGGCTGGGGACACGACCTGCCGACCGAACTGATCGGTCGCCTGTCCGACGAGATTGCGCTCCACGCCCGCGCGGCGCGCGCAGCCACGCCCTGATCGAATCTCAGGCGGGCGGGTCGTTGCCGTCTGCTCCTCGCCCGTCCTCCTCGCGCTCTTGCTCCGCTTCTGCTTCCAGTTGCTTGCGGCGCTTGCCGAGCGCGGGATGGACGAAGCCCCACCAGCCGAAATTCCAAGCGCCGGCGAGCACCCAGGAATTGCGATCGGTGATGTAAGGCACTTCGGGGATCGGCACTTGCGGGATCCATGACAGCGACGCGATTCCCAGCCACGCCCAGCCGATTCCCGCGATCAGGCGTTCATGGCGTTCGCCAAACGCGATCATCCGGTCGAGCAGCGTGTTCACCATGGCCGGCCCCCTTTACCATCTGGCACCGCAAGATTGTGTCGCATGCCGAGGCAAATGATTCAGCCATTGATTCGAAAGATTCAATCACCAAATTTTTCTTCACAGATTCAGTTTGGGGCTTGCGGACTGCGCGACTCTAGCTTTTCCCACGCGTCGCTGCACTGCAACATGAAAAAATCACCCGCTGCGATCACGAATCAGGGTTAATCACCCGTTGACGCTGAATCGCTGCTGATTCATTATCTGGTGGTTCGGTTCGGGATGGACCCCCAAATGCTGGTAATCGCCCCTGGCGCCCCCCTCGTGCGGCGCGCCACGGTCCGGTGCCGCCGGCATCCACGGGGAGCAGAGCGAAAGCGAGCAGGGCGACCTCGATGGACGAGGCCCGGACATGCGGTTGGGGACAAACGCAGGGGCAAGGCTGTCGATAGGTTTGTGCAGAACAGAATCGGAACAAAGGCGCTTTTCCGCTAGAAGAGCAAGTGCCCGGGCCGATTCGATGGACGCGAGACGGGGCGACGATGGAATTCAAGGCGAGTGATGAAGTGCTGAGCGATGCAGAAACCGGCGACATGCCGCAGGCGACCGACACGAAGTCGCCGAAAACCGAACAGGAAAAGGCCGTGAGCATGGACAAGGCTGACAATGGCAGCGAGGAATTGATCGCGGCCAAGAGCGCCGAAGCGCTCGCAGGCGCGGTCGGCGCAGCTGCCAAGGCGGCCAGCGACGATGCGTCCGATTCCAAGAAGGTCAATGCCCGCCGCTTCGACATCGAGATCGACGAGAGCCGCGATGCCAACCTGACCGAATTCGGCAAGGAAACGCTCGAGGATCGCTACCTGCTCCCGGGCGAGAAATACCAGGACCTGTTCGCGCGCGTTGCCGATGCCTATGCCGACGACCAGGCCCACGCCCAGCGTCTCTACGACTATATCTCGAACCTGTGGTTCATGCCCGCGACCCCGGTGCTCTCGAATGGCGGCACCAATCGCGGCCTGCCGATCAGCTGCTATCTCAACTCGGTCTCCGACAGCCTCGACGGGATCGTCAATACCTGGAACGAGAATGTCTGGCTCGCCTCGAAAGGCGGCGGGATCGGCACCTATTGGGGCAATGTCCGCGGGATCGGCGAGCCGGTCGGCCTCAACGGCAAGACCAGCGGCATCATCCCCTTCGTGCGCGTCATGGACTCGCTCACCCTGGCGATCTCGCAAGGCTCGCTGCGGCGCGGTTCGGCGGCGTGCTATCTCGACGTCAGCCACCCTGAGATCGAGGAGTTCCTCGAGATCCGCAAGCCATCCGGAGACTTCAACCGCAAGGCGCTGAACCTCCATCACGGCGTGCTGCTCACCGACGATTTCATGGAAGCGGTGCGCGACGGGGCCGAGTTCGAACTCAAATCGCCCAAGGATGGCAGCGTGCGCGGCACCGTCGATGCGCGCTCGCTGTTCCAGAAGCTGGTCGAATGCCGGCTTGCGACGGGTGAGCCCTATATCGTCTTTTCCGACACCGTGAACCGCATGATGCCCAAGCATCACCGCGATCTCGGGCTCAAGGTCTCGACCTCGAACCTGTGCTCGGAAATCACCCTGCCGACCGGCATCGACCATCTCGGCAATGATCGCACCGCGGTGTGCTGCCTGTCCTCGCTCAACCTTGAAAAATGGGACGAGTGGAACGGCGACAAGCAGTTCATCGAGGATGTCATGCGCTTCCTCGACAATGTCCTTCAGGACTATATCGACCGCGCGCCCGACGAGATGGCCCGCGCCAAGTATTCGGCCGAGCGCGAGCGCAGCGTCGGCCTCGGCGTGATGGGCTTCCACTCCTTCCTGCAGTCGAAGGGGCTGGGCTTTGAAAGCGCGATGGCCAAGGCGATGAACCTCAAGATGTTCAAGCACATCCAGGCCAAGGCGTCCGAGGCATCGATGCTGCTCGCGCAGGAGCGCGGGCCGTGCCCCGATGCCGCCGACATGGGCGCGATGGAGCGTTTCAGCTGCAAGATGGCGATCGCGCCGACCGCGTCGATCTCGATCATCTGCGGCGGCACCAGCGCCTGCATCGAGCCGATCCCGGCGAATATCTACACCCACAAGACGCTGTCGGGTTCGTTCATCGTCAAGAACCCGTATCTGGAAAAGCTGCTCGACAAGAAGAGCAAGAACTCGACCAATGTCTGGAACTCGATCCTCGAGAAGGGGGGCAGCGTCCAGCATCTCGATTTCCTCACCGAGGAGGAAAAGGCGAGCTTCAAGACCAGCTTCGAGATCGACCAGCGCTGGCTGCTCGAATTCGCCGCCGACCGCGCGCCCTATATCGACCAGGCGCAGTCGCTGAACCTGTTCATCCCCGCCGATGTCGACAAGTGGGACCTGATGATGCTGCACTTCCAGGCGTGGGAAAAGGGCATCAAGTCGCTCTATTACCTCCGCTCGA
Organism: Qipengyuania nanhaisediminis; assembly: GCF_045862805.1. Classification (GTDB taxonomy): domain Bacteria; phylum Pseudomonadota; class Alphaproteobacteria; order Sphingomonadales; family Sphingomonadaceae; genus Erythrobacter; species Erythrobacter nanhaisediminis_A. The sequence continues at coordinate 627,508 of NZ_AP025760.1, forward strand.
AATCGGTCCAGCGCGCAGGATTCGCCGGCGGGGTCGAGGCCGACAACACCGCCGATGCAGCGAAATACGAGCTTGCCGCCGAGCAGACCGATTACGAGGAATGCCTGAGCTGCCAGTAGCTTGGGCGGGCCCGGGCAGGGTTGACCCGGAAAACCGGCACGCGATACCGCCCCCGCAAGGCTCCGCGCCTTGCGGGGGTCCTCGTATGGGGCCGTGGCGCGCATTTTACCGCGTTTTAACAGCGCCGCGCCTAGTCTTGCGCCCATGCGGACCCGATCGAACACGCGCAAGCCTATCACCATTCCCGGGCGGTATTTCACCGGTCTCGGGACGCCCGAGGACGTGGCGATCGCGGACCTGTCGCCCGGCGGTTGCCGGTTCGCCTCGCGCGCGCGCCGGATAGCACCGGGCAGCCCGATCCAGATCTTCATCGGCGCAGCAGGCCCCTATCAGGCGGTGGTCAAATGGGTCGAGGCGGGCGAAATCGGCGCCGCCTTCAGCCACCCGCTGGGCGATGACGAGTTCCGCCAGTTCCAATCGACCCACGTGCCCGATCGCGCTTCCGAGGTAATCACGGGCGAGTTCGTGGATACGCGCTCGATGCCCCAGCGTTTATGCTGACACGCGCGAAGCCCCGCGCGGCGGCTCTCGCCTAAGCGCTCGCAATGTGCCAGTCTCCCCGGCGATCACCGATCCGGACCAACGGGAGGGCAGGTTCGTGCCGCACAATATCGCCAATCCGCACCGTCCCGCGCGCCCGGCTGCCGCGCGCGCCGCTTTTCTCGTGTGTCTCGCGCTCGCCCTGTCGGCCTGTGCGAGCCAGGTGCCGCTTGCGGTCGAACAGGGCCAGTCGGTCCCCGGCTTCTGGTGGGGCTTGTGGCATGGCTTCGTCTTTCCCTGGGCGTTCATCGGCTCGCTCTTTTCGCCCGATATCGCGGTCTATGCGGTGCCCAATACCGGCGGCTGGTACGATTTCGGCTTCTTCCTCGGAGTGACCGTGCTCGGCGGCGGATCGTTCTTCGGGTCGAAGGGGCGCAGGCGCTAGATGGTCGGCCTGATCGGGCTTCTCGCAGGGCTCGGCCTGCTGATGTGGCTGGCCCTGCGCGATGTGAACATCATCTTTGCCGCCGTCCTGTGCGCGCTGGTGGTGATCGTCACCAACGGCCTGCCCTTTGCCGAGAGCCTGACAGGGGCCTTCACGCTGGGCGAGCTGGGCGCATTCACCTTTGCAGGCCGCTTCTTCGTGCTGTTCGCCGCCGGGGCGGTGTTCGGCCGCATCATGGGCGAAAGCCACGCCGCGACCGCCATCGCGATGGCGCTGGTGCGCAGGCTCGGCGCGCACCGGGCGCTGTGGATCACGGTGCTGTCATGCGCGCTGCTGACCTATGGCGGGGTGGTGGTCTTCGTGGTGATCTTCGCCATGTATCCGCTCGGCCTGCGGCTGTTGAAGGAGGCCGATATTCCCAAGCGGCTGTTCTGCGGCGCGCTGGCGCTGGGAGCGGGAACCTTCACGCTCACCGCGCTGCCCGGCACGCCCTCGATCCACAATGTCATCCCGACCCTGACGCTTGGCACCGACCTGTTTGCCGCCCCCTTGCTCGGCCTGTTCGGAGGCGCGCTGATGCTGGCGCTAGGCATGACCTATCTCGAGCGCGAGCGGGTCAGGGCGGCAGCATCGGGAGAGGGGTTCGAACCCGGCCCGCGCGACGTGATCCCCGATATCGAGGCGATTGCCAAGGACGTGCCGCACTGGGCGCTCGCGCTCGTGCCGCTCGTCCTGGTGATCGCCACCATCCTCGCCCCGCGGCTGGCGCAGGCGGCGGGGCTGGGCGATGGCAGCACGCTCATCGCCTTTGCCGCATCGCAGCCGGTGCTGTGGCCGGCGATCGCCCTGGTGCTCGCCAGCATCGCCGCGCTCGCGCTGTTTCCCGCGGTGCGCAAGGCGCCCTTGCAGACCATGGGACTGGGCACGCAGGACGCGATCATGCCGCTGATGGCGACGAGCGCAGTGATCGGGTTCGGCGGCGTGGTCTCGCAGACCAGCGGCTTTGCGCTGTTCGTCGATGCGGTGGTCAATTCCCCGCTCGAGCCGCATTTGTCGATGTTCGCTGCCGCCAGCGCGGTCTCGGGGATCACCGGTTCGTCATCGGGCGGATTGCAGATCTTCATGGCAACCATGGCCGAGCCCTATCTCGCGCTCGGCATCGCGCCCGAGGAGCTTCACCGCCTGGTCGCGATGGCGAGCGGCGGGTTCGATTCGCTGCCGCATTGCGGCGCGGTGATCGCGATGCTCCAGATCACCCAGCTCACTCACCGCCAGGCCTACAAGGAGGTCGGCGTGGTCACCGTCATCGTGCCGGTGGTGGCGACGCTGTTCACGATCCTGCTCGCCATGGCGACCTGATCGGCCGCCCGCGCCCGCCCACGCTCGGTTAGACTCGGTTTTGCCACGGTTTATCCCCGCAAGAATCTTGGCTGTTGCCTTCGAAAAGCGCGTCTGATTGCCTATATGAGTCGTTCACGCTGACCAAAGGGACCACAAGATGTCGTTGCTCGAAGCCCGCAAGACCTACAAGCCGTTCGAATATCCCTGGGCCTACGAGTTCTGGAAACGCCAGCAGCAGATCCACTGGATGCCCGAGGAAGTGCCTCTGGGCGAGGATTGCCGCGACTGGGCGCAGAAGATCACCGAGCACGAGCGCAACCTGCTGACGCAAATCTTCCGCTTCTTCACCCAGGCCGATGTCGAGGTGCAGGATTGCTACCACGACAAATATGGCCGCGTGTTCAAGCCGACCGAGATCAAGATGATGCTCACCGCGTTCTCCAACATGGAGACGGTCCACATCGCGGCCTACAGCCACCTGCTCGACACGATCGGCATGCCCGAAAGCGAATATTCCGCCTTCCTCGAATACGAGGAAATGGCCGACAAGCACGATTACATGCAGCAATTCGGCGTCGACAATGACGAGGACATCGCGCGCACGCTCGCCATGTTCGGCGGCTTTACCGAAGGGCTCCAGCTCTTCGCCAGCTTCGCCATGCTGATGAACTTCCCGCGCTTCAACAAGATGAAGGGCATGGGCCAAGTCGTCAGCTGGTCGGTGCGCGATGAAAGCCTGCACTGCGAAGGCATCATCAAGATGTTCCACACCTTCTGCGAGGAACGCGACTGCCTGACCAAGGCGGTGAAGGAAGACATCATCGACATCTGCCAGAAGACCGTCCGGCTCGAAGATGCCTTCATCGACCTCGCCTTCGAAATGGGTCCGGTGAACGGCATGACGGCCAAGGATATCAAGAAATATATCCGCTACATCGCCGACTGGCGCCTGGGCCAGCTGGGCCTCCAGCAGATCTACATGGTCGACGAACACCCGCTGCCCTGGCTCGCCCCGCTTCTGAACGGTGTCGAGCACGCCAATTTCTTCGAAACCCGCGCGACCGAATATTCCAAGGGCGCGACCAAGGGCAACTGGAACGACGTCTGGTCGAGCTTCGACAAGCGCCAGAAGGCCAAGGCGGTCAACGAGGACGCCGAGGAAGAAGGCGGCCCGGACATGTTTGGCGACGCGGTGCAGGCGGCGGAGTAACGGGCTGACATTCGACCTATTGGGCCGTGCCATTGGTCCCTTCGAAATTCTGATAGCTTTGCTAGCCGTCAACCTTGCCGCTTTCGCGGCATTTGGGATCGACAAGGTTTTGGCCGAGAACAAGTCGAGGCGGATATCCGAGGCGACGCTGTTGCAACTGGCGTTCTTCGGCGGGATCGGCGGCGCATATGCGGGGCGTTCGCTGTTTCGGCACAAGACTCGAAAGCAGCCGTTCAGCACTCACCTCGGCTTGATTGCCGGGTTCCAGCTTTGCGCGATAGTATTCGCTGCAATCTATTTTTGGTAAGCAAAGCCCAAAGGCCCCCCAGCTCTTCTCGGAACATTCCGCCAGCCAGGACAGTTGCTTGGACAATGCCGACCGCCACTCCCCCCATGCGGTCGCCCCAAGCACAAGGACCGAACATGGCTGAAATTCCCGTAGAAAAGAAATCCTCCACCGGCTGGCTCTGGTGGGTGCTGCTCGCTTTGCTCGGCGCGGCGGTGATCTGGTGGGTTGCCACCGACGAAGATGAGGCCGCGGTGGCCAATGGCGGCGAAACCGCTGCCGCCGCGACCATAGAGGATGCCGATGCCATGGCCGCTGATGGCGCGCCTGCCGATGGTGTTGCCGATGGCGATGCGGCGGTGATCACCAGCTATGCCATGCTGACCGGCTCTGCCGACCTGATCGGTCGCCGCGTCGATTTCGCCTCGGTCGTGGCCGATGAGCCGGTCGGTGATGAAAGCTTCCTGATCGGTGAAGGCGACAATCTCACCCTGGTCGCGTTCGACGAACGGCCCACCCCCGACATGCCCAAGGAAGGACATGTCGATGTCAATGCCGGCTCACGCGTCGCGATCCAGGGCGACATCCGCGCCTATGAAGGCGACATGCCCGGCACTGTCACGCGCGAAGTGCCCGAAGGCACGCGCTATTACATCTGGGCGGACAAGGTGGACGTGCTCGACTGATCGCACGCACGCTTATTCCTTAACAGGACAATTCAAGGACAAACTCATGCACAATGACGACAGGTTCGCAGAGCTCGATTCGCTATCCGACTGGCAGCTCGAGAACGAAGACCAGGATATTCGCGGCTTTCACGTGAAATCGATGGCCGGCGAGGATTACGGCACGATCGAGGACATGCTGGTGGACAAGGACAATGAGCGCGTGGCCGCTGTGCGCTTGAACGATGGCCGCATCGTTGCCGCAAGCCACCTCGACATCCGCTCCGACCACGTCCTCTACACCGATGACGAAGCGGCCTCGACGCCCAATTACACCAAGGTCCGCGCCCGCGACTGACGCATGCCCGAGACCCAGGAGAGAGCAAGGCCGGCCCGCAGGTTTACGCGCGGAGCCGGCCTTGTTGCTGTCCGGCCTGCCCTACGCCCCGCTTTCCTACCCGCACACCCTGGCGCTAGCCTTGCGCCCATGTCCGCTACGCCTCGCCCTTTCGCAACCGCCATTGATCGAGGGAACCGATCAAACGACCCTTCGGTGATCGATTGGATTTTTGCGCCAGGACCGTGTTCCATGTGTTCCATCCGTGCCGCAGCTGCGATGAACCGAGCGGGCGCGGTTAACCTCTGGCGCAACCGCGAATCGCCCTTTGTGACCGCGCAATTGCAAGGACTTGTATCGCCGCGCGCCGCCCTAACGCTTTGTTCACGCCGAAGGGCGATAACCATCGGCGATAACCAGAACACGGGCCGGCACACCGGCCTGCGTCGCAACGCAGAGGAAGGCGCGCATGAAATTCGTCAACGGACTGATCGGCTGTGCGCTCGGCTTTGCAGGCGGCGTGGCGGCGCTGGCGCTGGCGGTGCCTGCCGACATGCACACCGCTTCGGCGGCGAGCGCGGCCAAGCTGCACGAGGCGGGGTCCGAAGCGCTGACCGGGGAGGAGGGGCAACCCTTCCTCGTGGTCATGCTCGACGACTGAGGCAGAGCCGGCGCGGAACGCGGGCGCGCTTGCCGCATTGGTCAGGTGAACAACGTTTTGCCCAGACCTTTGCGACAAGGGGAGCCCCCACGCCATGAAAGACATCTTCAAGCCGATCGTCACCACGATGAGCGCCGCGAGCGCGCTCAGCCTCGCGCTTGCCGCCTGCACCACCGAGCCCGACGAGATCGCCGAGGCGCCGGTCGAGGAGAGCAATATCGTCGATGCCGACGCGCCCGCGGTCGGCCTTCCCGAAGCCGGGCAGGACGCGACCCCGCCGGTCGCGCGGCCCACCGGAATGGGCGATGCCGATCAGGGCGAGCTGGGTTCGGGCGCGGAGCCGGGAACCGACATTCACGACACCGACCGCGCTCCCGCAGTGCGCGCCGGCGAATAGGCCAAGGAAATTGGGGCGCGCGCCGTTTATCCGGCCGGGGCGTGGCCCCAGGCAGGTGGCGGCGCTTCGACCGGCCGGGTGAGGTCGAACTCGACCCGGAACAGCCGGTCCTCGGGCGCACCGCCCTCCTCGGTGCGCTGCAACTGATAGGCAAAGCGCGCATCGGGCGCGCCCGCCGGGTCGATTTCGAGCGACCAGACATTGGTCACCGAGGCGGACAGCCCCTCGCGCTCGAACAGGTCGATGCTGAACGGGTCGACCGGGAAATGCTGGACGCGCGCCGTGCCAGCCTCTGCGGTGTCGCCGCCATACATGGTGACCGCATCGCTTTCGCCGTCCTCGTGACGGTGGTCGTGCTTGAGCCGCAAGCCGTCACCGGTGCGGGTGATGACCCAGGTGCGCGAGCGGTCCCATTGCTCGCCCGTGCGGACATGGAAGGGAACCTTGATGGTCTCGTCCGAACATTCGGCGACATGCATCACCATGTCGGCCCCGGCAAAATCGGCGTCGACCGCGTCGGAACTGGTGAGCTCGCCCGCATAGGCATTGCCGCAATGGCTCGCGAGCGCGGCGAAGAAGGCGTCCTGGGGGGCGGAGCCGGCATCGTCATCGGACACGGTGGCAACCGGCTGACAGGCGGACACGGCAAGCGCGGCGCCAAGGAGCGCTGCGCGGGTGAAGATGGAAGGAGGTGCCACGATCAGAACAGCAGGGTCTTGGGATCGGGCATCGGCGCGCGTTCCTGCGCCTTGATGAGGCTCATGACGCTGCGCACGCCCACCCACAGCGCCGGCAGCCAGATCAGGACGAGCCCGATGACGGTCACTGCAAGGAGCACCGATGCGATCAGGCCAATCCAGAACGTGCGGATGAGATAGGTGTAATGCGATCGGGTCCAGTTCTCGCCATCCTCGCCCGCCCAGACATGTGCGAGGACAATGCCGACAAGGCCCGAAATTCCGGTCAGGAAACTGCCGAGATAGAGCAGCGAAACGACCGTCGGCCGGTTGAAATCGAACCCGCTGGCAGCGCTCGGCCGGGTCTCGGCGTCATCGGGTCTGGTCGGCTCGGTCATGGCAGTCCCCCTGTCTGTCTCTTGTCCGCGGCGAGGTTACCGGCTTGGGCGATGGTGGCAAGGGGCGATGTCGCAATTGCCCCTCGCTGTCCGTTCGCGCCTTCAGCCGCACCATTGCGGTTCGGGCTCTCCCCGGCCATCGGCGACGGCCAGGCCTTGCGCGATCATGGAGTGCGCGAGCAGGTCTGTGTCGCCGGGAGAGCCGCCGTCCCGCCGCGCGGCCCGCAATTCGCGGCCATATCGGTCGCGCGGCGGCTGTACGCCCCCGCTCCATTCGAACGGGCCTTGCGCAAGCCAGCGGTGGAGCGCCCTGCGCGCTTCGGCTGCGCGCCGGCGTTCGGCGGTGCACGCGCCGTCGATCTCGGGCGCGTCGAAACCGGTGAGCCTTATCCTGCGCTGTTCGCGGCCAAAGCCCAGCACCACGGTATCGCCGTCAACGACGCAGCCCGCAGCGCGCGGCCCTGCCTCGCCGCAGATCGCGAAGGGTTCGGTGACCGACACCCAGTCGGCATCGGACTGGGCAGGACGAAGGAGGAACCACCAGAGCGCCATGACGATCAGGAGGAGCATCGGCATCCGCCACACCAGCCACCATGCGGAGAGCCGCGATCGGGCAGGCTTGGAGCGGGGCTTGCGCGGCAGAAGTGGCATCGCGAAGATGTTACACCAGCAAGACCCGCACGCCAGCATGATTGGACGCCATGCCGTGAATTCTCGGCATGAACCCTTTTCCGAAAGCTGGTTCTTTGCCGCTAGATCGCGTCCTTGCCGCTCTCGCGTTCGCTAGTGCGCCGGTCCTCTCCCGACCGCCGATCGCCTTTGCGTCGGTCGGGACCCTCGAATTCCACCTGCTGCTGGCGGCGGTCGCCATTGCGCCGCCCGTTGCCGTTATTGTCCTGCATATCCATCCCCCAAGCTTGCTTCGAAAAGCGCTTCAGCACGGTGCGGACCCGTTTTTTACGGTTTTGCGAGAGCTTAGCACATTGGTGAAAAATGCAAGAATCGCTCGCCTGTCAACCTGTGGGCAATCCGCAGGGCGAGGCGGTGCGGACCGGTCAAGCAGCCCGGCACCGCACCGTGCCTCACGATCGCGGATTTGCTCGGATTTTCAGGCAAGCGGAACGGTAGAGGCCCGGCTCGTCTCAGGCCTCGATCGGTGTTAGCGAACCGCTGCCTTCGGGGGTGTCGATGTCCTCGCAGGTGCCCGCATCGACATATTTCCAGGCATTGCCCTGGTAGTCGACGACGCTGGTGCCCGAGCAGCTGGTGCCCGGCCCGGCTGAGCAATCATTCTCTCCGGCAAGTGCGACACCGTAGCACTTTTCCTTTTCTCCATCACCGGCATCAGCGAGCGCTTCGGCCTCGGTGGTGGCTGCAGCCGTGTCATCGGCGGGCGGCGCTGCCTCTTCGGAGCCCGAACAGGCTGCGGCAAGGCCTGCCGCGGCTGCGAGTGCGATCGAATTCCTGATCGAAGTGCTGGTCATCGTGATCCTCCATGCTGGGCCTGGCAACGCGCTGCGCGCCGCCAGTCTTTGCGGAATTCGCAGCAAACCCGCTTTCGGTTACAAAGCCAAGCCCCACGCTTGCGAAACGGCACATTGCGCCATGTGCGCTTCCCCCTGCGCGGCGAAGCGGCTAAGCGACATTCCCCCAAGCCCATTCGCAACAAGCGGATCGCACTGACATGACCGCCCATCCAAGCAAGACAGAGCTTTCCAAGACAGAAGTGCTGATCGAAGCGCTGCCATATTTCCAGCGCTATGCCGGGCGCACCTTCGTGGTGAAATATGGCGGGCACGCAATGGGCGATCCGCGCGCGGCGCGCGACTTCGCCGAAGATATCGTGCTGCTCAAAGCAGTCGGCATCAATCCGGTCGTGGTCCATGGCGGCGGCCCGCAAATCGGCGACATGCTCGCCAGGCTCGGGGTCGAGAGCACCTTTGTCGACGGGCTTCGCGTCACCGACGAGGCGACCGCCAAGATCGCCGAAATGGTGCTATCGGGCGCAATCAACAAGGAACTGGTCGGCTGGCTGTCGAGTGCCGGAGGCAAGGCGCTGGGCCTGTCAGGCAAGGATGGCGGCCTCGTTACCGCGCGCAAGGTTGAGCGCACTGCGCGCGATCCGGAAAGCAATATCGAAAGCGTCGTCGATCTCGGCTTTGTCGGTGAACCGGCCCGTGTCGATACCGGCGTGATCGATACCGCCGTGGCCGCGGGCATGATCCCTGTCATCGCCCCGATCGCGGGCGGCGAGGACGGGGCGACCTACAACATCAATGCCGACACCATGGCAGGCGCGATCGCGGCGGCGCTGGGCGCTGCGCGGCTGTTCCTGCTCACCGATGTGGCGGGCGTGCTCGACGGCAATGGCGAATTGCTCACCGAGCTCGACCCGACGAAGATCGCTCGGCTGCGCGAGGACGGGGTGATCAAGGGCGGCATGGTGCCCAAGCTCGAGACCTGCGTCGCCGCGGTCGAATCCGGATGCGAGGCGGCGGTTGTGCTCGACGGGCGGGTGCCCCATGCCATGTTGCTCGAATTCTTCACCGCGCGCGGTGCCGGTACACTGGTCAGCGCGTGAGACAAACAAGGCCGAAGACTGGAAAATAGCGTGTTAGACAGCTAACACGCTTCGCAAGGGACTATCTCCACGCGCTTTCCCGCTCAAGGGTGGCGCAGCAAAGGCAAAAGACAACCACCATGACCGGATTAATCGCACTCTATCAGATCATCGAACTGCTGGTGCAGGTCTTCGTGATGCTGATCATCATCCAGTTCGTGATCGGGCTGTTGTTCGCGTTCAACGTGATCAACCCCTCGAACCAGTTTCTCGCCCAGGTCTATGAATCGATCAATCGCCTGCTCGACCCGATCCTGCGCCCGGTACGCAACATCATGCCGCAGACCGGGGCGATCGATTTCTCGCCGCTGGTCGTGATCATCGGCGCGCAGATACTGCTGATCGTGCTGCGCGGGGTCATCAGCAGCGTCGTATGACCGCCACTCGGATAGACGGAAAAGGCTTTGCCGCGAAACTGCGCGAACGCGTGGGCGAGAAAGCGAGCGAGTTCGCCGGGCAAGCCGGGCGCAAACCGGGCCTCGCGGTGGTGCTGGTGGGCGATGACCCTGCCAGCCAGGTCTATGTCGGAGCCAAGCACAAGGCGACCATCGCGGCGAACATGGAAAGCTTCGAGCATCGCCTGCCCGCCGATACCGATGCGGAAACCTTGCTCGGCCTCGTCGACCAGTTGAACCGTGACGAGGCGGTCGATGGCATTCTCGTGCAATTGCCGCTTCCCGATCACCTCGACGAACAGGAGGTCATCGCCCGGATCAGTCCGGACAAGGATGTCGACGGGTTCCACGTCATCAATGCCGGACGGCTGTCGGTCGGACAGACGGGTTTCGTCCCGTGCACTCCGCTCGGCTGCATGATGTTGCTGACCGATCGGCTGGGCGATCTTTCGGGGCTGGAAGCGGTGGTGATCGGCCGATCCAACATCGTTGGCAAGCCGATGGCCCAGCTGCTGCTCGACGCCAATGCCACCGTCACCATCGCGCACAGCCGGACCAGGGACCTCGCCAGCGTCGTGCGGCGTGCCGACATCGTGGTCGCCGCGGTGGGCCGTCCGCAAATGATCGGCAAAGACTGGCTGAAGCCCGGCGCTACGGTGATTGATGTCGGGATCAACCGGCTCCCGCCCGAACCGGGGAAGGACAAGGGCCGACTGGTGGGCGATGTCGCATTTGACGAGGCGTCCGAGATCGCCGGCGCGATCACTCCGGTTCCCGGCGGGGTGGGGCCGATGACGATCGCGGTGCTGCTGCGCAACACGCTGGTCGCTGCCCATCGCAATGCCGGGCTCGACGTGCCCGTTGGCCTGTGATGCGCACAGCGAGGGTCATGGCCCTGACCGCGCTGGCGGCCATGCTCGCCGCCTGCGCGAGCGGGCCGCGCGGACCATCCGACGCGGTCATTGCGCGCGCACTGCAGGGCGCTCCGGGGGCCGCGCAGCCGAGCACGGTGGTTGCCACCGAACTCGCTTTTGCCCGCGCCGCACGCGAGGATGGGCAGTGGACCGCTTTCGAAGCCTTCGCAGCGCCGGGCGCCATGCTCCACACCCGCAGCGGGCCGCGCCCCTTTGCCGAATTGCGCGAAGTGCTCGAGGATCCCGAAGAAGCGGTGCAATGGGCGCCGCGCACCGTGGTGATGAGCTGCGCGGGCGATGTCGCGGTCAGCCTTGGCCGCTATCGCGATCCCGAGGGGACGGTCGGCACCTTTGTCACCGTCTGGCAGCGCCAGCAAGATGGCCAGTATCGCTGGATTTATGACGGCGGTGGACCCGATATCCCGCAGCCTGCGCCGCGTTCGGTTCCCGAGGACGGCGATATCGTCGTCACAGCCATGGATGCCGTCGAAGGGCTCGTGGCGAGCTGCGCGCGACCTGATGCGCCGGTCGCAGCACCGCCCTCCGGCTCGGTTGTCGCGAGCGGGGAGCGTGACCCGATGCAATCGCGGGACGGGACGCTTCGCTGGCGCATCGACCACCTCGCTGACGGCACCAAGCTCGTTGCCGCCGAATACTGGTTCGACGGGCGCTGGATCGCCGCAATCGACGAACGCTTCACGCCAGCCTCTTGAATTTCGCGCTCAGGGGTGGTGAGTGTCGGCGATGATGCCCGAACTCTTCATCTCCGCCTTCATCACGCTTTTCGTGGTGATCGATCCGCCGGGATGCGCCCCGATCTATGCCGGGCTGACCAAGAATGCGAGCAATGCACAGGCGCGCAACATGGCGCTGCGAGCGACCGCGATTGCCGCGGTGATCCTGCTGATCTTCGCTTTCTTCGGAGAGGACCTGCTTGGCGCGCTCCATATCGAGCTCGACAGTTTCCGCATTGCGGGCGGACTGATGCTGTTCTGGATCGCTTTCGAGATGGTGTTCGAGAAACGCACCCAGCGCCGGACCGAGCGTGCCGACAAGATCAGCGCCGATCCCGAGATCGAGGATGTCTCGGTGTTCCCCATGGCGATGCCGATGCTCGCAGGGCCCGGCGCGATCGCGGCGATCATGCTATTGATGAACGAGGCCGAGACCCCTTCGGAAACGCTCGAGGTGTTCCTGGCGCTCGGCCTGGTCCTCCTGATCACCGCCGTCGCGCTCGTCGCTGCGCGTCCGCTGATCCGGTTGCTCGGAGACAAGGTCGAGGCGGTCATCACCCGGCTGCTCGGCGTGCTGCTGTCCGCACTCGCCGCGCAATATGTGATCGACGGATTGCGCGGCGCCTTTGCGGTCGCCGACCCGGCGGCGCCGCTGGTCTGAGCCGCGTCATTGCAGCGTCGTAATTTCCTCGGTGGGATCGCTGCGCCCGAAAAATTGCATCAGCTGCACCAGCAGTTCGCATCGCTCCGATAAAGTGCCCGCCTCGAGCAGCGCCTGTTTCGAGGCGGGATCGAAGGGTGCGATCTGCGACACCCCGTTGATCAGCGACTGGTCATCGAGTCTCTCGACCGAATCCCAGTCGACGTTGTAGCCCTGGCTGTCCGCAAATTCGCGCGCCTCGCGCTCGAACCCGCCGCGTTGGGCATGGCTCAGCACCTCGTCCGCGTCGTCCTCGATCAGTTCGCCTTCGACCTGCCGAAAGGGCGTGGTCACGTCGAGCTCGCGCACGACCCGAAAGCGTTTCTCGCCTTCGAGGATGAGGTTGTAGCGCCCGTCTTCGAGCGCCTCGATCTCGCCGATCCTGCCGACGCAGCCGATGGAGTACAGCGGTGCGCCCTCGAAAGCACGCTGCGGCTGGATCATCGCGATTCGCCGGTCGCGGACCAGCGCATCGCCGACCAGCGCGCGGTAACGCTCCTCGAAGACGTGGAGCGGCAATTGCAATCCTGGGAACAGGATCGTGCCAGGCAGCGGAAAGATCGAGAGACGAGCGGTCATTCTCGGGAGTTATCCGAACAAGATCCGCGACAGCCGCCGCCGGGTCGAGACCACCCACTCGTCCTCAAGCCCGGTCGCCTCGAAAATCTGTAGCAGCTTGGCGCGCGCCGCGCCTTCCTTCCATTCGCGGTCCTTTTCGATCATCGCGAGAAACGTGTCAGCGGCCTCGTCGCGCGAACCGGCGGCAAAGGCTGCTTCGGCAAGGGCCATTTGTGCGTCCATGTCATCGGGGTCTGCCGCGACCTTTTCACGCAGTCCGGCAAGCTCGCTGTCATCGACGCGCGTCCCGGCCAGTTCGAGCGCGCTTTCGGCAGCGCTCATGGCGGGGTCGTCCTTGATAGAGGCATAGACCGGGCTCGACTTGATTGCTTCGAGCATCTTGGTCGCTTCGTCGGCCTGGTCCATGGCCACCTGGGCGCGGATCATTCCGCCGATCGCCTTGGGATTGGCATTGTCGAATTCGATCACCTGCGCAAAGATGCCCAGCGCCCGTTCGGTTTCGCCATCGGCCAGCGCCTGTTCGCCCATTGCGACGAACTGGTCGATGTCCTGCTGGGAGGGGCCGCCCTGGCCGCCTTCACCGCCTTCGTCGGCCCCGGCCTTGACGGGGAGCTGCTTTAAGAGCTGGTCGAGCGCCTGCTTCAACTGGCTCTCCGACCGCGCGCTGGTGAGGTCGGCGACCGGCTGGCCCTGGAACATGGCATAGACCGTGGGGATCGACTGGACCTGGAACTGGCCGGCGATGAACTTTTCCTCGTCAACATTGATCTTGGCAAGCACCACGCCCTTGTCGGCATATTCGGCCGCTACCTTCTCGAGCACCGGGGTCAGCGCCTTGCACGGGCCGCACCACTCGGCCCAGAAATCGAGAATGACGAGCTTTGTCTGCGAGGGCGCGACGACATCCTTCTGGAACCGTTCGACCGCTTTTTGCTCTTCGATATTGAGACCCATGCTTGCCAAGGGTGCGCTCCTGTTGCTGTTTGGTGGCGAATGCTTGGCCCCAATGTGGGGCGTTTCGCGGCTATGTGAAGCTTGGCGGTCGCGCTGGCCAGACTAATCGTGATTTCGCCGATTGCCGGCTTGTTTGATCACCGTGCATTTTTCCCCTTGCAGGGCTTTGGAAGCGCTGCTAATCGCGCCGCCTCCCCGGCAGAGAAAGGCTGTTGCAGCCACTCTGCGAGGCGTCAGTGAGCGGGCGTAGCTCAGGGGTAGAGCACAACCTTGCCAAGGTTGGGGTCGGGCGTTCGAATCGCCTCGCCCGCTCCATTTTTCCGGATCATCTTGGATCCGTTCGCGCTGTTTGCGCATCCCCGTTCAGTCTTGCGACAGCCGGTGTTGCCGATAGGCCGCACTTCGCGGTCGCTCGCCGCCTCTTTGCCGCAGATAGCCGTTTCGCGATTGCAATATACAGCTTGCGCTCTACAGCGAATGAGACTTTATAACATTGACGCGATGAGATCAGGATCGACATGAAAGCCCTTGCATCACCTACCGCAATCGCCGCCGTCCTTGCCCTTTCGCTTGGCGCGAACCCGGCCTTCGCACAGGACGACGAGCGCACTTCGAGCGCGCCTGCCGAAGGCGAAGAACGGGTCGATGACGACGTTCACAACCGCCAGTCCGACTACCAGGGCAATATCATCGTCAGCGCCGATGGGCTCGCCCAACTTGATATTCTCGCCGGGACCAGCGTGTTCGAGGCCGAGGAAATCCAGCGCAACCTGAACGGGCAGCTCGGCGAAGTGCTCGCCAAACTTCCGGGCGTTTCGGCATCAAGCTTTGCGCCCGGTGCATCGCGCCCGGTCCTGCGCGGTTTCCAGGGCGAACGCGTGCGGGTGCTGGTCGACGGGATCGGGACGGCTGACGTCTCCAACACCTCGGTCGACCATGCGACCACGATCGACCCGCTGACCGCCGAACGCATCGAGGTCTTGCGCGGCCCTGCGACGCTCCTGTTCGGCAGCCAGGCAATCGGTGGCGCTGTCAACGTGATCGACAAGCGCATTCCCACGCGCATCCCCGACGAGGGCTTCCATTTCGACGGTCTCGCTGCACTCGACACCGCGAGCGATCTTCGCACGGCGGGCGCCTCGGTCGATGTCCCGATCGGCGAGGTCCTGGTGGTCCATTTCGACGGGACCTGGCGCGAAACCGACGATCTCGAAATCCCCGGCTTCCAAGTCGCACCCGAATTGCGCGCCGAACTCCTCGAGGAAGCAGCCGAGGAAGAGGAAGAGGGTGAATTCGAAGAAGCCGAAGAGTTTCGCGAAGCCGCCAACCAGGCCGGGTTCGTCCCAAATACCGCTAGCGAAAGCTGGACGGTCAATGGCGGGCTCGGAGTGATCCTTGGCGAATCCTCGCTCGGGTTCTCGGTCGGGTATTACGACACGAATTACGGCATTCCCGGTCGCCCGGGGGCGGGCCACCACCATGGCGAAGAGGAAGGCGAAGACGAAGATGGCGAAGAGGAAGGCGAGGAAATCGTCTCGATCGATCTCCAGCAGCTGCGCGCCGATATGCGGGCAGACGTGTTCCTCGGCGATGGTTTCTTCTCGCGCCTCAAGCTGCGCGCAGGCTTTTCCGACTATACCCACACCGAATTCGAGGGCGACGAGGTCGGCACGGTGTTCGACAGCAAGGGCCTCGAGGCGCGCGCCGTTCTCGAACAAAACCCGCGCGGCGCCTCGCGCGGTTCGATCGGCGTGCAGTTCCGCCACCGCGACTTCTTCGCCGAGGGTGCCGAGGCGTATGTTCCACCCAACCTGACCGACCAGTTCGCGGTCTTCGGGCTTCAGGAATTCGGCACCGGTCCGATCCAGATCGAGCTCGCAGCGCGCGCCGAATTTACGAGTGTCGAGGACACGCTCAATCGTGTTTCGCGAGATTTCGATACCCTTTCGGGCGCGCTGGGCGTGATCTACGAGACCGACGACGCGCTGCGCGCCGGTGTCAATGTCAGCCGCGCCGAACGCGCTCCGAGCGCCGAGGAACTGTTCTCCAACGGCCCCCATATCGCGACCCAGGCCTTCGAAATCGGCGATCCGGACCTCGCGGTCGAGAGCGCATGGGGTGTCGAGGGCTTCGTGCGCGGTCGGATCGGCGGCGCGGAGGTTTCATTCGCGGTCTTCAACCAGTGGTTCGACGATTATATCTACCTCACCGAAACCGGACTCGAGGAAGACGAGCTGCCGGTCTTCGTCTATCTCCAGCAGGACGCCGACTATTTCGGTCTCGAAGGCGAGGTCACCTTGCCGTTGTTCGACAATGGCGACATCGGTCTGATCGCCGATTTGCGCGGCTCCTATATCGATGCCCGGCTGGCTGACGGATCTTCGGTGCCGCGCATCCCGCCGCTCAGCCTGCTCGGCGCGCTCGAGCTGCAATCGAACGCCTTCGACCTGCGCGGCGAGGTGCAATGGTTCGCCAGCCAGAACGAGGTCGCCGAGTTCGAGACCCCGACCGACGATTTTGCCTTCGTGAATGCGGTGGCCTCGTGGCGCCCGCTCGCCTCGAACGAGCATGTCACGCTGCAGCTGGCGGTCGACAACATCTTCAACGTCACCGGCCGTCGCCATGCGAGCTTTACCAAGGACTTCGTCCCGCTGCCCGGTCGCAATATCCGCGCGAGCGTGCGGCTGAGCTTCTGATCGCGCCCGCGCCCGGTGCAATTAGCCGACCGGGCGCGGCTAGATCACTTTTCAAGCGTGAAAGTCAGCTCGGCGTGCTCTTCGAGCCGCTTGACGAGGTCTTCGCCAAGGAACGAACCGGGCGTTCCGACACCGCCTTCGGCCTCGGATAACAGCAGCGCCATGCCGGTTTCCGACAGCATCCGGCTGGTCGAACCATATCCCGGATCATACTTGCCCTTGACCGAATAGTGCAGTGTCTCGCCATCGGGGCCTTCGGCAACGAATAGAATGTCGTAAAAACCGTTCTCGCGCTCTTCCGCGCTCGGCCCTTCGCCGGGCTTGGGAGGCTTGGCACCGAACGGGTTCTTCATCATCTCGGTCGCGGCTTCGGCCATCTTCTTGCCCGCCTCGCCGGGGCTGGTGAGCATCATCTCGTCATACTGGAAATCCTCGCCATAGGGATGACCGAGAAGGAAATTGGTGCGGTGGACGTTCTTGGTGTTGATCGGCGCCATGACGAAGGGCGCCGCCCACTTTTCGAGGTCCTTTTCATATTGCGGGATCATGCCTGAAGGCTGGCTCGGCCCTTCGAAGCCCGGAGCGAGCGCGAACGGATCGCGCAGCACGTTGATGAGGCGCGGGTTCTTGGCAGCGGCCTTCATCGTAGCACCAAGGCTTGCCGCGGTGCCGCCTGAAAAGGTGCCCTGCATCGCGCGCACACGGCCGCGAATGCGCTTGGCCGGCGCTCCGAAGCGTTCCTTTGCCGCCTTCTGTGTCATCAGCACGCCGAGATCGAAGGGGATCGAATCGAACCCGCTCGAAAAGCAGATGCGCGCGCCGCTCGCCTTGGCGGCTTCGTGGTGCTCGGCGATCTTTTCGGCCATCCATGCTGGTTCGCCGCACAGATCGGCATAATCGGTGCCGGTCTTCACGCAGGCGGCGACGAGATTGTCGCCGTAAAGCTGGTAGGGCCCGACCGTGGTGAGCACCACCCGGGTGCGCTCGCACATCCTTTCAAGATCTGACGGGTCATCGGCATTGGCGACCACCAGCGGCGTCTCAGCCGGCGCCCCGATTTCTTCGCGCACTGCGGCGAGCTTGTCGGCGCTGCGGCCTGCCATGGCCCATCGCGGCCCATTGCCGGTAGAGCCGTAATGGCTGGCAAGATATTCGGCGACGAGCCGGCCGGTATAGCCGGTGGCGCCATAGACGATGATGTCGAATTCGCGGGTCGTGTCGGCCATTGCAATCAATCTCCCTTTGAAACCGACATGCGCCGCGAGGAGCGCGAAGTCAAAGGGAGCGGCCTGGCAAGCCGCGTATCAGAGGCGCGGCAGCGTCACCCCGCGCTGGCCCATATATTTGCCCGCGCGGTCCTTGTAGCTCGTCTCGCAGCGTTCGTTCCCCTTCAGGAACAGGAACTGGCACGCGCCTTCATTGGCGTAGATCTTCGCAGGCAGCGGAGTGGTGTTCGAGAATTCGAGCGTGACGTGCCCCTCCCAACCCGGTTCGAGCGGGGTGACGTTCACGATGATCCCGCAGCGCGCATAGGTGCTCTTGCCGAGGCAGATGACCAGCACGTCTTCGGGCACGCGGAAATATTCGACCGTGCGCGCCAGCGCAAAGGAATTGGGCGGAATGATGCAGACATCGGTTTCGCGGTCGACGAAGTTCTTGGGGTCAAACGCCTTGGGATCGACCGTCGAGGAATCGACATTGGTGAAGATCTTGAACTCGGGTGCGACCCGCGCGTCATAGCCATAGGAAGAGAGGCCGTAGGAAATGCAGCCATCGCGCCGCTGCGCTTCTTCGAACGGCTCGATCATGCCGTTCTGGTGCGCCTGTTCGCGGATCCACTTGTCGGAAAGAATCGCCATGGCGCCGTGATTCCGCATGGCGCAGGCCGAGGCAAGCGTGCGGACCCAGTTTTCCGGTAATCAGGCCCGTCTCAGTAGCGCCGAATCTCTTCGAAGTCGCGATCGGGGCGATAGGGTGCGAGCATGTCCAGCCTGACCCCCTCGAGGATTTCCTGGACTGCCATGCGCCCGAGGATCGGGGCGAGCGTCACCCCACTATGCGCAATCGGGCCGACGCCGAACAATTGCTCGAATTGCCGACCCTCGCCGCGCCCGAGCGCAGCGTCGAATTGCGCCCCGGGAGTCGAGCGCTGAGGGATCGCGATTCCCGCAAGCGCCTGCGTGGCGTCCGGGTCGGCTCCGGTGGCGAGGACGCAGCCATCGGCTTCGAACTGACCCAGGCCCGTCACAAGCGTTACCGGTGCCTGATTATTGACCCGCGTCAATGTTTCGACCGGTGTCTGCGTGTGCAGCCTCGCGCCTGCCGCGACAGCCGCTCCGACCATGGCCTACGCCGCCAGAACCGGATCGACCGCGCCGTCATTGGGTGAAAAGGCGGCCCGCAGTTCCGCGGAAATTGACCTGCGGCTCAAGCTCGGAAAGTTCGCTTCCTTCCACCATGCGCGCAGGTGCGCCCCATGCGACCTGTTCGGCGATCTGGCTGGCGAGCAATTCCTGCCGCTCCTCGCTCGCGAACCATTCGAGAGATCCACCCCATTTGACGGGGATGTCAAGCGCGCTTTCGAGTTCCTGCCACCCAGCCATTCCAAGCTGGTTGAGCCGGTGATAGGCCCGCGGCTGTTTCGCCCATGTCGCGTTGAGCCAAGCAAAGGTGCCGCGGCTGGCCCTAGTGGCGACATCGTGTCGGTCGAAGATCGTGACTTCGGCGCCCGCCTTGGCAAGGTTGTAGGCAATCGATGCGCCGACAATGCCTGCGCCGATCACGGCGACCCGCCTGGGTCGGTTGTCGCCGCCGGACGTACAGGCCGATGCGAGCGTGCCCACTGCGGCCATGGCAAGGACTTCGCGGCGGACAATCTTTGTCATCGGGCGTTGTCCCCTGCTAATCGATGATAGGCGCTCTCAATTGCGGATTGAGCGCGGTGACATGGTTCAGCCATTTCTTGGGCCGGCGCAACATGTCCTGCGGATAGTCCACCCTGAGGCCGAGTATTTGCGCCATGCGCCCGACGAAGTGGATGCAATTGCGCTGGTCGAGGCTGTAGCGTTTGCCCGGCTCCAGCGCCCAGGCCCGCACTTCGCGGATGATCGCGTAATATTGCTCGTCGGTGAGGCTGAGCGTGAAATGCCGGTTTGTGCTGCGGATGTAGCGCTCGGGCTCGCTCTCGACCCGGTGAGCGGCCCAGTCGCGCGTCGCCGCGGCGGTCACCGATCGCGCGGTGAAGCCGTAATTTTCGTTCACCGGCTCTCCGGTGGCCTCGATCGTGCCATCGAGCACGATGAAGGTGTGCGGATAGCGTCCGCCAAAGACCGACCCGTTGAACGAATGGAAATGAATCTGGACGTCAGCCAGCGCTGCGCCGCTCCACGCGAGCGCGACGAGGCCGATGACATGCGAAAACAGGCGGGCGAGGGTCCGGGTCATAACGCGCAGGTTATCGCTGCTGCTCGCCTATTTTCAAGTAGGGTCAAAGACTTGCCAGAAGGCTTGCATTGCCGCCCGCGGCGGTGGTGTCGATGCAGGTCACCCGCTCGGTCGCGAAGCGCGCGAGATAATGCGGACCACCCGCCTTGGGGCCGGTGCCCGACAGGCCCTCGCCGCCGAAAGGCTGGCTTTCGACGATCGCGCCGATCTGGTTGCGGTTGACGTAGAAATTGCCAACCTTCGCGCGCGCCTGAACAAAGCGACGGGTCGCCTCGATCCGGCTGTGCAGGCCGAGCGTGAGGCCGTAGCCGGTGGCGTTGATGTCCTCGATCACTTGCCCGAGCTCGCTGGCCTTGAAGCGCGCGACATGGAGCACGGGGCCGAAATTCTCGCGCTTCAGGTCGATGATCGAATCGAGCTCGATGATGGTCGGAGCGACAAAGCATCCCTTGGCGAGCTGCTCGTCGATCTCGAGCCGCCAGACAATCCGGTTGTTCTGCTGGCGGCGCGCGACGTGGCGTTCGAGCGCGGCCTGTGCGTCCGGGTCGATCACCGGGCCGACATCGGTGCTCAGCTTCGCGGGATCGCCGACGTTCAATGCATGAAACCCGCCGCGGATCATCGCGAGCATTTCGTCAGCGACGTCTTCCTGGAGGTAAAGCATGCGCAATGCCGAGCAGCGCTGTCCCGCGCTCTGGAAAGCGCTTGCCAGCACGTCGCGCACCACCTGTTCGGGCAGGGCGGACGAATCGACGATCATCGCGTTCTGCCCGCCGGTCTCGGCGATCAGCGTGGCGATCGGCCCGTCGCGCCCGGCAAGCGTGCGGTTGATTGCCTGTGCGGTCTCGGTCGAACCGGTGAAGGCCACGCCTGCGAGCCGCGGGTCGGCGGTGATCATCTGGCCGACATCGCCCGCACCGGGGAGCAATTGCAGCGCCTCGGGCGGAATGCCCGCCTCGTGGCACAGCTTCACCGCGAGCGCGGCGATCAGCGGGGTCTGTTCGGCAGGCTTGGCGATCACCGCATTGCCTGCGGCGAGAGCAGCCGATGCCATGCCGGTGAAGATCGCGAGCGGGAAGTTCCACGGCGAAATCGTCGCGAAGACGCCGCGCCCGTGCATCCGCAGCGTGTTCTCCTCGCCGGTGGGTCCGGGGAGGTGGACCGGGTGCTCGAACTGGCGGCGCGCTTCCATCGCGTAATAGCGCAGGAAATCGACCGCTTCGCGCAGTTCGGCCACGCCATCGAGCAGGGTCTTGCCCGCCTCGCGCTGGCACAGGGAAAGGAATTCGTCTGTGTGTTCCTCGAACAGGTCGGCGGCTTCCTCGAGCAGGAGAGCGCGGTTCTCGCCGCCCAGCGCATCCCAGCCCGGCTGGATCTTTGCCGCGCGTTCGAACGCGGCATCGACCTCTTCCTGCGTGGCATCGCGCCGCGTGCCGACCTCGCGAGTGAGGTCGTGTGGCATGGTGATCGGTGCCATTTCGCCCGGTTCTTCGGCGGGAAAGGTCGGCTCGGCATGCCAGTGCAGGCCGGCCAGCTTTTCGAGCCGCTCGATCAGCGGTTCGCGTACCAGCGGGTCGGACAGGTCGATCCCTGCGCTGTTGACCCGCGCGCCGAGAATGTCGCGCGGAAGCGGGATAGCCGGGTTGCGGCGCGGTTCGAGCGCGGCAAGCTCTGCCACCGGATCGCCGACGAGGTCGCCTGCCGCCACTTCGGCATCGCCCATGCGGTTGACGAAGCTGGTGTTCGCTCCGTTTTCAAGCAGGCGGCGCACGAGATAGGCGAGCAATTCCTTGTGCCCGCCGACCGGCGCGTAGATCCGCACCGGGGTGGGATTGTCGCCTTCCATCTCGCGAAGAGTGGCAAAGACCTCCTCGCCCATGCCGTGGAGGCGCTGGAACTCGAACGGGCGGCCTTGCGCCAGCTGCTTGATGACCGCGACGGTATAGGCGTTGTGCGTCGCGAATGCCGGACGGATCACGTCGTCGTGTTCGAACAGGCGTGCCGCGCAGGCGAGGTAGGAGACATCAGTCGCCACCTTGCGGGTGAAGACCGGGTAATCGTCGAAGCCGCCGACCTGGCTCAGCTTGATCTCGGTGTCCCAATAAGCGCCCTTCACGAGACGCACGAACAGCTTGCGGCCGTGGCGGCGTGCGAGCTTTGCGGTCCATTCGCACAGCGGCAGCCCGCGCTTCTGATAGGCCTGGATCGCGAGGCCAAAACCTTCCCAGCGCGAGCCGTCGGCGCGGGTGAACAGGTCATCGTCGGCCACCAGTGTCTCGATGATGTCGAGGCTGACCTCGAGCCGCTCGGCTTCTTCTGCATCCACGGTGAAGTGAATATCGGCATCGCGCGCCTTGACCGCGAGTGCGCGCACCACCGGCACGATGTCGCGCACCGCCTCTTCGGCGTGGAGATAGCTGTATTTGGGGTGCAGCGCCGACAGCTTGACCGAAATGCCGGGCGATGCCGTGATCCCGCCATCGGCTTCGGAGACGAGCCGGTCGATCGCGGCATCATAGGCCTGGCGGTAACGTTCGGCATCGGCAAAGGTCATCGCCGCTTCGCCGAGCATGTCGAACGAATGGGTCAGCCCGCGCGCGCGTTCGGGCTTGGCGCGTTCCATCGCTTCGCCGATCGTGCGCCCATAGACGAACTGTCCGCCCAGTATGCGCATGGCCTGCAAGGTGGCGGTGCGGATCACCGGTTCGCCGAGGCGGTTCATGGTGCGCTTCAAGGTGCGTCCCATCCCACGCTGGTGCTCTTCGGGGCGTTCGAGCACTTCGCCGGTCAGCATCAGCGAGAAGGTCGCGGCATTCACGAAGGTCGATGAGCTTTCGCCCAGGTGTTCGCCCCAGTCGATTTCGCCGATCTTGTCGCGGATGAGCGCGTCTGCGGTCTTGTCGTCGGGCACGCGCAGCAAGGCTTCAGCCAGGCACATCAGCGCGATGCCTTCCTCTGTATCGAGCCCGTATTGCTGGAGAAATGCGTCGATGCCGCTCGCCTTGTGGCGGCGCGCGCCCTCGATGAGCGCGATCGCCATGGCGGCCGCATCATCGGCGACCTTACGTGCAGGTGCGGCCTGTTCGAGGCGGCGGGCGATGCAAGCCTCCTCTTCGGCGCGATAGGCGCGGCGAAGCTCGCTACGGTCGAGAAAATGGGCAGTGTTTGCAGACAAGCCGGTCATGGTCACTTGAGGGGTTGTTCCTTAGCAGTCAGGCGAGTCGCCAACACGAGCGCAATTGGACCCGTCGGCGCGCGCGATCAAGCAAAGTCGCACGCTTGCAGCCCTGCTGGTGTGTGTTATCGCGGATATCCCGCGCACCCAGCCAAGAGGACCGGATGGCATGGCCCTGTTCTGTTTCTACTGCCGCGACGGCGAAAACAGCGATACATTGCGCGAGGTACACAAGCAGGCGCAGCGCGAATTCATGGCCGAGCACGAGGAGAATTACCGCGCTGCCGGGCCGCTCACAAATGCCCGCGGCGACTTTGTCGGCTCGCTCCTCATCATCGAGGCCGAAGACGAGGCGGCCGCGCGCGCAACCGTGAACGATGATCCCTATCTCACCGGCGGGGTGTGGCAGTCGATCCGGGTCGACCGGTTCCACCCAGTTCGCGGGCGCTGGAAGGAAGACGGCAGCGAGGTCTGACGCGTTAGCCCAGGATGCGGCCCGCGACCGCGTCGAGCCGTGCGAGCAGCGCCGGGTCCTGTTCCTCGGGAACGGTGATCACCGCATCATCGAGCGCGGTGTCGATCGGCGAGGCCTTGCGTGTCTTGGGAAGGCTCGCGATGAAGTTGAGCACCGCCTCGCGCGCGAGCTGGCCGTTTTCCTGCATCTGCGCGACGACCTGTGCGACATTGACCTGTTCGCCCCCCTGCTCGGTGGCGCGCCAGCAATCGTAATCGGTGACCATGCCGACCAGCGCATAGGGAAGCTCGGCCTCGCGGGCGAGCCGGGCTTCGGGCATCGCGGTCATGCCGATGATGTCGGCACCCCATTGGCGATACATCCGGCTTTCGGCGCGGGTCGAGAATTGCGGTCCTTCGATCGCGACATAGGTGGCGCCGGTGGCGACCTTGCCCTTGCACGCAGTGATTGCCTTGGCCGCCATTTCGCTCAGCCGCGGACAGACCGGGTCCGCCATCGACACATGGGTGACAAGGCCGCTCGAATAAAAGGTCGAGGGGCGCTGGCGGGTATTGTCGATGAATTGTTCGGCGATGACGAAGCGGCCGGGTTCGAGCTCTTCGCGCAAGGAGCCCACCGCCGAGATCGCGAGGATGTCGGTGCATCCTGCGCGTTTGAGGGCGTCGATATTGGCCCTTGCATTGAGGTCGGAGGGGCTGACCGGGTGGCCGCGGCCGTGGCGAGGCAGGAATCGCAGTTTCACATTGCCGATCCGGCCGAACAGGATTTCGTCCGACGGATCGCCCCACGGCGTGTCGATCATCAGCCATTGCCGGTCCTCGAGGCCTTCGATGTCGTAAAGCCCCGACCCACCAATAATCCCGATGCACCAGTCCTTTGCCATTTGCGGCGTGTCGCTCCGAAAGTGAGAATGTGGCCGCGGCTTTACGGTGCGCGCTGGCCTAGTGCAAACGCTAGCAAGCGAAACTTAACCGTTTGACAAGCCCGAAGCAAAGCAACGGGGCGGCGCAAAGCCGATTGCAATTTGCCGCCAATGCTTCACTTTCGGTTTCAATAGGAAACCGTGCACTGGATTCGCGAGAGGAAACAGCCATGACCACCCAGTATCGAAACCTCATCAACGGCAAGATGATCCAGGCCGACGACTGGCTCGATGTCGTCAATCCCGCCAACGAGGAAGTCATCGGCCAGGTCCCCGCCTGCGGTGCCGAGGAGCTCGACAGCGCGGTGATCGCCGCGCGCGAGGCCTTCAAGAGCTGGAAGACCACCAGTTTCGAAGAACGCCAGGCCGCCTGCATGGCGATCTCCGCCGCGATCAAGGAAAATGCCGATGAGCTTTACCGCCTGCTCACCAGCGAGCAGGGCAAGCCGCACCAGCAGGCCAAGGGCGAGATCTACGGCGCGGCCGGCATGGCAGCGGCGCAAGCGACCCTGAAGCTCGAGGAAGAGGTTCTCCAGGACGATGACACCCGCCTCCACCGCTCGCGCCGCGTGCCGGTAGGCGTGGTCGGCGGGATCGTGCCGTGGAACTTCCCGGTGATGATGGCGATCCAGAAGATCGTGCCCGCCTTGATGAGCGGCTGCACCATCATTCTCAAGCCTTCGCCCTTCACTCCGCTCGCAACGCTTCGCATCGCCGAACTGATCGCCGACAAGGTGCCCGCGGGCACGGTCAACATCATCACCGGCGAAGACAGCCTCGGCCCGCTGATCACCCAGCACCCGGGGATCGACAAGATCACCTTCACCGGCTCGACCGCGACGGGCAAGAAGATCATGGAAGGCGCGAGCGCCGACCTGAAGCGGATCACGCTCGAACTGGGCGGGAACGATGCCTCGATCGTGCTTCCCGATGCCGATCCCAAGAAGGTCGCCGAACAATTGTTCTGGGCAAGCTTCTCGAATGCCGGGCAAATCTGCGTCGCGGCCAAGCGCATCTATATCCACGAGGATATCTATGACGAGCTTGCCGAAGCGATTGCCGAATATGCCAAGACGGTGAAGGTCGGCGACGGCAGCGAGCAGGGCACCGGGGTCGGGCCGATCCAGAACAAGAAGCAGTATGAGCGCGTGCTCGAGCTGATCGAGGACGCCAAGGACAACGGCTACAAGTTCCTCACCGGCGGCGACAAGGACCCGTCGGGCACCGGCTATTACGTCCCGATCACCATTCTCGACAACCCGCCCGAAGACGCGCGAATCGTCGCCGAGGAGCAGTTCGGCCCGGTCATGCCGCTGATGAAATTTTCGAGCGAGGACGAGGTTATCGCGCGAGCCAATGCCTCCGATTACGGCCTGGCCGGCTCGGTCTGGACTGCGGACACCGAAAAAGGCGTCGCGATCGCCGAACAGCTCGAGACCGGAACGGTCTGGATCAACGAATACATGCACCTCTCGCCCTTCGCGCCGTTTGGCGGGCACAAGCAATCGGGCTTCGGCGCCGAATACGGGCTCGATGGATTGAGGGAGTTCACCTATCCGCAGGTGATCACCGTGAAGAAAGATGCCGAGGTCGCCTGACCTCGGGCGATGGGGGAAATTTCGCCTGACGAACTGCTTGCGGGGCTGGCGCGGGCGATGGATCGTGCCGGTCTCGCCGCACCCGGCGGCCTGACCCGGCTCACCGGCGGGGCGACGATGGAAAGCTGGCGCTTTTCGGCAGGCGGGTGCGATTTCGTCCTGCGCCGCGCGCCGAGCGCCACATTCATGCACGAGCGCCCGTTCGGCCACGATGTCGAGGCCGCGGTGATCCGTGCCGCGCGTGAAGCAGGCGTGACCGCCCCGGAAGTGGTGACGGAACTCGAGCCGGGCGACGCGATCGGCAGCGGTTTCGTCATGCGCGCTTTGCCGGGGACGGCGAACCCCAGGGAGATCCTTGGTTTTGACGGTGCTGACGCGCTGCTCGAACAGGCCGCGCGCGACCTTGCGCTTGTCCATTCGGTTCCGCGCGATGCGCTCCCCGGGGCTGTGCCGGTG
This sequence comes from Qipengyuania nanhaisediminis, assembly GCF_045862805.1. Taxonomy (GTDB): domain Bacteria; phylum Pseudomonadota; class Alphaproteobacteria; order Sphingomonadales; family Sphingomonadaceae; genus Erythrobacter; species Erythrobacter nanhaisediminis_A. The sequence goes on from NZ_AP025760.1 coordinate 654,187, forward strand.
ATCGATTACCGGCAGGCCATCGCCGACCTCCGCGCGCAATTCGAGGAGGCGGGCGGCGACCGGCCGATCATCGCACTCGGCCTCAAGTGGATGGAGGACAACTGCCCCGAACCGGTGGAGCCGGTCCTGGTTCACGGCGATTACCGGATGGGCAATCTCCTGTGTGAACCCGCCAAGCTGACAGGCGTGCTCGATTGGGAACTGGCGCATTTCGGCGACCGCCACGAAGACCTCGCCTTCGGATGTATGGCGGTGTGGCGGTTTCACCGATACGACCGGCCTGCGCTGGGGCTGGGAAGCCTTGATCAATATTTCGCCGCCTACGAGGCCGAAGCGAGGGTGAAGGTCGACCGCGCCCGCTTCCGCTACTGGCTGATCCACCGCACCGTGTGGTGGGCGCTGGGTTGCCTCAGGATGGCGAAGATCTGGCGCAGCGGCGAGGACCGGATGCTCGAACGCGTGGTGATCTCGCGCCGGACGAGCGAGCAGGAACTCGACCTCTTGATGCTGCTTGAGGCCGATTCATTGGCTGACGGGATTTCGCCGAAAATACGAATGCCCGACGCTGATCTCTACTATGGCGAAGCGCGAACGGGAGAGATTGCCACGGCTGTCGCAGAATGGCTTGCGAACCTGAAAGACAAGATGGAGGGCCATGACCGGTTTCAGTTGGCGGTCGCCCGCAACGCGCTCGGAATCCTGGCCCGCGAATATGCGATTTGCCCACGAGTTTCGAACCGCGAACTTGCGCAAGACTTCTTGGCCGGTCGCCGCTCAATGCTGACCGATCCAACAATTCCGGCCTTGCGCCGCGATGCGCTCGACAAACTGGAGGCCGATTCTCCCAAATATCCCGCGCTTGGCGTTGCGCGCGATTTGTGGAGTGGATCAACTGAGGTGATTGACTGATGGACTTTGCCATTCCCCCCGACCTGCAAGCCTATCTGGACGAACTCGACGCCTTCATTGCAGCCGAGATCAAGCCGCTCGAACAAGCGGGCGATAATGTCCGCTTCTTCGACCACCGCCGCGAATATGCGCGCACCGATTTCGAGGGCGGCGGCTTGCCGCGCGAGGAATGGGAGGCGCTGCTGCGCGAAGCCACGCGCCGCGCCGACAAGGCGGGCCACTGGCGTTTTTCAGCGCCGGCGAAATACGGCGGCAAGGACGGCCCAAACCTCTGGATGGCAGTGATCCGCGAGCACTTCGCTCGCAAGGGCCTCGGCCTTCACAATGATCTTCAGAACGAACACTCGATCGTCGGCAATTTCCCCTTCGTCGCCATGTTCGAGGCGTGGGGGACCGAGGAGCAGAAACAGGAATTCATCACCGGCGGTTTCGAGCGTACGCGCCGCGTTGCCTTCGGCTTGACCGAACCCGACCATGGTTCGGACGCGACACACATGGAGACCACCGCTGTGCGCGAAAGCCGCGACGGGGTCGAGGGCTGGCGCATCGATGGCGAGAAGATGTGGATCACCGGCATGCATGTCGCCACGCACTGCGCCACCTTCGCCCGGACCAGCGGCGAGGCGGGGGATCCGCGCGGGATTACCTGTTTTCTTGTCCCCAATCCCACGCCGGGCCTCGAGATCGAGGAATGGCTGTGGACCTTCAACATGCCCACCGATCATCCGCGCCTGAGTCTCAAGGATGTCTGGGTGCCCGATAGCGCGATGCTGGGGAAAGAAGGGCGCGGGCTCGCATTGGCGCAGAGCTTCGTCCATCAGAACCGCATCCGGCAGGCGGCCAGTTCCTGCGGCGCGGCCATGTTCTGCATCGACGAAAGCGTGCGCTACGCCAGGGAGCGCAAGCCCTTCGGACAGGAACTCGCTCGCAACCAGGGCATCCAGTTCCCGCTGGTCGAACTGGCGACGCAAGCCGAGATGTTGCGCCTGCTCATCTTCAAAACCGCGTGGGAGATGGACAACACGCCGCACGAGGCAATCGAGCACGCGCTCTCGGACAAGGTCTCGATGTGCAATTACTGGGCGAACCGGCTGGTGTGCGAAGCCGCTGACCGGGCAATGCAGGTCCATGGCGGGATCGGCTATTCGCGGCACAAGCCGTTCGAGCACATCTACCGGCACCACCGCCGCTATCGCATCACCGAGGGCGCCGAGGAAATCCAGATGAGGAAAGTCGCCGCTTACCTGTTCGGCTATCTCGGGCCACGGCAGGCGCAGTTCGACTGACCGCTCGATTTGCCGGATCAACGACCCTAGCAATATCCTTGCGTGCCGTTAGTCTCCCGCGCCAGTTCAGGGAGACAATCATGCGCGCTTTCAAACCCTCAATCCTCTCCACCCTTCTCGCCGGCACCATGCTGGCCTTGCCGCAGATCGCCATCGCGCAGGACGAAGAGAGCGAAGACGAGGAATGGAACGTCGAGGCGCCGCGCGGAGCGACAATCGAACAGGTCCCGATCCAGACCGACGAAGGCACCTGGATGGATGTCGACGTGTCGCCCGATGGGCAGACCATCGCTTTCACCATGCTCGGCGACATTTACACCATGCCGATCACCGGCGGCACGCCGACGCGGATCGCAGAAGGGCTCGCCTGGGAGGTGCAGCCGCGCTTTTCGCCCGATGGCAGCCGCATCGCCTTCACCTCGGACCGGGGCGGGGGCGACAATATCTGGGTGATGAACGCAGATGGGTCGGACATGCGGCAGGTGACGAAGGAAGAGTTCCGGCTGCTTAACCAGCCCGGCTGGTCGCCCGATGGCCGCTTCATCATCGCCAAGAAGCATTTCACCACCCAGCGCAGCGCGGGCACCGGCGAGATCTGGATGTACCACGTCTCGGGCGGCGGCGGTGTGCCGATTGTCGAGCGCGCCAACGAGGATATCCAGAAGGAGCTGGGCGAGCCGGTTTTCTCTGCCGATGGCGAGGCGATCTATTATACCCGCAACACTACGCCGGGTAACACCTTCATCTATGCGCAGGATTCGCAGGCCGGGATCTTCGCGATCGAGCGGCACGACCTCGATACCGGCGAAGTGACCACCGCGGTTTCGGGATATGGCGGCGCGGTCAGACCCACCCCTTCGCCCGACGGGCGCGAGATCGCCTTCGTCCGGCGCGACCGCGACACCAGCCAGCTTTGGATCAAGGATATCGCCAGCGGGCGCGAGCGGATGATCCATGACGCGCTCGATCTCGATCTGCAGGAAACCTGGGCGGTCTATGGGGTCTATCCCAACATGGACTGGACCCCCGACAGCCGTTCGATCGTGTTCTGGGCAGGGGGCAAGCTCAACAGGATCGACCGCGACGGATCGAATTTCGCGCAGATTCCCTTCGATATCGACGACACGCGTGGAATCGCCGATGCGCCGCACCCGCAGATCGAGGTATCGCCCGATCGGTTCACCACTTCGATGCCGCGCTTTGCGACGCTGTCGCCCGATGGCAGCCGCGTCGTGTTCGAGAGCCTCGGGCGGCTCCACACCAAGAGCGCGCGCGGGCGCGATGCGCCGCGTCCCCTGACCGGGCCTGGCGACAGCGTCCAGGCCTTCCCCGCCTTCAGCCGCGACGGCAGCAGGCTGGCCTGGGTCGAATGGACCGATGCAGGCCTCGGCCGGATCGTGGTCGCCGATGCCAATGGTGCCAATGCGCGCACCGTCACCGAGGCGCCCGGCCATTACGCCGATCTCGCCTGGACCCCGGATGGACGCCACATCGCCTTCGAAAAGCGATCGGGCGGCTATCTCACTTCCGATGCCTATTCGGACAATACCGGCATCTACATGGTTCCGGCCTCGGGCGGGGCGATGGTGCAGGTGACGCGTTCGGGATCGAATCCGCAATTCGGCGCCGACGGCGACAGGGTCTACATGACCCAGGGCGAAGGTGGCGGGCTGGCGCTGGTTTCGACTGATCGCAATGGCGAGGATCGCAGGGTCCACGTCAAGGGCGATCTGGCCAATGATTTCCGCGTCGCGCCCGATGGCCGCACGCTCGCCTTCCGCCAGAATTACGAGCTGTTCGCGATGCCGCTGATCCCCGGCGCGCGCGCTGTCAGCGTCAGTGAAAGCGGCGGCGCGCTGCCGGTCACCAAGGTCTCAGAGGGTGGTGCCGACTATATCGGCTGGGCCAATGGCGGCGAGACGGTGTTCTGGTCGATCGGGCCGCGCCTGCAACGCGCCTCGGTCGCCGATTTCTTCCGCGATGCGCCCAAGGGGGAAGACGACAACGGTGAGGATGAAGGCTTCACCCCGCCCGAGGACGGCATCTCGCTGGCCATGACCGTGCGCGCCGCCAAGCCCGAGGGCACCACGGTGATCACCGGCGCCCGGATCCTGACCATGGCCGCGCAAAGCGAGGGCACCGGCGCTATCGAGAACGGGGTGATCGTCATCACCGGCGACCGGATCACCGCCATCGGCACAGCAGACGCAGTCGCGGTTCCCTCCGGCGCTCGGATGGTCGATGCAAGCGGGCAGGTGATCATGCCCGGTCTCGTCGATGCCCACGCCCACGGGCCATACGGCACCGGCGATTTCATCCCCCAGCAGAACTGGACGCTCACCCAGGCTCTCGCGCTCGGCGTGACGACGGTCCACAATCCGTCCTCGGATGCCAGCACGGTCTTCGCCGCGTCGGAACGCCAGCGTGCGGGGCTGCTCCTGTCTCCGCGCATCTTCTCGACCGGCGAGATCATCTACGGCGCGAAGGCGGCGAGCGTCTATGCCCGGATTGACAGCTACGAGGACGCGCTCGCCCATGTCCGGCGAATTGCCGCGCAGGGCGGGATTTCGGTCAAGAATTACAACCAGCCCCGGCGCGAACAGCGCCAGATGGTCGCGCGCGCCGCGGCGGCGGAAAACATGCTGGTCGTGGCCGAAGGCGGCTCGCTGTTCGGGATGGACATGAACCTGATCGCCGACGGCAATTCGACCATCGAGCACAACGTGCCCGGCGACGTGTTCTACGAGGACGTGCTGCAATTCTTCAGCCAGTCGAACTCGAACTACACGCCGACGCTGACTGTCACCTATGGCGGGCTTGCGGGCGATCCATACTGGCGCCAGGCGATGGATTGGTGGGAACACCCGCTGCTCGTCCACACCCCGCCGCGCATGCTGCTTGCCGATACCGGGCGCCGCACCACCGCGCCCGACTGGGCCTTTGTCGACGACAATGCCGCGCGCGAGGCGAAGAAGCTCGCCGAGCGCGGCGTGCTGGTCTCGATCGGCGCCCACGGCCAGCAGGCGGGCATTGATGCGCATTGGGAATTGTGGAGCTTTGCCCGCGGCGGGATGAGCGCGGCTCAGGCGCTGCGCGCCGGAACGATCGTGCCCGCCCAGTCGCTGGGAATGGCCGACGATATCGGCAGTCTCGAGGTCGGGAAGCTCGCCGACCTGGTCATACTCACCGCCGATCCGAGCGTGGACATCATGAATTCCGACGATATCGCGAAGGTGATGATCGGTGGCAGGCTCTACGATGCGGCGACGATGAACGAGACCATTACCGGCACCTCCCGGCGCCAGCCCTATTGGTGGGAGGCGGACTGAACCCCAAGGGACGCCTGCACGAGACTTCGCCTCACGCGGCGTCGCGTTCGAGCGCCTTGCGCAAGTCCTTCAGCGCCTTGGCGCGCAGCTGGTGAACACGCGGCACGCTCACTTCGATCACCGCGGCGATCTCGGTGAGGTTCAGTTCCTCGACGAAGAACAATTGCAGGACCAGCTTGAGCCGATCGGGCAATTCGGACATCGCCGCCACGAGCCGCTCGCGGTCCTCCTGGCCACACAGCACCTCGAACGGGTCGGGGTCCTCGCTGGCGAAGGCGACCGAATTTTCGTCATATTCCTCGGCGATCGAGGTGACTGACACGCCCGAGCTCTCGATCTCGATCAGCTCGGCATCGCTCACGCCGAGTTCGGCGGCGATCTGGGCTGCGGTCGGCTCGACCCCGGTCTCGCCGCGAACGCGTTCGACGACTTCCGAATAGCGAGCGCGCTTGCGCCGCGCGGTGCGGGTGTCGTTCATCAGCTTGCGCACCTGGTCGAGCATTGCCCCGCGCACGCGGATCTTGGCATAGGCGGCAAAGCCGTCCTCGGTCGGGCCGTTATGGCGCTGGGCGCATTCGGTCAGGGCAAGGATGCCCGCCTGGATGAGGTCCTCGACCTCGTGGCCTTCGCGGCCCGTGCCGTAAATGTGCCAGGCGGCGCGTCGGACCATCGGGAGGAAGCGGCGGACGCGGTCCTCCACCTCCTCGCGGGTGGCGCTGTGATAGGCTTTGGCGCCTGCGAAGCTGGATGGATCGTGTTTCACGCGGCGCGTGCCTCCTCGATCTGGCGGTTTTCATCGGCACCGATCACGCCGATCACCTCGACCGGCTGGGTTGCGGGCAATTCGTTGATCGACAGCACCTGGCACTGGCTCGCGCGCTGGCGCAGGAGGCCGGCGAGCGCGCGGCGCGCGGGCGGCTGGACGATCAGCGCGATCGGGCCGCGGCTCTCGGCGATCATTGCAGTGATCCGCTCCGCAATCATCGCGCCGCAATCGGGTTCGATCAGCGGCTGACCGCTGGCCGGATCGATCATCGAACCCAGGATCGCGCTTTCAAGTCCGGCATCGAGGGTCGCGACCTTGAGCCTTTCGCCAGGCTCGCAAATGCGTGCCACCAGCCGCGCGCCCAGGTCGCTGCGCACGGCGTCGACGATGGCGTCGAATTCCTGCTGCGATTGCAGCGCGAGCGCGAGACTGGTGAACAGCGGCTGGGGATGGGCGATCGCGATCCCGTCGGCGATCAGGGCGCGCAGGATTCGCGTCAGCGCGGCGAGGCCGAGCGGTTCGGGATGAACCGCTTCGATCAGCGCGGGTGCGCGTTCCTTGAGGTCGTCGATCAGCGCGCGCACTTCTTCGGGACCGAGCAGGTTGTGGCTCTGGGCGACCAGTGCCTGGTTGGCATGGGTCGCGACCACCGTGGCCGGATCGACCACCATGAACCCTTCCGCCACGGCATGGTCGCGCGATGCAGGCTCAACCCACAGCGCCGGGCAATCGAAGCTCGGATCGCGCGTCGCGATCCCGGCCACGCCGTGGCCGGTGCGCACTTCGCCGGTGTCGATGGCGAGCAATTGCGCCGAGCGCACCTGGCCCTGCGCCACAGCCAGTCCGCCCATAAGCACCCGGTATTCATCGGCGCGCGCGTCGAGCGAATCGCGGATCCTGAACTGCGGCAGGACGAAACCGAGGTCGCGCGACAATTGCTTTCGAATCCCGGTGATGCGGGTCAGCAGCGGCGCGCCCTTCGCTTCGTCGACGAGATGGACGAGACCATAGCCGAGCTCGATCGTCACCAGCGTCTGGTCCGAAACATCGGCGATGTCGATGCGGTCGGGCGGGACTTCCTCGGGCGCTTCTGGTTCGCTTTCGGGGACGAGGCTGCGTTGTTTCATCCGCCACCAGATCGCGCCCGCAATCGCGGCTGCGGGGAAGAAGATCAGCTGGGGCATGGCCGGGACCATTCCGATTGCCGCCAGGATCGCTGCGACCGGAAGCCAGCCGCGCGGGTCGGAAAACTGCCCGCCGATCTGGCCGGTGAGATCGCGCGTGTCGGCGACCCGGGTCACGATCGCGGCCGCGGCGATGGAAAGCAGCAGGCCGGGCACTTGCGCGACCAGCGCATCGCCCACGGCAAGGGTGATGTACAGCTCGCCCGCCTCGCCCGCCGACAGGCCGTGGCTGATCATGCCGAGCGCGAAGCCGGCGATGATATTGACGCCCAGGATCAAGAGCGCGGCGATCGCATCGCCTTTGACGAACTTGCTCGCACCGTCCATCGATCCGTAGAAATCGGCCTCGACGGTGACATTGCGGCGGCGTTCGCGCGCTTCGTCGGCTGTGATCAGGCCGGCGGCGATATCGGCATCGATCGCCATCTGCTTGCCCGGCAGCGCATCGAGCACGAAGCGCGCCGAAACCTCGGATACGCGGCCTGCGCCCTTGGTGATCACGATCATGTTGATAATCAGCAGGATCGAGAACACGAACAGGCCGACCGCGAAATTGCCGCCGACAAGAAACTGGCCGAAGCTCGCGATGATCTCTCCCGCCGCCTCGCCGCCTTCGTGGCCGTTGACCAGCACGATCCGGGTCGAGGCGACATTGAGCGCGAGACGGAGCAGCGTCGCGAATAGAAGAACCGTGGGGAAGGACGAGAAATCGAGCGGTTCGCGCGCATTGAGCGCGACCATCAGAACTGCGACCGCGATCGCGATATTGAGCACGAAGAACATGTCGAGCAGCAGCGGCGGGATCGGCAGCACCATCAGCACGAACAGGGCGAATATCCCCACCGGAAGCGCGATCGCCCTGGGTGCCGAGCGCAAACGGTCTATCCACAAGCCGGTGGAGGCATTCGGGCCGGTCTGCGCGCTGCTCACAGGCCGAGCGCCTTCAGCCGGGCATAGGCGCGCTCGACAGCCGGTGCGGCGAGCGGCGCAGCGATGCTAGCGCCGGCCCCGAAAGTGCTTTCCAACAGCCCCGACATCGAGGGGCGCTGCGCAGGATTGCCTGCACGGCTGCCGCCGGTGATCTCGGGCGGATTGCGCGGGGCGAATACCTGTTCGTCGGCGATGAGATAGGGCGGCGGCGTGCCGCGCTGAGTCCCCGGCGGAGCGAGCGAAGCGGCCTCGTAGCGCGGGGTCTGCGCGCCATGGCTGCGAGAAGGGACCATGCCAGGCTGCGCGGCAGCTCCGGCGCGGGCAAGCTTTGTGTCGAGATGGCCCATCACTTCGGCGAGGCTGCGCGCGCGGCCGGACGGCGAGTAGAAGATTGCGCGATTGGCCGCGGCCGGGCGGCGAAACAGCGCCGCTGCGCTCTGATCGGGGTCGGCCTGCATTTCGGACAGGAACCGCCCGGCGCCGCCCGCTCCGAGGAAATGAGCAAGGTAAAGCTCGCCGTGATCGGGCTGGCGGCCCAGGATCGGGGCAAGATGGGCGCGGTTGTCCTCTGCAAGCCCTGCCGCCATCAGCGCCGCGATCTCGGGATTGGAGCGCAGGGCAAGAATTTCGGCGCGCGCAACCGGATCGGCGACATGGGCGCTCCCCGATGGCGAGGTGCCGATCCGGGCCGCGACATCACCGAGGCCGAAGCGCTCTCCGTGGCGTTGCATGGTTCCCAGCCATGTGCTCTCGATGAACTGGTACAGTCCGGTTGCCGAGGATGTCCGGGCGCGCGCATCGGGGTTCATCGCGGATTCGACCTGGGCCTGGGCGACGAGGAACCCGAAATCGACCGAAGTTTGCTGCGCGGCGCTGGCGATAGCGGCTTCGACCCGCGTTGCCCCTTCGGAGGGGGCGATCTGGCGTGCTGCTGCCGGGCGGGCAATGCTGTCGGCCCCGCGCGCGCCCTGATGCAGTTGCGCGGCCTGGGCGAACACAGTCCTGAGCGCTGCTTGTGGTAGCGATTGGTGGTTCACGAAGCCTGCCTCGTCATTTTGCCGGTGCCGCGATCGCCGTCCCCCCGTGGGCCGGCGCGTGCACCGCAGACAAGTTCAGCAAGCAGCGTGCCAGATGGGCCGGATTACGAGTTCGTGCGTAGGTGCGGGAGCGGCGGTCAAATCCGCTTCCCGGCGCCCGGCGTCAGGCGAAGGCCGCGCTGTCTGCGCCACCCGGGCCGCCGGGTTGGCCGGGCTGGTAGGTGTGCTGCGCCGAACCCAGCGCTTCGAGCCGGGTGGCGACATTGGCCGCAAGCAGGTTGCGCACCCGTCGGTTTACATCGTTGAGCCGCTGCGCGGTTACGGCAAGTTCGCGGGCCTCGGGGTCTAGCGCCTCGCTGCCGAACGGCATCAGCTGGTCGCACAGCTTCTGCTTGGCGTGGCTCGCTTCGTAAAGGCCATCGGCATCGAGGCTGGCAAGCGCTTGCCGTTCGTCTTCGAGCACGGCAATCATCTGCCGCAAATTGCCGCTCAGCCCGGTTTCGGCGATTGCCCCGCTCACCGGCGGATACCGAAGCTGATCTGCGCGGCGATCATCGCATCGGCGATCTGCGCGGGGACGAGCGGGAAGCGCCCTTCCTCGAGCGCGTTGCGGATTTCGGCCACGCGGTCCTTGTCGACCGGAGGGCTTGCCGCGGCGCGACTGACGTCGAGCTCTGGGCTGACTTCGATCGAGACCCCACTGCCCGGCGCTGCGCCCGATTGGCCGGGGGTCGCGGCGTTCCTGGAACCGCGCGCCTCGATAGCGGCGCGGTCGGTATCGGACAGGGCCCGGGGTCCTGTCACCGCCTGCAATTTGCTCAATTCGACAGAGGGCATGATATGTCTCCTGCGTGCATTCCTAGAGCGTTGAACGGTCGCGTCGGACGCGGATTAAGGGGCGGCCCGAAAAATTCCTCGGCTGCCGGGATCACGGCGCGGGAATGATGACGAGGCCGGGGCGTTCGATCTGCGCGCGCACGGGAGCGGCATCGCGCGCGGTGCGCACGGCGATCCACTCGCCCACGCGGCCCGGCTCCATCGCTTCCCCCGTCTGCTGAACGCTGAACCCGCGCCCACGCAACTGCACGGTGATCGGGTCGCCACGCGCAATCTCCGGGCGAGCGGCGGGACCGGCTTCACCTGCGCGAGTGGCGATGAAGATGCGCCAGGGAACGGGCCCGGGACAGGCGACCGCGACGCTGGTGCGCGCGCGGCCATGCCAGGCGACATCGAGCGGGCCTTCGCAGGCGGCTAGTCTCAGCCGGCGATCGGCCGGCACCCGAGCGCCGCCCACTGAGCCTATCGCTGATCCGGTAAAGCTGGTCACCGCATCGTCGATGGCGGCCGGATCGGTGAAGCGGCTGTCACCGCCCTCGCGCGCAGAGGCTGCGGCCGCGATCAGCGGCATCACCGTGAGTAGCGCGGCCATGAAAAGGAGGCGCGATTCTCGGCTGCTGGTCAGTTCGGTCGGGGTCATCTGGTCGGCTCCTGCGATATTGTCCGGTTGTCGTTGCCAACAAACGGTGCAAGCCGCGTGCCAATTTTCCGAGCCGTGCGGGCCGCGCCCGCCCTCCGCAAAAGCCCGTGGTGCGCGGGCAGCGCGGAATTAAGCCTGCGGCCATAGGTCGATTGCCGCATTTGGCTTTCTGGAGACCGATGATGAAGATGGACCCGCCACCCAAGGTGCCCGAAGCCAAGGCTGACAGCCGCGCCCAACAGGCGCGCAGCGACCTTTTTGCGCAGATATCCGAGTTCATGATCAGGCACGACCTCGACATTACCGGCACCAATCTGTCGGCGGTCGGCACCGCGCTGTCGGGAGCCAATGCCGCGCTCGCAAAGGCGTTTGCCGCGCGGGAGCTTTCGGGCGACCCCGTCGACCAGCGCTGGATCAACACGGTCATCCGGCTCGATCCGGAAACCGGGGAACGCATCAGCGAGCTCGACGTGCTGATGGACAAGATGGAATATGCTATGATGCGCTTTGCCGCGACCGCGCGGGCGGCAGCGACCGAGACTCTCGAACAGCGCGGTGCGCTCGATGCCACGATCCAGAAGATCAGCGACCCGGGGGCCGAGGTGTTCCAGGTGATCGCGCTGTCGAAGGCCATGCTCGAACGGATCGAGGGGATCGAAAAGGCGATGGAGCGCAGCCAGGCCGAATCCGATGCCCTGCGCGCGGATCTCGCCAAGGCGCGCATCGAGGCCGATATCGACCATCTCACGCGCCTGCCCAATCGCCGCGCCTTCGAACGCCGGCTCGACGCGGCCACCCGCGACGCGGTGCGCGAAGGCACCCCGCTGTGTGTCGCCTTTTGCGATGTCGATCATTTCAAGGCGATCAACGACACCCACGGCCACGATGTAGGCGACCGGGTGCTGGTCGCGATCGCGGGGACCTTGAACCGCAGCGCCAATGACGAATGCTTCGTCGCCCGCCATGGCGGCGAGGAATTTGCCGTGCTGCTGTTCGGGTTCGACAAGGAGACCGCCTGGCGCAAGCTCGACGCGATTCGACGTGAACAGGCGCGCAAGCGCATGGTCAACCGCGAAAGCGGGAAGCCGTTCGGCAAGGTGACATTCTCGGGCGGAATCGCCGAGATTGCCGGTCCAGACGATGCGCGCACCGCGCTCCGCCGTGCGGACGAGGCGCTCTATGCGGCCAAGCAGCAGGGGCGCAATCGGATCGTCGCGCATTAACGCGCTGCCATTTCGTCATAGGCGAGGCTGGCATGAAGATCGCTGGCCCGCCCTTCGCTCAACACCACTCTGACCCGGTAACCTGCCGCATCGCCCTGGCTGGCAAGCGCACTGGCCTGCGCGATAGCGGCCGGCCTTTCGCCCGGCACGTGGCGCGCGAAGACGGTCAGGGTGGCCCTTGGATCGCGCGGACGCTCGGCCAGCCATTGTTCGAGCGAAGGGCCGTCTGCCGACACGCGGAAAAGCGCCTGGGCGGGCGCGACATGCGGATCGCTGCCAGATTCCTCGCTATCGATGCGGGTGACCTTGGCACCGCTGGCCAGCGCCGAAAGTGTCACCAGGAACAGGATCAGCGCCAGGTCGGCAAGTATCAGCTGCCAGCCTTGAGAAGAGGGCAGGGTCACGCCGCGTCCCTCCGGCCCGGTGCTGGCCGCGCGGGTCCGGTTTCGAGCATGGCCTCGAACCGGTCGATCAGCACGCAGCGCGTTTCTTCCTCGTCCTCGCCCCGCCTTTCGACCGCGCGCGCCAGCGGGACGCACACCAGGTGAGCGGTCAGCACCCCGTAGAGCGAGGACAGGACCGCGGTGGCGACCGCGGCCATGGTCACCTCGGCGGTGCTCGCTCCTGCCACCGGCACGAGCTGGGTGATCGCAAACAAGGTGCCCACCAACCCGAAAACCGGGGCGAGCTCTCCGGCAAATTCGAACACCCTGACCGCCTGCGCGCGGGCGATCTCGCGGCCTGCGCGGTCGGCGCGGGCCTGGACGCGGACCGCTTCGAGCGAGCCGCTGACGAGATAGATGTCGACCAGGCGCGCCAGCGTAGGGTCGGGCGGTGGCGGCGATTCGGCGCACAGATGGCCGCGCGCGGCAATCGCGCCAGCATTGCGCGCCAGCGCCGCCTGGTTGGCATCGCGATCGATGCGCGCCCTGACCAGCGCGGGAAGCGCCTTGGCCGCCGCGCGCAATTCCCCCCTTCCGCAACGCGCAACCGTTGCCAGGAGCGTGCCCGCCAGCACCACCACCAGCGCGCCGCTATCGAACAGGTCGGCAGCGCTGATCGAGGCGGGGAGGGCGGCAAGGGTGATCATGACGGTTTCTGATGAGCTCGTTGCGAGGGAGTGGTGCGTTGCATCTCTCCAGCCAAGAACGGCCCCTGCGCGCCAGGCTTAAGCGCGGCCCGCGGCTGTGCGGACGCTGCCGCGCGCCCGGCGCCGGGAGGCAGGGCAGGGGTTTGCCGCCGGCCTGCAAGCACTTGCCGGTCGCGCGACCTCGCTCCCGGCGAAGGCCTACGCACTCTCTGTTTTTTGCGGGTTCGAAGCACTTTGGCACGCTTGCTGCATTGCCGCTGCCGGACCCATCCATCGGGCCGCGCGCCAGCAAGAAGGAGCGTGACGTGAACGAGACGATTTTCGGCATACATGGCGCTGCCCTCGAATTGCGCTCGCAGCGCATGGGCGTGATCGCCTCGAACATCGCCAATGCCGCGACCCCGGGATACAAGGCGCGCGACATCGATTTCGGCGCTGCGCTCGATGCCCGGCTCGCTGAGGCCAGCGGCGCGCCCGCCGCGCCCGCCACCCCCGATCTGCTCTATCGCCGCCCGACCATGCCCAGCCTCGATGGCAACACGGTCGAGCTTGGCCGCGAACAGGTCGCCTTTGCCGAAAACGCGCTCGCCTATTCGGCAACGCTCAGCTTCGTGCAGGGCAAGGTCAACACCATCACCCGCGCGCTCAAGGGGGAATGATCGATGGCTGACCGCGCCCCTATGACGATCTTCTCGATGACCGGGGAGGCGATGTCCGCCCAGATGGTGCGAATGAACGCGGCGACATCGAACCTCGCCAATGCCGGTTCGATCGCTTCGAGCGAGGAGGGCGCCTACCGCCCGATCCGCGCGGTGTTCGCCGCAGAGCTCGACCGGGCGAGCGGCCTGACCAGCGTGCGCAGCGATGGACTGGTGCGCTCCGAGACTGCTCCGACCAAGCGCTACGACCCCGATCATCCGCTCGCCGATGCGACCGGCCATATCTTCGAGGCGCCCGTCGATGAGAGCGCCGAGATGGTCGAGATCATGGAAAGCGCGCGTCAGTACCAGAACATGGTCCAGGCGCTCCAGACCGCCAAGCAGCTGATGCTCGAAACCCTGAGGAGCAATTGACGATGACCGTTTCCGCCACCACGCCCGCGACCACCCCGCCGAGCGCCCAGAGCGCGATCGATGCGCTCAACGCGCCGGGATCGATTGTCCGCGAAAGCGCGGCGGCAAGGCTCGATTCGACCGATTTCCTGCGGCTGATGACCGCCCAGCTTGCAAACCAGGACCCGATGGAGCCGCAGAGCAATGACGAGATGCTTGCCCAGCTCGCGCAGTTTTCCAGCCTCGAGAACGGCACCGCCTCGCGCGCCACCTTGTCAGAGATCTCGGCCAAGCTCGACGCGCTGATCGAGGCGCAGGAACGCGCCGCCGCAGCCGCTGCTGCCGCCTCCGAAGCCGCCGCAGCCGCCGCAGCCGCGACCGGCGCGACACCCGAAAATCCGGCCACGACCTGAGCCGCCCCGAAGTTTCGCACACGAAAGGAAACACCCCATGTCCTTCTTCACCTCGCTTTCCGGCATGCGCAATGCCGAGAACGACCTGCGCGTCATCTCGAACAACATCGCCAATGCCGAGACCGCCGGATTCAAGAAATCGAACGCGCAGTTCGCCGACCTCGTCGCCACCGGCGGCAGCACCGATCCGCGACGCACGCCGGGCATCGGGGCGACCGTGTCCTCGGTCAGCCAGGATTTCGGTCTCGGCCAGCTCGAACAGACCGGCCGCGTCCTCGACATCGCGATCAATGGCGACGGTTTCATCGCCACCGCCAACCCGGTTTCGGGCGACATCACCTTCACCCGCAACGGCAATCTCCAGCTGGTCGCGACCGGCGAATTGCAGGATGCGTTCGGCGAGCTCGTGCAGGCCTTTCCGGTCGATGCGAACGGCAACCCGACGTCGACCACTCCGGGCAATGTCGTTGTGCCGATCACCAATGGCGCAGGCTTCGCGCTCTCGAGCGTGTCGATCAATTCGCAAGGGATCCTCTCGGCCACCTATGCCGACGGCTCGAACGAAGCGGTCGCGCAGCTCGCGCTCGCCTCCTTCGCATCGAATGGCGGATTGCGCCCGATCGGACAGACCAAGTGGGAAAACACCGCCGCATCAGGGCAGCCCAATTACGGCCAGCCGGGAATCGGCAATTACGGCGGTATCTTCTCGGGCGCGCTCGAACGATCGAATGTCGACCTTGCCGAAGAGATGGTCTCGCTGCTGACCGCGCAGCGCAATTTCCAGGCCAATGCTCGCGCGATCGATACCGCCACGGCGATCTCGCAGACCGTGCTCAACCTCCAGCGCTAATCGCGAACAGGCAGGCTGAGCCATGGACCGCATGATCTACACCGCTTTGTCGAGCATGAACGCCGCGATGGACCGCCAGCGCGCGATCGCCAACAATCTCGCCAATGCCTCGACCCCGGGGTTTCGGCAGGAAGTGTTCGCGGTCAAGCCGGCGACGCTGCGCGACGGCTCGATCGAGGCGCGGGCGATGGCACGCGGTTCGGTGCGCGGGGCGGACATGGCGGCGGGACGTGTCAATGCCACCGGCCAGCCGCTCGATATCGCTGCGCAGGGCGACACGCTGATCGCCTACCAATCGCCAGGAGGTGCGGAGATCTATTCGCGTCGCGGCGATCTGAGTGTCTCGGCCACCGGGCTCATGGAAAACGGCGAGGGGCTTGCCGTTCTCGGCGAAAGCGGCGCGCCGGTCACCGTGCCCGCGGGTTTCCGCATCGCCATCGCTGAGGACGGCACCGTGCTCGCCAGTGACCCGGCAGCGCCCGATGCGCCCGCCCAGGCGCTCGACAAGATCAAGCTGGTCTCGCCCGAAGGCAGCCAGCTTGTGAAGGGCATCGACAGCTTCCTGCAAGTGCCCGGCGGCGGCGCGCTGCCGATCGACCCCACCGCTCAGGTCACGACCGGCGCGCTCGAGCAATCCAATGTCCAGACCGCCGAGACGCTGGTCCAGATGATCGATGCCCAGCGCGCCTTCGAACAGCGCGCCAAGATCATCCAGACCGCCGGCGAGATCGACGAGGCCGCCAGCCGCCTGATGGGCATGGGCTGATGCGCGCGCCCGTTCCCGAATTCCACCCGAAAGGAACCTGATCCATGCCCAACAGCGCCCTTCACGTCGCCCGAACCGGGCTCGAAGCGCAGGACGCGCGAATGCGCGTCATCGCCAACAACCTTGCCAATATTGGCACCACCGGCTTCAAGCGCGACCGGGCCGATTTCGCCGCGCTCGCCTATCAGGAACAGCGGGTTGCCGGGCAGCAATCGACAGGGCAGACCGCCTATGCGGTCGGGCTCAATCTCGGCACCGGGGTGCAGGTCCAGGGGACCACCCGGATCGAATCGCAGGGCACGCTCAACCAGACCGGCAACACGCTCGATGTCGCGCTCGACGGGCCCGGCTTCTTCCAGGTGGAACTGCCCGGAGGCGGTCAGACCGGCTATACCCGCGCGGGCAATTTCACCCGCTCGGCCGAGGGGCTGCTGGTCACCTCGCAAGGCTATTCGGTGACCCCGCCGATCCAGATCCCGGCAGGCACGAGCAGCATCGCGATCGCCCCCGACGGCACGGTCAGCGCCACTCAGCAGGGCCAGTCCGCGCCGATCCAGGTCGGGCAGTTGCAGGTGGCGAGTTTCGTCAATCCGGCGGGCCTGCGCGCGATCGGCGACAACTTCCTCGTCGAGACCGCTGCCAGCGGCGCGGCCGATAGCGGCCAGGCGGGCCAGGCCGGGCGCGGCAATATCCGCCAGGGCATGCTCGAACAATCGAATGTCAACGTGGTCGAGGAGCTGGTCGAGATGATCGAGGCCCAGCGGGCCTACGAGATCAATTCCAAGATGGTGAGCGCGGTCGATGAGATGCTGCGCAATGCCAACCAGACGCTGTGATCGACCAACGGAGCCCGGCAATGAAAACTGCACGCATCGTATTTTCCGCCCTTGCCCCGCTGGCGCTCGCCGCCTGCCTCGGCACCGGCTCCTCGCGTGAGGCGGGCTTCGCCGCGCCCCCGCCTCCCCCGGCGCCTGCTCAGGCGGTCCCGGGTGCGCAGATGGCAAGCAATGGCTCGATCTTCCAGGTCGGCGGCAGCTATGCGCCCCTGTTCGTCGGCAACAGGGCGCGCGCTCTCGGCGACATGGTCACGATCCTGCTGGTCGAAAGCACCTCGACAACCAAGAGCACCAGCGGTGCGACGAACCGCGACGGCGCGTTCGGACTGGTGCCACCGGCGGCGGGTCCGCTCGCCTTTCTCAACCCCAACGCCCTTAATGCCAGCGGCCAGGGGTCGTTCACAGGAGGAGGCAATGCCGCGCAGCAGAGCCAGCTGACCGGAGCGGTCGCGGTGACGATCGCGGCCATCCATCCAAACGGGACCGCCGAGGTCCTCGGAGAAAAGCAGATGTCTTTGAGCCAGGGAGAGGAATGGGTGCAATTTGCCGGTCGCATCCGGCTGGCCGATATCGATGCCGATAATACCCTGCCGTCATCGCGGGTTGCCAATGCGCGGATCATCTATGCCGGGTCGGGCGCGGTCCAGCAGGCTTCGCGCCCAGGGTGGCTTAGCCGCTTCTTCAACGCGGTGTCGCCGCTGTGAGCCGGACGCTTGCCCTTGTCGCCGCGCTGGCCGCTTTGTTCACCGCCTTCGCACCCGCCACGGCCTCGGCCGAGAGGATCCGCGATCTCGGCCAGTTCGAAGGGCTGCGCGCTAACCAGCTCACCGGCTATGGCGTCGTTGTCGGCCTGCAAGGCACAGGCGATGACAATCTCGAATACGTGACCGAGGCAATGCGCGGCGTGTCGGGCCGTCTCGGGCTGCAATTGCCGCCCGGGGTCACCCCCAATCTGCGCAATGCCGCCGCGGTCATCATCACCGCCGAATTGCCCGCCTTCGCCAAGCCCGGCCAGCGGATCGACATCACCGTCTCGACGTTGGGACAGGCACGGTCCCTGCGCGGCGGCGCGCTGGTGCTCACCCCGCTCTATGGCGCCGATGGCGAGATCTACGCCATGGCGCAGGGCAATATCGCAGTTGGCGGGCTCGGGGTGTCGGGCCGCGACGGTTCGCAGCTCAGCGTCAACGTCACCACGGTCGGCCGGATCGCCGAGGGCGCGAGCGTCGAACGCGCGGTCGCAACCGGCTTCGACCAGCAATCGCATCTGCGTTTCAACCTGCACCAGGCCGATTTCCTCACCGCCGCGCGGGTGCGCGATGCGGTCAACACCCGCTTCCCGGGCATGGCGCGGATTGCCGAC
This sequence comes from Qipengyuania nanhaisediminis, assembly GCF_045862805.1. Taxonomy (GTDB): domain Bacteria; phylum Pseudomonadota; class Alphaproteobacteria; order Sphingomonadales; family Sphingomonadaceae; genus Erythrobacter; species Erythrobacter nanhaisediminis_A. The sequence continues at coordinate 672,698 of NZ_AP025760.1, forward strand.
GGTGTCAGCATCGAGCTTGCCCTGCCGCATGGCCGCGATGCCCGCGCCGCTGTGCTCGCCGAGATCGAGATGCTCGCCGTCACGCCCGCCCCGGTCGCCGCGCGGGTGATCGTCAACAGTCGCACCGGCACCGTGGTGATCAACCAGGCGGTGCGGTTGTCGCCCGCCGCGATCAGCCATGGCAAGCTGGTGATCCGGATCGACGAGGCCCCGCGCGTCGTTCAGCCCGAACCCTTTGCCAATGGCGAGATCGCGGTCGAGCAATCGAGCGAGATCAGCGTCGCCGAGGCCGAAAGCCGGGTCGCGTTGATGCCGGGTGCGGTGAACCTTTCCGAGATCGTCGATGCGCTCAACCTGCTCGGGGTCGGCGCGGCCGACCTCGTGGTGATTCTCGAAAGCCTCAAGCAGGCCGGGGCGTTGCAAGCCGAAATGGTGGTGCTGTGATCGGCCCCGCCTCCCCGCTAGCGGGCGCTTCATCCGCAGGCGAGCTGTCGCCCGAGCGGCGCGCACTGCGCGAAGCGGCCGAGGGCTTCGAGGCGATAATGGTGCGCAAACTGCTCGCAAGCGCGCGCTCTGCGCACCAGTCCGAGGACACGCCCCTGACAGGCGGCGGGCTCGGCCAGTTCCAGCAAATGCGCGACGAGCAGTTCGCCGACATCGCCGCGAATAGCGGAGCCTTGGGGTTTGCACGCAGTATCGAGGAACAGCTTGCGAAATTTGTTGATGGCAAGGCAGACGGGTAATGCCGACGAGCCTCATCACCATCGCCCGCACCGGAGCGGCAGCGGCACGCGCGGACCTAGAACTGACCGCGCAGAATATCGCCAATGCCAGCAATCCCGATTACTCGCGGCGGCGGCTGGGGCAGGCCGAGCATGTCGGCACCGCCAATGTGCAGTTCCAGGCGCGTAGCACGTTGAACGGCGTGCTGGTCGAAGGGACCGAACGGATCGGCAACGATTTCGCCCAGCGCCAGGTGCGCGCGAGCATGTCCGACCTAGCCCGTGCCGAAAGCGAGCTGGGAGCCTTGCGCGGGGTCGAGACCGCGCTCGAACAGACCCGCATCTACGAAGGGCTGGTCGGGTTCGAGGCCGCGCTCACCCTGCTCGAAAGCGACCCCACCGACCCCGCCTTGCGCACCGGCGCACTCGAAACCGCGCGGCAATTGGCGCAAAGCTTTCAGTCGGCCGATTTCGCCTTGGCAAACACCCGCGACCTTGCCGCTGCGCAGCTCGCCACCGGCGCAGACACGATCAACGGGCTCGCGAGCGAACTGGCGCGGGTCAATGTCGAACTGGTGAGTGCGCACGAAGGCACTGCGGGGCGCGCGGCGCTGCTCGATGCGCGCGACGCTGCCTTGCGCGACCTGGCCGACCAGGTGGGGATCGACGTGACGCTCGACGCCTTCGGCTCTGCCGAAGTTCGCATCCTTTCCAATCCCGCCCCAGCCGGGGAAGCCGGCGTGCTGTTGGTATCGGGTTCCGGTTTCAGCATGCTGACCGCCAACGAAAGCGGGGGGGCGGTCACGCTCAATGCCAATGGCGTGGATTTTGTCGCGAATAGCGGGCAGATGGCGGGAATCGCCAATGCGCTCGCCGATATTTCCGTGCGGCAGGCCGACCTGGATGACATAGCAGCGCAGACGATTGCGCGTGCCAATGCCGCGCAAGCCGTCGGCAGCGCGCTCGACGGATCGGGCGGGCAGCCGCTGTTTTCCGGTAGCGATGCCGGCTCGATCCGCATGGTGCTCGCCGACGGATCGGGCCTCGCGCTCGCGCCTGCCGGGTCGCCCGCGGGCAGCCGCGACACCGCCAATCTCGGCAATCTGATCGCCGCGCTGGGCGCCGATGACGGACCGATCGTGTCGACCGATCGCACGCTCCTGTCGCTGTCGAGCAAGATCGCCGGTCTCGCGACCACAAGCGACGGGCTCGCGATCATCAAGCAGAGCGCCGAGAGCGCGCTATTCGCCGAAACCGGCGTCGATCTTGACACCGAGGCGGCGAGCCTGGTGCGCTTGCAACAGGCTTTCGAGGCCAATAGCCGCGTGATCCAGGTCGCGACCGAACTGTTCGATACGATCTTGGGGCTGCGCTGATGGTCTTCGTCGGATCATCGACAGGGGCCTTCTTCGATCGCTCGCTCGGCCAGATGGGGTCCCTGCGCGAGGCGCTCGAACGTTACCAGACCCAGATCGCCACCGGCACGCGGCTGACTCGCGGATCGGACGACCCGGTCGCTGCGGCGCGTTTGCGCGCGCTCGACCGGCTCACCGTGCGCGGCGAGACCGAGGAAGAGAACGCGGCGCGGCTCGGCCAGGACCTGCGCGCCGCGTCCGAACAGATCGAAGGGGTGGTCTCGCTGCTCCAGCGCGCCCGCGAACTCGCCGTGGCAGCGGCGAGCGAGACCGCCGGCGAGCGCGGGCGCGAGGCGATCGCGCTCGAACTGGAACAGATGGCCGAGGAATTGTTCGCCCGCGGCAATGCCACCTCGATCACCGGGGCGCCCCTCTTTGCGGGCACTGCTGCCGGGCCCGCTTTCGTGCGCGATACGAACGGCGCGGTGACCTATGCCGGCAATGGTAGCAATGGCGCGGTCCCGGTTGCGCCGGGCACCGAGATCGAGCGCGGGGTGACCGGCGCACAGGTATTCGAATTTGACGATAATGGCACGCCGTCCAGCGCCTTTGCGGTGATCTCCGCCCTGGCGCTCGCCTTGCGCGGCGGCGCCGCCGATCCCGCCCAGGCCGCCAGCGACGCCCTGTCGGGGATCGATGCCGGGCTTGATGCTGCGAGCCGCAGCCAGACCGTGCTCGGCACGAGGATCGCTTGGGTCGATGCGATCCAGCTCGACCAGCAGAACCGTGCGGTCAACGTGGCGGAACAGCGCTCCGAGGTCGGCGATACCGACCTGTCGGACACCATCGTGCGCCTCCAGCAGACACTCACCGCGCTCGAAGCAAGCCAGGCCAGCTTCGCCCGGGTTTCCTCGCTCAGCCTGTTCGACGCGATCTAGGAAGGACCAAGGCCCATGTTCGCGATAATCGGCATCGTTGTCCTGATCGTCATGGTGTTTGGCGGCTACATGCTCGCGGGCGGTTCGATGGGACCGATCCTCGCTGCGCTTCCGCTTGAGATGATGATGATTGGCGGGGCCGCGATCGGCTCGATCCTGATCGGCAATTCGATGCACGAGGTGAAGTTGCTCGGAGGCGGGTTCGGCAAGGTCTTCAAGGGACCCAAATTTAGCGACGAGGACCATATCGACGCGATCGCCCTGACCAGCAAGCTGATGAAGACCATGCGCTCCGAAGGCCCGGTTGCGCTCGAAAGCCATGTCACCGACCCCGACAGTTCGGCAATCTTCGGCGAATATCCAAAGCTCCAGAAAGACCCCGCAGTGGTCAACATGATCTGCGATCCGCTGACCCTGATGGTGGTTTCCTCCGGCACGCTCGACACCCATGCGGTCGAGGACGTGATCGACAATGCGATCAAGACCCAGATCCACGAAATGGACGAACCGCAGCACGCGATCCAGACGCTCGCCGACAGCTTTCCCGCTCTCGGAATCGTCGCCGCGGTGCTCGGCATCGTCAAGACCATGGGCGCGATCGACCAGCCGCCCGCGATCCTGGGCAAGATGATCGGCGGGGCGCTGGTGGGCACGTTTCTTGGCGTGCTGCTCGCCTATGGCTTTGCCGGTCCCATGGCCAACCGGCTCAAGCAAGCGAACGAGCACGACCAGCAGATATTCCACTCGATCAAGCAGGTGATCATCGCCAGCCTGCACGGCTATCCGCAGCCCATGGTGCTCGAAGCGGCGCGTTCGGGCCTGCCGCCGGCGCACCGGCCCAAGCTGACCGAGCTCATGGACCAGATGCGGGGCAAGTGACGTGGCCGAAGCCGATCCCGCGGTAGAGCTGCCCGCACCGATCATCGTCAAGAAGGTGACGATCGAGGGCGGCGGCCATCATGGCGGCGCCTGGAAGGTTGCCTATGCCGATTTCGTCACCGCGATGATGGCCTTCTTCCTGCTTTTGTGGCTGCTCGGCGCGACCGAGGAGAACCAGCGCAAGGGGATCGCCGACTATTTCACCCCGACCCTGGTCAAGACCCGCGCCGAGAGCGCGGGCTCTGCCAACGGGGTGCTGGGCGGCAGCTCGCTGACCGATGCCGACAATTACCCCCACGCCGCGGGGCAGACCGGCACGCGCTCGATCACGATCCCGCGCGGTGCGCAGGGCGGACCGGTCGAAGGCGGCGGCAGGGGCGAGGCGGAGAGCGAGCGGATGCGCGAGCTTCAGCAGGCGATCAACGAGAAGCTCGCCGAACGCCGCGAACTGTCGCGGCTGGCGCGCCAGGTCAGGGTGATGCGCGCGCCCGACGGCATTCGCATCGACCTTGTCGACGATGCCGATTTCTCGATGTTCGCTCTCGGCACGACGATCCTGACCGAGGATGCGCGCAGCCTGCTCGATGTGATCGGGAGCACCCTGGCTGACGAACCCAGTCCGCTGATCCTGCGCGGTCACACCGATTCGCTGCCCTGGCGCGACGGGGTCACCGCCAATAACTGGTCGCTCAGCGCCGGCCGGGCCGAGGCGACCCGCCAGCAGCTCATCGTCGGCGGCATCCCGGCAGAACGCTTCGCCCGGATCGAGGGGGTCGCCGACACCGAACCGCTGATCGCAGGCGACCGGGCCGATCCGCGCAACCGCCGGATCTCGCTGTTGCTTCTCGAAGGGAACGGGCAATCTGCTGGCCGCGGACGCCCGCTGCCCGCCGCCACCACCGCTCGCGCCCAGACCGAGGCGCCGTCGCGCGCGCGGCGCGAGGCAAGCGTCCGCGAGGAAGCGGCTGAGCGCAGAGCAACGGACCGCGGCTCGGACCTCGCCGTGCGCCAGCCCGCCTCGCTAGGGGAAAGCGCGCAGGCAACTGCTGCGGCCCCGTAAACCATAAGGTCCTAGCGCTGGTCCCCGCCTGCACCAGAGGGGAGCCATGCCATGACCGACACCATCAGCCCGCATCAATTGCCCGAAGCGCTCGACCGCGCGCCGGCCGGAGTGAAAGTGCTTTCGCTCGACTGTTTCGATACGCTCCTGTGGCGCGATTGCCACGCGCCCGCCGACGTGTTCGCCTCGCTCGATCAGCTCTCAAGCGGCCAGCGCATCGTGGCGGAACGCAATGCCCGCAAGGCGGCCGCGACGATGCACCGGCGCTGCGAAGTCAATCTCGGCGAAATCTATACCCAGGCCATGCCCAATGCCGGCGAGGCCGAGCGCCGCGCCGCGATCGCGGCGGAACTGGCGCAGGAGGCGCGCGCCTGTTTCGCCTTTGCCCCCACGGTCGCCTTGATGCGCGAGGCAAAGCGGCGCGGGCTCGAGATCGTGATCGTTTCCGACACCTATCTGTCCGCCGCCGAGCTTCGTGCGCTGATCGCCGGGGCCGCAGGGGACGAGGTCGCGGGGCTGATCGACCGGGTGTTCGCATCAAGCGATGCGGGGATTTCGAAATCGCAGGGTCTTCTGGCCAAGGTCGCCAAGGCGATGAAATGCGGAGCCGATGCGATCCTGCATATCGGCGACAACCGCAAGGCCGACCATGACAGCGCCCGCGCGCTCGGTATCGCCGCGCTTCATCTCGACCAGTTCGGCAAGGCTGCCTCCCAGCGTATGCGCTTCGAGCGCGCCTGCCAGCAGCTGGCGCGCGGTGCGGGCGGCGCAGGGGCAGGCGCGATGCCGCAACGCGCCGTTCTCGCCTGCGAGGAGCCGCAGATCGGCGATGCCACGCGTTCGCTCGGGCTCACGGCGCTGGGTCCTGTATTCTACGGCTTCGATCAATGGCTGCGCGCCGAGGCCGCAGCGATCGAGGCGGCGCGCGGAGGGCGCGTGCACTGGCTGTTCATGCTGCGCGACGGGCACCTGCCGCAGCTCGTCCACGAGGCTGGAGGCGCGGAACAGAGCACCGCGCGGGTGGAAATCAGCCGCTTCGTCGCGATCGCCGCATCGCTCACCAATGCGCACGCGGTGAAGGATCACCTCGCGCTCGAATTGGGGCTCAACCCGGCGACGCTCGCGCGCCAGATGCTTTTCGAGGAAGACGAGATCGAAAGCCTCCTCGGCAAGCCGGAAACCGACGAGGAAAGGATTGCGGCAAGCCATGCCTTGCACGCCGAACTGCGCAAGGGGCAGCGCCAGAAGGTCATCGCCCGCCGCGCGCGCGGGCGTGCCGAACGGCTGATCGCGCATGTCCGCAAGGCCGTCGACCCGCTGCCGGGCGACACGCTGATGCTGGTCGATCTGGGCTATAACGGCACCGCGCAGGACCGCGTCGACACGCTCTTGTCGCAGGCCTTCGATTGCCATGTCGCCGGGCGCTACCTGCTGCTGCGCGAAATGACCGCGAGCGGGTTCGACAAGAAGGGGCTGATCGATGCGCGCCACCATGACGGCGAATTGCTCGAAGCCCTGTGCGGCAATGTCGCGGTGATCGAACAGCTTGCCACCTGCGCGCTGGGATCGGTGACCGATTTCGACGAGTGCGGGGAACCCTTGCGCAAACCGGCTTCGGTCAAGGGATCGCAGAGCGCGGTGCGCGAAAGCGTGCAGAAAGGCGTGGTGCGTTTTGCCGAGGCCGCGCACGAGGGGGCGATCATCCGCGCCGAGCCGACAGGAGGGGCGACAGAAGACTGGCGCGAGGCGGCCTTGGGCGCACTGATGCGCTTCATGTTCCTGCCAGCCCCCGATGAGCTTGCCGTGCTCAAGAGCTTCGAACACGACGTGAACCTTGGAAGCGATCGCATGGTCGCGCTGTTCGACCCCGACCATGCGCGCGAGGCGATGCGGCGCCGCGGCCTGTTCTACATGAAAGGTTCCGATCGCATGTTCCTGCCCGCCGAACTTGCCGGGGAATCGATCGACACGCGGTTGTCGCTGCTGGTCCAGAAACGCTTCGGCCTCGCCTTGTCGCGCGCCGACGGGACCAACGAGCGGATCGCGCTGCCCGCGATCTTTCTCGATTCAGGCGACGGCATCCGCAGCCAGGTCCACGCCCAGCCCACTCATGAGGGCTATTACGCAGCCCGGCTTGCCGTGCCCCGCGGCACCAGCGCTGTCGCCCTTCAGGTCGGGTCGGTTTTCGAGTGGCTCGAGATCGCCGGCGTCACCGCCAGCTCCATCGATCCTTCTAGGGGCGATTTGGGCGATGCCGCGGTGCCGACAGCGCTTTCGCCGCGCATAGACGGGGCGCGCATCCATGCGGACAGCCTGGTCGAATGCACCGATCCGGCGGCTTTCGTGCTGGTCAATCCGCCAGCCCAGACCGATTCCGGGGCCATCCAGCTGATCGAATTCACCTTCCGTCCCCTGCGCCGCCGAACGCGGCACACCGCGCGCGGGCCTGCCATGACCCCCCAGCCGAAAGATGCCGCAGCATGAGCGAATTGTTGATCCACTCGATGTCCGAATTTGCCGGGCTGATCCTGCCCTGCCTGGACGAGGCCGGCGCGCGCGACATTGCCGAGATCGGCAGCGAATTCGGAGGCATGAGCAAGCTGCTCGCCGAGCGCGCGGGCCGCAATGAAGGGTCGCTGACCTGCATCGATCCCGAACCTGCCGAAGGTTTTGCCGACTGGGCCGCGCAATTGCCCCAGGTCCATCATGTCGCCCGGCCCAGCCTCGACGTGCTCGACGAGGTGCAGCCTGCCGACGCCTGGTTCGTCGATGGCGATCACAATTATTACACCGTCTATAACGAGCTCACCCGGATCGATGCCTTGCAGCAGGCAGCCGACCGCCCGCTGCTCGCCTTTCTCCACGACGTGTCCTGGCCCTGTGCCCGGCGCGATTTCTATTATGCGCCCGAACGCGTGCCGGGCGATTGGCGCCATCCCTTCAGCTACGATCACGGGGTCCGGCTGGGCGAGGACGGGGTCCTTCCGGGGCGCGGCCTTCGCGGCATGGGCCAGTTCGCGGTGGCGCTCGAAGCTGGCGGGCCGCGCAATGGCGTGCTCACCGCGGTCGAGGATTTCCTGAAAGAAGCCGATACCGATGCGCGCCCGCTCTATTACGTTCACGTGCCCGCGGTGCTGGGGCTGGGTATCGTCTTCGATGCGAGCGCACCATGGGCGACCGCGATCGCCGAATTCCTGCTTCCCTATCACGCCAACCAGCTGATCGCGCGGCTCGAGGAAAATCGCCTGCGCAATTATCTCGAAGTCATCGACTGGCAGGACCGCCAGGCATCGTGATTGCCTGATCGCCGCCGCCAGGCGTCTTCCTCCCCGGTTTGGCCTTCAAATAAAAGAAGCCCGGAGCCATATGGCCCCGGGCTTCCCTGCCACCCCGTTGGGGAGAGCGGCGCGCCGTGTCTTACCGCAGCAGCGACAGGACGTTCTGCTGCGACTGGTTGGCCTGCGAGAGCATCGCCGTCGAAGCCTGGCCGAGGATCTGCGCCTTGGCGAGCGCGGTCGTCTCGGCGGCAAAGTCGGCATCCTCGATTCGCGAGCGTGCATCGGCGAGATTGGTCGAGGTGGTGGTCAGGTTGTTGATTGCCGAATCGAGCCGGTTCTGCCCCGCACCCAGCGAAGAGCGCGTGGTGTTGACCGAGCTCAGCAGGTTATCGACATTGGTGATCGTGGTCGCAGCGGCGCTGGCGCTGTTCACGTCGAGACCGGCGGCGGTCAGGTTGGTGCCGTCGATAGCATTGCTGGTCAGGGTGACCGTGCGGCCGGCATCGATCGCGATATCGACGGTGACATCGGTCCCGCTGGTCGTGCTGAACAGCGTCACGCCGTTGAACTGGGTGTTGTCGAAGATGTCGTCGATCTGCGCACGCAGCTCGTCGACTTCCTGGTCCATGAAGCCGCGCGAGGCGCTGTCATAGGTGCCGGTGCTCGACTGGACCGCGAGTTCGCGGACGCGCTGGAGCATGTTGGTCACCTCGTCGAGCGCACCTTCGGCGGTCTGAGCGAGCGCGATGCCGTCATTGGCGTTGCGGATACCCTGGTTGAGCGCGCGAATTTCCGAGGTGAACCCGGTGGCGATCGAAAGCCCTGCGGCATCGTCGGCGGCGGAGTTGATGCGCTGGCCGGTCGAAAGGCGTTCCATCGCATCGCCGAGCATGTTGCTGGCATTGGTGCTGGCATTCGCGGCACGAAGCGCGGCGATATTGGTGTTGATTACGGACATTGTGAAACTCCCGTGTGGTCGTGTCGGTGGTCAGAACAGTCGCGACGGTGAGCCGCACCTGCTGAAGCTTAGAGCGACCATCACCGCCGATCTTTAAGGGGCCATGTCGCGCCGCCCACTTGCACACCGCCTTCGCGCGTCCTTTCAAAACCCGTCGCGGCCAGGCCGGCGTCGTGCAGCGAAAGACTTCCGCCTTCATCCCGGGGGCAGGCATGCGGATGCCGTGCGCCCTCGCACCGCAGAATCGGGATCGCGCCAAGCCCGGCGCTGCCTTGTGCGCGCGTGTCACGCAGTTTTCCTCAGGGCTCCTACGGGTGCTTAAATTTCCCATATCTTGTCCGCCCGGGCGGCAATTTCTTTCCGACACAAGCCATCAGTCGGAAAAACCCTATCGTGCACCACAGCCCCATCCCCCAGCCTTCCACCCCGCGCCCATCGGCAACAGCCGACGAAAAGGCTGGCAGGGGCAAGCCTGCCGCCTCCCGGCAAGCGCGTGCCGCGCATTCGCATACCGCGCATTCGCATACCGCGCATCCGCATGCCGCGCTGGTCGATCAAACCCTGCCGCTGCTTGCGCAAAGCTGGCAGCGCGGGCGCATCCTGATGGGCTATGACGGCGCTTTCGAAGCGCGCCAGGCGAGCGAGCGCAACGCGCTGGCAATCAATGTTGCCCATGCCGAGCGGCCCTCGCTGACCCGCAGCGGCGGGTCGCGGCTGACCATCGCCTACAACGCCAAGACGCTCGGCGCGGCACAATCGGCGCTAATCGCGAGCACCGGCGATGGCGGCTGGCCGGTGGCAGGAGACAATGAAAGCCTTGCCCTGCTGACGCTGGCCGAACGGATCGCGGCAAGCGAGATCCCGGTCCTCCTCGAAGGGCCGACCGGGACAGGCAAGGAAGTGCTGGCGCGGTTCGTCCACCGGATGAGCGCGCGCCGCGACGGCCCCTTTGTCGCGGTCAATTGTGCGGCCATGCCCGAAGCCATGCTCGAAGGACTGTTGTTCGGGCACCGCAAGGGCGCATTCACCGGCGCTGGCGAAGCACGCGAGGGGCTGTTCCGCGCCGCCGACAAGGGCACGCTGCTGCTCGACGAGATTGGCGAGTTGCCGATTGCGCTCCAGGCGAAATTGCTGCGCGCCCTGCAAGAGGGCGAAGTGCTTCCGCTTGGTGCGACCCGGCCTGTCGCGGTCGATGTCCGCGTCGTCGCGGCGACCAATCGCACGCTTTCGCACGAAGTCGCTGCCGGGCGTTTTCGCGAGGACCTGCTCTATCGATTGAATGTCTTTCCCATGGCCTTGCCCGCCCTGCGCGCGCGGCCTGGCGATATCGCCCCGTTGGCCTTCGCCATGCTGCTGCGCCACGGCTGCGACAAGGGCGCTCCGAGCTGGATTTCGCAGCCCGCACTCGATGCGCTCGAAGCGCATCCATGGCCGGGCAATGTCCGCGAGCTTGAAAACGTCATCCGCCGCGCGATCCTGCTCGCCAGCGGCGAGGCCTGCCTGTCGAGCGAGCATATCGTGTTCGATTCCAGCGTGAGCCGCATCGGCGATGACCGGGTGGCTGGTGCCGACACCGCACAAGGCCAAGCCACGCGTTCACCGCAACCCGATCGGCCAGCACGCCAGGGGGCCGGTCCGCGCTCGCTTTCCGATGTCGCTTTCCAGTCCGAGGCCGAAGCGATCCTTGCAACGCTTGACCGCCATGGCGGTCACCGCGCCCGGACCGCGCGCAGCCTTGGCATTTCCGAGCGCACCCTGCGCTACCGGCTCGCCTCGATGCGCGAATCCGGCCTGCTCGCCGAAGGATCCGGGTCGTGAGCGCGGTCGGACCGACCGGCGGCATGTCCGGCGGGATCGGCGAGATCATGGCGCTGCGATCGGAAGTCCTGTCGCGCAGCCAGGCCTTGCGCGACGTGCGCGAGGCCAGCGGCAGTGCGCCGTCGGTCACCGCCACCCCGACAGCGCCATCGGCGCCGCAGCAGGCTGGCGGATTTGCCGAGGCGCTGACCGGCGCGCTCGAAAATGTCAGCGCGGTCCAGAACCGATCGAGCGAGATGCAGGCTGCCTATGAACGCGGCGAGGTCACCGATATCGCCAAGGTGATGATCGCGCGCCAGGAAGCCGGGGTCGCCTTCGAGGCAACCTTGCAGGTGCGCAACAAGCTGCTGTCGGCCTATCAAGACATCATGCGGATGGGGAGCTGATAGATGGCAGAACCCCAGGTCCCCGTGGCGGTTGATACCGCCGCGACCACGCTTCTCACTGTGAACGAAGACTGGCGCACGCGGCTGCGCAAATTTGCAGCGGAGCCTGCCATGCGCCGCGCCTTGCCCGGGCTCGTCGCGCTCGGCGTGGTCAGCGTGCTCGCCGCACTCTATCTCGCGATCGCCGACGGGCCGCAGCGCACGCTCTATTCGGGGCTTACGGATGGCGAGCGGGCCAAGGTGGTCGAAACGCTCGAACGCTCCGGGATCGGCTATACAATCGACAATGCCACCGGCGCGCTGACGGTGTCGGAAGGCGATGTCTATCGCGCGCGCATGATGGTCGCCAGCGATGCCGGGCTTGCCGCTCCGCAGGGGGCGAGCGAGATGCTCGATGCCATCCCCCTGGGTTCGAGCCGTACGCTCGAAGGCGAACGCCTGCGGCTCGCGCGCGAACGCGAATTGATGCTGACAATCCGCGAAATCGACGGGATCGAGAGCGTGCGCGTCCACCTCGCAACGCCTGAACGCTCGGTCTTCGTGCGCTCGAGCAGCCCGCCCAGCGCGAGCGTGATGGTGCGGCTGGTCAGCGGACGCTCGCTCAGCCAGCGCCAGGTCGAGGCGATCGTCAATCTCGTTTCCGGATCGGTCCCGGGAATGACTGCCGACACGGTGCGTGTGGTTGACCAGAACGGGCGGTTGCTGACTTCCGAACGCGACGGGACGCTCGATCGCCTCGTGCTTCAGCGCGAGTTCGAATCCAAGCTGCGCGGGCAAGTCACCGCTCTGCTGATCCCGCTTCTGGGCGAAGGCAATTTCTCCAGCCAGGTGCAGGTCGAACTCGACCAGTCGGAAATAACCTCGGCGCGCGAAAGCTATGACAGCGAGGGCGCGGTCCGCTCCGAAAGCGAACGGCTTTCCACCCGGCTTGCCGCGCGCGGCACGGGCGGGGTGCCCGGGGTCGCGGCCAACACGCCGCCTCCCGATGCCGAGCTGGTCGATGGCCCGCCCGGCGCGCAAGCCGGCGACGGCGCGCAAGACGCCGGGGATGCTGCCCAGCCACAGGCGAGCGACCGCGAAAGCATGAGCCAGCGCCAATACGAACTCGGCCGCGAGGTCGCGGTCACCAGCACGCGGCCTGGCGGCCTGGTCAAGCTCTCGGTCGCGGTCGCGGTCAGCGACGCCGCGCTCGAAGCCGCCGCCCCGCTCACTTCCGAGCAATTGCGCAGTCTCGTGCTCGCCGCGGTCGGTGCAAGCGAGGCGCGCGGCGACCAGGTCGAAGTCGTGGTCAGCGCGTTCGATGCGACCGACGCCGCACCAATCGCCTTTTACGAGGCCAAGTGGTTTTCCGATGTCCTGCGTTACGGCGCGGCGCTGATCGCGGTGGTGCTGGTGCTGCTGCTAGCAGTGCGGCCGCTGATCGCACGGATGCGGTCACCGGCCGATGCCGGAACGAAAAAGGCGAAGAAAGCGAGAAAGGGCAAGGATAGCGACGAGGAAATCGCGGCGGACAGCGACAGCAACAGCGAGGAGGCCGCGGTGATGATCGAAAACGGCGAGGCGCAGCCCGCGATCGCCTTGGCTGGCGCCGGGTCCGGATCGGCTCTCCCCGGTTCCGGCGACAATGACAGCGCGATCCCGCAAAAGGTCGAACTCGCACGCCGCTTCGCCGCCGCCCAGCCCGACCGCGCGGTCGAAGCTCTCAAGCGGATGCTCGAAATGCCCGAGGGAGCGACTGGTCGATGAACGAGGAAATTCAGCCCGACAGCGCCGCCGCGGGCGAAACCGACGCGCCGGTTCCCGCGACTCCGGTCACGCATCTCAACAGGGTCGATCGCGCCGCGGTCTTCCTGATGATGCTGAGCGACGAGGAGGCCGCCGGCCTGCTCTCGCGGCTCGGCCCCGACGAATTGGAGCGCATCGGCGGCGCAATGTGCCAGCTGGGCGAGATCGATGCGCCCGCAATCGCCGAGGCAATCGAGGATTTCGTCGAGGAAAGCACACGCGAGGTGCTCGCGGCGAGCGACCGCGGGGCGCAAGTGCGCGCGCTGCTCGAACGTTCGCTGGGTCCGACCAAGGCCGAGAGCATGATGATGCGGATCGAGCCCGATGCCGGGCCGCGCTCGATCGAGATGGCGCGCTGGCTTGCGCCGGCCGTGCTGCTCCGGTTGGTCGATGACGAACACCCGCAGGTGATCGCCGCGCTGCTGTTGATGCTCGATCCGGAACCCGCTGCCGAAGTGCTCTCGGCGCTGCCCGAAGCGGTCCAGCCGCTGGTGGTCGAACGCATTGCGCGCATCGGCCCGGTCTCGCAGCAGGCAGTGGAAATGATCGATCGCCTGCTCTCGCAGCGGATCGGAGCGAGCTTCGGCGCCAATGCGCTGACGCTCGGCGGCCCGCGCGAGGCGGCCAATCTCATCAATCTTGCCGCGGGCGACCTGCGCGCCAGCGTGCTTCCCGCGATCGCCCAGCGCGACGGTCCGCTGGCCGAGAGCATCGAGGAAGAATTGTTCACCTTCGAAATGCTTCTCGAACTCGATGCGATGGCGATGGGGCGGCTGCTGCGCGATGTCGACAACGAGGCGCTGGTCGATGCGCTCAAGGGCCTGCCCGAAGGCAAGCGCCAGCCGTTCTTCGCGGCGATGTCGAGCCGTGCGGCCGATGGGATCAGGGACGAGATCGAGATCCGCGGCCGCTTGGCGCGTGCCGAGGTCAATGCCGCCCAGCGCAAGGTCGTCGAAGTCGCGCGCTCGCTCGCCGACCAGGGCGAGATCGTGATCGGGGGCGACGATGGCGAATTCGTCTGATCGGCGCAGCTCGGGCGCGGACTGGGTCGCGGCGCTGCAAGGCGGCGCGAGCGGCGAGGGAGAGGACGGCAAAGGCGATGCGCCCGGCTGGGTCGCGCAGATGCAGGCCGCCTCCAGCTTCGTCGAGGGCTTTCCAGCGCGCACGAGCGAAGTGCCTGTCGCCAGCATGGGACCGTCCGGCGAAGATCGTGCACTCGAAGCGAGCGCGGAAACCGACACACTGCCTGCTGGCCCCGCAGATTCGGCCACAGACGACAGGGAAGTGGACCCGCTGATAGCGGCATTCGAGCGTGGCAGGGCCGAAGGCCAGGCGCTTGCCGAGGCCGAACTGCGCGACGCGCTCGAACGCCAGCGGCGGCTGCGGCTCAATTTCAACACGCTCGACCAGGCAGCGATGGACAGCCTTGCAGCGGAGCTTGCCGCGACCGTTACCGCGCTGTGCGGCGAAGTCATCACCGATTACAAACCCGAACCCGCCGCGCTTGAGAAACGCTGCAAGGCCGCTGCCGCGCGGCTCGGCGAGGGCGCGGCAAAGTGCGCACTGCATCTCCACCCGGCCGATCTTGACCAGCTCGACAGCGCGCTCACCGAAAGCTGGCGGGTCGTGCCCGACGAGACCATCGAGCGCGGCGCGCTGCGGTTCGAAGGCGCTGACGGGGCGGTCAGCGACGGTCCGGCCGAATGGCGCCGCGCTATCGCCGCTGCGATAGCCGGGTAGGCGCGCGTGCTGGCCGAATTGCAGCTCGAGCTGGCGCGCTTTCGCGCCGCCCCGGTCGCCAGCGGCCCGGTTTCGACCGGCCGGGTGGTGTCCTGCGACGGCGGGCTGATAGAGGTCGCGGGGCTCGCTTTGCCGATCGGCTCGCTCGGAGCCATCGCGAGCGGCGAGGGCGACGAGGCGCTCGCCGAGGTGATCGGGTTTCGCGCCGGCCACTCGCTGATGATGCTCCTGGGAGACACCCAGTTGCTGCGGCCCAATGCGCAGGTGCGCGCGCTGGGATCGCCCGGCACGGTGCGGGTCGGTCAAGCGCTTCTAGGCCGCGCGGTCGATGCGCTCGGCCGGGCGATTGATGGCGGGCCGGCTCCCGATTGCCAGGATGACTGGCCGCTTGGCGGCAGGCGCGAGGCGGCGCTCGAACGCGCGGGCGTGCGCGAACCCTTTGATTGCGGCGTGCGCGCCATCAATGCGTTGGCGACCATGGGGGTCGGCCAGCGGGTCGGTGTGATCGCCGGTTCGGGAGTCGGCAAATCGGTTCTGCTCGACATGATCGCCGGCCATGCCGAAGCCGACATCACGGTTGTCGCGCTGGTCGGCGAGCGGGCGCGCGAAGTGTCCGATTTCGTCGCTCGCCACATGGTCGGCGCGCGGCGCGGGCGGATGGTGGTGGTCGCTGTTCCTGCCGATCACGCGCCCAATCTTAGGCTGCGCGCGGCGCAACATGCGACCGCGATCGCCGAACATTTCCGCAGCAAGGGCAAGCGCGTCCTGCTGGTCCTCGACAGCCTGACCCGGGTAGCCCATGCCGCGCGCGAACTGGCGCTGGTGCTGGGCGAGCCGGGCGCAGCCCGCGGCTATCCCCCATCGGCGCTGGCGGCTATCACCCGGCTGGTCGAGCGTGCGGGCAATTCGGCGCAGAGCGGCGGGGCGATCACCGGGCTCTACACCGTGCTTGCCGATGGCGATGACACCAATGATCCGGTGGTCGATACCGCGCGCGCGATCCTTGACGGGCACCTCGTGCTGTCGCGCGAGCTCGCCCAGCGCGGCCATTATCCCGCGATCGACATTCCCGCCTCGCTCAGCCGTGTGATGGACGATATCGTGCCGGCCGAAACAGCCGAAGCGGCGCGGAGCCTGCGCGCGCTGATCGCCTCGCGAGAGGACAATCGCGACCTCGTGATGATGGGGGCCTATCGCGCCGGATCGGATCCGGTGCTCGACCGCGCGCTCGAACAATCGAGCGCGATCGATGCGTTCCTGCGCCAACCGCGCAGCGCTCTCGCGGCGCTCGATGCCAGCCTCGCGGCGATGCGGGCGCTGGCCGAAGCGGGCCCGGCGCAATGACCGCGCGCGGGCGCCGGCGCGAGAGCCTCGTCGGGCGCCAGCTCGTGCTCGCACGGATCGCCCGCCGGGAGGCCATGGCCGCGCTCGCCGATGCGATCGTCAAGGAAGAAAACAGCGCCAGCCTCGCCGAACGCAGCGCGGAGATGATCCGCGCCTATTCGCGCCGCCGCGAAGCGCAAGATGGCGAAGACCTGCGCAGCCAGTCCCGCTTTCTCGGCTCGCTCGGCGCGATTGCCGAGGACGCTGAGGCCGCACGACGCGACGCGATCGACCAGACCCGCTGGCATGTCGATACGCTGGCAGCCGCACAGACCCGTGCGGATCGGTTGGAGAAGCGCGACAGCCAGGCGCGCAAGGCCCGCCGGGCCGAGGCCGAACGCAAGATTGCGGAATCGGCTCCGGCGGTCCCGCCGCGCAAGGCCCGCCGATAGCGCCTGCCGCGAGGCGATGCGATGCGGTGCGCAGGGCGGCTTGGCACGCAAGTTGCAGCGCGGGGTTCAGACCCCATGCCCCCTCCGGCGCCCCGCCTCGGCCGGACCAGACGAAAGGACCGCCTCACGTGATCAACCTGCTCCTAGACCTGCCCGCATTCCAGTCCGAGCCCAGTTCGGCCATCGCTCCCGGTGCGCAAGCAAGCGGTGGCGGGTTTCCGGCAATTCTCGAAGGGCAGCGGGGCGATAGGGGCCTTGCCTCAGGGTCTGGCGGGTTCATAGCAGGAGCGTCGGAGGTCATTGACCCTGCCTCCGAGGCGCCGACGGCAGAGGCGCGGGACATCACTCTGCCGGGGCCCACGTTCTCCGGCTCGTCGGTTTCGCGACTGGCCTTGGCCGCACGAGAAGCGCATCCCGCCCTTGACACGGTGACCGACACCCTTCCCGGCACCGGACTGCCGCCAACCGGCACCGCCTTGCCGCCGCAGGTCGAACCTCGTGGCATTGTTGCGCAAGGTGGCATAGGTCGCGAGGGTGAAAACGTCCCCGATAGCAGCGATGCGACGCGGGGCGCGGCAACGGCCGCAGCGACCGTCATCCCCTCCGGAAGGCTTGACGAAGCCCTGCAGCCCGCGCGCGCTGTGCCACGATCAGCTGACCGCCTTGCGCGCGGCGACACCCGCATCGAACCCGAAGCGCGCGCCGCACCCACGCAGGCTGTGACACCGCGCGCAGCCGGTCTCGACCCGCAACCGCGCCTGGGCGCAAGCGAGGAAAGAGCGGCACGTATTCCGGTCCCCGCTGAAGGTAGAGAGCCGCGCCGGTTGGCGGCGGCGGTTCGGTCGGCCGGCGAGGCTTCGGCCCCGATGCGGCAACCGCTCGCTGGGCCGCGCAGGCCGGGCGTCGGTGAAATACCCCCGAATGCAGCTTCCCTGACGCGCACCGACGCTTCCGAGCGCGGGGCCATTGATGGTTCGGCACGAGGCGAAAGGCCTCCCGCGAGGTCGGGCACACTGCCCGGTCGGGGCGAGACGCATGTCGAACCACGGGACCGGCGCGGCGCGGTTCCGAACGCGGCACAGGGTGCCGCACGCAGTGCCGAGCCGACCGGCCGCGCCGAGGCCCGCGCGGAGGCAAGTTTCGCAATGCAGGCCTCTGCCGCCCCTTCGCGGGTGCGAGAGGTGCGGGCGCTCGCAGATAACGGGATTGACGCGCGCAGCCATCACGATGACCAAAGCCCGAGCGATAGGCGGGCGGAGGCGCGACGGCATACCGCTGCTGCGCCCGCGACTGCGACCGCACCCGCTTCCGCACTCAAGTCGGCTGACGGCGACATCTCGCAGCGTGCCACGATAGAACGCGGCGCTCTGCGACCCGAATTCTCTGACGGCCGCATCGCCGCGCAATCCGGCGATTTTGGCAAGGGTTCTCCGGTCAAAGTGCCCACCACTGCTTCAGAGGTCTCGCCCGAATTTCGCCAGCCCTCGGCCAAGGCGCTCGCAGCGGATCATGCGGCTTCTGGTCACCGCACCCAAGCGCCCGTGTCGGAACGCGCAATGCCTGAGGGCGCGTCGGCCACCGCACGCGAATCACGCATTGAAGGCCCTGCGGCGACTCCAACCGAATTTTCAGCAGCGGGCTCGGCGGTAAACCGGGCCGGGCTGTCCAGCGCTACGACAGCGGCAATGGCGGCTCCCGCAGCGCCGTCCGCTCCGCAGGTGACGACCGCAAGGCAAGACGGGGGCGAAACTCCCACACCCGACCGCCTGACGCTTGATCGCAACCTTGCCGGGACTCAGCGCCTTGATCGCGGCGCGATCGCGCCGGACCCCCGCGGACCCGGCCCTCTGCATGAGCGCGCAGAGCGGCGCGGCGAGACCGAATTCGGTCCGATCCGGCCCGAGCAGGCTGCCACAGGGCCGGCGAAGAATGCCAGCGAGACAGCCAGCGCTGCGCCTGCCCGGCTTGCAGGGGACCTGCACACCGCATCCGCGCCGCAGGCGACCAATGCGCCTTCTTCGCAAGCACATGCTTCCGCCGCACCGCCGCCCGCAGCGCCAGCTATCGCGGCGAGCGCGCCCGGCATCGCGACGACCGGTGCCGCCCAGCCCAGCATCGGCGAGACGTCTGGCGATCTGCGGGGATCCACGCCGCTGGGCGAGGCCATCGACCGGCTAGTCGAGGCCCGCGAGGCTGGCCGTGCGGGGCGTTCGGAGCTCACATTGCGGCATCGCGAATTCGGAGCGATCAATCTGAGAATGGACAATGCGGGCAATGACTTGCGCGCCGTTATCACCAATCGCGATCCCGCTTTCGTTCCCGCGGTTCACGCAGCGCTCGAAAACCGCGCAGTCGTCGCCGCGAGCGAGCCGGGTTCTGCTGGCACACAGCGCGGCAGTGACGGGGCAGGCAGCCAGAGTTCGACCCAGCAGCAATCGACAGGCTCGGGCAATTTCGCAGGCCAGGGCGGCGGGGCGATGTCCGAAGGCCGCTACGGGTCTTCCCCGGGGTCGGGGCAAGCTTCGTCGCAACCATACCGGGAGCAAGACGGATCGCGAGACGAGGAACAGAGCGCCAGCGGTGGCCATGACCGGGACGATACCGGCGGGCGCACACCGCGAGGCGGCGGAGTCTTTGCCTGAAAGACGCGCGATTGAAGGAGGCACCACGCCATGGCCAAAGCGGCTGACGACAAGGATGCGGAGACAAAGCCACTGGGCGGCTTCATGAAGATGCTGATCTTCGCCGTGGTCCTGCTCGGGACCGGAGCAGGAGGCGCCTATGGCGCCTATGCCGCCGGGTTGTTCGGGGGCGAAAGCGATAGCGGGCCTGACCTGCCTGAACTGGTGCGCAAGGGCGATGCCGAACCCTATCCGCTGCCCGAAAGCTCGGCCAGCGAAGACGGAGCGGTCGTCTATGGCGAGGGCGGCAGCGAATACCGCACCGCCTATTACGGCTTCGGCGAGAGCTTCACCGCCAATCTCGCCGATTCGCCGGGATTGATCCAGGTCGATCTGGCGGTCTCGACCCAGCATGACGGGCGCGTTCTCAACTGGGTGCAGAGCCACGAGCTTGCAATCCGTTCGGCGATCCTGGTCCAGCTGGCCGCGACCTCGGAAAGCGATGTCTATTCGGTCGAAGGCAAGCAGCAGCTCACCGAGAGGCTGACCGCGGCAGTCAACGAAGTGCTCGAGCAGCAGGAAGGCTTTGGCGGGATCGACGCGGTGCATTTCAAGGGGTTCCTGGTCCAGTGAACATGTCACCCGGCCTCACCGGCGAATTCGCCGATGCACGCCCGCTCGCGGCCCATTGCGCAGAGCTCCTGCGGTCGGGGCCGCGGCCCGAGGAACGCGGCGAGGCGATCGCCTCGTGGTGCCGCGATCTCGGCAGCGAGCTGGCACAGGAATTCGCCCAGGTCTTCACCGGCGGCAAGCTCAAGGTGAGCGTCGCGGTCCCGGAAACCGTCAAGGGCGCCGCGGTGTTCGAAAAGATCGGTCCGGTGGCCTGCAATGCCCTGCTGCGCTGCGGCGCAAGCGACCAGACCATGCTGTTCTCGCTCGATCCCGCGACCGCGATCGCGCTCACCGATGCATCGTTCGGAGGCAGCGGGGCGATGCCCGATTCGCCGCCCGAACAGATGCCGCGATCGGCGGCCATGCTGGTCGAGCAATGCGCCGGTATGATCGCGCAGGTCATCGCCCAGTCGAACCCGGTGACGGCCAATACCGCGCCCGGCGATGCGCGCGGCGATGTCCTCTTGCGCAGCGAGAGCGCCGCGCGGCTCAAACCGTTCGCGCCCGATGCCGAGGTCGCTCTCTTCCCGGTCGAGATCGCGATGGGCGAGGCCTCGTGGCAGGTCCTTCTCGCGGTCGCCGACAAGAAGCTCGACACTTTCCTGCCCGGCATGGCCGCGCCGACGCGCGCATCGGCCCGCCCGGCGCGCACCGGCGCGCATTCGGCTTTCGCCGTCCTGCCGCTCGCGCTCGAAGCGGTGCTGGGCGAACACGAAATCTCGCTCGACCGGCTCGAAAAGCTGGCTCCGGGCGACGAGATCCCGCTCGCAATGCCACGCGAATTGCCGCTGCGCCTGGGCGAGCTCGTGCTCGGCCACGGGACCATCGGCACTCTTGAGAACCGCATGGCGCTTCGTCTCACGCGGGTTCCGCTCGCAGGCGAGAACCGCGGCGCCGATCACGCGGGCGCAAACCAGGCGCCGCCCGATACGCGACAGCAGCAGCAAGCCTCCACCGCTCCCACCGCGCCGCGCAATGACGAGATCCACCCATGAACGCCTTCAATCCCGCCTTGCACCGCTTCGGCCAGGTGACCGTGCGCATTTCGGTCGAACTGGGGCGCACGCAATTGCCGCTCAAGCAGGTGCTTGCGCTCGAAGAGGGCAGCGTGGTCACGCTCGACCGGCTGACCGACGAGCTGCTCGACGTCACTGCCAATGGCAAGGTCATCGCCCATGGCGAGGTGATCGCGCAGGACGGGCGTTTCGCGCTGCGGATCGTGAGCCTTGCGGGCGATGACCTGGCACCGGGATCAAGCGGGTCCGATGCGCCCGCTGGCAAACCCGCTGACAGCGCCGAAGGGGCAGGCGCGCCGTGATGACCGAATATGTCCTGCGCCTCGCGCTGCTTCTGCCGTTGCTCGCGGTGATGATCTGGGCGAGCCTCAAGCTGACGCGCCTTCTCCAGTCGCGGCTTGCCGGCCATGGCGGCGCGCATGGCAGGGCGGTCGAACTGGTCGAGACCAGCCTCGTCGCTCCCGGGCTCAAGCTTGCAGTCGTTCGCTTTCACGGGCGCGAGATCCTGATCGGCTGTTCGCGCGCCGGGCTGGTGCGTCTTGGCGAGGCCGAGGCGCGGCCCGATCTTGCCGAGACGGAACTGGTCTGATGCAGACCGTTCGATATCCTGCCGGCGCATTCGCAGGGCTTGCAGCGTTAACCATGTTTGCCCTGCCCGACGCGGCGATGGCGGCCAACGCCGTTGCCGATGCGCCGGGCATCGCCCCCGGCGTCGGCAGCGCGATCGAACGCGCTTTCGGCGAAAGCGGCGCGGGCGAGGACTCGACGCTGAGCTTCTCGATCCAGCTGTTGCTGGTGATGAGCCTGCTCACGATCCTGCCCGCGATCGTGCTGATGATGACCAGCTTCCTGCGCATTCTCGTGGTGCTTTCGATACTGCGCCAGGCGCTGGGGCTGCAAGGATCGCCTCCGACCCAGGTGCTGGTCGGGCTGTCGCTGTTCCTGTCGCTGTTCGTCATGGCACCGACAATCGATGCGGTGAACTCCCTCGCGATCGAGCCCTATTCGGCGGGCGCGATGTCCGCAGACGATGCGATCGCGGCGGCGGGCGAGGCTTTCCATGCCTTCATGATCGCCCAGACGCGCGAGGCCAACCTCGTGATGTTCGCCGATATTGCAGGGACCGGCGCCTTTGCCAGTCCCGATGACATTCCCTTCTCGATCCTGCTGCCCGCCTTCGTGACCAGCGAACTGGAGACCGCCTTCCAGATCGGTTTCATGCTGTTCCTGCCTTTCCTGGTGATCGACCTGGTGGTGGCGAGCGTTTTGATGAGCCTCGGCATGATGATGCTTTCGCCAACGATCATCTCGCTGCCGTTCAAGCTGCTGCTGTTCGTGCTGGTCGATGGCTGGGGGCTGCTGATGGGCAGCCTGGCGATGAGTTTCGCCTGAGCGGGGCGCGCGCGATGGACCAGGAAACCCAGCTTCTCGCTCTGGCCGATCAGACGCTCTGGGTCACCGCGCTCATTGTCGGGCCGGTGCTGCTGAGCGCGCTTGCCGTGGGCTTGTTGGTCGGGATCATCCAGGCCGCCACATCGGTCAACGAACAGACGCTGACCTTCGTCCCCAAGCTGCTGGTGATCGCGCTGGTCTTCGTGTTCCTGGGCGGAACGATGATCGCGCTGCTTTCCGATTTCCTGCGCGAGATATTCGCCCAGATCGCCGGCATCGCAGCCTGACCGTGCCCGGTCGGACGAGAGGCGCGCGATGACCATCGCCGATTTCGGTTTCGGCCCGCTCGAGGCGCAGTTGTGGCAGGTCCTGTTCCTGTCGATCCGCTGCGGCGCGGCGTTGCTGGCTGCGCCGATGATCGGCGGAAATGCGATCCCGCCGCAATTGCGTGCGCTACTCGCGCTGGTCTTCGCGATGTTCGTCGTCCATTGGGCGCCGCCTGTCTCGATCCCCGCCATGCTGAGCTTTGCCGCCGTGCTCGCGATAATCCAGGAAATGGTGATCGGCGCGGCGCTGGGCTTCGTGCTCCAGGTCGCCTTCGCGGTCCCCCTGATCGCGGCCGAGCAGATCGCGGGCACGATGGGCCTTGCGATCGCGACCTCGATCGACCCTGCCAGCGGCGCGCAATCGGGCGCGCTGGGAAGCTATTTCGGGCTGGTGCTCACGCTGTTGTTCTACGCCATCGGCGCGCATCTGCTCTGGTTCGAATTGCTGATCGAAAGCTACCGCGTGCTGCCCGCTGGAAGTTTCGCCGTGGGCCATGGCGAGGCGCGCGCGATCGTCGAATTCGCCGGGTTCTGCTTCGTCACCGCCGCGGCCATCGCGTTTCCGGTGGTGCTGGTCTTGCTGACCGTCCAGGTGGTCACCGGCACGATCTCGCGTTCGGCGCCCGCCCTCAACCTGTTCGCGCTGGGCCTTCCGGCGGGCGTTCTCGCCGGGATCTCGGCGCTGATCATCGTCATGCCGATCGTGATCGGCCAGTTCACCGACCTGCTTTCCGCCACGATCGATCAGGTCGCGTTTCTCGCCGGACACGGGCGCTAGGCGATGAGCGAGAGTTCGGGCGAAAAGCGGTTCGATCCCACGCCGAAGAAGAAGCGCGACGCCGCGCTCAAGGGCGACACGCTGCGCTCGAAAGAGGTGTCGACCGCGGCGGCGATGAGCGTGGGAGCCTTGATGCTCGCAGGCATCGGCCCCTGGTTGCTCGACAGTCTGACCGGAGTGGCGCGGGCGAGCTTTTCCTTCGACATCCGCACATTCGAGCCGACCGCTCATTTCGCCCGCGCGGCAGAGGCGGTCCTGCCGCCGGTCCTGGCGATCGGGCTGGCGGTGATCGCGGTCACGGTGACTTCGCAATTGCTGCTGGGCGAGGGGCGCTTCGTTCCGCAAAACCTCAAGCCCAAGGCCTCGCGGATCAATCCGCTTTCCGGCCTCAAGCGCATTTTCGGACTGCAGGGCCTGATCGAGCTGGGAAAATCGATCTTGAAGCTCGCTTTGCTCGGCAGCATCGCCGCCTATTGGATTGCGCTCAATCTCGAAAACCTGCTGGGCCTCGGACGCGGCACCTTCAGGGGCAATCTCGCCTTTGCCTGGGACGCGGCGAGCGGGCTTGTCGGAATGCTGGTGCTGGGCCTGCTGGTCATCGCGCTGATCGACTATCCGCTCCAGCGGTTTCAGCGCAACAAGCGGCTCAAGATGAGCCACCAGGACCTGCGCGATGAAAACAAGCAGACAGAGGGCTCGCCCGAGGTCAAGATGGCGCAGCGCCAGCGCCAGCGCGACATGGCGCGCGGAAGCGTGGCAAGCGCGATGAAGGACGCGCAGTTTCTCGTCGTCAATCCCATGCATTTCGCCATTGCGCTGACCTATGACCCCGCGCTTGCGCCCGCCCCGGTGGTGCTCGCCAAGGGGCGCGGCGAAACCGCGATGGCGATGCGCGAACTGGCGAGCGAGGCTGGCCTTCCGGTGCTGCATTACCCGCAATTGGCGCGGGCACTCTATTTCACCACCCGCGCCAACCAGATGGTGCGCGAGGAGCTCTATGTCGCGATCGCATCGCTGGTGGCATTCGTGCTCTCGATCAAGCGCGGCGAGACCCCGCCGAGGCCCGCGGTCGAGGTGCCGCGCGCCATGCGTTTCGACGCCGAGGGCAAACCCGAAAAGACCGCTTAAACCCGTGCGCAAACCGCCGTTCTCAAGGGCATGGAAAGCGCAGGCTCAGCAATCATCACCACGCTCGGCGCGGGCAGCGGCGTGGATTTCATCACCCTCGCAAGCGATCTCGCCGATGCGACCTATTCGGTGCAGCGCACAAATATCGAGACCCGCAACGAGGCGCTCGAGGCGCAGATCTCGGCGGCCTCGCTGCTGCGCAGCTCGCTGACGGGGCTTGCCAGCGCGCTTGGCGACAGGGTGCGCAATGGCGATCTCGCACCTCGCGCCGAGATCGACAATCCCGGCCTCGTCTCGGTCTCGACGACACCGGGACTGACACCGACCGGCACCTATTCGCTCGAGGTCTCCCAGCTCGCGCGCGGGCAGATGGTGGTCTCCGATGCCTATGGCTCGGCCGACGATCTCGTCGGGGCGGGCACCTTGCGCTTTCGCTTCGGCGAGGTGACCGAGACCAGCTTCACCCGCGATACGACCCAGCCCAATCTCGACATCGCGGTCGAGGCTACCGACACGCTTTCCAGCCTCGCGGGCAAGATCACCGCGCAATCCGAAGGCAAGCTCGAAGCCTATGTCTCGACCGGGACCGATGGCGCGCAGCTGGTGGTCAAGAGCAAGGACGGGGCGCAGAGCGGCTTCGTCATGCGCGTGCCCGGTGGCAGCGGGGCCAGCGAGCCGGGCAATCTCAAATATCTCGCCTGGCGGCCACAGGACGATACCGGCCAGCTGCGCCAGACCTCGCGCGATGCGCTTTTCTCGCTCGACACGGTGGCGATGAGCAGCGCGAGCAATCTGGTGACCGGCCTGCCAGAGGGGATGAGCTTCGATCTCAAGGCGACCAATGCGGGCGCGCCGACGACCGTGTCCTTCTCCAACGATCTCGATGCCGTAAGCGACGTGATGAGCGATTTCGTCGCCGCGCTCAATGATCTTGCGGGCCTGCTCAACGAGGAAGCCTCGGCGCTGGGAGGCACGCTCGGCAACGATCCGGGCGCGCGCGAACTGAAGCGCGACCTGCAACGGCTGACCAGCGAGATCGTGATGCCCAACGCCGCTGCTGGCGAACCCGCGACGCTTTCCGATCTCGGGCTCAAGACCAATCGCGACGGGACATTTGCGCTCGACGGCGAACGGCTCGCCGCCACGCTCGAAGCCAGCCCCGATGCCGTTGCTGCCATGTTCACCACCGGCGCGTTTGGCGTGTTTGCCACGGTCGATAACCTCGCGCGCGCCAATTCGCTGTCGAGCGATCCGGGTTCGCTGGGCGGCTCGCTGACCCGGTTCGAGGACCGGATCGAGCGCAATGACGAGCGCCTCTCCAAGATCGCCGAACAGCAGGAAAGCTTGCGCGCGCGGCTGACCCGCGAGCTGGTCGCGGCCGAGCGGCGGATCGCCAATTCGCAATCGACGCTGGGCTTCCTCCAGCAGCAGATCGAGGCGTGGAACACGTCGAACTGATGCAGATGCTCGCCCGCAAGCCCGCCGACATCTATCGCCGCGTCGATCTCGAGGCCCGGATCGAGGCGTCTTCGGGCGAGGACCTCACCCGCATCTGCCTCGAAGAGGCGGTTGCCGATATCGGGCGCGCGCTGGTCGCGCTCGAACGGTCGGCAGACGCGGTGCCTGGCGAACCGATTGCCCGGGCGCAGGCCATCGCGCTCTACCTTGCGCGCGGGGTCGATCCCGGCAACCCGCTCCACGGCGCGCTCACGCGCTTCTACGGCGGCCTTGCGGGAACGCTTGCCCGCAATATCGCGCGCCCCGACCCCGGCCAGCTCGCCCAGGTCCGCAGCGACCTCGCCGACCTTCTCGCTGCTGCCAGGGCTGCCTAAGCGCCGGGCGCAGCCAGCAGGTCAGCCCTGCACGGATTGACAATCGCCCGGGCTTGGCGCAGCGCCGCCCGAGAACGAGCGAGCGAACCTCCTTTACTGGAGGCGACCAATCGAGAAGCCGGAGCGATCCTTGCCCAAGACCGAGCCGACCGAAGACCAGACTTCCAGCGACATCCGCGCCGATTTCCGCAAGCTGATGGGCCTGTTCGCTACCGGCGTATGCGTCGTTGCCGTGCCCGCCGGGCCGCAATCAGTCAGCGCGATGACGATCAATTCCTTCGTCTCGGTCTCGCTCGACCCGATGCTGGTGTGCTGGAGCCTGCAGAACGATGCCAGCCAGTTCGATACATATGCCGATGCCGACATGTTTTCGGTAAGCATACTGGCCGAGCGCCATGCGGGGCTTGCCCGGCGCTATGCCGCGCGCGGCGACACCATGCTGCGGCCGCAGGATTTCATCCAGAGCGCAAACGGTCTTCCGGTAATCGGCGATGCGCTGGGCCATCTCGAATGCCGGCGCTGGTCGCTGTTTCCCGCGGGCGACCACACCATGATCTTCGGCGAGGTCTTCGCGATGCACCCGCCGGCTGGCAATCCGCCTTCGGACGAACCACTCGGCTTTTTCAACGGCGCCTTTTGCTCTATCGGCACCTGATGGACGCACCCAACACCCAGCCGACTCAGGATGACACCCGCCAGGCGCTGCTCGACGCGGCGCACCGGCAATTCGCCGAGCGTGGCTTCTATGGCGCCAGCATCGCCCAGATCGCGGGCGAGATCGGCCTGACCAAGCAGGCGCTGCTTTATCACTTCCGCCGCAAGGACGATCTTTACAGAGTCGTTCTCAAGACGATCGCCGATCGCCTGCTCGAGAACATGCGCGAGCGGATCGACCCCGCGAGCGCGCCGGTCGAGCAGTTCGCCGACATGATGCTGGGCATTTACGACCTGGCGATCGCCAACCCGCTTGATGTGAAGCTGCTGATGCGCGAGCTGATCGAGGACCAGCGCCGCGATGCCCCGCCCGAGGAATGGTTCTTCAAGACCTTCATCGAGGAGATCGTAAGCGTCCTGTCGCAAGTCGAAGGGATGGAAGCGGTCGAGCATTGCGACAAGGTCGCGCGGGTCTTCATGGCCTTGTCGGCGATCGAGTATTTCGCGGCTGCGCAATCGATGCTCACGCGGTTCTACGGTGCTGATGGCTATGAAGGCATAGCACGCGCCTATCCCGAGCAATTGCGCACGATGATCGCGGCCCTGGCCGAGCCTGGACGGGCCTGATCGTCAGGCCGAGAGGCTGCGCACCGCTTCGTCGAAACCGCGCAGCGATCCTGCCAGCCGCAGCGTGTCGCGGCCCGATTGCTTGGCCTCGTAAAGCGCCTTGTCCGCACGGCGCAAGGTCGCGCTGACATCGCCATAGGGATCGATATCGGCAAGCCCCGCGCTCACGGTCAGCCGTTCGGGGCCGTCATCGCCCCAGGACAGGCTGGCGATCTCGGCGCGCAGCCGTTCGACGATCAGGTAGGCGCTGGCCTCGGTCTCGCCGGGCAGTATGAGGATGAATTCCTCGCCCCCAAGGCGCCCGATCAGCTGAGTCCGGTCGAGCGACTGGTCGATCGTCTCGGCGACCCGTTTGAGCACGATGTCTCCGACCGGGTGGCCGAAGCGGTCATTGACCGACTTGAAGTGGTCGATGTCGAGGATCCCGACGCAAAGCGGCTTGCCCTGGGCGCGCGCGGCCCGGCCCGCGCCGCGCAGGCGGGCGAGCGCCTTGCGGCGGTTGGCGATGCCTGTCAGCTCGTCGGTCTCTGACAGCCGCAGGGCGTTGGACGCCTCCTCGAGCGCCTGGCGGCGCGCCTCGCGCAGCTCCTCGAGCGTGCGGACCTGCTCGGTGATGTCGCGGATAGTCCCGAACAGCCCGTCGAACCGGCCGCGATAGTCGAAATGGGGGTGGCCGACGCTCGCGACGTGGCGCACCGAGCCATCGCTGCGCACGATGCGCGCCTCGTAATCAAAACGCTTGGCGTTTTCGAGCGAATCGAGGAGGATCGCGCGCACCCTTTCGCGGTCGTCGGGGTGGTAGAGATTGAGCGATCCGGGGTCTGCAAGGTCGCGAAGGCCGCGCTGATCGTCATCGCCCGGAGTGATCCCGTGGATGCGATAGACCTCCTCGGACCAGACCGTGACGGTGGACTTGGTCGACAAGAACCAGTGCCCGACCTGCGCGGCGCTTTCGGCCAGCACGAGGAAATCGTTGGTTTCCGCATAGCGGCGGATCAGCTGTTCCTTTTCGGCCAGCATCGCGGTCAGCGGCCAGGCGGCGAACAAAAGGCACATGATATAGAACTGCATGGCGAGCAGATCGGTATAGGTGCCGAGCGCCTGTCCGTCCTCGATGCCCAGGTCACTCGATGCGACCATGGTGAGCGCAATCGCCGAAATGCTTAGCGCTGCTCCGGTAGCGCCATAGATATAGGTGGCAGCGATCACGCCGATCAGCGGCAGGAACAGCAGGAAATCGCGTTCGAATGCGAAGATCAGGTGGCTTCCCGCGACGATGAGCGCGAGCAGGCCGACAAGGCCCAGTGCGTGCAAGGGGCGCGGCTTGTGACGCCGCCACGGCGTCTCGAGCGCGAGGGTGAGAAGCAGCGGGGTGACAACCAGCGTGCCGAGCACGACGGTGGTGAACCAGGACTGGAAGAAGGCGAAGGACAATGCGCCGCCAAGGACGGTTGCAATCGCCGCGCTCAAGGCGCCGCCGGTCAGCGCGGCAACGAGGAAGGCCGCGATCGAGCGCAGGTCGTCGAACCGCGCGCCCTCGCTCATCAGCGCTCGGATCAGCCGAGCGATGACGAAGCCTTCGACCAGGTTGGCAATGGTGAAGCCGGATGCGGCGAGGATCGCATTGCCTATCAGCAAGTTGGCGGCAAGGCTGGCAATCCCGACGCTGATCAGCACTGGTGCGACCCGATCGGTCCGCGCCAGCAGCAGCGCTGCCACGAGGACCCCGCTGGCCGGCCAGATCGTCGCAATCCCGCCGCTCGTGAGACCGATTGCAAGCGCGCCCAGAGCAGCGGCGAAATAGCCGAGCCCCACCGCACCGGCAAAAAGCCAGCGCCCGTTAACCAATCCTTTCAGGCGATCTTCCGCGTCCATTGCGCCCGTTATGCGCGCGTAAGGTTAAGCGTCGATCAACGCTGGCTAATTTTCCTGCAAGGCGAATTGCATCGCGTCAAAGACGATCAGAACAACACCACAGATCGGATGCTTTCGCCCGAATGCATGAGATCGAACCCGCGGTTGATGTCCTCGAGCGCGAGCGTGTGCGTGATCATCGGATCGATCGCGATCCTTCCGTTCATGTACCAATCGACGATCCGGGGCACATCGGTGCGCCCCTTGGCCCCGCCGAAAGCCGTGCCGCGCCAGTTGCGCCCGGTGACCAGCTGAAACGGCCGGGTGGCGATCTCGCGCCCGGCCTCGGCGACCCCGATGATGATCGAGGTGCCCCAGCCCTTGTGGCAGCATTCGAGCGCGTCGCGCATGACCTCGACATTGCCGGTGCAATCGAAGCTGTAATCGGCCCCGCCATCGAGCATTTCCACGATATGTCCGACCACGTCGCGGGTCTGCGACGGATCGACGAAATCGGTCATCCCGAACTTTTCGCCCCATGCCTGTTTGGACGGATTGATATCGACCCCGACGATCCGGTCCGCGCCCGCCAGTTTCGCGCCCTGGATGACGTTCAATCCGATCCCGCCGAGCCCAAAAACCACGACGTTGTCGCCCGGCTGGACCTTGGCGGTGTTGATGACCGCGCCAACGCCGGTGGTCACCCCGCAGCCGACATAGCAGGCCGACTGGAACGGCGCGTCGGTCCTGATCTTGGCAAGCGCGATTTCGGGAAGCACGACGAAGTTCGAAAAGGTCGAACAACCCATGTAGTGATAGATCGTCTCGCCCTTGTAACGCATCCGGCTGGTGCCGTCGGGCATAACCCCGCGCCCCTGGGTCTCGCGGATCGCGCTGCACAGATTGGTCTTGCCCGACAGGCACATTTTGCACTGCCGGCATTCGGGCGTGTAAAGCGGAATGACATGGTCATCGGGCGCGACGGATGTCACGCCGGCGCCCACTTCGCGCACCACGCCTGCGCCTTCGTGGCCGAGCACGCTGGGAAAGATCCCCTCGCTGTCGAGCCCGGCAAGGGTATAGGCATCGGTGTGGCAGATGCCGGTCGCCATGATCTCGACCAGCACTTCGCCATCCTTGGGGCCTTCGAGATCGATCTCGACCACTTCGAGCGGCTGCTTGGCCTCGAATGCCACTGCGGCGCGTGATTTCATCCTGCTGGTTTCCTCGTATGGGCAGTGCGCGTTGCCCGTCGCGCGGTCAAAGCTGGAACTCGCTGCGGGCGCGCAAGCCCTCGCGCCAGCGGGCGATATTGGTCATTTCCTCGCTCGGCTGCTTTTTCACCACGCGGGCGAAATCGGTGAAGCAAAAACAGGTGACATCGGCAACCGAGAGCCTGCCCGCGGCAATGAATTCGCGCCCGTCGAGATGGTCGTCGAGCCGGGCGAAGAAATTGTCGACCTGTCTGAGCCCGCGTTCGGCGAGCGCGGGGATCTGCTCGTAATCGTCGGGACCGGGCAGTGCGCGGCCCTTCATCATCGGAGTCGAATTGCGCAGCGCGCTCGCCACGCCCCAGCCCAGCTCGCCCTCGATCCGGGCGTTCCAGCTGGCGATGTCGGCCTTCTCGAACGGGTCGGTGCCGAGCAGCGGCGGATCGGGATAGGCCGCCTCGAGCCATGCGGCGATCCCGGCATTGTCGGTGAGGACATGGCCGTCATCGAGTTTCAGGGCAGGGACGGTGCAGGCCGGGTTGATCGCGCGGAACGCCTCGCCCAGCTGTTCGCCGCTTCGCAGGTCGATCTCGACGCTTTCGTGCGGCACCTGCTTGAGCGCCAGCAGGATGCGCGCGCGGCGCGGGCTGGGAGCGGTCTTGCAGTCGTAGAAGGTGACGGTCATCGGCATATTGCTCCCGGGGGATACGTCGCGGCGCGAAGGGAGTCCGCGCGGACGCATCGTATCGCCGCGCGCGGTGCGCGCAAGCGCGAAGGGTTCCCCCGAAAGGGGCGGATGATCACTGCAGGAGCAAGGATTGGTGCCCTAAAGAGGACGAAGATGGGCACTCAGATCATTGGAGAATTTTGATCGAATTGCCATGACGGCAGCTTCGCGCCCCAATAGCGACCATTCGGGCGAAGCCCAAAGAAACCCAAAAAGCGCCGTTCTTCTATAAGCTCGCCACGAGCTGCTTACTGGGTTCCTGCTCGTTCGACGCACAGTAGATTAGGCGCCTGTGATCGCGCGTTCGAAGTTGGCGTTTGGGTAGCGATATTCTCCTGATACTGAAGCATCCTGGTTAGTCACCCATGCAACAATGGGATGCGGGCATGGAGGGTGCTTGTCACAACTAGGAACACGACAAAGGGGGCGATGCTGATTGCAGTGCTAAGGATTGCGAGCTTCACGCCTTGGTATTTTTCGCAGACGATGCACGAGTTGCGCCAAACCTGACCTAAGAGGTCGTTCCGAAACTCTGCCTCGCTGCATTCAATAAATCCTGCGATATAATTCGCTTCCGTCCGTTTCTGTATTTCCTTGAAGAAGATGAGACTATTCTCTCCTCCCTGATCGTCGGGGAAGTTCGCGCGGAACAGATGGTAGTATGACACGAGCAGGCCGACTAGGAACAGCGATCCAGGAATCGCGACATACCAGAGGCGAAAATCGCCAGCGGAAACGTTCAGAGTCGCGATTATAAGAATGAGCGTGTTCACGCCGAACAGGGCGTTGATCCTTCTTTCCACACGCGGAAAGAACCCAAGGACCCGATCTAACTGACGCTGAATGGTATCGATGTCCTTCATGAATTTTCCTTTCCGTTGCCTTCAGGCCGGTCTTCATAGGCAGCAAGCGGACACCCGCGCATCGTTCGGCAGCATTTCTCGCCGCTGGCGAAAACTGCTTTCCAATACTTGTCGAGCGCTGTCCGACGTTGGTGCTCAGCATAAGCAAGATCGACCAGTAGCTGGCGGTTATCGCAATCGGTTCGGAGGGTCCGAACGAAGCGGCCACGAGCACGTCGTTTGCAAACTCGGGGACACGGAGCCCGACCGTTGATGGGTCGGCCCTTCTTGTCGAATAGGTGAAGCTTGGGATCGGTCAGCCAACTTGGCTCACCGAGGCGCGCCGACGCGTACTCTTCCTCCAGACCTGCTTCGGCAGCAAGCGAAAGGGCACGCTCATGATGTTCGCCCGCTTCACCATGATCTAGGGACTGGTTTACGGGCCAAACGCGCGTGAGTTCAGCGACGCCCTGGCATTTAAGGAATTGGTCGAGCTGCACCCACCACTGACGAGCCTTCTCCGGCGACTGCACTCTGAGATAGCGCAGACCCAGGCAAAAGGTTTGGTCCCCTTGAATGTGTCGCTCCGGACATCGGCACGGCAAATCAGTGCCAGAGACTTCCTCGCGGGCCCGTGGAACCTCTCTCCCGAAGACATGCAGGTGAAGGCCGTCGGCTGCCCAAGGTGTCTTAGGCAGCCGAGCACGGCCAACGAGGTTATCTCTATTCGACTTTTCAATTGAAAACCAAGCTGGAGCAGTTTCAGCCAGGTATAAGATGGCTGATTTCACCTGCGATCATGAGCCCGCATTGGCGGGGATGCCTCAGGCTCATGTGCGCGCATTGGCTCTGCGTCCGCACCTGTGTTGATGTAGGGCGAAGACATTGTCCCCAGCATCACCTCAGCAGTATCTGCATTCAGGTTCTGGAATATCCGCTCGTTGCCGAAGGCTTCGCGAACGCTTGCAGGCGAATTACGATATGCGTTCTCGCCCAGCGCTGTCTCCATTCCGTTGCAGCGCCGCTGTTCCGCTTCGGACACGCAGGTCGCCCGGCTGGCAGCTGCGCGAACACTGGCATCGCCGCGTAGGCCGAGCCGACAGATCGGCGTGGTGCCATAATCAATGCCGATAGCAAGGCCTAGGTCGGCTATTCCAGGTAGCATTTCGCGACACAGGTCAAAGGAAGAGCGAAGCCCAGCCGCAGCATCCACCGACTTCTTCATCGTATCCATTGCATTGGTTTCGGTCTTGCTTCCTTCCGCAAGCAGGCCATGGACGCAGTCCCCGATATAGCGCACCTTTCGACCGGCGAAGTCATCGCGCAAGACCGCGCCCATCTCGGCGCGGATCACATGTAGATTGGCCACCGCCTCGGCGATCCCGCCCGTCGCGATGGCATTGTCGATATAGGCTGTGAAGTTGTCCACGTCGGCGAAAATCGATGCCAATTCCATCCGGATCGCATTGCTCGGTGGATGGTCTGCGTAGACTAGGTCCTTCAGTGGCGGCTCCTTGTGATGGAACCGGAAGACCGCTTCGCCATTGTCTGAGTTGATCCGCGCGTCAAGACCTTCGAGCACTGCGGCGTATGCTTTTTCGAGCCGCTCGTTGGCAGTCTGCCGAACGCCTGCTGTAGTGATTTCGTCGCCGAGATAACGGCGTGCGACCTCTTCATTGAGGAATACGCTCTTGGCGAGCGGTTCGGCCATTTGCCCGATCGCGGAGGCCGCTCCCGGGCTCAGGTTCAGGCCTTCATCTGTCCCATCAGCGAGCTTGGCCGCGTGATTCGCCGGGCTACCGATAAAGAGCGGTTCGCGTTCACCGCGCCGACCTGAATCAATGGCGACAGCGGGTCCGCTGTCGATGCCGATGCAGACACCCGTCTTGAAATTCGGATGCTTGTCGCCGAGCCTCTCGACCAACTCACGAAACGCAGCGGAGAATGCCACAGCGACGCGAACACGTTCGCCCTCATTCTCGGCCCCTTCAGGAGCCAGGACAACGGCATGCAGCCTCGATCCGTGGAAATCGACCCGCTGCATCTCGAATTCGTCGATGAGCTCGTCACAGCCTTGGTAATGGGCATGGAGAAATTCCAGCGCCCGCTTATGGCTTGCCTCCGTCTCGCGCCCCGCCTCGGTCAAAACGTCGTTGAAGTCGATGAGATTAGCGTAGATGTGAACGGCATCCGTGGTGATTGCCCTATTGCGCGGGATGTCGACCAACGCGGCACGGACCGATGCGTCGGCAGCCATACCCTTCTGCACCCGAGCCTCAGTGAGGAACGTGCGAAAGTCCTCGACCTTTATGTCGCCTTGCGGCACGCTTTCCATGAAATCCCGGATTCGTTTCCGGGCACTATCCTCATTCCACGCCATCGTATGCAGCCTCCCGGATGATCGCGAATCACCAAATGGATCCGATCTATCGACGGCTGGAACGTTAACAGAACATCTGGATTTTATCCAGCCTTACCAGCTCTTCAGCGCGCATCCTGTGGATTACCAATAGGCGGACGAGCTCTCAGCCGTTGAACGGCCCAAGATCTGCGATGTGGTCGCGCAGCATGTTGCAAGCTGGCGCCATGATCGCCGCGGTATCCTTCCCTGGCTCGTAGCTGTAGGGAATGGTAGTTATACCGGTCAGATCGCTTGGTAGCTTCACCTTCTCCTCGCGCGGCTCCATCAGGATGGCCCGCTTGCGGCCCAGGCGCCCCATGAAGAGCCCCAGCTCGAAAATGACGTTATCACGAGGTGCGGGCCATTCCTGATCGCGAACCAAGGTGACATCGTCTGTGTGGGCGATGGCGATTGCGAAATCAGAATCGTCGACCTCGGTCTCCAGCGAATCCAGAGCGTAGCTTGCTACTTTGAAGACATCGTTCGTCCAGAGGCGGACCACGAAATCGTCATGTGCGAAGGCATTTTCGATTATCCGCGCCACCGCCAGAGCTTCCACCGAGCAGATGATGAAGACCCGAACCTTCTCGCGGTGCTGCCCCACTTGCTTGTTCCGCTCCAGCAGGCGGCGGGCTAGGGTCTTGGCTATGACCCGGTAGATATCAGAATGTCTCGATGCGATGTCGCATATGTCTGCGTAGCTGAGCTTTGCCACCAGCGCGCCTTCTTTCGCTACGACATCGGCCGATCGTCGCTGCGAGGGTTCAACCACGACCATCTCGCCGACATGGTCACCCCTGCCACGAGTGGCCTGCTCACGACCATTGATGACGACGCCGAAGATGCCCGCCATAATCAGATAGAGATCGTTATCGTCCCCACCCTGACTTATGATCGCTTTGCCCTCAGCAACCTCGAGCAGCTCGGCCCTGTCGGCGAGTTCCTCGGCAATTTCGCGATTGCCGCTTACAATGTGTTGCTGCAGCATTGCGTCAATCAGATTGCCGCGTCCCGCGTCACCCTGAAACCGCTTGATCAATTCGCTCAAGTGAACTTCCTCCAGTAAGTCGAAGAGTAGATCTCCTCGTCTTTGTGCTCGTTCCATTCCCACTGGCGCCAGATGTTTTTTTCTTGGGAATCTAGCTTCTGAGGGTCATTGAGACCGTCATATACCCTCTTTGTGATCCACGTCGCCTTGTCAGCGCTCAAGGATGTCAGCTTAGCGGCGAGGTTCGCAGCTGGACCAATCCACACCAAGTCGTTGTCACCGCGAACACCTGTCCTCGCAGCACGTATCTCCGATGTGTCGATGCCGATCACGTGGCGAATCTTGTAGTCGCCGGTCCAGTGTTTCTCTTTCTCGGCCTGGACATAGTTTTTGACGGCATAGTTGATTTTCAAGGCGCAGGAGACCGCGTCGTTGCGCTGACTCTTGGAAACAAAAATACCCATGACCCGGTCACCGTCATAAGACACAATCTTTCCGCGATGATTTCGGATCAGCCGGGAAGCGGCGTATAGGAAGGTTTTGTAAACTTCACCTGAGAACTGCCATTTTTTCGTCTCAACAAGATCCGTGGACTGGTCGAGATCCGCATAGAGAACGGTTGCCTTATCAAAGCTCACGGCGTCATTTGTCAGCTTGAGATCGCTCGCGTCCGGAACCACTTGGCCGTCTCGAACGGTCCACTTGGTGCCGAATGTATCGGCAGAATTCTTTTTGATGTCGTCAGCTACGCTCACCTTGATACCCTCCCCCTTAGCGGTGGAGCTGTAGTCCGATTAGCAACGAAAATCGAAGTTTCTACGGTCTAACCATCATCCTCTTCAGCAGTCCTCCCGCACAAACCAGTCTGCCCGCTTTCGGCCCACAGGCCGCCCTCCTCATCACAGCCAAAATCTCGGTAGCCTCAAGCAGCGTCGTCTAGTTCAGCAAGTTTGGTCCAAATACTCGCGACCCTGCGTTTGATCGTCCTTCGGACCGTAGCCAGATCGGACTGGTCCACGTTGGCGAAAGCAGCGAGCGCTTTTCCGCACAAGCCATGAGCGATCCCGTCAACGACCGCCTGGGTTGTAGGCGATTCCTCTGCGATTTTCTCAATGGAGCGCCGGCAGATATCCGCGCGCTCAGCAAAGGCGAGGGCTGCATCGGGAGGTAGCGGCGCGTTAGGGCTAGCCCCGCCGTATTGGAGCAAAGCATCTTCAGCCCTCTCGCGCTTTTCGATCACTTTGCTAGCGATGGAGCGCATCACTCCCATCAGGAAATGGTCTACTGCGATATGCGCAGGACAGCTGCGCGAAGTCATTGCCCGGAGGATCGCTTCTTGCAGCAAGTCATCGGCGTCGATTCAGGCGGTGAATGCGCGATATCTAGCATAGCGTGCAAGGCGCGAACCGGGTGCGATGTTGATCGTTTCTAACGCTGCCCGGACCTGGGCCGATGTCAGCCGATCTGCCGGTATGTTCGATGATGTATGCCCTAACCGGTCAGCATTCGGACATGCGGTGTTAGAATTTCTTGAAGCGGAGCCGTTAACGGCGATTGCATTTGCCATGGTTTCCTCGCGGGGCGAGCGAGACCACGGATGTGGATTGCGATATCGATATTGTCATTTTGTGATCTCGAACGCCATTCGAACGCACATCCTGCGAATGCGGGTTCCTAGGGTTGGAGCGACACAAAATTAGGCCACCGGCTTGGGTACTATCCCAGCACGCTGTGTTCGCGATTGCCTGCTGTATAGTTCTTTGAAAGTTAAAGATTGATTGCCGTTGGCACCGGAATGTCTGCCGCCAAGTGTTTTTTCACCATACGCCGGGCCGGAGATGTCCGAATTTCTCCAGTCCGGCGCATAAGGTAATGCGGGTCAGGCCGCAGTGTCGTAATTTTCAGCGATGACCTCGTGTAATTCACCAACGTAGGCGCGTAAATCATCAGTTAGCATGTGGTCTGGCCGGCGTCGCAAAAAGCCTTCGACGAGCGTGATGATGGCTGGTTCCAGACGCAACGCGTCCGTGCCCTGCGCGACCAGCCAACCGATTTTCGCGATGGCGAGCAAGAGGCAGTCCAGTTCGACGTGATCGCGCAGATTCTGCCACGCTGCAGCGCTAGCGGGGCGCGGGACGCTCGACTTTGCTGCCACGAGTTCGAATGGAACGCCCATACGCAGCAATAGCTGGCTGAGATGGGTCCACGTCCGCCCCCCGCCCTTCATCATCAAACCGAGGTCAAGATGTGGGCGCGGGCCTTTTCGTCCAGGCTGGTCAATGAGCTGCGGCGGTAGGCGCATCCCGTGTGCGATCCCCGCCAGAAGGAGGATCGGAACGTCGGTCGCAAGGCCGCCGTAGGTGACGATAGGCTTGTCATCGTGCGCACGCAGGTAGTCGAAGACCTTGCCGACTACGCCTTCTTCGTTGAGCCAGTCCCGCTCGCTCCAGCTGCCGATCTCGCCGGTGCTGACACGGCCTTCGTCGTCTACAGTGAACTGGAACACCGCTGCGGCCATGACCCGCTTCACCGCGACTGCGTGGCGGTTGGATTTCGGATCCATAGCCTGATGGGTCTTATACAGTTCTTTGTCCCAGTAAAATTCCGCGTCGAGCGCGAGATACGTCTTTGCCATTTTGCTTTTCCTTTCAATTGCTGTTGGCATCTTCACGCTTCTTCAGAATGTGAGCGGGCGCGCCCGCTCGATGGCTCTCCACGCTTCCCACGCACTGGCGAGCGAAGTCCGCTCGTGCGTGGAGCACTGCGACCACAGGAAGGCGGCCCACAGGCACTGGGCTTCCTCTGGTGCCTTGCGCGACCGGGACAGGATATTGGAACCGGGACCGGCGCGCTCGATCCGATAGGCAGCGGCGATCTCCTCGATCGCGCTGTTCGCGCATTCTAGCGGCAGTACATCGAGGTCTGGACGTTCCCGCTGCAGCAGCTGCAGATCCGCTGGCGGTAGCGGTCCGGCAGCCGTGAAGCTTTGGCGCTGATAGTGCTGCGGCGTACGCGAGGCGCGTGCGATCAGGGTGGCCTCCAAGGGAATTCGTGTAGCCAAACCGGATAGAATGTCGGCACGCGCGGCGCTGCGGTCGAACGCGCGATGGTCGATTGAAAAGCGTGCGCCGGTGCTTCTGGACCGGGTGACCGTGAAGATTGCGGTTGAACGAATTGCGGACCTTGGGTTGAACTCACTGCGATCGCGGATGATGGCGAGCGAGCACAGCACGCGCGGATGACGCATGGTAGTATTTAGCATGATGGGTATTCCTGTTTCCGAAACGAAGCAGGCGGCGCCTCCGGGTGGAGACGCCGCCTGCAGATGGTTGCGGTGGTGGGGTGAAGGCGCTCAGGCCATAAAGTCGGCGAACGCCTGCGCGTCGGTGAACAGCGTGCAGTAGCTGGCTTCCCACTGCGCAGGGTCGACCTCGACCGTGCGCATGGCAGCGCGGATTTCATCCCAGGCATGTTCGACGCCGCGCTCGACCTTTGCGCGGGATGGCACCGCACACGATGTCAGCAGGCATCGCTTGTCCAAGCGGAATGCATGGCGGCGATCGGTGGTGACGAGCACCATCGGTCTGCTGCGGCGTAGGCGACATGGTTCGACCTGCATGACCTGCGCGCCGTCTTTCGTCCGGTAGATCAGCGCTAGGCCCGCGCAGGTGCTGGTCCGCTCATCCGCGAAAAGCGCCAGCACCGAATCCTGCCGCGCCTTCATGGCCGCACGTGCGACCATTTCGAGCGCTGGCTCGCTAGGGTAGTCCATGGTGCCGACGGTCAGTGCGTCGGTTCCGGCACCGGGGGCGGTTGGCAGACCCAGCGCTTGCGACAGCGCATAGGTCCACGCCTGGCGGGGGCATGCCCCGCCGATATCGAGATCGATCATTCGTATTTCCTTGTTGTGTGATTGGCGGCCTATTGGCCGGAGCCCTTTTCCGTTCAGCCGGAAGGCTCGCATTCTCTGCCTTCTAAGGGGCTGTACCGTTCAGGCCGGTGTCCACGTGGTGTGGAAGCGGTAGCGTTCGCTTGCAGGCAGGGGGACAATCGCCGGCTGCTGTCCGATGGTGCGGACATACCAGGCAAGCTCGTCCTGGTAGGATGCCGGACGCACATGCTTGGCCCACAAATTGTGAAGTCGCCCCCAAGCCCAGCGATAGCGCTGCTCGCGCAGATCGTCCTTATAACCGTAGGGTGCCTGTTTCGCTTCGAACCGCCAGGCGGGCGCATCCATCGCTGCCAGCGTCTTGGCCATGATCGTCTCGCCGTCAGCACAAACGTGGTCAGCCAGCTGGACAAGCGCGAGGACGTCATCCTTCGCACGGTGAGCATTTGGCATGTAGTAGCCCGCCTGCATCAAATTATAACCTTGCGGCCCAGGCTCAAAACCTATCTTGCGCCAAGGCACATCCATCATGACGCACCCCCACGGGACAGGCACGTGCCGTCTGATCAGCTTCTCAAGGTGCGGCCTGTCAAAACCAGCATTGAAGGCCACGGCACCATCACAAGATGCCAATATATCGGCGACCTGATCGTCGTCGATCGACCGCCCTGCCAGATCCTCATCGGTGAGGCCGGTCAGTTCGGTGATTTCGGCCGTAAGTGGATGGCCCGGGTCTACCAGTCCACTCCTGACGGACTCTACCGCGACGATGCGGCCAGCATCGTTCACCTGCACGATCGCCATGCACAGTTCGATTATCTGGTGCCGATCGACCGCTAGACCAGTCGTCTCGCAGTCAATGACTGCAATCCGGCGGACGGCTTCTCCTTCCGGTGCCGTGCGGGGCCAGTCATCCCGGTCGCGGACCGGGCGGAGTATTTTTTGGTCCCTAAGACGCGCGTTATCGTTGCCGGACCCAGCCGGCTGCTTGTTCAACTCTTCCATAAATTCACCTCGTGTCACGAAGTCGGCCGAAGGGCTTTTCCCTTCTCTTCCCAACCTCAGACAGCGATGCTGGATGGAGGAGTTTTCCCGATGCAGATGCGTGCGTGGCTATTCCGCATTCAGGCCCTGAACGACAGCAATGCCCCAATTGCTGATATACTAAGTTTCTTTCGTACGTGGAGTAAGCTGACCCTGACGAGGTCTCCATCACCGCAATGGCCGCGCCAAACTTTCGACGATCCGACATTCACCAATGCGGTCTGCCTGGCATGATCGCAGCATGTGCTGGAGTTCGTTTTGCAATGACGTCAGATCGGCGATCTTGCGCGTGACCTCGCCCAATTGGCGCTGGACGAGCTGGTCCACATCGCGGCATGGTTTGTCTTCGTGGTCAGACAGGGCGAGCAGTTCACGCACTTGGGCCATCGTGAACCCTAGCGCCCGGGCGCGTCGCACGAATATCAACGTTGCGAGATGTTCATCAGAATAGT
The DNA here is from genome assembly GCF_045862805.1 of Qipengyuania nanhaisediminis. Taxonomy (GTDB): domain Bacteria; phylum Pseudomonadota; class Alphaproteobacteria; order Sphingomonadales; family Sphingomonadaceae; genus Erythrobacter; species Erythrobacter nanhaisediminis_A. Next base: position 713,846 of record NZ_AP025760.1, read on the forward strand.
CACGATAGTTGCTGTCTGTTCGGTCCGCCGCAGGCAGGATCCCTTCCCGCTCATAGTAGCGTATGGTTTCCGCCTTGGTGCCGGTTGCTTTCGCCAGTTCGCCGATACGCATCACTTGACCTTGTAGTTACTACAAGGTGCATATGTCATTGCGACTCGAACGTTGCAAGGAGAGCGGCATGGCAAATTCCTGCTGCCAGACCCCAGAAACCGACCAGAGCGCAAACAACAATCCGCGCTGGAGGATGATCCTGTGGATCGCCCTGATAGCGAACGCTGCCATGTTCGTGGTCGAGATTGTCGCTGGTATCGCGGCCGACTCCCGCGCGCTTCAAGCCGATGCGCTCGACTTTTTCGGCGATGCAGCCAACTATGCGATCAGTCTCGGTGTTGCTGGCATGGCGCTTTCCTGGCGGGCGCGGGCTGCACTATTCAAAGCGGCGACGATGTTTGCCTTCGGTCTTTGGATCATTGGTTATGCGGTCTATGGTCTCGCCGTTGGCTCTAGTCCCGAACCGCAGACGATGGGTTTGATCGGAACGCTGGCGCTGCTGGTGAATGCAGCGGTTGCGCTGCTGCTGTTCCGCTATCGCGAAGGCGATGCGAACATGCGCTCCGTCTGGATCTGCTCGCGCAATGACGCGATCGGCAATATCGCCGTTCTGGCCGCCGCACTGGGCGTGTTCGGCACCGGTCAGGCTTGGCCCGATCTGCTCGTCGCCGGGATTATGGCGAGCCTCGCGATTTGGGGGAGCAGCGAAGTATTCAAACAGGCGCGTCAGGAACTGGCGCATGATTGACCGCACACCTCCGGCGATCGCAGCATTTCTCGCTCGCGAATATCAAGCTGCGCGAGCGGCAGAAGATCAAGCCCAGATCGATCAGTCTTGGCATCATCTCGAGCGCGCGCACATTGTCGCGCAGAACTGGCTGAAAGCCCATTGCTACTCGCATTGGCGTATGCTGGCACTCGCTTACCGGCAGCGCGACTGGAGGGAGGTAATCGGTCAGATTGTTCGTCTGGCTCTCGCACCTTTGGGGAATCTCACCGGCGGCTTGCCTGTCGGAAATAGCCGGCGCTCCGATGTCAGCGCATTCGCCCGGATGGAAATTCCAAGCGATTTGCGGACAATTCTGCATTCGACACAACGACAGTTGAACAGGAAGAAGTATTTACGAGCGAATTCATTACAATGGGTCGTTTGGAGCCCCAAAGTGAAAGCAGCGTATCTCGGATAATGTTATGAAATCACATGCTATTCTTAAAATTATCTCTTTTGCAATCCGAACCCGGCTGCTAACCGCTCGCCGATGACCCGGCTCTTCGCCCGATCCTTCATGCTGCAGCTTATCACGCTGTTCACCGCGATTGGTGTCCTTTGGGCTCCGGTCGCGGAAGCGGCTGAATGCGCGGACGAGCCGGAAGTCGCTTCGCTAATAGAGCAGCATGGCGAACCGGGTGAAGAGGGCAACGCGCCTGAGAAACACGGCACCTGCGCACATGGTCATTGTCACCACGTGTCGCAGACGGTGGGGCGATCGGCAGAAGGCGTTTCATTGCCTTCGGTCGCCGCATTGAACTCCGGCAAGCGCCACGCTGCGCTCGATTCAGGCGTTATCGAACTGGATACGCCACCTCCTCGAGCCTGACGTACTTCGCGCATCGGACCCGCTCCGATGCCGCTTTGACGTTAGCAGAGGAATTCACCCAACATGTTCGCCATATTAAGGCGGAGCGCCCTCTTTGCAGGGTTAGCCTTCGCCATGCTCGTGCAGCCTGCCATCGCGCAGGAAGCGCCTATCGTGTCGCTTGAAGAAGCGCTCGATCTCACAGGGGTTGCCGACAGCGCAACTTCCAGCTCATCCAATCCGCGTATTGTCGGACCGCGCGCGGAATCCGAAGCGGCACAAGCACTAGTCGGCCAGGCCCGGTTGCGGCCTAATCCCGAGGTCTCGCTAGAGGTGGAGAACATCGCAGGTAGCGGCGCCTTCTCCGGGCTAAGCGCTACCGAATATACCTTGGCAGTCGGGCAGAGGATCGAACTTGGCGGAAAGCGCGGCGCACGCGTCGCAGCAGCCGAGGCACAGGCGCAGCTTGCAAATCTGCGGGCTGACCTGGCCGGTGCGGAACTCGGCTTCCTTGTTCGTGAGCGCTACGTTGCAGCGGCGGCGGCAGCGTCGCGGGTTGGACTTGCTCGCGATGTCGTCGAGCGAAACGAGGAACTGGCCCGCATAGCTGGCGTGCTGGTCGAGGTGGGGCGCGAGCCACCGCTGCGCGCACTACGGGCAGAGGCCACGTTAGCAGAAGCGCGTGCCGAACTTCAGGCAGCGGAGGCGAACAGCCTGGCAGCCCGCACGGCGCTTGCCTCGCTATGGGGCGAGCAAGACACACCGCCGCTCGTCCCCGGTGCGTTTCCCAACATCGAGCCTCCGGCCGCAGTGCTTGCGTCGGCGACCAGCTTGCCATTGCAGGTTGCCCGCGGCCAAAGCGCGACAGCAGCGGCCGAGATCGACTACGAGCGCAGCCTGCGCATTCCGGATCCGGTCGTTTCCGCCGGTGTTCGACGCTTCGAGGAAAGCAACGACAGCGCCTTTCTTGTCGGCGTATCCATTCCGCTTCCCTTCTGGAACCGCAATCAGGGCAACATCGCTGCGGCCGAAGCAAGGCTACGCGCTGCCAACGCACGCGAGGTTGTCGCGCTGGCCGATTTTGAGCTGACGGTTACGCGCGCACGATCACAATATCTTGCCGCCGAAGCGCGCGTTGAAACACTTTCCACGACATCGCTTCCTCAGGCCGAGGAGGCGCTGCGGCTCGTCCGCATCGGTTACCGCAACGGCCGATTCCCGCTGATCGAGGTGCTGAGCGCAGCCGAAGCGCGTGATGCCATTCGCGAGGCGCTGATCACCGCTCAAGAAGACCGGGGACAGGCTGCCGCCGAGCTCATCAGGTTGGCCGCACAATGAGGAACATTCCAATGAACCGGAGAAGACTGGCGATCATCGCCGGTATCATCATTCTCGCTGCAGCGCTGTTGATGTTGCTGTGGCCTGATAATCAAGCTGACCCTCGTACAGAAGACAAGGTCGCCGAAACGGAACTGCCTGAGGGCTTCGTCCTGATCGATGACGATCAAATTCGCGCAGCCGAAATCAAGGTCGCCGCGGTGCAGACCGGGGCTACTGTCGAACTGGTATTTCCTGCAACGGTTGCGGCAAGCCCGACGGCCAGCGCGCGGATCGATGCGCGGGCTTCGGGCGTGGTCCGTAGTGTTGGCAAGACGCTTGGCGACTATGTCCGCCAAGGCGAGACCGTCGCTCGGATCGAAAGCGCCGATGCAGCTGCGCTCGCTTCACAGCTTAGCGTTGCCCGCGCCCGCGCAACTGAGCTTTCAGCTGCCTATGACCGCGAGCGGCGCTTGTTCGAAGCCAATGTAACGGCAAGGCAGGACCTTGAAGCAGCGCGCGCAAATCTCGACGTTGCCCGCTCCGAACTGAACCGCGCTCAGGCCGCTGTGGCTGCAGCGGGTGTCAGCGGCGATGGGCGTTCGCTCGCTGTCACCAGTCCGCTATCGGGCCGCGTTACCGCTGCTCCGATCGTGCTTGGCTCCTTCGTCGATGCTGGTGAAGAACTCTACCGCGTGATCAATCCGAACGGGCTGCAGATAGAGGTGGCGTTGCCTTCGGAAGATGCGTTGCGCATCCAGCCGGGCGACGAGGCCGCCGTGATCGTCGGCGATGGCCGCGAGATCGGTGCGCGCGTGCGTTCGGTCACGCCGTCACTCGATCCCGAAAGTCGCAGTGCCACTGCCGTACTCAGTCTGACGCGGGCGATACCGGGTCTCCAACCTGGCGCTTTCCTGCAGGCGCGCATCCGGCCGTCGGGCGAATTGGACCAGAGCCGTATCGCGGTTCCCGAGGACGCCGTGCAGGTGCTCGAAGGCCGCGACGTCGTGTTTGTGCGCACACAGCGCGGCTTCCAAGCTCGCGAGGTAGCGACAGGCAGCCGGTCCGCCGGAATGGTGACGATCTTGTCCGGTCTTGAACCGGGGCAGCGGATCGCGACCGACAACGCCTTCCTGTTGAAGGCCGAACTCGAAAAGGAGGGCGCCGAACATGGCCATTGATCATACCGCGGCTCCCGCTGACGAGGGTAGCCACCGCCATGGCCTGATCGGGATGGTTCTTGATATTGCCGTGCGTTTTCGCTGGGCGATCATCGTCCTGACTGTTTTCGCAGCAATCTACGGCGCGTTCAATCTAGTGCGCCTGCCGATTGACGCAGTGCCGGACATCACGAATACGCAGGTCCAGATCAATACCAGCGCTGCTGCGCTTTCGCCGTCGCAGGTCGAGACGCAGGTGACCTTTCCGATCGAGACCGGTCTTGCCGGGATTGAGGGGCTGGAGATGACCCGTTCGATCTCGCGCAACGGCTTCAGCCAGGTCACCGCGATCTTCGAGGAAGGCACCGATCTATACTTCGCCCGCCAGCAGGTAAACGAGCGGCTCGCACCCATTGGAGCCTCGCTGCCAGAGGGAGCGGAGCCCACCATGGGTCCGATTTCCACCGGCCTTGGCGAAGTGCTGATGTATACGATCGAATATGAGCACCCTGGTGGCAAGGGTGCTACCACTGGCGGCCGGACAGGCTGGCAGTCCGACGGCAGCTTCATCACCGAACGTGGTGACCGCCTCGAAAGCGAAGTGGCGAAGGCGGCCTATCTGCGCACTGTGCAGGATTGGGTCGTCGCACCACTGATGCGCTCTATCGACGGCGTGGCCGGCGTGGATTCGATCGGTGGGTTCGAAAAGCAGTTTCTGGTTCAGCCCGATCCCGCGCGCTTGACCGGCTATGGCCTGTCGTTCGATTCATTGATCGATGCGCTCGAGGCCGCCAACCTCGCGGCCGGTGCCAACTTCGTGGACCGTGCCGATGAAGCGCTGCTCGTCCGCGTCGATGCGAGGCTGGGCAGCATTGCCGACATAGAAGAAGCCGTCATTGCGACCCGCGAGGGTGTGCCCATTCGTATCGGCGATGTGGCCGATGTCGAGATCGGCGGCGACCTGCGAACCGGCGCGGCTTCACTGAACGGCGAAGAGGCGGTGGTGGGCACGGTGCTGATGCGAGCAGGCGAGAACAGCCGCACCGTCGCAGCCGGTGCAGCAGAAAGGCTGGACGAGGTCCGTTCATCGCTCCCAGACGGCGTTGTGGCCGAGATCGTCTACAACCGGTCCTCGCTCGTCGATGCGACGATTTCGACGGTTGAGAAGAACCTGCTTGAAGGCGCATTGCTGGTAATTGCAGTGTTGTTTCTCCTGCTCGGCAATATCCGCGCCGCCATAATCACCGCACTGGTCATTCCCGTTTCGATGCTGATGGCAGCGGTGGGGATGAACCGGCTTGGTGTCTCGGGTAATCTGATGAGCCTGGGCGCGCTCGACTTCGGCCTGATCGTCGATGGTGCGGTCATCATTGTCGAGAACAGCGTTGCTCGGCTCGCCGCGCGGCAACAGCGTGAGGGACGCTTGCTATCCTTGGGCGAACGGCTAACCGAAACGCGTCTGGCAGCACAGGAGATGATCAAACCGACCGTCTACGGTCAGGCGATCATTTTCCTCGTCTTCGCGCCGCTGCTCACCTTTACCGGGGTCGAGGGCAAGACCTTCTCCCCTATGGCGATCACGATGATGCTCGCGTTGGCTTCGGCCTTCGTTCTGTCGTTAACCTTCGTCCCGGCGATGATCGCGGTGCTGCTCAACAAGAAGCTGACCGAGGAGGAAGCGAAGCCCATTCGCTGGTCGAAGGAGCGTTATGGCCCAGCGGTTCGCAAGGCCATTGCCCGGCCCTGGCCAGTTATCGGCACGGGGGTCGGGATCTTTGCGATCGCGGCTGTCATCTTCGGGTTTCTGGGTAGCGAATTTACTCCGCAGCTCGACGAACGCGACATTGCGGTGCAATCCTTGCGAATACCGTCGACGTCGCTCGAACGTTCGCTCGCGATGCAGCGGCGGGTCGAGAACAGGCTTGAAGAGTTTCCCCAAGTCGAGCTGGTGTTTTCGCGGACGGGCACGGCCGAGGTCGCCAGCGATCCCATGCCGCCCAATGCGTCAGACGCCTATGTCATGCTGAAACCGCGCGAAGAATGGCCTGATCCGGACTTGTCGAAGGATGAGCTGGTAGAGGAGATGGAAACTGCGCTGGGCGGTTTGATTGGCAACCTCTACGAGTTCAGCCAGCCAATCGAATTACGCTTTAACGAGCTCATCGCTGGGGTGCGCGGTGACGTGGCGGTCAAGCTCTACGGCGATGACCTTACCGCACTCACCGAAGCGGCGGGCGATGTAGCCGGCGTGCTGCGCGGCGTCGAAGGCGCGGCAGACGTCAAAGTGCAACAGGTGACGGGCTTTCCGACCCTCGACATAGCTTTCGATCGCCCCACCATCGCGCGTTACGGCCTGACTGTTGAAGACGTGGCCCAATCGGTCGCCATCGCGCTCGGTGGACGTCCGGCAGGCCTCGTGTTCGAAGGCGATCGCCGGTTCGATGTCGTGGTGCGTCTCGAAGACGCGACGCGCGACGATTTCGACCAGCTTGGCGCGCTCCCGATCGTGCTTGAGAACGGCGTCACGGTTCCCCTGCGGACTCTGGCAGAGTTCCAGGTGGTCGATGGCCTTGCCGAGGTCCGGCGTGAACAGGGACGCCGGCTCGTGGTCGTGTCGGCCAATGTGCGTGAACGCGATCTCGGCTCCTTCGTCGAAGAAGCGCAGGAGGGTGTTTCGGCCGGCGTCGATATGCCGCCGGCATCCTTCATCGAATGGGGTGGGCAGTATCAGAACCTGCAGGAAGCGCAGGCACGGCTCGCCATCGTCGTCCCGATTGCCTTCGCTCTTGTGCTGCTCTTGCTGTTCATGGCTTTGGGCGGATGGGTTCCGGCGCTTGCCGTGTTCAGTGCCATTCCCATGGCCTTGGCTGGCGGGGTGTTCGCTCTGGCACTGCGGGGGTTGCCGTTCTCGGTCTCGGCGGCGGTCGGTTTCATCGCCCTGTCTGGTGTGGCGACCCTCAACGGCCTGGTAATGATGACCGCGATCCGGCAGCGGCTCGAGAACGGAATGCCGCTCGACGAAGCTATCGCCGATGGCGCGCTTGCGCGCCTGCGCCCGGTACTGATGACCGCGCTGGTGGCTTCGCTTGGCTTCGTGCCTATGGCCATCGCTACCGGAACGGGCGCGGAAGTGCAGCGTCCATTAGCTACGGTCGTCATCGGCGGATTGATCACCGCGACCGCGCTGACCCTGTTCGTTCTGCCCGCGATCGCACGGCTTGTGCTGCACCACCCGGATGACGAGCAAAGTTGGCGCGAGAAGTGGTGGGAGCGGCTGCGACGCAACGTCACGCGCGAGGAGCAGCGCGAGCTCGCTGACATTGCGTGAGCGGAACTATCAGGAACGCAGGTTCTTGAATCAGAACATTAATGAAAGGAATGCGTCATGAGTGGCGAAGGTGAACTCAACCTAGACTCGGCGGACAAGCGCCAAACTTTGTGGATCGTCCTCTGGCTGAACGTCGCGATTGCCATCGGCTTCTTCGTGGTTGGTTATTTCGCTGATTCCAACGCTCTGCTTGCTAACGGCCTCGACAATTCGTCGGACGCCGTCGTTTATGGGCTCAGCCTCCTCGCGCTGACGCGGTCACGGACCTGGAAGCGTGGGGCTGCGCGTTTTTCAGGCATTATGCTCCTCATTTTTGCCGGCGGCGTCATTGCCGATGCCATCCGGCGCTTTCTGGAGGGGTCTGATCCAGGTGGGATCATGATGATGGCAATGGCGGCGGTGGCTGCGGTGGTGAACCTGATTTCGCTGCGATTGCTGCAAAAGATGAAGTCGAAAGACGTCAATCTTCGGGCAGCCACGACTTTCAGCTTCAATGATTTCATCTCGAACGGCGGTATTATCATCGCCGGCATTGTTGTGATGCTGACCGGTGCGAACTGGCCTGATCTCGTGGTCGGTGTCGCAGTTGCCGGCATCGCGCTTTACGGCGGCATCGATATACTGCGGGATGCGCACATGGACGTCCATGATGAGGAAGGCACTGAACACCGCAAGGGTGTCGAGTTCGGAAGATAAGAGGCCGAATTGGCGTTACCTGCGGCTTGTTCGCTATGCGACCGAAAATGGGCCCGGTCATCGGCCCGGCAAGATCAGTCGGCGACCCGGGTTCTCAGAACGGGTTGGCTTGCATGCCCCACAACTGACCGACAGGCGTGGAACCAGCACTCGGAATGCCTCGTTTCCTCCGTTGTAAGTTCGATTACGAATGAGGAGACAAGTCATGAAAGCCCAAGACGTTATGACATCGAACCCTGCATGCTGCAGTCCATCGAGCACCGTGCAAGAGGCAGCTTCGTTGATGGTCGATAACGATTGCGGAGAAATCCCGGTTGTCGATGATTCCGGTGCGTTGGTGGGAGTAGTAACCGACAGGGACATTGCATGCCGCTGTGTGGCCAAGGGGAAGTCTTCCGACCAACGCGTTGAGGAGGTTATGACATCGTCTCCTGTTACTGTCACCGCCGATGCCAGCGTCGACGAATGCTGCACCAAGATGGAAGACAATCAGGTTCGTCGGCTTCCGGTGGTCGATGACAAGGGCAAATGTTGCGGCATCGTTGCGCAGGCCGACATCGCCAGAAGTGCAGCCGAGAAAGAAACCGGCGACCTCGTGCGCGAGGTATCCGAAGCTAGCTCGGAGCCAGCTTCGGCGGGATGCTGCTAGTCACAAAAGACTATTTATTTCACGCGGTTAATGCGGACGGGGCGATCTGATTGGTCCCCGTCCGCCATCACTCATTACTTGCCAATCGCCTCGACCCAGACTATCTGGACCTAGTGAAGTTCATTCGTACCTTGACCTTAATCCTTTTTGGATTCGGACTTTTCGTCCAGGTTGGAGCGAATGCAGCAGGCCTTCCTCAGATTGAGGCGGAGGCGATGAGCGATTGTGCCGAGATGGCCGATAGCGAGACTTCCCGCGATCCTGCAGGACCATGTTCCAACATGACGCTCGATTGCGTGATTGCCATGAATTGCTTGCCGCCTCTGGCTCTGTCGGCAGCGACTGAAATGGAGTGCGCGCCCCTTCGCTTGATGCCGAGCTACCTTGTTTCTGCGGCCCCGTGGTTTCAAACAGATTCACCACGACCGGAATCACCCCCTCCAAAACCAATCCTCACCGTCTAGTTTTTCCTGAAGGCGCGCTGCGCTTTTTGCGAGACTGACGAACGATGCAACCGCACGAACCGGTATCGCCGGTGCGGTATGTTTTGTCTTGTCAGCTCGCTCTGCACGAGTGAGATTTATGAATTGGCGAATTGGTTGGGTGCCGTTTTCGGCGCTGCTCGTCGCTCAGACTGCGCAAGCGCAGTCGGTCGGCTATGAAGAAACCCTTGCGGCGGCGCGGGCGGAACAGCCCATGCTCGAAGCGGGCGCATTCCGCATACAGGCGAGGCGCGATGCCGCCGAAGCAGCGGACGAATTGCCCGACCCACGCGTTCGTGCAGGCGTGATGAACTTGCCGGTCACCGGACCGGCCGCATTTGATCCGTATGCGCAACTGCCGACGCAGCTAGCGGTTGGCGTCGAACAGGAAATTCCTAACCTTGCCAGGCGGCGAGCGCGATCCGGCCTTGCCGGGTCCGAAATCGGTATTGCCGAAGCCCGTCTTGGCTTGTCCGAACGTTCCATCCTCGCCGACGCGGGGACGGCTTGGATCGGTCTGTATTACGCCCAGCAACGCCTCGCTCTTGCGCGTAACGCTCTGGACGGCCTGAGGGATTTTGTTCCGGTCGCCGTCAGTGCCGTCGCTTCGGGATCGGCGAGGCCTGCCGAGAGCCTCGCGATCCGGCGCGAGCTTCTTGAAATCGAGGATGCCATTACCCGGATTGAGGCCGCGCGCGCAACCGCTCGCGCCCGGCTGCAGCGCTATATCGCCGAAAGCGAGCCTGTCGCTGCGGGGGCCGCTCCCCAAGCTACCTTGGACCCGGAAGGCCTTCGGTTCACGTTGGAGGCCAATCCGGAATTGCGCTTGGCGGATGCAGAGCAACGTCGTGCTGAGGCTGCAGCCAATCTGGCGCGCGCTGAAAAACGGCCCGATTTCGGTGTCAGCGTGACTTATGGTCACCGTAATCCCGATTTCGGCAGTGCCGTATCGGTCATGGGATCGGTCACTTTGCCCATCTTCACCGACAGGCGGCAGAACCCGCGCATCGCGGCAGCCGAAGCAGACGCTGCTGCCGCCTCGGCTGAGCGGGTCGATCGCCTGAGAGCGATCAGGGCCCGGTTCGAAGCCGATCTGGCTGCGTGGCGCAGCGCGGTGCAGCAGTGGGAACGTGCGAGGGACGAGCTACTACCGCTCGCGCATGACCGTGCCGAACTCGAAACCGCCAGCTTCGCTGCTGGCCGCGCCGACCTCGTTGATGTGATCGCGGCCAAATCTGCGCTGGCATTGCTCGAACTCGAGATTCTCGAACGCGAACAGATGGCTGTCGAAGCCGCTGCAACTCTAAGTCTTACTTATGGGGAGGACAGGCCATGAAAGCCGTGTTCGAACGTCTTTCTCCGCGCCAGCGCTCTTATGCAGCGGCGGCCGGTATTGCCTTGGTCAGCCTAGGGGCTGGCTACGGTCTGTCGATGCTCGGCGGCGGTAGCGATGGCGGTGACGCCGCTGCCGATACCGGCTGCGAAGAAGTGCTCTACTGGTACGATCCGATGGTGCCCGATCAGCGCTTCGACGAGCCGGGCAAATCCCCCTTTATGGATATGCAGCTGGTCCCGAAATGCGCGGGCGGTGATGCGCAGGCCGGCGAGGGTGTCAGCATCGATTCCGCATTGGTCCAGAACTTCGGCATTCGCACTGCCGAGGCCGAATACGGCGTGCTGGAACCGGAAACCACGGTAACTGGCACGCTTGCCTACAATGGCAGCGAGGTTGCGATCGTCCAGCCTCGCGCGGGCGGCTATGTTCAGCGGACTTATGGCCACGCCCCGCAGGATCTTATCGCACGAGGCGCGCCAATCGTCGACCTGCTGGTGCCCGAGTGGGGCGGCGCCCAGCAGGAATTTCTTGCCGTAGCAGCTACCGGCGACGCGGCGCTTACCAATGCTGCCCGTCAACGTCTGCGACTGCTTGGGATGCCGGAAGGCGTGATCTCCTCGGTGGCTCGAAGCGGCAGACCGCAATCGACAATCACTGTCACCGCGCCGCAATCGGGTGCGATTACCTCGCTCGGTGTCAGGCCGGGCATGACCGTGATGGCAGGGCAAAGCCTCGCCGAGATCAGCGGCTATAGCCCAATCTGGCTCGAAGCCGCCGTGCCCGAGGCGCTTGCGGGAAGCGCTCGCGTGGGACAGCCGGTAAGCGCGACGCTCACGGCTTTTCCCGGAGAGCGATTTGCCGGACGGATCATTGCCATCCTGCCCAGTGCGCAGGAGGCAAGCAGGACGATTACCGTGCGCGCGGCGATGCCCAACCCCGGGCTTCGCCTGAAACCGGGCATGTTTGCGCAGGTCATGATTGCTCCTGAACGGCGTGAAGCCTTGCTCATCCCGTCAGAGGCCGTGATCCGCACCGGCGAACGAACCTTGGTTATGATTACCCAAGAGGGCGGAGGATACCGCCCGGCCGAAGTCCGGATCGGCCGAGAAGCAGGCGGTCGGACCGAGGTTCTCGCAGGGCTCGCGGCAGGCGAGGAGGTCGTAACCTCCGGCCAGTTCCTGCTCGATTCCGAAGCGAGTCTCGCGGGTATCGATGTGCGTTCCATCGAGGACGCACCGACGACTGCCGGTGAAAACGAAACGCAGGCGGATGCGGACGAACCGCGCACCTATCGAGCCACCGGCACGATCGAACGCATCACTGCCCGCAGCATCACCTTGCGGCACGGGCCGGTCAAAGCTCTGGACTGGCCAGCCATGACGATGGGTTTTGCCACTGAAGGTCCGGCTCAGGTTCGCGGTTTCCAACGCGGTGATCGGGTAACCTTTACCTTCGTTCAGGCAAGCACCGGTCCGCGCATCGTCTCGATCCGGAAGACCGGCCAATGATCGCGCGGATCATTGAAAGTTCGATTGCCAACCGCCTGTTCGTGGTTCTGGCGGCGATCGGTCTGGCGCTCGCCGGCTTCTGGGCCGTGCGGACCACTCCTGTCGATGCGCTGCCCGATTTGTCGGATGTACAGGTTGTCATCCGCTCGAACTATGCCGGGCAGGCTCCGCGTATCGTCGAGGACCAGGTCACCTATCCGCTGGCGACGACCATGCTCTCGGTGCCGGGGGCGAAGACCGTGCGAGGCTATTCGTTTTTCGGCGATAGCTATGTCTATGTGATTTTCGAGGACGGGACCGATCTCTACTGGGCGCGCTCGCGCGTGCTCGAATACCTCAACCAGGTCCAGAACCGCTTGCCTGACGGAGTCGAAAGTACTCTCGGCCCTGACGCGACCGGCGTGGGATGGATCTACGAATACGCCTTGATCGACCGCAGCGGCGGCCACGATCTGGCCGGACTGCGCAGCCTGCAGGACTGGTTCCTGCGCTACGAGCTGAAGACTATACCTGGGATCGCCGAGGTCGCCAGTGTGGGCGGCATGGTCAAGCAGTACCAGATCGTGCTCGACCCCTACCGCATGGCTTCCTTCGGAGTGACCCACGGCCAAATCGTGAGCGCGATCCAGGCAGGCAACCAGGAGGCAGGCGGTTCCATCGTCGAGATGGGCGAAGCGGAATTCATGGTGCGTTCGTCGGGCTATCTCGGCAGTCTCGATGATTTCCGCTCGATACCTTTGCGCGCCGAAGCGGGCGGTGTGCCGGTGACGCTTGGCGATGTCGCCAATGTGCAAATCGGCCCCGAACTGCGCCGCGGTATCGCCGAGCTGAACGGCCAGGGCGAAGTCGCAGGCGGCATCGTCATTCTGCGGCAAGGCGCCGACGCGCGCGGTGCGATCGAGGCGGTCGAAGCGAAGCTCGACCAGTTGCAGGCAAGCCTGCCCGAAGGGGTCGAGATCGTCACCACCTATGACCGATCGCAGTTGATCGATGCCTCAGTCGATAACCTCACCACCAAGCTGATCGAGGAATTCGTCGTCGTTGCGCTCGTGTGCCTGCTGTTTCTGTGGCACGCCCGCTCTGCGCTGGTCGCCGTGGTGACCTTGCCGCTGGGTGTTCTGGCAGCCTTTCTGGTGATGCGCTTCCAGGGCGTGAACGCCAACATCATGTCGCTTGGCGGCATCGCCATTGCGATCGGCGCGATGGTCGATGCGGCGGTCGTGATGATCGAGAACGCGCACAAGCACATCGAGCGATGGACCGAGGAAAATCCCGATACGGTCATGTCGGGTGAGGAGCGTTGGCGGATCGTCGCAGATGCTTCCAAGGAAGTCGGTCCGGCGCTGTTTTTCAGCCTGCTGATTATCACCCTTTCGTTCCTGCCGGTCTTCACTTTGCAGGCACAGGAGGGACGGCTCTTCGCTCCGCTGGCCTTCACCAAGACCTACGCGATGGCAGCGGCTGCAATCCTCTCGATCACGCTGGTTCCGGTCCTCATGGGATGGCTGATCCGCGGCAAGATACCGCGGGAAGACAGCAACCCGATCAACAAGGCGCTGACCCGTGCCTATCGTCCGGGGCTCGACTGGGTGATGCGGCGTCCGAAGGCGACGCTGGTCATCGCAGGACTGATATTCGCGACGACGCTGGTGCCTTTTACGCGGCTGGGCGGCGAGTTTCTCCCGCCGCTCGACGAGGGCGATCTTCTCTACATGCCGAGCGCGCTTCCCGGACTTTCACCGGGGGAAGCCTCGGCCCTGCTTCAGCGGACCGACCGCCTGATCAAAACGGTGCCCGAAGTCGATACCGTTTTCGGCAAGGCGGGCCGCGCTGATACGGCCACCGATCCCGCGCCGCTGACGATGTTCGAGACGACGATCAGCTTCAAGCCGCGTGAGGAATGGCGCGAAGGGATGACGCCTGACAAGCTGGTGGAAGAACTCGATCGCGTGGTCCGGGTTCCGGGCCTCGCCAATGTCTGGGTGCCCCCAATCCGCAACCGCATCGACATGCTCGCCACCGGCATAAAGAGCCCCATCGGGGTCAAGGTCTCGGGCGAAGATTTGGGCGAAATCGAACGAGTGGCGCTACAGGTCGAACAGATTGCGAAGGAGGTGCCGGGCGTCAGTTCGGCCCTGGCCGAAAGGCTTTCAGGCGGGCGCTATGTCGATGTCGATATCAATCGTCTGGAAGCAGCCCGCTACGGGCTCAACATCGCCGATGTGCAGCAGATTGTATCGGGCGCGATCGGCGGCGCAAATGTCGCGCGTACGGTGGAGGGGTTGGCCCGTTATCCGGTCAACGTCCGCTATCCGCGCGAGATTCGCGACAGCGTCGATGAGCTGCGCAATCTTCCGGTTCTAACCCCCGCGGGACAGCAGATTACGCTTGGTACAGTGGCGGACGTCCGCGTGACCAGCGGGCCGCCCATGCTCAAGAGCGAGCAAGGCCGGCCGACGAGCTATGTCTATGTCGATGTACGCGGGCGCGACCTCACCTCGGTGGTGGGCGATTTGCAGGAGGCAATCGGTGCCGAGGTCGATCTGCCCGCCGGCGTCAGCCTGTCCTATGCTGGGCAGTTCGAATATTTGACGCGCGCTTACGAGCGGTTGCAGATCGTCGTACCGGCAACACTCGCGATCATCTTCCTGCTGCTCTACCTGATCTTCCGCCGCTTCGACGAGGCGCTGCTGATCATGGGCACGCTGCCATTTGCGCTTACCGGCGGGTTCTGGCTGCTCTACCTGATGGGATACAACCAGTCCGTTGCCACCGCCGTCGGGTTCATTGCGCTGGCAGGGGTGTCGGCGGAATTCGGAGTGGTCATGCTGATCTACCTGAAGGCCGCGCTGGAACGGAGAGAGGGCGAGCTGGATGCCGACGAGGTATCGGCAGCCATCCGCGAAGGCGCGCTGCTGCGCGTCCGGCCCAAGGCGATGACCGTCGCCGTTATCCTCGCCGGCCTGTTCCCGATCCTGATCGGCGCCGGTGCCGGATCCGAGGTGATGAGCCGTATTGCGGCCCCGATGATCGGCGGGATGATCACCGCTCCGCTGCTTTCAATGTTCGTACTTCCCGCCGCCTATCTGATGATGCGGCGTCCCCGGACCAATCGGTCCAAACCCCTCGAAGGAGAAGAAGAATGCGTATTACAACCCTCGTGACCTTGCTGGCAGCGCCCTTGGCACTCGCCGCGTGTGGCTCCGGCAACGACACCGAAATGATGGACGACACGGCCATGGCGGACGGCCAGATGGCAGACGGTCAGATGCCGATGGGCGATGGCGACATGCCTATGATGGGATCGGATAGCGCGATGCAGACCGCCAGTGCGGAAGGAACCGTGACCGCCATCGATGCCGATGCAGGAACGATCACTGTCGATCACGGCGCTGTCCCCGCGATCGAATGGCCCGCCATGACGATGGCGTTCGACGCCGACGAGCAGCTGCGTCAGGACGTGGCGGTTGGCGACACGATCTCGTTCGACTTCACAACCGGTGAAGGCGGCAACACGATCACTTCGATCACCAAGCAGTAATTTGCGAACCGGCCCCGGATCGTATTCCGGGGCCGGTATAATTAGGAAAAGTTCGATGATGAATGGTGACATGCCAGCGGCCATGATGGGGATCATGGGTCTGTTCTGCTTATTGCTGACCATGCTGCTGGTGTTGGGCATCGCTGCGCTGATCAAATATCTCCGGAGCAAGTAAGATGGATCAGTGGTCGATTGCATCCAGCCTCAACCGTCGTGCCTTGCTGCGACGGGCTGGCACAGCGGCTGCCGGCCTCGTGGCACTTCCCTTGTCTGCATGCGAAGCGCAAAATTCGCTGTTTAGTGCCGATGGAGCCGGCGCCAATCCGCTCGCCATTCCCGAGCTCAATCAGGGAATTGTCGAACAAGGCGAACGGGTCTTTCGACTGTCGATATCCGCGGGGCAGAAGGAGTTCGTTCCCGGGGTCGTTTCGCCTACGATCGGTGTAAACGCGCCTTATCTTGGTCCGACATTGGAGATGCGCCGCGGCGAGCGGGTCCGGTTGCATGTCGACAATGGCTTGGACGACGGCGCGACAGTCCACTGGCACGGGTTCGAGCTTCCCGCCGCTGCGGATGGCGGACCGCACCAGCTTATCCGCCCCGGCGCGCGCTGGAGCCCGTCTTTCGAAGTTCGCCAGCGTGCCTCTCTCTATTGGTATCATTCGCACCTGCATCGCGGCACGGGACCGCAGGTCTATGCTGGTCTTGCCGCGCCGATCTATGTCCGTGATGATGAAGAGGACGCGCTGGACCTGCCGAGCGAATACGGCGTGGATGATATTCCGCTTATCGTTCAGGACCGCGTGCTCGATAACTCCGGCAAGCTCCTCTATCCGCAGAATATGCATGCGCAAATGATGGGCGTGCGCGGGGATCGACTCTACGTCAATGGCACGCAAAACGCGGTGTTTGACGCTCGGACCGGCCTGTTACGTTTGCGTATCCTCAATGGATCGAACGCTCGTTTCTACGATTTCTCGCTGTCCGGTGGTCAGACCATGCAGATCATCGCCAGTGATGGTGGCTTGCTGGAGCGTCCGCATGCGGTCCGCTCGCTCAGGCTCGCACCAGGTGAGCGGGCGCAGATCCTCGTCGATCTTTCCGAGGGGCGCCCTCTCAGCCTTGTGGCGACCAGTCCGGACAATTCGATGGGCATGATGGGCGGCGACGGCGGCGGTATGATGGGCGGCGGCATGATGGGCCGACGCCGCGACGATACCGAGATGGACGAGCCGTTCCGCGTCCTCGACATCAGACCCTCTGACTCCTCGCCGCAAAGGAAACTGCCGTCGCAGCTTGCTCCGCTACCAGCACTCGACCCTTCACTTGCAGTACGAACCCGGCGGTTTGTGCTCGATATGGGAATGATGGGCGGCGGGATGTCTATCAATGGTGCCAGCATGGACATGAATGTCATCAACGAGCGGGTGCCCGCCGGCCAGTGGGAGATCTGGGAAATCGCCAATGCCTCAATGATGGCGCATCCCTTTCATATTCATAATGCGCAGTTCCGCGTGATCGACCGCAACGGCCGCACTCCGCCGCCCTTGGAGACTGGTTACAAGGATACGGTCATCGTCGACCCGCGCGAGCAGGTGCGCCTCCTTTTACGGTTCGAGGAACACACGGACCCGGACCTGCCGTACATGTATCACTGCCACATTCTCGAGCATGAGGATGCCGGAATGATGGGGCAGTTCGTCGTCGTGGACAGCTAGAAAGGGTCAACGATGGGCATTAGCCCTGCGGCGATTTTCCGCCGATCTCGTGCAGATGCTCGACCGCTTCTTCCACGCAGTCACCGCACTTTAAATTGGCAGGGACGGCGACGTCGATCTTCTTGGGATAGGGCAAGTCGAGTTCGGCCATGACACGCTGGAACTCGGGAAGCGAAATTTCGTCGTTCAATCGAGGATTGCGCGTACGCTCTTGCATGATCGTCGAGACCCGGCGGCCTGAATAATCATGCGCGGGGTAGACCAACGTGTCTTCCGGCAAAGCGAACAGCTTTTCGCGAACTGACTTGAAAAGGACCGCGGAATCGCCGTTCTGGAAATCGGTGCGACCGCATCCATCGATGAGCAGCGCATCGCCGGTGAAGACCTGCGTATGGCCGCCTTGCTCGATTACGTAACTATGATGCTTGTCGGTATGCCCGGGCGTGAACAAGGCGCGGATGGTTAGATCGCCTACAGACAAAGGCGCTTCCTCGCTCACTTCAACATCCGCGCAAGAAAGATTGTCATCAGCGGGATAGGCAACCTCGCACCCTGTCAGGCTACGCAGCCGACATGCGCCAGTGATATGATCGGCGTGGATATGGGTGTCGAGCGTGAAGGCAAGGTTCAGGCCCAGGGCAGTGACCGCCTCCATATCCCTGTCGCAAGTCTCGATTACCGGATCGAGCAAAACGGCTTTGCCGGTGTTCTCGCATCCGATCAGATAAGTGTAAGTCGACGATTCCGGTTCGACGAGCTGCCTGAAGATCATTGTGCGCCTGCCTCACTTGCATTGAGCAGTGGCAATAAATCGCCTTCGCTGACTTCCAGCCCGGACTCGCGTCCTCTTTTCGCTGCGGTGGCGGCGTCACCGTCGTTTTGAAGCGCCCAGGACGCAAGACCCATCAAGCTCGCCCGACGTCCACTGGCGCAGTGAATGGCCACAGGACCTGGAAGCTGTTCGATCCTGGTCGCAAAGTCCTTCGCGTTCTCAGCCGTCAAATCTGGTGGAGAAACGGGATAGTGAAGGTATTCCAATCCGTTTTCGCGCGCTTCTTCCGCTTCGGCCTGCGGGCTCAGCTTTTCGCCTTGCTCGCCTGCCTGCCTCAAATTGACAATCGATTTGAAACCATCGTCCGCAAGGGTTTGAAGGTCGTCTGCTGCGGGCGGGAATGTCAGCAGGGAGAGGTTCTCGTCAATTTGCGCGCGGTCCATCGTGGCTTTCCTTTGGGTGCTTTGAATACGACAGTCCAACCTTTGCCTCGCAGCCGGGTTCCGCTGGCCTGTTGCAGCTTTCGCCCCCTTCGATGGCGCAGATCTCGGTCGATATTTGGGGCCGCGCAACCTGCGAATGCCGACCGCCTGCGTTCCAACCGGGAGCGGTCGACCTGACATCAAACCGCGCACGGTAGAGTTATCGCGGTTATCTCGGGGCGCGCGAAGAAGAATGATACTGAACGATCTTCCATCCATCAGCGTCGTGAGCCAGAACCGAGGTGGCAACGCCTTCGCGATCGATCACGCGTCCGTCGGCAAGTTCGATCCGGTAAGTGTATGTTTCGCGGCCAAACGCCATGTGCCCCATTCGCGTCACCGCAAGAGTGGGATTGCCAAAGGTGAAGCTGGTAATCGCATCAAGTTCGGGGCCAAGATGATGTTCCATATAATGCGTGAAGCTGCCTTCATCCTTGCCGTTTTCATAGATGAAGGAGTCCTCGGCAAACAGCGCGGCCATGGCATTCGCATCGCGCGCTGTCAGCGCTTGACGGTAGGAGGTGAGCGCTGCTTCCGCTCCGGCGATATCATCGTTCATGGCAGCCATATGCGCGGCATGGTCCATCGGCTTCGTAGTTGCCTGTTCGGCATGTGCTGAATGATCCATGGATTGCGCCATTGCCGGCACGCCATTTGCGATCATGACCAGAGCGGCCACGCTTAAGGTCAGTTTGTTACGCATAATACTTCCTCTTTTTAGAACCAAAACCGCAAACCGATGACGTAGTTTGTTACGCTCGGGTCTTCTCCATTGGCGCGGGCATAATCGGCGCTTTGGCCGACCCGCCATTCTTGCTCGACGCCAATGTATGGCGCAAATTCTCGGGCAAATTCATACCGAAGACGAATTCCAAGCTCGGCCGTATCGAGGCCAGATCCAGTCCCAAGCTCGGGAATGTCCTGCGCCGATAAGTTCACTTCCGCGCGCGGCTGCAAGATCAACCGCTGTGTTATTCGCTGGTCCAGTTCGGCTTCGATCCTCGCTGTCAGATCACCCTTGCTGGACAGAAATGCAGCGGCATCGATCTCGAATTGATAAGGGGCGAGACCTTGGATCCCGATGACTGCATAAGTCCGGTCGCGGGGAGCAAAATCCTGCCGCACCCCCGCTTGCAAATCGAAGAAAGGAGCGATGGCGCGGCTATAAAGCGCTTGCACCTCGGCCCCTTCGATTTCTTCACCGAAGCTGCCTTCGCCCTCTGATTTGAACCAAAACTTGTCGATATCCCCGCCGTAATAACCTTGGACGTCCCACAGGTAGCCATCCCCGCCTTCGCGAGCTCGATACTCGACGCGATCGCCCTGAAACCAGAAATAAGTCTGTCCGCCTTGTTCATGGCGAAGTTGAGCGCGACTGGCGCGCATTGCATCTGCACCCCAGATCGCATCGGCAGCGCGCGGCGGGCCTGATCCGGCCGAGGCGGGTGGCGGCGAACTGGGAATGGGCATCGTCATCGTGCCGTGATCCATCTGCGATTGACCGTGCGCGGCAGGTTGATCAGTTGCTTCCCTGACTGAATCATCTGGAGGCGCCACCCGGCCAGTGTCATGCCCCATCGCTGAATGGTCCATTTGGGAATGGTCAGTGTCATCCGGATCGGGCGTTTCTACCTGTGCGGGGGCGGGTGTTGGCTCCGGGTCCGGCATCGTATGGCCGGCATGCTGGGCCATAACGGGCGTCGCGGTACCGATGAGCAGGATTGCAAGCAGGGTTTTCATCCGTGCTCTCCCACGCGCTCTTGCTCCGGCGCATCGCCTTGCGGAGCTACGGTCACGATCTGAAACATGCCGGCGTGCATGTGATAGAGGAGGTGGCAATGAAAAGCCCAGTCACCGCTCTCGTCAGCTGTCAGGTCGAATGAGGCACTACCGCCCGGTTGCACTATAACCGTGTGTTTTTGTGGCTGTCGGTCGGCCGGCGCCCCGTTGACCAATTCGAAGAAGTGGCCGTGGAGATGGATCGGGTGAGCCATCATTGTGTCGTTGACGAGCTTGACCCGCACCCGCTCGTTATAAGCAAAGCGGATCGGGTCTTCGCTAACGGATGAGAACTTCTTGCCGTCAAACGACCACATGAACCGTTCCATGTTGCCGGTCAGGTGGATCTCCATCTGGCGGGAAGGCGTTCGCAAATCGTCATTGGGCTCAAGAGCGACGAGATCGCGATAGGTCAAAACCCGATGTGGAACCTTGTCCAATCCAATGCCTGGATCTCCCGTTCGGTCCACCGGGTTCATGGCGACCATGTCAATTCCAGGCCCGACTTCGACATCCGGCGGCAGCATGGAAGTGTCGCGCATGTTCATGCCTTCCATATTCATCGCTTCCAGCTGTTCAGGCTGCTGCGTGGAAGCTGGATTTTGAGGCCCGTGTCCCATCGCTGCATGATCCATTCCGTCCATTTCACCACTTGCGCCGTGATCCATTCCGCTCATGCCCATATCGGCCATGGTGAGAAGCGGCGCATCACGAAGTGCCGGGACCGGCGCGCGCGCACCGGGCCGACTTGCCAAGGTCGCTACCGCCATGCCCGATCGGTCCATAGATTCAGCTACGATCGTCATAGCTTCGCCGGTTGGCTCAACGATAAAATCATAGGTTTCCGCCGTGCCGATTTGGAACTCTTCGACCGGGACCGGGCGCACATTCTGCCCATCTGCTGCTACGATATGGATGCGGGCGCCGGGAATGCGGACGTTAAAAAAGGTCATCGCACTCCCGTTGATTACTCGGATGCGTACCCGTTCTCCGGGATTGAAGAGGAACTCGAGGCCCTCCATCGGACCATGTCCGTTGGCCAGATATGTGTAGGTCGAACCTGTCACATCGAGGATGTCCGTTGGCATCATCCTCATTTCCGCCCACATACGGCGATCTTCGCCGCTCAATGGGTAGTCATCTGTCCAGGTAGTCCGCTGGTAGTTGAAATAGCCCTCGCCTTTCTTCAATTTGTCCATGATCGTGTGCGGATGCATCGGCGTAAATTCGCTGAGCAGCAGGACATAGTCGCGATCGGCCTGCACCGGATCAGGACCGGCCGGTTCAATGACGATTGGTCCATAATGGCCCGCCTGTTCTTGCAAGCCTGAATGGCTGTGCCACCAGTAGGTCCCCGTTTGACGGATGGGCGGAAGGTCATAAGTGAAGGTCTCCCCCGGCCTTATTCCGGGAAAGCTCACGCCTGGAACACCATCGAACTGGAACGGGAGCAAAAGGCCGTGCCAATGGATCGAGCTATCCTCGTCTAGCGTGTTGGTAACGTTGAGGCGTACTGCCTCGCCTTCCTTCAAACGTACGAGCGGGCCAGGCACGCTGCCATTGACTGCTATGGCATGGCCGCGTCGCCCTTGCACGACGCGCGGTCCCTCTCCGATGGTGAGGTCGATCGATGCTCCGGAAACTTCATCGAACCCGGCGCGAATGTGTCGACCATTCAAGCTTGCTCCGCGGGCCCAGGCGGGTGTGAAGGCCGCGGCACCCAACAATCCAGCAGCGCCGGCCCCTGCACCCAGAAGACTTCTTCGGTTCATCGTCAGCATGTGATTTCCTGCAGATTTCATATGCTGGATGTTACGCGCTCGATCCTCCTTCCCCTCATGCAATATCAAGTTTTTTTCTGAGGGTGTTTCGCGCTCGATAGACCAGACCTTCCACGGCCTTCTCGGTAATGCCTAGCAGTACCGCCGCTTCTTTCTGACTGCGGCCGTCTATTGCAACGAGTATGAGCGCTTCGCGCATACGCAGGGGAAGCTTCTGAATTTCGGCATAGGCGGCATGCAAAAATTGCCTGTCCGACGCTTCCACTTCCGGCGAGGGGGTCTCGTCCGCAACGATTTCAAAAGATGACGATTTGCCAAAGCCCAAAAACTGGGCCGCCTTTCTTCGGCGCAATTTGTCACGGCATTTGTTCAGCGTGATCGTGGTGAGAATTGGAAGCACGGGTCGTCTCGGGTCAAGACGCGCACGCGCGATCCAAGCCGATGCCAGCGCATTTTGAACGGCATCCTCAGCCTCTTCACGGATGCCCACCATCCGGAGGGATGTTGCCAGTAATCGAGGCAGATGTGGCTCCACAAGATTGGTAAATGCGCGGCGATCGCCTGCGATGACCATGGCGACCAGTTCAGATTCCTGGGCGTGGGGAATTCGGGACACCCCGCCGTCATTCCGGCGGTGAACCGGTCAACGACCGGGAAACCTGCTGATCGAATTCGCGCTGCTGTTGCGGATCGAGAATGGAGCGCATTGCGAACACATGGCGGATGGTCGCTTTCTGTAATTCACCCATGCTGGCGTGGACCTGGTCGATAGCGGCACTGACTTCAGGTCCGTATTCATGTTCCTTGTCCATCGCTGCAGCCAGCTCCGCGTTCGCGCGTCGCACTTCCAGTTCGAGCTGCGCGTTTTCTAGGGCATGACGCTCTTCAAGCTCGTCCAGCAAGGTTTCCTGCTCTGGATTAAGTTCGAGCTGTTCGTGTACGAATTCGTGAAGGCCGCCGGTTTGCTCTGGGGCAAACCATCTTTCGGCTGCTGTCGCACCCAGAAAGCCTGCCAAGGCGGCGAACAAGATGGCCAGCGCGATCTGCAGTTTCAAATGCTTCATGAATCGACATGCAGCAAGGCTGCGGGTGAGAGCCGCGCGTCGTTAAAAACCTGGTACGAGGCGTCCTTCGCGTAAACCGACGGCTGTACGGTCAGTGTCCCGACGCCCAGCCCAATTACGAACAGGCCCACGAAAAGTGCACTTCGCATCGTGCGTTCCCGCCGCGCTGTCGCAGCGCCCACGCGTTCCCACACGCCTTCCATAAGTCCGCTGCTCGACAAATCCAATGAAGTGTCGTTCGCAAGAGCATGCAGAACAGGTTCCAGTTTTTGTGTCACGTGCGGTGGCCGACCCTTCGCTTGATAATCGTTTCCATTACGTCCCGTCTGCCAGCTTCCCTCAAAAATTTTTGATGAGGGAAGGCCGCACGGGCTGCGTAACAGCAAGCATAAGGCCCGTTAACCCGCCGTGAAAGACCAACAGCCGAAATGAAATTAGCCCATATCTTCATGCTCATTTGCGCAGCCTTTCTTTCGGCTAGCCCGGCTCTTGCGCACGGCGACGAAGTTCACGGTGACGCGCCAAGCGCGCAGGTGCCCGCGCAACCGGACAAGATGGCAGGCAAGGAGGGTATGCACAGTTCGCAGATTGCACCAGGCGAACCCGTCCCGGGCGAAGGAAGCGCTGGCAGCAACGCAAGTGAACGCGAAAGCGACAACGCAGGCTTATTCGCATTTTTGACCAAATTGCATCCAGCCACTGTGCATTTCCCGGTGGCCCTGTTCCTGATGGCGGCGCTGGCTGAGCTGTTTATGCTTCGTGGCAAGGACACTGTGGAGCCGGCCATTAGTGTTCTGATCTACGGCGGCGCAGCTGGCGGGATACTCGCGGCAACCTTCGGATGGATACACACCGGCTTATGGTTTGGCGGCGACACGGTGATGCAAATTCACCGATGGAACGGAATGCTAATCGCTATCCTTGGCCTGGCGCTTGTTCTGATTGTGAGGCGAACAAGTGCCACGAGGACTTCGCTGCGGGCAGGTCTGTTTCTCATGACCCTCCTTATCCTCGTCCAAGGGTTTCTTGGCGGTGAACTCGCGCACGGACAAAACCACCTTGGCCTCTCTTGGCTCTAAAGGAAATTCCATGACATTTGGCCCATTCTCCAAGACCCCCGCGGCTTTGCTACTCGGCGCTGCACTGTTCGGGCTCGCTGCCTGCGACCAGCAATCTGCGTCGCCGACAGAGAGCGACGGTGCTGTCGCACCTGACGACGACGTGCTTTCAGAAGTTGTGCCTGAGTCTGGCGAGAATGGCTCTATCCCGGGAAGCGCAAGCGGACCGGCGACAGTCACGCCCGAGCCGTCGAGCAGCCCCGCCACCGCAGCCAAGCCTCGGCCATCGCCTGCACCTGCCAGAAGCCCGGCAATTCCACCGCCTACCCCAGTAGAACCAGAAGTCACCGGACCGCCCGATCCCCATGCCGGTCATGATATGGGATCGATGTCCGAACGCGACATGGACGATATGAGAGGGGGGCACGAATGAATGCCTGTTTTCCAGACGAGCCAATGCGCAGGAGCGCCGAGCTGCACCACCGCTAGGGTTGGTTACACTGTCCGCCTGTACCAGTGCGCTGAGGAGAGAGATAAGCCGTGATTACTGGATCGAAGCGAAAAACAATTGTCAGGTGGGGGTGGACACTCAGCACCTTCCTGCTGCTGAGTTATCTGATCTGCGTGGCCTTTGGCCTGCTTTCTCCCGCCCGTTTCCACATGCATGAAGCCTGGGCCCCGCTCCTGCCCGGCTTTGAGTGGATAACCTGGCAAGGCTTCATCGCAGGAGCTATCGGCAGCTTCCTTTATGGCTGGTACATCGCCATCCTGATCGTGCCGATCTATGCGTTTTTCGGACGGGAGAAGAGCGCTTGATCACGGCCCTCCTTCTTTCGACAGCATTGTTCCTGGGTGCGATACTCTCGCACCTGTCAATCTTGCAGCGAGGCCATGAATGGCTCGGCAAGAGCGACAGCCTTGCGACCAAAGCCACAGTCTCCCTGCTGGTATTATTTTCTCACCTGATCGTCGCTGCTTGGTTTGGTGGCGGTTTCTGGTTCGGCAACGAATTGGGACTTGGCAGCTTCGACAAGGTCTCCGCGATGGGCTGGATGGATTACTTCTATTTCTCGCTGATCAATATCACCACGCTTGGTCTTGGGGACATCTACCCGACCCAACACCTGCGGGTCATAGCAGGTGTTGAAGCACTCACCGGCTTCGCGCTTATCAGCTGCTCGGCGCAGCTTTTCTGGTCCATGACAAAGAAAGGGGACAAACAATGAATCAATCGAAAACCCATTCTGGCGGTGGAGGGAATTATGTTCGCTTCATGCTGATGATCGCGACCTCGACCGTCGTCATGTACGGCCTGATGTATTTGAACACCTATTCCATCGATCACGTCTTCTTCAGCGAGACACGCTTCTGGATGGCATTTGTCATGGGCGCTGTAATGGCTGTCATCATGCTCGCTTTCATGTGGTCAATGTATGGCAACATCAGCAAGAACTTGATCATCCTCGGAGTTGCCGCAGTCGTATTTTCGCTCGCCCTGTGGCTGGTTCGTTCGCAAACGACAGTTGCAGATATCAATTACATGAAGGGGATGATCCCGCATCACTCCATCGCCGTTATGACCAGCGAACGCTCGAATCTACGAGATCCGCGTGTCAGGAAGCTGGCACAGGACATTATCGTCGCCCAGCGCCGCGAAATTGCCGAGATGCGCTACCTGATCGAGGACATTTCCGAGAACGGCCCACGACCAACCGAAAAAGTACAGGAGCAAGCACAATGACAAAAACAATTACGATTGGCCTGCTCGCTCTGGGACTGGCAGCTTGTAATTCGAATTCCGCGCCGGGCAATGATCGTCGCGCAGATTTGGAATCGCCACCGGAAGCCGCACCGCAGGAAAATGCGGCGTCTGCGCTCGCCAATGCCGCTCCCGGGTCGCTTTACCCCGGCATTTTGACCGAAGCGGATGTGGCCAGCATCGGTGGTGCGGGCGGGCGGTGCGTATTTCGCATGGACCGCGTGGGCTACCCGACCTTCGTCTATGGCGGCACCAAACGGGAGGGCACCCTCAAGCTGAATGGGAAGCTAGTGATGATCCCCGCGACCGAGGACCAATTTTTCACCGGCGAGGGCCTGACAGTCGAGATGCGTGAAGGCGAAGGAACTGATGACGAAGCTACGATGATTGTCCGGATATCTGGAGCTTCAAACGAACTCGGGTTCCGTGGATTTTCGAACTGCGCCAGTTAAGCTGCAAGCAGTCGTTCCCTCGTATCCGTCGAATTGCAGGGTTACATAGGAAGATGGGGGTCTCGCGCCCGAACTAATTGGCGCGAGACCTCCGGCGAAATTCAAGAAGGAGGCGTCCATGAGCGAAGACAGGTCACACGCAAACGATAGGGGCGGCGAGCCGGTCCTTGAGGGTATCGCGGTCGACCCAGTTTGCGGCATGGATGTTAAGATCGACGGTGCGAAACACGTCACTGAGCACGACAATGTCCAGCATTACTTCTGCTCATCGCGCTGTCACGATAAGTTTCGTGCAGATCCCGAACTGTACTTATCGGGCGAGCACCTGAACGCCGTCGAGGATATGCCCGAGGGCACGATCTACACCTGTCCGATGCATCCCGAGATCCGCCAAACTGGCCCAGGCTCCTGCCCGATTTGTGGCATGGCGTTGGAACCGGAAACGGTGTCATTGGATGATGGGCCCGATCCCGAGCTTGTCGATATGCGCCGCCGCTTCTGGTGGAGCGCGCTGCTGACGCTGCCGCTCTTTGTCTATGCGATGAGCGACATGATCCCATGGCTCAGTTTCGACCAGTTGATCGAACCTGCCCGGGCGCAATGGGCGCAGTTCGTCCTCGCCACTCCAGTGGTGTTGTGGGGCGGCTGGCCATTCTTCGTCCGCGCGTGGGGATCGCTGAAAACACGCAACCTCAACATGTTCACACTGATCGGTATCGGCGTTGGGATCGCTTATCTGTTCAGCCTGGTGGCGACCGCGATGCCCGAGCTCTTTCCGCCGGCCTTCCGTGATCATTCCGGACGGGTGGGTGTTTATTACGAAGCGGCAGCGGTCATCACCGTGCTGGTCTTGCTGGGCCAGGTATTGGAACTGAAAGCTCGCGGTTCGACGTCGAGCGCATTGCGAGCTCTGCTCGAGTTGGCACCGCCGTCAGCCGTGAAAATCTTCGGGAGCGGTGACGAGCGGGAGGTGCCGCTCGACGAGCTAGAGTCCGGCGACCGACTGCGTGTTCGCCCCGGAGATAAGGTTCCCGTGGATGGAGAGATCGAGGAAGGGTCGAGCGCGATCGACGAATCAATGGTCAGCGGGGAACCGCTTCCGGTGAAGAAGGGCGCTGGCGACACGGTGATCGGCGGGACGGTCAACCAGACCGGCGGGTTCATCATGCGGGCGACCAACGTGGGCAAGGACACCATGCTGTCCAAAATCGTCCAGATGGTGGCCGAGGCGCAGCGTAGCCGCGCACCGATACAGCGTTTGGCCGATCAAGTCGCAGGCTGGTTCGTGCCCGCCGTGGTGATGGTCGCCGTCGTCACATTTGCCGTCTGGGCGATATGGGGTCCCGCTCCCGCACTAACCTATGCACTGGTCAACGCGATCGCGGTCCTGATTATCGCGTGTCCGTGCGCATTGGGTCTTGCGACGCCGATGTCGGTGATGACCGGGACGGGTAAGGGCGCGCAGCACGGGATCCTGATCCGCAATGCCGAAGCACTGGAGACGCTGGAGAAGATTGATACGCTGGTAGTCGACAAGACCGGCACCTTGACGATGGGCAAGCCCGATCTGGTGGCGGTGAATCCTGTCGAGGGCATCGACGAAGCCGAGTTTCTTGCCGCGGTCGCCGGGGTCGAGATGGGTAGCGAGCATCCTTTGGCTCATG
Source organism: Qipengyuania nanhaisediminis (assembly GCF_045862805.1). Taxonomy (GTDB): domain Bacteria; phylum Pseudomonadota; class Alphaproteobacteria; order Sphingomonadales; family Sphingomonadaceae; genus Erythrobacter; species Erythrobacter nanhaisediminis_A. Next base: position 742,021 of record NZ_AP025760.1, read on the forward strand.
CGATAGTCGAGGGCGCGCGGTCACGAGGGGTGTCGCCAGCAGACGCGACCGATCTTGCCTCGACCACGGGCGAGGGTGTCGAAGCGGACGTGAACGGTCGCCGGGTCGCGATCGGGAACGAAAAGATGATGCGCCGGGTCGGGATCAGCGACGAAAGCTGGCTGGGTACGGCCGAAGCCGGACGGACGAAGGGGCAGACGGTAATGTTCGTCGCTTTTGCCGGGAAGCCCGCTGGTCTGATTGCCGTGGCGGACCCGATCAAACCCACCAGCGCAAACGCCATCGCGGCATTGCACGCGCGCGACATTCGCGTGGTCATGCTGACCGGTGACAGCCGCGGAACTGCCGAAGCGGTCGCGCAGGAAATGGGCATTGACGAGGTTCACGCCAACGTCTCGCCCGAAGACAAGCACCGCGAGGTCGAGAGGCTGAAATCCGAAGGACGCCGGGTCGCCATGGCAGGCGACGGTATCAACGATGCCCCAGCGCTCGCAGCGGCCGATGTCGGTATTGCCATGGGAACCGGCACCGATGTCGCGATCGAAAGTGCCGGCGTAACGCTGGTGCGCGGCGATCTGACCGGCGTGGTGCAAGCTATCGTCCTGTCAAGGGCGACGATGCGCAACATTCGGCAAAACCTGTTTTTCGCCTTTGCCTACAACACGCTTGGCATCCCGGTCGCCGCAGGGGTGCTGTTCCCGGCTTTCGGGCTATTGCTGAACCCGATGATCGCGGCAGCAGCGATGAGCCTGTCGTCAGTCTCGGTGATTGCCAATGCGCTGCGACTGCGCGGTCTGCGATTGTCGACCAGCGACGGCGTCGCAGAACAGCCCGCCTGATGAAAGCGGTGAAGAAACTCGATAGACCCGAAACCTGGCTGGCGATTCACGGCTACCTGATCGCGTTCCTCTGGGAAATGCTGCAGATGCCGTTCTATGCGATGGGCCGTCTCTCAGCATGGGAAACAACCATCAATTGCAGCCTCGCTTCACTCGGTGACGCGGGCATTATGGTATTTGCCTATTTCGTTGCATCATGGACCGTGAACGATCGCCATTGGCTAAGTAGCCGTAACCGAAAGCCGGTCATCGCCTTCCTTGTGACAGGATTGGTCATCACGCTGGTGGTGGAGCACTTCGCAACGGGCGCAGCTTGGGGGTGGAGATATTCTGCGAGAATGCCCACCCTTCTCGGTATCGGCATAGTGCCGATCGTAATGTGGATCGTTGTCCCTCTCATCGCGCTTGGTCTGGCATCGCGCTCCGTAGCCCACCGAATTGAACGGTAACGGTACACAATATCGGCTTTGCTATCCGCAACAGGAAGATTCGCGCCCCTCTTCTCGGGCCTCTTGGATCGGCGGGCATGGTACATCACCAAACGAGCAGAACACGCAACAATCGCCCTCAAGCGGTTTCAAGCGTACTTGGCAGTGCGGACAGGTGTAGAAAAACCAGCACGCATTTGTCGGCATGCTCTCTGTCGTGGACCGACCGCACTCGGGACAGGTAATGGTCGAACAGATCTGCATCAGGTGCCTCCAATCCACCGCATCAGCGGTTGTTCGAACAATTCCCATGAGGCCGAAATCAAGATAACAACCGTCGCAGCAATCAGGACGATCCTAGTCGTTTTGATCCGCGATGAGGCTTCGCAATTATCCATCGCGCAGCTGCGCGATATTCGTAAGTGAAACACCCAGGCGAGCGTGAGGATGATAAGGGCGGCGATGGTCAGCGGCCAATGGTAGGGGACGAGAAAGCCTAAAGCCCCCGACCCGATTCCGAAGGCTGCCAGTGCCAAAGGCAAAACGCAGCAGGCCGCGCCCGAAATCAATGCGGCCAGACCGGTGAAGGCACTGCTCACAGCGAGAACGCGCTCGCCCGGTTGCGCCGCTTCAATTTCATCAAAAACTCGGTCGGTCACGTTTGAACTCCGTTGATCCATGGCCTATTGCCACCTGTAGCTACTACAGGATCAAGGAAATTCGACATGGCAAATTGGTCGATCGGCGAACTCGCTCGAAAAACCGGGGTGCATATCGAAACCATCCGCTACTTCGAGAAGGTCGGCTTGCTTGAAACATCTGGGCGGACCGAAGGCGGACACAGGGTGTTCGGCGACAGGCATCTGCGATCGCTCAAGTTCATCAAGCGAGCACGAGAATTGGGATTCTCACCCCAAGAAGTTCGCGCGCTGCTCGATATGGGCGGCCCGGAAGACGCTTGTTGTGACGAAGTGCGCGATATCGCGGTGCACCACCTCGAAGACGTGCGCCGGAAGATAAAAGACCTCAAGCGGCTCGAGGAGCTGCTGGCCTCCACCGTCGACCGATGTTCCGGTTCGCATGTGAGCGACTGTGCAGTGATCGATATGCTGGAGGAGCCAGTCCGCTAGAGCATATAGCCGATGTCCGATGCGCCCGTCGGATATGCGAACATGGTAGTCTTAAGATCCTCCACCGTCAGCCCATGCCGGATCGCCAGGCCGAAGATGTTGATCACCTCTTCCGCATGCGGCCCGACAAGATGGGCGCCGAGGATTTTACCCGAATCGCCTTCGACCAATGTCTTGTAGCCATAAACGGGTTCGTCGACCCGTCTTGCGGTATACCAATCCGAGGCGCGACCGCACTTAACCTCAAAGCTTCGGCCCGCCTTTTTCGCCTCCTCTTCGCTCAACCCTACGCGAGCGAGGGGAGGAAGCGTGAAAGCGACGCTTGGCACCCCGATGTAGTCGGGCTTCTTGTGATTGCCCTCGATAAGGTTGGCCGCAACCACCTTCGCATCGTGGCTCGATACCGGGGTAAGCGGCGGCCCGTTGGAAGCAGCATCGCCTGCCGCATAGACTGCCGTATTGCTTTCGCTTTGCAGGAAGTCGTTCAGGCTAAGCCTGCCATTCTCGGTAGCTATTCCCGCTGCCTTGAGATCGAGTTGATCGAGGGCAGGAACCCGCCCTGCAGCATGAACGACGAGATCGGCATCGAATTGCATTGCCCTGCCGTCACCTTCGGCGTGAACGACATAGTCGTCACCTCGCTGATCTATCGCAGTCACGTCCAAATCGGTCTCCACACAAACTCCGATCCGATCGAAGGCTTCCATCAGCCAGTCCACCAGCTCCGGCTCGAAGCCGGTCAACATTCGGGGCCCACGCTGCACCACGGTAACCTTTGCCCCTGCGCGGGCAGCGATATGGGCGAACTCGGCCGCGATGTAGCCGCCGCCGACAAGGACAATTCGCTTTGGTAAGACCGCCAGCGAGAGGAAGTCCTCGTTATCGACGAGGTGTTCTTCGCCCGGAATGTCGAGACGCCTTGGCTTGGCCCCCGTGGCGATGAGAAAATTGCTGGCGGTCAATTCTCGCTCGCCAACGCGCAGCCGATTGGAGCCGGAAAAGCTTGCGGTGCCATGCAACGTGGCGATGCCAGCCTCTTTGTATCGCTGCTCATGCTTTTCCGGCACCGGATCAGTGAAGCTGCGCTTGAAATCGATAAGTTCGGGCCAGTCTATTCGGGCTTCTCCTGCAACTCCGTGGGGAGCCATCCGTTGCTGCGCGTCGATCACTTCCACACCGGCCACTAACATTTTTTTGGGGTCACAACCTCTGAGTGCGCAAGTCCCACCAAAGGGTTTCTCATCGATAACCGCAACGCTTTTACCGGCTTTCGCTACACGCATCGCGCATACCATCGCCGCTGTTCCGGTCCCGATTACTGCCAGATCATAGTCCATATCTAAGCCTCCTGACCGACCAATGAATCTGGAGTGGCTACGGGTTCCTGAAATACACAAAGCTCAAGCCTCTTAGACGGCCGTTTCGTCAGGCTGTGGCGGCACAGCTAAATGTCTGCAAGCGGCCCTCATCTGCCGTTTCCAAGATCGATTGGCCATGCAGGTTTCTTGTGCGAAGTGGCCACCGGACCAGCAGAAATCGTGTTGGCAAGCTGTGCGTCCTCGCCCCGATCTGACAGGATTTGAAAAAACAATTTCCGCCGCACATCTGGTTCGTTTCTGTGGTTTCCGCCACGAGGAAGCAGGCTCGTTCTGCGCAATGCTTCCTGAACTTCAGGGCATTCTCGCCACCTGCGGAATACGTCGATCACTTCGGCAGAGACTGGATGCGTCGGTTGCCAGAATCCTTCCACGAACCGTAGTCCTTCGCCGATCCGATATGAGATTTCCTGTAATTCTCCGCCATTCCGACCGGAATAATGCATGAGTTGGTCCTGCATCTTCGCATCTGCGATCTGATCCGGGACGAGACGGGCGCGCTGCATGAGGGCTGCAGGTAAAACAACTCTCCCTTCGGAATCCTTGATCAGGACATGCCGTTCTTGCTCGAGAATTCTTAGCAGCCGCCGTCGCGCAGTGAAGGCCTCAGCCGCCAATCGTATCGCTTCCGCGTTCGGCTTTCGAACCGGTTCGCGTTCCTCCACCTCCTCGTTGCGCTCGTGCCCCTGCGCGCGGGCAAAATCTCGATGAGGGGTGTCGACGAAAGGGTCGGTTCCTGTTGGAAATTCTCGCCGGACCTCGTGGCCTTTAGTGCTAATTGGAGGACCGAAGTCATTGGGGTTTGAAGAAGCGGGCATTGACCGCCTTTCTTTGGTTGTCCGGACACGAACTGAGCTCGCTTCTGAACCCATTTCCTCCAACATCGCGGGCGATGCGGGGGGCTTTGAAAAAGCGTCTTCAGAATTTCCGCCAGTCCTGACCGACTGCGCATCTATATTCGACTGCATGCTTTTTGGCATACGTTGATCGATGACGCGGATGCGCAAGGTTGTCGTCGCCCGCCCCGCGTTCACCGAAACCACCGATGGAACTGAAGGCCAGTCGGACAGGCGCCGCGATTTGGGAACCTGTGGTAGCGAGGCTTGAGGGCGTGCTGGCAGGTTTCGCTCATACGCTGACTGAAGCTTGGCGTCGCTGAACTTAGATTCAGTTTTGAAGGAGGCTAACGAACGCGGTACTGAGGCCTCAAGTTTAAGTCTGGCCAAGCCGATCTTTGCCGGTTCCGAGACATTCAAGGCCTCCGGAATGAACAGCATAGATTCCCAGATCCGAGTCAGCATGCTGTGCTTGCCAGCAAGAGCCGACATCACGCTCGGTAGCTGCGCAGAGACTGCAATCCGCTGGACCAGTTCGGTAATCCCGACCTTGGCAGGGTATGCGACCGGAAGCCGGTACTCAGTCTCAAGCGGTTGTGGAGAAGGCGTCTTCCTTCCCCCAATCGCCGCTGGAGCTGGGATCGTATCTTCATCCACCACCACTGGCTTCAGCGATGGTAGTGTGATCGAAGCAGTGTTTGCGATGGCAGACGGGAGCACGTTCGAATGCCCCCCGATCTTCAAATCCCTTGAAGCATTGTTGTCATTTACCGCGATCGGTCCAGTTGGAATCGTCGGTCGAGCATCCAGAACCTTCGAACGGTTTGCCCGAGCATTTAGGTCGCTCGAGGCATTCGAAACATCCAGCGCCAAGGTCACGGCACGGTGCAAGCGCTCGACTGCGCCCCTTGCGTGGGACGCCGTAGAAAGGAATTTCGCCCTCAATTCTCGTACCGCCCGAACCATACTGTTGCGCATCGCGATGCGATGGTTCGCTTCGTTGATAGTAGAGCCTTCACCGCGCCTGACCTTGGCAGTCAGCCCCTCGCCCAAATGGGTTTGCGGTATGAAATCGACTCCTGCTGCGGCGTAGGAGAGGTGGGTAAAGCGCTTTGCGACACCGGCCTTTTCGCAAGCGTGATTGAGCGCTTCGGCCCACAGGAACCGAAGGCGCGAGAACTGTTCAGGGGTATCGAGATCGGTTCTGAGGTACTTGCCGACAGCCCATTCGCCCTCGTCAATTTTCGTCATTGGCCTGAGCGAATAGAGGATGTGGACGTGCCAATTTCGCTGATCTCCCTCAGCACTCGGAGGATGGAGGACGACCAAATATGGTAGTTGCTGTCGACCGAATACGTACTCGGCGTAATCACAGGCCAGCTCGAACTGTTGCTCCGGTGTTAGATCATGGCAGGACTGCATGATGCCATGAAATAACGTTTTCGCGTCGATCGAGACGGTGCGATTGACGCCTTCGGCGACGTCCATTGCGGCCACGATTTCGTCGTAATGATCGCCGACGTTACTGGAGATGCAGACCTTCCCGGCATCCAAAATATGCGCCCCACTCATAGCATAGCGAGCCGCATCAGCACCGCGCCCCAGCTTCGAATTGCGGGCCGAATAGTAGCGTATCCGCTGGAAGACAAAGAGGCGTCCGGCCGTGTCGGTCAGGGCAATAGAATAACGAGGCAGCGCGCCACCAGCGCTGTGTATTGCGACCACGCGATGGAGGACGTGACGCTTCGCGCGAATGCCCTTTTCCTCACCCCAGGTGACCTCTTTTTTGACCTTGAAATTGCGATGAGGCCTATCCCATTCGCGCTGCGCTTCAGCCTCTTCACGCGCCCGACGCTCCACGGATTTCACATGCTGAGCTTCGGCCCATGCTTCCCGCCTCCACTGCCGGTCCGCCATGACCGTGTAACGCAGATCGCCGCGCGGCGCGGCGCATTGGCGCCGCTGCTCCGGCGAGCCCACGGTCAGGCAATCCATTTCGGTTTTAGACTTCAAATTCATAGGGCGGGTTGTATGCGAAAGGCGGGGCGAAGCGGACGCTTAAGTGTGCATCATTTATTTCGCCTAACCCGCCCTACTTCCTCCTTAAGTGCGCTAAAATAATGAATGGGATTGTCTGTCGCCATCATGGGTTCGGCAACTGTTTTCCCGTTAATGCGGCACGAAAAACGAATGGAGAAAAGGCGAGATGCTTGGGGTAAGGATGCTTCGCGTTCTATATACCAAAGATGGAACAACAGAACTTCAAAGGACCGGCAGACGATCTTGGCGCGCACTTGCGCGAACTGGATAGGATGCTTGTCACTCTAGACGGGATCGAAGCGCGCGTCAGCAAGGTGCAGATCACACCTGGCGAAGTGGTGTATCGCGATGCCCACGACGCCTATCACCACATCACTGCAGGTGCCGTCCTTTCCGCTTACGGTATTTCCGCACATTACGCGCGTCGCCTCGACGGCCTTCTCGCGCTCGACATTCTTAAAGCGCTAAGCGACGATAGCCTGTTCGGCGAATGGAAGGATGCCTTCGTAAAAAAGAAAACCGTAGGCGAAGCACTTCTTTGTTTTCTGGATCGCGCAGCAGGGTTTCTGGAAGCAAAAGGCCGGCACGCGGAATGGCGTCGCCGGTTCGACGCCTACATGAGAAAGACCGAGAGCTTTTTCGCCGCCCTTGATGATGAGAAACGGGCAGCGATGCTTCGCAAGCCCGCGACAAAAAAACAGGCTTCCATGGTGCGGTATACCTGCGAATGCCTGCAGCTCGATTTCCCTGCGCTTGGAAACCGCTGGGCAGCATTCGAATGGCTTCGTGATGTTGGCGCTAACCCCCGCTACCGCGAGGTGCAGCCGTGAATATTACGTGGCGACGTCCAGACGGCGAGCGCGTGACGCTTTCCACGCTGCCGGACTTTTCTAGGGCGCTGGAGCAAATCGAAGCCGAGACCGTCAAAGCGCAGCAAGAGGGCCGCTACACCGACATAGCTTTGCTGAAGGGCGACCATGATCAAATCTTTTCGAGCTGGAGAACCCTACGGAGGGCCGAGCTCAAGGCTGAAGAAATGCACCTCGAACGGATGATCGAGCTCGTTGGCAAGCGCCTTGCCTGGTGGCGAGAACTCTCGGTTACGGACAAGTACGACGAGCCGGTGGAGGTCTCGAAAGCGCAGGCGGCGATCTTCGCTGCCGGCAAGATGTCCCCGACGAGCTGGGACGAGGCGAAGGCTGCCATCGCATCGCTACCCGAATTCTGTCTTCCCGATGATGTCGATCCCGCGAGTGGGATCGCAAATCTCGAAGAGCTTCTGAAAGCAGGCCGGAAGCTGCGGCCGTTACTCGCAGATTTCATCAGGCAGCTCAGCGACACGACGTTCACCGAAGCTGGCTGGATGGAATTTCGGAAGGAGCGCTGGAAGCTCTTCATCCGAGCTGCCCGCACGTACAACGAGATCGTGGAACGGATCGATGCCTAGAAAGCTTCCAAGTCTATCGCCGGCTTCACCGGGTATGTTGCTCGTAGCCGGACTGGTCGATGGGTCAACCAATGGTCAAGGCGTCAATAACGCCACCTTGGCCAAGGCGAAACGCCGCATGAGTACGGCGCTGGATCATGCACTTGCTGCATGCTCACCTGTCCACCCTGCCGGGTTGAGAATTCCGCTCATCAAGGGTTCCAAGATCGATAAGGACATCATGGCTGCGGCCACGCGGCTAGACCCCGATACCAGATACGCCAAGCGGGGTCATCCGAGCGAAGAGGAGTTGGACGAGCTTTGCAACTTCAGGTTCCGGCACCTCGACGGGTATCACCGTGGCGACTGGATGCCTAAACGTGCGGCAATGGACCCAATCGCCGAAGAGGCTTTGCGGGTTTGCCACCATCCAACTGCGAGAGACGTAGCCTCCGCATTCCGCGTTTTCTATGCAGACGAACTATTGCGCGCTGGAAATTGCAAGGCGCTGGAGCACGCCTGGCGCCGCGATTTCGTGCGGCTGCACAGAAGTTTAGAGAAGATCGAACTTTCGCCGACCGCCGAGTTTGCCGATAGGTTCCCTGCGCTAATCGAAGCACAAGGTGTTGGCGGAGCGGTGCTCTACATCCTTGAACAGGCGTTCGAGTTCGAACGGACATACGAATACGTTGCCGCACATCTCGCTGATTTCCGGACCATGAAAGGGGGACTTGGCAAGAAGGGCCTCATTTTCGGCGACCAGGATCCGAACATGGTCCACCTTGCGCTCAGCAGGAAGCAGCGGATCACGCGAAGAGACTGGGGCGGACACGCGCGTCTGAATCACGAAGTTCTGAAAAGCGCGCGACTGGACCATCACCAGGCTCCGGCTCCTGAAGGCGAACGCTGGCATCTCGTCCTTGGCAGGCCACCGCTGCACTTCATCATCCAGTACCTGTTCCATACCCACGACCGCTTTGCGCCCTATCTTCCTTCAACGACCTCGTCGCGCTTCTCGCTGAATTCCGCGATATTCAGAGTCGCATTGAACATCCTTGCACATATCGACGCCGATGAGGCCCAAGCAGAATTGGTCGCGCGCATCTCGCATGCCAATGAGCGCGAAAGTCCGAATTGCGGGCCGAGATCGAAAGCGGGGAAAGAGCTTCCTCCCCTGCTCGAGCGCGTGATCCCACGCGACAGGTTCAATCCATTCTCGTCTCAGGGTTCTGATCTGCCATTCGAGCAGATCGAGGATTCGGATTGGGCCGATGGTTATGTCGCAAGGTTGCGATGCCGCTATGACAAGCTGTTGACCAACGGCCTCGCCGACGAGGAAAAGAATCCGTTCGCTCGCGCATTTCCGTTTGCGGAGGGCTGGTCGCGCTCGCGAGTGACGGAAGCGCTAAAACGGTTTTGGTATAAAGCGCGTTATGCGCTTGAGACGCTGGATCCCCGATATGCGTATCCCGGCCATCGTAACGGGCACCCCCTCGGCGTTCGTGAAATCGACTTGTCCCTATCGCTGGCAGCTAAACTGGTCGAAACACCCAACCCGATGAGCAAGGCCCGATCTCTCGGACTGCCAGTCCACGGTGTCACGACCTGGATACCCCGGGCGGACGCATGGTGAAAATTGCGTGTAAGCGAAGCAGCACTAATTGAAACCTTAACTTATTGATATGTAGGTATTTATAAAGTCATAGTTCGATCGAAACTCGTTTATCAAAACGTCTGAACCTGCATAATTTCGCAGTCCTCTTGAACAACGAGGACTGCCATGACGACTTCAAGCACCCCCCACTCGCTCGACGGAATCTCTCCACAGCATAGCTCTACCGCTGGTGGAGTGCAGCCGCCTCTAAACGGCAACGACAAGCTGTTCGGTGGTGATCTTCCGAGTGCAAAGGCGAAGGATGTTTCCCGCCGTGCAGACATCTACGAACGCCGCCATTACGACACGAGGGATATCGAGGCTCAGCACCTCCGGGCAACCGAACCCCACAATTGGAGGCCGTTTCCGGTCATCATCGATGTAGATGGATACCGCCTCGTCGATGGGGGGAGCCTCACCGAGGCAATCTGCCTCATCGATTCCGAGACGGTAGTCCCGATCGAGGTCATCAGCGTGGCGGAGGGGCTACGTATCCGTAGCCAGAACAATGCAGGCTCGTCCCGTCCGGAACCCATGGCAAGGGCCCGCAGGGCGCTTATACTGCGGGGCGAAGGGTACACGAACGCTCAGATCGCTCGGGAATTGCGGTTCTTCGAAGATGATGCAATTCTGACTGACGCACGCGTGAATCAGTTGCGGGGCGCCGCCGAAGCCGAGAAAAAGTTTCAGCGTCTTAGCGAGATCATCGCGTCCCCGGCGCACACGCCGGTCCGCTTCTATGAAGTGCTCAAGGCGACCTGCGACGCGCGGGAAAAACTCGACGTCGAGTCTCCGGTTTCGAACGGTCCGTCGCGGGTAGCCCGGTTCGCGAATGACGTGGCAACGCTCGTCAAAGCCGGAAATCCGATGGAATACCACGAGATCGAAGAGCGGCTCAAACTCGTCGGCCGCCGCGAGTTTAAGCGCCGTGCTCGCCACATCGGCGAGGAAACGCTCGTTCCCGGAAGCAGGGAAGTGATGTGGCTCGAGCCGGAGCGTACGGGTGGTCCCGTGGCCAATCTCCCGCAGTCGTTCACGCCAGCCGAGACAGAAATCGTGTTCGGTGCGGTCCTCAATGCGGTGGCCGAAGTGCTGGCTGCCCGCACCAAGCCCGGCGCGAACTGACTCGGATCGGGACGGCCGCGACGGATCGGATGCTGGCGATGTCTAGGGATGATAGACCCCGTCGCGCGCGCACGACGTCGCTGCCGCTCGAGAATGCACATGCAGAAATCGAGTGGCTGGGGCCTCCGTCGGAGGAAGACCTCGCCCGCCTGCTGCTCGAACTTATCGGCGAGGACGCTCTCAAGGAGATATTTAATGACTAAGGCTTTTGGATATGTGCGCTGTTCTTCGAACTGCCAGAGCGCGGCGGCTTCTATCGCAACCCAAAACGACGCGATCACGCGAGCAGCGGTTTCCTATGGAGTTCATCTACAACGAGTGTTCACCGACATTGGTCCGGCGAGCTCCGGCCAATCCGAGCTCGAGCATCTCCTGAAGACTGCGGAGAGCAGCGGCGTGCGTACGATCGTGGTCGCAAATAAGACCCGTCTCTCGCGGTCCATGACTGAACTGCGAAGGCTGGAGGATAGGTTCATTACTGCCGGAATCGAAATCATCAGTGCGGAAGGATAGGATTGGTTTCACTCGCCTGTCGCTTGAACTTATCGGCGAGGACGCTCTCAAGGAGACACTAAATGATTAGCTATCCAAAGCCCAGCCGAACAACAAATTCGAAAGGAGCAGCTAAAATGGCTGGGAAAGGCGCCTGTCAGGACGAAATCAGTAGGTTCTTGCTCGATCTATTGAAACATATCGCGAGGGAGGATCGCAGCTTACGTGCGCGGCGAGCGCATATGAGAAAAGCCCTTTCGAAGGTTCGAGAGTAAGGTGCTGCTCAAATCTCGATGCCGCTTGGACAATGAGTCGAAGACATGAAAATTGATCGCCCCGCCAATCGTCCCCGCGCCTACGGCTATGTCAGAGTCAGCACGGCAGAGCAGGCGGAACACAAAACTTCTTTGCGTCAGCAGAAAGTTGATCTGCAGAATTGCTGCGCTAAGCAAGGCATCGATCTTATCGAAATCTTTGTTGAGCCGGGACTCTCCGGGTCGGACTGGAAGAGGCCCGAGTTCAATCGGATGTTACTGCTCGCCACTGGCGAGGACCATCCGGTCGATTACATCGTGGCAGCAGACATGGCTCGCTTGGCGCGCGACGTCGAATTGATCGTTACCACCCAAGGTCAGCTGAAACGAGCCGGCGTTAAATGTCTGTTCGCCTACCAGACCTTCGAAGACAGCCACTTTGGCATGCTGCATCAGCTGCTGACCGGTTGGCAGGATCAAGACGCGATTGTGAAAGCGTCAACGAACACTCGCCGTGGTCTCAGGGGCACTGCTGAAGAAGGGTTCTGGCCAGGCGGAACGGTTCCGCTCGGCTATGAATCTCGCACCGTGGAAATCAGAGGAAAGAAAGAAAAGAAAAAGCTCTTCATCAAGGAAGCTGAAGCACGGATCGTTCGCAAGATTTTTGACCTCGCCGAGCGCGGTATCGACGGAACTCCAATGGGAGGCCGAGCAATAGCCGAATACCTCAATAAGCGCGGCTATACCCGTCGTGGCGGCAAGTTCCACAATTCGAACATCGCGGGCATCCTGTCGCGGCCTCACTATCTAGGAGAGTTTCCGGGCAACAAGTTCGACGAGCGGGGGAACCTACTGCCGGAAGATGAGTGGACGATGGTCGAGTGTCCCCAGCTCATTTCGAAAGAGAAATTCGATCACGTGGCCGCCCTTCGCGCCACCCGCGCTCCGAGAAACACTGCTCCGCGCATCGTCAACGGCCCCACGCTGCTGATCGACATCGCTCACTGCGGCGTGCCAAATTGTGGTGCGGGCATGACTGTCGCGACCGGAGGCTCCGGTAGATATCGCTATTACAAGTGCAATGAACGCACCAACCGCGGCGCTTCCTCCTGCTCTTGTCCTAATGTGCGCACCGACAAGCTCGACCCGCTCGTTATGGAAGTGGTTGCCGAAAAGATCTTCGATCAAGACAATCTCGAGAGGTTGCTCGGCCGCGTCCTCGACACTTCTGACGACGCCCGCAAGCGCAAACGCCTTGAACTTCAACAGTGCGAAGAGAGGATCGTCGAAGCACGTAAGCGTCTCTCAAATCTGCACGATGGGATCGAGATCGGCACGATCTCCGCTCGTGATCCGGATATCGCTTCGCGGATCAAGGAGAGAAGGGCGGAAATTGATAGTCTGAACAGCACCGCGAACATACTGCGCCAGCAGTTGGATCGTGGACCAGCCAAGATCACACCTACTGCTGTCCGCAAGTTCGGAAAGATCGTCCGCCAGAACCTAATCCATGGCGATAGCGACGTGAGGCAGCGCATCGCGCGAGCTTTCATCAGCTGCATTCGGATTGGATCAAGGATCGAGATTGAGGGCGAGACCGCAGCGCTCGAACATGGGGTTGCTGCAGTCGCGCGGTCAAAGGGTGAATTGCCCACCTTTGACCGGAAATGGTGCGGTCGAGAAGACTCGAACTTCCACGGGCGTTAGCCCACAACGACCTCAACGTTGCGCGTCTACCAGTTCCGCCACGACCGCACTCGGGTTTGCAGGGCGCATCGGCGATGCCGCCCTCGGTAGGCGCGCGCCTCTAGCAAGGGGCCGCAGGCGGCGCAAGAGCTTTGATCGGAGAATGTGAAGGCGGCCTCGGCGACCCGGCGGCGCACCCGGTCAGTTGGGCGCCCAGCCGATATAGGCAGCGCGCGCGGCGGGCGGGATATCGGTGATCGCCTCGGCCACGTTGAGGCTTTCGCCCGGCGCCAGCTCGCGCTTGGCGGGGACCACGATCCAGTTGCCGACATTGCGCTCGCGCTCGTCGCGGAACACCACGAGCAGGTTCGGAACGGCGATGGTTTCGCTGCCGGTATTGGCGATCGTGCCGCGCACGCGGAAGATCTCCTCGCCGTTTTCGAGACGCTCCTTGCGCTGCTCGCCATCGGGGAAATCGAGCGCGAGATCGGCCTCGCCCACGCCGAAGGTCGGGCGCTGGATCGGCACCCATTCGGGCAGGCCGTAATAATTGACCGCGACCACGGTGCCGGTCGCGAGCACGGCGAACGCGGCCGCCGCGATCGTCCACATCTTGAGCGAATTGCGCCGCCTGGTGAAAGGCGGGCTGTAATCGAAGCTCGAGCCTTCGTGGGCATCGGCGCTGTCGTCGTAATCGTATCCGCCCGGCCCGTGCGCATCGTCGTGCGCATCGTCATGCGGGGAGGCGAGCGTGTCGGGGATCGCGGTGTCCTCGTCATGCTCGTGCGTCGTGGCGGAAGGCTCGTCGCGGCTTGCGAGCGCGGCTGCGCCGATACCGCCAGCGCCTGCGTCCGCGGCGCGGCCCGTATCGGGATGCTCGCCATTGCGCCAGTGATCGATCGAGGGGCCGCTCGGCTCCTCGGCCGATCCGGGCTCGCTGCCCTGATGCGGCGGGGCAGGCGCCGGGGCAGGCGGCTGGGCAGGCGCGGGGGCGGGAGACGAGGTGGGTGCAGGCGTCGGAGCAGGCGTCGCGCCAGTCCGGGCTGCTGCGGCCTTCGCGACCTGTTCGCGCGGACGTGCCGTGTCGGCGGGTTGAGGATCCTGATGCCAGCTATGCTTGCACTTGGCACAGCGCACCGTGCGCCCGTCACCGCCAATCGCGGTTTCGGGCACGACATAACGCGTTCCGCAGGCCGGGCAGCTTATGATCATTGCCCCTGCGGCATGTGCCAGCCGCGCGGCGCAGACAAGGGCGCGGGCGGCTGCGATGCGCATTTCGCCCGCTTTTTCCACATGGAAGGCGCGCGGGGCGCACGCGCGCCGGGTCGCGGGCCGATTTAGGGGGCGAAAGCTGCATCAGCGCCCTTTCCCCACCCGATAGGCGCTGATAAAGCCGCCAGCGATGAGCGAGCGCGCGGCCGAAATCGTGAAATTCGACAATGTCGGTCTGCGCTACACCGCCGACACCGAAGTGCTGAGCGATCTCAGCTTCACGCTCTATCCCGGCAGCTTCTATTTCCTCACCGGTGCCAGTGGCGCAGGAAAGACCAGCCTCCTTAAGCTGCTCTATCTCGCGCAGCGCCCCTCGCGCGGGGCGATCCGGATGTTCGGCAAGGACATGATCACCCTGCCGCGCCAGCGCCTGCCCGATTTCCGCCGGCGGCTGGGCGTGGTGTTCCAGAACTTCCGGCTCGTCCAGCACCTGTCGGCCTTCGACAACGTGGCGCTGCCGCTGCGGCTGGCAGGGACCAGCGAGACTCGGGTCATCAAGGCGGTCGGCGACATGCTCGAATGGGTCGGGCTCGCGCACCGCGCCCAGGCGATCCCGGCGACCATGTCGGGCGGCGAACAGCAGCGCGTGGCGATCGCGCGCGCGGTGATCGCGCGTCCGCAGATCCTGATCGCCGACGAGCCGACCGGCAATGTCGATCCGGAAATGGCCCTGAAGCTGCTGCGCCTGTTCGAGGCGCTCAACAACAGGGTGGGGACCACGGTGATCGTCGCCACCCACGATGTGCACCTGCTCAAGAAGGTGCCAGATTCGCTGATCATGCGGCTTCACAAGGGGCGGCTCTCCGATCCCACCGGCGCGCTGCGCTATCCGCCGCGCCCAGCCATGGGCACGAGCGGGGCGAGGGGGCGGCCATGACGAAGAACGCACCTGCCGCTGCTCACCCCGGCGTGCCGCTCGCAACCGGAGAGGCGAAGGCGAGCACCCGCCTGCTTCCCCAGACGCGGTTCGGCGGGCCGATGCCGTGGGTGATCGCGATCCTCATCGCTCTGGTGGTGATCGCGGCTGCGGGCGGGCTGGCGCTGAGGGGGCTGGCCGAAAATGCCCGCGCCGAACTGTCAGGCGCTCTCACGGTCCAGATCGTCGAAGCCAACGGCGAGAGCCGCGCCGCCTTGGCCGAGGCCGCCGCTGCCGCGCTTGCCGATGATCGGCTCGTCACATCGGTCCGCATCGTCCCCGAGAGCGAGCTTGCCGCCCTGCTCGAACCCTGGCTCGGCGCGAGTGCCGCGAGCGGCGACGTGCCGATCCCGGCGCTGATCGATGTCGAATTGTCGCGCCAGGCCACCGCGCGGGAAATCGCGCGGCTGCGCGAGACGCTCGACACACTCGCCCCGGGCATTCGCGTCGATGCGCAGTCGCAATGGCTCGGCCCGGTCTATGATGCGCTCGCGGCCCTGCAATATCTCGCGCTGGCGCTGATCGCGCTGATCGCCTTCGCCACGGCCGCCGCGGTCTGGCTGGCCGCGCGCAACGCCTTTGCCAATCACCGCGAGACGGTCGAGATCATCCACCTGCTGGGCGGGACCGATGCGCAGGTGACCCGCATCTTCCAGCGCGCGGTGCTTCGCGATGCGATCTTTGGCGGCTTGATCGGGCTTGCGCTGGGGATCGGCGCGGTCTGGCTCCTCGGCCGCCAGTTCGCCGCGCTCGAAAGCGGGATGGTCGCAGGCGGCGGTCTCGGCTGGACCGATTGGGCGGTCATCGCGGCAATTCCGGTGGGCGGAGTGGTGCTCGCGCTCATTACCGGGCGCATAACGATCGGCTTTGCGCTAAGGCAGATGCTGTAAACCCATGAAAGTCCTTGGCACTCTCCTGTCGATACCGCTGCTCGCCTGGGCGCTCGGTTTCCTGTGGTTCGCGGTTGCATTGCCGCAGCCTGCCGGCTCGATCGCAACAGACGCGGTGATCGTGCCCACCGGCGGAGCGGGTCGGATCGCACAGGGTCTTGCCGTGCTCGACCAGGGGCAGGCGCAGAAGATGCTGGTGACCGGGGTCGACCCGGAAGTGACCCCGGGCGAATTCGCCGCCGAATTCGGTGTCCACGAGGACCGCATGGCGTGTTGCATCACGCTCGGCTTTCGCGCGGTCGACACCCGCACCAATGCGACCGAGACCGCCGACTGGGTCGAGGCCAATGCAATCCGTTCGCTGCGGCTGGTGACCACTGACTGGCACATGCGCCGCGCGGCAGGAGAGCTCGACCGCACGCTTCCCGCCGATATCGAGGTGGTGCGCGACGCGGTGCCCTCGCAGCCAAGCCTTGCGAGCCTGTTTCTCGAATATCACAAGCTGCTCGCAAGCTGGCTTGCGGGCCTGTTCGGGCTGTGATGCGCGCGATGGCCATTCTTCGCAGCCTCGTCTTCTACCCGGTTTTCTACGCCGGGAGCGCGCTGTTCGTCATCGCCTCGATCCTCGCGGTTCCCTTCGGGCGCGAGCGGCTGAAGCGGGCGGTGGCACAATGGGGCGCGTGGCATCGCTGGTGCGTCACCCATATTCTCGCCATCGCGATTGCGGTCGAAGGCGACATTCCCGATGGTCCGGTGCTGATCGCGGTCAAGCATGAGAGCTTTTTCGAAGCGATCGACATGCCGCACCTCTTCGCTTTCCCCAGCGTGTTCGCCAAGCGCGAGCTGTTCCGGATCCCGGGCTGGGGATACGTCGCGAGGATCTATGGCCTCGTCCCGGTCGCGCGCGAACGCGGGGCGCGGACCTTGCGCGAAATGATCGCGAGCGCGCGGGTGCGGGTGAGCGAGGGCCGCCCGCTGGTGATCTTTCCCGAGGGCACGCGTGTGCCCCACGGCAGCGCGCCGCGGCTGCAATCGGGTTTTGCGGGCATTTACAAGCTGCTCGGCCTTCCGGTCGTGCCGATCGCGGTGAACAGCGGCTCGCTCTATCACCACCTGGTCAAGCGACCGGGCACGATCACCTACAAGGTCGGCGAAACCATTCCTGCCGGCCTGCCGCGCGCCGAGATCGAAGCGCGCGTCCACAAGGCGATCAACGCGCTCAACCCGGACACCTGATCGCGCGTCAGCCGTGGTCCTCGCGCCCGAAATCGGGGCGCTCGTCATCCTGGCCTTCCTCGATCACGGCGCGCCGGATTGCGCGGGTGCGGCTGAACAGGTCGTGCAGCGCCTCGCCATCGCCCGAACGGATCGCCCGTTGGAGCGCGGTCAAATCCTCGGTGAAACGGCCGAGCATTTCGAGCACGGCAGGACGGTTCGAAAGGAACACGTCGCGCCACATCACCGGGTCCGAGGCGGCGATGCGGGTGAAATCGCGGAAACCGCCGGCCGAATACTTGATCACTTCCGAACGCGTGACGTCTTCCAGATCGCTCGCCGTGCCGACAATGGTGAAGGCGATCAGATGCGGGATATGGCTGGTCACCGCGAGCACGAGGTCGTGATGCGCGGCCTCCATGATCTCGACACGCGCGCCGAGCGAAGTCCAGAAACCGGACAGCGCGGCGACGGCCTCCTCCTCGGCATCGTCGGGAGGGGTGAGAATGCACCAGCGATTGGTGAAGAGCGAGGCGAAACCGGCTTCGGGACCGCTCTGTTCGGTCCCGGCAACCGGATGAGCGGGAATGATGCACACGCCCGGCAGCGCGCGCTCGAGCGCTTCGGCGACGCTCTGCTTCGAGGAGCCGACATCGGAGACGATCGCGTGCGGCGAAAGCGCGCCGGCGATTTCGCGCGCGGCCTCTTCCATCGCACCCACCGGCACGCACAGCACCACCAGGTCCGCATCGCGCACCGCGTCGGCAGGATTGTCACAGACAGTGCCCACAAGACCGCGTTCGCGCGCCTTTTCGCGCACGCGCGGATCGCGATCATAGCCGGCAGTGGCGATTGCGCCCGCGTGCTCGCGCACCGCCAGCCCGATCGACCCGCCAAGCAGGCCCAGCCCGATGATGGCAAGGCGTGTGATGGTCACCGCGCTTCTCCGCACAAGGTTTGCAGGGTTGCGGCAACGCGATCCATGTCCGCGCTCGTGCCGATCGTGATGCGCAACGCATCCCCAAGCCCCTGGCCCGGCAGGTGGCGCACCGCGTAGCCCGCCTCGGCCAGCGCATCGAGCGCAGCGGGCGCGCTGACGGCGCCGGTGAAGCGCACCAGCACAAAATTGGCCTCGCTCGGCACCGCGACGAGACCGTGATTGCCCAGCGCCTCGATCGCGGCGACGAAGCGCGCGCGTTCGGAGGCATTGTGCGCCCGGCTTTCGGCGACGAAACGCTGGTCGCCGAGCGCGGCCCGGGCTGCCTCTTGGCCGCTGGTGGTGACGTTGAACGGTCCGCGAATGCGGTTGAGCGCATCGATCAAGGCGGGCGCCCCGGTCGCCCAGCCGATCCGTTCGGCGGCAAGACCATAGATCTTGGAAAAGGTCCGCGTGACGAGCACGTTGTCATGGCTTTCGGCCAGGTCGAAGCCGGTGCGCTGGTGTTCGGGCGCAAGATATTCGGCATAGGCTTCGTCGAGCACGAACAGGACGTCTGCGGGCAGCCCCGCATGCAGCCGGCGCACCGTGTCGGGCGCCAGCCAGGTCCCGGTGGGATTGTTGGGATTGGCAAGGAAGACGACGCGGGTGCGCTCTGTCACGGCGGCCAGCATCGCATCGACATCGGCGGCAAAGTCGCGATCCGCGACCTCGACCGGATCGGCCCCGCAGCGGCGCGCGGCGATGTCGTAGACCGCGAAGGATCGAGCTGCGAACATCACCTCATCGCCTTGTCCGGCATAGGCTTGCGCTGCGAGATTGAGAAGTTCGTCCGACCCCGTCCCGCACACGATTCGCTCCGGGTCGAGCCCGTGCTGGCGGGCGATGGCTTCGCGCAGCGCGCTTGCGCCGGGATCGGGATAGGCGGCGGCCTGGTCGCGCGGGCGGGAAAGCACGTCGAGCGCGGCCGGGCTGGTGCCGAGCGGGTTCTCATTGGCCGACAGCTTGACGAGCCTGCGCCCGTCCGCCCCGCTCGACTTGCCGGGCGTATAGGCGTGGATACCGAGGATATAGGGCTTGGGCTTGGGCTTGGGCTGGAGCTGGGGCGTGCTGGTCATGGCGCGCCGGGCGATAACCGCTTCGCCGCGCCAAGAACAGCCCGATTGACACCGCGAGGCGGCTCGCCCAATCGCATATTGTCGATGAATGCCGCCTCCGCCTCGCCCGTCTTCGCCCTGCCAGGGCCGCTCGCGCTCGATAGCGGCGGGGTGCTCGAAGGCGCCGAAATCGCCTACCAGACCTATGGCAAGCTCGCGCCCGACGCGACGAACGCGGTGCTGGTGTGCCACGCGCTGACCGGCGACCAGCATGTCGCGAGCCCGCATCCCGTCACCGGCAAGCCCGGCTGGTGGGAGCGCATGGTCGGACCCGGCAAGCCGGTCGACACGGACCGCTATTTTGTCATCTGTGCCAATGTCATCGGAAGCTGCATGGGATCGACCGGCCCGGCGAGCCTTGCACCCGATGGCGCGCCCTATGCGATGCGCTTTCCGGTGATCACCATTCGCGACATGGTGCGCGGGGTGATCGCGCTGCTCGACGGGCTCGAGATCGAGCGGCTCCATGCGGTGATCGGCGGGTCGATGGGCGGGATGCAGGCGCTGAGCCTCGCCGCCAACTGGCCGACACGAGCCGAGCGGGTGATGGTGATCGCATCGACCGCGCGTCATTCGGCGCAGAACATCGCCTTTCACGAGGTCGGGCGCCAGGCGATCATGGCCGATCCGGCATGGGGTGAGGGCAGTTATTACGCGAGCGATGAACGGCCCGACAATGGCCTCGCCGTGGCGCGCATGGCAGCGCACATCACCTACCTGTCAGAGGCCGGACTGACCGCGAAATTCGGCCGCCGTCTGCAGGACCGGCCCGATGGCAGCGCGGGAACCAAGAGCTTCGGCTTCGACGCCGATTTCCAGGTCGAAAGCTATCTGCGCTACCAGGGCAGCGGTTTCACCCGCCGTTTCGATGCCAATTCCTACCTCTATATCACCCGCGCGATGGATTATTTCGACCTTGCCGAAGAGCACGGGGGGCGGCTCGCCGATGCCTTTGACGGCGCGCGCGCGCGTTTCTGCCTCGTCAGCTTCGATACCGACTGGCTCTATCCCACCAATGAGAGCCGCCACGTGGTCCACGCGCTCAACGCTGCCGGCGCCAAGGTCAGCTTTGTCGAACTGGCAGCGCCCCACGGCCATGACAGCTTCCTGCTCGAACACGAACAGCTCGACCGGGTGGTGCGGGGCTTTGTCGAATGAACGCTGATGTGCCCGGCGCCCTGCGAGCCGACCTCGCGGCAATTGCCAGCCATGTGACGCCTGCCTCGCGGGTGCTCGATATCGGCTGCGGTGATGGCGAATTGATGCGCGTGCTCGAGACGCAGAAGGGCTGCGACGTGCGCGGGATCGAGATCGATGCCGTGCAGGTCGAACGCTGCGTCGCGCGCGGGCTCTCGGTGGTCCAGGGCGATGCCAATAGCGACCTCGTCGACTATCCCGACCACGCCTTCGATTACGCGGTCCTGAGCCGCACGCTGCAGACCATGGCGCGGCCCGACAGGATCCTCGACGAATTGCTGCGCGTCGGCAGGCGCGCCTTCGTCTCGTTTCCCAATTTCGCCCATTGGCGCACCCGCGCAGCGCTCGCTCTTGGCGGCCGGATGCCGGTGACCCGCGCCTTGCCGGTGAGCTGGTACGAGACCGCGAACATCCACCACGTCACCGTCGCCGATTTCCGCGAACTGGTGCGCGCCCATGACATCAAGATCGCGCGCGAGTGGTTCTTTGCAGGCGACAGCGAAATCGGCGCGCCAGGAGCCAATTGGCGCGCCGAGTTCGCGGTGTTCGAATTGTCGCGCTAGCGGCCTATTCGGGGCGGTGGATGCCGCAGATCTTGTGGCCGTCGGGATCGGTGACATAGCACAGGTTCATCACCCCCATGCTGCCTTCGCGCGGGCCGGGCGGGTCTTCGATGCTGGTCCCGCCATTGGCGATCGCGACATCGTGGAGTTCCTGGACCTGTTCCATCGAATTGCACTTGAACCCGATGGTGAAGCCATTGGCGGTGTTGGCAGGCTTACCGTTGATCGGCTCGCTCACCGAGAAGGTGTCGCCGTTGTGGTTCCAGAACAGGCGGGTGTGGCCGGTATCGTTGACGTGTTCGAACGGCTCGCCCGCTCCGAGCACGCCGAGCACCGCGTTGTAGAATTTGCGCGAACGCTCGATATCGTTCGATCCGATCATGATGTGGTTGAGCATGATTGCCTTTCTCCCTCGTTGTGAGTGTGTGGGCGAGGGGTAGGACGCGGCGAGGCGTGCGACAACCGCTTTGTCGGTAGCCTTGCATTCATCGCCCGCACTATAGGAGAGCGCGCATGACCATGATCGCCTTCCTTGCCGCTTCGAGCGCGCTCGCAATGCAGGCTGCGCCTGTCCCTGAACCCGGTTCCCGGCCGGACGCTCCGGCGATCGCATCGCTCGACCAATTGCCGATCGAACAGGCCGCCGCCCCGCGCTGCGCGCTCGCCTTTGCCATGGCGATCCGCTGGCGCAATGCAGGCATGCCGGCGGGCGATGCCCATGGCGATCTCGACGCCGGGACCGCGCGCGAATTCTTCGTCCGTGCGCTCGCCCGACTTATCGACGACACCGGGATGACCAGCGCTCAGGTGGCAAGCCTGATGCAGGCCGAGGTCGCGCGTCTCGACAACGAGGCCGGGGCCGAACGCGTCGCGGCGATGATGCCCGCCTGCCGCGTGATGAAAGAGGCCGCCGGCCTGTAACAAGCGAGTGGAACTGGTCCCCGATCTGGGGCATTAGGGCTGCCATATGTGGCAGCTCCATCAATTTCCCCTGTGCCCTTTCTCGCGCAAGATCAGGCTGCTGATGGGCGAGAAGAACATCGCCTATGACCTCGTTCGGGTCGATCCCTGGGCGGCTTCGGACGATTTCTACAATCTCAACCCGGCCGGGCGCACCCCGGTGCTGGTCAATTCCGAAAAGGGCATCACGCTCGCCGACAGCCGCGCGATCGCCGAATACCTCGAAGAGACGGTCGAGAAATCGCCGATGATCAACGGCACTGCGCCCGGGCGTGCCGAGATCCGCCGGCTGGTCGCGCTGTTCGACGAGAATTTCTACGCCGATGTCACCGCGCCGCTGCTCAACGAACGGATGAAGAAACGCATCGTTCTGCGCCAGCCGCCCGACAGCCGCGCCCTGCGCGAGGCGATGCGGATGGCGCACGGCCATCTCGATTACATGGACTGGCTGATCGACAACCGCCCCTGGCTTGCCGGGTCGACCATGAGCCTGGCTGATCTTGCCGCCGCTGCGCAGATCTCGGTCGCCGACTATCTTGGCGGGATCGACTGGGCCGGCCACGAACAGACCCGCGGCTGGTATGCCGTGTTCAAGAGCCGCCCGAGTTTCCGTCCGCTGCTGTCCGAGCGTATGGACGTGATCAAGCCGCCTGCGCATTACGCGCTGGTCGATGGGTGATAACCCCGCAAAGGAGCCGCAATGGACGACAACGCGAGATCGATCACCGAGGCCGAATGGCGCGAGCGCCTGAGCGCCGAGCAGTTTCACGTCCTGCGCGAAGCAGGGACCGAGCGCGCCTTCACCGGCAAATATGACAAGTTCTACGAGGACGGCGAATATCTGTGCGCGGCCTGCGGCACCCGGCTGTTCATCAGCGCGGCAAAATACAATAGCGGTTGCGGCTGGCCCGCCTTCACCCGGCCCGCCGATGGCGAGGTGGTCGAGGAACACCGCGACACCTCGCACGGCATGATCCGCACCGAAGTCACCTGCGGCAATTGCGGGGGCCATCTCGGCCATGTCTTTCCCGACGGCCCGCCCGAGGAAGGGGGCTTGCGCTACTGCATCAATTCGGCAGCGCTCACCTTTGCGCCCGAAAGCGGCGAAAGCGCCGAATGATTAGGCGGCTCGGCGCGGCCCGTCCGCTGCTATCCCCCGCTCTGTCGCGGCGATTGTTCACCCCGGGTTACAACTCCTTTATGCAAGCCACCTCGAGCGCGCGGCTTGATTGGCGCGCCAGTGACCTTATCGGGGGCGATGTGATGGGACCCAATGTCCAGGCGGGCTGACCTTCTCCAGAATTCGACCAAGCGCGGCGCACGGCGTGCGGCGAGCGAGCGCGCCAAGGCCGCATCGGGTTCGGGCGGCGGCTCGGGCCGAAAGCGCAAGGGCAAGAAGCGTTCGGGCGGTGGTTCGGGCGGAGACGGCGAGGGTTCCTCGCGCCTTGGCCGCTGGGCCAAGCGCATCGCGCTGTGGACGGGCGCGGCGGCGCTGCTGGGTGCGGTCTTCCTCGCCTTCGCGGTCGGTTTCGCGGCGCGTTCGATCCCGAGCTATTACCAGCTCCAATCGAGCCAGGCCGGACAGACCATCCTCGTGCGTGCGCGCGACGGCAGCGAGATTGTCGAGATCGGGCCGAGCTTCGGCGAATGGCTCGAATACGAGGAAATCCCCGAGAACATGCGCAATGCAATGATCGCGGTCGAGGACCGGCGGTTCTGGTCGCATTTCGGGATCGACTTCTGGCGCACCGCGGGCGCGGTTGTCGAAGGGATCACCGGCACCCGCAGCAGGGTGGGCGGGACCTCGACCATCTCGCAGCAGCTTGCGCGCAACCTGTTCCTGTCCTCCAACCGCACATTCGACCGCAAGGCCCGCGAAGCGGTGCTTGCCATGGCGCTCGAATGGCGGTTTTCCAAGGAACAGATCCTCGAGCTTTATCTCAACAAGGTCTATTTCGGCGGCGGCGCCTACGGGGTGGACAGCGCCAGCCGCAAGTTCTTCAGCCATCCGGGCACCGAGCTGTCGGTCGCCGAGGCCGCGATCATCGCCGGTCTCGTCAAGGCGCCGAGCCGCTATTCGCCCACCGCCGACACCCAGGCCGCGGTCGACCGCGCGCAGGTGGTTCTGCGGCTGATGCGCGAACAGGGCTATATCAGCGTTGCCGAGGCGCGGGTCGATGTCGACACGGTCGAGATCAAGCAGCAGGCGGGCCAGAACTCGGTGCGCTATTTCACCGACTGGGCGCTGCCGCAGCTCGACATACTGCTGCCCGAAACCAATGCCCCGCTTGAGGTGTGGACCACGCTCGATGTCGGAATGCAGCGCGCCGCGACCGCCTCGATCGCCTCGAACGTGCCGTCGGGCACGCAGGGCGCGCTGGTCAGCATGGACCGCGACGGGGCGATCCTCGCGCTGGTCGGCGGGACCGATTACGTCGAGACAAATTTCAACCGCGCCACCAATGCCATGCGCCAGCCTGGCTCTTCATGGAAACTGTTCGTCTATCTCGCCGCGCTCGAGGCCGGCTACACGCCCGATGACCGGGTGGTCGACACCCCGGTGACGATCGACGGGTGGAGCCCGCGCAATTCCAACGGGCGCAATGTCGGCGAAACCAATCTGCGCACCGCCTTTGCCTATTCGATCAACACCGTCGCGGCCCAGCTCGGCAACGAGGTCGGGTTCGGGTCGGTCGCCTCGATGGCGCGGCGCTTTGGCGTCACCAGCCCGATCTCGACCTTCCCCTCGATGGTGCTCGGTTCGTCCGAGGTGCGGCTGATCGAGATGACCCGCGCCTTTGCCGGCGTGTCGGCAGGCGGGATCGGGGTCGAGCCCTACGGGATCGTCAAGGTCCAGACCGCGAGCGGCGAGGTGCTTTACGAGCACGAAGCCGCGCGCGAGCGGCGGCTGGTGCCCGATTACGTCGCGGCCGGGATCACCGACCTGCTCCAGGCGGCGGTCCAGACCGGAACGGGCCGCGCGGCGCAGATCGGGCGGCCGGTGGCAGGCAAGACCGGGACGACGAGTTCGAACAAGGATGGCTGGTTCGTCGGCTTTTCCAGCGGGATCACCACCGGCGTGTGGATGGGCCGCGACGATGCCCGTGCGGTCCCCGGCCTCCAGGGCGGGCGTGCACCCGCGCGCGCCTTTGCAGCCTATATGCGCTATGCGGTCAAGGATCGCCCGGTCGAGGATTTCGACACCGATCTCAACCTTCCCGAGTGGCTGCGCGAACCCGATGACGAGGACCTGTTCGGCGACCCGGAGGACTATTACTTCATCGACGAGCAGGGCAATCTGGTCGAACCCGGACGACGCGACCCGATCGGACAGCCCTTCGATGTCGAAGGCGAAAGTCGCGGACCGATCGTCGAGCCGCCTCCGGCGGTGAGCGAGGATTTTCTCGAGGAAGCGATCGGAGCGCCGGTGCGCGCACCGCCGCCGCCCCAGCAACCGCCGCCGCGAAGGGCGCCGCGCGAAACGCTCGACATCGCGCCCCCGCGCAACACTGCGCCGCCCGCCAACCGGCCCGGCGGAAACTGACCGCGAAAAAGAAAAGGCCCCGCGCGATCCGGTTCGCGCGGGGCCTTTCGCTTGTAAGTTTTGGCTGGCCGGTCAGCGCATCCGGATCGGCACGAAACGCGGCGGCGCGCCGCGGCGCTGAATCCTCAGGAGCAGCGCCTCGCGGTTGTCGATCCGCGCGGCGCGGATCTGTTCGCGCAGCGCCTCGATCGTGTCGACGCCCTGGTAATTGGCCGAAAGGATGATGTCGCCGCGGCGCAGGCCCTTGCGACCCGCATCCGAATTGGGATCGACCGCCCCGATGACGAGACCGCTGGTGCCTTCGGCGACGCCGAGGCTGCGCGCGATCTGCGGGGTCATTTCGAGCACCTGCAGGCCGATCGCCTCGGCGATCATTTCGTCCGATGTCTCGGCCCCCATCGGGCTCTCGGCATCGGGGTCGAAAGTCTGGTTCTGGCGACGCAGTTCGTCCTCGCTCGGGCGGCGGCCGAGTGTCGCGTTGACACTGACCCGCTGGCCGTCGCGCAGAAGCTCGATCGGGACCGTCTGGCCCGGAGCGATATTGGCGACGAGGAAGGATACCGTCTGTTCCGAGGTCACCTCGCGGCCATTGACGCGGGTGATGATGTCGCCGGGACGGAGACCTGCGCGCGAGGCGGCGCTGTCGTCCTGCACGGTCTGGACGATCTCGCCGCGATTGCGCCGCAGCCCTAGCGAATCGGCGAGGTCATCGCTCATCGGTTCGAGCCCGACGCCGAGATAGCCGCGCTCGATCTCGCGGCCTTCGCGCAATTGCTCGATGATCGGCTCGGCGATTTCGGCAGGGATCGCAAAGCCGATCCCCACGCTCCCGCCCGAAGGCGAGAAGATCGCGTTGTTGATGCCGATCACATTGCCGCGCATGTCGAACAGCGGGCCGCCCGAATTGCCGCGATTGATGCTGGCATCGGTCTGGATGTAGCGGTCATAGGCGCCGCCCTGGCCGGTATTGCGATAGACCGCCGAGACGATCCCGCTGGTCACCGTCCCGCCGAGGCCGAACGGGTTGCCGATCGCGACCACCCATTCGCCCACGCGGGTCTGCGAACTGTCGCCGAATTCGACGAAGGGGAAATTGCGGTCCGCGCGGATCTTGAGCACCGCGAGGTCGGATTGCGCGTCGGCCCCGACGAGGTCGGCCTCATATTCGGTCCCGTCGGGCATGGTGACGGTGATTTCCTCGAGCCGCGCGCGGTTGTCGGGGGTGATCACGTGATTGTTGGTGACGACGTAGCCATCGGCGCTGATGATGAAGCCCGAGCCCAGCGATTGCGCCTCGCGCCGCTGCGGCTGGTTGCCGCCGCGCCGGTTGAACAATTCGGCAAAGGGGGTGCCGGCAAACGGGTTGCGATTGACCTCGATCGACTGCCGGGTGGCGATATTGACCACCGCGGGCTGCAATTGCTCGGTCAGGTCGGCAAAGCTCGCGGGCGCGCCGGCAACCGGGACCACCCGGTCCATCACCGCATCGTCGTTCTGCGCCACCTGCGCCCCGGCGGGATAGCCGGTCATCAGCGAAACCGCCGCGCCTCCGACCAGGAGCGCGCTCGTCAGTCCATAGACATATCGCACGTTGTTCACGTCCTCTCGTTCCTTTTCCTGTTCGGGCTGCACTCTTGCGAGATAGGCCGCCGCTGCATTGTGTAAAGATACGCCCCCAGATGAGCGGGGATGCACTGAACCGCGAATGAAGCGCCGCGTCGCTGGTCCAAGTCAGTCAACGCTTCGTCGGTGAGGGGTTTTTCGAGCGACGCTGCTATCGCCCGTTGAACTGGTTGAAATACTCGTTGTCGGCATCGAGAACCATCGAGGAGCTGCCCTCGCCGTTGATGAAGGTTTGGCGGTAACTCTCCATCGCGCGGTAGAAATCATAGAAATCCGGGTCCTTGCCATAGGCATCGGCATAGATCGCCGCGGCCTCGGCATCCGCCTGTGCGCGGATGATCTGGGCGTTCTTGCGCCCCTGCGCACGGATGGTCTCGGCCTGTTCCTGGCGTTCGGAAATCATCCGGGTGAAGGCCGCCTGGAGCGGGGTTCCGTCAGGAAGGTCGGCGGCCTTGATCCGCACGTCGATGATCTGCGCCCCGTATTCACGCGCCTGGCGGTCGAGCGTGTCGCGGATCGAATTCATCGCGGTGCCGCGCTCCGCGGTCAGCAGGCTGGCAAAGGTGCGGCGGCCGAGCTCCTGGCGCAGCGCCGAGCGCAGGATCGGGGCGAGCTGGGCGTTCAGACGCTCCTCGTCACCCGAACGCTGGATCATCGTAACCGGCTGGATGATGCGATAGCGCGCATAGGCATTGACCCGGAGGCGCTGCTGGTCGCTGGTGAGCACCTGTTCGTTGTCCATGTCGAGATCGAGCACACGGCGCTCGACCATCTGCACCCGGTCGACGAACGGGATGCGATACCAGATGCCGGCACCGGTCTGCCCGAAAGGATCGTCGGGCGTGAACATGTTGACGATCTCGCGCGGTTCACCCGTGCGGATGATCACCGCCTGCTTGGTCTCGGGCGTCACGAACAGGGTCGAGAGCACGGCGGCGAGCACGACGAGAGCCGCCACGATGTAAAGGCGGTAAGTGGTCCAGATGTCGCTCATCTTACTGGCCTCCATCATTGGTGGTTCGCGATGCGTCGCCCGCTTGCGCCCTGCCGCGCCGTTCGACTTCGCGCAGCGGCAGATAGGGGGTCACCCCGTCGGCATCGATCACGGTCTTGTCGGTGCGGCTGAGCACCGCTTCCATTGTCTCGTAATAGAGCCGCCGCCGGGTCACTTCGGGGGCAAGGCGATATTCGGAATAGATCTGGTTGAACTGTTCGGCATCGCCTTCGGCCCGTGCGAGCAGGCGCTGCGAATAACGCCGCGCGCCGTTCAGTTCGCGCTCGGCATCCTGCTGGGCGGCGAGAACGTCGTTGAAGGCTTCGACCACCGGTTCGGGCGGGTCGGTCTTGTCGATGTCGATGCCCTGCACGTTGATCCCGGCGCCATAGCCATCGAGGATCGCCTGCATCCGGGTCTGGACATTGGCCTGGATGTCGGCGCGGCCCGCACCCGAAATCACCGTGTCGAGTGTCTTTTCCGCGACCGATGAGCGCATCGCGGTCTCGGCCACTTCGCGCACGGTCTCGACCGGGTCTTCGAGCTGGAATTGGAACAGGGGCAGATTGTTGATGTTCCAGCGCACCGAATAGCTGAGGTCGACGAGGTTCTGGTCGCCGGTCAGGATCAGCTTGCTGGGCACGTCCTCGGTACGGATCGCGACCACGTTCTCCTTTTCGACGACGCTGATCGGCCAGGGATAGGAAACATTGGTGCCCGGCCCGAACGAGCCGACATACTTGCCGCCGAAACGGGTGACGGTCGCCTCTTCGCCCGGCTGGACGAAGTGGACGCTGGTGAAAGCTGTCCAGATCACTGCGAGCCCGACGAGCAGGACCGGGACCCAGCTGCCGCCGCCGGGGCGTTCGGGGAGGCGCAGGCCCGGCCCGCCGCCGCCACCGGCGCGGCGCGGACCTTCGGGGCCGCGGTTCTTGAAGATGTCCTCGATACTGGCCGAACGCCGCCCGCCAGGCTTGCGCTGGCCGCTGGCGCCCGCGCCGCCGCCGGGAAGCCAGGGATTGCGCGGTCCGTCATCGCCGCTGCCGGTCTCGCCCCCAGCGCCATCGCCGCCATCGCCGCCATCGCTGCCAGAGCCGCCGCCATTTCCTGCAGGCTTGCCCCAGGGGTTTTTCTTGCCAGCCATGGCGAGGCCGGGAATGTGCTTGAGACCGTCAAAAATACGCATGACCAACCTTATAGGAACGCCCACCTTGGAAAAACAGGGGTTGGCGATTTGAATTTGGTGTTAGAGGGCTAACCGCAATGACGAAGCCAGACAATCCCGCTCCCGCTGCCGCCGCTGCCGAAGCCCGGATCCGCTCGGCGCTGCCGGTGGAGATTCACGGGCGTCTGCGCTCGGCGCGGATCACCGATCGGCGCGCTGTGGTGGTCGCCGAGGCAGGCGACCTGGGAGTCAAGGCGCGCGAGGAGCTCGAGGCGCTTATCACCGGCAATCTGAGCGCGCTCGACGACGTGGACGAGGTGCGCGTCGCGCTGGTCGCGGACCGTCGGCGGCGGATGATCATCGCGATCGGATCGGGCAAGGGCGGGGTCGGGAAATCGACGCTGACCGCCAATCTCGCGGTGGCGCTGGCAAGGATGGGGCGCAAGGTCGGAGTGATCGACGGCGATATTTACGGCCCCTCGCAGCCGCGCCTGCTCGCCACCGAGCGTGACAAGCCGATGAGCGAGGGCGACAGGCTCGTCCCCGTCACCAGCCCGCACGGGGTCAAGGTGCTTTCGATGGGCCATGTCGCCCCTCCCGGACGCGCGCTTGCATGGCGCGGGCCGATGGCGGGCAAGGCGCTCGGCCAGCTGGTCGATGCGGCCTGGGACGACACCGAACTGCTCCTTATCGACCTGCCGCCGGGCACCGGCGACGTGCAGATCTCGATGATGCAGGATTCCAGGCCCGATGGCGCGGTGCTGGTCTCCACGCCCCAGGACCTCGCGCTGCTCGATGCGGCGCGCGCCGGGCAATTGTTCGAGGACGGGAACGTGCCGATCATCGGGCTGGTCGAGAACATGGCCGGCTATGCCTGCCCGCATTGCGGCGAGGTGTCCGACCCCTTCGGCCAGGGCGGGGTCGAGACCTTCGCGCAAAGGCTCGAGATACCCTTTCTCGGGCGCGTGCCGCTGACGATCGCGACCCGGCTTGCCGGTGATGCGGGCAAGCCCCCGGCGGCCGTGGACGGCGAGGCATCAGCGCCCTTTACCGCGATTGCCGAGCGGCTCGACCGCTGGATCGCGAGCGGGGCGGTCTAGCCATGGCGATCACGCGGAGGGGACTGGTGACCGGAGCGGCGCTGGGCGGCGGGCTCATCGCCGCGTGGTATTTCCTGCCGCGCAGCTTTCCCAACCCGCTCGAGCCGGGGCCGGGCGAAGAGGTGTTCGGCGCCTGGATCCGGATTGCCGAGGATTCGGTGGTCACGATTGCCGTCCCCCAGCTCGAGATGGGGCAGGGCGTGACCACCTTGCTGCCGCAGCTGGTCGCGCAGGAACTGGGCGCGGACTGGCGGCAGATCGCGGTCGAGCCGGCGCCGATCGCGGCGGCCTATCCCAATGTCCCGCTGGCCAAGCGCTGGGCGGTGATGTGGGACCCGCTTGCCGCAGGATTGTCGGAGGCGACCGACGACATGCTGGCGCGCAATTACGCCCGCAACACGCCCTTCACCGCGACCGCGGACGGCACCTCGCTCGAAGCCTATGAGGCGATGTGCCGCGAAGCCGGGGCGGCGGTACGCGCGATGCTGGCGCAGGAAGCCGCCTCGCGCTGGGACACGTCCTGGGAAGAATGCGAGGTTGCCAACGGCATCGTTTCGTGGGGCGATCGGCGGGCCACCTTTGGCGAACTTGCCGCGGGCGCGGCGACCCGTTCGCCCCCCATTCCGCCCCCGCTTCGCACCCAGGCGCCATCGGAAAGCCCGCTTCCCGCCTCGGTCCCCGACGATGTCGGCACCGCACCCGCTTTCCCGCGGATCGACCTGCCTTCCAAGGTCGATGGGTCCTACCTGTTCGCAGGCGATGTGCGCTTGCCCGGCATGGTCTATGCCGCGATCCGCCACGGCCCCAACAATGGCAGCGAACTGACCGGTTTCGACGAAAGTCGTGCCGCCGGAGTGCGCGGCGTGGTGGGCGCGGTAAGGACCAGGCGCTGGCTCGCCGTGGCGGCCAATACCTGGTGGAGCGCCCAGCGCGCACTCGAGGCGATGCAGCCGCAATTCACGACCAGTTTCCCGGTCGACAGCGACGATATCGCCGCCCGGCTCGACACCTATCTCGAGGCCGGCGCATCGGCCAAGATCGCCGAGACCGGTTTCGGCGAGGACGCGGTCGAGCGGATCGACATGGCACGCCGCTACGAGATCGAGCCGGCCCATGCCGCCCCGCTCGAAACCGCGAGCGCAACGGCGCGCTACGAGGACGGGCGGCTCGAATTGTGGATCGCCAGCCAGGCTCCCGAACAGGCGCGCGAGGCCGCCGCGCGGGCCGTGGGCCTTTCGAGCACGGATGTCGCGCTCTACCCGATGCCCGCCGGCGGCAGCTTCGATGCGCGGCTCGAACACGACCACGCGATCGAGGTCGCGCATATCGCCAAGACGCTCGGCCGGCCGGTCCAGCTGGTCTGGCACCGGCGCGAAGAAATGATCCGCTCGCGTCCGCGCCCGCCGCACTACACGCTCGTCGGCGCGCAGCTCGCGCAAGGCGGCGTGCCCGGTTCCTCGGGAGCGATCGATGCGCTCAAGCTCCGGATTGCCACGCCCTCCTCGAGCCACGAATTCGGCGAGCGGGTGTTCGAGAACACCACCGCCTGGGCCGCGATCCGCGAAAGCGCCGGGCGTCCCGATCCGCTCGCCTGCGAAGGCGCCGTCCCGCCCTATGAACTGCCGAGTGTGACCGTGCGCCACATCCCGGTCGAGATCGGGCTTCCGGTCGGGCGGGTGCGCGGCAATGCCCATTCCGCCACCGCTTTCGCGATCGAGAGTTTCATCGACGAGGTCGCCGCGCGCGCGGGCCGCGAACCGATGGGTTACCGCATGGCGATGCTGGGACAGGACGTGCGACTGGCCGCCTGTTTGCAGCGTGCCGCCTCGATCGCCGGCTGGGACGGGGGCGCTGGCCAGAGCGGGCAGGGGATCGCCTGCCACCGGATCGGCGATGTCGCCACCGGAGCGCGGATTGCCTGCGTCGCCACCGCGCGGCGCGATGCCGAAAGCGGCAATGGCGGGGTGCGGGTGACGCGGCTGACCGCGGCAGTCGATATCGGCCGGATCGTCAATCTCGACATTGCCCGCCAGCAGGTCGAGGGCGGGTTGCTGTTCGGGCTCGCGCTCGCGCTGGGCAATGCCATCCGTTATCGTGGCGGCCTGCCTGCATCCTTCGATTATGCCGACCTGGGCCTGCCGGGCCTTGCCGACTGTCCCGAGATCGCGATCGACTTCATGGCCTCCGAGGCCGCGCCCGCCGATCCGGGTGAGATCGGGGTGGCGGTTGCGCCGCCGGCAATCGCCAATGCGCTTTTTTCGGCAACCGGGCTGAGACTGCGGCGGCTTCCGCTGCTATCGGGCGGGTTATGACCTGGCAAAGACAACGCCTGCCCGATGACCATCCGCCGGTGCAAAGCGGCCGCACCGGCCTGCTGCTCGTCAATCTGGGCACGCCCGATGCGCCCGATGCGCGATCGGTCAAGCGATACCTTGCGCAATTCCTGTCCGATCGCCGGGTGATCGAGATCCCGCCCATTGCGTGGCAGCCGATCCTGCGCGGCATCATCCTCAATACCCGGCCTGCCAAGAGCGCGCGCGCCTATTCCAAGGTGTGGACCGAGAACGGCTCGCCGCTCGCCGATATCACCAGGCGGCAGGCCGAGGCGCTGGCAGAGCGCCTGGGCGATGATGTGCAGGTCGATTACGCGATGCGATACGGCAACCCCTCGATCGAGGTGCGGCTCGATGCGCTGCGCGAACACGGCTGCGAACGCATCGTGATCGCCCCGCTCTATCCGCAATATTGCGCCGCGACGAGCGCCACCGTGTTCGACGAGGTCGCGCGGATCATGGCCACGTATCGCTGGCAGCCGGCGCTGCGTTTCGTGCCGCCCTATCACGACGATCCAGCCTATATCGGCGCGCTTGCCGATGACCTGACGCGCCAGCTTTGCGCGCTGTCCTTCCGGCCCGAGGTCATGCTGTTTTCCTTCCACGGAATGCCGCAGCGCACGCTCGACCTGGGCGATCCCTATCACTGCCATTGCCGCAAGACAGCGCGGCTGCTGGAAGAGGCCCTCGCGCAGCGGGAGCCATGGGAAGGCACGCGCTTTGCGACCAGCTTCCAGTCGCGTTTCGGGCGGGCGAAATGGCTGGAACCGGCAACCGATGAAACGCTTCTGGCCGAGGCGCACAAGGGCACCGGGAAAATCGCCCTTGCCGCACCGGGCTTTGCCGCCGACTGCGTTGAAACGCTCGAAGAGCTGGCGATCGAGGGGCGCGACACCTTCATCAAGGCGGGCGGCACGGATTTCGCGGTGCTCGACTGCCTCAACACCTCCGATGCCGGAATGGCCATGCTCGAGACGGTGGCGCGGCGCGAACTTTCGGGCTGGCTCTGACGCGCAGAAGGTCGGCTGCGTCCTATGGGAATTGGCGGCTTACTTACATTATGGTAAGTAGTGCAGGCGCACATCAGCGCCCTGCATCCCGATCTAGCGCCCGGAGCCCAGCTTAAATGGCCACACTCGCCGAACCGTCCGTCTCCTCGCCCGAAGCCGCGGGCGACAAGCGCTTCGCCCATTGGAGCGCCGACCTCCCGAGCGCTTCGGACATCGCGCATATTCCCGGCGAAGGCGGCTGGCCGCTGGTCGGCAACACGTTCAGGATGCTCGCCGATCCGCACGCCTTCACCCGCCGCATGGTCGACACCTATGGCAAGGTCTACAAGACCTGGGCCTTTGGCGGCTGGAATGTCGCGCTGGTCGGGGCCGAGGCGAACGAGCTCGTCCTGTTCAACCGCGACAAGATCTTTTCGAGCGAGCAGGGCTGGGGGCCGGTGCTCGACCAGCTGTTCCCGCGCGGGCTGATGCTACAGGATTTCGACCACCACCGGATCGATCGACGCGCGCTCTCGATCGCGTTCAAGCCAGGGCCGATGCGCCATTACATGGGCGCGCTGAACAGCGGCATTTCGCGCGAGGTCGAAGGCTGGGAAGGCGACATGCTGTTCCAGCCCGCGATCAAGCAATTGACGCTCGACCTGGCGGCCGAGAGCTTCCTCGGCATTCCCTGGGGGCCCGAGGCCGACCGCATCAACTCCGCCTTTGTCGACATGGTCCAGGCCAGCGTCGCCCCGGTGCGCCGCCCGCTGCCCTTCACGCGGATGAAACGCGGGGTCGATGGCCGCGCCTACATGGTCGAATACCTCACCGCCGAGGTCCATCGCCGCCGCGAGGACGAGGCCGCGCGCGGGCAGGACATGTTCAGCCAGTTCGCGCTCGCCACCCGCGAGGACGGCGCGCTGCTGCCGGTCGACGAGGTTGTCGACCACATGAGCTTCCTGCTGATGGCGGCGCACGACACGATCACCTCTTCGGGCACCTCGATGGCCTATTTCCTCGCCACCAAGCCCGACTGGCAGGACAGGCTGCGCCGCGAGATCACCGCGGTGACAGGGGGGCCGGACGGCGATGGCCGTCCCCGCGCTCTGGATTATGATGACCTGGGCAAGCTCGAACTGACCGAGATGTTCTTCAAGGAGACGCTGCGGGTCATCCCGCCGGTCCCCTCGATGCCGCGCCGCGCGCTCAAGGATTTCGAGTTCGGCGGATACCGCATCCCGGCAGGCCAGATGGTCGGGATCAACATTCACTGGACCCACCATTCACCCGAATACTGGGATACGCCCGAGACCTTCGACCCGATGCGGTTCACGCCCGACAAGATCAAGGCGCGCCACAAATATGCCTGGGTGCCGTTTGGAGGGGGCGCGCATATGTGCATCGGGCTGCACTTTGCCTACATGCAGATCAAGGTGCTGATGGCGCATGTTCTCCAGCGCTACCGGATCGAGCCGGTCGAAGGCATGGATTACGCGCCCGACTGGCAGCCGTGGCCGATTCCGCAGCCAAGGGACGGGCTCAAGCTGCGCTTCGTGCCGGTCTGATCAGGGCAGCGATCGCCGAACCGGAATGCGGCGATCAGAAATCGACCGCGATGCCGTCCTTTTCCCAGTCGCCATAGCGCGTCGGGCTGAGCTTTTCGTCGTGATCGACTGGCCTCGCCTCGGGCGCGGGCTCGTCGCTCCAGTGAGCGGGCTTTTCGAAGCTCCTGGCAAACTTGTTTTTCTGCTTGGTCATCGCAGTGCCTAGATGCGCGCGCTGGCGCTGCAATTCAAGCCGCGCTAGGGCGGCGCGAATGGCAAAGACCCCCGGAATCCCCGCGCGCCGCGCCGCGCTCAAACTGCTCGACGCCGTGATGCGAAGGGGCGAAACGCTCGAACAGGCCGAAAACGCCGCGCTCAAGGGGGTCGATGGCCCTGCCGACCGCGCGCTTGCCCGTGCCATTGCGGGCGAGACCCTGCGCTGGCTTGCCGATCTCGACGCGCTGATCGACAGCGCCACGAGAAAGCGCCTGCCCGACGATGCCAAGCCGCGCATGGTGCTAAGGCTGATGCTCGCTCAGGCGCTGCGGCTCGGCACCCCGCCGCACGCGGTGGTCGCGACCGGGCTCGACCTGCTCGCGGGTGGGCCGCGCAGGCTCGCGCATGGCGTGTTCTCGACCCTGATGAAGCGCGAAGTGTCGTTGCCCGATGCGCCGACATTGCCCGATCCCGTGCGCGCGCGCTGGGGCGATCGCGCCGAGGCCATCGCGCCCGGCCTGGTCGATCCGCCCGAAGTCGACCTCTCGCTCCGACAGCCCGACGAGGCCGCCGAACGTGCGCTCGCCATGGGCGGTGTCAGCCTTGCGCGGGGCCATATCCGCCTGCCGCGCGGCACACCGATCGACCGGTTGCCGAGCTTCGACGAGGGCGCGTGGTGGGTGCAGGACCTCGCCGCGCAGATCGCCCCGCGCCTGCTTGGCGAGGGCGTGGGCAAGCGCGCGCTCGACCTGTGCGCGGCGCCCGGCGGCAAGACGCTCGCGCTCGCGGCGGCGGGCTGGAGGGTCACCGCGCTCGATATCAGCGAGAAACGGCTCGGACTGCTGCGCGAAAATCTCAAGCGCACCGGTCTCGAGGCGGAGATCGTCAAGGCCGATGCGCTCGCCTACACGCCGGCCAAGCGTTTCGACGCTATCCTTCTCGATGCGCCGTGCACCGCGACCGGCACCTGCCGCCGTCACCCCGACGTGCTTCACCGCGTCAGCGAACGCCAGATCGGCGAGATGAGCGAAATCCAGCAATCGCTGATCCACCGCGCGATCGAATGGATGCAGCCGGGCTGCGTGCTGGTCTATGCGGTGTGCTCGCTCGAAGCCGAAGAGGGCGAGGCGCAGGCGCGCTGGATCGACGCGACCTTCGACCTTGAGCCGATGCCGGTGAGCGCGGACGAATTGCCCGCCAAGCTTCGGCCCACGCCCGAAGGCTGGGTCCGCACCCATCCCGGCGAACTTGCCGAGCATGGCGGGCTCGACGGCTTCTTCATCGCCCGCTGGCGCAAGCCGGTCTAAGGGGTCTGTCGCAAGACCATCGCCGCGCATTCGCGGCCCAGCTGGTCGAGGGTGAAGCGGGTCTCGCCCGCTTCGCCATGCGACAGCGAGAGCGTGAAGGGCGTGCCCAGTTCGACATAGCGCTTGAGCGTCATCTCGCCGCCGCCGATCGCGGGGCGCGGATCGCCTGTGGCAAGGCACAGTGCCTGGCGCGCGGCCTCGACCATGTGGACGGTGTTGACGTGATCGCCCGATCCCGACAGCACGCGATTGTTCGGCGGCATGGCGTTTTCGGGCGTGACGATGCCGATAAAGTCCTCGCCATTTTCGCCGCCGTTATCCGTGCTTGGCGCGATCAGCGGATGTTCGCCCTGGCCGAGGCCAAGAGCGGCGCGCGAGGCCATCTCGCTTGGGGCCGGCGGAGCCTTGGCGGGCGCGCTCGCTGCCGCCTTGCGCTTGGCTTCCTCGCGCCATTGCTCGAAATTGCGGTTGCGAAACACCACGCCGCGACCGCGCATGGTCACAATCTCGCGGTCAGCCTCGTCGAACAGCGCGATGACGAAATTGTCGCTGTCGCCGGAAACCTCGCGGCGATAGGTGCCGCGCGCCGCATCGCCGACGCGGGGCGCACCGCATTGCCATTCGGTCCAGGTCAGCGCCGACCACTGGCCTTCGCTCATCGAACCCAGTGCATTCGCCGCACCCACGCTCGCCCAAAAATTCTGCGCCTGGAGCGCCACCGGGTGATGCGGCCCGAGCGCGAGCCACGGCCATTCGCCGCAATCGCGCGAACAGGCGAAGCGGACCGTGCCGTCCGCATCGATCTCGTGATTGCTGGTATAGGAACGCTCGAGCTTCACCCAATCCCTCCGGCTGTGCCTAATCCTTGACGTATTTCTGAAAACTCTTGCGCAATTTCATGATCTTGGGCGGGATCACCGCGAGGCAGTAGGGATTGCGCTGGCCTTCGCCATCCCAGTATTCCTGGTGATAGTCCTCTGCCGGATACCAGGGATGGACCTGCGCGTCGCCGTCGAGCCCTTCGATGCTGGTCACCGCCATCTTGCCGTTTTCGCCGTTCCAGCGCCCGATCGCGGCCTTGGCCTCCTCGCCCTGCGCGGCCGAAAGCGGGAAGATCGCGCTGCGATACTGGGTGCCGACATCATTGCCCTGCCGGTTCAACTGGGTCGGGTCGTGCGTGCCGAGGAAGACGTCGTATATCTCGCCAAGGCTGATTGCCTCGGGATCGAAGGTCACCCGGATCGCCTCGGCATGGCCGGTATTGCCGCTGCACACCTGCTTGTAGGTCGGATCGGGAATGTCGCCGCCAATATAGCCGCTTTCGACCTCGCTCACCCCGACAACGTCGCGGAATACCGCCTCGGTGCACCAGAAGCACCCGCCCGCGATGATCGCCTGTTCCATGCTCGCATTCTCCTATTCGACAAACGACATAGTCACCCCGACAGGGATTGCCAGCGGTGCGCGATGATGGCGGCGTGCGCGCTTGTCATCGCACGCGCGGTCGGTCAGGACTGTCGCCAGCAATTTTTTCAAGTGCTGAGAGGACCCAGACAGATGAAACCTGCAATGTTCGCAACCGCCGCTGCCATGGCCGGCGCTGCCGCCCTGTTCGCCGCTTCCACGCCCGCCAGCGCCGATGACCACGTCGAGGCCGCCGCAGCGCCCAGCCTCGAACAGGTGCTCACGCATGAACGCCGCAGCGATGACGCGCATCGCGACCAGTATCGCCACCCTGTCGAAACGCTCGAATTCTTTGGCGTCGAACCGACCATGACAGTCGCCGAATTCGGTCCGGGCGGGGGCTGGTACACCCGCGTGCTCGCTCCGTGGATCATGCCGCAAGGCACCTATATCGCCTTCAACGGCGACAGCGACGGCCGCAATTATCGCGACCGTGCGCAGGAAGTCCGCGCCAAGAGCTGGACCGAGAATTTCGCCCGCGGGCTTGCGCAGGGATCGGGAATGGACGTTGCCGAGGGCACGGTGTTCGAAATCGACGAAATGCCCGAGGCGGTCGAAGGCACGGTCGACCGGGTGCTGATCTTCCGCTCGATGCACGGCCTTGCCAATGGCAACACCGCCGATGACGTGCTCGACGCGGCCTATCGCATGCTCAAGCCCGATGGCATGGTCGGCGTGGTCCAGCACCGCGCGCCTGCCGATGCCAGCTTTGCGGATTATTCGCCCGCGCCCGGCTACATGAAGACCGAGCAGGTCGTCGCGATCTTCGCTGCCAACGGCTTCGAACTGGTCGAATCGAGCGAAATCAACGCCAATCCCGACGATCCCGCCAATTGGGAGCGCGGAGTGTGGACGCTGCCCCCGGTGCTCGCGACCGGCGAGGACGATCCGCGCCGCGACGAATATCTCGGCATCGGCGAAAGCGACCGGATGACGCTGCTGTTCCGCAAGATGCGCTGATCGGGAAACCCGGCAAGGAGAGAAGAGATGAAGCTGATCCAGACATTCGCGATCGCCGCCAGTGCGCTCGCGCTCGCCGCCTGCGGTCCCGAAGCAGGCTCGACCTATGAAAATGCGGGCGAGACGGACACCGCGACGCAGGCTGCGCTGGCCGAGGTGCTCGCCCACGAACGCCGCGCCGAGGATGCCGCGCGCG
This sequence comes from Qipengyuania nanhaisediminis, assembly GCF_045862805.1. GTDB lineage: Bacteria > Pseudomonadota > Alphaproteobacteria > Sphingomonadales > Sphingomonadaceae > Erythrobacter > Erythrobacter nanhaisediminis_A. Next base: position 781,852 of record NZ_AP025760.1, read on the forward strand.
ACGAGTTTCGCAACCCGGCCGAAACGCTCGCCTTCTTCGAGGTCGAGCCCGGCATGACGGTCATCGAATATGCGCCCGGCGGCGGCTGGTACACGCGGATCCTCGCGCCGTTCCTGGCCGAGAACGGCCGCTACATCGCGGTCGGTTTCGACCCCGACAACATCGAATCGCTGCCGGCCGAATTTCGCCAGCAATTGCGCGAAGGCGGCGAGGGCTTTTCCGAAGCGCAGGCCGAGGCGCTCGGTATCGAGGCGGAAAAGCTGCCCTTCCATTTCGGCAACGAGGTGCCCGACGCGCTCGACGGGACGGTCGACCGGGTGCTGATCATCCGGATGATGCACAACCTGATGCGCTGGGGCATCGCCGAAAGCGAGATCGCCGCGCTACGCGACACGATGAAGCCCGACGCCTTGCTCGGAGTGGTCCAGCACCGCGCGCCCGATGATGCGAGCGACGAATATGCCGATGGAAACATGGGCTATCTGAAGCGCGACGACCTGGTCGCCTTCTTCGAGGCCAATGGCTTCGAGCTGGTGAGCGAGAGCGAGATCAACGCCAATGATCGCGATCCTGCCAATCACGAAAACGGCGTGTGGACCCTGCCGCCCACCTATGCGCTGGGCGACGAGGACCGCGAAACCTATGCCGCGATCGGCGAAAGCGACCGGATGACGCTGCTCTTCCGCAAGGCCGGCTAAACCGCTATCGGGCGGCGGCATGAGCACACTCACCGTCGCCGCCCTCCAGCTCGCGCTTGCCCGCAAAGACGAAGCGGACAACATCGCTGCCGTCAGCGCGCTTGTCGCCGAGGCGGCAGGCCGCGGGGCACGGCTGGTCCTGCCGCCCGAACTGTTTTCCGGCGAGTATTTCTGCCGGGTCGAGGACGAGGCGCTGTTCGCTCTCGCCCGCCCGACCGGCGAACATCCCAGCGTCATCGCGATGCAGGAGCTTGCCGCCAGACACGCGGTTGCGATCCCGACCAGCTTTTTCGAGCGCGACGGCCACCATTATTACAACACGCTCGCGATGATCGGCCCCGACGGCGCGATCTTGGGCACCTATCGCAAGAGCCATATCCCTGACGGGCCGGGCTACGAGGAAAAGTTCTATTTCCGCCCAGGCAATGACGGGTTCAAGGTCTGGGACGTGCCCGGAGACGAGGGGCAGGACGTGCGCATCGGGGTCGGGATCTGCTGGGACCAGTGGTATCCCGAATGCGCCCGCGTGATGGCGCTCAAGGGCGCCGAAATGCTGCTCTATCCCACCGCGATCGGGTCCGAACCCTATGACGCCGATCTCGACACCAGCCGGATGTGGCGGCGTGCGATGATCGGCCACGCCGTGTCCAATTGCATGCCGGTCGTGGCAGCCAACCGGATCGGCCACGAGGGCACGCAGGAGACCGGCAACAGCTTTTACGGCCACAGCTTCATCGCCGACGAATGGGGCGACATGGCCGCCGAATTCAAGGCGGACGAGCAAGGCGTGATCAGTGCCACGCTCGACCTTGCGCGCGCGGCCAGGCACCGGGCGGGCATGGGCTTCTTCCGCGATCGCCGCCCGCAGCTCTACACCCGCATCGCCGAGGACATCTGAGGCTGCGCGGATGGTGCCGGCGCCCGACCACTATCTGATCGCGCTGGGCAGCAACATGCGCTCGCACCGCCACGGCCGCCCGGCCGACGTGATCGCGGTCGCGCTCGAACTGATCGCGATCACCGGGGTCGAGGTCGTCGCCGCATCGCCGGTCTTTCGCAGCCGCCCGCTCGGCCCCTCGCAGCGTGAATATGCCAATGCGGCGGCACTGGTGCGCTCGGGTCTGCAACCGCCTGCGCTGATGCGCCTGCTTCACGGGGTCGAGGCCACGCTCGGGCGCAAGCGGCGCGGGCGGCGCTGGCAGGCGCGGGTTTGCGATTGCGACATCGTGCTGTGGGGTGGGGGCGAATGGGAGGACGAGGGCGTGATCATCCCGCATCCCGATTACCGCTGGCGCGAATTCGTGCTGCGCCCGGCCATGACGCTCGTCCCGGGCTGGCGCGATCCGGTGACAGGCCATTCGATCGCCCAGCTCTTTGCGCGCTTGACCCGCTCGCACGCCCTGACTAGGTGAGCGCTCCGAGCGGCACGGCCTACGGCCCGCCGCGACCTCCCATGGGGGCCCTTAGCTCAGTCGGTAGAGCAACTGACTTTTAATCAGTAGGTCGCTGGTTCGAACCCAGCAGGGCTCACCATTTCCCGCCATTCTGCCGGTCGAAACCCATATCCCGCGCGCAAAAGCTTTGCGCTTGGCGGCGGGCGTCGGCATGGTCGCTGGCGAGATGCGACGGGTGACGGGGCCTTGCGATGAGTGACTGGATTGCGCGCGCGCGCCAATGCGCCGATGCGGCAGCAAGGCTGGTCGACCGCCTGCGCGCGGTTGCGGCGCGGCAGGTGGCACCCGCGGGCCGCTTCGACCCCGCGCTTGCCGAGACCAATCAGCGCATGGTCCACGGCCTCGCCTGGGCGGCGACCACAGCCGAAGCGATTGCGGCGAGCGCCGACTGGGCCGCGCGGGCTGACGACCAGGCCAGCTTTGGCGAGGTCGAGGAACTGACCCTGCGCATCGGCATCGGCGAATATTGCGCCCAGCTCGCGCACGGCATCCCGATCAGCGCGAGCGAGATCGTGCGGCTGGGCGAACTGGGCCTGGCCAATGATTGCACGCGCTTTTGCGAAGCAGAGACGGTTCGCCCCTTCATCGATGACGGCAACACCGTGCACACCCGCGCCGCCCTTGCCGCTCTCCTCGCCGAGGGCGTACGGCCGTTCGAGGGGCTTGGCGATGGCGAACTCGACATGATGCGCGACCAGCTGCGCGCCTTCACCGCCGAGCGTATCGCGCCGTTTGCGCATGGCTGGCACCTTGCCGACGCCCTGATCCCGCTCGAAGTGGTCGGGGAGATGGCCGAGCTTGGCGTGTTCGGCATTTGCATCCCCGCGCAATATGGCGGGCTCGGGCTCGGCAAGCTGGCGATGAGCGTGGTGTCGGAAGAATTGTCGCGCGGCTGGATCTGCGCCGGATCGCTCGGCACCCGCTCGGAGATTGCAGGCGAGCTGATCGCGGCCAACGGGACCGAGGCGCAACGGGCCGGATACTTGCCGCGCATCGCCGATGGAACCGTGCTGCCCACTGCGGTCTTTACCGAGCCCGACCATGGCTCGGACCTGGCTGCGATCACCACCCGCGCGGTGCGCGCCGAGGACGGCTCATACCGCGTCACCGGCGCGAAGACCTGGATCACCCATGCCGCGCGCGCTGACCTGATGACGCTTTTGTGCCGCACCGGCGCTCCCGGTAGCGGCTATGGCGGGCTGTCGATGCTGCTCGCCGAAAAGACCCGCGGCACCGAGGCCGATCCCTTCCCCGACCCCGGTATCGAGGGCAGCGAGATCGCGGTGCTCGGCTATCGCGGGATGAAGGAATATGCGCTCGGCTTCGATGGCTTTGCTGTGGCAGGCGAGGGACTGCTGGGCGGCGAGGAGGGTCAGGGGTTCAAGCAATTGATGCAGACCTTCGAAGGCGCGCGCATCCAGACCGCCGCGCGCGCTGTCGGGGTGGGTTGGAACGCCTTCGAGCTGGGGCTGGCCTATGCCTGCGAACGCCGGCAGTTCGGCAGGACCCTTGCCGCCTTCCCGCGGGTCGCGGACAAGCTGGCGATGATGGCGGCCGAGATCGTGATGGCGCGCGAGCTCACCTATTCCGCGGCCAAGGCCAAGGATCGCGGCGAACGCTGCGACATCGAGGCAGGCATGGCCAAGCTGCTCGCCGCGCGGGTGGCCTGGACAGCCGCCGACAGCGCGCTCCAGGTTCATGGCGGCAATGGCTACGCGCTCGAATACCCGATCAGCCGGGTGCTGTGCGATGCGCGCATTCTCAACATTTTCGAAGGCGCCGCGGAAATCCAGGCGCAGGTGATCGGCAAGGGGCTGATCGCCCGGCGCGGCAATGCCGCCAGCCGCTAGGCGGCGTTGGCCTGGCGCGCATCGAGCCAGCGCGCGGCCTTGACCCCAAAGGTGATCAGGAACGGCACCAGCACGAGGCTCAAGACGACCTTGGCTATCACCTGGCCGACGAGCAGGTCGGTGATGTCGAACTGGCCGTAGAAGGCGGCGGTCACGAAGATCACCGAATCGATCGCCTGGCTCAGCGCCGAGGCGATCGCGCCGCGCACCATCAGGCCGAAAGTCGTTCCCTCGCCTTCGCCGCGCAGCCGGTCGAAGATCCAGATATTGAGCAGCAGCGAGATGATATAGGCGAGCGGGCCGGCCATCATGATCCGCGGGGTCTGGCCAAGCACGCGCTCGAAAGCGGCGAGGTCGTCGCCGCGGAACTCGACCATTTCGGGCGAGGCGGGAAGGCCGAGCACAAGAAAGATGATCGCCGCTGACATGGCGAGCGGGAGAAAGCCCCACCACACGATCCGCTGCGCGAGGTCCTTGCCATAGAGCTGGGCTATGGTGCTCGAGATCACCACCAGCAGCAGGAAGGCGAAGATCCCCGCCTCGACCGCGAGATCGGTAGGCACCAATTGCACCTGCTTGAACGCGACCACGCCCGCGAGCACCGTCATCCCGCCATAGAGCAGGGTGAAGACGAACAGGCCGAGCGGCATGGAAATGGCTGTGGCAGGCGCGCGGGCGGCGGGGACGGAATCGGTCATGGCGGCCAGCGGTAGTCGCGCGCGCGCGAAAAGAAAAGTGGCCTCGGCGCCGCTGTCACCGGCTGGGTCACCGGCTGGCTGGCTGGCTGGTCGGGCACCCCGCACCGTGCTCTTGCCGGTGCAACGCGCGCCGCCGACTTGCGTTCCGCGCGACAAGCTGTCAGGCCGCGTCACGGCCATGCGCGCGAATCCTTTTCTTGCGCGGGGCTGATACGAACCATCATAACCGCGACCATCACAGCCGCGATCATCACCGGCGCGACCGTTACCGGCGCGACCATCCTAACCAAGAGGCAGCCCAGACCGTGAGCGAAGGTGTCACGTCCATTCTTTTCAGCCTGTTCGGCATCCTCGCGATTCTCGGCATCGCCTATGCGCTGTCTTCGGGACGACGCAATATCAACCTGCGCGTGGTCGGCGCGGCGTTCGGCTTGCAGGCGTTCATGGCGCTGCTGGTGCTGCGCACCGATTTCGGGGTCGCGGCGATCCGCTTCCTGTCGGACGGGGTGATCGCGCTGCTCGATTTCTCCAAGGTCGGGATCGCTGCGGTGTTCGGACCGATGGACGCCAATCCCTTCGCCAACACCTTCGTGATCGCGGCACTGCCGGTGATCGTGTTCTTCGCCGCGATCGTGTCGATCCTCTATCACCTCGGCATCATGCAGCGCCTTGTGCGCTGGGTCGGAGGGGCGATCGGCTGGATCACCGGGATCAGCAAGGTCGAAGCGCTGGGAAGCGCCGCCAACATCTTCGTCGGCCAGTCCGAAAGCCCGCTTGTGGTGCGCCCCTATCTCGCCGCGCTGCCGCCTTCCAAGCTGTTCACCCTGATGAGCGTGGGCATGGCGGGCGTCGCGGGCACGATCCTGGCTGCCTATGCCAGCTTCATCGGGTCCGACGCGGTGCCGTTCCTGCTCGCGGCAGCTTTCATGTCGGCGCCAGGCGGCATCCTCATGGCCAAGATCATCATGCCCGACCCGCCCGAACTGGGCGAGGACGACCCCGCCGAGGTCGCCCGCCGTGCCGCGGCCCGGCTGAAAACGGGCCAGGGCCTGTCCGAGGACACCACCCGGGTCACCATGGTCGGCGAATACGGCGAAGAGGTCGAATTGCCGCAATCGCGCATCAGCGCCGCCGGCCCGGCCGCGATCGTCGAGGGCGGCAAGCCCGAGGAGGTCGAGATGGCCGAGACCTTCGAGGAAGGCCAGCGCCCCGCCAATATCATCGAGGCCGCCGCGCAGGGCACCCAGACCGGGGTCAAGCTCGCGGTCGCGGTCGGCGCGATGGTGCTCGTCTTCGTCGCCCTGGTCGCGCTCGCCAATGGCTTTCTCGCAGCGATCGGTTCGGGCATCGTCGCGATGGCCGCCGGCATCGGGCTGCCCTTCGGTGCCGAGACCGCGGCCTGGCTGTCCAATCTCAGCTTCCAGCAATTGCTCGGCTATGTGTTCGCGCCGGTCATGTTCCTGATCGGCATTTCCGACTGGAGCCAGGCCCAGATCGCAGGCGGGCTGTTCGGCACCAAGATCGTGCTCAACGAATTCGTCGCCTTCATCGAACTCGGCGCCCTGGCGACCGGCGATGCGGCGGGCGAACTGACCGCGCGCAGCCGCGCGATCGTCACCTTCGCGCTGTGCGGCTTTGCCAATTTCTCCTCGATCGCGATCCAGATGGCGGTGACCGGCGGGCTTGCCCCCAACCAGCGCCCGGTGATCGCGCGGCTGGGGCTGAAGGCGCTCGCTGCCGGCAGCCTTGCCAACCTGATGAGCGCCGCTCTCGCGAGCATCTTCCTGCCCTTCTAAGAGCGCGAGCGCCACACTGGCGCTGGCCGCCAACGCCTATTAGATAGAAACCCATGACCGACACCAAGACCCAGCCCGGCGCGACCGCCGATATCGCCTCCGTCTCGCTTGCCCAGCCGCTCGAAAGCATTGCCGACGAGCTCGGCCGCAGCTTTGCCGAATTCGGTTTCGCGGTGGTGCGCGACCACGGCATCGACCAGGACCTGATCGACCGGGCCGAGGCCAAGTCGAAGGAATTCTTCGCGCTGCCCGATGCGGTCAAGCGGTCCTACAAGATCGACGGCGGCGGCGGTGCGCGCGGCTACACCCCGTTCGGGACCGAGAAGGCCAAGGACGCGGAAATCTTCGATCTCAAGGAATTCTGGCATGTCGGGCGCGAGCTGCCCGAAGGCCACGAATTGTCCGAATACATGGCGCCCAATGTCTGGCCCGACGAGATCGACGGATTTCGCGAGACTTTCAGCGCGCTCTATTCCGCCTTCGAAGATGCCGGCGCGCGCGTGCTCGAAGCCATCGCCCTGAGCCTGGGGCTGGAGCGCGGATTCTTCGCTCCCACGGTCGAGGACGGCAATTCGGTGATGCGCCTCCTGCATTACCCGCCGCTCGGCCCCGATGCGCCCGAAGGCGCGATCCGCGCGGCTGCGCATGGCGACATCAACACCATCACCCTGCTGCTGGGCGCCGAGGAAGCCGGGCTGCAATTGCTCACCAAGTCGGGCGAATGGCACGCAGTCGAGGCCGAGGAAGGTTCGCTGGTGATCAATGTCGGCGACATGCTCGAACGCCTCACCGCCGGAAAGCTGCGCTCGACCACGCACCGCGTGGTCAATCCGCGCGGCGAGGGGGCCAAGCGCTCGCGCTATTCGATGCCCTTCTTCCTGCATTTCCGGCCCGACTATGTGATCGAGCCGCTCGAAAGCTGCCTTGCCGAAGGCGGTGAGGCGGAACCGGCGATCTCGAGCCACGATTTCCTGATGCAGCGGCTGCGCGAGATCAATCTCGCCTGACCGGGCAGGAGGGGTCGCGAAATGCGGCCTTTTCGCATCACGCCGGGAACGAATCGGCACCGCGCATCATTATGCAATCTCGCGGCAATATCGCTCGCGCGACGCCTCGTGCGGGGCGGAGCCGTAATTCGCGCGTCAAACGCCGGGCTTCGCAAAAGAAACCGGCCTCGTTGCAAGCGTGCAACAGCAGGGGCGATAGCCGAGGATTTCCGCGGGTTAGAGGGTGGATAAAACTGTGGAATAGCCGCCGGTCGCGGGGGGCGCAAAGCGCTGTCACAAAACTGTCACAAAACCGTCGCTTTGCTGTCGCGCATCGCACCTAGCGCCGCGCGCATCACCTCACCCAATCCATGACCAGGGGTCTCCTTCTCATGAAAATCAAATATCTCCTGGCGGCAAGCGTCGTCAGCCTTTCCGCCGCAGCGACCATCGCCGCGCCCGCCGCCGCCCAGCAGATCACCTCGGGCGTCGAAGGCCAGGTCACCGATGCCGCGGGCGCACCGCTCGCCGGCGCCACGGTCACCATCACCGACACGCGTACCGCGCAGGTCCGCACCACCTCGACCGGCCCGAACGGCAATTTCCGCGTCCAGTCGCTTCCGCCGGGCGGCCCCTACACCGTCACCGTCACCGCTGACGGCTTCGAAGGCCAGTCGGTCGAAGACGTGTTCACCAATATTTCGGGCAACACCAACTTCACCTTCTCGCTGACCGAGAGCGCAGCCGGCAACGTCATCGTCGTCACCGGCGCCCGCGCCCAGGTCACCCAGGTCGCTGTCGGCCCGGGCACCTCGTTCGGCACCGAAACGCTCGAGGCCTTCCCCTCGATCACCCGCGACGTGCGCGACATCATCCGCATCGACCCGCGCGTCAGCCTTGAAAGCTCGAACGACGTCGACCGCATCTCGTGCCTGGGCGGCAATGACCGCACCAACACCTTCACGGTCGACGGCATCGTCCAGTCGGACGTGTTCGGCCTCAACGGCACCCCCTTCGCGGCGCGCAACTCGCTCCCGCTTCCCTTCGACGTGATCGAACAGACCTCGGTCGAGTTCGCTCCGTTCGATGTCGAGTATTCGGAGTTCACCGGCTGTCTCGTCAACGTCGTCACCAAGGCCGGCCAGAACAACTTCTCGGGCTCGGCCTTCATCACCTATTTCGACGATGGCCTCTACGCCAACTCGATCGACGGTCGCCCGCTCAACGCATCGAGCGAAAAGCGCTGGGGCGTGAGCCTGTCGGGCCCGATCGTTCCCGATCGCCTGTTCTTCTCGTTCGGCTATGAAGAAGCCGATCTCGGCCAGGGCAACAATTTCGGTCCCGCCGGCGCCGGCTTCACCAACGAAGCCAACTTCGTCACCCAGGCCCAGTTCGACGAGTTCGCCGAGATCGCGCGCACCGTCTACGGCCAGGACATCGGCGGCTATCCGACCACTCTGGCCGAAGGCAATGTCCGCTATTTCGGCCGTCTCGACGCGATCATCAGCGACGATCACCGTCTCGAGGCGACCTATCAGCGCCTCGAGGAAACCAATATCGAGAGCGATTTCGGTGGCCAGAACATCACCGGCTTCAACTCGTTCGAAGACGAAGGCACGATCTCGGATTACTACGCGGTCCGCCTCTATTCGGACTGGAGCGACACGATCTCGACCGAACTGCGCGTGAGCCGCGCCGAAGTCGGCGACGTCCAGGGCCCGGTCGGATTCGGTGAAGCGCAGTCGGACAACCCGACCCCGCGTCTCGTCGTCGGTGTCCAGCCGGTTGCCGGCCAGACCTCCCAGAACGGCATCCTGTCGACCGGCCCGGGCATCTTCCGTTCGGCCAACCAGCTCGACACGAAGATCGACCAGGCGCGTTTCCAGATCAACATCGATCCGGATAACGGCCACTTCGTCAAGATCGGCGCCGAGATGAACGATCTCGAAGTGTTCAACCTGTTCGCCATCAACGCGACCGGTTCGCTCTACTTCCAGAACTTCGACGATTTCCGCAACGGCCTGCTGTCGCCGGGCACCGAGTTCTTCCCGAACGCCGATGAAATTGCCACGGGCCAGGCCTATGGCGGTGACATCAACGCAGCGTCGGGCGGCGACATCAACAACGCCGCGGCCCGTTTCAGCCGCCAGATCTATTCGTTCTACATCCAGGACGAATACCGTGCGAGCGACCAGCTTTCGATCAATGCCGGTATCCGCACGCAGATCTATGACGGCGATGCGCCGACCTACAACCCGAACTTCGTCGATCGTTACGGCTTCTCGAACGCCAATTCGTTCGGCCGCCTCGACCCGGTCTTCCTGCCGCGTCTCTCGGCCACCTACGAATTCTTCAACGAGGGCTTCCTCTCCGACAGCCGCATCACCGCGGGCGTCGGCGTGTTCTCGGGCGGCGACCCGGTGGTGTATTACTCCAACGCGTTCTCGAACAACGGCTTCTCGAGCGCTCTGGGCACCACCCGCTTCGATTGCGGCCCGGGCGACATCGCGGTCGATCCGGCCACCGGCCAGTTCGACGTGGTCACCAACGGCCAGTTCACCGGCTTCCCGCAGTGCGCCATCGATGGCGGCGCGGCTGATGCCGAGGCCGGACTTGCCGACGTCCAGTCGACCGATCCGGACTTCAAGGTCCCGACCGTGACCCGTGCCAGCTTCGCCTTCCAGACCGATATCGGCGCGGAAAGCGGCTTCTTCAGCGACTGGTCGCTGCAGCTCGACTACATCTATTCGCGCTACAACGATCCGCTGAACTTCGTTGACCTGTCGCAGGCTCCGGACATCGAGACCAATGGCGGTTTCACCGTAGACGGTCGCCCGATCTACCGCGCGCTCGACACGACCCAGGCCGGTTGTAACGGCGAGCTGGTCGGCACTGGCGGCACCCCGCCGGTCTATACCGGCCTGACGCCGGAATGCTTCGGCCGGACGCGCCGGGACGACAACATCCAGCTGACCAATGCCGGCGCATCGAACGCGCACTCGGCCTCGATCATCCTGTCCAAGGTGTTCGACGGCGGCGTGCTCACCGAAGGCGGCTCGACCTACTTCCGCATCGGCTATGCGTTCACCGATTCGAACAATGCGCGTAACAACCAGTCCTCGACGGCCACCTCGTCGTTCGACGTTACCGCGGCCTTCGATCGCCAGAACCCGGCCGTGTCGACCGCGACCACCGAAACCCGCCACAACATCACGGCGGCGATCAACTTCCGCGAGGAATTCATCGAAGGCTACGACACGAGCCTCGGTTTCTTCTTCCGGGCGCGTGAAGGCCGTCCGTATTCGCTGACCTTCGACGGCGGCGGCGTCTTCGCCGACAGCTCGTCGGGCAGCGACAACGCCCTGCTCTACGTCCCGACCGGTGTTGGCGATCCCAATGTCTCGCCGCAGTCGGACGATGCAGCGGTCCAGGCCGTGGTCGATTACGTTGCCAATTCGGGTTGCGGCTTCACCGCCGGCGAAACGATCAAGCGCAACACCTGCCGCAATGACTGGCACTTCGATCTCGACATGCGCGTCAGCCAGGAAATTCCGTTCCTGGGCAGCCTGACCGGCATCGCCGATGACCGGATCGAGTTGTTCGCCGACTTCGCCAACTTCCTTAACTTCATCGACGATGAATGGAACATCCTGCGTTCGCGCGGCGGGTTCAACGGCCTCGTCGACGTTGCTGACGGCGGTGTGGACGACCAGGGTCGCTACATCATCACCGGCTTCAACCCCGACGATCAGAACAACATCGCGATCGGCCCGTCGGCATGGCGGATCCAGATCGGTGCGCGCTACGAATTCTAATTCGTCGCATACACGATTGAGAAACAGCAGCGGCGGGGCCTTCGGGTCCCGCCGTTTGCGTTTGGGGGCAGGGCGCGCGCGGCCCCGGGCGCTCCCGGACAGCAGGTGGCGGTGTCGAGGGACCGATCCACGCGAATGAGCGCCCGAACGGCCTCGGCAGGGCAAGGCGCGCATGGTTCGCGGGCCGGGCAGGCCGACGCCGCGCAGGCGGCTAGATCGGGTGGTCGGCGATCGTGTCCTCGGGATCGTCGGCAACGCTCAGCAATTCGAAGGCCAGCGTTTCCTGCACCGAGCCCGGCACGCCCGAGCGCAGTGCGCGTTCGAACGCGGCGGCCTGGTCGCCCAGCTCGGCCTCTCCAAAGATCGCCGCGGTCCCTGCGAGCTTGTGGACGAGCCGCATCAGCGTCTCGCTGCGCTCATCGGTCACGCCTTTGGCGAGTTCGCCGCTCTCTAGCGCGCCGCGCACCGCTTCGACCGCTTCGCCGCGGCGCTCGGTCCAGCGCGCGACCAGCGCGGGCGAATGGCCCGGGCCTGGCGCGGTGCGCGCAGCGGCAGGGCCGGGCAGTTCGGGGCGCGGCGAGTGGAAAGATTGCTCGCGAGTGTCTTCCTCGCGGCGATGGCGGCGGTCATCGATCCGCGCCGTGGCGGATTCGCAAACGGGCGGCGGGAGTGCGCCGGCAAAGGGCTCTGCGTCGGCGCCATCGCTTTCATCATCACGGAGACCATTGCCTGCGTAAGCGTCAGCAAGGACCGGCTGTTCGCCCTCATCGCACGGAATGTCGACGATCCGCGTTGGCAGCCAGCGCTGGAGCGCGCGCGCCAGGTCTGCAAAGACCAGCGGCTTGGCGAGGTGCGCCTGCATCCCGGCATTGAGCGCGGCAGACACGTCCTCGGGAAAGGCATTGGCTGTGAGCGCGATGATCGGCAGCGTGTCGGGACCGATCCCCTCGGCCCGGATCGCGCGGGTCGCGGCATAGCCATCGCAGCCCGGCATCTGGATATCCATCAGCACCAGGTCAAAGGGCTTGTCGCGCATCACGCTGTCGATGACCATCGCGATCGCCTCGTTGCCGTCATGCGCGATCGCGACCGACTGTCCGCAGCGTTCGAGCATCTCGGTGCCGAGCATGCGATTGACGTCGTGGTCCTCGACCAGAAGCACGCGCGCATGTTGCGGCAGGTCGGCCGGTTCGATCGCGGGCGGTTCGATCTCGTCGCGTTCGTCGGCCTCGATATGCTCTGCGGGAAGCGTGAGGGTGAAGGTCGATCCCTCGCCCGGAAAGCTTTCGACCTCGATCGTGCCGCCGAGCAATTCGGCCAGCTGGCGGCTGATCGTCAGGCCCAGCCCGGTCCCGCCGAACCGGCGCGCGATGTCGCCCTCTCCCTGGGTGAAGGGGGCGAAAATCGACTTGATACGCGACGGGCTGATGCCGATCCCGGTATCGCTGACCGCGATCCTGATCGCGTCGGCATCGGCCTTGCAATGCAATGTCACCGACCCCTGTTCGGTGAACTTGACCGCGTTCCCGACCAGGTTGAGCACGATCTGCCGCAGCCGCAGCGCATCGGTCAGGATCCAGGGACGGTCCTCGGGGATGCCGCCAGTTCCCCCGTGCCAGGGCTCGGCCCGCGGATCGGGGCCTTCGCATACGAGATCGAGCGCGATGCCCTTGTTCTGGGCCGAGGCCCCGTGGAGCATGACGCAATCGTTGAGAGTGCGGAACAGGTCGACCGGGCCTTCATCGACCGCGATCTGGCCCGCCTCGATCTTGGACAGGTCGAGAATGTCATTGAGCAGCAGCATCATCGAGCGGCCCGACTGGACGATCATCTCGGTATGGCGGCGATGCTCCTCGTCGAGCTCGCCCTGCAGGATCAGTTCGGCAAAACCCAGCACCCCGTTCATCGGGGTGCGGATCTCGTGGCTCATATTGGCGAGGAATTCGGACTTGGCGCGCGCCGCGTTCTCGGCGGTGCGGCGGGCGCGGGTGAGCAGCAGTTCGAGCTCGACCCGCTCGGTCACGTCGCGCAGCGAGACGACATAGCCGACCCTCTCGCCGGTCTGCGGGCTGCGCGCGACCGCGCAATCGGCCTCGATGAAAGCGGGCGTGCCGTCCTCGCAATCGTGGAGCCGGCGATAGGTGATACGCTCTTTCTCGCTCTCGCCGGTGGCAAGCCGCCGCACGCATTCATCCATCCGCGCGTGCGAATCGACATGCATTCGCCTGTGGACGGGGCCGCCGAGAAGTTCGGAAGGATCGCGCTGGAGCACTTCGCGCGTCGAGGGCGAGGCGTAGGTCACCACGAAATCGCGGTCGAGCTTGAGCACCGCGTCAGAGACATTCGCGGTCACGAGGCGCAATTCCTCGCGCCCCTTTAACAATTCGCCTGTCAGCCGGTCGCGCCCGGCGAGGATGGCGACGATCGGGAGGCCGGTGAGGAAATTGGCGGCAAGGAAGCTTTGCAACACGAACAATTCGCTGATCGCGGTGGTCGAGTCATTGGCGATCGGGCCGTAATCGGCAAAGGTCATCACCGCCGAGAGTGCCGCCACGCAGGGGACGAACACCGCCGTGCCCACGCTGCCCACGCGAAAGGCGATGACCAGGGTCACCAGCGGAACGATGAACAGGATCGGGTAGGTGTCCTGCCGGAACAGCCCGGCGCAGACCGCGAGGCCCGCCAGCATCGAGATGGCGTGCCGCCCGAATGTCGCGGGATTGAACAGGGTTCGCGACCGGATCGCCTCGGCGATCACCAGAGCGCCGGGAACGATCACGATCATCCCCACGCAATCGGCGATGAACCAGGACAGCATTTCGTCGAGCGGTACCTCGCTCGCCGGGATCAGCGCAAAGGAGGCGACCGTCATCGAGACGAGCGGCGCGATCAGCGCGCCATATTGGAGGAACCGGCCGAGTTCGGAGAGGTCGGACATGTCCGGGACCCGGCGGCAGGTAAAGCGCAGCAGCGCCGGCACCAGCATGACCTCGCACAGATTGGCGAGCGTGAAGATCAGCGAGGTCAGGAACGGGTTGCCCGCCAGCCAGTTGGCCATCACGCTGCCGACCGCGACCCCGGCAAGCAAAGGCCACTCATTGCGCAGGCGCGCCAGCAGCAGCACCGCCACCGCACTCGCATTGGGCAGCCACACGCTCGCCAGGGTGGCGTCGAACCGCCAGAGCGCCAGGCACAAGGATGCGAGGATGAAGAAACCCGACGCCGCGCCCAGCCCGTAGGCGAGGCTGCGCAGGTCTAGAACCCCCGATGCGATCAGGCCGGTGCTGCGCCAGGCAAGACCATCGACGGGACGGCTTATCGCTTCGGCTGGTTTTCTTGCCGTTGCTGCGTAGATTGCACTTTCGACCATTCGCTCCATCGCTTTGCCGGGATGGTGCCCTAGGGAAAAAGGCACCGGTACGGATTGCGGCGTGGACCGCTATCATCGATACCCGGCAGCAACGTCACACAGGTTAGGTCACAAAGGTGCAAACCGGCTATAAGGGAAAACCGAGGGGTGTGCGCTGGCCGCTGGTCGCGGGCATCGTTCTGTTCCACCTCGCTGCGCTGTATGGATTGTCGCGCGCCCTGGCGCCCGAATTCACCGCCGGGATCGAGGAGGAGGTGGTCAGCGCCTTCACCGTCACCGTGACCACGCCCGACGAACCCGAGCCGGTGACCGAGCCCGAACCCGACGAGGGCGCTGCCGGCGCGCCGGGCGAGGAAGCGGTGCCGCAACCGGTTACCGCGCCGACCACTCCGATCCGGAGCAATCCCGAGCCGCGCCCGCGCGCCTCCTCGACCGGAACCGCCACCCGCTCGGGCGCGCGCGAGGCGGGCGATGGCACCGGCGCCGAGGGCGAGGGGCTGGGCACGGGCAGCGGCGATCGCGGCGGCGGACAGGGCAATGGCGTCGCTGTCAGGCCCAGCGTGCGCTCGGGCAGGCTCGACCCGCGGCGCGACTTCCCGGTTCCCCCGGGCGGGCGCGAGACGCGCTTCGGCAAGTCGGTAACGGTGGTCTTCACCGTCCTAGCGGACGGGCGCGCGCGCAACTGCTCGGTCGCGAGCACCAGCGCCGATGCCGAGACCACCGCCCTGGTCTGTCCGCTGGTGATCGAGAAAATCCGCTTCAACCCCGCCCGCACGCGCAGCGGCGACCCGGTCGAGGCGCGCTATGGCTATCGTGTTGATTTCAGGGCGCGATAGGCGACTAGGGGGCAAGTGATGGAGCCGAAATGGCGATGCTCGCATCTGGCTTTCACCCGGCGCGCTGCTAAAGCGAAGATATCATGGCCCAAAACCCAGCCGAACTGCCCGTGATCCACCCCGTCATCCTGTGCGGGGGCAGTGGCACGCGGCTGTGGCCGGCAAGCCGCAAGGCGGCCCCCAAGCCCTTCATCCCGCTTATCGGTCCGCGCACCCTGTTCGAACAATCGCTTGACCGGGTCGCGGGTGATGCGCGCTTTGGCGAACCGATCGTGGTCGCTGGCGCCGCTCATGCCGATCTGATCGCGCAGCAGGCAAAGGGCGCATATCGCCTCGTGATCGAGCCCGAGGCACGCAACACCGCGCCCGCGATCGCGCTCGCCGCCGCGCTCCTGCCTGAAGACGCGATCATGCTGGTCTGCCCCAGCGACCACCATATTGCCGACCAGAACGCGTTTCGCGATGCCGCCCTTGCCGCTGCGCGGCTGGCGCAGGCCGGGCACCTCGTCGCCTTCGGGATCCAGCCCGACCGGCCCGAAACGGGCTATGGCTATCTGCGCCGCGGCGCCGCAATCGATGGCGGCTTTGTCATCGACAGCTTCGTCGAAAAGCCCGATGCCGCGCGCGCCCAGGCCTATTGCGATTGCGGCGAATACAGCTGGAATGGCGGCATATTCGTCTTTCGAGCCGGCCAATTGCTCGCCGAGCTTGCCCAGTACCGGCCAGCCATGGCCGCTGCCGTGCGCGAGGCGGTGGCGAACGGGCGGAGCGAGGGATCGCGCTATTATCCCGAACCTTCGTCCTTCGCCGACATTGCCGGGGAATCGATCGATTACGCGGTGATGGAAAACACGCGCTCGGCCGCGATGGTGCCGGTCGAGATGGGCTGGTCGGATATCGGCAACTGGGCCGCGCTGCACGATGCGCTCGCCGACGAGGCCGACAGCGCCGGCAATGTCGTGCGCGGCAGCGCCGACCTGTCCGATTGCCGCGATGTCCTTGTCACGAGCGATGGCCCGCGCGTCTCGGCGGTCGGGCTCGACGGGGTGTGCATCGTCGTGCGCGACGGCGAAGTGCTGGTCACCACCCGCGATGGCGCGCAGGCGGTCGGCAAGCTGCCCGGGGCAAGCGGGCAATGAACGCCCCGCCGTCCCGCGCGCCCGAACCGCTTGCCACCCGCATGGTTGAGAAGGTCTGGGGCCGCGACCAGTTGCCCGCGCCCTTCGCGGCGCCCGAAGGCAAGCGGATCGGCGAAATCTGGTTCGACCCGCATCCCGATTGCGCGCAATTGCTGGTCAAATATCTGTTCACGAGCGAGAAGCTCTCGGTCCAGGTCCACCCGTCGGACGAACAGGCGCTGGAAGGAGAGGACGGCAAGGCCGAATGCTGGCTGGTCCTCGATGCCGAGCCCGAAGCGCGGCTCGCAATCGGGTTCGAACGCGCGATGAGCACCGGGGAGATCGCCGCCGCGGCGCGCGACGGGGCGATCGAACAATGCCTTGCCTGGCACCAGGCGCGCGCGGGCGATGTCTTCTTCCTTCCGCCCGGGACGGTCCACGCGATCGGCCCCGGCCTCTCGCTGGTCGAGGTCCAGCAGGCCAGCGACACCACCTTCCGGCTCTACGATTACGGACGCGACCGGGCGCTGCATCTCGACCGCGCGCTCGCGGTGGCCGATCCCGGCCCCTATCCGAGCGCGCACCGGGGATCGGTGGCGAGCCGCGGACAGGTGCTCGTCGACACGCCGCATTTCCGCATCGACCGGATCGAGGGCGCGCCCGATGCGCAAACGCTCGAAGATTACGACACCGCGCTGCTCGCCCTGCCGCTCGAAGGCATGCTCGGCGGCAAAGGCAGCGGGCCGGGCGGCACTCCGCGTTTTTCCGCGGGAGGCTGCGTGTGGGCGCCGCGGCTCGCTACGCTCGATTTCAGCGCAGCGCAGGTGACCTTGCTGGTGCGACCCTGCCCCTGATCACGCTGACTAGGCACTTGCGGCGCGAAAAAAGCCGTCAGCTGTCCTCGACCAGCAGCGCGGCGAGATCCTTTCGGCCATAGGGCTTGTGGATCAGCCCCGCGGCGCCAAGCTCGCTCGCTTCCTGGCCGATTTCCGAATAGCCGGTCGCGAGCACGAAGCGGACCCCGCGTCGCTCCAGTTCCTCGGCCACAGGGACCGATGTCTCGTCGCCGAGATTGAAATCGATCAGGGCGAAATCGGGCACCCGTTTCTCGATCGATCGCAATGCCTGTTCGACGCTGCTTTCGACCGCGACCGAGGCTACGCCCAAGTGCCTGAGCATGTCCTCGGTATCGAGAGCGATGATCATGCTGTCCTCGACCACCAGCACGTGGCCGGGCATGTCGCGCTCGCGAGCGCCTGTTGCGGGGGCATCGGCCTTGCCGGTCGCGTCACCGTCTCCGGTCGCTTCCTTCGCGGTCTCGACCCGGTCGACGAACCGCGCGGGGACGAGGAAATCGGCCTCGAGCCCGGTCAGCTTGAAGCGCTGCTCGGCTTCGCCCTTGAGCTCATAGGGGATCGAACGCTCGATGATGGTCGAACCGAAACCGCGCCGACTGGGAGGCTGGACCGGCGGTCCGCCACGCTCGCGCCAGGCAATTGTGAGATCGCCATTGCGGCTACGCCCGACCGTTACCACCAGCGATCCGCCCTTGTTGCCGAGCGCGCCATGCTTGGCTGAATTGGTGACCAGTTCGTGCACCACCAGCGCGAGGACGGTATAGGCCTCGGGCTTGACCAGTACCTGCTCGCCCTTGAGCTGGAAGCGGTCGGTGCGCTCGGTCAGATAGGCGGCCAGCTCGGTCTCGAACAGCGAGGAGAGCGGCGCGGGCGACCAGCTTTCGCGGGTGATGTTGTCGTGCGCACTGGCGAGCGCGGCGATCCGGCCGCCGATGATCGAGGCGAAATCGGTCACGCTCATCGCCTCGTCCTGCGATTGCCCGACCAGGCCGCTGATGAGATTAAGAATATTGCGGACCCGGTGGTTGAGCTCGGCGATCAGCAATTCCTGGTGTTCCTGCGCACGCTTGCGCTCGCGCGAGGCCTCGTCCGACATGCGCAGCACCACTTCGAGCAGGGTGATCCGCAGGTTCTCGGCGATGGTCAGTTCGTCGCTGGACCAGTCATCGCTGCGCCCCTCGACCGTTTCGGCCCAGGCGGCAAAGCTGCCGCGCGGGTCGAGCCGTTCGCCTTCGCGCGCCACCGCCTTGCTCGGATCGCCTGCCCATTGCACCACCTGGGTGAGCGGGCGCCGCCACAGGACGAGAAAATCGCGCGGCGAACGCGAGATCGGAAGCACCAGCGCGCCGGTCACCACGTCGGCAAAGGCAGCGGCTTCGGGGATCTGGTCGGCCAGCGCGCTGACCGCGAGCACCGACGAACTGGGCGCGGCAGCGAGCAGCGGGCTGACCGCGGCGAATTGCTCCGCGCTCGGCGCTGCTCCGCGCGAACGGTATTCGCCCTCCATCAGCACCGAGACCCCGTCATGCGCGATGAGATCGCCGAGCACTTCCTCGAGCATCGGCAGATCGTTGGCGAGCGAAGTGCCCCCGGCGAGCCGGAGCATCAGCTGGTCGTGCAACTCCTTGCCGCGCGCACGCAATTTCTCCGAGCGGTCGATCAGCAGCCGGTCGAGCATCAGCGAGAACATCTGGCTGAACGTCTCGGCCACCGTGCGCAGCGAATAGGCCGGGAGGCGCGGCGAATAATGGTGAAGCGCGAACAGGCCCCACAGCTTGCCATTGCGCACGATCGAGATCGACAAGGACGCCTCGACCCCCATGTTCTTCAGATATTGAAGATGCACCTGCGATTGCGCGCGCAGCACGCTCATCGACATGTCGAGCGGGGCCTGGTCGATGCCGAGCACCGGTTCGATCGGGACTGCCTGCTCGCTCATGTCGCCAAGCACGCGGAACTTGTTGCGCACGAACAGTTCGCGCGCCTGCTGGGGAATGTCGGCGCGCGGATAGCGCAGGCCGAGAAAGGGTTCGAGATCGTCGCGCCGTGCCTCTGCCACCACTTCGCCGCTCTCATCGGGAAGGAAGCGATAGACCATCACCCGGTCATAGCCGAGCATGTCGCGCAGCAATTCGACCGCGGTTTCGAGCAGCTTGCGCTCCTCGCGGATCGGTTCGAGCCGGCGCAAAACCGGGCCGACCAGCGAGAGGTGGTTGGAAAAATCGGCCTCGGCATGGGGCTCGAACTCGATCACCAGCTTGTTGCCCGACTGGTGCATCGCGCAGTCGAGCAGCGGGCCGCCCTGGACCAGCCGGATGCCGAACAACCGCTCGACCGCGTTTTCCGCGTCGATCCGGTCGACCGCCTCGCGCAGGATCGTTATCGCGCGCGGCGTGAACAGCTCGGCGAGCTGCGCCCCGACCTCGGGGAGCGCGCCGAGCCCGGCAATATCGGCGCAATTGAGCGAACGCTGCGCCACGATCCAGTCGCCATTGACCGCGAGCAGCCCGCCAAAGGACTGGACCGCGGGGATGAGGTGGATGGGCTCGCGGTCGCAATCGGTGGGCGCGGGCTGTTGGGGCGCGATATTCACAGCGCGCACTCCTTTGCAGGTTCGGGGGCGGCGGCAAGGCCGGCGGGGGCGGCGCGTTCGAAGGGCTGTTCTGCCAGTGCGGCGAAATGGGAGAAGACCGCGAGCGCGCCGGCGCTGCTGGCGCGCCTCTCGTCTGCGCTTGCAGGCTGCTCGATTGCGGCTCGCAGCGTCTGCCAGAAGGCGAACATCGCGCCGTCGGTGAGAAAGGCGGCGGGCCAGTCCGCGCCGATTTCGCGGGCGATCGCGCGGTTGCCCAGCGCCGATCCTGCCAGCGCCCAGGCGATGCCGAGCTGCGCCGCGCGCGAGCGCGAGGCATGTTCGAATGGCACGATGCCCTGCGCCGGCGCGGCGCCCAGGGCCGCGAGGTCCGAGGCGATCAGCGGGGCCTGGGGCGGCGGGGCGCAATCGTCATCGAAGCCTTGCGCGATCCAGTCCTCCAGAGGACGGCGCGCGGCATGCTGGAGCGCGAGGAAGCGGGCATAACCATCGCGCGAGCGCCAGTCGGCAGCTTCGCGCATCGCGCTATCGAGCCGGTCATGGGCGCTTGCGGTCGCTGCGCGCAGATGCAGGCGCAGATTGTCCACCGAAGCCTTCATCACGCTGCTCTCATCGCGGCAGTTTTGCCCTGCATCGGTATTCACGCGCCCCTGTTCCCGCCGCGCGGTGAGCGCAGGGGCCTTGCGACGGGCCTGACAAAGCGTGCCAGACGCCGCCATCGACCTGTCGGTAGGACAAGAAATGACACAGCGCGGCGGCTTTGGCAAACGCGCGGGGGGCCGGGCCGCTTCTCAATCCTTGGTGAGCAATTTGCCGCCGTGCTTGCGCACCGCGCCTTCGAGCGTTCCGCGCAGGAAGGACAGCATGGCGGGCAGGTCCATTTCGACGGTGACATTGTCCTCGGCGATGTCGATGCCGCCCTCAATCCGCTGGCCCATCGCGTTGACGGTGAGGTTCATCCGGTCCTCGTGCGGCCAGTCGGTCTCGACGCTCGCCATCCCGGCGGGAAAGTGATCGGCGATCTCGTGGCCGTGTTCGTGCATCCGGCGGCGGACCTCGTCCTTGCCGAGCGAGTGGGGGAGTGTGACGCGCATGGGTGAGCCTTAGGGTGTCTTTTGCCGGGTGGTCGAGAGATCGGGGAGCGGGACCCCGGTATCGGGCGCCGCGTCAGTATCGCCGCGCATGTCGGCGATCATCTCGTCGCCGCCGTAGCGATAGTCGAGATAGCGGTCCTTGATCGCGAGATCGTCGAGCGCGCCTTCGGCAAGGCGGCGGGTGACACGATCGACCTCGGCTGAAATGCGTGTGAGGCTGTTGGTCAGCCGCTCGTCGGCGGTCTTGCCGGCATGTTCCTCGCCGCGCATGTGCGCGGGGACCTTGAGATAATCCTGGATAGTCTCGGGAATGTATTCGCCCACCAGTTCGCGCACTTCGCGTGCGGCGGGATGGTCGGCGTCGATTGTTTCGAGCTGAGCGCCCAGCGCATCGAGCTGGACCCCGAGATTTTCGACGATAGCGACAGCAGGCGCGGGCAAAGCAGGGCGCTGCGCTTCGAGCCACAGCTCGGTGCGCGCGACCATCTGGCGCGGATTGCCCTTGCCAAGGTCAGCCAGCTTGGGGGCCTTCACCTTGGGAAATTGCGAGAACAGGATCGCTGCGCCCAGCACCGCGAAAAAGGCGGTGACCACGCCCCAGAACCCGATCCCGCCGAGGATCGCTCCGGCGACCGAGATCGCGACGAAGATCGCCAGCACCGCCGCGCCGAAATAGCCCGCACGTTTCAGCAGGTTCTTGAGCTTGGCATTGGCCGAGCCCTTGCCGATGCTCGCTGAGCTTGCAGGGCGGTGAGTGCCGCCCTCGCGCTGGGTCTGGAGCGATCGGCGGGCGTTCTGGAGGGTCTGGTCGGGGGTTTCCTGCACGCTGTGACGCTTTCCGTTCAGCTATCGAGCGCCAGCAGGCCGGGCTCGGAGGCGACCTTGGCCTGCGCCTGGGCCTGCCCTTCGGCGCGCGCGATATAGCCCTTCGATTTCTCGACCTCGTCGCTCAGAACGTTGACGGTCTGCTTCATGCTGGCAAGCGCGCGCACCTTGAATTCGTCGACCTCGTCCATGGTGTCGTAGATGTTCTGGAAAGCGCGCTGGAGCGTTTCGAGCGGGATCGTAGAGGCGGCGGCCTGTTCGTGGATCTGGCCGGTCTGTTCGCGCAGCAGCGTGCTGGTCGAATCGATAATGTCGCTGGTGGTCTGGTTGAGATTGGTGATCTGGGCGAGCACCAGTTTCTGGTTGGTCATCGCCTGCGCCACCGTCACCGCGGTGCGCAGCGCGCCGACAGTGGTGGTGCTGGCGCGGTCGACGCCTTTCACCAGTTCGACATTGTTCTTCTTGACCAGGTCAAGCGCGAGATAGCCCTGCACGCTGACCGCCATCTGGGTCAGCAGGTCCTGGGTGCGCTGGCGGACATAAAACAGCGCGCTCTCGCGCAGCGCCTTGGCCTTTTCGGGATCGCTCGCGTCGAGTTCGGCGGCCTTGGCCTCGAGCCGTTCGTCGAGCGCCTTGGCGATGTGGATCATCTGCTCGAGCTCGCCCATCGCTTCCCACAGCTTGGCGCGCTCGGTGTCGATCGCGGCATTGTCGAGGTGCAATTCCTTCTTGCCGCCCTCGAGCCTTTCGAGGATCGCCTGGATGTGGCCCTGCGCGCTGGTGTAGCTGTCGAAATAGTTCTTCAGCTTGTTGCCGAATGGGATGATGCCGAACAGCTTGCGCGGGCTCAGCAGCTTGTTCTTGCGGCCCGGATCGAGGTCCTCGACCGTGCGGCGCAATTCGGCCAGGTCGCTGCCGACGCTGCTATCGGCGTCCATCGCGCGCACCGGGCGATCGAGGAAGCGGTTCGAATGGGCAGCGGCGGCGCGGATCTGTTCCTGGCCCATGCGGGTGATCTGGTCGACCTTCTCGCCGAATGCGGGCGAATTGGCATCCACCGAGACGAGGTCGTCGACAAAGGCATCGACCTTGGTGTCGAGCCTCGATTTCTGTTCGTCGGACACCGGAACGAGGCCGGCGGCCTTTTCGGGCGCGACCTGCGGGACCGGGTCGGGCGGGGTCAGCTCGAAATCGGTCGCGGTCTTGGTTTGCGGAGCAAGCTTGGTCTCCGGCGTCGTCTCGGTGCTCATGCGGCTGTTCGGCTCCCTTATGCGGCGCCTCGAGGCGTTTGCTCGCCCGCGCCGCGCTTTCGTAACTGTATTAGTGATCTAAAACACGCGTTTCAAGTCAGACTAGCCGCTTTGCCGTGCATGCGCCAATCCCGGCAGGCGTTCGGTCTGCAAGTCGCGCTTGGCGGCCCTGCGCTTTGGCCGTAAACGGGCGGTCAACTGCCCGAGGGGAACAAGAAACTTGGCCGAAGAACAGACACCGCCGCCCGCGCCGTCGAGCTCGGGCTACACGCCTATCCCTGACAAGCCGGCTGTCACCGGAAAGGACGGGATGTCGATCGGCCGGGTCCTTTTCAGCGTGCGTCGCTGGTGGCGAGAGGACGTGGTCGGCACTGTCGACCAGGCCGAGGTGATCGAGAAGCGGCGCGAGGACTGCCTGTTGTCCGAACGCTATCTGTTCATGACCGCGATGAGCGCCGGCATCGCGGTGCTCGGCCTGCTCCTGTCCTCGCCTGCCGTGGTGATCGGGGCGATGCTCTTGTCGCCGCTGATGGGGCCGATCATGGGACTGGGTTTCGCGCTTGCCATCGGCGATTACCAATGGCTCAAGCAATCGGCGCGCAGCCTGGCCTGGGGCACCATGATGGCGATCGGGCTGACCGGCCTGCTGGTGTTCTTTTCGCCGATCCAGACGATCACGCCAGAAATCGCCGCGCGCACCCAGCCCAACCTGTTCGACCTGTTCGTGGCGCTGTTTTCGGCACTCGCGGGCGCTTACGCGATGATCCGCGGGCGCGAGGGAACGATTGTCGGCGTGGCGATCGCCACCGCCTTGATGCCGCCGCTCGCGACCGTGGGCTTCGGCCTTGCGACCTGGAACTGGACGGTCTTCTCGGGCGCGCTGCTGCTTTACGTCACCAACCTCATAACCATCGCCCTCACCGCCTGGGCGATGGCGCGGCTCTATGGTTTCCAGACCAATCTTTCGGCGCGCAACACCGCGTTCCAGAACGTCGCGATCCTCACTGTCTTCATCGCGCTGGCGGTGCCGCTCGCGCTCTCGCTCCAGCAGATCGCCTGGCAGACCAATGCCCAGCGGATCGTGCGCGCCGAGATCGCCGAGACCTTCGACCAGGATTCGCGCATCAATGCGGTCGAGATCGAGTTCGGCGGCGACCCGATCGCGGTCGCAGCGACCGTCTTCACCCCAAGCCCGCAACTCGATGCCGAGGTCGAGATCGAACGCGCTCTGGCCGCGCGGCTGGATGAGCCGGTCGAATTGACCTTGACGCAATACCAGGTTCCCACGGGCGCGAGCGCGGCCGAACAGGCACAGCTATCAGCCGCCCGCGCGAGCGAGGAGCAGGCCGCGCTGGAGCGGGCGGAAGACCTCGCGAACCGGCTGGCACTGGTCGCGGGCGTGACCGAGGACGACGTGACCGTCGATCGCACCCGCCGCCGCGCCACCGTGCGCGCCGAACGGCTCGACGGGGCGACGCTCGCCGCCTACCGCGCGCTCGAGCGCCGGATTGCAGCGACCGAGCCCGACTGGACGATCGAACTGCTCCCGCCGATCGGGCAATTGCCGCAGGAAATCGCCTTTGGCGAAGATGGCCCGACGCCCGAAGGCGCGCGCGCCCTGGCGGTGATCGAATGGGCGGCGAGCCGGATCGACCTGCCGGTGGTGCTTGTGGGCAATGCGGCCGAGACCACCCAGGCGGCCGAATTGCTAGCCCGGCGCGGGGTGAGCGTGACCGTGCGCCAGGATCGGGGGGCGCTGCGCGCCGAATGGGGCAGCCAGCCCTGAACCTCGCCGGTCGCGGGGCCTATGCCGCGAGTTCGAGCGGGACGATCTCGCCCGAAAGGTAGAGCTTCTTGGCCTTGGCGCGGCTGAGCTTGCCCGACGAGGTGCGCGGCAGCGTGCGCGGCGGGACCAGTTCGACCACGCAGCTCATTCCGGTGACCGAGCGCACCTTGTCGGCGATCTGTTCGCGCAGCTTGACCCGTTCGACGGGGTCGGAAACGCGGCAATGGACCAGCACTGCGGGCGCTTCCTCGCCGCCCTCGGTCTCGACCGAAAAGGCCGCGATGTCGCCGTGGTTGAAGCCGGGCAATTGCTCGACCGCCCACTCGATATCCTGCGGCCAGTGGTTCTTGCCGTTGATGATGATCATGTCCTTGGCGCGGCCGACGATGAACAGGTAGCCATCGGCGGTGTAGCCCATGTCGCCGGTGTCGAGCCAGGCGTCGCCGCTGTCATCGACAACGAGGCAGTCGTCGGTCGCCTCGGTGTTGCGGAAATAGGAATGCATCACGCTCGGCCCGCGGCACCAGACCTTGCCGATCTGGTGGTCGCCGCGCGCATTGCCATCCTCTCCTCGGATCGCGACTTCCATGTCGGGCAGCGGCTTGCCGCAATTGACGATCGCGCGGTAGCGCGCGGGCCGCGAGATGTCGCGCGGCGTGCCCGACAAGCGCTCTTCCTCGACCAGTTCGACCCGGATCCCTTCGCCTGGTGGCATCACCGTGACCGCCAGAACCGCTTCGGCAAGGCCATAGGAGGGGGTGAAGGCACTGGCCTTGAAGCCAGCCTCGGCAAAGGCATTGACGAAACTCTGCATGACGTCGGGGCGGATCATGTCCGCGCCATTGCCCGCGATCCGCCAGCGAGAGAGGTCGAACCGCTCGCCGACATTGCTCTGGCTCGAGATGCGGCGTGCGCAGATATCGTAGCCGAAGGTCGGCGAATAGGAGAGCGTGTTGCCCGGATTGCGGCTGATCATGTCGAGCCATGCCAGCGGGCGGCGGGCAAAGGCATCGGGCTTGAGCAGGTCGGCGCTGACCTGGTTGGCAACCAGCGAGAGGAAACAGCCGACGAGCCCCATGTCGTGATACCACGGCAGCCAGCTCACGCAGCGATCGTTTTCGCCCAGGTGCATGGTGGCGGCATGGCCATAGAGATTGTGGAGCAGCGCCTCGTGCGTGACCGCCACCCCGGTGGGAAAGCGGGTCGAGCCGGAGGAATATTGCAGGTAGCAGATATCCTCGGGCGAGGCTTCGGGCAGGGCGCATTCGGGAGCGGGCCTCCTGGCAAAATCCTGCCAGCTGGTCGCCTCGCAACCCTGCCGCGCCGCCGCGGCCTTGGCCATTTCGGAAATTTCTTCCGGGAAGATCAGGATCATCGGGTCCGAGCTCTTGAGCTGGACCGCGAGCTGGTCGATGTAATTGTCCTTGCCACCGAAAGTGGTCGGCAGGGGCAGCGGGACCGGCCAGGCCCCGGCATAGACACAGGCGCAGAACAGGGCGGCGAATTCGGCGCAGGTTTCCGCGATCAAGGCCACCCGGTCCTCGCGCCCGATCCCCGATGCGATCAGCCGGTGCGCCATGGCGATCGCGTCCTCGCGCATCTCGCGATAGGGATAGGGACGCTGCAGATTGCCGCGCATGTCGTGGAAATTCAGGCCCTTTTCGCTTCGTGCGGCATAATCGACCGCCTCGGTAAAGGTCGCGAATTCGGCGTTGATGCGCGGCAGGTCGCAATCGTTCGGGGTCGGCGTCAGCGTCTGAGCAGCGTCGGTCATGTTATCTGCGATACCTGTTGGTTGCTGCGCGCAAGGGCGCGCTTTGTCCTGTCCCTCGAAGATCCGGCGAAAATGACCCGTCCGGACCAGCCCTCGGTTTCCCATTTGATAAGGACTGTGGCACGAATAAGGCGAAATGGTCTTCCGGAAAAGCAAAACCTCGCGCGAAAGCGGCGCCGGACGGGCCGGAGAGCGCGGCGAACGACCCGCTCGCAGCGTTGCGCGCACGCCGAAGAAAAAGCGCCCGCTCGACGAGACGGCGCTGCGCGACCTCGCGCTTTCCTATGTCGCGCGCTTTGCCACCACCGGGGCAAAGCTCGAACAATATCTCGCCCGCAAGCTGCGCGAACGCGGCGTGGCCGAGGACGCGGACGGGCGCGCAATCACCCCTGACATCACCGGGCTGGTCACCCGCTTTGTCGAACTCGGCTATATCGACGATGCCGCCTATGCGCGGTCCAGGTCGCGCGACCTGACCGCGCGCGGCTATGGCGCGCGGCGGGTCGAACGGGCGCTGTGGGCGGCGGGGGTGGAGGAAGAGGTCCGCCAGGACAGCGCCCCGGGCGAGGCGGCGAGCCGGCGCGCTGCCGCCATGCTCGCGCAGAAGCGGCGTTTCGGCCCCTATGCGATCGATCGCGGCGAGGAGCTGGGCAGGGACGAACGGCACAAGCGCCGCGAGAAACAGGTTGCCGCGATGCTGCGCGCGGGTCATCTTTACGAGCACGTGCGGTTCATTCTCGATGCAGAAGAACCCGCCGATATCGACGAATGGCTGATCGAGGCCGAGGACGACGAGGCAGCAGGAGAGGATTTCCGATGACGAGATGGGGCGCAATTCTGGCAGGGCTGGCACTGGCGGCGTGTTCGAATGTCGGGGTCGCCCAGGACCCCCCGGCAAGCAGCAGCCAGGCACCCACCGCCATGCCCGCTGTCGATCCCGATTCGGGGCTGACACTGATCGACGTCACCATCGTGAGCGGCGATGAGCGGCACCATTTCGTGACCGAGCTTGCAGCGACCGACGAACAGCAGGCGCGCGGGATGATGTTCCGCACCGAGATGGGCGATGACGAGGGCATGCTGTTTCCCTCTCCCACCCCGCAGCCGCGCAGTTTCTGGATGAAGAACACGCCGCTGCCGCTCGACATCATCTTCATCGGCCCCGACGGCCGGATCACCAATATCGAGGCGGGTGTGCCCTATTCGACCGACAGCGTGTTCTCCGACGGGCCGGCCAGCGCGGTGTTCGAGATCCGCGGCGGGCTTTCGGATGAGCTCGGGATCGCACCCGGCGATGCGGTCGCATACGAATTGCCATGATCGCCCGCTCAAGGCTGTGCTTGCCGCTTTCCCTCGCCGCGCGAATCCGCTAACGGCGCAGGCCATGAACCTGCTTGCAAAGATATTCACCTGGTGGGACGGCGCCACCATCGGCACGCACTGGTGGTCCAAGCGCGTCGGCGGCGAACATGTCGGCACCGATGCGCTGGGCAACAAATATTACCGCGCCAAGGGCGGCGACGGGCCGAACACCGGTTCCTACACCCAGAAGGAACGCCGCTGGGTGATCTATAACGGTCCCAATGATGCGAGCCGGGTGCCGAGCGAATGGCACGGCTGGCTCCACGGCGCGTTCGACGACGTGCCCGAAAGCCATCTGCCCCCGCCCAAGATCTGGGAAACCGATTACACCCCCAACGCCACCGGCACCGCCGAGGCCTATCGCCCCGCCGGCGCGCTCGAACGCGGCGGCAAGCGCGCGCGCGCCGACGGCGATTACGAGGCCTGGTCGCCCGAGGGTTGATAGCCGCAATGACCCGCAAGGCGCCTCTTGTCCTCGCCGCTCTCGCCGCGATCGGCCTTGCCGGTTGCGAGCAGTCGCCCGAACAGGACAACGGCGTTGCCAGCGCCCCGATCGAGGACGCCGCGCCCAGCGCCGCGCCTTCCGCAGAGGCGCTCGCCGAACTGGCAGGGGCGACCCCAATGGCAGAGCGCGTCGCCACGATCGGCCTTCTCAACAAGCGCAACAACCTGACCACCGATATCGAGCTGAGCCCCGGCGAAAGCGCCGAGGAAGGCCCGGTGATCGTCACGCTCGCTGCCTGCGAACGCACCGCTCCGCACGAATTTCCGCAGGAGACCGGCGCCTTCGTCCAGGTCGATGTGCGCGAGCGGGGCGAGGACGATCACACGCGGATATTCTCAGGCTGGCTGTTCAGGCAGAACCCCAGCCTCAACGTGGTCGAACACCCGATCTACGATGTCTGGGTCAAGGAATGCGCGATGCGCTTTCCGGGCGAGGAATAGGCAGCGGAGGAAACGGCTTTTCCGGCGCTCGGTGAAGTCGGCTCGCTCCGGGTGAAATCCTGCCAGGCCTCGCGCAGCGCCATCGCCGGAAGACCGCGCGCGCCTGCGAGCAGCTTGAGGTAGTGGGCCTGCGGCATTTCCACCGCCCCCATCGAGGCGAGGTGATCGGTCATGAACTGGCAATCGAGCAGGCGGTATTCGGCGCGGCGCAGGATCGCGACCAGCCAGGCGAGCGCGACCTTGCTGGCATTGGCGCGCACGGTGAACATGCTTTCGCCGCAGAACACCCGGTCGAACGAGACGCCGTAGAGCCCGCCTGCGAGCGTGCGCGCCTCGCCTTCGCCCTCCCAGCACTCGACCGAATGCGCGTGGCCGGCACGGTGGAGCGCGCAATAGCTGTCGATGATGCGCCTGCTGATCCAGCTTTCCGGATGGCCGGGGCGCGGCGCGGCGCAGGCTGCAATCACCGTTTCGAAGGCGGTGTCGATCGTCACCTCGAACCGGTCGGCGCGAAGGGTCTTGCGAAGGCTCTGCGACAGGTGGAGCCCATCGAGCGGGATGATCGCGCGCTCGCGCGGTTCAACCCAGAAAACCTCCTCGTCCTCACGCGAATCGGACATAGGGAAGATCCCGCTGCGATAGGCGAGCAGCAGGGTGTCGACAGGGACAAGGCTGCGCTTGGGTGAATGCATCAGGCCACGGAGCCTAAACCGGCGCCATAAGGCGGAATAGGACCGAAACGACGCCGCGCGAAAGACGTGTTGCCTATTGCCCGCGCCTCGGATAGAGGCGGCTCGCTCCTGCAGGGGTGTAGCTCAGTTGGTAGAGCATCGGTCTCCAAAACCGAGGGCCACGGGTTCGAATCCTGTCACCCCTGCCATTTTTCGCACAATCGGAAAATCCGCGTGACGCCAGGCCCCGGCGGGCCTGTTGCGTGCCGCTCGTCGCGCGTGCCCCGCACCAATACCTAACCCGCTTGCAAGCGCTGTTTCGCCCGATTGGCTGCACCTTGTCGCATGTCCGGCACGGTTCGCGGACGCATTTTCGGGAACCGGGGCTTTCACCGCGGATTGTAAGGAGCGACAACGTCATATGAGAACCAAGGAGATCAGTGCCATGACCTCTGCACCGATTCATTCGAGCGGCCACGACACCTGGAGCAATCCGCGCCCGTTCTCGGACGCGACCTTGCGCCGCATCAAGTATGGCGCGATCCGCCCGATGGAAGAGCCGGGCCTGTTCGAACGCTGGTTCGGTTTCCGCTGACCGCCAGCCCGGTCGGATTTCCTCGAGGCGCTTCGGGTCCCGCCCGTGAACCGGACCCGAACCGCCCGGCCTCGCCTGGGACAGTCCCCCTCCCTCTCCTCCCGGGCCGGCCAAACGAAAAGCGCGCTCCGCCATTTGGCAGGGCGCGCTTTTTGCTTGGGCCTCAGCCAGCCCGGTCGAAGGGTCGCCCCTTCGCGAAGGGCCGTCAGTATTCCTCCGGCTCTTCAGGCGTTGCGACGTGGTGGTCCTCGCCTGCGTCCTTGACGCCTTGCGCGAGCTTGAAGACCACGCCCGAAAGCAGCAGCAGGGCCAGCAGGTTGGGCAGTGCCATCGCCGCGTTCGAGATGTCGCCGAGGCGCCAGACCAGTTCCGATGGCTGGGCGGCAGCGGCGAAGATCACCACGCACCACAGCACCCGCCAGGCGACGTGCAGCTTCTTCTCGCCGCCCCGGGTCGAGCCGGGGAAGCGGTCATAGAGGAAGGTGATCGCGCGCTCGCCGTAATAGCTCCAGGTGAGCAGGGTGGTGAACACGAACAGGATCAGCGCGGTCGATGCCACCAGCGTGCCGATCGCGATCCCGGCGATCTCGACCGGGAAGGCCGCGGCAAAGGCGCCGCTGGTCATCTCGAACCCGACGCGGTCGGATTGCCAGACATAATCGACCGCAGCGCCCGCCGCGGTGAAATCGCCGCGCACGGTGAGGATCACCAGCGCGGTCATGGTGCAGATCACGATCGTGTCGATGAAGGTGCCAAGCATCGCCATGCGCCCCTGCGATTCGGGATCGTTGGTCTGCGCCACCGCGTGAGCGATTGCGGTCGAACCTTGGCCCGCCTCGTTCGAGAACAGCCCGCGCGCAACGCCTGCACGGATCGCCATGATCATCGCTGCCCCGGCAAACCCGCCGACCGCAGCCGAAGGGTTAAAGGCGCTGTGGAAGATCAGGTAAAAGGTCGCCGGAAGCTCGGCGAAATTGATGATCAGCGCGAGGATCGCCATGATGATATAGGCGACCATCATGAACGGAATGATCTTTTCCGCGACCGAGCCGATCGACTTGATCCCGCCGATGATCACCACGAAGACCAGCACCGCGACGATCGCGCCGCCAAGCCATTCCTCGATCCCGAACAATTCGTTGAGGCCATCGGCGACCGCATTGGCCTGGATCGAATTGCCGGTAACAAGAGCGGAGAACAGGGTGCCAAGGCAGAACACCACGGCAAGCCAGGTCCACTTCTTGCCAAGGCCCATCATGATATAGGTCATCGGACCGCCGCGCTTGACCCCGTCGCTGGTAGTCTCGCGGTAGCGGATCGAGAGCGACCCTTCGGCAAAGGCCAGCGCCATGCCGAACAGGGCGGTGATCCACATCCAGAAGATCGCGCCCGGACCGCCCAGCGCGATCGCGGTGGCGACACCGGCGAGATTGCCCGTGCCGACCTGTCCCGAAAGCGCGGTCGACAGCGCGGCGAAGGGCGAAATCTCGCCATCACCGGAGCCCTTGCGCCCGGCCAAGAGGCCCTTGAATGCAGCGCCCAGTTTTCTCAATGGATAGAATTTCAGGCCGATCATGATCCACAGCCCGATCCCGAGCAGGAAGATGGTCATCGGCGGGAAGGGGATGACTTCCACCCCGTTCCAGGTTCCGCCCCAGATAAAATCCGAAACGTTGGTGATCGGCGCGATCCATGCGTCAGCGCCCGATACGTCTGCAGCCATGTTAGGCTATCCCCTTGATTGTGTCCCCGAAGGCGCGAGCGCATTGCGCGGTCCGCCCGTGTTTGGATGCGCGCACGCTAGTGAGGCGAGCGGCGCTTGCCTAGCCCTTGCGCGCGCGTTTTGCCCCTTGCCTTGTCGGGCGTGGGGCCATATGAGCATCGCCAATTCCGACATCGGCAAGACACCAGGCCACTTCCGAGACCCTTGTCCCGGACGGCGACGGGTCCTACCTGAAAGCCGGATCGTAACCGACTGACTGACGCGAAGGCGAACACCGACATGGCTGGCGAACAAAAGGCCGTAAAAAAAGAGCGCAAGACCTCTATCCCTGAATTCGTGAACCAGGTCCGCACCGAGACCAGCAAGGTCGTGTGGCCGACCTGGCCCGAAACCGTGCGCACCGCGATCTTCGTGTTCATCTTCATGGTGCTGCTCGCGCTGTTCTTCTTCGGGGTCGACAGCCTCTTCAACGCGGTCGTCAATTTCCTTCTGACGCTCGCTTAAAAAAACCTTCACGCATTCGAGGATCCTACCCATGTCCCGCTGGTACATCATCCACGCCTATTCCGGTTTCGAGAACAAGGTGAAGGAGGCGATCATCGCCGAAGCCGAACGGCTCGGCCTGTCCGAAGGCGTCGAGGAGATCGAGGTCCCGACCGAGACGATCACCGAGGTCAAGCGCGGCAAGAAGGTCCAGACCGAGCGCAAGTTCATGCCCGGCTATGTCCTCGCCAAGCTGCGGATGAACGACGACATCTATCACCTCGTCAAGAACACCCCCAAGGTGACCGGCTTCCTCGGCAACAACAACAAGCCGCAGCCGATTTCCGAGAAGGAGGCCGCGCGCTATTTCGGCGGCGTCGAGGAAGCCAAGAGCGCGCCCAAGACGCAGGTCAGCGTCGATTACGAGATCGGCGACAGCGTCAAGGTGCTCGACGGGCCCTTCGCCAGCTTCAACGGCGTGGTCGAGGAACTCGATTTCGACAAGGCCAAGGTCAAGGTCTCGGTCTCGATCTTCGGCCGTGCAACCCCGGTCGAGCTCGATTTCGAACAGGTCGAACTGGTCAAGTAACCGCGCACAGCCGCGCACATAGCCGCGCAATGGGGCGCTCAGGCGCGCTCAGGCGCGCCGGACACGATTTTCCTACCGGGCATGGCGCCGTCTATCACCGGCTCCATGCCCGTTTTGCATCCCGCTTGCGCTCCCGTCCGTTCCGCTGATCGCTTTTGTCGATCAATGGGGCGCAATGTGATCGATCGGTTTTTTGCGCCAGGACAGTGTTCCATGTGTTCCAGCCGTGCCGCACGCGCGACGAACGGTTGGCGCCCGGACCTTTGGGTGCGTGGCGGCGAAATGCGCATCAGGCGCGCCAATTGCGTGCTTGCGATTCGCGCCAGAATCGCTATGTGCGCGCCTTCCCTTCACATGACGGGAAACCCGCGCGGGAGGCATGCCTGATGGCAGGCCGCTGGACCGCTTAACATGAGCCGCGTGTCGAAAGAGCGCGGCAACAGTGCGAAAGGAGGCCAGTAATGGCCAAGAAAATCGAAGGCTACATCAAGCTGCAGGTGCCTGCCGGCACCGCCAATCCGAGCCCGCCCATCGGCCCGGCTTTGGGTCAGCGCGGCGTCAACATCATGGAATTCTGCAAGGCGTTCAACGCCGCCACGCAGGACATGGAAAAGAACGCCCCGATCCCCACCACGATCACCGTCTATGCGGACCGTTCGTTCACCTTCACCACCAAGACCCCGCCTGCGAGCTACCTGCTCAAGAAGGCCGCCAAGGTGAAGAAGGGCTCGGGCGAACCGAACAAGGACAAGGTCGGCAAGATCAGCCGTTCGCAGCTCAAGGAAATCGCCGAGACCAAGATGAAGGATCTCAACGCGAACGACATCGACCAGGCAATCAAGATCATCGAGGGCTCCGCCGTCTCGATGGGTCTCGAAGTGACGGAGGGCTGAACCCATGGCCAAGCAGACCAAGAAGCAGAAGGCTGTCAGCCAGCTCGACACCGAAAAGCTCTACACCGTCGATGAAGCCATCGCGACCCTGCGCGAGCACAAGGCCAAGTTCGACGAGACCGTGGAACTCGCGATCAATCTCGGCGTCGATCCGCGCCACGCCGACCAGATGGTCCGCGGCATGGTCTCGCTCCCGAGCGGCACCGGCAAGGACGTCAAGGTCGCGGTCTTTGCCCGCGGCGACAATGCCGAGAAGGCAACCGCGGCAGGCGCTGACAAGGTCGGTGCCGAAGACCTGATGGAAGAGATGCAGAACGGCAATCTCGACTATGACCGCGTGATCGCCACCCCCGACATGATGGGCGTGGTCGGCCGCCTGGGCAAGCTGCTCGGCCCCAAGGGCCTGATGCCGAACCCCAAGCTCGGCACCGTCACTCCGAACGTCGAACAGGCGGTCAAGGACGCCAAGGGCGGCCAGGTCGAGTTTCGCGTCGAGAAGATGGGCATCATCCACTCGGGCATCGGCAAGCTGTCGTTCAAGGACGAGGACCTCAAGGCGAACTTCAAGGCGCTCACCGATGCGGTGGTCAAGGCCAAGCCGTCGGGCGCCAAGGGCAAGTATGTCAAGAAGGTCTCGCTGACCTCGACCATGGGCCCCGGCCTCAAGGTCGATCTTGCGGAGGTCGAAGGCGCCTAAGACGCTTTCCTACTGCAACAGGACCTGAAAAAAGGGGTCGGGAGACATGGTCTTCCGGCCCCTTTTTCTTGCGCTGCGGGCCGGTGTGCTTGCCGGGGCGGCGGTGTTTGTCGGAAATTATCGCGAGGTGCTGCGTTGTCAGGGCAAAGGAGCCAATTGTCATGACTGCCAGGATTATCATCGCGCTAGTCGCCATCGCCGCTTTCGTCGCGACACTCATCCTCGATTCGCGCCTCGCCCCGATCGTCGGGGCCGCGGCGCTGCTGGGGGTCTTCATCTTCGGCTGGTGGAGCAATCGCCAGGCCAATGACGGCAGCTATCGCCGCGCCGAGCAGGCCACCCGGATGCAGAAGGAAACCCGCACCGGTCCGCGCACGGAATGATGCGTGATAGTTGCGCCTAGGCGCGCAACAGCGAGCGTATCCGTGCCAATGCAGGGGTGCGCTCGGTCAGGGTCCTTGCTCCTGCGACCGCCGCATCGAAGCCGGTGCGCGCCGCGACCAGCGTGCGGTTGAACGCGGTCGGGGTGAGAAGGACGAAGCTGGCGCAATCCGCGCTCGCGGTCCCGAACATCGCCTTGTGCGAGCCTTCGCCCTCGGTGAAGTCGAAATGGGTGAAACGCTGTTCGGCGAACAGCGCCTCGAGCGCCTCGCATTGCAGCACGGTGCCCGGTGACAGCCGGGCGAATTCGGGATCGTGCCCGACATGGGCATAGACCACAGTGGTGCCGGTCACCGGCAGAGCGAGATAGGCGATCGGCTCTCCCTTCGCCCACAAGAGGAAACAGCGCAGCCGGTCGTCCTCGGCCGCCTCGAGCATCGAGAGCCGCGCTCCGGTCGTGTCGGGCAGCCCGGCATCGAGCAGCCGCGCCTGGTATGTGCGCGCCGACAGCGGCAGCGCGGCGTCGAGAAAGGCGGCGACCTCGCCGGCGCTGGCATGGCGGGTCACTTCGTAGCCGCCGGTCTCGCGCGCGAGCTTGCGCGCCTTGCGCTGGAGAGTGGAGCGGGTCTTGGAGGAGAATTGGGCCAGGTAATCGGAATAGCTCCCCTCCATCGCGATGAAATGGCGGCGGTAATCCTGGCGCGATCCGGCGACATGGCCGGGAAAAGTCGAGGCGATCGTATCGAGGGCAGCACGAGGGGCCGAAAGCACGCGCAACCCGTCGGGCCCCGGGTCGGGAGGCTCGGGCAGGCCGGCGGCATCACCATGCTGCTCGCCGAGCGCAAGCACCTCTGCGAGCGAGAAGCTCCAGGTCGTCAGCGCCCGCGATACGGCAAGCAGCCGGCGGGAGCCGATGGTGAAGTCGATGGAGGCGTTGGCGTGCATGTGGGCGCCTCTCAAGTGGCGCCGTAAAGGCCGTTGGACACCAATTGCTCGGCATAGCGCAGGCCGGTGCGGATCGGGTTGGCGGGCAGCGGAGGTGCCGGTTTGCGGGCCTCTGCGGCAGGCGGGTGGTCGCGGTAACAGGCCGAGCGCACGCCGGGCATCATCCGGATTGCGCGGCACAGCCCGTCGAACCGGCGCCGCACGATCGGGTTCTCACGCCGAGAGCGGCGATTGACGAGCTCGAAACTGTGCGTGACGAGGGTGAAGCAGGTGCGCCCATTGGCCTGGGCGTGCCGGATCGCGGCGGTCATTTCCGCCAGGGTCAGAGCGGTGATCTGCGCGTGGCGTTGGCCCCCGCCATGGGTGCCGATCGTCCCGACAGGCACTTCTGTCACCCCGCAATGGTGCACCGGGTCGCGTGCATCGGGGCCCAGGCTTATCCGGCTCGCGCCATCGCCCAGAGCGGGGCAGTGGCTGGTGTCGTAGGCAAGGCCGAGCCGCGCGAGCGCGCGCAAGGTGTCGTCATTGGCGCCGTAATTGCCGGCACGAAAGGCGACCGGGCGCGGTGCACCCGCGGCCACCAGAGTGTCGCGGGCGAATTCGAGGATCTCTGTCTGGGCATCGCAGTCGAAATCATAGAGGCAGCGCCCGGTCCCGACCCTTGCGAGCGGACCGCCGGGCCGCGCGTGCGAAAGCCACTCGGTATGGCAGTGCAATTGCACGTCCTGTCCGGCATCGAGGATGGGGCCGACGATATCCTCGATCGCCGCGGTGCCCCAGACGAGCGCCGGCATCGGGTCCACGAAGAAGCTCGCCCGGATCCCGTATCTGGCGAACATCGCCAGCTTGTGCGCGATACCAAAGGCGCCGCTCGCGGTTTCGCCCTTGATCGAGCGCGCAAAATTGTCGGCACGGTCAGCGTCGCCGGTGCCGTTTACCAGGCCCGAGGAATACTCGGTGTCGATGGTGATATAAACGCGCGTCATACCGCGCAGGAGCCTAGGCGCGAATGGTTAAGGCCGGGTGATTGCGGATCAGATGCCGCCCGGAGTGAAGTCGTATCCGTGCGTGGCAAGTCCGTCGGTCAGGCTGTCCACGCAGCTTGCAAGATCGCTGGCATCGGTCGAGCGGATGACGAAATTCGCGCCCACGCGCCCGTCGCGGAAGAAAGGATAGGAGCCGATCTGGCAGTTCGCGTGCGCGTCCTCGACCTCCTGAAGCAGGTGTGCGACCTCGCTTTCGGCAGTCCAGCAGCCGATCGTCTCGGACAGCAGCGGCGCGCCGCCCTCGAGCTTGCCGGTCAGCGCGTCGAGCATGCCTGCGGTGATGTGCGGGACACCCGCCATCAGGATCACGTTGCCGCGGCGGATTCCCGGTGCGCCCGACATGCGGTTGGGAATGAGTTCGGCACCTTCCGGCACGCGCGCCATGCGCAGCCGCCCCTCGTTGAGACCGCCCTTGTCGGCATAGTAACGCTCGAGGATGGCGCGCGCCTCGGGATGGATGACAACCGGCACACCCAGCGCCTCGGCTATTGCGTCGACGGTGATGTCATCGTGCGTCGGGCCGATACCGCCCGTGGTGAAGAGATAATCGTTGTCCGCGCGCAGATCGTTGACCGCAGCGATGATCCGTTCGGCAATATCGGGCACCACCCGTACTTCGGCCAATCGGATGCCCTGCACCTGGAGCCAGCTGGCGACCTGCGCGATATTCTTGTCTCGGGTGCGGCCCGACAGGATCTCGTCACCGATGACGACGAGCGCGGCGGTCCAGATTTTCTCAGGCGGGTTCATGCGGCGCTGTCTAGGCGAAACCCCGTAGCCACGCCAAGCTCATTCGGCAGCCTCGAGCTGGTCCTTGAACGCCGTCGCCTGCGTATCGGCGCGGCGGAATGCGAGCAGACCGTCATCGACCGGGTCGCGCGCCATGCGCTTGCGATCGACCACGTATTCCTGATTGAGCCGCCAGGGATATTCGACCGAATTGCGCGGCATGATGTGCTTGGAGCGCTGGATGTAACCGGACGAGAAATCGAAGATATCGTCCTCGACGATTTTCGCTTCGTCTTCGGGCGTGAGGACCGGCACCGCGATGTCGCTGCCGGTCTTGCGCATATGGTTGAGCACCCGGCAGACAAAGTCCGAATTGATATCGGCGCGCAGCGTCCAGCTGGCATTGAGATAGCCGAAAACCACCGCGAGATTGGGCAGGTTCGAGAACATGCAGCCCTTGTAATAGAACCGCTCGTGGAAATGGACCGGCTCGCCATTGTGGCTGACCGCGATCTTGCCCGCGATCGCGAGCTTGAGCCCGGTTGCGGTGATGACGATATCGGCATCCAGATGTTCGCCGCTGGTCAGGCGAACGCCGCCCTTTTCGAAGGCCGCGATATGACCAGTGACGATTTCGGCACGTCCCGATT
Source organism: Qipengyuania nanhaisediminis (assembly GCF_045862805.1). Classification (GTDB taxonomy): domain Bacteria; phylum Pseudomonadota; class Alphaproteobacteria; order Sphingomonadales; family Sphingomonadaceae; genus Erythrobacter; species Erythrobacter nanhaisediminis_A. Next base: position 820,358 of record NZ_AP025760.1, read on the forward strand.
TCATCGCCTCGAACAGGTCGGCATCGGGTACGAGGCACAGCCGCTGGTCCCACGGGTCATAGGGCGGGCTGAAACTGTCCTTGTCGAACCGGTCGCGCCCCAGGGCCTCCTCGATTTTCTTCCAGAGCGTTTCCTTGACCTTTTCGGGCTTCTTGCGCGCGAGCTTGAAAGCGTAATCCTGAAGCCAGATATTCTTCGCCCGGGTGATCCGGTAAGCGAGCTTTTCTGGCAGGATCTTGCGCAGGATATTGGCAAGGCCATCCTTTGCCGGGCGCGAGAACATCCATGTCGGCGTGCGCTGGAGCATGGTCACGCATTCGGCCTTTTCGGCCATCACCGGGACGATCGTCACAGCGGTCGCGCCCGAGCCGATCACCACCACCTTCTTGCCAGCATAATCGAGATCTTCGGGCCAGAATTGCGGGTGGATCACCTGGCCTTCGAACGCGCCGAAATCGAAACCCGGATCGAAAGGCTCGTCGTAATCGTAATAGCCCGATCCCAGGTAAAGGAAATTGGCGGTGAGACGGCTGTGCGAACCGTCAGCGCGCTCGATCTCGACATGCCAGCGCGCCTCGTCATCGCGAAAATCGGCCGAGATGACCTTGTGCCCGAAGCGGATATTTTCGCGTATTCCCCGCTCGTCGACGATGCGGTCGAGATATTCGAGAATGGCCGGCCCGTCGGCGATCGACTTCTCGTGTGTCCAGGGTTCGAAATCGAAGCCGAGCGTATGCATGTCGCTGTCCGAGCGGATGCCCGGATAGCGGAACAGGTCCCAGGTCCCGCCGAGGTTTTCGCGCCGCTCGACGATGGCGTAGGAATGGCCCGGCGCCTTGGCCGCCATGTGCGCCGCCATGCCGATGCCGGAAATGCCGGCGCCCACTATCAGCACGTCGAAATCGGGGGGTGTTGCCAACATGCGTCTCTCTCTTGCCCTGTTGGGCGTGATGTAAACACAGCGCAGCGGCAAAAGCGAGTCTTGATAGCAAAATGAAACTGACTTGTGCGATCAATCCCGCTAGCGCAGCGCGCATGACCAATGCACCCCTCGCGCGGCTGCGCGCGCCCGCCTTCGCCAGCGCTTTTGTATCGACCCTTGCCCTGACCGCGCCCGCTTTGGCGCAGGAGGATGCCGTCGCAGAGGGCCAGGAGGACACGCCCGAGATCGTGGTGACCGGCGAAGGGCTCGAACCGGCGCTGTCGAACATCGTCTATTCGACCGTGACGATCGAGCGAGACGCGATCACCTCGAGCGGGTCCGGACGCATCGAGGAAGTGCTCGCCAATGTTGCGGGTTTTCAGCAATTCCGCCGCTCGGACAGCCGATCGTCCAATCCGAGCGCACAGGGCGCGACGCTGCGATCGCTGGGAGGCAATGCGACGAGCCGCGCCCTGGTGCTGCTCGACGGGGTGCCGGTCAGCGACCCATTCTTCGGCTACATCCCGTTCAACGCCATCGCTCCCGAGGCGATCGGGCGGGTGCGGGTGACGCGCGGCGGCGGATCGGGACCGTTCGGTGCAGGCGCGCTGGCCGGCACGATCGAGCTCGAAAGCGCCGGCCCCGCAATGCTCGAACCGGTGGCGGCCAGTCTGCTCGCCAATGATCGCGGCGAAACAGAGGCGGGCGCGGTCGTCACGCAGCCGCTCGGAGGCGGATTTGGCCAGGTGACCGGGCGCTGGGACCGCGGGCAGGGCTTTTTCACGACCCCTGCAGGCCAGAGAGTGCCGGCGAGCGCGCGCGCCGGGTTCGACAGCTGGAGCCTTGGCCTGCGCGCGGTCGCGCCGATCGATCCCGACACCGAACTGCAGGCGCGCGTGACCCTGTTCGACGACAACCGTACCTTGCGCTTTGCGGGCGCGGATTCGTCGAGCGAAGGGCAGGATGCGAGCCTCAGGCTGGTGCACCGCGGCGAATGGGCGCTCGACGCCATCGCCTATGTGCAAAGCCGGAATTTCTCCAACGAGGTCATCAGTTCGTCCCGTTTCGTGCGAGTGCTCGACCAGCGCAACACGCCATCGTCCGGGATCGGCGGCAAGCTCGAATTGCGCCCGCCGATTGCCGAGGGGCACGATTTGCGCATCGGCGCCGACTATCGCCGCGCTACCGGCGAATTGCAGGAAGAAGCATACAGCGCCTTCACCACCCAGCTGCGCGAGCGCCGCCGTGCAGGCGGGACCAACAGCAATCTGGGCATCTTCATCGAGGATGACTGGGAGATCGGGCCACTGGTGGTGACCGGCGGCCTGCGCGCCGATCACACGCGGATCGAGGATGGCTTCTTCCGTGCGCGCGATGCGGGCGGCCAACTGGTGAGCGAGACGATCGCCCCCGACCGGTCCGACTGGACGCTGAGCTGGCGCGCGGGCGCAAGTTTCTATGCAAGCCGCCGGCTCGACCTGCGCGCAGCGGCCTATACTGGACTGCGCTTACCCACGCTCAACGAGCTGTACCGCCCCTTCGTCGTGTTCCCGGTGGTGACGCAGGCCAACGCGGCGCTCAAGAACGAGCGGCTCGAGGGGTTCGAGATCGGGCTCGGCTGGCAGCCCGTCGATGCTGTGGTGATCACGCTTACCGCGTTCGACAACGAGGTCGAAAACGCGATCGCCAATGTCACGGTCGCGCCCAATTTGCGCCAGCGTCAGAACCTGCCGGCAATCGAGGCGCGCGGTTTGGAAGGAGCGCTCGCGGCGCGTTTCGGCTCGGTGAGCCTCGATGCCTCGCTCGCCTGGACCGACGCACAGATTGCAGGCGAGGGCGCTTCGCTCAGCCTTGACGGCAACCGGCCGCCACAGACGCCCGAACTCGCCGTAAGCGCGACCCTTGCCTGGGAGCCGCGCGAAGGCGTCAGGCTTTCGGCGACCGCACGCCATGTCGGCCCCCAGTTCGAGGATGACCAGGAAAACGACCGCTTGCCGAGCGCGACCACGTTCGACCTGTTCGCGCAGATGCCGCTGGCCGGCCCGATTTCGCTTACCGCCCGCGTCGAAAACCTGTTCGACGAGACAATCGTGACCCGCAATGCAGGCGGAGCGATCGATCTGGGAGCGCCACAGACCTTCTGGCTGGGGTTGCGCATTGGCCTCTGACCGACCGGTAAATACAGCGTGGTGAAACTAAATTGCAGTGACCAGGCAAAGATGCGCAGCATTACTGCTTAGTCCTGCAAATTGTGGCATTTTTGCTACTGTCGCGCGACAACCGCCATCGTGACTCTTGGCAGGACCGGTTGCGCTGTTAGTCTCCGCAGCCGGAGAGCCATGACCCGGGAAAGCCCGGCATGGAAAGTGGAGAGGACAATCGATGACACGCAAGCTTGCAGCATATGCAGCCGGCCTCATGGCCTGCAGTTCGTTCACCGCCCCGGCATTTGCCCAGGACAATGACGAGGAAGCGCAGCCCGAAGCGCGCAGCAACGTCATCATCGTGACCGCAACCCGCCGCGCCGAAGACGTGCAGGATATTCCGATCGCGGTCACCGCGGTCACTCCCGAAGCGCTCGAAAAGCAGGGCGTGGTCAACGTCCAGAATATCACCCAGGTCAGCCCCAGTTTCTCGACCTCGAGCGCGCAGATCGCCTCGGGCTCGGTGGTCCTGCGCATTCGCGGGGTCGGCACGACCTCGAACAATATCGGCTTCGAAAGCGCGGTCGGCATCTTCATCGACGGCGCCTACCAGTCGCGCCCGGGCGTCGCGCTGAGCGAGTTCGTCGATATCGAACGCGTCGAGGTGCTTCGCGGTCCGCAAGGCACGCTGTTCGGACGCAACACCTCTGCTGGCGCGCTCAACATCACAACCGTCGCGCCCGATGTCACCGAATTCGGCGGCTTCGTGAACGCCTCCTACGGCAATTACGACCTGATGAGCGTCCAGGGCGCGGTCAACGTCCCGGTGATCGAGGACACCATGGCGATCCGGCTCACCGGTGCCTATCGCGACCGTGATGGCTTTGTCGATCTCCTCGATCCCAACGGCAACAAGATCGGCGAATCGAACACGATCGACCAGTTCCTCGTGCGCGGCCAGATCGGGTTCGAGGGCGATAGCGGCATCCGCGTCCGCCTGATCGGCGATTACTCCGAAAGCGACAACACTTGCTGCGCCGCGGTCGAACTGCTCGCCAGTCCCAACGAGACCAACGGCGTCTATGCCGCACTTGGCCTGGGCCCGCGCGGCGGCAATGCGCACACCCAGCCTGCCACTACACCCTTCGACCAGTCCGCCGCCGAAGCGGCGCTTGGACGGCGCACGGCTACGGTCAACCGCCTGCCGCTGGCATCGGTCGAGCAATGGGGCCTGACAGGCGAAATCCAGATCCCGATCGGCGACAATGCCGACCTCATCTATATCGGCTCCTATCGCGACTTCGATTCCGTCGAGAGCTACGACACCGATTTCTCGGGCCTCGATTTCTTCGATGTCGACAATCTCAACACCCAGATCGAGACCATGACCCACGAATTGCGCTTGCAGGGCGAGGCGATGGACGGCGCGCTGCAATGGCTGGTCGGCGGCTATTTCTCCGACGAGAAGATCGAGGCGGTGACCAATTTCTCGCTCGGAAGCGACACCGATCCCTTTTACGGGGCGTTCGTTGGCGGGGCGTTCGGCCCGGCTCCGATCCAGACGTTCACCGGGGTCAACCCGGCCGGCACGACCTCGACCAACCGCTATTTCCAGGACGCGGAAAGCTGGTCGGTGTTCACTCACAACGTGCTCGAAGTGGCAGACGGGCTCAAGCTCCATGCCGGCCTGCGCTGGTCGGACGAGAGCAAGAACGGCGGGTATCAGCAGCTCGCCAACAACAATCCCGCCTGCCTTTCTGGCATTCAGCGGCTCCAGGGCGGCCAGTTGCCGGGCGCTCTGGCACCGATCATCATCGGTCTGGGCTGCTTCGGCTTCACCGCCCCGGCGATCGGCCAGCCCGGCCTTCCGCTGCCGCGTGAATACGATGTCAATTTCAGCGACGAAGAGCTGATCTATACCGGCAAGGTCTCCTATGAGTTCGACGCGCCGGTGACCGCTTATGCAAGCTTCACGCACGGTTACAAATCGGGCGGTATCAACCTCGACGTGACCGCCGCGGTCGACGGGGCTGATCCCACCTTCCTTTCCGAGGAGGTCGATGCCTACGAGCTTGGCGTGAAGGCGCTGCTGCTCGACGATGCGGTCACTCTCAACCTCGCCTTCTTCCACGAGGAATTCGACAATCTGCAGATCCTCGAGTTCACCGGGGCCGCCTTTGCGACCTTCAACGTGCCCGAGGCGATCTCGACCGGTGTCGAAATGGAATCGATCATCCGGCCGGATGAGAATCTCACATTCAATCTCGGTCTGACCCTGACCGATGCGCGCTATCCGGATGATTGCGCAGGAACCATCACCGCGCCGCAGGTCACCGAATTGTGCGGCAACGAGCTGACCAATGCGCCCGATATCGTCGCTATCGCCGGGATGAATTACGAGCGCGACATCGGCACCAACCTGATGTGGTTCTTCAACGGACAGGTCCGCACCGAAAGCGATCGGCGCACCTCGACCCAGGCGAGCAACCCGGGCTCGAACGGCGCGATCCTGCTGCCCTATGACATCCAGGACGGCAACACGAAGCTGAACCTGCGCGCCGGCATCGGAGCCCAGGACGAGAGTTGGATGCTCGAGGTCTGGGGCGTCAATGTCACCGATGTCGTGACCCGCGGGGTGACCTTCAACACCACACTGCGCGGCAGTCCGGGCTACACTGCACGCTCCTCCTTCATCCAGGAGCCGCGCACCTATGGCGTGACGCTGCGCACCAAGTTCTGAGCCTTGGGGCCAGAAACCGAAAAGGGCGGCTCGGGAAACCGGGCCGCCCTTTTTCTTCAGGCTGAAAATCGCGGGCTTACATCGAGCGTGCGATCAGCATCTTCATCACCTCGTTCGAACCACCGAAGATGCGGGTAATCCGGCTGTCGCGATACATCTTGGCGATCGGATACTCGTTGATATAGCCCGCCCCGCCGTGAAGCTGCAGGCACTTGTCGACGACCTCGCTCTGCAGCTCTGTGACCCAATACTTGGCCATTGCCGCGGTCGCCACGTCGAGTTCGCCCTTCAAGAGCTTGGCGATGCAGTCATTGACGAAAATCCGCGCCGCGGTGCCGCGCGCCTTGAGATCGGCGAGCACGAACTGGGTGTTCTGGAAGTCCCAGATCGTCTGGCCGAACGCCTTGCGGTTCTTGACGTAGTCGATGGTGACATCGAGCGCTTTCTCGATGCCCGTCGCCGCGCCCATCGCGATCACGAGCCGTTCCTGTGCAAGCTCGCCCATCAACTGGTAGAAGCCTTTGCCCTCGACCCCGCCGAGCACGTTTTCGGCGGGCACGAAGACATTGTCGAAGAACAGTTCGGAAGTGTCGGCGGCATCCATCCCGATCTTGTCGAGCTTCTTGCCGCGCTCGAAGCCCTCGGCCCCTTCGGTCTCCAGCAGCATGAGCGAGATGCCCTTGGCACGTTCGGCCGGGTCGGTCTTGGCGACGACCACGATGAAATCAGCGGTCTGCCCGTTCGAGATATAGGTCTTGGCTCCATTGATCCGGTAGCCATTGCCGTCCTTCAGTGCCGTGGTGGTGATGCTCTGGAGGTCGGAGCCGACGCCCGGCTCGGTCATCGCGATCGCGCTGACCAGTTCGCCGCTGACAAGCTTGGGCAGGTATTTCTTCTTCTGCTCCTCGGTCCCGTGACGCACGATATAGGGCAGGATGATGGTGTTGTGCAGGCTGGCGGCAAAGCCATCGACATCGTGCTTCGCCTGCTGGTCGATGACCACGATGTCATGGCGGAAATCGCCGCCATGGCCGCCGTACTCCTCCGGCACCGACACGCCCAGAAGGCCGGCCTCGCCCGCCTCGCGCCAGAATTCGCGTTCGACCTGGCCGTCCTCGCGCCATTTCTCGACGCGTTTTTGCGGAGCGTGCTTCTGGTAGAACTTGCCAACCGCGTCAGCGAAGATCGCGATTTCCTCGTCCTGCATGAATTCCGGCTGCGGAACGTCGATGACCGACATGGCTTACTTCCCCTTCCAGTTGGGTGCGCGCTTCTCGGCAAAGGCGGCCGCGCCTTCGCGCGCGTCTTCCGAGACGAAGACCGGCGCGATCAGCTGCGCCTGCTTGGTATAACGATCTTCCATCGCCCAGCTGCGCGATTCCTTGATGATCTGCTTCGACACGCGCACCGCCAGAGGGCCATTGGCCGCGATCTTGGCAGCGAGCGCCTTCGCCCCGTCGAGGGCGGAGCCATCGGCAATCGTGTTGATGAGGCCGATGGCATGGGCGCGTTCGGTGCCCATGAAGTCGCCGGTAAGCGCCAATTCCATCGCGATCCGTTCGGGGATCTGGTCGGGCAGCATCATCACGCCGCCCGCCGCGGCGACAAGGCCGCGCTTGACTTCGGGGATGCCGAACTTGGCTTCCTTGTGCGCGACCACGAGGTCACAGGCGATCATCAGTTCAAGCCCGCCTGCAAGCGCATAGCCTTCGACCGCGGCGATCAACGGCTTTTTCGGCGGAGCCTGGACCACGCCGCCAAAGCCGCGCCCTTCGACCACCGGGCTTTCGCCGCGCAGAAAGCCTTTCAGGTCCATGCCCGAACAGAAGGTGCCGCCCGCCCCGGTAAGGATGCCCACGCGCAAGCCGTCGTCCTCATCGAGCCTGTCCATGGCCGCCGCGATCGCTTCGGATGCCGCCTTGGTCATCGCGTTCTTGGCCTCGGGCCGGTTGATCGTGACGATCAGCACGCCGTCTTCGGTTTCGGTCAGGACTTCCTGGGTATCGGACAAGGCTCTGTCTCCCTCGTGCAGATTGAGAATTGCGAAATGCAACTGATTTCTTGTGCGAGTGGTGCAGGGGCCTTACGGATACGTCAACCGCAATTTCGCGAAATGGGAGAAAGCCGCCATGGGCGAGGCATATATCATCGACGCAGTCCGCACGCCGCGCGGGATCGGCAAGCAGGGCAAGGGCGCGCTGGCCGAACAGCACCCGCAGCATCTGGCCGCGACCGTGCTCAAGGCGATCGCGACGCGCAACGATCTCGACACTGCAAGCGTTGATGACGTGATCTGGTCGGTGAGCACTCAGGACGGGATGCAGGCGGGCGATCTGGGCCGCATGGCAGCGCTCGATGCGGGCTACGACATCACGTCTTCTGGCACCACGCTCGACCGGTTCTGCGGCGGCGGGATCACCAGCGTCAGCCTCGCCGCGGCGCAGGTGATGAGCGGGATGGAGGATTGCGTCGTCGCCGGTGGGACCGAGATGATGAGCCTCACCGCTGCGATGACGAAGGAGAAGATGCAGGCAGGGCTCAAGCCGCCGATGATGGGCAGTTACAATGAGCGGCTGCAAAAGCTGCACCCGCAATCGCACCAGGGCATCTGCGGCGATGCGATTGCGACGATCGAGGGCTTCACCCGTGAAGAGCTCGACGAGGTCGGTTACCGTTCGCAGCAGCGCGCTGCCAAAGCGGTGACCAAGGGGCATTTCGACAGATCGCTCGTGCCGGTCACGCTCGACGATGGCAGCGTGGTGCTCGATCACGACGAATATCCGCGCCCTGAGACCACGATGGAAGGCCTCGCCACGCTCGAGCCGGCTTTCGCCAAGATCGCCGACGTACCACTCGACGCCAAGGGCACAACCTTTCGCGGTCTGATCAACCAGAAGTATCCCGACGTCGAGATCCGGCACTTCCACCATGCCGGCAATTCGAGCGGCGTCGTTGACGGCGCGGCCGCGGTGCTGGTGACGAGCAAGGCCTATGCGCAGGAACACGGGCTCACGCCGCGCGCGCGGATCGTCGCCACCGCGAATATGGGCGATGACCCGACGCTTATGCTCAATGCGCCCGTGCCTGCGGCGAAGAAGGTGCTCGCAAAGGCCGGACTGACGACCGACGACATCGACCTGTTCGAGATCAACGAGGCGTTCGCTGTCGTTGCCGCCAAGTTCGTGCGCGATCTCGGGCTCGATTGGGACAAGGTCAACGTCAACGGCGGTTCTATCGCACTGGGCCATCCGATCGGTGCGACCGGATCGATCCTGATCGGCACCGTGCTCGACGAGCTTGAACGGCGCGACCTCAAGCGAGGGCTGGTCACGATGTGCGCGGCGGGCGGCATGGCTCCGGCGATCATCATCGAGCGCGTCGACGGTTTCGTCGACTGAACGCGGGACCCAGGCGTTCGCGTCGCTGCATCGGGCGAACGGAGCCGAATGAGCGGCAGACCGGGTGGCGAAGCGCGCCAAGGCGTGCGCTTGGCCTTTGACAAATCTTCTCGCGCGGCGTATTTAGTTACAAACGTAACCAGATCCTGCAAGCGAGAGCGTATATCCATGACTGACCATCCCGGTGACCTGTTCGAAAATCCCGCCGGCCTCGACGGCTTCGAGTTCGTCGAGTTCTGCGCCCCCGAAAAGGGCGTTCTCGAGCCGGTATTCGAGGCCATGGGCTTCACCCGCGTGGCCAAGCACCGATCCAAGGACGTCGACCTGTGGCGCCAGGGCGGGATCAATCTCATTGCCAATTACGAACCGCGCAGCGCAGCCTGGTATTTCGCGCGCGAGCACGGCCCCAGCGCCTGCGGCATGGCGTTCCGCGTGCGCGATGCGCAAAAGGCTTATGACCACCTGATCGAAGCGGGCGCCGAACCGGTCGCCAACGAACCCGGTCCGATGGAACTCAAGATCCCCGCGATCCGCGGCATTGGCGGCGCGATCCTCTACCTCGTCGACCGCTATGACGGGGCCGAGGGCAAGAGCCTTACGATCTACGACATCGATTTCGATTATCTGCCCGGTGTCGATCCCAAGCCCGAGGGCGCGGGCTTTCACACGATCGATCACCTCACCCACAACGTCTATACCGGGCGAATGAAATATTGGGCGGATTACTACGAAAAGCTGTTCAATTTCCGCGAGATCCGTTTCTTCGATATCAAGGGCGAATATACCGGCCTCACCTCCAAGGCGCTTACCGCGCCCGACGGCAAGATCCGCATCCCGCTCAACGAGGAAGGCGAGGGCGGCAAGGGCCAGATCGAGGAATTCCTGCGCGAATTCAACGGCGAGGGCATCCAGCACATCGCGCTTATCTGCGATGACCTGGTCGCTTGCTGGGACCGGCTCAAGGAATACGGCGTGCCGTTCATGACCGCGCCGCCTGCCACCTATTACGAGATGCTCGACGAACGGCTTCCCGGCCATGGCGAAGATGTCGATGCGCTCAAGATGCGCGGCATCCTGCTCGACGGGACGACCGAAGGGGGCACGCCGCGCCTTCTGCTTCAGATCTTCGCCGAGGCGCAGGTCGGCCCGGTCTTCTTCGAGTTCATCCAGCGCAAGGGCGATGACGGCTTTGGCGAAGGCAATTTCAAGGCGCTGTTCGAAAGCATCGAGCGCGACCAGATCGCGCGCGGCGTTCTCGATACGGCTGAAAAGGAACCGGCCGAATGACCGAGGCTGCAGCCCACCCGGTGAAGCTGGGCGGCGTCCACCACGCCGCCTATCGCTGCAAGGATGCGAAGGAAACGGTCGAATGGTACGGCCGCGTGCTGGGCATGGATTACACCACCGCCTTTGCCGAGGATCACGTGCCCTCGACCGGCGAATACGATCCCTACATGCACGTCTTCCTAGATGCGGGGAATGGCAATATCCTCGCCTTTTTCGAATTGCCCAACCAGCCCGACATGGGCCGCGATGAGAACACGCCCGCATGGGTCCAGCATCTGGCATTTCGCGTGCCCGACGAAGAGGCGCTGCTTGCGGCAAAAGCCCATGTCGAGAGCGAAGGCATCGAAGTGCTCGGCCCGACGCATCACGGCATCTTCAAGTCGATCTATTTCTTCGACCCCAATGGCCACCGCGTCGAACTCGCCGCCGATATCGGGACCGAGGAACAATATGCCGAGTTGAAGCGCGTCGCGCCGATGATGCTCGACGAGTGGAGCGAGACCAAGAAAGCCCCGCGCCACGCCGACTGGCTGCACGCGATCGCGCGCGAGGAACACGCCAAGAGCTGATCCGCATTGCCGAATGAGAAAGGGCGCGGGAGGGGATGCCTCCTGCGCCCTTTTTCTTGGGTGGCGAAACCTGTCGTTACATTGAAACGGTCGCGCCGAGGAAGAACAGCGTTCCCACCGGGCTGACCGGATAGGCCTGTTCCGTCACGAACGGCTTGCGGTTGAAGACGTTGTTCACGCCGCCATAGATGTCGATCATGTCGCTCGCCTCCCAAGTGAACGAGATGTCGTGGATCCAAGCCTCGTTGGTGAGACCGTTGGCCCTCGAATAGGTGTCGGCACCGGTATCGCCGACCTGTTCGATCTCCACCGCACGCAGGCCCATCGCATCGAGATAGGTGGTGCCCCAGGTCAGGCTGAAGTTCTCGTATTCCGCCGTCAGCGAGGCGCGGCCTGCCCATTCGGGCCGCTGCAATTCGCCGAGTTCGGGATCGATCAGCGTCGGGTCGGAAGGGTCGAAGAAGTCGTTGAGCTTGTCGACCCAGGTGCCGCTCGCGTTCAATGTGAAGTCGAGCGGGCCTGCGCCGAAGCGATATTGCATCGAGGCTTCGACACCGGCGGTTTCGAGCCGGGCGAAGTTGACGAAGGTCTGGCGCAGGAACGTGAAGCCGCCAGATGCCGGGTTGCGTTCGATGAGATCGCAGAACCCGTTGTTGATGGAGGCGCTGTCGACGCAATTGTCGACGATGTCCTGCGAACCGACCGGGTCGATCGCGTCCTCGATCTCGATATTGTAATAGTCGACCGAGAGGATGAAGCCCGGAAGGAAGCGCGGCGTGAGCTGGCCGCCAAGGGTCCAGGTCGTCGCGGTTTCCTCTTCGAGGTCCGGGTTGCCGCCGAGCGAGCCGGTGAAGCGCGCGGTGAGCGGATCGACATAGCTGTAGGTGCCGGTGCCGAAGGTCGGATCGAAGCCGATCGAGTTGAAGAACGCGGTGCAGTTCGCCTGCCGCAGGTTCGGATCATCGGCGGTCACGAGGTTGCCGACATCACACGGATCGACGGGGCGGAAGAACGCGCCCTGCGGCGGATCGAACAGTTCGGAAATGTTCGGTGCGCGCACCGCGCGGGCATAGCTGGCTCGGAACAGGATGTCCTCGACCGGCGACCACAGCCCGTTGACGTTCCAGGTGAAGGTGTCGCCCACGGTCGAATAGCTCGAGAACCGTGCCGCGGCGCCCAGTTCGAGCGTCTCGGCTCCGGGAACGCCCGACAGGATCGGCAGGCGAAGCTCTGCGAACAGGTCGTAGACATCGAAGGTCCCGCGCGAATTCACGCTGGGCGAGGCCGGATCGAACACCAGCGAGGTCTGCGAAAATCCGAGATTTCCGAGCAGGTCGCCTTCATTGGCATCCGGTGTCGTCACCGGGACGATGCCCTGGATCAGAGGATCGAAGTTCGATTCCGAACGCTCCTCGCGATATTCCATCCCGAAAGCGAAGCCGACCGGACCGCCGGGCAGTTCGAAGAACGCGCCGGTATCGCCAGTAAAGATCGCGCTGAAGACCAGCTGTTCGAGCTGGAATTCATTGACCGTCGTGGTGGTAATGAAATCGATCGCGTCCTGGCTGATCGCACCGATGCCGCCGAGGATATTGGCGGGACGGCAAGAACCGTCACCCGGGTTGAAGGTGAAGAAGCCCGGATCGCCCGCCGGGATGCCGAAAGGCGTGGTGGCAGGCGCGGTCGGGTCGATGTCCGACCGGCAGATCGCGTTGCCGCCAGCATCGGTGGTCACATCGATCGCGGCGAAGAACCGGTCCATGATCACGCGGTTGGCGTCGAAAGTGGTCTGGGTGAACCGGCCGTAATTGGCCGAGACCTCGTAGGAGAAGTGATCCGAGGTGTCGCCGCGAACCCCGCCGACGAAACGCCATGTCTCGAACTCGTTGCGGTTGCGGTTCGGCCCGAGATCGACCGGGTCGCGGGTGATGTAGAAGCCGCGATCGGTACCGTTCCCGAAGAACAGTTCGCCGACATATTCGCGCTGGTCAGCGGTGATGAAGGGATTGTCCTCGCGGATCGTGAGAAGGTCGTAGAAAGTGTTGGGCTGGGCCTGGAATTCGGCCGAATTTGAAACGTACTTGCCTTCGAAAAAGACTGTCGCCCCGGGCGAGAATTCGTAGCTGAGCAAGGCGTTGACCGACCAGCGCTCGGTTTCGGGGATCAACGAATTGACGTTGAAATTGTTCTGGATACCGTCGCCGCCGAACTGGTTGAACAGGCCGGTGATCTGACCGTCCTGATACACGCTCAGGCTGCCATCGGGATTGATGACCGCGCAACCGCCTGCAAGACCGAAGGCGCCCGGATTGAAGGTGGAATTGTAGCCCACCGCGCTTTCGCGACAGTCGGGAATGCCGTTATTGTTGATGTCGGGACCATCGCTGAGGCCGATATCACCCGGCGCGATGATGCCGCCTGCAGACGACAGCGAGAAGCGCGGATCGCCCGCGATGAAACGCCGCGGGGCATTGACCGAACGCGCGATCAGAGCCGCTTCGGCTGCGGTCGGCGTGAAGCCGGTCGTATCGGTCGGGATCAGCCCGCCGATGATCGCACCATTGGCGAGGAAGTTGGGCGTGTCAGTGGGGTTGAGCTCGCCTGTCTGGAAGCGCAGTGCCGGGTTCGCCTGATCATCGAATATGCCGTTGTCGCGCGAAAAGGCGCGCTCGCCGAACTGCAATTCCTCGCCATAGGCATATTCACCCGAAATGGTGATGTTGCCGCGCCCGTCGGCGAAATTGGTTCCCCAGGTGAGATCGCCATTGATGCGCCAGGCATCGCCTTCGGAGGAGATGCCCGACTGGATATTGGCCTCGACCCCTTCGAAATCGTCCTTGAGCACGAAGTTGACAACGCCGGTCACGGCGTCGGCACCGTAGATCGAGGACGCGCCGCCGGTCAGAGTCTCGACCCGTTCAATCAAAGCGGTCGGGATCGAATTGATATCGACGGCCTGTTCGCCAGCAACGCCCGACACGTGACGGCGCCCGTTGACCAGAACCAGCGTGCGGTTCGAGCCGAGGCCGCGCAAATTGAGGATCGACTGGCCGACCGCTTCGGAGAAGATGCCGTCGATCGAGCCTTCTGAGGTGGTCGAAGTCGAAAGCGCGGGCACGTCACGCAGGACTTCGACGACGTCGGACGCGCCAGCCTGGGTCAGCGCCTCGGCATCGACAGAGATCACGGGTTGCGGTGCGCCGATATTCGGGTCGATCGCGATGCGCGACCCGGTCACGACGATGCGGCCTCCCTCTTCCTGCTCGTCGGCGACTGCTGTGCCGGGTGCCGGGGCTTCCTGCGCCTGCACGGCAAAGGGCATGCTGCTGGCAGCAGCGAGCAAAAGGGCCTGGCCCGAAATCTTGAGGGGTTTCATCGTGTTTCCCATCCTGTTGCTTTGACGATCCGAGGCGGGAGGATTTCTCGGCTGCGGACAGGTGTCAAGCGCGGTTTGTCGAATAATTGTTTTTGCGTGGCCTGCGTTGCAATTTTGTTGCTCTTTAAGGCCTTTCGCCAATCGATCGGCAATGCGTGTCGTGCGCGGCCAGGACCAAGTGTGCTTGACCGCTTGCTCCGATTGCCAGAGACCTTCTAGCGATAGGATTCTCAGTATCCCCGGGGGCAGCCTTGCAACATCGTCACTTCGTCCGCTTCTTCCTTGCCAGCCTTTCCGTTCTCGCCGCGCTCGTCCTGCGGCCTGTCAGCGCGCAGGCGCAATCTTTCCTAGATGGCGAGTTCGACCCGGCGATCCCGACCTTGAGCGAAGTGGTCGGACATGCGCCGGGGGAGCGGATCACGTCTCCGGAAGAGGCGAACCGCTATCTGCGCGCGCTGGTCAAGGCCGCGCCAGAGCGGGCGCGAATGGTCCGATATGCGACAAGCTGGGAAGGACGGCCGCTCCACTACCTGCTTTTCACCGCGCCACAGAACATGGCACGGATTGATGCGGTGCAGGCCGATCTTGGCGAGATCGCAGCGGGACGTGCGGGCAACAGTGCGGCGCTGCCGGTGACGTGGCTCGCCTATGGCGTCCATGGCAACGAGATCAGTTCGACCGATGCGGCGCTGATGATGGCCTACCACTTGCTTGCCGCGAGGAATGACACGAGGACGCAGCAAATCTTGGCGCAAAGCATCGTTGCGATAGACCCGATGCAGAATCCCGATGGCCGCGCGCGCTTCGTCAATCACTTCCGGGGCGCTGTCGGCATCGAGCCTGCCGCCGACCGGCAAGCTGCCGAACACGACGAGACCTGGCCTAGCGGACGCGTCAATCATTACATGTTCGACCTCAACCGCGACTGGTTCACGCTTTCCCAGCCCGAGACCCGCGGCAAGGTTGCCGCGATGCGCGCCTGGAACCCGGTCGTGGTGGTCGATGTCCATGAAATGGGCGGCGACGAGACCTATTTCTTTTCGCCCGCCGCACAGCCGATCAATCCCAATATCACCGCCGCCCAGCGCCGCGCCTACGAGATCATCGGACGCAACAACGCGGCATATTTCGATGCCATGGGCGAGCCCTACTTCACCCGCGAAGTCTATGACCTGTTCTATCCGGGATACGGTGACACCTGGAACACCCACCAGGGCGCGATCGGGTCTACCTACGAACAAGGCTCGGCGCGGGGCCTTGTGTTCGAACGACGCGACGGCACCGTGCTGACCTATGCCGACGGGGTGCGAAACCACTTCATCGCCAGCCTCTCGACCGCAGAGGCGGTGGCGATGAACGCCGACCGCTTTCTTGCCGATTACGCGGCCTATCGCGCTGCCAATGCGCGCGGAAATGCAGGAAGCGGGGCCTATGTGATCGACCTTGGCACCCGGCGCTGGAACGCCGAAGCGCTTGGCCGCAGGCTCGCGATGCAGGGGATCGAGGTTCGCCGACGCGACGGGCCGGCAAGCGCCTGTGGTCGCAGCTATCCGAGTGGCTATCTCGCTGTCCCGCAAGCGCAACCCGCCGCGCGGCTGGTTCGCAGCCTTCTCGACCGTGACACCCCGCTCCCGCGCGACTTCATGAGCGAGCAGGAGCAGCGGCGGTCCCGGGACCTGCCGCACGAACTCTACGATGTCACCGCCTGGTCGGTGGGGCTGATGTCGGGCGTCGCAGTCGCGGAATGTGCCAGCGCGCCGGGCGGCGAACGGCTCGCGGCAGAGGCGCCGATTGCACCCATGCCGAGCGGCGCAGGCGATTTCGCAATCGCGGTGCCGTGGAGCGATAGCGGGCAGGCCCGACTGGTAACCCTTGCGCTTCGCGAGGGGCTCGATGCGCGCGTCACCGATGAGGCTTTCGTAAAGGATGGGCGGACATTCCCGCGCGGCACGGTGATTTTCGCCGTGGCCGCCAACGGCTCTGACAGGATCGCGCGGCTTCTCGCTCTCGCGCGCACAATCGGCGCGGAAACCGTGGGGCTTTCCGATAGCTGGGTCGAGGCCGGGCCAAACCTTGGCAGCGATGCATTTGCCCGGCTGTCCGTGCCCAAGGTCGCGATGGCCTGGGACGAAGGCATCTCGCAATTGAGCGCGGGGGCCTTGCGCTACGTGCTCGAGCAGAGACTTGGTCTGCCGGTCGTTCCGATCCGCACGCATCGCTTCGCCCGCGCTGACCTGTCCGATTACGACGTCGTGATCGTGCCCGATGGGGCGCCGGGCGGAACGATCGGCGAGGGCGGGGCAGCGACCTTGCGCGCCTTTGTCGAACGCGGCGGCGTTCTGGTGGCGATCGGGCGAAGCGTGACGAGCTTTGCGGGCGGCGATGACCCGCTGATCGCGGTGCGGCGCGAAGCCGCGCTGGGACGCGACCCGTCAGAGGCAGGGAGCAACGAAGATGCCCCGCTGGCCGCTGGACAGGAGATTGCGAGCGAAGCCGAATATCGCGAGGCGATCGCCGATCGGGCCGCGCTTCCCGACACGCTTCCCGGCGCCCTGCTGCGCACGGTCGCTGACCCCGAGCACTTCCTGTCGGCAGGCTATGATTCAGGCGCGGTGGTGCTTGCCAGCGGATCGCAGATCTTCGCTCCGCTCGACCGGGCCCGCGGCGTCAATGTGTTGCGCTTCGAGGCCGCCGACCGCCTGGTGGCGAGCGGTTATGTCTGGGACGAAAACCGCCGCCAGCTCGCTTTCAAGCCCTATCTTGTCGCCCAACGCCGCGGGCGCGGCCTTGCGATCGGCTTTGCCCACGACCCCGCGACCCGGGCCTATCTCGACGGGCTCGACCTCCTGCTCGCCAATGCGGTGCTCGTCGCGCCCTCGCGTGTGCGTTGACGGTCAGCCTTTCTCTACGTCCGGCAGGACAGCGAGCGCCTGGATCTCGACCTTGGCACGGCGTTCGACGAGCCGCCTGACCTCGAGCGCGGCCATGGCCGGATAATGTCTGCCGATCACCTCGCGATAAGCGCGGCCGATATCCTTCAGCCGCGCGCTGTATTCGTCGAGATCGGTCATGAACCAGGTGAGTGAAACGAGGTGCTGCGGCCCGGCCCCGGCTTCGGCCAGCACCGCGACGATATTGTCGAGGGTCTGGCGCACCTGGTCAGCCAGGTCATCACTTTCGAATTCCTGCGCGGCGTTCCAGCCAATCTGTCCGCCGAGGTGGATCGTGCGTCCCTCGGCGAGCACGCCATTGGCATAGCCGATGGCCGGCGCCCATCCGGCGGGGTGGAGGATTTCATGCATCATCGCTCTCCTGAAATTGGGACAGGCCGGTGCGGATGTCATCGGGCCAGGGAACCGGGCGGTGGGTTTGGGGCGAGGTCGCGACAAGCCGCTGGCCGGCGCGCCACAATTCGCGCTGCGCGCTCACGGTGTGCGAGAGGTCGAGCGAGGTCGTCCCGATCCGGCTGACTGCGCAGCGAAAGGAAAGCCGGTCCCCTTCCATCCCCGGGCGCGAGAACGTCACGTCGAGCGAGACGGTTGGCGTGGTGATCGCGCGCTCGCTTCTGAGCTTCGGCCAAGGCCAGCCGATTGCCGCGAACAGGTCCTCCGTCACACCGACGAGCATGTCGAGATAGGCCGGGAAATAGGCAATCCCCGACGGATCGCATTGTCCGAAGCGCAGGATGCGACTGGTTTCAAATGCGCTCACCGCGTCGCCTCGCGCAGGCGAAAGCGCTGGATCTTGCCGGTGCTCGTCCTGGGAAGCGCAGCTGTGAAGACAATGCTGCGCGGATATTTGTAGGGCGCGATGCGCTGCTTGACGTGTTCCTGCAATTCATCGGACAGCGCGGTATCACCCTCAGCGCCATCCTTGAGCACGACATGCGCCTCGACGATCTGACCGCGCGCCTCGTCGGCGACGCCGATCACCGCGCATTCGGCGACCTGCGGGTGCGAGAGTAGCGCGGCTTCGACCTCGGGCCCGGCAATGTTGTAGCCGGCCGAAATGATCATGTCGTCCGAACGCGCGGCAAAGTGAAAGCGCCCGTCCTCGTCCTGGCGGAAGCTGTCGCCCGTGAGGTTCCAGCCCTCGCGCACATAATCGCGCTGGCGGCTGTCGGCGAGATAGCGGCAGCCGGTCGGACCGCGCACTGCGAGCCTTCCGACCTCGCCATCCGGCACATCGCGCATTTCATCATCAACAATTCGCGCTTCGTAGCCGCGCACCGGGCGGCCCGTGCAGGCCGGGCGGCGATCGCCGGGCGTGTTGGTGATGAAGATGTGCAGCAATTCGGTCGCGCCTATCCCGTCGAGGATCGGCTTGCCGGTCTTCCCTTCCCACTCCTCGCAGACCGGGGCGGGCAGCGTCTCGCCGGCCGAGACCGCGAGGCGGAGCGAAGACAGGTCTGCGCCTTCGTCCATCGCCGCCATCATCGCACGATAGGCGGTCGGCGCTGTGAAGCTGATAGTCGCGCGGTGCTTTTCGATCAATTCGACCATGTTGGCAGGCGATGCCTGTTCGAGGAGCGCGGCTGCCGCGCCGAACCGCAGCGGGAAGATCGCCAGACCTCCCAGCCCGAAAGTAAAGGCCAGCGGAGGCGAGCCGACGAAGATGTCCTCTCCAGTCACGCCGAGCACGTCGCGCGCATAGCCATCGGCGATAATCAGCAGGTCGCGGTGAAAATGCATCGTCGCCTTGGGTTCGCCGGTCGTGCCCGAGGTGAAGGCGAGCAGGGCGACGTCGTCCTGTGATGTCGCGACCGGCTCGAACGCCACCGGTTTCGACAATGCAACCCGGTCAAGCTCGGCATCGTGATTGGCGGTGCCGTCAAATCCGATGACCTTTTCAAGAAAACGGCTGTCCTTGGCGCAGGCGACCAGTTCGTCGAGACTGCGTGTGTCGCACAGCGCGAGCGCGATCTCGGCCTTGTCGACGATCTTGCCCAGCTCGCCCGCGCGCAGCATCGGCATGGTGTTGACCGCGACCGCTCCGGCCTTTGTCGCGGCAAGCCAGCAGGCGACCAGAGCGGGATTGTTGGGGCCGCGGATCAGGACGCGATTGCCCGGGACCACGCCGTATTCCTCGACCAGAGCGTGAGCGATGCGGTTCGACCAGTCGGCGAGCTCCTTGTAGGTGCGCACCCGGCCATTCCCGATCAGGGCGATGTGATCGCCCATGCCGCGCGCGACCTGCGCATCGCACAGTTCAAATGCCGCGTTGAGCCGGTCGGGATATTCGTATCCGTCGAGCAGGAGGTCGGGCCATTGGTCTGCTGGAGGCAGGTTGTCGCGGGCGAACGTGTCGACATGCGCGCTGGGTTTCAAGGTCATGGCCGGTCCTCTCAATCGCCTTCGAACACGGGTTTGCGCTTGTCGACAAAGGCGCGATAGGCGCGTTCGAAATCGCGGGTCTGCATGCAGATCGCCTGGGCCTGCGCCTCGGCCTCGATCGCCTGGTCGATTCCCATCGCCCATTCCTGGTTGAGCTGGGTCTTGGTGATCGAATGGGCGAAGACCGGCCCCTCGGTGATGCGGGTGGCAAGCGCGATTGCCTCGTCGGCGATGGTTTCGGCATCGACCAGCCGGTTGTAAAAGCCCCAGCGCTCGCCTTCATCGGCGCTCATCGAACGGCCGGTATAGAGCAGTTCGGCAGCGCGCCCCTGGCCGATTTGTCGCGGTAGGATGGCACAGGCTCCCATGTCGCATCCGGCAAGGCCGACCCGGGTAAAAAGGAAAGCGGTCTTGGCCTCGGGCGTTGCCAGCCGGATATCGGAGGCCATCGCCATGATCGCACCGGCCCCAACCGCGACGCCATCGATTGCGGCGATGATCGGCTTTCCGCAATGGATCATCGCCTTGACGAGATCGCCGGTCATCCGGGTGAAGGCGAGCAGGCGTTTCATGTCCATGCCGACAAGCGGGCCGATGATCTCGTGGACATCCCCGCCCGAACAGAAATTGCCGCCATTGGGAAGCAGCACCACCGCGTCCACGTCCTCTGCGCTGGCGAGGTCGCGATAGGTGTCGCGAAGCTCGGCATAGCTTTCGAAAGTGAGCGGGTTCTTGCGCTCGGGCCGGTCGAGCTGGATGCACGCGACCCGCCCCTCCATGCGCCAGTTGAAGTGCTCGGGCCTGTGCCCCGCCATCTGTGTCATGTCCTCTCCCCTAATTTCACGTGTCCGCGCGCGAGCATGGCTGCAAGCTCGCGCGCTTCCTCGGGCGCGAAGCCGCCCAGCAATTCATCGATCCATACGGCATGCGCCTCGGCCATTTCGGAGAAGGCAGCCTGGCCGGGCCTTGTCAGCCGCACCACCGAGGCGCGCCGGTCGCCTTCATGGGTATTGCGGGTCACAAGCCCGTCTTCGGCCAGCCGTTCGACAATGCCCGTCACATTGCCGTTGGAGACCAGCAGCATTTGCGACAATCCGCCCATGGTGAGCCCTTCTGGGCTGCGCGCGAGTGCTGCCATGACGTCAAAACGTGGCAGGGTGGATCCAAACCGTGTGCGCAGCCGCTCGCGCAGCTTGCTCTCGATCCGTCGCGACAGGCTAAGGAGCCGCAGCCAGAGCCGAAGGCGTTCGCGCCCGTCGGATGTCACGCGCGGGTCCGCCGCGGCGTTCATGCGAGCTCCACCGCTTCGCCGGTCCTGTCCGATCGGGCAAGTTCAAGAACCAGCGATGCGACTTCGCGGGGTGCGATTAGCCGGCCCGACGGGTTGAGAGCGGCAAGCTCTGCGCGCGCTTCGTCTTCGCTGCGCCCGGTCTTGTGCGTGATCAGGCGCACCGCTTCGGCGACGATTTCGGTATCGACGAAGCCCGGGCATACCGCATTGGCGGTGATATTCTTGCCCGCGAACTCGACCGCGAGGGCGCGCATCAGTCCGACCGCGCCGTGCTTTGCCGCGCAATAGGGCGCGGTATAGGCATAGCCGCGCAGCCCCGCATTCGAGGCGATGGTGACGATCCGGCCTCCATCTGCCTCGATCATGTCTTCGATCACTGCATGGGTGCAGTGAAACACCCCGTCGAGATTGACAGCCAAGCTCGCGCGCCAGCTTTCGGTGTCCCACTTGGCAAAGGGGGCGCTTGCAGCGGCCCCGGCATTGTTGACGAGCAAACCGATAGGGCCGTTCGCCTCGCGCGCAGCCCGCATTGCGCGGCTGACCTGTGCGGGGTCGGTGACATCGCAGCTGATCGCCATTGCGCCCGCTGCGCCGGCCACCTCTTCGAGCTTTTCGATCCGGCGGCCCAGCAGGCTGACCTTCGCGCCCTCTTCGGCCAAAGCGAGCGCGACGGCGCGACCAATTCCGGTGCCGGCCCCGGTCACGACCGCGTGGGCATCGGCGAGCGTCATGCCTTGAAGTCCTCGGCAGCCGCGCGCTCCTTTTCGGCGAGGCGGTAGAGCTGGTCGCGCCCGGCGAGATAGGGGGCGGGCCAATGGACGAAGCGATCGTCGAGCGCGGCGGCTGCGTGCAGCGTCCAGTAGGGATTTGCGAGGTGCGGCCGGGCGAGGCAGACGAGGTCGGCGCGCCCTGCGAGCAGGATGGAATTGGCGTGATCTGGCTCGTAGATATTGCCGACCGCCATGGTCGCCATGCCGATATCGTTGCGGATCCGGTCGGAAAACGGGGTCTGGAACATGCGTCCGTAGACGGGCTGCGCGCTCGGGGTCGTCTGCCCGGCGGAGACATCGCAGATATCGACGCCCGCCTCCCGCAAAATCGCCGCGATTTCGACCGCTTCTTCGGGCGTGACGCCCTCCTCGCCGACCCAGTCATTGGCCGAGATCCGCACCGAGATCGGCTTGTGATCGGGCCAGGCTGCGCGGACCGCGTGAAAGACTTCGAGCGGGAAGCGCATCCGGTTTTCCAGTTCGCCGCCATATTCGTCATTGCGCCGGTTGGTCAGCGGGGTGATGAAGCTCGACAACAGATAGCCGTGCGCCATGTGAAGCTCGACCATGTCGAATCCGGCGCGCTTCGCCATTTCGGCAGCGGCGACGAACTGGTCGCGCACTTCGTCCATGTCCGCCCGGTCCATCGCGCGCGGAACCTGGTTCTGCGGTGACCATGGCACCCCAGAGGCGGAAAGCAGCGGCCAGTTGCCGCTGGCCAGGGGCGCATCCATTTCCTCCCAACCGAGCTGGGTCGAACCCTTGGGCCCGGCATGGCCGATCTGCACGGCGATTTTCGCATCGGTTTCTGCGTGAACAAAATCGGTCAGCCGCTTCCACGCGGCCTCGTGCTCGGGCGCATAGAGGCCGGTGCATCCGGGCGTGATCCGGGCATCGGGCGCGGTGCAGGTCATCTCGGTGATGACGAGGCCCGCGCCGCCCTTCGCCCGTTCGGCATAATGGGCAAAGTGCCAGTCGCCCGGGCAGCCGTCGTTCGCCTTGTATTGTGCCATCGGCGAGACGACCACGCGGTTGGCGAGCTCCATGTCGCGCAGGCGAAAGGGCGCGAACATCGGCGCGCGCGCGCGGTCGGCTCCAGCCTGGCGCTGGAACCAGCTTTCGGCCTGTCCGAGCCATCGGGGATCGCGCAGGCGCAGGTTTTCGTGACTGATCCTTTGCGAGCGGGTCAGGAGCGAATAGGCGAATTGCATCGGGGCAAGGCCGAGATAGCGTCCGACCTGCTCGAACCATTCGCACGAATTGCGCGCCGCCGATTGCAGCTTGAGCACTTCGACGCGGCGCTCGTCCTCGTATTCGGCAAACGCTTCTGACGCCTCAGCATGACTGGCAAGCTTGTCGGCAAGCGCAATGGCGCTCTCCATCGCCAGCTTGGTTCCCGATCCGATCGAGAAATGCGCGCTCGCCGCGGCATCGCCGAGCAGGACGAGGTTATCGTGGTGCCATTTCGCGCAAAGAACGCGCGGGAAATTGATCCAGCCCGAGCCGCGCAAGTGTCGTGCATTGGAGAGCAGGTTGTGCCCATCCAGATGCCGCGCGAATATCCGCTCGCAGGTCGCGATCGAGGCGTCGCGGTCCATTTCGTCGAAGCCAAAGGCTTCCCATGTCTCGGCGTTGCATTCGACGATGAATGTCGCGGTATCGGCGTCGAATTGATAGGCGTGCGCCCAGACCCATCCGTGCTCGGTCTGCTCGAAGATGAAGGTGAAGGCGTCGTTGAATTTCTGGTGCGTGCCGAGCCAGACGAACTTGTTGGCGCGCTGGTCGATCTTAGGTTCGAACACGTCGGCAAAGGCGGCGCGCGCGGCGGAATTGATTCCGTCGGCTGCGATGACAAGGTCGTATCCGCGCATCAGGGCGGCGATATCGCTGGCCTCGCTTTCGAAGCGCATTGCAACGCCCAGTTCGTTCGCGCGCGATTGCAACAGCGTGAGAAGCCGCTGCCTGCCGATTCCGCAGAAGCCGTGGCCGCTCGACAGGTTGCGATCATCGCCGCGCACGACCGCGATATCGTCCCAGTAGGCAAAGTCGGCGCGGATCGCCTCGGCGCTGGGCGGGTCGTTCGCGGCTAGGTTGGTGAGCGTTTCCTCCGAAAGGACCACGCCCCAGCCGAAGGTGTCGTCGGGACGGTTTCGCTCGATCACCGTAACCACGTCGCCGGGCGAACGCAGCTTGAGGCTGATCGCGGCATAGAGCCCGGCGGGACCGCCGCCGAGGATCGCGATGCGTCGTGCGGGGCGGTTTCCTCTCTCCACATCCACGAGACTGCGCGCGCGCCCAATTTATTTCAAGTTTAAAATATCTCGCCCACCGCGGGACACGTCGATGCAGGCGAGGCGCGCCCACCGCCGCGAACCAGTGCCGTCGGGCGTTGCCTGGCGGTTCCGAACTTTTCGAGAAGAAATGGCGGAGACGGAGGGATTCGAACCCTCGATACTGCTATAAACAGTATGGTCCCTTAGCAGGGGACTGGTTTCAGCCACTCACCCACGTCTCCGCATCGCGATCGGTCCGCCAAGGGCGAAAATCGGCCGCGAGCCGCGCGCTATAGTCGCGCAGGGCTATGGCGGCAACCCTGCAATCGGAGGCAGGTGCGCATCCGTGCCAATGGCCCGGCCTCGCGAGGCTCCGCACGGGCGCGCCTGCACCGCAAAGTCCCGTATTTCCAGCCATCCTGGCTTAAGAAAAACAAAGCTAGGGACTCGATTCACCGTGTTTTCGATTCGCTTGGCCGACGATGCGTTGCCGCGAAGCGGAGAGAGGTTTCTGCTCGGCAGCGCGCACTTGCGGCTGCACGAGAGCGACAGGAGAGGGACATGCCAATTCGCACCACACAGACCGATCGCCTTGCTGGCGCGATGAAGCGCCGCGCGCGCGCCGTGACCGCATTTCTCGCGGCAGGACTGGTCGCACTTGCACCCGCGGGCGCGCAGGATGTCGAGAGTTTCGACCCCGATGAGGCCTATGACAGCGCCGCGAGCGTCGAAGCGCAGGCGGCTGCGACCGGCGCGATCGATGCCGATCTCGTCGATCCTTCTTTGCGGACCGTGCGCGAGGAAGCTCCTGCTGCGCCCGAGCAATTCCCCGATGTATCGCCGCAGACAGATGCGGGCGCGTCGTTCGACAGCGAGTTCTCGCAATATGCGCCACCGGGCGCGGCTGAGCCGGAGCCGGCACCCACCGGCGATGTCGCAGCCGCCGAAGCCAGTGCCACCACCTACCAACAGGACGACCTGATCGGCGCGGCCGAAGGCGTTTTCGGCAAGGGTGCCGAAGGCCTCGCCGGGATGATCGAGGACCTCTTGCGCAAGCAGGGCGAACCCAATGGCTATATTGTCGGGCGCGAAGGCGGCGGCGCCTTCATCTTCGGCGTGCGCTACGGGTCGGGTACGCTCCACCACAAGGTCGAAGGCCAGCGCGAGGTCTACTGGACCGGTCCCTCGCTCGGTTTCGATGCCGGGGCAAATGCCGGAAACACCTTTGTCCTCGTTTACAACCTCTATGACAGCGAGGACATCTTCCGCCGCTATCCCGCAGGCGAGGGACAGGCCTATTTCGTCGGCGGGCTGCACGCCAGCTACATGCGGCGCGGAGACGTGGTGCTGATCCCGATCCGGGTCGGAGCGGGGCTGAGGCTCGGCGTCAATGCGGGTTATATGCGCTTTTCCAAGAAGCATCGCTGGCTGCCCTTCTGACGCTACGGCACGTGCGCGAAGTGGCAGAATGCTCGCACGGATAGGCCAGCTTTTGCGCGCTCAATCCGATTGCCTGTTGCAGCGCGCGCGCGCTCGCGGCAGAGGGTGGCCATGCTCGAGACACTTGCTCCCCAATCGCCCGACGCGCTGCTTGCGCTGATCAAGCTCCATGCCGCCGATGACCGGCCCGACAAGATCGACCTCGGAGTCGGCGTCTATCGCACCGATCGAGGGGCAACGCCCGTGTTCGCCGCGATCAAGGAGGCCGAGCGCCAGCTGGTCGAAAGCCAGGATTCCAAGAGCTATCTCGGCCCCGAAGGCGACATGGGTTTCGTCAATGCTCTGATGCCTTACATTTTCGGCGAGGATGCGACCATGGGCGGGCGCATTGCCGGGATGCAGACCCCGGGCGGAACCGGCGCGGTGCGGCTCGCGCTCGCGCTCGCGCAGCAGGCGGGGATGACCCGGCTGCACATGGGCACGCCGAGCTGGCCCAACCATGCCCAGATCATCGGCGATCTCGGACTCGACTGGAACGGATTCGACCATGCCAATTCCGATGGCACCGCCAATATCGACGCGGTCCTCTCCACGATCCGCGGCGCAGGCCCGGGCGAGGGGATCCTCCTGCATGGCTGCTGTCACAACCCGACCGGCATCGATTACTCGGACGAGGAATGGGCGCAGATCGCGGACGCGCTGGCCGAAAGCGGGACTTTCCCGATCATCGATACCGCCTATCAGGGGCTCGGCCACGGGCTCGAGGAAGACGCAGCGGGCCTGCGCGCGGTCCTGGCCAAGGTGCCCGAGGCTTTCATCGCCTATTCGTGCGACAAGAATTTCGGTCTTTACCGCGACCGCGTGGGCGCTTTTTACATCATGGCCGAAGGGTCCGACACGCTCGACACCGCGTTCTCCAATGCCAATGCGCTGGCCCGCGCCGCCTGGTCGATGCCGCCCGATCACGGTGCCGCTGCGGTCCGGCTGGTGCTGCGTGACAGCAAGCTCACCCAGCTCTGGCAGGACGAACTCGACACCATGCGCGAACGCATGCGCGCCGTGCGCACCCGGCTCGCCGAAGCGGGCATGACCGGCAGCGTCGATCTTGCCCCGCTGGGCCGGCAGAACGGCCTGTTCTCTGTCCTGCCGGTGAGCAGCGAACAGGTGCAGCAAATGCGCAAGGATCACGGCATTTACATGGCCGGGTCGGGCCGCATCAATGTCGCCGGGCTGACCATGGACAATATCGACAAGTTCATCGCCGCGATTGCCGAAGTGACCGGCTGACGGATGCGCGTGCTCGACTGCCAGCCGGTGCTCGAGGACGCGCAGCTTGCCATGCGACCCTTGCGGCCCGCAGATCGCGCCGCGCTCCACGCCGTCGCCTCCGATCCGCTGATCTGGGAGCAGCACCCTGCGCACGATCGCTGGCGCGCAGAGGTTTTCGCGCGCTTTTTCGACGATGCGCTGGCCAGCCAGGGCGCGCTGGTCGCGATCGACAAGGCGAGCGGGCAGATCATCGGCTCCTCGCGCTATGACGGGTTGGAGGAGGCCAATGGCGGTTCCGTCGAGATCGGCTGGACCTTCCTGGCGCGCAAATTCTGGGGCGGAACGGCAAATCGCGCGATGAAGCGTCTGATGGTCGGCCATGCACTCGGGGCCATCGGCGAATGCCGCTTCGTCGTGGGCGAGGAGAACTGGCGCTCGCGCCGTGCGCTCGAAAAGATCGGCGCAAGGCTGACCGCGCGCAGCGAAGAGCGCGGGATGGCAGGCGCGATGGTGCGCCACCTTGTCTATGCCATGACCCGCGAGGAATTCGCTGCCGGGCCGCTCGCTAGACCGTGATCGGTCTGTTTCGCGAGCCTCCGCTAAGAGAATTCCCGCATCGATCTTCGTCCGGGGCAAGGGGCGGATTCGCGCGGTCGCGGTTAACCATGGCACGCGACGAGAATGGCGGATTTCTGCCGTTCTCGGCTACGTAAAACCCCGAATTTGCATAATATTACTAACGTGTTACTCCTTAATGCGAATCGGCAGGTGGGGACCTGTTGATCGGTCGCCGGCAGCGAAATCTATTGCGTCGGCGGGGTCCAATTTGGGGGGAAATCTCGTGAAGAATATCATCTTCGCGGGCGCGTCGATCATCGCGCTCGCCGCCGCTGCTCCGGCTTTTTCGCAGAGCAATTCGAGCACAGTCAGCCAGACCGGCACCGACAATTCGGCGAGCGTCAGCCAGCCGGGTTCGACCAACACGTCCGAACTCGACCAGAACGGCGTGCCGCTCGATGCCGTTGCCAACGAGGCGACCGTCACCCAGGAAGGGGCCGGCGGCTTTTCCGACATCGACCAAGACGGCGACAACCAGGCCACCGTCACGCAAACCTCGACCTCGGTCGGCATGAGCTCGCAGATCACGCAGGCCAATGGCGGCGGGGCGAGCAACAGCGCCACGGTGACGCAGGGCGGTTTCGGCGGCGGCCAGGGTTCGGGCACCGGATCGGTGATCAGCCAGACCGGGACCGGTGGCTCGGCCAATGTCACCCAGACGGATCTCACCACGCTCGCCACCAGCACCATCGACCAGTCGGGCGCGAACGGCATCGCGAGCGTCTCGCAGGACAATGGCGACATGGCCTCGGCCATGATCGTGCAATCGGGCGACGATGAAACCGCTTCGGTCACGCAGGTAGGGGCGCTGCACAGTGCCACGATCACCCAATCCGGTTCGTCGAACCAGGCCACGGCCTCGCAAGACGGCTTCGATCACAGCGCGAACATCGGACAGGGCGCCACCGGCAATCTTGCGACCACCGTGCAAACCGGCTCGGGCAATGCGCTCGATGTTTCGCAGACCGCCGATGCTAACACCGCGAGCGTTACGCAAAGCGGCTCGAACGGCGAGGTCGAAATCGACCAGGACGGGACCGATGGCAATGCAACGGTGACCCAGCTGGGCGAAGGGCAGGATGCCTTTGTCACACAATCGGGCTTCGACCAGACGGTCTCGATCTTCCAGGACGTCGACACCACGCTCTCGCAGGTCCGCGTCGACCAGTCCGGCTCGTTCCACAATGCGACGATCAATCAGACTGGCGTCACAACCAGCTCCTTTGCTGTTACGACCGTCGATCTTGAGCAGTCAGGGGACAACAATACCGCGCAGATCGACCAGAGCGGTGACTATATTCGCTGGGCGGGCGGTACGAACCTAAGCCGTAGCGTCGCGCCGGGGGTGAACCTGATCCAGAGCGGTAGCGACAACTTCGCCGATATTGACCAACCCGGCGATTCGAGCCTGATGTCATTCTCGCAAACCGGGATGAACAGTTCTCTGATTGCCACGCAGGGCGGGGAGAACAATGCACTCAACGGGTTTCAGTCCGGTTCGGACAATACCATCACCACCGACCAGTCGACCACCGGACCTGCATTGTCGACGATACTCATCTTCCAGTTGGGCAATTCGAACCGGATCAACGCGACGCAGGACGGAACAGGCACCGGGGACGGGTATGGCAGCCCGAAACTGCATGTCTCCCAGCATAACATCGGCAACGTCTCGATCAGTACCCAATCGGGCCAGGGCGACATTGCCTTCGTCACCCAGATCGGCGCGTCGAACAACTCGACCGTGTCGCAGCTGGCCGGAGGGATCGATAACGAGGCCGATATCGACCAGAACGGCAGCGACGGTGTCTCGGAGCTGACCCAGTCGGGCGAGGACAACTTCGCAAGGCTGCTCCAGAACGGCTCGTTCAACAACGCCTTCGTGGCGCAGGGCGGGATCGGTGACGTGTCGACCGTCACACAGAGCGGCAGCAACAACACCGCGACGGTAAACCAGAACATCGGCCCGTAAGCCGCGCAAGGTTCGGCAAGCGGGAGTGCTGGCCTCGCCGGCCTCCCGCGTGCCAGCGGGGCGGCAGCGACGGACCCTCCAAGATGGGCCATCGCCAACGTCCTTCGACAAGCCCCGAACTCGCGGGCGCTGGTCGAGAACCAACCTGCTGATCCGCCTGGCGGATCCAATGCAATGGGCAGGTTGCGCTGAAGCCGGGACATCGCCCGGAACCAGCGCGCATTCACAAGCCCGCCGCTAGGCGGGCTCAAGGGGGAATAAACGTGAAGAAATTTGTCATCACCGGCGCGTCCATCGTCGCGCTCGCCATTGCCGGACCGGCCTTGGCGCAAAGCAATTCGAGCACCGTCGACCAAAGCGGCACCGACAATGCCGCGACGATCGACCAGACCGGCTCTGCCAATAGCTCGGACGTGACCCAGTCGGGCCTCGACAGCGATGTCTTCGTCGACCAGGCCTCGACCAATTCGGGCGCCACGATCGATCAGTCGGGCGAGCTCAACTTTGCCGAAGTCAACCAGACCGGCGCCAATCACAACATCACGATCACCCAGTCATCGGTCGGACCGGTCGCAGCGGGTGCCGATTTCACCGCCGGCGTGCAGGTGATCCAGGGCGGCACCGGCCATAACGGGACGATCGTTCAGTCGTCCACGCCGGGCACCTACATCTCGGCGACCGGAACGACTGGCTTTTTCTCGTCGCCCAATTCGGAGTTGCGGCAGTTCGGCACCAACAACACCGCGACCAACATCCAGACGGGCGCCTCGAACCTGTCCGACATCGATCAGAACGGCTCGGACAACATCGCCACGGTGAACCAGCCGGGCGTGCACACCGCCAGCGCCGCGGCGCAGGGCGGCATCGGCAACACCGCCGATGTCCTCCAGTCGAACACTTCGGATGTGGGCGGCAGTTCGCTGGGCATCACGATCCAGGGCGGGGTCGGCAACAACACGGCGAACATCGTGCAGGACGGCCATTCGACCGCGTTCCACACGCTGCAGTTCTTCAGCATCCAGACCGGCGATGCCAACGTCTCGAACATCACGCAGTCGGGCACCGACGATCGGATCCATCTCGAGCAGATCGGCAATGCCAATATCTCGAACATTACCCAGAATGCAGGCGGCGTTGGCAACGAAGCCGATCTCGACCAGTTCGGCGACGATGGCAGCTCGACGGTCGAGCAGTCGGGCACCGGCAACCTTGCAGATCTCGAGCAGTCGGGCGGATCGACCCTTGCCGAAAGCACGATCCTGCAGGACGGCTCCAGCCTTACTGCGACAGTCACGCAGGGCGGGGCGGGCAACAGTTCGTTCGTCAACCAGTTCGGGTCCAACAACACGACCACCGTGACCCAGCACTGATCGCGTTCTTTAGAGAATGTATTGCGGGCGCGGTCGGTGAAATGAACTGGTCGCGCCCGTTATTTCTTGGGGCAGGATTTGCCGGAATCGTCGGATTTTTCGGTAGTGACTCAGTTTGAATTCCACCGACATGGAAGCATTCCACTGCGTTGCAATTAAATTGCGAGCACCGAAGCTCACCGGCGCGGCCCGCGGTAGCCTCCCGCGTTACGATAAGACCCGATGCAGGTATTGCAAATTTCGTGACGGTCGGGCTCGAATTTGGCCGCCGCCTCCATCGCATCGTCCAATGAATGATACGGGAGCCAATTACCGGATTTCGCCTTTCCACTAAAATGCCCTTGGCCACCTTTGCAATGATAACAATTGGCTTCGTGTACCTTCGCACGATAGTGGATCGGACTATGGTAGACCCAGTGAGTGGGCGTGCCATCCGGGAGCGTATCGTCGACGTCGCATTGGTCGTTAGAAGCCAAGCTCTTAAGTCGGTCCGCGATAAACTTGTTAGTCATCTCGACCAGCTCATCGATTTCCCAAATGTGATCGGTCCAACCAGCTGCCATTGCAGGCGTCATTCGCAGCGTGCGGTGCATCCGACAGTAATTGTAATACATGGCGTACAGCGCGACATGTCGTTTCAAGTTTAGAAGTGTTTTTGAGAAGGCATTGGTCCGCCGCGTAAAGCGTTTTAAGTCCATCCGGAAATTCAGATTTACGCGCTCAATAAATGAGGTGTGGACGTCCTCCCATGAGGGGCTTCCAAGCAACGTGATGCGGTCGGCTCCAATATACCGGCGGCGCGAGAGCTTTTGCCCTTTCTTCCCGGTATCGGAATACTTCTTGATAAGCATGCCGACGTCAGCATCGGTACCGAAGGCGACAGCAGACGCTTCCTTGTACGCGGGCAGGCCATCGGTGATTATCGTCGGACGAACTGCAAATTCGCCGTGGTCATTTCGCCGCAATTTTGAAGCAAGTGTCTTCATGAACTCCGTTGCGTCGTAAACCTCCCGACTGCCCACCAGATGGTGCAGAATGCATTTGCTGTCGGCATCAATGGCCAAATAGACCCAGTGTGTCCCACGATCACGCGGAGACGTCGGCTCTGGGTCTTTGTCCCGCGAGCCCACGTAAGTGTGAAATTCATCTGCCTGAATACGAGCCGGCTCCAAGTTCTTCTGGGAGGCGAAATGAGCGAGCGCCATATCTCCAGCGTCTTCGAAGAGCTTCATGACCGTGTTGAAGCTGGTTTGATGTTTCCGCTCGATTGAGCGCAGCGAACCAGCCTCCACTACATCATGGAGCATGCGAGCCTGTTTCTCCGGATTGAGCCTATTCAAGTCGGAACTCCATACTTGCGCTTTGGCAATGAAAGCGATACGATGATTCGGATAACCGATACAGTGAATCGTTACGGAGGATCAAGAGAGAATTTATGGCGACATTTGACTTTCTTCTCTGCGGCGCAACTGAGCCGATGCGGGTCGATGTCGCTGCGAGCACAGCGACCGAGCTTGCTCGGCAGATTTCGAGAGACCGTTTCGTTGTGGGCGAAGTAGGACCCGATGATTGGGGAGAGCTGCGGCGAGTGGTTATCCCGTCATCCCGCATCAACCTTATATTCGAGGCACCGTTATGAAGAAGACGTTCGTCGAGACAGTTGGACGGGTTGCATACGCTCACTTTACGCCGACGGAGTTGTTCACAACGACCGGGCTCGGCGTTGATATGCAGAGAGTATGGCGCAAGCGCGGGCATCTTCCGCCGA
Source organism: Qipengyuania nanhaisediminis (assembly GCF_045862805.1). Lineage (GTDB taxonomy): Bacteria > Pseudomonadota > Alphaproteobacteria > Sphingomonadales > Sphingomonadaceae > Erythrobacter > Erythrobacter nanhaisediminis_A. The sequence continues at coordinate 852,898 of NZ_AP025760.1, forward strand.
TCACTGGTCGCACAGCCACGTTCAGTACGATCGAGCTTATGCAGATCGCAATCATGTACGAGTTAAGTGGTCTCGGAGTTTCTCCCAAAAACAGCGAGTCCTCAGCAGAATTGGGTGCGTCGACTGTGCTGTTCTTTTCTCTTCTCAATGGCAAAGGCGCCGTGGATGTCAGGGGCAGCATGGAGGAAGTTACTGCACTCGCACGTCGCATGGAGATGAGGGATAGGGTAGCTCTCAGCATCAGCGGGAGCGAAGGAAAGGGCCGCTTTTTATGGAGCAGTGCGCCTCCGACATTCGAGTTGATTGGCGACATCGAAAAGCAAATTGAGGAGGCGGGCGCCGTCGGTCACATCATGATCGACCTGATGTGGCTAGGCATCAAGCTGGCTGAGAGGACGCCCAAGCCGTTCGTAACGATCGAAGCCGGTTAAGCGATCGATTTAGTTCGATGTCTCGGAGCCGGCCCAATAAATCGACGCCCCCGACTCTGAAACACTATTGGCTGTTAGTCGATTGCCAGATAGCAGAGCGAAAAGTGGAGGGGCGCTGATGCAAATCGCTGAATATTTATCAGAAATAAAGACTCTCTACGCGAGCGGGCAGACCACTGAACACAGTTTCCGCCCTGCGCTCGAAAGACTGTTCAAGTCCATCGATCCCGGCCTTACGGTCATCAATGAACCCCGGCGGACTGTAGACGTTGGCGCGCCCGATTTCGTGTTCCAGCGCGGCGATGTCTCGATTGGGTGGTGCGAGGCCAAGGACATTGGCAAGGACATCGAGAAGTTCGCGACAGGCGATTACAGCAAGGCGCAAAAGGACCGCTACCGCAAGGGCCTGCCGAATTTGATCTACACCAACGGGCTGGACTTCGAATTCATACGCGATGGGGAGGTGATTGATTTCGTCACTATCGCCGACCTGATCCCGACCATGCCCGCGCGCACCGAAGCCTTCGCTATGCTTGAAGCGCGGCTGACAGAGTTTGTCAGCGTCACCCCGCTCAGCATCACATCATCCAAGCGGCTGGCGCAACTGATGGCGGGCAAGGCCGCACTCATCAAAGAAATCATGGGCAACGCGCTGGTGGCCGACATGAAGGCCGTGGATGCAGGCGATCAGCCAACCGACCTGATCGGCCAGTATGAGGCTTTTAAGGCCGATCTGATCCACGACATCACCGTGGCCGATTTTGCCGACATCTACGCCGAAACCATCGCCTATGGCCTATTCGCCGCGCGCCTGCACGACGAGACGGTGGACACTTTCAGCCGGACCGAGGCACTGGAGCTTTTGCCAAAGTCCAACCCGTTTCTGCGCGCGCTGTTCACCTATATCGCCGGACCGAACCTAGATGATCGCCTGCGCCGCGTGGTGGATGATTTGTGTGCTGTGTTCCTCGCCACCAACATGGAGCAGGTGCTGCGCCATTTTGGCAAAGTCACGAAGCGCGAAGATCCGTTCCTGCATTTCTACGAGGACTTCCTGGCAGAATATAACCCGGCCAAGCGCAAGGCGCGTGGGGTCTGGTATACGCCCGAACCCGTGGTGAACTTTATCGTTCGCGCGGTGGACGAGGTACTCAAGACCGAATTCGGGCTGACCGAAGGGCTGGCCGATACCAGCAAGGTTTCGATCGATTGGGACACCGGGCAGCTCGACAAGAAGGGCAAGCCCGCGACGGTCAAAAAGGAAGTTCACCGCGTCCAGATTCTGGACCCGGCGACCGGGACCGGCACCTTTCTGGCCGAGGTGGTGAAGCTGGTAGCGGAGCGGGTGAAGGGGATCGCGCCGGGGCAGTGGTCCGGCTATGTCGAAGAAGATCTGATTCCGCGCATCCACGGCTTCGAGCTGCTGATGGCTAGCTATGCCATGTGCCACATGAAGCTCGACATGATCCTGACCGGGCTGGGCTACAAACCGTCCGACAAGCCGCCCCGGCTGGGGGTCTACCTCACCAACTCGCTGGAGGAAGGCGAGCGGGTGGACCAGACCCTGTTCGGCCTGTCCCGCGCCATTGCCGAGGAAGCTAAGGCGGCGAGCGACATCAAGCGCCAGACTCCGATCATGTGCGTGATCGGAAACCCGCCCTATTCTGGCGAAAGCGCCAACAAGGGCGAATGGATCATGGGGCTGATGGAGGATTACAAGCAGGAACCCGGCGGCAAGCAGCGGCTGCAAGAGCGGAACCCCAAGTGGATCAATGACGACTACGTCAAATTCATCCGGCTGGCTCAGCATATGATCGACAAGACCGGCGAGGGCGTGCTGGGGTTTATCACCAATCACGGTTATCTAGACAACCCCACGTTCCGGGGGATGCGCTGGCACCTAATGAACAGCTTTGATCGGATTTACGTGCTCGACCTGCACGGTAACTCGAAAAAGAAAGAGGTTAGCCCGGACGGTTCTCCCGACAAGAATGTGTTCGACATTCAACAGGGCGTGGCGATCATAATCGCCGTTGTGAGCAGACGCGATGGCAAGCAACCCAAGCCGTTGGCGGAAGTGCGACACGGTGACCTGTGGGGAGCACGTGATGGCAAATACGCAGCGCTTTGGAAGGGCGCCGTTAAGAGCCTCATGCCCACTTCATTGCCGCAGAAAGCGCCAACCTATCCAATGGTGCAGCGCGATTACGCCGTGGAAGCATCTTATTCGACCGGTTTTTCTGTCGCAGACCTTATGCCGGTCAACTCAGTTGGGATTGTCACTGCCCGTGACTCCCTCACGATAGACATGAACAAGGAGGCTCTTTGGAATCGGGTGCAGGACTTCACCCAAACGGACGCAGAGACGCTTCGGGATCGCTACGCTCTGGGAAGGGATGTGCAGGACTGGAGTGTGGAAATGGCGAAGACTGATGTCATCGCCAATTTCAGCCAAGATCGAATTGTGCCTATTGTTTACCGACCTTTTGATGCGCGCTGGACTTATTTCACGGGAACATCGCGAGGTTTTCAATGCAGGCCGCGTGGCGAAGTCATGGGTCACCTAGCTGCCCACAAAAACCTCGCGATAATGCTGCCAAAGCAGACCAAAGATGGTCTTGGAGCGCTGGCAAGCGCTAGCATCGCAGGACATAAGGCGTTTAGCGGTTATGACATTACTTCGAATTTCCCACTCTACCTCTATCCCGATGAGCAAGACCTAGACCAGTCGATCCGCGTCAATTTTGACCCCAAGCTCTACGGGCAAATCCGCGAGCGCGCTGGCCTCACCGGGCCGCATGGCGTGCCCGATCCCGCGATGGTGGAAAGCGGCGCATTCCGCGCCGCGACTGGCGATGCGCGGCCAGATGAAGTGAAGGTATTCGACTACATCTACGGCGTCCTGCACTGCCCCGCCTATCGCGAGACCTACGCCGAATTCCTCAAGATCGATTTCCCCCGCATCCCCTTCCCGCCCTCTCCAGAGGTGTTCGCCGCCATCAGTGAACGGGGCGAGGCCCTGCGCCGCCTCCACCTGATGGAGGACGCAGCAATTGGCGCAACTCCCTATCCCTTCGATGGCGAAGCTCCGGAAGGTGAGAAGAGCAAGGTAGAAAAGCCCCGCTTCGAACTCCAGCCGGACGGCACGGGCCGCATCTACGTGAATGGCAAGGGCGACAAGGGGCAATACTTTGGCAATGTGCCCGAAGTGACATGGGGATTCCCCATCGGCGGATACCAGCCAGCGCAGAAATGGCTGAAAGACCGAAAGGGCCGCGAGCTCAGCTACGACGACATCCGCCACTATCAGAAGATCATCAAGATACTGGCCGAGACCGATCGCATAATGCGCGGGATCGAAATGCCGCCTGCCGAGGAGACCGACAGCTAGGTATGCCTGAGTGCGGATTCCATTCTAATACCGAAGCACGGCAACCGAAATTTTCGCCAACGGAAGGTTTCCATGTCGGTGGAATTGAAACTGAGTCACCACCGATTTTTCCAATCTTCTTGACTCTTTAGGCCGTTAGTTTCAGCCTTAACGATACGTAAAGATACGAGTCGGGACACTAATATCCGACCTGGGTTCCGGCAGTTTTGACTGCCCGGAAACGTACGGACCGATCGGGGCAATGCCGATCGGGACACAGTTTCCAGGCAGTTTGGCAACTTCAGGGGGGAATATTTGTGAAACATCTCATCATCACCGGTGCGTCCATTATCGCGCTCGCCACCGCCGCTCCGGCGCTGGCGCAAAGCAATTCGAGCACCGTCGACCAGACCGGCACCGACAACCAGGCCACGGTCAATCAGCCGGGCACCAATAACGGCTCCGAAATCGACCAGAACGGCGTTCCGCTCGATGCGGTCGCGAACGAGGCGACGGTCACCCAGGAGGGTGACGGTGGCTTTTCCGACATCGACCAGGACGGTGACAACCAGGCCACGGTCACGCAGACCGCGTCCTCGAACGGGATGAACTCGGAAATCTTCCAGTCGAACGGCGGCGGCGACAGCAATGTCGCGAACGTCACGCAGGAAGGCACCGGCGCAGGGCTCGGCTCGGGCACCGGCGCGCTGATCGAGCAGACCGGCACCGGCGGCCAGGCCACGGTGAACCAGGGCTCGACCTCGACACTCGCCACCAGCGTGATCTTCCAGTCGGGGATCGACGGCGTCGCGACCACCAACCAGGACGCGGGCGACGGGCAGTCATCGACGATCACCCAGTCGGGCGATTTCGAAACCGCGACCGTCAACCAGACCGGCGGGCTTCACAGTTCGGACATCACCCAGTCGGGCACGAACAACAACACCACCGTCGACCAGACCGGGGTCAACAATTCGGCGACCGCGAACCAAAGTGCTGACAGTGGCCTCATCGATATCGATCAGAACGCCGACAATTCAACCGCAATCGCCGGCCAGGCTGGCGATCTACAGTACATCGACATCGATCAATCCGGCGATGACAATTTCGCCAGCGTTGATCAGTCGGCAAGTGCGACAGGGGCGCAAGCGCGAATCAACCAGTCGGGCCTGACCCTATCGGCGACGGTCAATCAGACTGGCCTGTCGAGCAATTTCCCTGGCCAACGCCCGGGTGTGGCGATCGAGCAAACGGGTGACAACAACACGGCGCGGGTCGATCAGGCGGGCGATGGCAACCCGCTTCGGACCTATCCGACCAGTATGTCTGGTCTGCCGAATGGGTCTGCGCCTGTTGTCGATCTCGAACAGTCTGGAAGCGGCCAGTTTGCAGACATCGATCAAACCGGCTCGTCGTCCTTCGTTCAATTCTTCCAACGAAACCTGGGCAATAGCCTGACAGTCAACCAGTCAGGCGACGAAACCTACACTTTTGGCTCACAGAACGGCCAGAACAACTCGCTGACCACGACCCAGTCTCAAACTTCACCGACTGGTGCGCTGGCGCAAATCAGTTCGAGCCAGAACGGCGATAACAATATTGCGAACTATACGCAGGATGGCGTCAGTACCAATGGTACCACCTTCGGCAGTTCGTTTTTGACTTCGACTCAGAACGGAAATGACGGTATCTCGAACGGCACGCAGTCGGGTGACAATGATCGCGCCTTCATCACCCAGATCGGCGATCGCAACCAGTCGACGCTGACCCAAACGGCGAGCGGCGTGAACAATGTCGCTACCGTCAACCAGAGCGGTAGCGATGGCATTTCCGAGCTGACCCAGTCGGACCTCACGCAGAACGCCACGCTCAACCAGAGCGGGACATTCAACGAGAGCTACATCACCCAGAGCGGTGACAGCAATGTCGCGACGGTCAACCAGTCGAGCATGGGCGATGTCTCCAACGTCACCCAGACCGGCGTGAACGGCTCGGTCACGGTCAACCAGAACTGACGATTGCGAACGGGTGCGACGGGCCTCGGCCCCTCGCACCTGCAAGCGCACATCAATTCGCACGAATTTGCATTTTTTGGGGGAATATCAATGAAACATCTCATCTACACCGGGGCATCGGTCGTCGCACTCGCGATCGCCGCACCCGCCATCGCTCAGAGTAATACCAGCACCGTGAACCAGGGCGGCACCGACAACGTCGTGACGGTCGACCAGACCGGATCGAACAACGGCTCCACCGTCACGCAGGGCGCCGCGTCGTCGGACAACGAGACCACCGTGACCCAGGCGGGCGCCAACTCGACCTCCGACGTCACGCAGGACGGCAACGGCGTCGATGCGGCCAACCGCAACCGCGTCGATGTCTTCCAGGGCGGCGACGGGGCGTTCAGCGACGTGGACCAGTCGGGCGGGCCTGACATGGATGTCGAGATCGACCAGTTCTCCGGCTCCGCGTCCTCGACCGTCACCCAGTCGGGCACCGACAACAGCTTGGAAGTGCATCAGAACGGCGATGGGAATATGAGCACCATCAACCAGTCGGGCACTTCAAACCGTATCGGCCTCGCCTTTGACGGGCTCGACAACGGCGTGATCCAGGACGGTCTCGACAACAATTCGACGATCGACCAGTCGGGCAACAACAATGCGGCCGACGTGCTGCAGCTGGGCGACAGCAACATTTCGGATGTCGATCAGCGAGGCGCCGGCAACACCGCTGACGTCAACCAGACGGCGAGCCTCAACACGAGCACGATCCGCCAGGATTTCGGGGCGAATGGGCCGTACAACAACAATTCGGCGACGCACAACCAGTCGGCCGACGGCAACTCCGCTACCTCGATCCAGGATGGAGGCAACAGCACGAGCCTGATCGACCAGTCGGACACGGGCAACACCGCCTCGCTGACGCAGGGCGACTTCTCGCTCAACCACAGCAGCACGATCGACCAGGACGGTTCGGGCAACAGCGCGATCGTGCGGCAGGGGTTTGGCGCGATCGGCCCGTTCGATGACAACAACACGAGCCTCGTCACCCAGACGGGCGACGACAATGAGGCCGACGTCTATCAGCCGACGGCCAACAACACCTCGACGATCGACCAGTCGGGCAGCCGCAACGATGCCTTCGTTCTTAACCAGGGCGTTCCCAACGGTGGCGGTAACAACAACACCGCATCGATCAACCAGTCGGGTGATGACAACATCGCTAATATCGATCAGCCGGGCGACACCGGCAATTTCACCGTCAACCAGTCCGGCACCTTCGGCAATTCGTTCGGCACGCAGGGCGGTTCTAACAACGTCGCGCTGGTCAACCAGAGCCTGTTTAACCAATTCTCGGACGTGGACCAGGCGGGTTCGAACAACGATGCCAATGTCAGCCAGACGGGTGAGAGCCACAATTCGTTCGTCACGCAGAATGGCACGAACGGCGATGCCGATGTCACGCAGAGCAGTTCCTCGAACGGCTCGACCGTGACGCAGGAAGGCGATCTCGACGTCGCCTTCATCGACCAGATCGGCAATGGCAACGGATCGACGGTCACTCAGAATGCCGGCGGGCTCAACAATTTCGCCGACGTCAACCAGGACGGCGATAATGGCACTTCGACCATGACCCAGTCGGGCAGTGACAACGATGCCATCCTCAACCAGAGCGGGCTGATGAATGGCAGCTCGATCCTGCAGGATGGCTCGCTCAACTCCGCGACTGTCACTCAGACGGGTGCGATGGCGACCTCGTCGGTGAGCCAGATCGGTTCGAACAACACCGCGACGGTCAACCAGAACTGAGCCAAAAGGGGGGAACCCTGTGCCCGCCCGAACGGGCCGGGGTCACGGGCCGCGGGAAGCTTCATGGCTTTCCGCGGCCTTCGTGTATCTGCAAATGTGACTGCAAACCGTGCAGCCCCGCCGATTTCGCATCGCGCTGTCTCGCACCGCATCAATTCGCCGCAACAACGGCTCTGCCCGGCTGTTTGATGCGCCTTCGCGTGCGCGCCGTTCATCCTGATGCAATCTGCCAGCCGTCACCCGGTGACCTGTCCCTGCACCACGCGGGGGTTCCCCCTGCCCCTTTTGCCGCTATGGGCCCCTTGCTGGCCCGCCCGCACCATCTGCGGGGCGAAGCGGCCGGGCGACGATGAATTCAGGAGTACCCGATGACCGTTCTTTCCACCGCTTCCAAGTCGCTGGTGCTTGCCGCCATGCTGGCAAGCCCTGCCCTGGCCGTGTCCGCCCAGGAAACCGGCGCCCAGGGCGAAGTCCTCACCACCGTCTACGCCCCGCAGCCGCCTGCGATGGAAGAGATGCTCGAAGGCCCCGATGTCGAGGGCTTCATCTCCGCGCGCGAAGGCAACCGTGTGCGGGTGACCGCGACCGACGGTACCTCGCACGTTCTGACCGTGACCGAACAGACCCGCATCCGCGCACGCGGCGGCTTTCTTGGCCTGGGCCGCGAAACGCTCGGTATCGACGCGCTTCTCAACGGCCTTCCGGTTGAGATTGAGACGCGTCAGTGGGACGGGGGCCTTGTGGCCGCCGATATCCGCTTTTCCGACGATGACCTCGAAACCGCCGAAATGATTCGTTCGGGCACCTCGGCGCGCTTTGCCGCCAACGAGGCCGCGATCGAGGAAAACACCGAAGCGACCGAGGCCCTGCGCGGCCGGTTCGGCGATATCGACAAGTACAACATCCGCGCGACCACCAATGTCTATTTCGACACGGGCCGCTCGGATCTGTCGCCGCGTGCGCGCGCCGAGCTGTGCCGGGTCGCCCAGCAGGCCGAAGCGACCGACAACGCGCTCCTGCTGGTGGTCGGCTACACCGATTCGACCGGCAGTTACGAAATCAACCAACGGCTGAGCGACGAGCGCGCCGAGCGTGTGGTCAACTATCTCCAGCAGCAGTGCGGCTGGGCGCCCTATCGCATGCTCCGTCCCGCGGGCATGGCCGAAAGCGACCCTGTTGCTGACAACGAGACCGAATATGGCAAGGCGCAGAACCGCCGCGTCGCGGTCAACGTGCTGGTCTCGAAAAGCGTCGACGGGCTTTGAGCGCCCACGCAGCGAAAGCGTTCAAAAAAGAAAGGGGCGGGCCTTTGCAGGGCTCGCCCTTTTTCTTGGCGGTGACAGGCTGCGTCCGGAGCTGAAGGATCAGGCCCGCGCGGTAAGCCCCTGCATCCGCTTGAGATAGCGTGCGAGCACGTCGATCTCGATATTGACCTTGTCGCCCTGTGCGAGCGAACCGAGCGTTGTCACCTCGCTCGTGTGCGGGATGATGTTGAGCAGGAAATCGCACGATCCATCGCGCCGGTCGCGCACGTCGTTGACGGTCAGCGACACGCCGTCGAGCGTGACAGACCCTTTCTCCGCAATGAAGGGCGCCAGTTCGGGCCGCGCGCGCACCGCGAGCCTGAGGCTGCCGCCATCGAGTTCGGCCAGCACGACCTCGCCCACCGCATCGACATGGCCGGTGACGATATGTCCGCCCAATTCGTCGCCCATGCGCAGAGAGGGTTCGATATTGAGGCGGGTGCCCTCGTCCCATATGCCGGGGCGCGTGCGCGCCACCGTCTCGCCCGACACGTCGACCGCGAACCACGCATCGCCTGTCGAGCCGCCGCGATCAACGACCGTCAGGCACACGCCCGAACACGCGATCGAAGCGCCGATATCGATCCGTTCGGGGTCGAGCGGGGCGGTGATCCGCGCGCGCAGGTCGCCGCGCTTCGCGACGCTTTCGATCGTTCCGATCGCGGTGACAATCCCTGTGAACATGGGCGTATTTCCTGTCGCTTTTGTCCCGCCGCATCATCGCGGCAGATCGCGGACCCGCTCGTATCGTTCAAACACATCGCTGCCAAGCCGGCGCATCTCGCAGGCGCGCCAGCGGCCATGCGCGTCCTTGAGCCGGTTGAGGCCAAGCCCTGAAAGGCTGCGCTGTCCGTCGCCGATGACGATCGGGGCGCGGTAGAGGTGCAGTTCGTCGACGAGGTCGCGTTGGAGAAAGCTCGCTGCCGCCACCGCGCCGCCTTCGACGTAGAGGTGCTGCACGGTGTCGAGCGCGGCGATTTGTTCGGGCCGGTTGATCACGCGCACCCCATCGGGCGCGACTCCGCGAGTCAGAAGCACGCGGTCGGGACTGCGATCCTCGAGCCCGTCGAGTCGCACGTCGAGCCGTGGCCGGTCAGCGCGCCAGGTACCTCCGCCCACGAGGATCGCATCGGCCAATGCCCGGCGAGAATGGACATGAGCGCGCGCAGCCTCTCCGGTGATCCAGCGGCTCGTCCCGTCGGCGAGCGCGATGCACCCATCGAGGCTGGTGGCGAGCTTGAGCGTGACATGCGGTCGCCCCAGCCGAGCTCGGGCCAGATAGCCGGCAAGGCTGGCGCGCACATCCTCGCTGTCGAGCGTGGTGACCGCGATGCCCGCCTGCGCGATCCGTTCGGCGCCTTTACCCACGGTGCGCGGGTCGGGATCGCTGACCCCGATCACCACCCGCGACAGTCCGGACTTGCTGACGAGGTCGGCACAAGCGGGCCCGCGCGGCGATGTGTGCGCGCACGGTTCGAGCGTGACATAGAGTACTGCGCCGCGCGCGCCGCCACGCGCCATGGCTTCCTCCAGCGCGACTGCCTCGGCATGGGGCCGCCCGCCCGGCTGCGTAAGCCCGCGCGCGATCACGCGGCCTTCGCGCACCAGTAGCGCTGCGACCCCGGGATTGGGCCGCGACAGGGGGCGGGCGCGGCTGGCATAGCGCGCCGCGGCGGCCATCCAGTCGGCGTCGCTGACCCCGAGCGCTGCTATGGCGCGGTGCTTTCGCTTGACGTTTCTGCGCCGCTTTCGCCTGAGGGGGGGCGGCCGAACATCTCTGCGCGGCGTGCTTCCTCGGCAGCGGCCTCGGCGGCGCGCTCTTCCTCCGCGCGGCGTTCGATCTCCTCGACATCCATGCCGATCCCTGCACCCAGCGCCTTGTAGATCTCGCGCTTGCGGGCAGCCAGATCGGCCTCGGCCTGTTCGCGCAATTCCTTCAATTCCTGGTTTTCGAGATTGGACTGAATGATCTCGTTGTCGGTCCGCTCAGGATCAAAAGTGGTGATGTAGGTCACGCGCGGGCGTTCGGGCGTCTTGTAGACCGTCTCGGTCGAGAGCCAGTAGAAGATCACTGCCAGGGGCAGGGCCGAGACCGCGAGAATCGGCCAGCGATAGGGGTTGGGTTTCCGGAATTCGTTCCAGAAATCGACCGCGCCGGGGGCCGGATTAAAGCGAGATTTGGCGAACATGCCCATGATGGCTGGCAATATAGGGTCGTCACCTGAACGAAACCAGCCTTTGTCTGCAAGCGGCCCCGGCGCTCCGTCCGGCGCGTTCAGCCGAATGCGGCGTAGAGGCTGCGCCCGTGCTGTTTCAGCCAGCGATCGGCGCGGGCGATCTCGCCTTCGTAAATCTCACCGAGCAGAGCGTGGAAGGCGGGGCTGTGATCGAAATGGACGAGATGCGCGACCTCATGCGCGACCACCGAGCGGCGCACGAAATCGGGCGCTTGCACCAGCCGCCAGTTGATCCGGATCCGTTCCTTGTCCGAGCAGCTTCCCCATCGTCTTTGCGCGCGCGAAATCGCGACCGGAACCGGCTCGAGTCTTGCGGCGGCGGTGTAATCGGCCGCGTCCTGGCGAAACAATCGTAGCGCCTCGGTCTCGAGCCAGCGGGCGACCCGTTTCTCGACCGAATCGCTCGGGCCGCCAAGGCGGATCGCTCCGTCTGCCAGGGAAGGCTTGCGCGGGAGTTTCGCGTCCCACTCGATCGCGAGCCCTTCGCCGCGATAGAGCACTTCGCTCCCCGGGCCGGTGCTGCGCCTTTGCGGTATCTTGGCGTGCTGTTCCTCAAGCCATTCGCGTCGGGCATGGGCAAAGGCGATCGCCTCGGCCGGGCGCGCCCATGCGGGAAGCGTGATCCGAACCGCGCTGCCATCGGGAGCAAGCCGCAGGGTCAGCCGCCTTGCGGTCTTGTGGCGGCGCAGGACGATCGGAACGGTGGCGCCATTGAGCGCGATCTCGGGCTCGGTCGCCCCCTTGAGATCGGCGCGCTTGAGCCAGTCGATCACGCGCCGCTCTCTTCCTCGAGGTCGCGCTGTGGCGCGCTCCATTCGACGATATGGTGTTCGAGCGGTCCAGCCTCGTCCTCGCTCACCACCCGCCCGGCCACCGAGACCCCGGCGCGGTGCACGTCGTCGCGGTCGCCAGTCAGCAAATAGTGCCAGTGCGGCAGGTCGCGCCCCGCCGCGCGGAGGCGATAGGCGCAGGTCGAGGGCAGCCATGGCACGTCCTCGACGATGGCGAAGGTCAGCCGCAGGCAATCGGGGACGAAGGCCTTGCGGTTGCGGTAGTCGCGGCATTGCGCGGTGCCGGTGTCGAGCAGCTTGCACGCGACATTGGTGTCGGCGATGGCGCCGGTATCGGCATCCTCGATCTTGTGCAGGCAGCAGCGCCCGCATCCATCGCACAGCGCCTCCCACTCGGCACGGGTGAGCTGCGCTAGCGGCAGCGTCCAGAAGTTCTCCCTCAGCTCACCCATGTTTCGAGTTCTCGGGTGACCGCATCGGCACCCTTGTCGTGCGGGAGCATGGTGATCGGAGCGCCGTCGGGGCCGAACAGGAAGGCGATGCGCGAATGGTCCATCAGGTAGGCGCCGCTCTCATTGGGCTCGAGCTTGACGTAGAAGACCCCGAACTTGGACGCGGCATCGGCGATCTGGTCCTCGCTACCGGTCAGCCCGATCAGCCGCTCGGAAAAGGCGTTAGTGAACTGCTCGATCACTTCGGGCGTGTCGCGTTCGGGATCGACCGAGACGAAGATCGGCTGGATGTTCGCGGCCTTGTCGGGATGTTTTTCGGCGTATTGGGAAAAGCCCTGCATGGTGCGCTGGACATCGGTGGGGCAGGCATCGGGGCAATAGGCATAGCCGAAATAGATGATCCGGTACTGCCCGTCGAAATCGCTCCAGCTGACCTCGCTGCCGTCGGCGGCGGTCAGGGTGAAATCGCCCCCAATCGCGGCGCCGGCGAGCGGCGGATCGACCGGCGCGGGTGCTTCGCTGCTGCACGCGGCAAGGGCAAGTGCACAGCTTGCAAGAAGGCTTGTCGAAGGGAAGATGGCGCGAATGTTCATGGTCTGCTAATTGCCTCGCAGCAAGGACGGCCCCCGGGGCGCGTCCTCGACAAAGTGTGACAGGATATACGAAAGGTTCAAAGCGTGGGCTCTGCTGTTTTGCGCAAATTAGGTCTTCGATCGCGGATTGCCAGTGCAATGGCGGCAATGACGGTTGCCATTGCCGCGCTTTCCCCGGCAGGCGCGCAGGTCTATTCGGACGGTTACAAGTTCCTCGAAGCGGTCGAGGAACGCGACGGCGACACCGCCACCGCCATGCTCAACGAGCCGGGCACGCAGGTGGTCAATGCCCGCGACCTGACCTCGGGCAATACCGGGCTGCATCTCGTCACCGCGCGGCGCGACACCTTGTGGGTGCGATTCCTGCTTCAGCGCGGGGCCAACCCGAATATCCGCAACAATGACGGTCTCACGCCGCTCCAGCTCGCCACCCGGCTGGGCTTTGTCGAAGGCGTAGAGGAACTTCTCAAGCGCGGTGCACAGGTCGATGTCGCCGACAGCCAGGGCGAAACTCCGCTGATCGCGGCGGTCCACCAGCGCAATGTTGCGCTCGTTCGCCGGCTGCTGGCCGAAGGCGCCGATCCTGACCGCAATGACAATTCGGGACGCTCGGCGCGCGATTACCTGGCGCTGATGAACGGCAACACGCTGCTCGAACGCGAATTCGCCGCTGCCGACGCGGCGCGCGAGAACCGGGGAACCCAAGAGCAATACGGACCGTCTTTCTAGCAGCATGGACACCGCACACGCCTCTGCCGCGCCCGATTATGCCGACATGACGCTCGACGAGCTGCGGATTGCGCTCGCCCCCGAGATCGCCGCATCGGCGATCTTCGACGGGTGGAACGAGACCGCGCTGGTGACCGCCGCCGAAATGGCGGGCGCAGACCCCGATATCCTCCGGCTGGCCTTTCCGCGTAAGCCCGGCACCGGCCAGGCGATGGACATGATCGATGCCTGGATCGCCTCGGTCGACCTGGCGATGGAAGAGGCGTGGCCTCCCGAAAGGCTGGCCGAGCTCAAGATCCGCGAACGCATCCGCACACTGGTCGCCTTCCGGCTCGAAGCGGTCGCGCCGATAGACGAGGGGGTGCGCCGCGCCATGGCAATCATGGCAATGCCGCAGAACGCCGCGCGCAGCCTCAAGCTGGGCTGGCGCTCGGCCGATATCATGTGGCGGCTCGCAGGCGACGTTGCGACCGATTACAACCACTATACCAAGCGCGCGATCCTCGCCGGGATCTACTCGGCAACGCTCGCTGTGTTCGTCAACGATGACAGCGAGGGCAAGGCCGACACCCACGCCTTTCTCGAACGCCGGATCGACGACGTGATGAAGTTCGAGAAGTTCAAGCACCAGCTGACCAGCCGCGACTACGAACTGCCGAGCCTCACCCGCTTTCTCGGGCGCTTGCGCTACCCTTCTCGCTAGGACCGGCCCGAGCCGGGCGTGGATAACGCCTCTGCGATCTCGCAAGTGACGGCTCGCTGTCCTATGACCACGGCAAGAATCGCGGCCAGGGCGCCGCGCACCCATTTGGCAGGAAGGAATTTTTGATGGCGGGTTCGCTCAACAAGGTCATGCTGATCGGCAATCTGGGGGCAGACCCCGAAGTCCGCTCGTTCCAGAACGGGGGCAAGGTCTGCAATCTGCGCGTCGCCACGACCGAGACCTGGAAGGATCGCAACACCGGCGAGCGCCAGGAACGCACCGAGTGGCACACCGTGGCGATCTTCTCCGAAGGGCTCGTCAATGTCGCCGAGAATTACCTCAAGAAGGGCTCGAAGGTCTTCATCGAGGGCCAGCTCCAGACCCGCAAATGGCAGGACCAGTCGGGCAATGACCGTTATTCGACCGAGGTCGTGCTGCGCGGTTTCAACGGCACGCTGACCATGCTCGACGGCGCAGGCGGCGGCCAGGGCGGCGGTGGCCGTTCGGGCGGCGGTTATGGCGGCGGCGGTGGCGGCGGCCAGGGCGGCGGCTGGAACCAAGGCGGTGGCGGCTCGGGCAGCGGCGGCCAGAACGGCGGTGGTTCGGGCGGCGGCAGCCAGGGCGGCGGCTACGACGATCTCGACGACGACATTCCGTTTTGATCGACAGCCTGCAAAGGCCATGAACACGGCGCGCGCGCGCGGGGATGGCCCGCTCGCGCGCCGTTTCGTTTCAGTCGGGCTTGAAGTCCTTGAGCATTGCTGCGAGCGGCCCGTCCTGCTCGCCCTCGGCGGCGATGCCTGCCTTGCGCCGGGCCTCGTCGGCCCCGGGACCTTCGGCATAGGGATCGATTGCGAGGCCGAGCGTCTGGGCAACCGCTTCGCCAAGATCGAAGCTCTCGCCCGAAAACTCGATCTCGTCGCAATCGTCCGCATCGAGCTCGATCTCGATCTCGCCGTCCTCGTCAACTGTGGGCGCGGCGGCGGTGTCCCCCTCCTCGATGAAGCGCAGGTCGATCACCTCGGCGATATTGGCCGGGAATTCCTCGCCCGAAACGGCGCAGGCCTGGCGGATTGCCGCATCGAGCGTGCCGGTCGCGCGAATCGCGGAGCCGCGCGGCTCAAGCGCAATCACCGCGCGCAGCGAATCAATACCCGGTAGGCCGAAACGCCCGGCAAGCGCGGCACGTTCGCCCGCATCGGCCTCGATGACGACCGGCTCCGCAGGCAGTCCCTTGGTCTTGTATCGGCGCGACAGTTCACAATTCTCCGGGCTCATGCCTCGAGGCTCCCTGCTTTGATAAGTGTTTCGTCGCTGATCGTCCCGAGCCGTTCGGCAAGCGCAAGCAGCCTGTGAGCGACGCAGCGCGCGCCCTGCTGCTCGTCGGCGCCCTCGGCAAAGGTGATGTTGCGCGCCACCGCGCCGACCAGCCGTTCGCGGTCGCCATCGGCCAGGGCGCCGCGATAGGCGCCGAGCCTTCCGCCAAGCACGCTCATCAGCTTGCCCACGCGCTTGCCCACCACGACATCGTTCACCCCGAATTCGCGCAATTGGCCGTCCATGTCCTCGACGAACAGCTCGGCAAGCAGAGCGCTTTCGGCGCGCATGTCGCTGGCCTCGACGCGGACCATCACCACGCACAGCACCGCGGTGATTAGGTCGAACCGACCCGCCACCGTATCGGCCACCTGGCACTCGGCATAATATTCACGATCGCGCGCGAGCTCGACGACGCGGTGCCACAGCGGGCGTACCGCTTCGCGCGGGTCTGGCGCGGTGCCGATCAGGCGGGAGAAAAACGACATGGGCCAGTGCTTCCTATCGATTGGCAGCGCGAATGTGCGCGGCGCGCGTCCCGGGGCGGACATTCAGGCGCAATTCACGCCGCAGACCCCAGCGAATTGGGCGAGCGGCGTTGCAAGGCTGACAATCACGCCGTAAGGCGCTCATCAACGTGCAATTGCGATATAGGTCGCCCGTTGCGGGCGGCAAGAGACGAGAACGGGATCTGGCTGGCAAGATGCTTTTGAATGGTTCGGCAAATGGCCGGTTTGTCAAAATGGCAGCCCTTGGCGTGGCGGTGCTCGCGCTGGGCGCGTGTTCCTCGATCCGCGAATCGCGCGGCTATGTGGTCGATGCGGCGCTGGTCTCGTCGGTCCAGCCGGGGATCGACAACCGCCGTTCGGTCGAGGGGACGCTGGGTCGTCCGACCTTCCAGAGCCAGTATGGCGAGGACACCTGGTACTATATCTCCAGCATCACCGGTCGCCGTCCCTTCGTGCGTCCGCGGATTCGCCAGCACGCGGTCCTCGCGGTCAAGTTCGACGAGGCCGGCAATGTCGCCAGCGTCGAGAGGCAGGGCATGGAAGAGGTCGTCTTCCTCCAGCCCGAAGGAGACGAGACCCCGACGCTGGGCCGCGAGCGCACCTTCCTCGAAGACCTGTTCGGCAATATCGGCCAGGTCGGTGCGGCCGGACCGGGGACCGGCGCGCAATAGGCGTAGCGCGCCGCGCTCAAGCTTGACCCTGTTGGCTGAGCGCCCATATCGCTCGCCATGACCAATGCAAATGACAGCCACGAGCTGACCCAGTGGCACGGGACCACCATCATCGGCGTCAAGCGTGGCGGCACGACCGTCATCGCGGGCGACGGACAGGTGTCGATGGGCAACACCGTGATGAAGCCCAATGCCCGCAAGGTCCGTCGGATCGGTGAAGGTGACAAGGTCATCGCCGGCTTTGCCGGGGCCACCGCCGATGCCTTCACGCTATTCGAACGGCTCGAAAAGAAGCTCGAACAATATTCGGGCCAGCTGATGCGCGCTGCGGTGGAACTGGCCAAGGACTGGCGCACCGACAAATATCTGCGCAATCTCGAAGCCCTGATGATCGTCGCCGACAAGGACACGTTGCTGGTGCTCACTGGCAATGGTGACGTGCTTGAACCCGAAGGCGGAATCGCGGCGATCGGTTCGGGCGGCAATTACGCGCTCGCCGCTGCCCGTGCGCTCGCCGATTACGAGGAGGACGCCCAGAAGATCGCGACCAGGGCAATGGCGGTCGCGGCCGATATCTGCGTCTTCACAAATGGCAATCTGACCGTCGAGACGGTCTGAAAATTTCAGGAATTTCATGACCGACAACCTCACCCCCAAGGCGATCGTCGCCGCACTGGACGAGCATATTATCGGCCAGAAGGATGCCAAGCGCGCGGTTGCCGTGGCGCTGCGCAATCGCTGGCGGCGCCAGCGGCTCGGCCCCGAACTGCGAGACGAGGTCACGCCCAAGAACATCCTGATGATCGGCCCGACCGGCTGCGGCAAGACCGAGATCAGCCGCCGCCTGGCGAAACTGGCCGAGGCGCCCTTCGTCAAGGTCGAGGCGACCAAGTTCACCGAGGTCGGCTATGTCGGGCGCGATGTCGAACAGATTGCCCGCGACCTAGTCGAGGAAGCGATCCGGCTGGAGAAAGAGCGCCGCCGCGAAAGCGTGCGCGAGGCCGCGTCCGAGGCGGCGATGGAGCGCCTGCTCACCGCGCTGGTCGGAGACAACGCCTCGGAAGCCACGCGCGAGAGCTTCCGCCAGCGGATCGTCCAGAACGCAATGAACGAGGTCGAGGTCGAGATCGATGTCGCCGACACGCCCAGCACCCCCTTCGACATGGGGAACATGGGCGGCAACATGCAAATGATCGATCTTTCCGAAATGATGGGCAAGGCGTTCGGCCGCGCAAAGACCAAGAAGCAGAAGCTGCGCGTGCCCGAAGCCTGGGACAAGCTGGTCGACGAGGAAGCCGACAAACGTCTCGATGACGATGATGTCGCGCGCACCGCGCTTCGCAATGCCGAGACCAACGGGATCGTTTTCCTCGACGAGATTGACAAGATCGCGGTCAGCGACGTGCGCGGCGGGAGTGTCAGCCGCGAAGGCGTGCAGCGCGACCTTCTGCCGCTGATCGAGGGAACCACGGTCGCGACCAAATACGGCCCGATGAAGACCGACCACGTATTGTTCATCGCCAGCGGCGCGTTCCACGTCGCCAAGCCTTCGGACATGTTGCCCGAATTGCAGGGCCGCCTGCCGATCCGGGTCGAATTGCGCGCTCTCACCCACGAGGACTTCGTGCGCATCCTGTCGGAGACCCGCGCCAACCTGGTCGAGCAGTACAAGGCGTTGCTCGGCACCGAAAAGGTCGCGCTCGACATCCGCGACGATGCCATCGACGAGGTTGCGAGCATCGCCGCGAGCGTCAATGAGAGCGTCGAGAACATCGGCGCGCGGCGTCTTCAGACGGTGATGGAAAAGCTGCTCGAGGAAATCAGCTTCGAGGCCGAGGACCACGAGAACGAGTCCATAACGATCGATGCGGCCTATGTGCGCGAACGCTTGAGCGATCTGGCCGGCAATTCCGACCTGTCGAAATACATCCTGTGATCCCGGGCCCGGTCAGCGACCTACAAGGAATGCTGGCCGGGCTGGAGCCTGTTCTTGCGCGCGAACCTTATGTCTTTCTCACGGGCTTGGGAGAGCAGGAATTCGCCGCGAGGCACGAACAAATGTTCGCGCTGGTCTATGAGGACGAAGGGCTGACCTGCGTCCTTAAGGCCGACGGCCAAGACAAGGCGGCCCAGTTCGCGCGCATCACGCTCGCCGTGCATTCCGATCTCGAAGCGGTGGGACTGACCGCGGCGGTGGCGACCCGGCTCGCCGAACTGGGCATCGCCTGCAATGTCATCGCCGCCTTCCATCACGATCACCTCTTCGTGCAGTGGCATCGCCGCGAGGAGGCGCTGGCCGCATTGGAAAAGCTTAGCGACGACGCGCGTCGATAAATTTCGTGCCTTGGCAGGCTGGGGGACGCTGGCCGCTTGAAACCGCTCCATCTGCACGCTCTAACTGCACCCCGACGACGACATTCCAAGGGGGCAGTTACATGATCCGCACTATCCTACTCGCCAGCGCCGCGAGCGCCGGCCTTGCCATGGCTTCGCCTGCTCTCGCGCAAGCGGGCGAAGATGCCGCCAGCGCCGCGCCTTCGCTCAGCGCGCCGGCGATCGAATACACCATGTGGACGCTCGACAACGGTCTGCGCGTCATCGCCATCCCCGACGACACGACCAGCACCGTTACCACTTCGCTGTGGTACGATATTGGTTCCAAGCTCGACCCCGAAGGGCGCAGCGGCTTTGCGCATCTGTTCGAGCACATTCTCAGCCGCAAGACCGAGAACATGCCGTACAACATGATCTATGGGCTCACGGCGGATATCGGGGGCACGCGCAATGCGTCGAACTGGATCGACCGCACCAATTACTACGAACAGGTGCCTGCCGCCTATCTGGAAACCATGCTGTGGACCCACCGCGAGCGCATGGCGAAAGTGGTGGTCGATGACGAGGTGTTCGAGACCGAGCGCGGCGTGGTCAAGGAGGAGCTGCGCCAGCGCGTGCTCGCGCCGCCCTATGGCCGCCTGCAACGTTTTGTCATTCCCGAAAACGCCTATGACGTGATGCCGCATCGTCGCCCCGGCATCGGCAGCATCTCCGATCTCGACAACGCGACGCTCGACGATGCGCGCGCCTTCTACGAGGCCTATTACGGCCCCGACACCGCAACGCTGATCGTCGCTGGCAATTTCGAGATGGAAGCCTTGCGGGTGCTGGTCGACCAGTATTTCGCCGATATTCCGCGCCGCGCCAATCCTGTCGATCTTGCAATTGGAACGCGCGAGGCCCCGGCAAGCGGCCCGCGCACGGTCCACGCGACCGCGCCAAACGTGCCGCTACCCGTTATCGGGGGGGTGTGGAAGGCTCCGCCGACCACGCACGAGGACGCTGCCGCGCTCGAAGTGCTATCGGCAATCCTCGATCGCGGCGACAACAGCCGGCTCGACAACGCGCTGGTGCGTTCGGGCCAGGCGGTGCAAGCATTTGGCGGGGCAAACATGTTCCGTGAGGCAGGGCAGATCGGCATCTACGCCGTGGTGCGCGGCGACGAGCAGATGGAGGTCGCCAGCGCGACGCTCGACGCGGTGCTCGATAGCCTGCGTAACGAGCCGGTGACCGCGGCCGAGCTGGCCGAGGCCAAGAACGAGATCGTCGCATCGACCCTGCGCCGCCGCGAGACCGCGCGCGGGCGGGCGTTCGAACTGGGCGAAGCGCTGGTGTCGAGCGGCGATCCCGGCTTTGCCGATCGCCGGCTGGCCCAGATCACCGCGGTCAGCGCCGAAGACGTCCAACGTGCAGCGCGCCGCTGGCTCGACCCCGAGCAGCGGGTGACGATCACCTACCGCGCGGGAGAGGACGATCCGGCAAGCTATGCCAATCCGCATCCGATGCCCGAGTTTCGCACGCTTCCTCCCGCGACTGGGACAATCCGTGCGGTGCTTCCCGAAGGCGAGCGCATGGCGCCTCCGGGACCGGGCGCCGCACCCGAAGTGGCCGCGCCCGAAATCGTCGAGGCGCAGCTTGCCAATGGCATCGAAGTGGTCGCCGCGAAAACCGGATCGGTTCCGATCGCGACGATCTCGATGGTCTTTCCAGGCGGCAGCTCGACCGATCCGCGCACGCTTGCGGGAACCGCACAGATGGCAGCGGGCCTCGCCGAGCGCGGCATTGACGGCATGGACGCGACCGCCGTCGCGGCGCGCTTCGAAAGCCTGGGCGCGAGTTTCAGCGGCGGCGCTGGAGGCGACGGCGCGAGTTTCAATCTAACCGCGCCGGTCGCCAATCTCGAAGAGGCAGGCGCGCTCGCGGCGCGGATCGTCAGGGGTGCGACCTATCCCGAAGACGAGTTCGAGCGCGAACGCGCGCGCGCGATCGACGGGCTGACCGTTTCGATGAACGAGCCTGGTGGATTGTCGCGCATGGTCGGACGCGTGGCGATGTATGGCGATGCGCCTTATGGCACGCAGCCGGGCGGCACCGCGCAAAGCCTTGCCGCGATCACCCGCGAAGACCTTGCCGAACACCGCGCGCGCTATTTCCATCCCGAGCGCATGCAGATCGTCATTTCGGGCGGGATTGCTCCTGGCCAAGCGCTTGCCACGGCCGAGGCGATGTTCGGCGATTGGGAAAGCGAAATTGAACCCGGCCCGCTGCCCGAAGCGCGCGCGGGCGAGGCCCAGCCGGTGCGCACCATCGTCGTCGACATGCCCGATGCCGGACAGGCCGCGGTCATCGCTGCGGTGCGCGCGCCTTCGCGCACCGATCCCGACCATTTCGCGCTCGAGCTGGCCAATAGCGTGCTGGGCGGCGGGTCGAGCGGGCGGCTGTTCGAGGAAATCCGCACCAAGCGCTCGCTGAGCTACGGCGCCTATTCGGGCTTTGCCGACCGCAGGGATGAATCGGTACTGCGCGCCAGCGCCCAGACCAAGAACGATACCGCCGACGAAGTGGTGCAGATCTTCCTCGACGAGTTCGCCCGGCTGGGAAGCGAGGCGCTGAGCGATGACCTGCTTGCGCGCAGGCGGCTTTACATGACCGGCGGCTATGGCCGCGCGCTCGAGACCAGCGGAGGCTTCAACAATATCGTTGCCGGATTGCTACAGCAGGGGCTGGGTGCCGAGGAAGCTGCGCTTTACGCCGCGAGGCTCGAGGCGGTCGATGCCGAGACGGCGAGCGCAGCGGCACGGCGTTATGTCGATCCCGCGCGCGCGACCGTCGTGGTGGTCGGCGATGCCTCGCAATTCCTCGATGACCTGCGCGTCATCAGGCCCGATGTCGAAGTGATCCCGGCAGACGCGCTCGACCTTGCAAGCGCGAGCCTCCGGATTGATGCCGAATAGGCACGAGAGCGGGCGGGGCGGTTATCGGTCCGCCGCCCCGTCCCGTTCGACCCCTTCGCCTTTCTCGCTCGCCTGGCGCGCCCACATCTCGGCATAGAGCCCGCCGGCTGTGAGCAGTTCGCCATGGGTGCCGCTTTCGTGCATCCGGCCATGGTCGAGCACGATGATCCGGTCGGCATCGGCAATGGTAGAGAGGCGGTGCGCGATCGCGATCGTGGTGCGCCCGCGCGCAATCCGCTTTAGCGTGGCAAGGATTTCCTGCTCGGTGCGCGTGTCGAGCGCGCTGGTCGCCTCGTCGAGCAGCAGGATCGGCGGGTCCTTGACCAGGGTGCGGGCAATGGCGACGCGCTGTTTCTCGCCGCCCGACAGTTTCATTCCGCGTTCGCCCACAGTGGTGGCAAAGCGTTCGGGCAGCCGTTCGACCAGCGGCATCAGCGCGGCATCGCGCGCGGCGCGCTTGATCACGGCGTTGTCAGCTCCCTCGGCGCCATAAGCGATGTTGTAAGCGAGCGTGTCGTTGAAGAGCACTGCGTCCTGCGGCACGATCCCGATTGCCGCGCGCAGGCTGTCCTGCGTGACCCCGGCGATATCCTGGCCGTCGATGAGGATGCGCCCCTCCTGCGGGTCGTAGAAACGGAAAAGCAGGCGCGCGATCGTGCTTTTCCCCGCCCCAGAAGGCCCCACGATCGCGAGCGTCGAACCGGCCGGCACCTCGAAACTGAGCCCGTCGAGGATCTGCCGATCGGGATCGTAGCCGAAAGCGACGTTCTCGAAAGCAAGCGAGGGGCGACGCACCACCAGCGCCGGCGCGCCGGGCGCGTCCTCGACCTCCGTCTCGGTATCGATCAATCGGAACATCTCGGCCATGTCGACCAGCCCCTGGCGGATCGTGCGATAGACCCAGCCCAAGAGGTCGAGCGGGCGAAAGAGCTGCATCAGGTAGGTGTTCACGAAAACGAGATCGCCGACGCTGAACAAGCCCCGGCTCCACCCCCAGACCGAATAGATCATCGCTCCCGCCATCAACGCATTGGTGATCGCGGCCTGCACCACGTTGAGCAGGGCGAGCGAGTTTTCCGATTTGACCGCGGCCCGGGCATAGGCGCGCGCGGCATCCGAATAGCGTTGCTGTTCGCGCGCCTCGGCTCCAAAATATTTGACCGTCTCGAAATTGAGGAGCGAATCGACCGCGCGGTGCAGCGCCTGTCCGTCGAGATCATTCATCTCGCGCCGCAACCGGGTGCGCCATTCGGTGATGCGGCGTGTGACATATATATAGGCGATCACCGCGATGGCGGTCGCCGCGACCAGTTCCCAGCCGAAATTGAGGTAGAAGATCACGCCCACCGCGATCAATTCGATCATGGTGGGCGCGATGTTGAACAGCAGGAAATAAAGCATCATGTCGATGCTCTTGGTGCCGCGCTCGATGATCTTGGTAACCTCGCCGGTGCGGCGGTTGAGGTGGAAGCGCAGAGAAAGCCTGTGGAGCCGGGCGAAGACATCCTCTGCAAGGCTGAGCGTTGCCATCTGGCCGACGCGTTCGAATGCGACATTGCGCAGATTGTCGAACATCAGCGCGCTGAAGCGGCCCAGCACATAGGCAGCGACCAGGGCGATCGCGACCTCGGCGGCGGCAGAAAGGCCCTGTGCCGCGCCCGCCTGTTCCATCGCATTGACCGCGCCCTTATAGGCAAAGGGCAGGGCCAGCATGACAGCCTTCGCCGCCAGCACGAAGGCCATCGCGGCGACGATCCGCACTCTCAGCGCGCGATTGTCGCGCGGCCACAGATAAGGGAGAAAACGCCGGAGCGTTGCCCAGCTCTCGGCATCAGGCAGGGCGATTGGGCGGTCGGAACTGGCGGTGTCGGGCGGCATGCTGGCCGCTGATGTGGGCGCGCGCGCGCGTCAGGGCAAGCGTGCCGGCAAAATCGACAGCGGCTCGCCCGGGCGGCTCAGCGGTGGTTGAGCATGTTGAAATTGCGGTTGCGCTGGCGGCGCAGCGCACGCGCGACATCGCGCGGCACGTCGAACAGGATGCGCTGCTGCGAGAAATCGATCGCCACCCGGTCAAACATCTTGAGATGCTGCATTCCCAGCGAGAGCACCGGCTCGTCGGAAAGGCCAAGTGCTTCGAAGGCGGGCGCATCGGCAAAGGCCAGCGGGACATTGCGCAGGTCCATCCCCTCGATCGTGAGCGAGCGCACCACTGACAATTCGCCGACGAGATCGACGCCGTTGACATCGGTAGTGGTGACTTCGGCGGCGCGCTTGTTGCGCAGCCGCCGCTGGAGCGCGAGGTTCCCGAGGCTCGATTGCGCGCCGGTATCGATGATGACGGTGGCACGCACTCCTTCGATCAGGGCGTCGGTGATGAGCAACTGGCCCAGTTGCTGGCGCGCATGGACGATGATCTCGAACCCGCTGCGCGGATTTTCGATCGAGGCCACGTCCTGCACCGCGATCGTCTCGTCGCGGAAATCGATCAGCACCCGCAGGCCTTGCAGGCTGTCGAGCCCGAGAATGCCGTCGGCCCCGACATGACGGCGGTCGAGAACCGGCGAGACGAGATCGCGCACGGTATGGCTGCCAAAGGTCATGGTATCGACCTCGACCACATCGACAGGGCGGCGGCTCGCCATGCCCACAAGGGTCGCGGTGCCATAGGGAGTGAGCTTGAGCCCCTCGTTGATCTGCTGGGTGACCGCGGTCGCCTGGCTGCCGGTGTCTATCATGAAGTCGAACGGGCCCGCGCCCTCGATCGTGACCGGGACGGTGAAACGGTTGTTGCGGTCACCGTCGAGCTCGAGGATTTCGGTCGCGGGATCGGAAAGGTTCGGCGCGATGGCTTCGAGGTCGGGTGTCTGCGGGGCGATCGGCGGCTCGACCGAGAGGCTCGCAGCGCTAGATCCGGCCAGCGAGGCCGCCAGAATGGGAAGCGCCCATATATATGCCATGATCGTGTCCTTGCTCAGCTGCCGGGGATCACAGGATACCAGAAGCGCGCCGCGCGCCAAAATGCGCCGGTCGATTTGTGGCTTGGCTCAGGCCGCCTGTGGCAAGCCGTCACCCCGCTCGCGCACGAGCGCCCAGGTCTCGCGCACGATCCCGCGATAGAGGAGCCAGAAGGTCGCGGCATAGGTCGCTGCGCCGATCGCGACGTGGGTGATGAGTGCTGCGAGCGGGCTGGTAATCGGCACCAGCGCCTTTGCCGCGAGCACCGCTGAGGACATCGCGGCGCAGGCCACCGCGACCGGGGCGATTGTCTGGGCGAGCCGCAGCGGCGAAAGCGACACCGCGCGCAAGGTCACCGCCAGAGTGATCGCGCACAGCACCGGCGCCGCGATCCACCAGGCATGAACCAGTCCCATCGCGCCGCCGCCTCGCCCCGCCAGCAACCCCCATGCGAACATCGCCGGGAACAGCACCGCGCCGCTGATCGAGGTGAACAGATATATGTGCGGGCGGCCCATGGCGTTGGTGACCGGCGAGCAGATCAGCTGGAGCGCAAAGGCCGGCATCACCAATGCAAGGCCTGATACGATCGGGATCAGCCCGGTCCACTTCTCGCCCATAAGCACCAGGATCGCGTGCTCGCTGGTAAGCGAGAGACCTATATATACAGGCGCGCTGACCATCATGACCAGCCGCGCGGTCTTGAGGAAGTAGGGCGCCAGCGGCCGGTTTTCGCGGTGAAGCTCGGAATAGGCGGCGAGCGCGACTTCGTTGACCGGCGGGATGAACCGCGCGGTCACGATCAGGGTGAGGAACAGCGCCTGAGTATAGAGGCCGAGATCGTGGGTCGGCATGATCCGGCCCGCGATCACCACGTCGCTCTGGCTCTGGATGATCCAGAACAGCTGGCACAAGGTCAGCGTCCCGCCGAAGCTGACGAGGTCCCAGGCCCCCCGCGGGTCGAAGACCGGACGCACGAACAGCCGCGCGGCCACGGTCAGGCCGATCGCGCGCGCGATGAAGATCGACAGCCCCGCATAGACCAGCGCCCACACGCCCCAGCCCAGCCATGCCAGCACCAGCGCGGTCGCCGCGCCCACCAGCGCGCTGGCCATGTTGACCTGTCCGGGCTTGCGAAATTCGAGCTGCCGGGCGAGCCACTCGTTCGGCAGCGCAATGAAGGGAATGGTAAGAAACAGCACCGCTTGGATGCGCAGCATTTCTGCCACCATCGGCTCGCCGAAATAAACGGCGGCAAAGGGCGCGAAGGCGAACTGGACCGCCGCAAGCAGCCCGTTTGCGAGCAGCAGCATGCCGAACACCTGGCCGATGCGACGCTCGTCGAGCCGGTCGGTCTGCACCAGCGAGGTAGCAAAGCTTTGCCCATTGAGAAAGGCAAGGGCGGTGATGATCACCTGGCTCATCGCGAACAGACCATAATCGGAAGGCTCGAGCAGGCGGACCACGAGGAAGGTCGAAGTCCATGTGATGATCTGCGCACCGACCTGCGTGCCCCAGCGCCATGCGATCGCGCTGCGCACGCGCGCGGCGAAGGTTTGCTGCGCTGGCGCAATGGCAGCCGCGATCCCCGGCGCGCTCTTATGCGCGCTCGCGTGTGCGGCATGGGGAGGCATCGATTCGCCGCCCTTTGATTCGCCCGATTTTGATTCGTGGTCCATGAATCGGGCGACTAGGCCAAAAACGTGAAGAATTGACCGATTGCCGGGTCCGATCCGGGCTTGAGTCGGCCCGATTCATCGACAATTCCCCATTCAGAGCCTTGAAAATGGCAGCATCAACCCCATTTTGGTTGGGCGAGAGGGGGCTGAAACCCGCGGAATTCTGCGGTTTTCGAACTTTCACGAAAGAAAATTGCAAAAAGGCGTTGACCGAATCCGAGACCACGCCTAGATGACCTCCACCGACGCGGCGCTGACGGTTCACACCGGCCCCGCAGCGATCGGTCGCCAACATAAACGGATAGCCGGTCCCCCGGTGCAAATCGGGGAAGCACTAGCTGTCCGCTGTTACTGTCTGGCGGCTCTTTGACATTGTTGGTTTTTGATGAAGGGACATGTGGGCGACGGCGTCCAGTTCGAACACTTCAAGGGTTCGATACTGGTTAAACCTTAAGCCGATGCCACATCCTTGCCCGCCTCCACAGGCGGCCTGGGTGATACATGTTCATTCGTATCCATTACGTTTGACAGTGCAGGTATCGGCTCCTTGATATTCTGGCTGATCGAGCTGGCGGGCTTGCCCGTGCTTGATTGGTTAGTCTCACAAACTTGAGAGTTTGATCCTGGCTCAGAACGAACGCTGGCGGCATGCCTAACACATGCAAGTCGAACGAACCCTTCGGGGTTAGTGGCGCACGGGTGCGTAACGCGTGGGAACCTGCCTTTAGGTTCGGAATAACTCAGAGAAATTTGAGCTAATACCGGATAATGTCTTCGGACCAAAGATTTATCGCCTTTAGATGGGCCCGCGTTAGATTAGATAGTTGGTGGGGTAACGGCCTACCAAGTCGACGATCTATAGCTGGTCTGAGAGGATGATCAGCCACACTGGGACTGAGACACGGCCCAGACTCCTACGGGAGGCAGCAGTGGGGAATATTGGACAATGGGCGAAAGCCTGATCCAGCAATGCCGCGTGAGTGATGAAGGCCTTAGGGTTGTAAAGCTCTTTTACCAGGGATGATAATGACAGTACCTGGAGAATAAGCTCCGGCTAACTCCGTGCCAGCAGCCGCGGTAATACGGAGGGAGCTAGCGTTGTTCGGAATTACTGGGCGTAAAGCGCGCGTAGGCGGCTTTTCAAGTCAGGGGTGAAATCCCGGGGCTCAACCCCGGAACTGCCCTTGAAACTGGATGGCTAGAATACTGGAGAGGTGAGTGGAATTCCGAGTGTAGAGGTGAAATTCGTAGATATTCGGAAGAACACCAGTGGCGAAGGCGACTCACTGGACAGTTATTGACGCTGAGGTGCGAAAGCGTGGGGAGCAAACAGGATTAGATACCCTGGTAGTCCACGCCGTAAACGATGATAACTAGCTGTCCGGGCTCATAGAGCTTGGGTGGCGCAGCTAACGCATTAAGTTATCCGCCTGGGGAGTACGGTCGCAAGATTAAAACTCAAAGGAATTGACGGGGGCCTGCACAAGCGGTGGAGCATGTGGTTTAATTCGAAGCAACGCGCAGAACCTTACCAGCCTTTGACATCCTAGGACGGCTTCTGGAGACAGATTCCTTCCCTTCGGGGACCTAGTGACAGGTGCTGCATGGCTGTCGTCAGCTCGTGTCGTGAGATGTTGGGTTAAGTCCCGCAACGAGCGCAACCCTCGTCCTTAGTTGCCATCATTTAGTTGGGCACTTTAAGGAAACTGCCGGTGATAAGCCGGAGGAAGGTGGGGATGACGTCAAGTCCTCATGGCCCTTACAGGCTGGGCTACACACGTGCTACAATGGCATCTACAGTGAGCAGCGATCCCGCGAGGGTTAGCTAATCTCCAAAAGATGTCTCAGTTCGGATTGTTCTCTGCAACTCGAGAGCATGAAGGCGGAATCGCTAGTAATCGCGGATCAGCATGCCGCGGTGAATACGTTCCCAGGCCTTGTACACACCGCCCGTCACACCATGGGAGTTGGTTTCACCCGAAGATCGTGCGCTAACCTTTTAGGAGGCAGCGAGCCACGGTGGGATCAGCGACTGGGGTGAAGTCGTAACAAGGTAGCCGTAGGGGAACCTGCGGCTGGATCACCTCCTTTCTAAGGATACAAGCGAAAGCGCCTGGCCTCGTGCCGGGAAGAGCTTCGCGAGTTCCAAAGAACATGCCGTCGTCCTCATGTCCTTTCATCAATCGGAAAACATCGCCTCTCGGGGTGGTGTTTGCCTGAGCCGGCTCACCAGCCCCTCGCGGCCAATTGGCCGGCGAAGGTCAGGTGTGGGCCTGTAGCTCAGTTGGTTAGAGCGCACCCCTGATAAGGGTGAGGTCAGAAGTTCAAATCTTCTCAGGCCCACCATTTACCTGAAAGGGGCCTTAGCTCAGCTGGGAGAGCACCTGCTTTGCAAGCAGGGGGTCATCGGTTCGATCCCGATAGGCTCCACCAGGTAACTTGATCCGATTGTATGAAACGAAAGAGATCTCGCTTTCGAGCGAGTAGGCGCATCTGGCGCCGACATTTGACATTGTGAATGGGTTTTTAAATCGATGCCGTGGCGCATGGATTGTAACGATGGTCTAGCCGGCCGTCCGCGCAACCGTGCATCACAAATCAATCA
This sequence comes from Qipengyuania nanhaisediminis, assembly GCF_045862805.1. Classification (GTDB taxonomy): domain Bacteria; phylum Pseudomonadota; class Alphaproteobacteria; order Sphingomonadales; family Sphingomonadaceae; genus Erythrobacter; species Erythrobacter nanhaisediminis_A. The sequence goes on from NZ_AP025760.1 coordinate 882,344, forward strand.
AATTGATTATCTGGCTGAGATAATTCTTCTGCATCATCGCGAAGACGAACAGGCTTTATGCAGGCCTGTCGTTGATGGTGTGGATTCTCAAGCGTGAGGTAAGAGCATTTGGTGGATGCCTTGGCATGTACAGGCGAAGAAGGACGTGGCACGCTGCGATAAGCGTCGGGGAGATGTGAGCAATCTTTGATCCGACGATTTCCGAATGGGGAAACCCACCTTCACCATTTCTTTCATTCGCTCTTCGGAGCGGTTGAGAGAGGTGGATAAGGTATCACCTTAGTGAATATATAGCTTTGGTGAAGCGAACCCGGGGAACTGAAACATCTCAGTACCCGGAGGAAAAGACATCAACCGAGATTCCCGTAGTAGTGGCGAGCGAACCGGGACCAGGCCAGTGCCTTTTCATGAATTAGCAGAACTCTCTGGAAAGTGAGACCATAGTGGGTGACAGTCCCGTATGCGAAAATGATTGGAAAGGACTTGAGTAGGGCGGGACACGTGAAATCCTGTCTGAACATGGGGGGACCACCCTCCAAGCCTAAATACTCGTACATGACCGATAGCGAACACAGTACCGTGAGGGAAAGGTGAAAAGCACCCCGATTAGGGGAGTGAAACAGTACCTGAAACCGGATGCTTACAAGCAGTTGGAGCCCCATAGGGGGTGACAGCGTACCTCTTGCATAATGGGTCAGTGACTTAATCTAGCATGCAAGCTTAAGCCGTTAGGTGTAGGCGAAGCGAAAGCGAGTCTGAATAGGGCGACTGAGTATGTTGGATTAGACCCGAACCCCGGCGATCTAGGCATGAGCAGGTTGAAGGTGCGGTAACACGCACTGGAGGACCGAACCGTTGCATGTTGAAAAATGCTCGGATGACTTGTGTTTAGGGGTGAAAGGCCAATCAAGCCGGGAAATAGCTGGTTCTCCGCGAAATCTATTGAGGTAGAGCGTCAGATGTATACCGATGGGGGTAGAGCACTGGATGGGCTAGGGCTGCGCGAGCGGTACCAAACCTAACCAAACTCCGAATACCATCGAGTTTTGTCTGGCAGACAGACGGCGGGTGCTAAGGTCCGTCGTCAAAAGGGAAACAGCCCTAACCTACAGCTAAGGTCCCCAAGTCATATCTAAGTGGGAAAGCATGTGGGAATCCCAAAACAACCAGGAGGTTGGCTTAGAAGCAGCCATCCTTTAAAGAAAGCGTAACAGCTCACTGGTCTAAATAAGGGTTCCTGCGGCGAAGATGTAACGGGGCTAAAGATATGCACCGAAGCTTAGGGTTCATAGTTTACTATGAGCGGTAGCGGAGCGTTCCGTAAGTGGTTGAAGCCGAAGGGTAACCGACGGTGGACATATCGGAAGTGCGAATGCTGACATGAGTAGCGATAAAGAGGGTGAGATGCCCTCTCGCCGAAAGACCAAGGGTTCCTGCGCAACGCTAATCGGCGCAGGGTAAGCCGGCCCCTAAGACGAGCCCGAAGGGGGTAGTCGATGGGAACCACGTTAATATTCGTGGGCCTGAAGATGTGTGACGGATCGTGGAAGTTGTTCACCCTTATTGGATTGGGTGGGCAGCCAAGCGGTTCCAGGAAATAGCCTCTTCATATAGACCGTACCCGAAACCGACACAGGTGGTCAGGTAGAGTATACCAAGGCGCTTGAGAGAAGTATCCTGAAGGAACTCGGCAAATTGCCTCCGTACCTTCGGAAGAAGGAGGCCCCATCAGAAGGCAACTTTTGGTGGGGGGCACAGGCCAGGGGGTAGCGACTGTTTATCAAAAACACAGGACTCTGCTAAGTCGGCTTCAAGACGACGTATAGGGTCTGACGCCTGCCCGGTGCTGGAAGGTTAAGAGGAGGAGTGCAAGCTCCGAATTGAAGCCCCAGTAAACGGCGGCCGTAACTATAACGGTCCTAAGGTAGCGAAATTCCTTGTCGGGTAAGTTCCGACCTGCACGAATGGCGTAACGACTTCCCCACTGTCTCCAGGATATGCTCAGCGAAATTGAATTCTCCGTGAAGATGCGGAGTACCCGCGGTTAGACGGAAAGACCCCGTGCACCTTTACTGCAGCTTCAGAGTGGCATTAGGAAAGAGTTGTGTAGCATAGGTGGGAGGCTTTGAAACTTGGGCGCCAGTCCAAGTGGAGCCATAGGTGAAATACCACCCTGCTGTTTTCTGATGTCTAACCAACTACCGTTATCCGGTAGTGGGACCCTCTGTGGCGGGTAGTTTGACTGGGGCGGTCGCCTCCTAAAGAGTAACGGAGGCGCGCGATGGTAGGCTCAGGCCGGTTGGAAACCGGCTGCGAGAGTGCAATGGCATAAGCCTGCCTGACTGCGAGACTGACGAGTCGAGCAGAGACGAAAGTCGGTCATAGTGATCCGGTGGTCCCTCGTGGAAGGGCCATCGCTCAACGGATAAAAGGTACGCCGGGGATAACAGGCTGATGATTCCCAAGAGCTCATATCGACGGAATCGTTTGGCACCTCGATGTCGGCTCATCACATCCTGGGGCTGGAGCAGGTCCCAAGGGTTTGGCTGTTCGCCAATTAAAGTGGTACGTGAGCTGGGTTCAGAACGTCGCGAGACAGTTTGGTCCCTATCTGCCGTGGGCGTCGATACTTGATAGGAGTTGCCCCTAGTACGAGAGGACCGGGGTGAACATGCCTCTGGTGTACCAGTCATCCTGCCAAGGGTGCCGCTGGGTAGCTATGCATGGACGGGATAACCGCTGAAAGCATCTAAGCGGGAAGCCTCCCTAAAGATAAGGTATCTTCGAACCGTCATAGACCATGACGTTGATAGGCTGGGTGTGGAAGCGCAGTAATGCGTGAAGCTAACCAGTCCTAATAGTTCTGATCGCGCTTGAGAGTCTGCACTGTCAACGACAGGCCTGCAAAGGTTTGTCTGGACGTGAGGAATTCTCCAGCCAGATACGCCCGAACAAGTGCATCGATTTAAGCCCGCCTCCACAAGCTTCATTGCTTGGTGGTCATAGCGTCTGTGACCCACCCGATCCCATCTCGAACTCGGCCGTGAAACCAGATAGCGCCGATGGTACTGTGTCTTAAGGCACGGGAGAGTAGGTCGCCGCCAGGCATTGCAGCTTGTGGATCGCGAGCAAAACCCATTCACGATTCAAAAAAAGCCGCTGCCGGTCTGACCGAGCGGCGGCTTTTTGGTCTCTGCATGAGACCGCAGACGGTGACGCGGGATGGAGCAGTCCGGTAGCTCGTCAGGCTCATAACCTGAAGGTCGTTGGTTCAAATCCAACTCCCGCAACCACCTGGAACATACAAACGCCGCCGGCCCTCGGGTTCGGCGGCGTTCGTGTGTCTGGGCCAGATGTGCTGCAAATTTTGGCGGGGTCCTGCCGCTCGGCAAGTGTTCATAGCGCCGCCGTCAAACCTTCTTCGATCAGTCGGGCGCCAGCGGACCGAGCGCGGCCTTCAAATCGCCGAGCCAAGGCTCGAACGGCTTCCAGGCGTCCTGGCCCTTGCGGTTGATCGGTTCGCGGACCTGTTCGCTCGATGCGGTGCGCACGGCGCGTTCGGTCCGGTGGAATGCGAGGCATTGTTCCTCGAACGGCACTTCGAGAAATTCGAGCATGCGCCGCGTCTGACCTTCGAGATCATCGAGCACGTCCTCGTGCTGCACGCGCAGGACCTTGCCCGGAAGGACCGTATCCCAATGATCCATCAGCTTGACGTAATCGGCATAATAGCGACCGACCTCGTGCAACCCGTAAGTAAACTCCTGCCCTTCGGCGAACAGCTGCTTGAAGCCTGAAAAGCAGCAATCCATCGCCACCCTTCGGGCATCGATGATCTTGGCATTGGGGAGAATTAAGTGAATGAGCCCGATATGCCGAAAATTGTTCGGCATCTTGTCGATGAAGAATTGCGCGCCCGCGCGGTGAATGCGCGTGTTCGCGATGAAGTCTTCGCCGAACCCAGATAGCTGTTCCGCGGTGAGATCGTGCAGGACCTCCGGATAGAGCGACTGGCCTGCCTTGCGGCCGCGCAACCGGTGAGCGAGCGCAAGCACATTGGGCAGTTCGAGCGTGCCGTCGATCTGCGAATGGCTGGCGAGGATCTGTTCTAGCAGTGTCGAACCGGCGCGCGGCAGGCCGAGGATGAAGATCGGGTCGGCGGCAGGAAAGCCTGCGCCTTCGTGGCGTTCGAACAATTCGCGCGTGCAATGTTGACGTTGCCGGTCGAGCTCGGCGCTCATTGCCTCGGCGCTGTAGCGAGTCTGGGCCCGCTTGAGCGCGTTGCCCTTGTCGTAATGCGCAAAGCTCGCCTCGTAATCGCCCTCGTCCTCAAGCGCCTTGGCAAGCGCGAAATTCAGGTGGACCCGGTCCATGAAGGCCAGGTCATCGCGCGCCGCCTGTTCGCGCATGGCGGCAATCTCGTCCGGCGAAAAGGTGTAGGTCTTGAGATTGGCGAGCGCATACCAGGCATCGCCGTGATCTGGCTTGGCCGCGATCGCAGCCCTGTAGCTTTCCTCGGCCGCCGAACGCTCGCCCTTGGTCTTGAGCGCATGACCGCGACTGGTGAGGTTGGCCGGATCGCGCGGAAGTTTTTCGAGCACTGCGTCGAACAATTCCAATCCGCGATCATAATCGCCGGTCTGAATGCATTCGATCGCGAGCCGCGACTGGAACAGCGGATTATCAGGGTCGCGGTCGTAGAGCAGCTGCGCCTGCTCGCGTGCTTCGGCGGATTTCTGTCGCCGCCTGAGGGCATCGATGTAATCGAGCCGCAGCTGGATGTCCTCGGGCGCGAATTCCACGGCGCTTTCGAGCAGGAATTCCGCATCGTCGAGAATACCCAGCTCGATCCCGATCCTTGCCAGCAGCCGCATCCCTTCAACATTGCGCGGGTTCTGGCGGAGAAAATGGCGGCAGATTTCCTCCGCGCGCACCAGCCGCCCTTCGGCCAGGTGATTGGTCACCGCGAGCAATTCACGCGGGAGTGAGGCAATGCGTGTGCGCTGCGCCTGTGCGGCCTGCGCTTCGCCGTGACGCCCAGCCTCGGCGAGCAAGCGCGCCTGTTCGCGCCAACTTGCCTCGAGCGCAGGGTTGAACCTGGTGGCGCGCGCAAAGGCTGCAAGCGCAGCGGAGCGGTCGCCGCGAGCGAGCGCGAGGTGCCCCTCTTCCTGCCAGGCCCGGCCATATTCGGGCATCGCCGCGTGCAGCGCCTTGAGGTGCTCGCCGGCTTCATCGAATCGTTTTAGATAGCGCGCAGCAACGGCCGCAACATAAAGCGCCTCGCCATCCTTCGGGTCATCGCGCAGCAGGGCGCGCGCGGTTTCGAGGCCAGCTTCGATACGCCCTGCCTGCAGGGCCTCCTGCGCCCGCTTGAGTTGCTCTTCGCGTGTCATTCTTGCGCCTTAGACAGCAAAACGGCGGGAGTGAACCGTGCCACTCCCGCCGTCTTTCCTTGCCTGGTCGCGGCGATCAATAGTCGAACGAGACCCGCATCCCGACAGTCAGCGGGCGGTTCACAACGATCCGCGCACGGTCGTTGACGAAATTGCCCGAGATCTGGGCGCGTTCGTCGAACAGGTTTTCGCCGAACAGCTCGAACTTCCACTGATCGCGGGCAACGCCCATGGACAGATCGACCACGGTGTAGCTGTCGAGCTCGAGCTTGTTGATCTCGATGATGTCGGTGAACTTCGATGCCGAATGGGTCACCTGAGGCTGGATGAACGCGCTCATTGTGCTGTTCAGGTCGAATTCGTAGCGCATCCGCAGATTGCCCTGGAAGCCCGGGGCAAAGGCAAGCTCGGATCCGGCGACCACGTCGTCGGTCGGGGTGAGCACCTCGGTGATCTTGGTGTCGAGGACGGAGAACGCACCCGAGATCGACAGGCCGGGCGTCGCATAAGGCGCGATGGTGAAATCGGCCTCGATGCCGTAGATCTCCGCATTCGCCGCATTGTCCGAAAAGAACAGGTTGGTGATGCTGGGATCGAAGATCGTGGTCTGAAGATTGCTGATATCGACGAAGAAGGCGCTGCCGTTCAGCCGCAACTGGCCTTCGATCAGGTCCATCTTCCAGCCCAGTTCGTAGTTCTTGACCTCGTCGGTTTCGAGCTCGAACGGGACGGTGAAGCCGTTGGCACCCTGCGCGCCGCCGGGGCGGTTGAGCAGGCCGGGGCGGAAGCCTTCGGAATAGGTCGCGTAGAACAACAGGTCAGGGGTCGGGGTCAGGGTGACCGTGCCCTTGAAGATCGTCCCGCTGGTTGCCGCAACGTCTGGCGCGCGCAGGGCGTTGAAGACCTGCTGCGCCTGACCGGCGGAGAGCCCCGCATCCTCGATATCCTGAAGGCTGTCGCTCAGATCGAAGGTCTGGCGCAGGGCCGCGTTGCAAGAGCCGATGAAGGTGAACTGTCCGTCGCCATTATACAGGTCGCTGATATCGGTGCCAAAGGCATTGGCATCCTGGGCCGCGCCCGAATTGCAGAACGAGCCGTTGGCGCTGCCTTCGAGATCGACCTCGATATCGTAATAGCGCGCGCCGAAGGTCACAGTCAGAAGGTCGGGCACCACGTCGACGCTGGCTTCGCCGAAAATGCCGAACTGCTCGTCGGTGCGCAGGACATCGTTGCGGAAGATCGTGTCAGCCGGGAACGGGCCGGGATCGGACACGAAGCCTGTGGTCTGCGGGAAATTGGGCGCGAATGGCCCGAACGGGGCAGCCGCGACATTGCCCGGATAGGCGAAGTCGTTGCGTTCCTGAAGTTCGAGATCCGAATAGAAGCCGCCCGCGGTAACGCGCACGGGCCAGTCGTCGGGCGTGCTGAAGCGCAGTTCCTGGGTGAAGACCTTGGTCGCGCTGTCCGAGGTCACGTAGAGGTTCGGCGCCTGGCAGGTCCCGCTCGGATCGGACGCACCCGGATAGCTCACCGAGCCATCGCAGATGTAATAGGGCAGGTATTGCCCGACGAACAGGTAATCGGTGTAATCGACCCGCTGGTTCGCTTCGCGCTCGGTATAGGCGCCGGTGTAGACCACGTCGAGCATCGCCAGCCGCCCTTCGACGGTCCAGCTGGTGTTCGAGAAATCGTCCTCGAGGCGGTCTTCCTCGTAACGCTCGATATCGAGATCGTCGCCGTCCGGAATGGTCGGGTCGGAGAAGAAGACGCCGTCGGTCTCGAGGCTCTGGCGGGTGTGCGCGAGAGTGACGGTCCAGTCGGGAGTGATCTCCCACAGTATGCTGGCGCGAAAGCCTGCATATTGCGTGTCGTTGAAGTCCTCTTCGGCGATGCCGGAATTGTCGGCGGCGATGAAGTTGACGTTCGACAGGTCGGCGGTCGACTGGAAGCCGGCTCGGTTGGCGCTGACCGGCACGCCGTTGGCGCGCACGGTGCCCGCCGGGCGGAAACGCGCGCTTTCCGAAAGGTCGCGGGTGCCGCGGACATTGTCGATATAGCCGCCCTGATCGTCAAGGAAGACGACTCCGCGCACCGCCACGTTGTCAGCGACCGGCACGTTGATCATCGCCTCGGCCTTGTAACTGCTCTCGCCATCCTTGGTGAAGGAGACACCGGCCGAGAACGCCGCGTCGAAGCCGGAGAGGTCGGGCTTGTTGGTGATCAGGCGAACCACGCCCGCCTGCGAGCTCGCACCGAACAAGGTGCCCTGCGGACCCGAAAGCACCTCGATGCGTTCGAGGTCGGCAGCATATACGTCGAGATTGCGGCCTGGCTGCGAAAGCGGCTGTTCGTCGAGATAGAGCGCGACGTTCGGGGCCAGACCGGCAACGCCGGCGGTCGTCAGGTTCGGCGTCGTCGAAGCAAGGCCGCGGATATAGATCGTGCTCTGCCCGGGGCCGGTGCCGCCCGCGGTCACCGTGGGCAGCTGTTCGAGATAATCCTCGAAGGTGTCGATATTGAGCTCGTCGAGCTGCTCGGCTCCGATGGCGTTGACCGAGATCGGAACATCCTGGAGGTCTTCGCTGCGCTTCTGCGCGGTCACGACGATGGTCGGAACGCCGCCCTGGCGCTGGTTTGCCGCCTCTGCCGGCGCGGCGGCGTCCTGCGCGGCGACGGGAGTGGCGAGTGCGACCGCGAGCGCGCCGATCGACGCACCGCTCAATTGTTTCGACATGTTTTGCCCCTTTGGGATTGCCTGAGGGTGGCGATGCAAGAAATGCAGCGTCCGACCCAAGAATTACGCGCGTCGCTACAAAGCACAGCGCATACGCAAGGGGCCTGCTACCAACCGGTAAGAATGATGACCACAGCGAGAGGCCAAATTCCGCGAAGGCAATTCGACCCGTTGCATAATAACAACATTGCGTGGCTCCAATGGCGCAATTCAAGTAAAGCCTACGAAGACCTAAAGTAAGCGAAATTCTACTCTAACTTGCACTTGTGCCGTGGAATCGGCATCCGTTCTTCGGCAAGTGTTGCCAAGTGCGGACGCTCTTTTACTTCAGCTTGATTGGCTGGGCTCCAAGTCTGCGGGCCTCTTGTTCTCTTCTAGCCATTCCTCGCAAGCCTCGGCGGTGGTTGGCACGCCGTGATGCTTGCGGATCAGGTCATGGATCACCGCCTTCAGGATCGCCACGCACATCACCGCCACGACCATCGAGAACGGCAATGCTCCGATAATCATGGTGATGCGAATGGCATCGATCCCGCCAAGGATCAGCATCGAGCCGACGACAAAGGACAGCGCCACGCCCCAGAACAAGATGTGATAGCGGCGGGTCCCCTCGTCCTCGCCCGCGCCATTGATCGTGTTGACGATCAGGATCGCGCTGTCGACCGAGGTGACGAGATAGGTCATCAGCAGCACCACGACGAGGCTTGAGACGACCCAGGCCGCCTCCGGGCTGAGCAGGACCGCGAGCGTCGCGTAGAGCTGGTCGGAAATGCCCGCTGCAAGGATGCGCCCCTCGGCCGCACCGCTCAATTCGAGCTCGATCGCGGTTCCGCCTGCAAAAGCCATCCAGATGAAGCACATCATCGCGGGCACCAGCGCCACGCCGAAAACGTATTCGCGGATCGTTCGCCCGCGCGAAATGCGCGCGATGAACATGCCCACGAAAGGCGCAAAGGCGATCCACCAGGCCCAGTAGAAAACCGACCAGTCGAGTTGCCACTGGACGAGGGCATCGCCCGTCTCGCTTCCGTCGCGCGCAAACAGGGTCAGCGAATTTGCGGGCAGGGTGGTGACGTAGTCCCAGATCCCGATGCCCAGCAATTGCAGCCCGAAAAATCCTGCGCCGACAGTCGCGAACAAGGCCAGAAGGCCGAATGACAGCGTCATGTTGATGTTCGAAAGCCACTTGATCCCGCGCCCCACGCCCGAAAGCGCGCTCAGGGTCGAAGCCCCGACCAGCACCAGCAGCGCGATCACGATGGCAGCGGCAGAGGCGGTCATCGTGCCATCGCCTGCATCGCTCATCAGCCAGTCGCCCATTCCGATCCGGTGCAGCCCCGCGACGAATTGCTGCACGCCAAGCCCCATGGTCACCGCGACGCCGAGAATGGTCGCGACCACCGCGACGACATCGACCGCGTGCCCGGCGAAACCGGACATCGAGCGGCCGAAAAGCGGCGCGAGGCTCGATCGGATGGTGAGCGGCAGGTTGCGGCGGTGTGAGACATAGCCGATCGCCAGCCCCACCAGCGCATAGGTGCACCAGGCGCCAAAGCCCCAGTGCAGGAAGGTCCACATATAGGCCGATCGCACGGCCTCGGCCGAGACGGCCTCGACATTGCCGCGAATGATATCGGGATTGTTGGCGAAATGGGCGAGCGGCTCGCCGGTGGAATAGGTCAGCATCCCGATGCCGATCCCGGCGCCGAACAGCATCGAGAACCACGAAAAGCGGGAAAATTCGGGCGCTTCACCTGCGGGTCCGATCCGCAGCGATCCCGTCTGGGGGACCAGCGCCAGTCCGCCGCACACGAGGATCAAGGCAGCCACGAGATAGACATACCACCCGCTGAACGCCGCAATGATCGTCGAGTTGGCGACCTCGAGCGTTTCCATCGCGCTTACCGGAAAGAAGATCGCCCACAAGATGATCAGCGTGACGATGATCTTGCCCGGGATCGCCACCGCCCGGGCAAAGCCATCGTAGAAGCCGCTGTCATGGGTGTTGATCGGCAGGTCCACGACCGGAGGCGAGACCGGCTGGCTTGGGTCGGTTTGCGAATTGTGCTGGTTGATCGTTCTTCTCGACAGATTGCTGCGGGGCGCGCGCAATCGGGATGGACGCCGATCCGCGCGATGTCCAGCACGCCCTGTCGATTTCGCCCTCCGGCCCGCCCGCAGCAAAGCCTTGGGAATGGCTCAGGCGGTGCGCACCTTGGCGAGGAAGGCGCTCGCCTGGTGGGTCAGGGTCGCCGCCTGCCTTTCGAGCGCATGCGCGCTGTCGAGCACCTGGCGCGATGCCGAGCCGGTCGATCGCGAGACCTCGCGCACGTCGTCGATGTGATCGCCGATCTGTTCGGTGCCCCGTGCCGCGAGGTCGATGCTCATGGCGAGGTCCTGGCCGGCATTGTGCTGTTCGCCGACCGCGCTGGCGATCGATGAGGCCGCGTCCTCCATCTCGCGCACGCGTTCGGCGATGGTGCGCAGCGCCTTGACGCTGGCCCCGGTGGTTTCCTGCATCGCGCGAATCTGGCACGCAATTTCGGCGGTCGCCTCGCTGGTTTGCATCGCGAGCGCCTTGACCTCGCGTGCGACGACCGCAAAGCCGCGTCCGGCGCTCCCCCCGCGCTGCGCCTCGATCGAAGCGTTCAATGCAAGCAGGTTGGTGCGCTGGGCAATGGTCGAGATCAGCTTGACGATATTGCCGACCTCGTGCGCCTTTTCGGCAAGCTCCGAGATCGTCGTGTCGGCCTGCTCGGTGGCGTTGCCGGCCAGTTGTGCAAGTTCGCTTGAGCTGCTGGCCTGCCGGCTGATCTCGCCGATCGACAGGGCAAACTGATCGCTCGCGGCAGCTGCTGCGGTCGCTCCCGACTGGGCATTGGCCATGTGGCGCGCGAGCCCCTCGCTGCGATTGCTGGCCTCGCCGGCGATATCGGCCATGCGCTGGGCGGTCTCGCCAAGCTCGCCCGATGCGGCGGTGACATGGGCGACGACTTCGCCGACCGTGTGCTCGAATTCGCGCGCGACCTCGTCGAGTAGCCGCGACTTGCGCTGCCGGGCGCGCTCGCGCTCCTCCTCGCGCTCGTTTTGCAATCGCAGCGCTTCCTCGACCCGCTCAGTGCGCTCGCGGGCGAGATCTTCCAGTTCCTGGCTCGCTTTCTTGAACTGGCCGAGCGCGCGCAGCATGTCGCCGATCTCGTCGCGGCGCGAAAGTCCGGTGATCGGAAAGTCGCGGTTCCCCCGGGCGAGCGCGGTCATCCAGCCAGAGATCTCGACCACCTTGCGCGAGAAATCGAGGCTCAGATAGCGCATCCCGATCACCAGCACCGCGCTGGCGCAGGCGAACAGGACCACCAGCGCGACCAGCAGATAGCGGAAGTGCCTGAACGAGCCGGCAATGTCAGCGGCGCGCCTCTCGGCAAGGCGGTCGGCCAATCCCTGCGAATCTGAGAGCAAGGCTTCGCCCCGGCTCGAGACCACCCGCGCCAGCCGGTCGAGACGCTGGGCATCGGCGCCTTCGGCCTGCGCTGTCAGGACCGCTTCGAAAGCGGCGCTGTATCCCTGAAGGTCGGAGCGCAGTCGCGCGGTCGCGGGCAGGTATTCGGGAAAGGCGCGGCGGGCCACCGCTTCCATGTCATCGACCCTGTCATGCGCCTGGCTGAGCGTGGCCCGCTTGGCCTCTAGCCAGGCCGGTTCCCCCCAGTAGAGAAAGCGCGCCGCATTGTAGCGCATGTCACCAGCCAGGGTCCGCAGTTCGGTCGCCTCGTGCATGGCATCGCTGGCATCGACCGCACCGGAATAGCGCACCCATCCCTGGCCAAGGCCAAGCGCGAGCACCAGCGCCATTGCGAGGCTGATCGCGAAGAAGCCGGCAAAGATCGCGTTGACCTTGCCCCTGATCGTGAGATTGCGGAACCAGCCGAAGCGTTCGAGCATGCTGGTGCGCACGCTGTCGTCCTGGCCGGGCGCGGTGCATGGAATCCCGCCATCAACCGCCGTCATGTCCATAATAATCCTCGAGATTGTGCGGGCTCGCTTGCCATGCAGGCAACCGGGGCGAGGGCTGACCGTTCGCCTGATTTGCGTGCCGATGATGATGAAGGGTCAGCGTCAAGCTGTGCTTGAACGGCCCCCGCGCAATTGCCCCTAGGTCGCGCGGGACCAGCCAGCCGGCGGTCAGCCGTCGCGGACCTTGGACAGAAACGCGTTGACCTGGACGCGCAAGGTGCTGGCCTGCTGTTCGAGCGCTGTCGAACTGGCAAGGACCTGGCTCGCGGCCGACCCGGTCGAGATCGAGAGCTCGCGCACTTCGCCTATGTGCCCGGAAACCTGCTCGGTGCCGCGCGCGGCGAGGTCGATGCTCTTGGCAAGGTCCTGGCCCGCGCGCGATTGCTGGTCGACGGCGCTTGCGATCGCGACCGAGGCGCCTTCGAGCTGGGCGACTTCGCTGGCGATAGCCTTGAGCGCCGACACGCTTGCGCCGGTCGAATCCTGCATGGCGCGGATCTGTTCGGCGACCTGTTCGGTCGCGCGGCTGGTCTGCATGGCGAGTTCCTTGACCTCGCTGGCGACCACCGCGAAGCCGCGCCCGGCCTCACCCCCGCGCGCCGCCTCGATCGAGGCGTTGAGCGCGAGCAGGTTGGTGCGCTGGGCGATTGTCTGGATCAGTTCGACGATCTCGCCGACCTGGACCGCGCTCTCCGACAGGGCCGACAGGGTCTCGTCCGCCTCGTCCGCAGAGGCGGTCGCCTTGCGTGCAAGCTCGGCCGATGAGGCGGCCTGGCGGCTGATTTCCTCGATCGACATGGCAAATTCGTCGGACGCGGCCGCGGCCGCTGTTGCGCCGGAATTGGCCTTTTCCATAGAGGTTGCGACCTCGGCAGTGCGCGCGGTGGATTGTTCGGCGGTCGCGGCCATCACCGTCGCGGTCGACTGCAATTCGCTCGACGCGCGTGCCACTCCGTTAGCGACATCGCCGACTGTGCGCTCGAACTGGTTGGCCACCTCGCGCAGCGCCTTCTGGCGCTCGAGCCGCGCCTCGCGCTGGCGATCCTGTAGGCGCGTGTTCTCGTCGAGTTCGGCGCGCGCCTTCTCGGCGCGTTCGCGGCTCATCCTCTCGAGCCTGAGACCGGCACGGTGGAACACCGAGAAGGCACGCGACATGGTGCCGATCTCGTCGGTGCGATCGGCGCCGACGATCTCGACATCCTTGTGGCCCGAGGCGAGCTTGCGCATCTGCGCGGCGAGGTCCTTGAGCACTCCGCCGACATTGCGATCGAAATAGCGCTGCGCGAACAGGGTGAAGATCACGAGGCCGATGACGAGGCCGATCCAGATGACCAGCAAGGTGAAGACCAGCTGCGCGCCCGATCCGCTATCGGATGCGAGCGCGATTGCCATCTGCGCGGCGAAATCGCGGGCATTGTCGGCGGCCTGCTGCGAAGATGCTGTCAGGCTGGCCACCGATGCGGCGTTGCCGGCCTCGTAGTTCACGAGCGCTTCGCGCCAGCGCGTCTCTGCCGCCTCGAAACCTTCAAGCTCGCCTGCCACCGCTCGGGCTATCACGGTGTCTCTCGAAGCCGTGCTGTCGCGCAATTCCTCGCGGTGCCGCGCGGCGTTGTCGAGCGCGGCCAGCGCTTCCGAAGCGGCGGCGTTGTCGCCAGCCGCGACCAGCCGTTCGCTGTGGCGCTGGGCCTGGGTGAGGTCGAGCGCCAGCCTTTCGCTGACCAGCGCCTGTGCTTGGGCGCTCTCGATGGCATCGGCGCGGCCGGCCACGACCAGCAGGCCGGCGATGACCACCGCGCCTGCCAGAAGCGCGCAGACAAGATTGATGACGTAGAAAAGCGTGATCTTGCGGCCGATCGAAAGGCCGCGAACCCACGCCGCGCCGCGGGCGATGCGCCCGTTGCCCGGTTCGCGCGGGAACGCTGCGGCCTCGCTGGCGCGTTCGGCCTCGATATCGATGGCGATTTCCTGAAGCGCGCTCATGCCGCTGCCCCCCTGTCGATTTTGCCGGCCAGATGCGCCCCCGCGCCCGGCGTCTCGGCATTGCGCGCAATCTGCGCGGCAATCAGACGATCGATGTCCTCGGCCGGCATTGCCTTGTAATAGAGCCAGCCCTGGATGTGGTCACACCCGGCGAGACGAACCATGTCGGCCTGTTCGTGGGTCTCGACGCCCTCGGCTGTCACTCCCATGTCGAGCGCCCGGGCAACCGCTATGCTCGAGAGCATCATCGCGCGGCTGCCATCGTCGCGGCTGGCTTCGACCACGAGGCTGCGGTCGAGTTTCAATTTCTCGAAGCGGAACTGCCGCAAGAAGCCGATCGAGGCATAGCCGGTGCCGAAATCATCGAGCGAGATGCGAACGCCGAACTTGCGGATCACGTCGAGGCTGCGTTCGGCCACGACCGGGTCGAGCACGAGGCAGGTCTCGGTGATCTCGAGTTCGAGCAGGTGCGCGGGAAAGCCGGTTTCCTCAAGCACTTCCCCGAGCTTCACCGGAAATTCCGGGTGGCGCAGCTGGGCTGCGGAAATGTTGACCGACAGGGTGATATCCGGCCAGGACCTCGCCGCGTTCATCGCTTCGCGCAGGACCCACAGGCCGATCGCGTTGATGATCCCCGATTCCTCGGCGACGGGGATGAAGACATGCGGGCCGATGCGTTCGCCGTCTTCGCGTTCCCAGCGCAGCAGCGCCTCGACCGCGACGATCTGTTCGGCGCCGACGCCGCTGCCGGCGTCGATCAGCGGCTGGTAGTGAACCGCGAATTCGCCGCGGGCGAGCCCTGCGCGCATTTCGTCTTCGAGCTCGCGCATGGCCTCGCGGCGCTGATCGAAGCTCTCGTTGAACCAGGTGCAGCGCATCTTGCCGCTGCGTTTCGAGGCCGACATCGCGACATCGGCGCGGCGCAGAAGTTCGGAGGAGGGTAGGCGATTGCCCGGGGTGCACCGGGCAAGCCCGATGCTCGCGCCGACACTGATATCGCGCTCGCCGACCGTGATCGGCGTGTCGAAACGTTCGATCAATGTGCGGCAGATCCCTTCGAGGATCGTCCCTGCCACGCGGCCCGACATCACCGCTGCGAATTCGTCTCCGCCAAGGCGATAGCAGCGCGCTTCATCGCCGCAGGCCTGGCGCAGCAGGTCGGCGCATTGCCGGATAAGCTGGTCGCCGACCCCGTGGCCGAAATGGTCGTTGACCTGTTTGAAGGCGTCGAGATCGATCAGCGCGATTGCCACCTCGCTGTCGCTCTGGGCGGCATCGGTGAGGTCATCATGAAGGGCGCGTCGGTTGGGAAGCTGGCTGAGCGTATCGGTCGCGCCGAGCGTTTCGAGCTCGCGCAGATTGGCGACGCCCTGGCGGCTGAGAAGAAAGATTGTCGCGGCATAGAGCGCGGCCCCGGCGACAAGCAGCGACGCGGGCGAGGCAAAGGCAATCCGGTCGCTGGCAATGACAACGAGCGCGATCAACGCGGTGACGAATGTCAGGGTTGCCAATGGCACGGTGACCATTCCCCAGGGGGTCAGCCGCAGCGGTTTGCTCTGTTCGGGCACGCATCATCCTCTTGCTTGTGCGACGCAGGGGCATGCCCCGAACAGTTTGCTAAAGATCATTGGCTAATAAGGTATTAAACTGGTTATCCGCCCTTACGGTTTTGGACCTATTCGGGCGTTAACCCGGGCCTGCGAAATCCTGCGCCAGCGCCGAATTGGGGCGATGGTCAGCGCGAGGCCAGGGCCGGATCGCGGGCGAGGCGGGACGCAGCGGTCTTCTGGCGCTCGTAAATGCTCGCGCGACCCGGCGAGGGCACCAATTCGCGGGTCTGGCCCACCACGGTCTCGCCCGCTCCCAGCATCAGGAAGCCGTCAGGCGCCATCGCCGAGGCGATCCGGCGAAACGCCTCTTCGCGCGTGGGCTGGTCGAAATAGAGCAGGACATTGCGGCACAAGACGAGGTCGAAGCGTTCGCGTGCCGGCGGCTGCGAAAGGATATTGTGCTGCTGGAAACGGGTGATGTGCCGGACATGGTCGCGGATTTGCCAGCCATCGGGTGTTTCGTCGAAATGGCGCAGCATCTGTACCACGCCGAGCCCTCGCTGGACCTCGAACTGGCTGTAAAGGCCATTGCGCGCGGTGCGGATCACCTTGTGCGAGACATCGGTGCCCAGGATATCGATATCCCAGCCCTTCCAGCGTTCCTTCTGGTCCTCGAACAACATTGCGAGCGAGTGGACTTCCTGCCCGGTCGAACAGCCCGCGCACCAGATCGCGATGCGCTTGCGGTTGGCATTGCGCGCGGCGATCGCGGGCAAAATTTGGTCAGGCAGCTGGTCGAATGTGGGCTTGTCGCGGAAGAAATAGGTCTCGTTGTTGAGCAGCGCCTCGACCACCTGGGTGGCGATGTCCTGGTCGCTGCCGCGCTGGCTCGGCGTGCCGAGCAGGCAGACGAGCTGGTCGATATTGCTGATCCCGTGCTGGCGAAACACCCCCGAAAGCGCGCTTGCGACGCGCCAGCGACGGCTTTCGTTGAGGTGCTGGCCGGTGTGTTCGGCGAGCAGTTCGGCGATGATCTGGTGCGAAGCGGGGCTGGCCTCCATCGGGTCAGGCCGCTCCCTGCGGGCCGTCGCGGTCGCTTGCAGAGACCAATTCGTCCATCAGCGCCTGGCCGAGTTTCTCGGGCGATGCGACAAAACTCGTCAGCCCGGCCTTGTGGACCGCGCCGGGCATCCCCCAGACCGCGCTGGTTTCGCAATCCTGCGCCCATAAGGTCCCGCCGGCAGCGACGAGCTGGCGTGCCCCTGCGAGGCCATCGCGGCCCATCCCTGACAGGATCAGCGCGATCGCGCGGCCATCACAGGTCTCGGCGAGGCTCGAAAGCATCGGATCGACCGAGGGCAGGCAGCCATTCTCGACCGGCCGGGAGCACAGGCCCGTGACGAAACCATCGGCCGAGCGCCGGACCAGCATGTGGCCGTGCCCGGTCGCAATGCCGATCTCGCCAGCACGAATCTCGGTTCCGTCTTCGGCGATATGGGTGGTGCGGCCGCTCGCCACCTCGATCTGGCGTGCGAATACCGGGATGAAGGAAGAGGGGAGGTGCTGGGTAATCAGGATCGGCAGGGTGAACTGGTCGGTCAGGGTGCGCAGCATGAGGTTGAGCGCGTGGATTCCCCCGGTCGAGGCTCCGATGGCAAGCACTTCGGGCCGCTTGCTGCGGCGA
Source organism: Qipengyuania nanhaisediminis (assembly GCF_045862805.1). Taxonomy (GTDB): domain Bacteria; phylum Pseudomonadota; class Alphaproteobacteria; order Sphingomonadales; family Sphingomonadaceae; genus Erythrobacter; species Erythrobacter nanhaisediminis_A. The sequence continues at coordinate 899,693 of NZ_AP025760.1, forward strand.
TGCCTTGCAGGCGTGGCCGGAGCGCCAGCCTCGCTGGCCTCGCCCTGCGCATCTTCCTGCCGTCCGGCGCCGAGCGCGCGGATCTTGCCGAGCAACTGGGCGCGATAATCATCGTTGAACGCGCCGGGACGCGGCTTGAGCATGGTATCGGCAGCGCCGCGCGAGAGCGCGGTCACCGTGGCCTCGGCGCCGTCCTCGGTCAGCGAGGAGACGACCATCACCTGCGCCTCGGGCGCGGCCTTGAGAATGCTGGGGAGCGCTTCAAGTCCGCCCATTCCGGGCATTTCGAGGTCGAGCAGGATGACGTCGAGATCGGCTCCGGCGAGCTTGGCGATACCGCGTTCGGCGCTGCCAGCGGTCTCGATTACCTTCATCGCCGGATCGCTTTCGATCATGCGTTTGAAGATCGTGCGCACCGTCAGCGAATCGTCGATCAGCATGACGCGGATCGTATCGGCCGGTCGCACCGGGTGCGCGCCATCCATCATCCGGCCGGGCGACGAGGTTGGTGCGTTCATGCCATCCCCACCAGTTGCAGCTTGATCTGCAAGGTTTCGTGATCGAAGGGCTTCATCACGTATTCGTCGGCGCCCGCGCTGATCGCTTCGCGGATATGGGCGACATCGTTCTCGGTGGTGCAGAACACCACCTTGGGCTGGTCTCCGCCAGGTCGCTGGCGCAATTGCACGATGAATTCGATGCCGGTCATGACCGGCATGTTCCAGTCGAGCAGCACCACGTCGGGCATCTTCTCGCGGCAGGCGTCTAGGCCCTTCTGGCCGTCCTCGGCCTCGGCCACGTCGAAACCCAGGGTTTCGAGGATATGGCGCGATACCTTTCGGATCACGCGCGAATCATCGACGATCAAACAGGTCTTCATACCGGTCCTTCAAATTTGGCCCTGGTGGCGCGACGCCGAAGGTAAGGGCAAGTGGTGAGCATTGAATTAAGCCGCGGCTCCGATTGTTTCGGGGCCGGCGATGAGAGCGGGGAGGTCGATCAGCAAGGCAGGGCCGATACGGGTTTCGATCATGCCGCTGGCGACCCTCGTCCATTCGCCCCCGAACCCGCCGGGAACCGATTCGGGTTCGGCAAGTCCGGAAGCGATGTCTTCGATCATGTCGATTATCAGCGCATAGCTGTGGCCGTCGACCGCAACGACAATCGCGCGTTCGTCGAGCGCGAATGCTTCTGCATCGAACCCCAGAGCGAGGCGGCAATCGATTACCGTCAGCGCCTGGCTGCGCATCGCGGTGATGCCGGCGATGAAGGGCGGTGTGCGCGGGGCCGGGGCGATGTGCCCGATCTCGATCACCGAACTGACATCGTGAGCGCGAAAGGCACAGCGCCGCCCGGCAATCTGGGCCATGACGAGAAGGTCGTTCATCGGACTTTTCCTCCTGCCCCGTGGACGCGCAGCGCGTCGAGAAGCCCGCGCCGGTCATAGCGATAGATCGAAGGCGACCCGTCGGGCGCATCGGGGCTGTCGCGAAGCCGGATCACCGGCGAATTGAACGTCATGTCGAGCGCGCAGGCGGCTTCGTATTCGTCGTCGAGCCAGATGGCGATGTCCTCGCCATGGCTGTCGCCATCGGCCACCTGGTAGCCTGCGGCCTCGACCAGCGGGCCGAGTATGGTTCGTGCCCAGTCATTGTCCGGCAGCCGGCAAACGGGCCGCGCGATCGCCTCGGGTGCTTCGCCGTGGCGCGCGAACAGCGCGTGGCCGTCGATCAGCGCCACTGCCTTGCCGCCGACAAGCGTGATCGCCTCGATCCCGTCTTCGTCGGTCACCGGCTTCAGCGCGTTTTCAAGCTCGGTGGCGTCGTCGATCTCGCGCACTGCGTAGAGAAGCTCGCTTGCTCCGTCGCCGAGCCGCAGGAGGCGTATTTTCTCGGCCGGAACGGCATCGTCGGGCAGGCCGATCACCGGGAGGATCAGCCCGTCGATGACAGCGCGCGGATTGGCGCCCGTCAGGTCGAAGGCCGAAGCGGGCGCGGTCTCGATCCGCTGCACCAGTTCGAGCCGGATCGCCCGGCGACGTCCGTCATATCCGGTGAACAGCATCGCGCGCGGATTGTCGGCCTGTTCGCCCGCATTCTCTTCGTCGCTGGCAAGCAGGACCCGGGCGCGCGCATCGGACACGAGGCCGCGCTGGCTGGCGATATTGGTGACATCGAGCAGCAGCACCGGCTGGCCGTCATCGAGAAGAGTAGAACCTGCATAAATGCAGCTTTTCATGACCGCCGGGGCCAGCGGCTTGACCACGAGGTCGCCGTGCGAGTGAATCTGGTCGACCGCGAGCGCGAACAGGTCGCCGCTCGCCAGCCGCAGCATGACCATTGTGTGCTGGCCATCGGCGAGGTTGCCCGACGCGAGGCCGAGCACGTCGTCGAGCATCACGCAGGGGACCCGGGTGCCGCGGAAGGTGACGAGAGCCGTCTCGCCGACGCGAGAGAAATCGAGCGCCTTTGCCGAGGAATGGACGATCTCCTCGACATAGCTTTGCGGGATCGCGAAACGCTGCTCGCTGACTTCGACCGTCAGCCCGGCGATGATGCTGAGTGTGAGCGGGATCTGGAGCGTGAAAAGCGTTCCCACGCCGGGCGTGCTGGTGACCTTGATCGATCCGCCCACGCGTTCGAGATTGTCGCGCACCACGTCGAGCCCGACGCCGCGCCCCGACACGTTGCTGACCGCGCTGGCGGTCGAGAAACCGGGTTCGAACACGAGGTTGAGGATCGCCTCGCGGCTCATCTTTGCGCGTTCGGCGGCGGTGATCAGGCCGGTCGAGACCGCCTTGGCCGCGATTCTCTCTTCCTCGAGCCCAGCGCCGTCATCGCTGATCACGATCGAGATCGTGTTGCCCGACTGGCGCGCCGATATCGACAGCAGGCCGATCTCGCGCTTGCCTTTCGCAAGGCGTTCGGTCGGGGTCTCGATGCCGTGATCGATCGCGTTGCGTATGATGTGGGTGATCGGGTCGCGGACCATTTCGATCATCTCGCGGTCGAGTTCGACATCGCCGCCTTCGAGATCGATCATCACCTGCTTGCCGAGTTCGCCAGAAAGGTCGCGCACGAGCCGGGGCAAGGCACCGAACAGCGCCTCGATCCGCTGCATCCGCATTCGCGTGATCGCGTCGCGGACATCGGCAAGGATGGTGGTGAGCCTTTCGAATGGTCCGTCAATCGTCGGCTGGGTCCCGGCCTGGCGCAAACGGTGCGCGAGATCGTTGCGCGCGAGCACCATGTCCGACACCCCGCTCATCACGCGGTCTAGCAGGTCGACGGAAAGGCGGATCGATCGCTGGGTGACCGGCGCCTCGGGTTTCTTGCCGGCCACGCCGTCGGCTTCCGCACTGGCGCTGCTTGCAAGGATCGCCTGAGCGGGTTCGTGCACCGGGCTGCTGGCCGCTTCGACACCCGTGGCTTCATCGTCACCGGTCGCAAGTGCTGCGATCAATTCATCTTCGCCGCCTTCGCCGAATTCCTGTCCGGCCTCGATCGCGTCGACCATGGCGGCGATCCGGTCGATGATGGCCAGGACCGCGGTGACCAGCCTGCTATCGGGTTCGCGCCGCCCCGCGCGGCAATCGGCGAGCGCGTCTTCGGCCGCGTGGCTAAGCTGCGCCAGGCGGGGAAAATCGAAGAAGCCGCAATTGCCTTTTACGGTGTGGACGAAGCGGAAAATCGTGTCGAGCCGCGCACGGTCTGCCGGGTCGGCTTCCCAGGCGATGATCTCGCCTTCGCTTGCCTCCAGCATTTCCCGTGTTTCTGCGACGAAATCCGCCAGCAGGTCATCCATGATGCGCGTGCCCCTTGTGAAATCACCGGGGTCTTATGGCCTTGGATGGTTAACGAAGCCCTAGCGCGGCGGCTTGCGATGTGACGAAATCGGCCCGCCGCGATCAGGCTGGTTTGGCCGCAGCGGCGCGCGAATTGTCAGGCGAGCGGCGGTGGAACACCCACCAGACCAGCGCGGCTCCCGAAAGCGCGCCGAACGCGTTGGCGAGCAATTCGCCTGTATAGATCGCAGCGCTGCCCCAGGCAGGCTGAAGCAGCCAGGCGACCGGCAGCATGACGAGAAAGACGCGCGCGATTGACTGACCGAGCGCAAAAGAGGCCTTGCCGATCGCGTTGAGGATCCCGTTGGCGACGATCAAGATGCCGAATCCGGCATAGCCCCAGGCCGCGATCTCGAGATAGAGCGCGAACTCGGCAATCACTTCGGGCTTATCGGTGAACAGGTCGGCAAACCATTCGCCTGCCGATGCGAGAACGATGGCGGTGACGAAGCCGTAGCCGAGGCAGAACAGGCCGGCATAGAGCGCGGCCGTGCGTGCCCTTCCATATTCGCGCGCGCCCCAGTTCTGCCCGACGATAGCCCCGATCGCGCCCGACAGTGCGAGCAGCGGGACCACTGCAAAGCTCTGCAAGCGCCCCGCCGCGCCGAACCCTGCCACCGCGTCCTGTCCCGCCGATGCGACCAGCGCGGTCAGCACCGACAGGCCAATGGGATTGATCGCGTTGGAGAAAGCGGCGGGCCCTGCAACCCTGAGGATCGCCCGCGCCGGATCGAGCAGGTTGGTGCCGCGCAAAAGCGACAGGTCGAGAGGGATCGCGGTCTTTCGCACCAGAGCGATCGCCACCAGTATCCCGATCACCCAGCCGATAATCGTCGCATAGGCCGCCCCGACAATGCCGAAGCCCTCGAACGATCCGAACAGGAAATCGGGGGTGCCGGTTATGAGAACCGGGTCGAGGATCCAATTTGCCGCGGCATAGGAGATCGAGACCATGCTGGTCCGCCGCGCCTCGCCCTGTCCGCGAAGCACGCCGTTGAACCCCATGATCGCGAGAAGAAGCGGAAAGCCGAAGGCGAAGGGACGCATATAGGCACCGATGATCGGACGAAGATTCTCGGGTGCATTCATCAGCGAAAAGAGCGGGTCGAGCGCGAGGAACAGCAGCGTGCCGAGTGCAAGGCCGGTTATCACGGCGAAAACGATCCCGAAATTGGCGCGGCGCGCAGCCTTGGCATCATCGCCTGCCCCCAGAGCGCGGCTGACGACCGAATTGATCCCCACCATCACCCCGACGCCCAGCGATGACAGCGCTACGGATATGGGAAAGATGAACGAGATCGCGGCAAGTTCGGCACTTCCCAGCTTGCCGATGAAATAGGCATCGACCAGCCCAATCGACATGATCGCGGCGACCCCGACGATCCCCGGAAGCGTCTGCCCGACGAGGTGCCCGGTAATGCTGCCGCGGGTGAGCTTGGCATTGTTGGGCGGCGCGGGCGGTTGCTCGCCTGCCTCGGTCATCGCCGTGGTGTCGGTTTGCGGATCGCTCATCGGCTCCGGCGCCTAGCGGGGCGGGGGCGCGCGGCAAAGCGAAAAGGTTGTGCGCTGCCAGCGAGCCATGCGATAGAATGCGCAAATCGCTTCAGGCGCGAGACACCGACACGAAAGGGACAGATCCCCATGGCAACCCAGATCAAGCAACCCGAAAGCCTCAAGGACCAGGTCAGCGATGCCGAGTGGCAGGCAAGGCTCGATCTTGCCGCGTGCTATCGCATTTTCGACCATCTCGGCTGGTCGGAATCGATCTACAACCACATCTCGCTGAAGGTGCCGGGTGAGGACGACACCTTTCTTATCAACCCGTTTGGCCTCATGTATGACGAAGTGACCGCCTCGAACCTCGTCAAGATCGATGTCGAGGGCAACAATGTCGGTGGATCGCCTTACATGGTAAACAAGGCGGGTTTCACCCAGCACGCCTATTTCCACAAGCATCTGGGCAGCCGCGCCAATGCGATCTGCCACGTCCACACCACCGCGACCATGGCGGTGTGCAGCCACAAGGACGGCCTCCTGCCGACCAATTTCTACGCCTGCAATTTCCAGAACCAGATCGGCTATCACGATTTCGAGGGCGTGACCGTGCGCGAGGAAGAGGGCGAGCGGCTGGTGCGCAATCTTGGCAATCACTCGATCCTGATGCTGCGCAATCACGGCCCCGTCGTGATGGACGGCACGATCCAGGGCATGTTCCTCAAGATGTGGGCGCTCCAGCGTGCTTGTGAGATCCAGGTCGCCACGCTCAGCCAGGGCGAGGCCAACCTCGTCACGCAGGATGTCGTCGATGTCCACCAGCGCGACCTTTCGGTGATGCAGTCGCAGGGCGGGGCGGGCATGTTCGATTTCGAGGCGTGGAAGCGCAAGATCGACCGTATCGACGACAGCTGGCGCAACTGAATCGGTTGTTCGAAACCATGATGAACAAGGTGCGCCAATGCCGCGCATGACCGTCAACGGCCGCCCGGTCGAGTTCGATCTCGATCCCGAAATGCCGCTGCTCTACGCGCTGCGCGAGGCTGCAAACCTCACCGGCACCAAGAGCTGCGGCGGGGGCGACTGCGTGGGCGCGTGCATGGTGATCGTCGATGGCACGGCTCTGCGTTCGTGCCGGATCACGCTGGCCGAAGCCGAGGGCCGCTTTGTCACCACGATCGAGGGATTGGCGCGCGACCGCTCGCACCCGATGCAGCAGGCGATGGTCGCCGAACAGGCGATCCAGTGCGGCTATTGTACGCCGGGTATCGTGATGGCGGGCGCGGCTCTGCTCGACCGCACCCCGGCCCCGACGCGTGCCGAGATCGAGGAAGCGCTCGCGAATTTGTGCCGCTGCGGGGTCTATCCGCGGCTGGTGCGCGCGGTGCAGCGGGCAGGGCGGGTGATCCAGCGCCGCGAGACAATCAGCGCGGTGCCGGCACCCGGCATCGGCGCGGGCGATGCGGCCGAGAGCGTGCCGGCGCTGCGTCCGGCCCGGCCTGCCCCCGAACGCGACTGATCAGAACCTGCCGGTCACCGCGACCCGCGCATTGACCGGCGCGCCGACGCTCGTCTGGTGGGTGGCGTGGCTGTCGGGGAAATAGAGCGTGTCGGTGACATTCTCGAAATTCACCTGCACGCGCAGATTGTCCGATACGTCCATCCACGCGGCGGCATCTATCCGCGTATAGGCGGGAAGCACGGCATTGTTGCCGTTGTCGATGAAGCTGTCATCCTGGTGGGTGAGGCCGAGGCCCACGCCAATCCGGTCTGTCACTTCGACGCTGTTCCAGATCGAGAACATGTTTTCGGGCAATTCGCGCGGGCGCAGGCCGGTGGGCCCGAACCGGTCGACCTGTTCGCCATCGAGCCAGGAATAGCCGGCATTGACCGTCCACCCGGGCATGACCTCGCCGCGCAATTGCAGTTCGAAACCCGAAATGGTGGAATCGATCACGTCGAGCGTTGCCGGGTCGTTGTCATTGGGCTGCGGCGAGCTCTGCTCGATCTCGAAGATTGCGGCGGTGAAGCTCATCGCATCGGCGAAATTCCATTTTACCCCGGCTTCGAGATTGGTGAATTCGTCAGGGTCGAGTGCGTTCGCACTGCCATTGATATTCGCATATTGCTCGCCCGAACGCGGCAGGAAGCTTTCTGAATAGCTGGCATAGATTGACAGGTTTTCCTGCGGTTTCACGATCACGCCGCCGCGAGGGGAGAAGCGCTCGTCGACGCGGCTGCGCAGTTCGGATGCAGGCACGTTGAAAACCTCGATATCAAAGCGGTCATAGCGCCCTCCGACGACGAGATTGAGCCAGTCGGTGACCGCGATCTCGTCCTGCACGTAGAGCGAGGCGACATCGATATCGACCTGCGTGGAGTCGTTAAGATCGGTAAAGAAGGCGGTGGTCGCCTGACCGCTGGCATTGGTGCCGGTGCCCCCCCTCAACGCGAGCGGACGCTGGACGGTGAAGATCTCGTTGTCGTCACCCGTCTGGTCCCAGACCGGGTTCACGCGGTCTTGGTCGGAACGGGTGCGGATGAACTCGCCGCCGATCAGCAGGGTGTGTTCGAGGCTGCCGGTCGCGAGCTCGCCGACCAGATTGCCCGACAGGATCAGGTTCTCGCGCCGGGTGGTGTCGATATATCCGTCGAGAGTGACCACGTCGGGGCTCGCCGCCTCGTCATAGCCGCTGACGTAGAAATTGGCGTAACTCTTGTCGTAATCGCCATAGAACGCGCTGACGACGCCCTTCCAGCTATCGGAGAAGTTGTGCTGGAGCGTGGCGCGAAGCAGGTGCGCCTCGAGCAGGGTCTCGTTCAATTCCGGGTCACCGAAAGTGATGTCGGCAAAACCCTCGACCGGGCGACCGTCGCTTCCCGTCGGAATGCCGCGATCGATGAAGCGCTGGTGGTCGGCATATTCGTAAGACAAATCAAGCGTGGTCGCATCGCCCAGGGCAAGCCGCGCGGTCGGGTTGAAGCCGATCCGCTCGCCCGCGTGGAAATCACGGTGATTGTCGAGGTCCTGGTAGGTGGCGTTGACGCGCAAGGCCGCGTTGTCGCCAGCCGCAATGTTGATGTCGCCCTGGATGCTGTAGGCGCCGAATGTGTCGATCGCGACCTGCCCGCCGGCAAAGGTATCGCCGATCACGCCCTTCTTGGTCACGCGGTTGAGGATGCCGCCGGTTCCGCCGCGCCCGAACAGCAGCGCATTGGGGCCGCGCAGCACCTCGACCTGTTCGAGATTGTAGAGCCCGCGGTAATATTGCACGTCGTCGCGCATGCCATCGATGAAAAAGTCGGCGGTCGAGCGGACGCCGCGAAAGACCACGGCATCGCGGTGGCCTTCGCCCTGCGAGGTGTTCACGCCGGGGGTATAGGCGATGATCTGGCCGATGGAGGTGAAGCCGCGCTCGAGGATTTCTTCCTCGGTGGTGATGGTGAGGCTTTGCGGAATGTCGATGATCGGGGTCGGCGTCTTGACCGAGTGAACCGCCGAGGATTGCAGGACATTGCCTTCGACGAAGATTGGGTCGCCTTGGGTTTCCATGATCGGCCCGGCCTCGAAGACGGTGCCAGCATCCTGGCCCGTCTGGCCGGCCTGGTCGGCGGCGGCGGGAGCAGGCGCGGTTTCGGCTGCGAGAGCAGGGGAGGCAAGGATTGCGCTTGAGAGGAGGAGCGCGGCGCGAAGAATCATCGAGGGGTACTTTCTAAACCGAAATTTCGTGATGGCGCGAGTCGCTATTGCAACCGATTATCAAAAGCAACCGTAGTCTTGCGAATAATTCGCAAAAAGCGATCCGGGTGGCAAAAGGGCCACCGATCGGCTAGCGCCGCACCCGATTTTTCAACGTGCAGACCGCAAATTTTGCGTTCCGCATCTGGCGAGGGACAAACGATGAAAGCGACCATCTGGCACAACCCGAAATGCGGCACTTCTCGCAAGACGCTGGCGATCCTCGAGGAGACGCCAGGGGTCGAGGTCGAGGTGATCGAATATCTCAAGACTCCGCCGAGCCGGGACAAGCTCGCCCAGCTTTACCGCGATGCCGGGATCACCCCGCAACAGGGTCTGCGCATCCGGGGGACCGACGCGAAGGAACGCGGTCTTCCCGAAGGCGATGCCGACACCGTTCTCGATGCCATGGCGGCCGAGCCGATCCTGATCGAGCGGCCGCTGGTAGAAACCGAAAAGGGCGCAGCGCTTTGCCGCCCGCAGGACAAGGTGCACGACCTGCTCTGATCAGTCGGCGGGGTCGCGATCGGCTGTGAGCAATGTGTCGCTCGCGAGGCCGCGCCAGCCAAAGGCCACCACCGCGAGGCACAGCCCGATGATGAGGCCGAAGCCGAGCCAGTCGTCTATATTGTAGAGCCAAACGCCCAGCGCGGGCGCATAGATGAAGCTCGCCCCGGCAACACTCGCGACCACGCCCGAGGCCTGGCCCTGCTCGGCGCGGGTCACCGCGAGCGAGGTGCCCGCAGTCGTCCCCGGGCGAAAGAGGCCGAAGCCGAGCGATGCGATCGCATAGCCAAGCGCGATCGTGTGCAGGTCGTCCGCCGCTCCCAGCAGCGCGACGCCAAGCGCCGCCACGATAATGCCCGACATCGTTGCCGCGCGCGGGCCAAGGTTGAACCTCGGGATCAGCCCCCACTGCGCCAGCAGGGTCGCGATCGCACCGGCCATCAGCACCAGGCCGACTGGCCCCGCGCCTTCGGCAGGGCTGTCGCGCAGGCCCAGGCGATCGAGAACGAGAAAGCCCGAAATGCCCAGTACCATGGCCTGCGCATGGCCTCCGACCAGCCCGGCAATGACCCAGGGGCGCAGGCGCGGTTCGAACCAGCGCAGGCGGCGCGGCTCGATATCGCCGGGCTCCGCCCCATCGTCTTCGAGGCTCGATGCAGCGCCCGGCCCGCTCGAATATTCGGCCGCCTGTCCGCGCGCGGCGAATTGCGGTTCGTCATTGGGAAGTCGCCAGCGCAGCAGGACGAGCGCAGCCACGCCGAGGGCTGCGAAACAGATGAACGGCCCGACGAGCCCGAGCCCGAGAAAGGGCAGTACCATCAGCGGGGCGAGCGCGGGGCCGATGACGGTTCCCAGCCCGAAGCTCGAAGCGACCAGTGAGAGCGCATTTGTGCGTTCCGCGCGCGGCGTGCGCGAGGCGACATAGGCCTGCACCGCGGGCGGCGCGGCGCTCCCGAACCCGCCGTAAAGGCTGCGCGCCGCGGCAAAGGCGAGCAGCGCCCAGAATGCGGTGATCCAGCCCGAAAGGCCTGCCCAAAGGACCGCTCCGCACAATCCCATCGAGACGACGAAACCGATCAGGCCCAGCGCCATCATCGCCTTGCGCCCTCGCCGGTCGGATCGCCGTGCCCAGATTGGCGCGCAGATCACCCACAACAGCGCCGACCAGCTGTAAGCGAGGCTTATCCACACATCGTCGACCGCCAGAGCGGTGCCGATCGAGGGCATGACCGACTGCATCGCGGTGTTGCCCGCAGCGGTCACCAGCATGACGAGAAACAGGAGCGCCATACGTCCCGAAGAAAGGCGCTTGCCGGGCGCCGAGGTGGGCGCGTCGGTCGCAGGAGAAGGGTTGGCAGGAGCCATCGCCCCTGTCGCTAGGCCAGCGCACAAGCACTTGCAAACGCTATCGCTCTCTGCGAATCGGGCCATTGCAAAAACGCTACGTAACGGCGCGAAGGAGCGTCTCGGAGAATACATGACAGGCAATTTTTCGGCCGCTGCCAAGCGGACCTTCTCGCGCGGTCCATGGCGCGAATATGCAGAACAATGCGCGATGTTCTTTCGCGGCTTTGTCGAGCATCCGCGCATGGTCGGCTCGATCATCCCTTCGACCCGCTACACCGTCGATGCGATGCTCGCCCCGGTCGATTGGGGCGCATGCAAGGTATTCGTCGAATACGGCCCGGGTATCGGAACGTTCTGCAAGCCGGTGCTCGAAAGGCTGCGCGGCGACGGCGTGCTGGTCGTGATCGACACCAATCCGCTTTATATCGATTATCTCTCGCGCACGATCCGCGACAAGCGCTTTCACGCGGTGCTGGGTTCGGCCGAGGATGTCCGCGAAATTCTCGCCGGCCTCGGTATCGACCACGCCGATTACGTGCTTTCGGGCCTCCCGTTCTCGACCCTGCCCGACGGGGTTGCCGAGACCATCGCGAAGGAAACCCACGAAGCGCTTGCCCCGGGCGGTGCGTTTCTCGCCTACCAGTTCACCAGCGCAGTGCGCGACGAGGCCGAGCCCTATTTCGAGCGCATCGACGAAGGCTTCGAATGGCGCAACATCCTGCCTTGCAAGCTCTACTGGGCGTGGAAGGCCAGCGGCGAGACGGCGTCCGCCTGAACGACGCCGCTCAATCGAAGGTGGCGATCTCTTCCGGCTGCGCCGCGGCACTGAGCTGGCGATAGATCGCGCCGATCACGACGAGGAAGAGCGCCCCGAACAGGGCGGTCGTGAGGCTGCCAGCAAAGGCCAGCCCGATCGAGGTCGCGGGTTCACCCATGGCAGAAAACACCAGGCTGAACACGATATTGGCGACGATCGCAATAAGGCCGGCGACAAGCGCAATCGCGAACAGGAAAATGAAGATCCGCAGCGAATTGCCCTTGGTAAGCCGCCACGAGCGCTTGAGCGCGGCGACCGGGTTGCGCTCGCCCTCCATCGCGATCACCGCGGGCACCAGCACGAACTTGACCGAGATATAGACCACCGCGACCACTGCCGGCAGCAGCAATATCGCCCCGAGCGCGGGGAGAATGGCAAAGGCTAGCCCGAGCGGGACGCCGATCACGAGACCGGCGAGCAGCGCCATGAGAAGCCCCGCGGCAATATAGACGAGCATGCCGCGAAGCCCAGTGCCGAGCGCCTCGCCCACGGTCGGCCTCGTACCGCGGCGGAACAGCGCGAGCGTGGCGATCGCGCCGACATATTGCAGCAGAGTGATGGCGATGTTGACGTGCCAGGTCTTGGACCAGCTTTCCTGCACGAACGCGCTCATATTGCGGAACACGTCGGCCGGATCGGCTCCGGTTGGCGTGGCTGGCGGCTCGGGGTTGGCAAGTTCGGGGAAAAGGATCGAAAATGCGAAGGTCGGGAGGAAATAGAACAGGCCGATGATCGTCGCGATCAGCCCGAAATTCCTGCCCAGCATTTCGGTCGCCTGGTTCCAGGCCTTGCCCATGTCGAATTTCATCGCGCGTTCCCCGTCACAATCGCATCTGGCGGGCGGTTTGCCCCTTGATCTCGCCAACCAATGGCCCCACGCCGATTTCATGGCAAGCACCGCGTCCGACCTTACCGACAGCGCCGCGCTCGATTGGCAGCGCGAGGACGGTCTCGTGCCCTATCGCGATGCGCTTGCCGTGATGGACCGCCGCAACCGCGCGATCGCGGCAGGCGAGGCGCGCGAGCTTGCCTGGCTGCTCGAACACCCGCCGGTCTACACCGCCGGGACCAGCGCGGATCCGGCCGAACTGACCGATCCACGCTTCGAGGTGGTCGAGGCCGGGCGCGGCGGGCGCTATACCTATCACGGCCCCGGCCAGCGGGTCGGATACCTGATGCTCAACTTGGCAAAGCGCGGCAAGGACGTGCGCTGCTTTGTTCATGCGATCGAGGGCTGGGTGATAGACACGCTCGCCGACTTCGGTGTCGCGGCCTGGCGCGCCGAGGGGCGAGTGGGCATCTGGTGCGCGGACAGTGACGGGCGCGAGGCAAAGATCGGCGCGATCGGCGTGCGCGTGCGGCGCTGGGTGACGATGCACGGATTTTCGGTCAATCTCGATCCCGACCTTTCGCATTTCGGCGGCATCGTCCCGTGCGGGATCGAGGAATTCGGGGTGACCAGCCTCGCGCGGCTTGGCAAGAGCGTGTCGAATGCGCAATGGGACGCGGCATTGATGGCGCGCGCGGACGATTTCCTGGGCGCGCTCGAAACCGCCCGACAAAAGGCTTGCAGATCATGAGATTGACGTTTCTAGGCGCTGCCGCATTCGCGCTCACCGCACCGCTAATGCTCGCCGCCTGTTCCTCGGACGAGGACGCGGAGACCGGGGTAGCCGTGACCGGCGGCGAGGTATCGGGAGACGTGCTGGGCGGCACGATCAGCGACGACATGATCGCGCTTGAACAGCTGGAATCGACCTCGCCGCCGGCTCGCGGCTCGCAGGGCGATAGCGACTCGGCGGAGTCCGGCGCGAACGATTAACGCTCGCCGGACCCGCCAGTCAGCACGTCACGCGGCGTTCTCGGCGCGCTCCTCTTCGAGCGTCGGGTAATCGATATAACCTTCGGCGATCGGGAAGTACCAGCTCTTGGGCACGTCTTTGTTGGGGTTGATATGGGCGCCCTTGCGAATGCGATCGGCAAGATCGGGGTTCGAGATATAAGGGCGTCCGAAGCTCACCGCGTCGCACCTTCCCGCCTCGACATCGGATGCCGCCTCATCGCCGGAATAGTCCGAATTGAGCACCAGCGCACCCGAATAGATCGAGCGGATCAACGGGCTCTGCTTGGGCACCTCGGTCGCGCCGAACGTGCCGTCGGGGCCGGGTTCGCGCAGTTCGAGGAAAGCGAGGCCCATCTCCTCGATCACTTCTGCCGCCGCGCCGAACGTCGCTGCCGGGTCGCTGTCATCGCAGCCTTGCGTTTCGCCATTGGGCGAGAGGCGGATGCCGACCCGGTCAGCGCCCCAGACATCGACCAGGGCCTCAAGGACCTCGCGCATGAAGCGGGTGCGATTTGCGACGCTTCCGCCATATTCGTCTTCGCGAAGGTTGGTGCTGTCGCGCAGGAACTGGTCGATCAGGTAGCCATTGGCACCGTGCAGTTGGACCGCGTCGAAACCGGCCTTCTTCGCGTTTTCGGCGGCGCGGCGATAATCGCCAATCGTGCGCGCGATGTCGTCCTTGGTCATGGCGCGTGCCTCGGCATAGGCCTGTTTGCCTGCGGGCGTATGCGCCTCGCCCGGAGCGGAGGTCGCGCTGGCAGAAACGGGCGGGTTGCCTCCGAGGAAATAGGGGTGGACTAGCCTGCCCATGTGCCACAGCTGCATCGCGATCAGGCCGCCTGCCTCGTGCACGCCTTCGACGATCGGCTTCCACGCCTCGACCTGTTCATCGCTCCAGATCCCCGGCGCGCTGGGCCAGCCGAGCCCCTCGACGCTGATCCCGGTCGCTTCGGTCAGGATCAGCCCTGCGCCGGCGCGCTGGCGGTAATAAGTGCCCATCATCGCGTTGGGCACGAACATCGGTTCGGCCGCGCGGCCGCGGGTGAGCGGGGCCATGAAGATGCGGTTCTTTGCTTCGAGCGCGCCCATCTTGAGCGGCTGGAACAGGACGTCATGCATGCGTGAAATCTCCAGACTTGGGTTTCATTTGGCTATTCACTTGGCGAAGCGAGCGCTAAGTCGCAACCATGGAAAAAGACAGGGCAGCAAAAGCGCAGCTTGTCACGCCGGGCGGCGGCGTGCCGGGATGGGTGCTGCTGGTCGCGCTGCTGGGAGGCAATGTCGCGCTGGCCCTTGGCCCGTGGCTGGTGCGGCTCGCCGATACCGGGCCGGTCAGCGCGGCCTTCTGGCGGCTGTTTCTTGCTCTGCCGTTCCTCATTGCCTTTGCGTGGATGGCGGGACAGCGCATGACCGGCCTCCCGCGGCGCACGCTCGTGCTGGTCGGCGTGGGCGCGCTGGCCTTTGCCGGCGATCTTGCCAGCTGGCATATCGGGATCGGCATGACCCGGCTGGGCAACGCAACCCTGTTCGGCAATGCCGGGTCGATCATCCTCTTGTTCTGGGGGTTCGTTATCGCGCGCATCCTGCCGCGCGGGCGCGAGTGGCTGGCGATCGTGTGCGCGCTTGCAGGGGCGGGCATCCTGCTTGGCCGCAGCCTCGAGATATCGACCACCACCTTTGTCGGCGACCTGTTCTGCGTCACGGCGGGGCTGCTTTACGCGGTCTATCTGCTTACCCTCCAGGGCGAGCGCCAGCGGGTGGGCGCGGGGCTGGGATCGTGGAGCCTGCTTGTCTGGGTGAGCATCTTCGCCTGCCCGGCGCTGCTCGCTCTCGCGATCGGCCTGGGCGAACCGGTCTGGCCGACCGACTGGACCCCGGTCGTTGTGCTGTTCGTGACCAGCCAGCTGATCGGGCAGGGGCTCCTGGTGTTTGCGCTGGGACATTTCCCGCCACTCTTCATCGGCCTGGCGTTGCTGACCCAGCCCGCGATCGCCGCGGTGATCGGTTACATGGTGTTCGGCGAAGTGCTTAGCGCGCTCGACATTGTCGGCATGGTGCTTCTGGGCAGCGCGCTGGTGGTGGCGCGCATGGCGCAGCGCCGGGTCGCGGGGCCGGGGCTCAACCCCGCCGCTCCGCCTCAATCGGTGCCGTAGAAGGCACGGCCGAACCTTTTGTAGCGCTCGCGCAGGGTGTCCATCGCCGCATCGGTGAGGTGGGCTTCGGCTTCCTGCATCAGCAGCCGGCCCTGTTCGCGCAGCAATTGGCGGCGGCAGGTGTGCGGGATCGGCAGCGCGGCATTTTCGAGCACGTCGAGCATGATCGGCGCGGCATTGGCGCTGGTCGCTACCGCCGATCGCAGCGCACCGAAGCCGCGATCGACATATTGGGCGAAATCTTCGGAGCGGGCGATGACCGGGCACAGTCCCGGCTCGTCATCCTCGCAGCAACCCGGGTCGAGATCGCGCTGCCCCAGATCGGCCATGGCTGCGCCGAGCCAGTGCATGGCCGTGATCGCGGTGAACGGGTCGTTTATGCCAGGTGACAGCGCGCGCAGGCCGATCTCGACCAGTTCGTCGATCAGGAAGCGCGGGTCCTGTTCGGGCGTGCGGACCGGGCCGATGGTCACGTCCTCGCGCACGGTTGCGCGGATGTCATCGATCTCGCAGCCGCGCACGTCCATCAGGGGCATCCCGGGATGGACGAAATCGCCGGTCCGCACCCGCATCGAAATCACGCAGTCCTTCTCGCGCGCCTTGCTGACGAGATCGGAAAAATCGATCATCTGGATGTATCCGCTGTCCCAGGCGTCGATCGTGACCCCGCCTTGCGCTTCGCGGGGCAGGTCGGGGCCACCCTTTTCCGGGTAGGCATTCTCGATCGCATTAACCAGCCGCGAGCCGATCGATTTCAGGACCATGTTGATTCGGATCGAGGACGGCGCGTGGTGGAGGAAGAACACCAGCACCGCAACGCACAGGCCGAGCAGGACATAGCCGACCAGCAGCGACAATTGCGGGGCGAAACCGGGCAGCGCATCGGCAGCGGCATCGGACGCGCTCGCCGGGCTTTCGCCCTCGCCGCGGACCGATCTCAGCACGATCAGCGCATAGACGAAACTGCCGATGAAGGTCGCGAGCGCGATCTGGTTGCCCTTGTCCTCGAGGAAATTGGTGAGCAGGCGCGGGCCGTAGGTGCCGCTGGCATAGCTGACCGCCACGATGGTGATCGAAAACACGGTCGAGCCCACCCCGATCATGGTGCTCGCCATAACGGTAAGGATGTCGGATGCGCCCTTGGGCCGCGCGGGGACCAGCCAGCTCACATCGTTGAGCCATTCCGCAAAGCCGTTGCGGTCGAGATAGATCATCGCGAAAGCAAGGAGCGCGCCGAATATCGCGAAGGTGGCCGGATAGAACCAGTAATTGGCGTTGAGGCGCGCCCAGAAGAAGCGGATTTCGGCTGTCATTTCCGGTTCAACGCGCGAAGCTGCAAAAGGGGTTCCGCGCGCGTCCGGATCAATCGCCGTCGGGCAGGTCGCGGGGAGGGATCTCCTCGATCTCCACGCCAACGCCGCGCGGGCCGACATCGCCCTTGCCCACGGTGTCGCTCGCCATTTCGAGCATCCGGTCGAGGCTCGCCTTGGCCTTCAGCCGCAGGTCTTCCTCGATCTCGATCCGGGGTTCGAGATCGCGCAGCGCGACATAGAGCTTTTCCATGGTGTTCAGCGCCATGTAGGGGCAGATGTTGCAGTTGCAGTTGCCGTCAGCCCCCGGCGCACCGATGAAGGTCTTCTCCGGCAGCGCCTTTTCCATCTGGTGCATGATGTGCGGCTCGGTCGCGACGATCAGCGTGTCGCCTTCGAAATTCTTCGCAAATTCTAGGATCGAGCTGGTCGAACCGACGTGATCGGCATGCTCGATGATCGCGGGGGGGCATTCGGGGTGCGCGGCGACCGGTGCGCCCCGATGCTGCTCCATCAACTTGAGCAGCTCGGTTTCGCTGAAGGCCTCGTGGACGATGCACACGCCCGGCCACAACAGCATTTCGCGGTCGAACTTGCGGCTCAGCCAGCCGCCAAGATGCCGGTCTGGGCCGAAGATGATCTTCTGGTCGGCCGGGATCTGCGAAAGGATCGTCTCCGCGCTCGAGGAGGTGACGATGATGTCGGAGAGCGCTTTCACCTCGGTCGAGCAATTGATGTAGGTGAGCGCGATGTGATCGGGGTTCGCTTCGCGGAACGCCTTGAACTTTTCGGGCGGGCAGCTGTCTTCAAGGCTGCACCCGGCGTCTAGATCGGGAAGGACGACGATCTTTTCGGGGCTGAGGATCTTGGCGGTGTCGGCCATGAACTTGACCCCGCAAAAGGCGATGACGTCGGCATCGGTGTCAGCAGCCTTGCGCGACAATTCGAGGCTGTCTCCGACGAAATCGGCGATGTCCTGGATGTCGGGGGTCTGGTAATAATGCGCGAGGATCACCGCGTTGCGTTCCTTGCGCAGGCGGTCGATCTCGGCAAGCAGGTCCTCGCCGCTGGGCACTTTGGTTGCAATGCTCATAATTCGTCCCCGATCGTGTATTCACAGGGGCACATAAGGGCCAGTGCGCGGATTTGCGAGCGTTTTGCGTGGCCAATTGTGCTAGCACCGCAAGCGGGGGAGGAACGCGGCGATGTATCAGTTGAATCTCGACAAGGCCTATTGCCCGGCCCAGGCCGACACCCGTTATGCCGAGCGCACGATCGGCGCGATATTGCGCGAACAGGCTGATACCCGGCCCGATTGCCTGGCCCTGCGTGAACTGACTGCCGATGGCCAGGTCGGACGCGAATGGACCTATGCCGAACTGCTCGCCGATGCGACACGCTGCGGGCGCGCTCTGGCCGCGCGTCATCCCGAGGGCACGCGGATCGCGATCATGGGCGGCAATTGCCCCGAATGGGTGCTGGTCCAGCTGGGCGCGGCGCTGGCGGGGCTGGTGCTGGTTACGGTCAACCCCTCCTTCCTCGCGCGCGAGGTGCGCTACGTGCTTGAACAATCGCGCGCGGGCGCGGTCTATTACCAGCCCAATGTCCGCACCAGCGCGCTGCGCCCGATCATCGACGAGGCGGCAGCCGGTCTTCCGGCATCGGATTTCCTGATCGACATCGAGGATGAAGGCGAGTTGTTTGCAGGCGAAGGCGACGGCGAACTGCGCGAAAGCGAGCCGCACGATATCTGCATGATCCAGTATACCAGCGGCACCACCGGCTTTCCCAAGGGCGCCTTGCTGCACCAGCACGGCCTCGTCCAGTCGAACAGCGACGTGTTCGAGCGCTGGGGGCTGGATGCGGGCAAGACGGTCCTGTGCCCCTTCCCGCTGTTCCACACCGCGGGCAGCGCGGTCTGCGTGCTCGGCGTGATCGCGCACGGCGCGACATTGATGCTGGTCTCGCTGTTCGACCCAGTAGCGGTCGCCAAGGCGATCGAGCGGGAAAAGCCCGAAGTGGTTGGCGGGGTGGCGACCATGATCTTCGCCATCATCGAGGCTGCCAAGGCGACCGGGACCGACCTGTCGGGCGTCGAGACCGTGGTCAGCGGCGGTGCGATGGTGCCCCCGGCCCTGAATCGCGCCGCGCAAGAGGCGTTCGGAGTGCCGATCCTGATCGTCTATGGCCAGACCGAGACCTCGCCCGCGATCACCGCCGCCTGGCCGACAGATAGCGGCGCGGACCTGACCGAGACGATCGGCCAGCCATGCAGCCACATGGAAGTGTCGATCCGCAGCCCGGCGGACAACAACCTGTGCGCGCCCGGTGAACAGGGCGAGATCTGCATGCGCGGCTACAACATGATGGCCGGATACAACGACAATCCCCAGGCCACCGCCGAGACCATCGACCAGGACGGCTGGCTGCATACCGGCGATCTCGGCAGCATGGATGCGCGCGGCTATGTCCGGATCACCGGGCGGGTGAAGGAGATGATCATCCGGGGCGGCGAAAACCTTTTCCCCGCCGAAATCGAGGCCGTGATGCTCGAACATCCCGCGATTGCCGAGGTTGCGGTCGCCGGCGTGCCGGATGAGAAATGGGGCGAGATCCCGGCGTGTTTCATGCGACTCGCCGATGGAGCCGAGCGGCCCGGTGACGATGCGCTCAAGGCGCATGTGCGCGAAAGGCTGTCACCGCAAAAGACGCCTTCGCACTGGGTGTGGCTGACCGAATTCCCGCTGACGGGATCGGGCAAGGTTCAGAAGTTCCAGCTCTCGGAGAATTTCGTGCGCGGCGATTACAAGCAGAGCTGACGCCTCACATCGCAAAGCCTTCGGGAAGGAACGGCTCCATAGGCCGCTCGGCCCCGGGCGTTCCGGCAACCAGCCATTCGGTCGCTGCTATCCCGACCGGCGAATAGGCGATGACCATCGAGACCGCGAAAACCGCGACGTATATTCCCAGCCCCCACCAATAGGCAGGGTGGACGCGGCCATGGCTGCGCTTGTCGGCGATCATCCCGATCACCGGCCAGAGGAAGGTGAGCGAAGTCAGGATCAGCCAGGCATTGGGTATCCACAAGGGCGCAGGCAATAGCCGGCCCAGCCCCGGCCCGGTCAGGATCGCAAAAGCGCACAGCATCAGCCGCCGGTGCCAGCCGGTATAACGGCGGCGGCGCAAGGCCCACCACGCCAGCCCGCCAAAGCACCACAGCACCATGACATTGCTCCACAGGAACTCGCTCTTGTGAAAGAAGAAGGGCCCGCCATTGCGCCGAGCCACCACCACCATGATCAGCGTTCCGGTCGCGACCATGGCCGGGATGAAGGCAAAAGCGAGCTTGCCGAGGCGCGCGTGCAAGGCCGTGTTGCCGGTATGAACCAGAAAGTGCTGCGCAAGGTAGAGCGCGACCCAGCCGAAGAAGATCGCCCCGTGCAAGTGATAGGGCCAGGGGACGGCGAAGGTCGAGCGGCCAAAGCCGAGCTGGACAGAGAACCCGGCAACGATCACCAGGCTCATCACAATTGCCATGACCAGGAAAAAGCGCGTGTCGGCCACTGCGCCCGTGCGCGATGTCGTTTCCGCCGCAGGCGCGGCCGAAGCCGTCTGTGTCGCAACCATCCGAAATGTCCCCCCGTTGCGCGGTAGATTATCGCGCACATTTCCAGGGTCAAGCCGCAGAAGCCATGTCCTGCGCCGAGGTCATGCCGCCTGCCAGATGCCTTCTTCGCTGACTGCGATCCCGCGTTTTTCGAGGTCGAGCAAGTGTGCTGTCACGCTCATTTCGGCAGCGCCGATCAGCCGCTCGTCAAGGCCCCTATACATGTCGGGAATGAACGCGGAGACCGGGCGGGGACGCTCGCGCATCAGGCGCAGGATCTGGTTCTCGCGCTGGCGGCGATGACCGATCATCCCGCGCACCAGCTGTTTCGGCTTCTCGATCGCGGCGCCGTGAGCCGAATGATAGCGCGTGTCATCGCGTGCCAGCAGCTTTTCGAGGCTCGCCATGTAATCGCCCATGTCGCCGTCGGGCGGGATGACGACGCTGGTCGACCAGCCCATCACGTGGTCGCCGGTGAACAGCGATCCGCTCTCCTCGAGCGCGAAGCACAGGTGATTGGAGGTGTGCCCGGGGGTTGCGAGGGCGGTCAGCGTCCATCCGGTCCCGCGCATCGCTTCGCCATCTTCGAGCACCCGGTCCGGCGCATAGGTGGGATCGAAAGCCTCGTCGGCGCGCGGGCCCGTCGTCTCGATCACCAGCGGCGCGCAGCCCACCACCGGCGCCCCGGTGCTCGCGGCAAGAGGGATGGCGGCGGGCGAGTGGTCGCGGTGGGTGTGCGTGCACATGATTGCGGTGACCGCGCGCTTGCCGATCGCGGCCTCGATCGCGTCGAGATGCTCGTCGCTGATGGGGCCGGGATCGATCACCGCGCAATCCGGCCCGTCAATGGGACCGACCACGTAGGTCTGGGTCCCGGTGAAAGTGTAGGGCGAGGGATTGGGCGCGAGCACGCGCAGCACCAGCGGTTCGACCTGGTCGGCGAGGCCCGTGGGCCAGGGCTTGGGCGGAATACGAGACATGGCCTTGCATATGGGGCGCGCCATGGCACATGTCACGGGGCTAACCCACGGAGAGCGAACGCATGGCCGATTTCATCCTCGTCCTCGACGAAGGCACCACCTCGACCCGCGCAATGCTGTTTGCCAGCGACGGTGTGATGGTCGCGAGCGCGCAGGAAGAGCTGACCCAGCATTACCCGCAGGCCGGCTGGGTCGAACACGATGCGCGCGAGATATGGGACAAGACGCTTGATTGCGCGAACGCTGTGATCCCCAAGGCCGGCGGCGCCGCGGCGATTGCCGGGATCGGCATCACCAATCAGCGCGAAACGGTCATCGCCTGGGACCGCGAAACGGGCGAGCCGCTGACCCGCGCGATCGTGTGGCAGGACCGGCGCACCGCACCGCAATGCGAAAAGCTGCGCGAGGAAGGGCACGAAGAAGAGATCCAGCGCCGGACCGGTCTTTTGTGCGATCCCTATTTCTCGGGCACCAAGATGCGGTGGATGCTCGACAACGTCCCCGCGGTAAAAACCGCTGCGGATGCAGGAACGCTGGCTTTCGGCACGGTCGAAAGCTGGCTGGTCTTCAAGCTCAGCGGCGGCGCGGCCCATGTCAGCGATGCCACCAATGCCAGCCGCACCATGCTGATGGACCTTCAAGGCGAGGGCTTCGATCCCGGGCTGTGCGAAATGCTCGACGTGCCTCACCGGGCCTTGCCTCAGGTGATCGACACGCAAGGGGCGCTGGCTGAGACCCAGAAAAGCCTGTTCGGCCGCGCAATCCCGATCACCGGGATAGCAGGTGACCAGCAGGCCGCGACCATCGGCCAGGCCTGCCTCGAACCGGGCGAGACCAAGGCGACTTTCGGCACCGGCGCCTTTGTCCTCACCAACCAGGGCGGGGACGTGCCGCGATCGGCCAATCGGCTTCTTTCGACTGTGCTCTGCCAGACCGGGGGCGAGCGGCAATACGCGATCGAAGGATCGGTCTTCGTCGCCGGCAGCCTCGTTCAGTGGCTGCGCGATTCGCTGGGCATAGTCGAGGTCGCACGCGAGACCGAGGCGCTGGCCCGGTCGATCTCCGATACAGGCGGGGTCACGATCGTCCCAGCCCTTGCGGGCCTCGGCGCTCCGCATTGGCGCGCCGAGGCGCGCGGGGTGATCACGGGGTTGAGCTTTGCCAGTGGCAAGGCCGAGCTCGCGCGCGCCGCGCTCGAGGCGATGGCGCACCAGGCCCACGACCTTGCAACCGCCTTTGCGGCCGACGGGACGCGCTGGCAGACGCTTCGCATCGATGGCGGGATGTCTGCCAATGACTGGATGGCGCAGGACCTTGCCGACATGCTCGACATCCCGGTCGAACGGCCCGATTTCGTCGAGACAACCGCTCTGGGCGCGGCGATGCTGGCGGCGACGGGAGCCGGGCTTTACGAAAGTCTTGCCGAGGCTGCCGAGAACATGCGCGGCGCGCGCCGCTGTTTCGAACCGGCAATGGACCGGAGCGCTCGCGACGAAAGGCTGGCGCGCTGGCACAAGGCGCTGGCCGCGGCCTGACCGCCGCTTCGTTCAGCCGAGATCGGAAAGCTTGCGCTGGAGCCGCGAATGGATCGCGCGCGCGGGCGATGCCATCGCGAAACCGCTGCGCCATGCCTCGTCGAGCCGCGCGATCCGGCGATGCAGGCGCTCGGTCTCGGCGATCAGTTCGCGGGTTTCAGGCTCGAGCACCGCGAGCGCACGCCGGTCGGAGCCGCGATCGGGCGGCAGGGTGCCATGGGTGCGCACCTGCGCTTCGGACAACTCGCCCGAGAAGAAGGCGCGCTGGTTGAGCAGCCAGGCGAGGACATGCATCATCCGCGTGGTGGTCTTCAGCCCTTCGGTCGACATTGCCAGCCGCTCGGTCGCGTCGGCCGCGATCTCGGCCTCGCGGGTGCCGATCGCGAACACCGCGCGCACGTCATCGGCCAGGATCAGCGCCTCGGAATAGAGCGCCTCGATGATCGGCTGCGAGAGGTTGGTCGTGCGTGACATTCATTCCCGGGCTAGGCCCGATTTGCGCACGGCGCTAGCTAGGCATGGTTACTATCCCGATATCAACCCGGCCCGTCCCGATCCGGCACATTTCAGTCTGTGAGCTAACGAAGCGCAGGGCGTGTTAAGTCCCTGTATGACGGCATGAAACCGGGCGTCAGGCGATGATGTCGGGAAGCAGGGTGTCCTCGATTAGCGCGATCTGATCTTTCAGCCGCAGCTTGCGTTTCTTGAGCCGGGCAATCTGCAACTGGTCGGTATAACCCGATGCCTGACCTGCTTCGCTCAAGGCGCTGATAGCCGCGTCGAGGTCGCGGTGTTCGCTGCGCAGCACTTCGAGGCGCTTGGTGAGCTCCTGCTCGTTCATTCGTGGCAAGCCTCGCTTTTGGCCGGATCGGTTCTGGCGCGCCAGCTTACCCGATTCGCGGCGCGCTGCACCCTCTTGGCATACGCACAATCACACAGGCAATCACGCCAGGCGGTGCGCGATCTGTCGCGATTTCGCCCTGCTGCGCCGTGAATTTGCGTGCCGGGGCTTTGCAAGAGGGCGGCTGTGTGGTCTGTTCCTTGTTCGCGGCCCGGCCGCTGATGCCGAGTCGCTCCCGCGGGGCTGTCCCCCGACACAGATAGGAGAACGCTTATGGCATCGTCCGCAGCATCATCACACGTGAATGCTCTCCAATCCAAACATGCAGGCCTCGAAGCCCGTCTCCGCGACGAAATGGCACGGCCTTCGCCCGATGCAGCGATGATCCAGGAACTCAAGAAACAGAAATTGAGGCTGAAAGAGGAGATCGGGCGAAGTTAGCCCGCTCCGCGCCAGCCAAACCCGCTGGCCGCAAGGGCCGCGCGAAGCGCGCGCGGCCCGATAGCGGCAAGAAGGCAGCCGGTCGTTCAAAGTGCGGAGAGAGCTTTGCTTTTGCCGCGCCAGTTGCCTAATTCCTCAACGACATGACAGCCGCCGCCTCCGCTCGCCAGATCCTTACCCGCCTCCACGAGGTCATGGCCTCGCGCCTGCACGCGCAGGGCAAGCTCGACCAGGTCGTCGAGATCATCGGCGAAAGCCTGTCGAGCGAGGTGTGCTCGATCTACCTGCTGCGCGAAGGCATGCTCGAACTGTTCGCCACCCGCGGACTCAACCCCGAAGCGGTGCACGTCACCCGCATGGCGGTGGGCGAGGGGCTGACCGGGACGATTGCCGACAATGTCGAGACGCTCAATCTCGCCGAGGCCAAGGCCCATCCCGATTTCCAGTATCGTCCCGAAACCGGCGAGGAGAAATTTCATTCCTTCGCCGGGGTTCCGATCGTCTATCGCGAACGCGCGGTCGGGGTCCTGTGCGTCCAGCACGTCGACCCGCGCCGCTATGAGGATGTCGAGATCGAGGCGCTTCAGACCACCGCGATGGTGTTGTCCGAACTGATCGCCAATGCCGATCTCGTCGACGAGGAAGAGGCGCTCGGGCTCGATGCCGCGCATTCGGGACCGCAGACGATCACCGGGCTGACGCTGGTCAAGGGGCTCGCGACCGGGATCGCCGCCTATCACCAGCCGCGCGTCCAGATCACCCAGGTCATGGCCGAGGATATCGAGGCCGAGCGCCAGCGTGTCTATCGCGCCTTCGACAAGATGCGCGAACAGATCGATGGCCTCGCCAACCAGGCCGAATTCGGTGTTGGCGGCGAACACGAGGAGGTGCTCGAGACCTACAAGATGTTCGCCTATGACGAGGGTTGGTCGCGGCGCATCAACGAGGCGATCGATTCCGGCCTCACCGCCGAGGCCGCGATCGAGCGGGTCCAGCAGCACACCCGCATGCGGATGCGCGAAATCGACGATCCGCTGCTCGCCGACCGGATGCACGATCTCGAGGACCTCGCCAACCGATTGCTGCGGATCGTCGCGGGCCAGATCGGCACCGCCGCGCAGCAGGGCTTGCGACAGGATACCATCCTGATCGCGCGCAATCTGGGCCCTGCCGAATTGCTCGAATATGACCGCCGGCGGCTCAAGGGCGTGATTCTCGAAGAAGGCTCGCTCACTGCGCACGTGGTGATTGTCGCGCGCGCAATGGGAGTGCCGGTGCTGGGCCGGGCCAATCACGGCAAGGGGGGGCTTCGCTCGGTCGTTCGCGACGGCGATGAAATCCTGCTCGATGCCACCGCGGCAAGCGCGGTCGTGCGGCCCGCCGCCCCGGTCGCCGAGGCGTTCGGGCGGCGTTTCGCCCGCTCCAAGGAAAAACAGGCCGCCTATGCCAAGCTGCGCGATGTCGAACCCTTCACCCGCTGCGGCACCCGCATCCAGGTGATGATGAATGCGGGGCTACGCGACGATATCTCCGCGCTCGCGCTTACCGGGGCCGACGGGGTCGGGCTGTTCCGCACCGAGTTCCAGTTCCTGGTCTCGGCCACGCTTCCGCAGCGCGAACGCCAGCTCAAGCTCTACCGCGACGTGCTCGACGCAGCGGGTGACAAACCGGTGGTCTTCCGCACGGTCGATATCGGCGGTGACAAGGCGGTGCCCTATCTGGCCAGCGAAATTGCCCGCAATGACGAAAACCCGGCAATGGGCTGGCGCGCGCTCCGGCTTGCGCTGACTCGCGAAGGGTTGATGAAGGCGCAGGCGCGCTCGCTTCTCGAAGCGGCGGCGGGCCGGTCGCTCCATGTCATGTTCCCGATGGTCTCTGAAGTGTGGGAATTCGACGCCGCCAAACAGGTGTTCGAGGAACAGCTCGCGTTCCTGCGCGCAAAGAAGAAGATGGTGCCCGAGCAGGTTCATTACGGCGCGATGCTCGAAGTGCCGGCGCTTGCCGAAGTGCTCGACCTGCTCCTCCCCAGGCTCTCCTTCATCTCGGTCGGCACCAACGACCTGACCCAGTTTCTCTTCGCCGCCGACCGTGCCAATCCCGCGCTTGCGCAGCGCTATGACTGGCTCTCGGTGGCGATCATGCGGTTCATGCGCCGGCTGGTCCAGGCAACCGTCGGCAGCAATGTCGAGATCGGCGTGTGCGGCGAGATGGGCGGTCGCAGGCTCGAGGCGCTGGCCCTGCTCGGCATCGGCTTCCGTCGACTGTCGATCACGCCGGCCGCGGTCGGCCCGATCAAGGAGCTGGTGCGCAAGGTCGATCTCGCCGAGATAGAGGCGGCGATGACCGGCTGGCTGTCCGATCCCTCGGTCAATCTGCGCGATGAATTGTCGCAATGGGCAAGCGACCGCGAAATCGAAACGGACTGACGCAGCGCGCTTCGGCAAGGCGCGCATCGCGGGCATTTCGCCGCGGGCGACGGGAATCGCAACTGGCATGTCTTGACTCGCGGTAAGCCGCGGGCCTTGATGCGAGCACATCACAGCATAACAGAACCACGAAAAGTGGGACGGGGTCATGGATAGCGAACAGGACAATACCGGCGAACACGCCACCGACCTGATGGAAACGGGACCGGCAAGCGCGGGCGACACCTTGCGCGCCGCACGCGAGAGCAAGAGGCTCGATCTCGAACACATCGCCGCCGAGACCCGGATCCCGGTCCGCCACCTCGAATCGATCGAGACCGGGGCCTTCGATGCCCTGCCATCGCGCACCTATGCGATCGGCTTTTCCAAGACCTATGCGCGCGCGGTCGGGCTCGATCCGGCAGAGATCGTCGACAAGGTCCGCGAGGAACTCGCCGATGGCCAGGCGCGCGCCACCGCCATGGCGGGCGGGATGGAGCCGGGCGATCCGGCCAAGCTGCCGACCGCCGGGCTTGCATGGTTCGGCGCTATTGCGGCGGTGATCCTCGCGGTCGGCGTGATCGTTTTCTACAACACTTATTTCGGTGCGGGCACGGGGCCTGCGTCACTGGTCGAAGACAATGCAACCGAACAGGCCGTGCAGGCCACGGGCGATGCAGCGGACGCCGAGCGGGCTGCCAGCGATGCGCCCTCGGCTGACGATCCTGTCGTTCTGACCGCGACCGGGGACGGGGCGTGGGTGCGCTTCTACGAAGATGGCGGCGAGATCCTCTACGAGGGCGTGATGGAGGCAGGCGACACTTTCGAAGTGCCCGAGGGCGCGGTCGATCCTAGGCTCAATACCGGCCGGCCCAATTTCCTCGAGATCACGATCGGCGGAGCGCCGGTCGCACCGATATCCGAAGAGATGGTCCCGGTTGCCGATGCCCGGGTCTCGGCCGAGGCGCTGCTCGCACGTGGCGAGGGCGAAAGCGAGGTCGCCGATGATGCCGAGAGCGCAGCGCCCGGCGGGCAGTGATCGCCCGCTGCCGCCCCGGTGTTCGCGGCCCGGCCCCACCATGCGGTCGCATTCCCCCGATTAGTGCGCATACCAACTCGACTTGGGCCCGCCTATTCGCCACAGATTCCGCTGCCATTCATGCGCGCCGTTGCACATGGCGCGCCCCGTTCGCATCAAGGGAGCCTGAAGCGCCATGACCCTTTTCCACCCCCTTCGTTCCGCCCGCACCACCATGCTCGGTGCCGTCCTGTCGGCAGCTGTCGTCGTCAGCGCGCCGGTGCCCGCATTCGCGCAGGATGACAGCGAGGCGCGCCTGCGCCGCGCCGAGGCCGAGATAAGGGCGCTGCAGCGCGCTGTATTCCCTGGAGGCGACGGGCGCTTTTTCGAGCCGCAGATCAGCGCTTCGGGATCGGCTGACAACCCGGCCACCACCCGCACGCCTTCGACCACTGCGGTGACCGATATTCTCGCCCGGCTCGACGCGGTCGAAATCCAGCTCCAGCGCCTGACCGCGCTGAGCGAGGAAAACACCAATTCCCTCGCCCTGCTCGCAGGGCGGGTGAGCGCGCTCGAAAGCGGCGGAACGATTGCGAACACCGCGGGCCAGGGTGCCGTGACCGCCGGTTCGCCCTCCGGCGCGACCCCGCAACCCTCGAACGAACCGGTCGCGACCGGTTCGAACCTCGCCGCGATGACCGGCGCCGCATCCGAGGACGATGACAGTAGCGATGTCGCGCAGCCTGCGGCCAACGGTCCCAGCGCCGAACGGCTGGCCGCGGTCCAGGCGATCACCAAGCCGCAGACCGATGATCCGGGCGATGACGAATATTCCTACGGGTTCCGGCTCTGGAATGCCGGTTTCTACCCCGAGGCCCGCCAGCAGCTCGCCGCCTTCGTCGAACAATATCCCGATCACCCGCAGATCACCTATGGTCGCAATCTGCTTGGCCGGGCCTTTCTCGACGATGGCATGCCCGAAGAAGCGGCGCGCTGGTTCCTGCGCAATTACCAGGCCGATCGCACCGCGCGGCGCGCGCCGGACAGCCTGCTCTTCCTTGCCGAGAGCATGATCGCGATGGGCGATACCCGCCGCGCCTGCATCGCGCTGGCCGAATTTGCAGAGACCTATCCCGCGATCGCGACCGGACGGCTTGCTGACCAATATCAGAGCAACCGTCGCAGGGTGACCTGCGAGGGCTAGGAGACCAGGCATCGATACGAGCGGTCATCGCGGATTGGACCCGGGCCGGATCGACCCGGACCTGATCGCGCGGTTCGAAGATGCGCTCGACCGCCTCTGGGTCGAGGAAGACAGCGAGGATGTCGCCGCGCGGCGGCTGGGCCTCGCGGTTTCGGGCGGGCCCGACAGCCTCGCCCTGCTGCTGCTTGCGGCAGCGGTGATCCCGGGACAGGTCGCGGTGTGCAGCATCGATCACGGCCTGCGCGAGGATGCCGCACGCGAGATCGCTTTGGTAGAGGCGGCCTGCGCTGCGCTCGCCGTGCCCTTCACCGCGCTCGCCGTGTCTCCGGGGCGCGGCAACCTCCAGGCAAAGGCGCGCGAGGCGCGCTATGCGGCGCTCGGCGAATGGGCGAGGCGCGAGGGGATCACCACCATCGCCACCGCGCACCATGCCGATGACCAGGCCGAAACGCTGCTGATGCGGCTTGCGCGCGGAAGCGGGCTGGCAGGGCTTGCCGGCGTGCGCGAGAGCACCTGTGTCCCGGGAAGCGATATCGGCCTCATTCGCCCGCTTCTGTGGGCGCGCAAGGGTGACCTCGAGGCGGCGGTGCACGCGGCCGGGCTCGAACCCGCGCGCGATCCGTCCAATGCCGACCCTGCCTTCGACCGCGTGCGCGTCCGCGAGCACTTGCGCGCACATGACTGGCTCGATGCAGAGGCGCTGGCAGCGAGCGCGGGCCACCTTGCCGAAGCCTTGCGCGCGATCGAATGGTATGCCGAGCAGGACTGGGAGGAGATGGTCACGCTCGAAGAGGCCTCAGACGAGGAGGCGGACGGCAGCGCGGCAAGGCCCGGCGGGCCGATCTATGTCTATTACGCCAATGTCCCGCGCATCGTGCAGATCGAGACCGTCTGCCGCATCGTTAGCGCAATGGGCGGGCGGGTCTCGCGCAGCGAGGCCGGGCGGGCAGCAGACCGCCTGTGGCGCGGCGAAAACGCCTCGCTCGGCGGGGTGCTCGCGGTCCCCGCAATCGAGAATGTCGCCGAGTTCGGAGGTATGATGCGGGTATGGCGGTTTCGGCAGGAACCGGCCCGCCGCACGCACTGACGCGCCCTTTTCGCCGCGCTTTGCGGCCCTGGTGTCAGGACAGGATACGGTCGCCCAACTCTATATATTTGCCGCGCGTGATCACCACCTTGTCGCCGCGCTTGGCAATCGCGAACAGCTTTTCGGCGAAGGGATCGGGCACGCCGATACAGCCGTGGCTGGCATAGCCGTTCATCACCGGCGATCCGTGGATCGCGATGCCATCCCAGGTCAGCCGCAGCGTCCAGGGCATCGGTGCATTGTTGTATTTCTCCGAGACATTGTCGCGTTCCTTGGTGAGGATCGGGAATGTGCCCAGCGGCGTGGGATGCGACTGGGTGCCCAGCAGCGCGACAGCGGTGCCGATTTCGTGCCCGTCGCGGAACACGCTGATCACGCGCGCATCGAGATCGACCGTCATGACGATCGGCCCGCTGGCAGGTGCGCGGCTTTCGTCCCAGAACCATTCGCCGTAACGGATCGTGCCCTCGATCGGCAGGATCGACTTGATCACGAAGGGATCATCGCTCGTGGCTGCCGGGACCGGCTGCACCTGCTCGCGCGCGATCATCCGTGTCGCGGGGCCGCGCGGAAGGGTTTCGGTGTCAGCGGTCACAGCCGCGTCGAGATCGCCCGGCAGCGCCTGCGTTTCGGCTTGCGCCGAATAGGGCT
Organism: Qipengyuania nanhaisediminis; assembly: GCF_045862805.1. GTDB lineage: Bacteria > Pseudomonadota > Alphaproteobacteria > Sphingomonadales > Sphingomonadaceae > Erythrobacter > Erythrobacter nanhaisediminis_A. Next base: position 930,516 of record NZ_AP025760.1, read on the forward strand.
GCGGAAGGCTCGGATCGACCACCAGCGACGTGCCGAGCGTCGTCGGGTCGATCGCCTCGATCGCGTCGAGCGCCTCATCGGTTTCGGCCGCGACCTGTTCGGCCTCGTCGGCGATGTCATCGAATTCCGATTGCGCGGTGGCAAGGGTGGCGCCCCCGGCAAGGGCCGCGAGCCCGCAGGCGGCGATGAAGCGAATCTGTGAAAGTGCCATCTTGCGTAATCCTTGGGTGATGCGGGGCCATTATGCCGTGTGCGCGCCGCTTTCGCCAGTGGCGGCTGCGCGCGCGTCCCTGAGCGGTACGCGGTCCGGCAAAAGGTTAAGGCGATGTAGCGACCGGCCTAGCCATGCGCACCGAAACGGTTGGCGATCGCAACCGACAGCCTCAGCATCAATGCGTAGGCGCGCTCGATCGGGTCGATGAAGTCGCGCGCGATTGCGGCATAACCCTCGTTTCTGGTGTCGGGATAATCAGCCTGTTCGTCGAGCGCGAAATCGGCAGGCGAGGGGAAGTGAACCGGGAAGGCCCGCCGCAATTGGGCGAGCGCCTCCTCGATGCGAAGGCTGAACACCATTTCGAGCACGTCCTCGCGGCTGATATCGTTGGCGCGGCTGAACACCGGCACCGAGACGGCTTTCAGGAAGATGTGTTGCATCAATGCGAGCCGAAGCGATTGCGCCGCGCCGATCATCCGCCGGGTCTCCTGCGGGTTTTCAGGTGCATCGTCGCCGGGAAGATGTTCGAGCAGGCGGTGAAACTTGAGCGCATCGACCCGCAACTGCGAGGCGAGCCTGCGGAATACGCCTGAGCGATCGTCATTGGTGAGGTATTCCGCGAGCGTCTCGCAGGCGGGCGAGAGGTGCGGCTCGGTCCCGCGATAAGGGCGCGTGGCCCAATAGGCCGAATTGAACAATTCGCCATGCGCGGCGACGGTCTTGATGCTCGCCAAGGCGTTCGAAGCCCGTGCGAGCCGGAGCAATTGCCTCCCGCGCGCGCTGCTCGACAGGAGCTGGGCGATCTCTTCGTAATTGCCATCGGCCGCGCTGCCGATCCCGGCGATCACATTGACCGGGTAACCGAGCTGCTGGAGCACGGCATTGTGCGGTATGGCGCGGATCTGGCGCAGGTTCATGTCGCGGTCGGCGCGGATATCCGACTGCCGGCGCGAGACCCGGCTGCCGGTCGGGTTGAGCAGTCCCAGCCCGAAGGCAGTGACCGCGCGGGCATAGGTCTTGCTGCGCAGGTGACGGCGCTGGTGCGCGCGGACCGCGCGGTAGAAGTCGAGGCTCAGATCGGTGCGCTCGTAAATCGGGTCGTCGCATTCGGCACTGGCCTCGGGACTGTCGGTGATGATCCGCGTGAGCGTCGCGCGTGCGAGTTCCGGATTGGCGAACAGCAGGTAACCGTCGCCGCCCTGGAAGCTGACCTCCGGCTCGAGCGCGATATCGTGGCGCGCGAAGCGGCTGCGCGCCCAGGGGCTGAGCGGCCAGGTCAGCCGGTCGGCGAAACCCGAGGGATGCGCGCCGCGGCCCATGCTCTCGCCATGGGTGTTGAAGATCAGCGCGGCGACATCGGTCAGGCCATTGCGCTCCATCGCGCCTGCCAGCCGTCCCTGAAGCCGCTCGATCGCAAGGCTTGCCGGGATTTGTCCGACGAACCGCCCGGCATCGGAGAAACCGGTCTGGATACAGACCCGCCCGCGCCGGCGCGCATATTCGCGATATTGCTCTTCGGCGCACAAGGCATCGAGAAAGCGCCCGCCATGTTCGAGCGCGCTTTCGGTCTCGAACAGCGGCGACACATCGACCTTGTCCTCGATTCCGAATGCCCGGGCGAAATAGAGCGCGGCAAGGATGGTCGAGGGCTGTTCGCATTCGGCGATCAGCATGCGGATCGGCGTGTCTGCATCGATATGCGCAAGGATCTGCGCCATTGCGAGGAACTGCCGGGTCGCGGTCGAGCTTTCTATCGCGAGGCTGGCGAAATTGGTCTGCATGGGCGCAACTTCGGCCAGCATGCCGCGCAGCTTCGCCATCGCTCCCTTGCTGGCGAGATCGAGTCCCCGCGCATCGCCGAGATGGGTGCGGATCGCGTTGTGCAATTGCTTGGCGTTCACGCGGAAATGGACATGCGCCATGCCGAGCCCGTCGGCGCGCATTGCCGCTGCGAGCGTCTTGAGAGAGATCGCGCGCCGGGTGTCTGAAGCGCCGCGCGCCTCGTCTTCGAGCGCGGCGATCACCGGCCCGAGACGGGTCAGCTTGGCCGGATCGTCTGCGGTGAGACGGTTGGCCGCGCGCGAGAGTGCCTGCGGCTGCGACAGGTCGCCGGCAAAATCCTCGGCGCTTGCCGCTGCATGGGCAGCGGCCGCGCGCAAACGAGCAAGCTGTTCATGCCCGCTGTCGATAGCGGCAAGATCGTCGGCATAGCGGGTAAGCCGCTCGGCCTTTTCGCTGAGGCGGAACCGGATCGATGTCGACCAGGTAATATCGGTCCGCCCGTCCATGTCGTATCCGACCCAGGTCGCAAAGCGGAACGGCAGCGGCGCGCACTCCATCCACTCACCGGGAAAGGCGTGGGCCGCATGTTCGAGCGCCTCGCGCACGATCTGGCTGCGCGCATTCTGGGCATGGGCGATCGCACGCATCGCCTCGCCATGTTCGTGCTCGAGCGTGACCGCCGGTCGCTTGCCACTGGGCTGGCAGGCGTCACTGGGCATGTCCGACCCGCTCCTTGCGGCATCGGCGACAGCGCGCATATCGCCCGGGGTCAGCAGGAAGGTGGGGTGCGCGGTGAAGACCACGTGCATCCGGGGGCTTTCCCAGCGCGCGCGAAACGCGGCGAAATCGTTTGTCTTCGTCAAGAATTCACCGAGCGCGCTGCTGCCGTCATCCGGAGCAATCGGGGCGAGGAGGGACTGCAGCCGCCGGGCGCGCGCCTTGAGGCTCGCGCATTCGAGCTCCGCGACCAGCGCCTCGATTCCTTTGAGATCGGTGTCCCCGCCTTCGAGCGCGCGCGACAGGTCGAGCCCGAGCTGGAACACCGGGTTGAACAGCGGCGTTTCGCGGGTGCGCGCGTGCAGATCGTGCAAGCGATCGCTCAATTGGGCCACGGTCTCGAGCGCGAGCGTCATGCATCAATTCCTTCGATGAATTGCTGGGAATAGGCAGCCGCTGCTCCGAGCAGGCCGGGTTCGGGGTGGGTGATGAGCTTGACCGGAAGGCTCGCCATCAACGGTGCAAAGCGGCCCTTGGCGGCAAAGCGCGAGGCGAAGCCCGAGGCGATGATCGTCTCGCGGATGCGATAGCCGAGCCCGCCGGCAATCACGACGGCCCTTGCGCCCTGCGCGAGCGCAATATCGCCCGCGACCGATCCGAGGGCGAGGCAGAAGCGGTCGACGGCAGCCGCGGCAAGGCTGTCGCCGCCGTCTTCGGCAGAAGCGGTCCCGGCGGTCCAGATCGCGACATCGTCGAGTTCGCGCACCGCGCGCCCCTCGATCGCGGCCAGCGCCTGGTAGATATCGACGATGGCAGGGCCGGAGACGACGCGTTCGTCCGAAACGCGGGTGTGGCGCGCGCGCAGCCGCGCAAGGATCGCATCGTCGATCGCGTCGATCGGGGCAAAGTCGCCGTGTCCGCCTTCGGTCGCCTGCACCCGGTAGGACCCATCGGCACGGCGGTAGAAATAGGCGACGCCAAGGCCGGTACCCGGCCCCAGCACGCTGACCGTGCCTTGCGCGGGCAAGCCCTCCTCAGGGCCGGCGAGGTGCAGGAATTCGCTTGCAGGAGCGCGGGCGGCGGCATGGGCGACCGCTTCGAAATCGTTGACAATCCGGTGCCGGTCGCAGCCCAGCTTGCTCGCGATCAAAGGTGGGCGGATCATCCAGGGATTGTTGGTGAAGCGGATGATATCGGGCTTGATCGGCCCGGCCACAGCCATGGCCAGTTCGCCCGGAAGGTGTCCACCCTTGCGGCTTCGAAATTCCTCCCAGGCAGTCTGGAAACTGGCATAGGCGGCTGTTCGCAGCGTGACAGGCTCGTCGAGCGTGATGGTGCCGTCACCGGCGAGAGACGCGATCGCGAAACGCGCATGGGTGCCGCCGATATCGACCGTGACAATCTCCCGCTTCCCCCCCATCGCGCCTACAGCCCCGATGCTGCCAGCATGGCCGAACCGCCCTGTTCTGCGCCATCTGCCTGCGCCTGCATGATCCGGAACAATTCGCGGCCAACACCCCAGTGGACCAGGGGGTCGGGGACAGGCGTGCGGTTGTCGAGATCGGCGGTGGTGGCAAGCGTGCCGGTGCGTGCGCAAACGGTGACCATGTCGCCGTCGCGCAGGAGCGCGAGAGGTCCGCCGCCTTGTCCGCCGTCAAAAGCCTCGGGCGTGCAATGGATCGCGGCAGGCACCTTGCCGCTCGCACCCGACATGCGCCCGTCTGTCACCAGGGCGACCCGGTATCCGCGATCCTGGAGCACACCAAGCGGCGGGGTGAGCGAATGCAGCTCGGGCATGCCGTTGGCGCGCGGCCCCTGGAATCGCACCACCACCACCACGTCGCGGTCGAGTTCGCCCGCGGCAAAGGCAGCGGCGACGCTTTGCTGGTCTCCGAACACCCGGCACGGCGCCTCGATCGTCCAGCGGCTTTGATCGACCGCCGAGGACTTGAAGCAGGCGCGGCCCAGATTGCCGGAAAGCAGCCGCATCCCGCCATCGGGCTGGAAAGGGCTTTCGACAGGGCGCAGCATGGTGTCATCGCGGCTTTCACGGGCAGGCGACCAGGCGAGCGCCTCGTCTTCCCACACCGGGGCGCGCGCATAGGCATCGAACCCTTCGTCCCAGACCGTGAGGATGTCCCGGTGGGCAAGCCCTGCATTGCACAATTCGCCGATAACATAGCCCATGCCGCCCGCCGCGTGGAACTGGTTCACATCGCCTGATCCGTTGGGATAGACCCGTGCGAGCAGCGGCACGGCGCTCGACAATTCGGCCATGTCGCTCCAGTCGATCGCAATTCCCGCTGCGCGTGCCATGGCCGGAATGTGGATTGCGTGATTGGTCGAACCCCCGGTCGCGAGCAGCCCGACGACCGCGTTGACGATCGCCTTTTCGTCGACCACCTGGGCAAGGGTTCGCGTGGTGGTGCCGGACAGTTCGGCCAGCCGGTGAACCGCCGCCCGGTCGAGCGCCTGGCGCAGCTTGGTGCCCGGCTGGATGAACGCGCTGCCCGGCACGTGCAGCCCCATCATCTCCATCATCATCTGGTTGGAATTGGCGGTGCCGTAGAAGGTGCAGGTGCCCGGCGAATGGTAACTGGCCAGCTCGCTCTCGAGCAGCGTGTCGCGCCCGACTTCGCCGCTGGCATATTTCTGGCGGGTTTCCTGTTTCTGCTTGTTGGAAATCCCGCTCGGCATCGGGCCCGAGGGGACGAAGATTGCGGGCAGATGGCCAAACCGCAGCGCACCCATCATCAGGCCCGGCACGATCTTGTCGCATATGCCGAGACAGGCGATCGCGTCATACATCTGGTGGCTGAGAGCGATGCCGGTCGCCAGCGCGATCGTGTCGCGGCTGAAGAGCGAAAGCTCCATACCGTCTTCGCCCTGGGTCACGCCGTCGCACATCGCCGGAGTTCCGCCCGCGACCTGGGCGGTGGCGCCGACTTCGCGGGCATGGATCTTCATGCGGTCGGGATAGCGGCCATAGGGCTGGTGCGCGGACAGCATGTCGTTGTAGCTGGTGACGATCCCGATATTGGGGCCGCGTCCTTCCTTGAGCGCTTCCTGGTCCTCAAGCGCGCCGGCAAAGGCATGGGCGAGCACGGAGCACGAGACCTGGCTGCGCTCGGGCCGACGGTCGGCCTCGCGTTGCATGAGGTCGAGATAGGCCCTGCGGCTGTCGCGCGAATTTTCGATCACGCGCTGCGTGACGCGGTGAAGCGTGTCGTGCAGTTCACTCATGCCAGCTTACCCCGTCGCGTTCGGCCAGCGCGATCGCCGCGCTCGGCCCCCAGCTGCCCGCTGTGTAGGTCTTGGGGGTGACCCCGTCGGCTTCCCATGCGGCGCGGATCGCGTCGATCCAGTGCCATTGCGCCTCGACCTCGTCGCGGCGCACGAACAGCGTCTGGTCGCCCTTGATAAGGTCGAGGAGCAGGCGTTCGTAGGCTATCCGCCGCTCGGCTTCGGCAAAGGCATCGGGCATGGCGATCTGGAGCGGCACTTCACGCAGCCTCACGCCGCCTTCGTCGAGCCCGGGAACCTTGGCCATCAGCGAAAGGGTGATGTTCTCTTCCGGCTGGATCTCGATGAGCAGGCTGTTGGGCTGGAGCCCGGCCGCCGCCGTGTTCGAGCGGCCTTCGAAAATCGAATGGGGGACGCAGCGGAACTGGACGAAGATCTCGGTCACGCGCTCGGGCATCCGCTTGCCGGTGCGAAGGTAGAAGGGCACGCCCTTCCAGCGCCAGTTGTCGACATGCGCCTTGATCGCGGCAAAGGTCTCGGTGTCCGACGCCTTGCCCAGTTCCTCGTCATAGCCGGGCACCGCCTGGCCCTCGACCGCCCCGGCGCGATATTGGCCGGTCACGGTCTCGCTCGCCTTGGCCGGGCGCAAGGCGCGCAAAACCTTGACCTTTTCATCGCGCACCGCGGTCGCATCGAAGCTGGTCGGCGGTTCCATCGCGACGAGCGCGAGCAATTGCAGCATGTGGTTCTGGACCATGTCGCGCAGCGCGCCGGCATCGTCATAAAAACTCACGCGACCCTCGAGCCCCACAGTTTCGGCGACGGTGATCTGGACGTGCTCGATCACGTTGGAATTCCAGATCGGTTCGAACAGGATATTGGCAAAGCGCAGGGCGAGCAGGTTCTGGACCGTTTCCTTGCCCAGATAATGGTCGATCCGGAAAATCCGGTCCTCGGGAAAGGCCGCGGCGACCGCGTCATTGATCGCGGCCGAGCTTTCAAGGTCGGTGCCGAGCGGCTTTTCGAGGCACATGCGGACATTCTCGCCCGTCATTCCCGCGTGCTGAAGCCCTGCAATGGTAGGCCCGAAGAGACTGGGCGCGGTCGACAGGAATATCGCGAGCCCGCCATCTGCCTTGCCACTTGCATTGACCTTTTCCGCGAGCGCATCAAAGCCCTCGATCGTCGTGGCATCGAGCGTCTGATAGGAGAGGCGGTTAAGGAATGTCGCCATGCTTCCGCGCCTTTGCGCGGGCAGGAATTTCTCAAGTGCCGCGCGCGCCATCTGGCGAAATTCGCCGTCATCGAGTTCGCTGCGAGCCGTGCCGATGATGGTAAGGTCTTCGGGCAGCAGGCCGTCGGCACACAGCGCGCACAGGCTTGGCAAAAGCTTGCGACGGGCAAGATCCCCGGTAGCCCCGAACAAGAGCAGGCGGTCCGCGGTGAATTGAGTCATCGGCACTCCCGGTATCGCGCATGCCGCGCAATTGTGAACGTTATCAACGCGCATTGTTGCAGACAATGTGACGCTGTGAAAGGGGGTAGCGATATGATCGAATGGCTGCAATCGCAGCCTTGCTGCGCGCGGGCCAAGAAGGACTTTAGTCGCAGGTATTTACCGCGATCTTCGAATAGTCGAACTGCATCGCGCCGAAGCTGGTGACGAATGAGACGTCGGCGGCATCGCGACCCACACCGATCAGCGCGGCATTGGCAAGATCGGCCATGCCGGTCGCATCGACCGGTTGCCAGGTGCCCCCGGTCCCCTCCGGATCGGCAAGGAAAACCTGCGCGATCGCGTGGAAATCCTGCGGATCGACCCCCGGCGCATAGCAGGCGACATAGCGGGCAGGGATGGTCGATGCGCGCGCCAGGGTTACCAGGACATGCGCGTAATCGCGGCAAATGCCCTGTCGCTTGACGAAGCTGTCGGTCGCGGTGGTTGTCGCGTTGGACGAACCCGGGACGTAATCGAAATGGTCGCTGATCCAGTCACGGATTGCGGCGATCCGCGCCCCGCCTTCGGTGCCCGAGAATTCCGCCTCGACCAGGCTCTGGAACTCGTCGGCGCGGCAATAGCGCGAATCCATCAGATACTGGACCGTTTCTCCCGGCAAATCGTGCGGAAGCAGCGCGTCGAGCGTATCAAGCGGGCATAGCTGGCGATGCGGCGCGACCTCGGCCTCGTATTCGACCCGGACCTGGCCTTCAGCGTTCAGCCAGATCCGTTCGCCGATATTGTCCTGCGCCGCAATCCGGGCGAAATGCGCGGTATCGGTGATGTCGCAGCGCGCGGACAGTACGTCCTGTTCGGGCAGTGACGCCACTTCGAACTGCAGCAGCGCCGAAGTCGGCTGCTTGCAGGTGAAACCGAACTGGGTGTGAATCTTGACGCTCATTTCCCCGCCTTTGTATTCTAGGCTCTTGGTCCAGGCTCTCGGCCCTAGCTCTTGGCAATGAAGGTGCCACGCGTGATGACGACGCGCGAACACGCGCGAAGTGCCGGTTCGATCGGTATTTTTCGCCCGGTCGTGCCGTTCTAGCCCCGAGCCGTGTCGGCAGGCACGCCGAACAGGTCGTGCGCGTCCGCGTCTTCGATCACCACGTCGATAATGTCGCCGGGCGCGAGGGTCTCTGCAACATTGCGCAGGTAAACCGCGCCGTCGATTTCGGGTGCGTCGGCCTGGCTGCGTGCCGTGGCGCCGATATCGCCGTCCTCGTCTGCCTCGCCGACCGCGTCGATGATTACGGGGATGGTCTTGCCGACCTTGGCCGCAAGCTTGGCCGCGCTGATCCGTTCGGTCACTTCCATCAGGCGGGCATAGCGCTCTTCCTTGACCTCTTCGGGAACCGGATCCGGCAGGTCATTGGCTGCCGCGCCTTCGACCGGTTCGAACCGGAAGGCCCCGACCCGGTCGAGCTGCGCTTCCTCGAGCCAGTCGATCAGGTAACGGAAGTCCTCTTCGGTCTCGCCAGGGAAGCCGACCACGAAGGAGGATCGGATCGCAATCTCGGGGCAGATGTCGCGCCAGGTCTTGAGCCGTGCGAGCACCTTGGCCTCGTTGGCAGGGCGCTTCATGCGCTTGAGCACGCTGGGCGCGGCATGCTGGAAGGGAATGTCGAGATAGGGCGTGATTAGCCCCTCGGCCATGAGCGGGATGACCTGGTCGACATGGGGGTAGGGATAGACATAGTGCAGCCGGACCCAGGGCGGGGTGCCGCTGCCGATGTCGAGCTGGCCGAGCTCGCGCGCCATGTCGGTCATGTGCGCGCGCACTTCGCGGCCCTTCCACTGGCGCGGCTCGTGGCGGGTATCGACGCCATAGGCAGACGTGTCCTGACTGATGACCAGCAATTCCTTCGTGCCGGCCGCGACCAGCTTTTCCGCTTCGCGCAGCACCGCATCGATCCGCCGGCTGGCAAGCTTTCCGCGCAATTGCGGGATGATGCAGAAGGCGCAAGAATGGTTGCAACCCTCTGAAATCTTGAGATAGCTGTAATGGCGCGGGGTCAGCTTGATATCGGCTTCGGACGGCTGTGGGACGAGATCGACAAAGGGCCCCTGCGAAGGCGGGGCGTGGGTGTGCACCGCCTCGACCACCTGTTCGTATTGATGCGCGCCGGTCACCGCGAGCACTTGCGGATGCGCGGCGCGGATCGCGTCGGCTTCCTCGCCCATGCAGCCGGTGACGATCACCCGCCCGTTTTCCGATATCGCCTCGCCGATTGCAGCGAGGCTTTCTTCCTTGGCGCTGTCGAGAAAGCCGCAAGTGTTGACCAGCACCACGTCGGCACCCGCGTAATCGGGGCTCATCGCGTAGCCATCGGCGCGCAGGCGGGTGAGGATGCGTTCGGAATCGACCAGCGCCTTGGGGCAGCCGAGCGAGACCATGCCGACGCGCTTGGCGTCGGGGATTGGGGATGCAGGGGTGTTCATGACGGGCGCGCCTCTACACTGTTGCACCGCTTTGCGCTAGATCGCTTGGCGGGTCGTTGAAACAAGGGGAGGAACGGGATGGATCTTTTCGCAGTAAACTGGATCGCCGTGGCGCTTGGCGCGTTGACCGGCTTCGTTATCGGGGGGCTTTGGTATGGCCCGCTGCTCGGCAAGCAATGGCTTTCGGCCGTCGGGTTGAGCGAAGAGGACGTGCAGAACGGTCACATGGCCAAGATCTATGGCGGGGCGTTCCTGCTTTCGGTCGTGATCAGCTGGACCATGGCACACACTTTCCAGAGCTATGCCGAACTCGGCGCCGACCTGTCGATCTTTGCCAAGGTGATGACCGGCTTCGGAGTGGCGCTTGGTTTCGTGGTGCCCGCAATCGGGATCAACTACCTGTTCTCGCAAAAGACCATGAAGCTGTTCTGGATCGATGCAGGCTATTGGCTGCTGTTCTTCACCGCGGTCGCCGCGGTGCATGCATATATGCCCTGACGATCAGCGTGGGCGCGGCGGGACGTCTCGCCGCGCCCCGTTGCGAACCCTACTTCGCGTCGGCGAGGGCGGGCTTTTCATCGCCATCGTGGCCATCGCCCTTGGTCGACCCGTTCTCTGTCGGGACGATCTCGACCAGCACGTCGCCGGGCTGCAGGCTCTGGCATTCCTCTTCCCAGTAACCGATCGCACGGCCATTGCGGTAAATCCTGAGACCCCGCCCGCCGCTCGACAATTCGGCGATGGAACAGCCGCATTCGTCCTCGGTGACGACGCGTTCGACCAGCTGCACGCGGCCGGTGACAGAGGCGAGGTCGGCAAGGTAATCGGAAATATGCGCGCCCTTGGCGCTGCCGGCGAGCAGCAATCCGGTAAAGCGCACCGGGTTGATGACATTGTTCGCGCCAGCCTGCCGCGCGAGCAATTCGTTGTCGTCGGCGCGCACCACCACGCTGATCGGCACACGCGGCGCGAGGTGGCGCACGGTGAGCGTGATCAGGATCGAGGTGTCGTCGCGGCCCGCGGAGACCAGCACCGCCGCGGCCTGGTCGACCCGCACCGCTTTCAGCGTTTCGTCTCGGGTCGCATCGCCGGCGAGCACGTTGACCCCGAGCTTTTCGGCTTCAGCCAACCGGTCCTCGCTCGGATCGACGACGACAATGCAGCGCGCATCGGTGCCGCGTTCGATCAGTTCCTCGACGCTTTCAGATCCCGACACCCCGTAGCCGAGCACGACGACATGGTCGGTGAGGTTTTCCTGGATACGGGCCATGCGCCACTTCTCCCAGCTGCGTTTGATGATGAAATTGTAGGCGGTGCCCACGAAGATGAAGAATACGAGGAAGCGGATCGGGGTGACGATCACCGCTTCGACCAGCCGCGCGCGATCCGTGACAGGCGCAATGTCGCCAAAGCCGGTCGTGGTGATCGAGATCATGGTGAAATAGACAATGTCGAGGAAGCTGACATGGCCATCGACGCTGTCGACCAGTCCGCCACGGTCGAACCAGTGGATCATCACCACGATGAATATCAGGAGCAGCGCCGCTCCCAGCCTGATGCCGAGATCGCCCCAGACCGGCAGGCGGACTGCGCGGCGCAATGGTTTGAACCTGCGCGCGGCGACGACCTTGTCAGGCTTGGCGGAGAAGATGCGGTCGGGTTCGCGCTTTGCCATGGTCGCGGGGTCTATCAGTCCGCGAAGCGATCGGCGAGAGTGCCGATGCTCGTATGGTGGGTGAGGTCAAGCTGGAGCGGGGTGACCGCGACATAGCCGTCATCGATCGCTTCCAGATCGGTGCCGTGGTCGAGCGTGTGCTCGATCGCGTGAAGGCCGAACCAGAAATAGCGGCTTCCGCGCGGGTCGCGGCCCTCGACGATGCTCCCGCGCGAATAATCGTGAAAGCCCTGCCTGACCACGCGGATGCCCTTGACCGCATCGGCGGCGACTGGCGGGAAATTGACATTGACGAGCGTGCGTTCGGCAAAGGGCGCATCGAGCAGCGGCGAAATCACCTTTTCGCCCCAATGGCGCGCGGCATCGAAGATTGTCCCCGCCTCGCGGGTCTCGCGGCTATAGACCTGGCTCAGCGCGATCGAGCGCACCCCCGCCAATGCGCCTTCGATTGCGGCCGAGACGGTGCCCGAATAGGTGATGTCATCGCCAAGATTCGCCCCGCGATTGACCCCTGACAGGATCAGGTCGGGCGGCGCGTCGAGCACTTCGCGCAGCGCCATCATCACGCTGTCAGTCGGCGTGCCGGTGACGGCATAGCGCCGCTCGCCGAATTGCTGCAGGCGCACCGGCAGGTTGAGCGTCAGCGAATGGCCCGCTCCCGATTGTTCCTCGGATGGCGCGCAGACCCAGATATCGTCGGATATGGTGCGCGCGATTGCCTCGAGCACTTCGAGGCCGGGAGCGTGGATCCCGTCGTCATTGGTGACGAGGATACGCATCTAGCTTTGGGGCTCCAGCACGCTCACCCCGCCCATATAGGGCGCAAGCGCGTCGGGCACCAGCACCGAGCCATCGGCACGCTGGAAGTTCTCGATCACCGCGACCAGGGTGCGCCCGACCGCGAGGCCCGACCCGTTGAGCGTATGGAGAAATTCGGTCTTCTTCGCGCCCTCGGGGCGATAGCGCGCATTCATCCGCCGCGCCTGGAAATCGCCGGTGTTCGAACAGGAGGAAATCTCGCGATAGGCACCCTGTCCGGGCAGCCACACCTCGAGATCGTAGGTCTTGCGCGCGCCGAACCCCATGTCGCCGGTGCACAGCAGCATGGTGCGATAGGGCAGGCCAAGCGCTTCGAGCACGCTTTGCGCGGCTTTCAGCATCCGTTCGTGCTCGGCCTCGCTGTCCTCGGGTTTCACGATGCTCACCAGCTCGCACTTCTCGAACTGGTGCTGGCGGATGAAGCCGCGCGTGTCCTTACCCGCCGCGCCCGCTTCGGAGCGGAAACATTGCGTCAGCGCGGTGAGCCGCATCGGCAGCGCGCTTTCATCGCAAATCGCGCCCATCACGCTTGCGGTCAGGCTGACTTCGGATGTCGGTATCAGCCAGCGGCCATCGCTCGTCTGGAAACTGTCCTCGGCAAATTTGGGCAACTTGTCGGTGCCATACATGGCCTCGTCGCGCACGAGCACGGGCGGCGCGCATTCGGTGTAGCCGTGCTGCTGCGTCTGGTGATCGATCATGAACTGGCCGAGCGCGCGGTGGAGCCGCGCCATGTGCCCGCGCAGGAAGGTAAAGCGCGCGCCCGAGAGCTTGGCGCCTGTCTCGAAGTCCATGCCAAGCGCAGGCGCGATATCGGCGTGCTCCTTCGGCTCGAAATCGAAAGCGGCCTTCGTGCCCCAGCTCGCGATCTCGACATTGCCCGCTTCGTCCGCACCTTCTGGCACGTCATCGGCAGGAATGTTCGGAATCACCGCGAGCGCGTGGCGCAATTTCTCGCCCAGCGCCTTTTCGCGCTCCTCGACCTGCGGCATCTCGGCCTTGATCTCGGCTACCTCGGCTTTCAGCGCCTCGGCGGTGTCCTTGTCGCCCTGGCCCATCGCCTTGCCGATTGCCTTCGAGGCTTCGTTGCGGCGGCTCTGCAATTCCTGCAAGCGGGTGGTGAGTGCGCGCCGCTCCTCGTCGAGCGCGAGAATGGTGGCGGCCACCGGTTCGGCCCCACGCCTTGCGAGCCGCGCGTCGAATTCTTCCGGATTGTCCCTGATCAGGCGAATATCATGCATGGCCACGAGCCTATGCCTGCAACGCATAACGATTGAAAGAGGGGGGATTGCAGGCGTGCGCGGCTATTGCGGTCTGGTGCGGTCCGGGCGAGGTTCAGCAGGCGGCTGTCCGATCGCGAAGCTGCGCGTGCGCATGAAGCAGCGCAAGACCGGCAGCGCATTGTCATTGGCAGGCTCGGCCAGGTCGCCGAGCGCCGCACGGCAGAGCGATCCGTCTCCCTCAGTCACCGCGATCTCGTCATCGTCGAGCGCGGCATTGATTTCGACCATCCCGTCGAACCCGACGATATAGCGCGTCTGCGAGGGATAAGCGGTGACGCTGGTGCCGGGGGCGATATCGCGGCCTCGCGGATCGGTGAGGCGCATGGCGAGCGGTTCGTGGCGTGTCAGCGCCAGTTCGACCCGCGCCACCGAACGCGGCGCGGCGGTCACGTATTCCTCGATACTGGCGGCGATCACGTCGAGCGGCAGGCGCGCGGGATCGACCCCGAACTTGGTGCGGACATAGCCCGGCACCTGGTCGATCAGCAGGCGCCCCCCACCATCGGTCACGCCCGCCACCCGGTTTTCGCGGCTGATCTCGACCCCTTCGATCCCACCTGCATCGACCAGGACATAGCTGCCGCCGCTATTGCGCGATGCGAAGACCGCGCCATCGACCGCGATCAGCGCCCCGCGAATGCCGAACCGCGCGGCGAGAGACGAGCCGACAAGCTCGGCGGCCGCATCCATCCGGGCCCAGCCTTGCTGGTGGCTGATCGAGGCTGCGACCCGGTCGACATCGCCGCGCGAGGCCGCGATCGAATAGCCGAAATCCCCGGGATTGATATCGGGATTGTAGAAGCCGGCCTGGACGAAATTGCGCCCCTGGTTGTGCGAGGCTGCGACCTGGCCGAAACGCCTCCCGCCAAAGGCCATGGTGACCCCGGCAAGCACGGTGATGCCGTCCTCGCCCTGCGGCCCGCGCCGATAGCTGGCATCGAGCGAAAGGTTTACCGTGCGGCTCAACCTCCGGCGGTAATTGGCCGAAAGCAGCCGCGTGGTGAGCGCAGGGCCTTGCGGATCGCGCGATGCTCGCCGTGTCTGGCGGATCGCCGAGAACCGCAGCCGCCCGTGTTCGGCAAGGTCGAAATTGATATTGGCTGCGAGCAGCGAGGGCGGAGGGGCATCGCCGCTGGCGCTCGCGATATCGGCATAGAAGGTCGAGACCTTGCGGTATTCCATCGAATAGGAAACGCCCGGGCCGAGGCTTTCGAAGCCGACCCCGACAAGGCTGCCGCCGTGTGCTCCGGTGGTAAAGTAATCGGCGCGGCTGGCGCGCATGGTCACCGACAAGATGCCGATATTGCCGACCTGGACATCGCCCTGAGCGCCGAGATTGCGCACCGACCGGCTCGCCTCGCCGAGCAGCGTCCCGGTGAAGCGGTCGCTTAGCCCCTTGCGGAACATCGTGCTCACCGCGAAGGGGCCGTAATCATTGCTTCTCGCGCCGTAGCGACGGCGAATGGCTCCCAGGTTGACCGCGGCTTCGACCAGCCCGAGTGCCAGCAGGCGCCGCGAGCCGTAAAAATCCACCGTCTGCAAAACTTCGCGGCCCAAGGCGTCGCGCACGACCACGCCGACCCGTCCGCGTCCGACCTGGACCGGAATGTCCTGCACGGTGAATTCGCCCGGAAGGATGTCAGCGCCGCCGACCCGCCGGTCATTGATAAGCACGTCGATCCCGCTCGGCACTGCCACGCTGTCGGTGAAATCGGGCAAGGGCTGGGTAACCAGATCGGGCCGCAGGGCGAAATCGGTGCCGATGCGGATCCCGCCCATCCGCACAGCGCGGCTGCCCGAAGGCATCTGGCTGACGAAATCGCCAATGCTCGCCGAGGCCACGCGATCGGGATCGCGCAGCGTGATCACGCTGTCGAGCCGCGTGACATTGCCCGGTTCCTCGCCATGCCCCGTCGTGAACCGCCAGGCCGATTCCACGGCCAGATTGCCCTTTACCACGCGCGGGGCGACCAGCCCGCTCATTCCCGTGCCGCTGGAATCGGCCTGCGCGGATAGATCGTATTCGACGATCAGTGCGGGAAGTTCGGAATTGGCCTGCACGGCGCGGGTGGGGCGCGCGGTGAGCGTCACGAGGTTTTGGCCGGTCGATTGCAGCGGGACACGCAATGTCAGCCGTTGGGCCAATTCGTCGAATTCGAAAGCGACCCCGTCAATCGCGTCGAGAAACAGGAATGGTTCATCGGGCAGCCGCTTGACGATCCCGTTGGCAAAGGCGAACCCGCTGTCGATCGCCATGCGTCCATCGATCAGCCTCAGCCGGGCGATGCCGGTCACGCGCTCGCCGTTCAGGTCGACATCGGCAAATATGATCTCGGTGCCCGCAGTGGCGCTGACAGCCCGGCTCGTCTGGGCAAAAGGATCGTCGGGATCGCTTTGGTCGGAGCCTGCGGGAAGGGCAAAGAAGTCTTGCGCGGCAAGCGAGTGGTGCGAATGCAGCGTGAAGGCGAGGGTCGCCAGGCCGGTTGCTGTTCTAAGAGCAGTCTTGGTTTGCGACGGCATTGACCGCGCTTCCGTTTGCCTGGGCCGTCAGCGTCAGGCGCTGCACACGGCAGGTGATGCCGGCGGGCAGTGGGATGGCGATCCAGCTGCCGCCATGCACGTATTTCAGCCTCGCCTCGTGCCCCAGATCGACCGGCGCACCATCCGCTTCCAATTCAAGGTCGGTAAGCTTGACCGTGCGTCCGCCCCTGTTCCCGATCAGCAGCGATCCGTCGCGCGCGGCGAGCTCGATCTCGCCCGTCGATACGGTGTCGCTGCCGGCAAATAGCGGGATGGTCAGACGCAGCCGGGTCCGGGCGACGCCGGCAACGGGTGCCTCGCCATCGGGCAATTCGTCGATGACCACGCGAAAGCGGCGTTCCTCGCCAGGGACGCGCTCGCCGCGATATACGACGTGAAAAGTCCGGGCGAGTTCGGTGCCCACTTCGGCGATTGCCGGAGAGACCACCACTTCGCGTGAAGGCACGTAGCGGTCCTCGCCTCCTTCTTGCAGCCATTCGAAGACCCGCAATTGCACTGCCAACGGCCGCTCCCCGCGGTTGCGCATGACGATCTGCACGGCCTCGCGGTCGGAGGGAAGATCGAGCCGCAGCGGGGTGACATTGATCCGCGCCTGGTGCGTTGGGGCCTGGGCCAGGGCAGCGCCGGTGATCGGCGCGACAGGCAAAGCGAGCATGGCTGCGCAGACAAGGCTCAGTGCGAAGGCGGGGACCAGACGTGAAAAGGGCGACGGGAGTATCATGACTTCCATCGCCCTAAACTAACAGTCTAAATATTGGTTTAATTGGCCAACTAAAAGTTAACCGTGACCGTGATCGTATCAGAATAGATATCGCCGCTCACATTGGCGTGACCGACCGGGATGCGGCCATAGGCGGTCTCGGTCGCGACACCTGCGACATTGGCGGTGCCGGTCCGGGTATCGGTGCCGAGCGTCTGACCCCAGCGTGCGGTGCGCGAGGCGTCGCGATAGATTTCGTATTCGAGGAATTCCGAAGATGTCGCGCCCTGCATCCGGCGCTGGGTCCCATCGGCATTGACCCCATTGTCAAGCTGGATCTCGTAATCGGCGAGCGCTGTGCAGGCCAGAGTGATGGTCGACTGCGCATCTTCGTTCGCAGCGCCGACTTCGGTGATCGGGCCGAAATTCATCGGCGTGGCGGCGACAGTGCAGTTCTGGACCACTTCGGCGGTGACAGCCATCGAGCCATCGGCGCTCTGAGCGAGCGCGGGCGAGGCGACAAGAATAGTGGGAATAGCTGCGGCGATGGCGGCTTTTCTATAGGTGGCATTCATGGGGCAATTCCTTCCATTTGAATAACAGGCGCCTCCGGATGCTTCTTTATTAAATCCGCTTGCTATAATTTGACTGAAACGATCATGGTTAACACCTCATGTCGCGTGTTGGTGAACGCGAGGCGGTGGTCTGGTTAAGGAATTGCCCTGCGATCAGGGCCCGGCAGGGGGGAGAAGGGAGCAGTCGGGAGCCGCTCGACTGAAGCCGATCCGGAAGGGCATCGCTGCCACGTCGATGTGGAGAAGACGCCCGGTATCGCGAGCGCACTTGTCGCGGTGCGTGGTGGGCGCGGCAAGGATTGAACTTGCGACCCCACCCGTGTGAAGGGTGTGCTCTACCACTGAGCTACGCGCCCGTCCTTCGCTAGGGGAGGGCTGGTGCGCCGCATCCCGGACAGGGGCGCGCATCTACTGTGCGGACCCGGGCTTTGCAAGCCCTGAAGATCGCGTTGCCGACTGGCTATTGCCGGGCGAGTGTGAGCAGCGCCTCGACCCAGCCCCTGGCTTCGCCAACAGCCCCGGGTCGCGCTTCGAACGGACATTCAAGGCAATAGGCCTGTACCCCACGCATTCCTGCAAGCATCTGGGCATCGCGAAGGACCTGCGCGGCGAGCGCCTCGCGCTGCAAGGCGGCCATGGCAAAAATGCCGCCGCCTCGTGCCTGGGGTTCGGACGAGCCGGTCACCAGTTGCCGGATCAGCGAATCGTAATTGGCATCCTCGGCACCCAGATAGGCCGGCCGCCAGTCATCCTCATCGAGCCCTGCCTCGGCAGCGACCCAGGCAAAGGCTGCCTCGACCCCGCCGAATTGGTCAACAAGGCCGAGCTGGCGCGCGGTGCCGCCGTCCCAGACGCGGCCCTGGGCGATGGCTTCGACACGCTCGGGCGTCAGGCCGCGCGCATCGGCCACGCGGGCAAGGAAATCGGAATAGGTGTCGGCAATCGAGGCTTGGAGGATCGCGTCGACTTCGGGGGTGAACCCGCCGATGAGATCGGGCTGACCCGAAAGCGGCGTGGTGCGATAGCCATCGGCATTGATGCCGATCTCGCCGGCGGCATCTTCGAAGGTGGGGATCACCGCGAACACGCCGATCGACCCGGTGACCGTCTCGGGCTGCGCGAAAATCCGGTCGCCCGCGCTCGCCACCCAATAACCGCCGCTGGCCGCGACATTGGCAAAGGAAACCGCGACGGGGATGTCCTTGTCACGGAAGCGCTCGATCGCGCGGCGGATCTGCTCGGAGGCGATCACCGAGCCGCCCGGCGAATCGACCCGGACCACCAGCCCCTTGATGCTGTCATCCTCAAACGCCTCGTCGAGCAGTCCTGCGATCCGCGCTCCGCCCGCAGAGCCGGGACCGGCATCGCCATCGACGATCATCCCGGCAACGGTCACCACCGCGATCCTGTTGGCAGACGACAGCAACCCGTCGCCATCGCCGATATCAGCGAGATAGGGGGCAAGCTCGCTCCTGGCGAAGGCGCCGGGGGCATCGTTCCATTCGTCCTCGCCTGCCACTTCTGCCACGCGGGTGCCGAATGCGACCGGGTCGCCGAGCCGGTCGACAAGCCCGGCTTCCAGCGCGGCCTCGGCAAGGTCGCCCGAAGAGGCGGTGACCCAGCCGACCGGGTCGCTCGTCACCCGGTCGAGATCGATCGCGGGGCGCGCCTTGCGGATATTTGCGCGGTATTCTTCCCACAGGGCGCCGTAGAGGCTGGCGCGGTTCTCGCTTGCCTCGGGCGAGGCATCGCTGCGGGTATAGGGCTCGACCGCCGACTTGAAGGCGCCGACCCGGTAGACGCGCGTATTGATGCTGAGCCGGTCGAGCAATTCGCCGTAATAGAGGCTCGACCCGCCCGGCCCAGCGATCACCGCTCCACCGAGCGGGTCGGCCCAGACCTCGCTTGCATGGGCGGCAAGGTGCATATGGTCATCGCCATAAGCCAGCGCATAGGTGAAGACCGGCTTGCCGGAGCTGCGCACCCGCTCCATCGCCTCGCCGATCGCCTGCATGTGGACCTGACCGCCGCCGGTGAACATGGTGAGGTCGAGCACCACCGCCTTGATCCGTTCATCGCCCGTCGCCGCATCGAGCGCGCGCACGAGATCGCGCGCGGCCATCTCGACCGGGGGTGCGCGTCCGCTGACCAGAGTGGCGATCGGATCGATCGCGGCCCTTTCCTCGACCACATATCCGCTCATGTCGATGTAGAGCGCGCCTTCGCGCACCTGGCCGGGATTGGGCGAGGCTGAAAGAAGGGTGAAGAGCAGAAGGAAAAACAGGAGCATGAAGACGAGCACCAGCGCGTCCTTGATGCCGACGACGATTTTCCAGGCCTTGCCGATGAATTGCATGTGCGCGTCTTGCCTTGTCACTGAGAGGGCGTTTCGTCCTGATCTAGGGGCAAAGCGCGCAAACTTCCATGCCGCTCGCGCGCGCGAATGGGTTGAGCGTTGCACCGGCCTCGACTAAGGGCGTTGCTTTAATGGACAACACGCCAAACCAAGCAACGGATTCGCGCTTTCCGGCGGGCCGTCTTGCATTCCCGCATCGAGATCTGACGGGCATCGCCCAGCTAGAACGCCACGAGATCCTCTACCTCCTGCGCGAGGCTGAAAGCTGGGTCGAGCACAACCGCCGCAGCGACAAGCATGCCGGGATCCTTAGCGGGTTGACGATCATCAACGCGTTCTTCGAAAACTCGACCCGCACGCTGCTGTCGTTCGAAATCGCGGGCAAGCGGCTGGGCGCGGATGTGGTCAACATGCACGCCGCGCAATCGAGCGTGAAGAAAGGCGAGACGCTGATCGACACCGCGATCACGCTGAACGCGATGCGCGCCGATGCCATCGTCATCCGCCATGCAAGCTCGGGCGCGACCCAGCTGATCGCCGACAAGGTCGATTGCCCGGTGCTCAATGCCGGTGATGGCCGCCACGAACACCCCACCCAGGCGCTTCTCGATGCGCTGGCCCTGCGCCAGGCGCTTGCGCGGCGAGGTGAGGGCACCGAGGATTTCACCGGGCGCGTGGTCACGATTTGCGGCGATATCCTTCACAGCCGCGTCGCGCGATCGAACATCTTGTGCCTTCAGGCGCTGGGCGCGAGCGTGCGGCTGTGTTCGCCGCCTGCGCTCATGCCAGCGGGGATCGAGGCGATAGGGGCCGAGCCCTTTCACGATTTCGACGCCGCGCTCGACGGCTGCGACGTGGTGATGATGCTGCGGCTCCAGACCGAGCGGATGAGCGGGCAGTTCATTCCCTCGGCGCGCGAATATCACCACCTCTACGGCCTGACCGAGGTACGCCTGCAACGGGCTGCGCCAGATGCACTGGTCATGCATCCCGGCCCGATGAACCGGGGGGTCGAGATCGACAGCGAGGTGGCTGACTTGATTGGCCGTTCGATTATCACCGAACAGGTCGAGATGGGGGTCGCGGTGCGCATGGCCTGTCTCGACGTGCTGACCCGCTCGGCGCGCTCGGTCGCGGGATGGGAGGCGACGCCATGAAACAGGCGCAGCCTCTCACGATAACCGGCGGCCGGATCGTCACACCTGGCGGAATCGCACAGGGCGCGGTGCGGCTTGCAGGCGGAAAGATCGAGGCGGTCGGAAACGGCGTGACAGCGCGGGACGGGGACATTGTCGTCGATGCCGCAGGTTCCCTGGTCGCGCCCGGCCTCGTCGATTTCGGGGTCTTCGCCATCGACAAGCGCGCCTTCCAGTTCGGCGGTATCACCCGTGCGGCGCTGATGCCGGACCAGTCGCCTCCGCTCGATTATCCCAGCCGCATCAATTACATCGCCAAAAGCGGCAAGCCCGATCTGTGGGTTCATCCGCTGGCCGCAGCAACACGGTCGCTAGAGGGCGCAGAGCTTGCCGAGATCGCGCTCATGCGCGAGGCGGGCGCGCGCGGCGTTGCCACCGGCCGCCAATGGATCGCCGATAGCGGCGTGATGCTGCGCCTGTTGCAATATGCAGCGATGCTCGACCTCGTGGTCGTCGCCCATGCCGAGGACAGCGCGCTGGTGGGCGAGGCGGCAGCGACCGCGGGAGAGATGGCGACCCGGCTGGGCCTGCCGAGTGCGCCTGCCGAGGCCGAGGCGCTGGCGCTCGCGCGCGACATTGCTCTTGCCGAAATGAGCGGGGCGCGCCTGCACTTCCGCCAGGTGACCACCGCGAAAGGGTTTGAACTGGTCAAGGCTGCCAAGGCGCGCGGGGTCGATGTGACCTGCGGGATCACGCCTGCACACTTCATGCTGTCCGATCTCGACACTGCGGATTTCCGCACCTTCATGCGCTTCTCTCCGCCGCTGCGCTCAGAGAGCGACCGGCAGGCTGCGCGCGAGGCGATCGGCGAGGGCGTGGTCGACGTGATTACCAGCGGACACGATCCGCGCGGGCCCGAGGACAAGCGGCTGCCCTTTGCCGATGCCGAGCCGGGCATGGCGGGCGCACAGAGCCTGCTGGCGATGACGCTCGCCCTGGTGCGCGATGGGGTGATCGACACAGGCCGCGCCTTTGACCTTCTCGCGGCCAATCCGGCGCGCCTGCTCGGGGTCGAGGCTGGCGCAATCGTTCCGGGCCACGAGGCCGATATCGCACTGGTCGATCCCGAAGCCCCGTGGATGATCGATCGCGCGCGGATGGGCGCACGCGGCGACAACACGCCGTTCGACCGTTTCGGTGCTCAGGGGCGGGTGCTGAAGCTGTTCAAGGGCGGGCACGAAATCTGCTGAGCCCATATGCAAACCGTCCCTGCAAGCGCTTGCTTGCAGGGACGGTAAGGTGCTTTCCTGCGAAAAGCGGCAAATGTCAGCGCGAGGCGATCCGGACGCCGCGATCGACCGCGCCTGCCGGCGGGCTCGAAGCGGCATAGGCAAAGCATCCGCGGCCCGAGGCCTTGAGCGTGTTGCACATCGAGCGCGCACTGCGATTGCCGAAACCGGCAGCGGCGAGGCGGAAGAAGGTCCGCCCGTTGACCACTGCTTCGGTGATGACGAAATCGCGCTTGGCAAGATCGGGGAACCGCGACTGGAATTCGCGCTGCTTGTCCTGCGCCACGGCGCGGCTTTCAAATGCGCCGAGCTGGACGAGATGTGTGGCAGCAGAGCCGGTGGCGACCGCCATGCGCCGCTGCGGCGCGGCGCGCTGGTTGCGTGCAGGGGCGGGCGCTTCGCTGCTGCGCTCGGGGAACTGCTGCACCACAGCGTTCGATACGAAGCGGCGCGCTGCGCTCGACGGCGAAGCCGTGCTCGAAGCCGCGCTGGCCGCGGCGACGCGGGCATTGGCAGCGGGGCGGGGCGCACTGTCGGGCTGCGCGGCAGGTTCGCTGTCGCGGACACCGAAGGCCAATTCCTCGCTCGCACGCGGAGTGACCGAGGACACCACCTCGTCATCGGCCGGAACCGAGCCGGCCGCCCGTGCAGCAAGAGCGATGGTTTCCACCGGGCCGCTCGAGGCGACCTGCGGAGCGACATCGGCGTTGACCTCGGCTGCGCGCATGTCCTGCGCTTCGGCAACCATCATCTGCTGGCTCGGGAAATTGGACAGAGCCAGATATTGCGGCTGGCCCCCGTCACTGGCAGGCGTCACGCCGAGCAGGTTGGCGACGCGCACCTGGTGATCTTCGGCGCGCGCGGTCGCTGCCCATTCGGACAGGCGCGCATCGAGCTGGTCGGCGGGCACGTCCTCGGCAGCCATGACCCGCGCAGCGCGCCAGTTCCCGGCAAGCGCATAGGTGTAGGCGAGGTTCTGGCGCACCTTGGCGCTGGCATCGCCGTTGCGCACCGAATTGACGAGATAGTGCACGCCCTGTTCCGGCTGTCCGGCCAGCGCAAGCGCGAGACCGAAATCGGCGACCGGAATGATCGACTGGTTTTCCGAAAGCGCTGCAAGCGCGGCGGCCTTGTTGCCCTGCGCGATTTCGGCCAGCGCGTAGCTCAGCACCGTGCGCGCATCGCTCTCGCCCAGCTCCATCGCCTCGCCAAAGGCGGTGGCGGCGGACTGGAACCGGCCCGCTTCGAGATAGGCTGCGCCCAGAACCGCGCGATAGCCCGCATTGCGCGGCTCGGCGAGGACGGCAGCTTCGGCATGAGTGATCGCGCGATCGACCTTGCCGTCTTCGAGCGCGGCCTGCGCCTTAGCAAACGAGGTCTCGGCCGGAGGGGCGGAAGCGGTGCACCCTGCCAGGACCACGCTGGCAAGAGCCGTGCTCATGAAAAGACCGATCTTGGGACCGGTGAAGCCTTTGTTGCGGCGGGCCATGTGCTTTTCCCCTAAATTAACCATTGTGTTCAGCAGGTTGATGGTGCGGTGTTTCGCGGTTGATACGATCAGTTGGGTTGGTGTCGGGCGTGGAAGCGCTCGGCGATGGCATCGAGACCCTCGATACGGGTGAGCATCGCGTCGAGCGCTTCGGTGAGAAGCGCTTGGGCGCTGGTATTTTCGATAGTCGCGGCCAGTCTCAGCTTGAGATGACGCTCGGCGTCGAGCCGCAGGGTAAAGGCGGTGCGTTTCGCGGGGGCCTTGCCCTTGCGGGCGCCAGCGCGCGGCTTGCGCTGCGATTTGGTTTTCCTAGTGAGAGCGTTCGCGGCCTTCGCCTTTGGACGGATCAGCGGTGCCTCGTCGGTTCCGCCCGCCGTGGCGATCGCGGCGGCGGTGCTGTCAGCCGGATCGGACGGCGCATCCTCATTGGCTGCGCGCGTGGGCGCGTGATCGGTTGTGCCGATCGGAACGACCCGTGCACTCACGGTCTCGCGCGGCTGGCCGGTCACGATATCGTCCTGACCCATGTCATTCCAGCCCAGGTCCTCGAGCTGCTCGGCCGCGACCGTTTCGGGAAGCGGGGCAAGCTGCGGGCGCATGGCCGGCTTGGCGCCGCCCTTGCGTGCGAGCAAAGTCGGTCCAAGCGAGGCGAAGCTGGCTTCGGACATCGCTTCCGGGCCCTCTTACTGCGCGACCCGGCGGCCAAAGCCGCCAGCGGGGCGGTGGACGCCGCCGGCCTGGGCCTGGGCAGGCGTGCCCGGGGCAGAGAAGACGGTGCGACGGAAATTCTTTTCGAGTCGGTCCGAGATATATTTCCACAAGGCGGTGATCTCGGCGCAGCTGCGTCCCTGCGGATCGACTTCCATCACCGTGCGCCCGTCGATCATCGAGGCGGCGAAATCGGTGCGGTGGTGAAGCGTGATCGGGGCCACGGTGCCGTGCTGCGAGAGCGCGACGGCGGCCTCGGATGTGATCTTGGCCTTGGGGGTCGCGGCGTTGACCACGAAGACGAGCGGCTTGCCGGCGCGTTCGCACAGGTCGACAGTCGCACCCACGGCGCGCAGGTCATGCGGGCTCGGACGGGTGGGCACCACGATCAGTTCGGCAACCCCGATCACTGACTGGATCGCCATGGTGATCGCAGGAGGGGTGTCGATCACCGCGAGCTTGAAGCCCTGCTGGCGAAGCACCTGCAGATCGTTGGCGAGCCGCGACACGGTGGTCTGGGCAAAGGCGGGATATTCCGCCTCACGCTCGTTCCACCAATCGGCAAGCGATCCTTGCGGGTCGATATCGATGAGCACGACCGGACCGGCGCCTGCGCGCTGGGCCTGGACGGCGAGATGCCCGGAAAGGGTCGTCTTGCCCGATCCGCCTTTCTGCGATGCCAAAGCTAGTACACGCAACGCTCGGTCCCCCTGGTAATAGACCTGTTTCGCCGCACGATTGCGGCTTGGTGAAATTGGGGGATCGCAGACTACCCCTAATTTTGGGTTAATGGGCGCGCGCCGCATTTCGGTCCGATTGGCCGCCCGGGCATTGAAAGGGGCGCGCTAGCCGGCCCCCATGGACCTGCAGCGACCGGTGACAACGAATTGCTAACCAGTTTTTGCCACAAGCGCCTTCGCACACGAAAGCGAAGGAGTGCCGACGACATGGCTATCACCGCACACAGCATCAAAGGGCTGGTCCGCCGTTCCGCTCTGCTCGGCGCGGCTGCCGCATGCGCGGCGCTTGCTGCCCCTGCCCAGGCAGACGTCAAGGCCGGGGTCGATGCCTGGAGCGCGGGCGAATACAGCGTCGCGGTCGCCGAATGGCGAGGCCCTGCCCAGGCGGGAGACGCCGATGCCCTGTTCAACCTTGCCCAGGCCTATCGGCTCGGTCGCGGGGTCGAGCCCGATGTCGAACGTGCGCGCCAGCTCTATGCCCAGGCCGCCGATCGCGGCCATGTGAAGGCGGCAGACAATTACGGCCTGCTTCTTTTCCAGCAAGGCGAGCAGGACGCAGCCATGCCGCTGATCCGCGCCGCTGCCGAACGCGGCGATCCGCGCGCGCAATATGTGCTGGGCCTTGCGCATTTCAACGCCGATTATGCCGAGCGCGACTGGGTGCGCGCCTATGCGCTGCTCACGCTGGCCAATGCTGCCGGATTGCCCCAGGCGGGCAACGCACTCGGCCAGATGGACGATTACGTGCCGCTTGCCCAGCGCCAGCAGGCGCAGTCGCTCGCGCGCCAGATCGAGGCCGAAAGCGAACACCGCCGTGCGGCCGAACTCGCCGCGGTTGATCTTGGCAATCGGGATGAACCCGCCGCGCCAGCAAGGGCCAGCGAACCGCCGCGGCGCAGTGCGGCTCTGACGCGACCTTCTTCACGGCCGGTCCCCGTCCCCGCTTCCCAACGCCGCGTGCCCGCACAGGCCGCCCCGCAGCGCGCTTCGGGCAATTGGGGCGTCCAGCTTGGCGCGTTCGGCGTGCGCGACAATGCCGACAGGCTGTGGTCGCGCCTTGAATCGAATCCTGCCCTGGCGGGCACGCGCAAGACGCTTATCAATGGCGGCAATGTTACCCGGCTGCGCGCGGTCGGCTTTGCCAGCCAGCGCGAGGCGCAGGATGCATGCAACACGCTCAAGCGCCAGGGCCAGGGCTGCATCGTCGCCCGTCCCTGACCTTTTGGATCTGCGATCGCGCTGAGACCCCGCCTGAGCGGCTCCCTCTGCCAAATCGCTTTCCCTCGTCCTTCTTGCTGCTAGGGTGCAGCCCGAGGGATCAGGGGGAAAGCGCATGACCGACACCCAAGCCGCGGGCGAAACCCACGCGAACGCAACGCCTGACATGGCGCCGGCTGCCTCGGCGGCACCGGTGGCCAAGGGCGACAGGATCGAGAGTCTCGATTTCATCCGCGGGATCGCGGTGATGGGAATCCTCGCTGCGAATATCGTCGCATTCGGCCAGCCATTTGCGGCCTACATGTATCCCGGCGCATTCCTCACCGAGCATGGCGCGACCTCCGAATGGATGCTGATCGGACAATATGTTTTGATCGACAACAAGATGCGCGGGCTGTTCACGCTGCTATTCGGCGCGGGGCTTTACCTGTTCATGGAACGCGCATGGGCGCGCGGGAGCACGCGCTGGCTGCAAGTCTGGCGGTTGGCAATCCTGCTCGTCTTCGGTCTCGTCCATTTCTTCTTCATCTGGATGGGCGACATCCTCACTTATTACGCGCTGATCGGCTTTCTCGTCGTTCCGCTGCTCAAGCTGGCGCCGCGCACGCAGTTCGGCCTCGCACTGGCAGGCTATATGGCAGGCGTCCTGTTCTACGCAGGAGCGGTGTCGATGCCCTATTTCATTGCCGAAACCAGTTTTGGCGATTCCGCGGCCTTTGCGGATAGCCGCGCGGCAATGGTCGCGGGGATGGAGGATGCGCTTGCCGATGGTGAAACCGAGACCGCGCTTATCCGCCAGGGCGACCTGGCCGGATTGGCAGAGCACAGGCTCAACATCCATGGAACCGATCCGCTCACCAACCTCGCCTTGTTCATATGGGAGACGCTGCCGCTCATGCTGCTCGGCGTGGCGCTATACCGAATGGGTTTCTTCAGCGGCGCGATCGCTCATGCCAAAATGGTGCGATGGGGCTGGATTGGCCTGGCGTTCGGCGCAGCGATACATCTTGCGATCGGCTTGTGGCTGAAATCGGTGGGATTTTCCTATTACGCCATGCTCGCCGCCTATGTGGCCTTCAGCGCATTGCCGCAATTGATCATGGTGCTGGCGCTGGCGGCACTGATGGTCGCCTATTCGCCAGGTTGGACCGGGTGGCTCGCCGAGCGCGTGCGCGCAGCGGGCCGTGCGGCGTTCACCAATTACCTCGGCACATCGGTCTTGATGCTGTTCGTGATGCAGGGCTGGGGACTGGCACTGTTCGGCGAGCTTAACCGCCCGCTGCTATACCTCCTGACCGCGGCCTTCTGGGTGCTCATGCTGGCCTGGTCGAAACCCTGGCTCGATCGCTATCGCTATGGCCCGCTCGAATGGCTGTGGCGCTGCCTCACCTATCGCACGCTGTTCCCGCTGCGCCGCGGCTGAAGCGGGGTCAATTGGCAGGGGCGAGCATGTAGGCAGCCATTGCGGGTTCGGCGTCGTCGGGCAGATCGGCAATCGCCTGGTGTAGCGCGACCCCGATCGCGCATTGATCTTCCGGGGCAAGCTCGCCCAATGCATCGGGCGCAGCCAGCGCCTGTTGCAGTTCGGGCGCAAGACCGGTTCCGGCAATCGCATCGCCGAGCCGGTCGAAAGCCGCGCGGTCGGGTTCGTCGTAGACCTGCGGATCTGCGCGCCCTGCAGAAGCCGCTTCGACCATGGCGATATTGCGCGCCGCGATCGCGTCATAGGCCGCCGCGTCGTCGTCCTCGATGAAGATCCATTCGCCCATTGTCATCGCTGCGCATGCGTCGGGCGCATGGCGTTCGAGCGTTTCGTAAAGCTTCGCCTCGGCCATGCTCCAGCGCAGCATCGCTTCGGCAGGCGCTTGTACCGCCTCGGGAGCGATGCGGGTGAAGAAGTCTTGCAGCCATTCTTTGCCGATCTGTTCCCCGCGCGCACTGTCGCCGCGTTCGGAGAGGTTCAACGCCTGCACCTGTTCGACCAATCGGGCGAAATCGCCTGGATATTCGCGCTTGATCGCGGCCCACAGCGCGCCTGAACGCGGCGTTTCGAGGATTTCGCGCTCGATCGCCGCGCGGTCCCGGTCGGGCGCTTCCTCGCATCCGCCCACCATCGCAGCCGCTATAGCGAGCGTGGCAGCGGCCATCCCTCCAAAGTGCCTTTCGCGTGTCATGTCGATCCCGATGTTCGCATTGCGCGCCAGTCTAGTCCGCGCGCGGACGCGGGAAAACCGGCAATCGCCACGCGCTTCCCCTCTTTTCCTCTTGCTATTGCGATTTATTCGCATATCTCTTTTTTGCAAACGCCTCGCAGGAGTGATTCGCGCAGCCCATGTATATCTGCATTTGCAATGCCATACGCGAAAGCGACCTGCGCAAGGCCGCGCTGACTACGCGCGGCGACGCCGAAGCGACCTATGCGACTCTCGGTAAGCGGCCCAATTGCGGCCAATGCCTTGCAAAGGCTGGCAAAATCCTCGACCAGGAACGCGCGCTGATTTCTTGCGAAGAAATCGCATTATAAGCTGGCGAGCCGCAATTGCGAATGGCTCTCAAAACCCTGAAAATCAAAGAGTTTTCCTGAGGCCACCCTTGCCATGGGCGCCTCCGGGCTGGTATTTGCACGGTTGAATTCACCGGGCCGCCAGCCCGGCCCCCGCAAAGCCAGCACGAAGGATACCAGGCCATGAAGGGCGATCCCAAGGTCATCGAATATCTCAACAAGGCGCTCACCAACGAGCTGACCGCGATCAACCAGTACTGGCTGCATTACCGGGTGCTGGCCGATTGGGGCGTGACCAAGCTCGCCGAATACGAACGCAAGGAATCGATCGAGGAGATGCAGCACGCCGACAAGCTCGCCGAGCGGGTGCTGTTTCTCGAAGGCCTGCCCAATTTCCAGGCGATCCACAGCCTCAAGGTCGGTGAAAGCGTCGAGGAGATCTTGCGCGCCGATCTCGCTCTCGAGGAGGAGGCGATCCCGCTGCTGCGCGATGCGGCCGAATACGCCAAGAGCGTGCGCGACTACACCTCCGAACAATTGTTCGAGGACATCCTCGCCAACGAGGAAGAGCATGTCGACTTCCTCGAGACCCAGTTCGAGATGATCAACCGCATGGGGCTGCAGAACTATGTGCAGTTGCAAAGTCACCCGGCGGGAGAGGGCGAGACAAATGCCGGGCGTCCCTGACAGCTAGCGGCCGAGCCAATGTGAACGGGGCGGGGCAGCGATGCTCCGCCGCTGTTCGTTTAGCTGCCCTCGTCGCGCCCGCCCGAGGCGGACTTGCCCGACTGCCCGCCCGCCGCGACCAGCGTTTCGGCAGCGAAATGGACAAGACCGGTCACCAGGAAGGCCATCGTCAGGATCCAGGCGAGCGCGGTCACCGTGCCGATCTGCGGCTTGATGAAGGCGCTGACGAACAATAGCGCGATCACCACGCAGATGGTGAGCGCTGCGAGCGTGCTGAGCATCACGGCGCGCTGTGCGAGCTTGCGACGGCGGCGCAGCCTGGGAAGCTCGCGGCTGCCCTTGGTCTTGCGGTCGTCCTCCATCCGGCGCTCGATTTTCTCGATCCGCCCGGCGATCCAGATCAGCCGGCTCATCATGACGTTCATCACCGCGCCGATACCGGCAAGCAGGAAGGCCGGCGCCAGGCTCAGCCGCACGATTTCCTGCACGCGCAGGGTCGAGGCGGTGCGTTCGAGCAGGTCGGCGGCGAGATTCGAACCGCCCGAGGCGACGATATCGAACCAGATCATGACTTGCCCGCACCTCCGCTGAAATTGCCGCCCCCGCCGCGATTGGCATTGTAGGGGTTCTTGGGGCTCTTGAGCACGACGCGCACCGGCACCGCGTCAAAGCCAAGCTTGGAGCGAATGCCGTTGACCAGATAGCGCTCGTAACTCTTGGGCAGATCGTCGAGCCGGGTGCCGAAGACCACGAAGCGCGGCGGACGGGTGCCGGCCTGGGTGATGTAGCGCAGCTTGATCCGGCGACCTCCGGGCGCGGGCGGAGGATTGGCCGCGAGCGCATCGTCGAACCAGCGGTTGAGCGCGGCGGTGGGCACGCGTTTCGACCAGCTTTCGCGCAATTCGAAGGCGGCTGCGAGCATCGTGTCGAGCCCCTTGCCGGTCTTGGCGCTGACCGCGAACAACGGCAGGCCCCGGACCTGCGCGAGCCCATCGTCGAGCGCTGCGCGAATGCCGTTGAACAGGCTCGAGGCGTTTTCGGCCACGTCCCACTTGTTGATCGCTATCATCAGGGCGCGCCCTTCTTCGAGCGCGAGGCTGGCGATCTTGAGGTCCTGGTGTTCGAGCCCCTGCGTCGCGTCGAGCAGCAGCACCACGACCTCGGCAAAATCGACCGCGCGGCGCGCATCGGCGACCGAGAGCTTTTCGAGCTTTTCAGTGACATTGCGCTTCTTGCGCATCCCTGCGGTATCGATCAGCCGGATATCGCGCGTCTCGCCCGATTGGGGATCGGTCCATTGCCAGTCGATCGCGATCGAATCGCGGGTGATGCCCGCCTCGGGTCCGGTCAGCAGGCGATCCTCGCCCAGCAGCCGGTTGATCAGCGTCGACTTGCCCGCATTGGGCCGCCCGACGATGGCAAGCTTGAGCGGGCCGAGCGGGGCGTCCTCGTCCTCGTCTTCGCCGGCAGGGGCGTTGGCGGCTTCCTGCGCGGCATCGGCCTTTTCGCCGATGATCGGCCACAAGCCGCCGAACAGGTCAGCCACGCCTTCACCATGTTCGGCCGACAGCGCCACCGGTTCGCCAAAACCGAGCGAATAGGCCTCGAGCACGCCGCTTTCGCCGGCTGCGCCTTCGGCCTTGTTGGCGACCAGCACGATCGGCACGTCGTGTTCGCGCAAATAACGCGCGATCTCGTTGTCGAGCGGGGTGAGGCCGGCGCGCGCATCGACCACGAACAGTGCGGCATCGGCGCCTTCGAGGCTGGCTTCGGTCTGCTGGCGCATCCGCCCGGGCAGGGTGTGGGCGTCCTCGTCCTCCCAGCCTGCGGTATCGACGATGGTGAATTGCAGCCCGGCAATCTCGGCATCGCCCATGCGGCGGTCGCGGGTGACGCCCGGCTGGTCATCGACCAATGCGAGTTTCTTGCCCACCAGCCGGTTGAAGAGGGTGGACTTGCCCACATTGGGGCGACCGATAATGACGACGGTGGGTTTCATATGCGCTCACGCAAGTGGCCCTTACCCCGCCACTTGGCAAGGCGAAGACCCTTTAGCTGTCCTTCTTGGCGACCGGCGGATTGTCGCCGAGATCCTCGTACCATGCCTCGACCGGCCCGGTGAGCTTGATCGTCAGCGGGTTGCCCTTGCGATCGACGGTCTTGCCCGCCTGCACCCGGACCCAGCCTTCGGAAATCGAATATTCCTCGATGTCGGTGCGCACCCGGTCCTTGAACCGGATGCCGACGCCGCGTTGCAGCGCATCGCCATCGAAATGCGGGCTGCGCGGATTGACCGAGAGGCGTTCGGGCGGAGTGTCGTTTTTCTGTTCGTCGCTCATGGGCGCGCCGTTAGTCGCCCGCGCGGCGCGGCGCAAGAAAATTGGCGCATCACGCCGTGTCGGGCCCGGGCGGGGTTTCGTCGGGGCCGCGTCCTGGATTGTCGCGATCGGGGGCGGGTGGCTCGATCTCGTCCGGCTGCGAGGGCGGATTGGTATCGGGCACGCTGTCGGGCGGGCTTTCGGGCGGGGCGACCGGATCGATCCTGTCGGGGGCGGGGTCGGGCTGGGTGGCCATGTCAGGCTCCTGTCATTTCAGTCGGGGGGAAGCAGGGTAGTGGGCGTGGTTGCGTCAAGTTCTTCCTCGCCTGCACCGTCAAGCTCCTGGCGGCGGCGCAGCGAAGCGGCGAGCTCGGGGTCGACCTCATCCGGATCAGCGCGTTGGCCCGGCTTGGTGCCCTGGCGCTTCTCGACCTCGCGCTCGAGCGCGGCGGTGGCTTCGGGATCGACATCGGGATCGACCACCGGCGGAGTGGCAGGCGGCGTGCGCGGCGTTTCGTAATCGTCTGGGCGGGGCATGGCAGGCTGTCCTTTCACCTCTCTCAACACCGGCCAGCCGAGCGCGGTTCCGAAACTTGCGCGCCGCTGTTGCCCAAGCCTTGCCCTTTGGCCGCCTTCGATATAGAGGCCCCTGCTAACGCGCGCGGGGGACCACTAGGGTTTCCCGCGCGGCTTCGTTCGGGCTTTGCGGGCGTGGCGGAATTGGTAGACGCGCTGGTTTTAGGTACCAGTATCGCAAGATGTGGGGGTTCGAGTCCCTTCGCCCGCACCATTCCGCCCGGCTTCACGCCTCTCGGGTTAAAGTAACAAAGGCTTCAGTGACATTCCCATGCAGACCAAGCAGACCACCAGTGAAGGGCTCAAGCGCGCCTATCTGATCACGATCACCGCCGATGAAATCGCGGACAAGATCGACAGCGAGATCAAGAAGATCGCGCCGCAGGTGAAGATGCCCGGCTTCCGCCCGGGCAAGGTGCCGGCCAATCTCGTCAAGAAGATGCATGGCGAACAGATCCACGCCCAGACGCTTAACGACACGATCCGCGAATCGGTCGACAAGCTGATCAAGGAAGAGGACCTGCGTCCCGCGATGCAGCCTTCGATCGCACTCGACGAGGGCTACGAGGAAGGCAAGGACGCCGAAGTCACTGTCGAGCTCGAAGTCCTGCCGCAGGTCGAGGCGCCGAGCACTGACGGTCTCAAGCTCGAAAAGCTGGTCGTGCCCGTCACCGACGAGCAGATCGAGGAAGCGATCGGCAATATTGCAGGGCAAAACAAGAGCTACAAGGACGCGGCCAAGACCAAGAAGGCTGCCGAAGGCGACCAGCTGATCATCGACTTCGTCGGCAAGCTGGACGGCGAGGAATTCGAAGGCGGCAAGGCCGAGGACGCGGCGCTGGTGCTGGGTTCGAACACCTTCATTCCGGGCTTCGAAGACCAGCTCGTCGGCGTGAAGAAGGGCGATGAGAAGACCATCACCGTCACCTTCCCCGAAGATTACCAGGCCGAGCATCTCGCCGGCAAGGAAGCGACCTTCGATGTCACCGTGAAGGCGGTGAAGACCGAGACCGACACCAAGATCGACGATGATTTCGCCAAGCAGCTCGGGCTCGACAGCCTCGACAAGCTCAAGGAGATCATGAAGGGCCAGCTCGAACAGCAGACCGCCGGCCTCACCCGCACGCAGATGAAGCGTTCGCTGCTCGACCAGCTGGCTGCCGGCCACGATTTCGAAGTGCCTTCGCAGATGGTCGACGCCGAGTTCGAACAGATCTGGGCGCAGCTTCAGCAGGAAGCCCAGAAGGAAGACAATCCCGAAGAGGCGCTGAAGCAGATCGAGGACGAGAGGGACGATTACAAAGCCATCGCCGAACGCCGTGTGCGCCTCGGCCTGCTGCTGTCCGAAATCGGCCAGGCCAATGGCGTCGAGGTCACCCAGCAGGAAATGTCGATGCTGGTCCAGCAGGCCGCGCAGCAATATCGCGAGGAAGATCGCGAGCGGTTCATGCAGTATATCCAGCAGGAGCCGATGGCCGCTGCCCAGCTTCGCGCACCGCTCTATGAAGACAAGGTCGTCGACTTCCTGTTCGACAAGGCCGATGTCACCGAGCGTGAAGTGACCGTCGAGGAGCTCCAGGCCGCGATCGAGGCCGACGAGGAAGCCGAAGCCGAAAAGGCCAAGGCCGCGCCGAAGAAGAAGGCCGCCAAGAAGGCTCCGGCGAAGAAGGCTGCTCCCAAGAAGGAAGCCAAGAAGGACGGCGAGAAAAAGCCGGCTGCCAAGAAGGCCCCGGCCAAGAAGGCAGACGCTGACAAGAAGCCGGCCGCCAAGAAGGCCACGGCGAAGAAGCCGGCAGCCAAGAAGGCTCCTGCAAAGAAGCCGGCTGCCAAGAAGGCGCCGGCCAAGAAGAAGGCCGACTGACGCCTCGCTTCACGCAGGCCCGATAGAAAAATTGAATAGGGGCGGCAGGCTTATCGGCCTGCCGCCCCTTTCTCTTGTCCGAGCTGGTCGACGAAATTCGCCTGCTAGAAATCGCCGCTTACCGAAAAGCGGAAGATCGGACCGATCCTGCGGTCCATCGCCTCGCGGAAAAGAATTGCTGCGTCGGGGCGCGATCCGTCGAAGACGGTGCGTTCGAACTTGTTGCGCGCTCCGAGGATATTGCCGGCGACCGCGCGCACGGTCAGCCCGAACACGTCCTTGTGCTCGATGAAGACGCGGGCGAAGACCGGTCCTTCATATTGCCGGCCGATCTCGAACCGCCGCGAATAGGGCGCATTGGTCATGGTGAACATGCCCGCGCCATAGGCGATGTCGCTGCGCGGTATGTCGTGGCGGTATTCGGCCTCGAACAGGTCGATCGTGTCCTGTGAGAACGGTCGCGAAAGGCCGGTGAAAGGATCATCCACGCTCATCCAGCGCTTGATTCCGCGCATTTCGATGCGCGCGCCGTTGATGCCGACCGGCTCGCCCTTGATCGTCGCGTTGACTTCGACCTGCGTTCGCTGGGCGTCGCCGATATTGCCGCGCGCCTCGCCGCCGCCGGGAAGCGGGAAGAAATCGACGAAATCCTCGAACCATGCATGGCGCAGTTCGAGCTTGACCGAGCCCCACGGCCCCAGGTTCTTGTTTGCCTCGATATCGATGTTCCAGCTCTGGTCGGGGACCAGTTCGTTATTGCCGGCATTGGCATTGTCATCGTCGATCGAGACGCTGGCGAGGAAGTCGCCGAAGCTTAACTGGCCCACCCTCCTGCGCGCCGAGATCGAGACATCGAAGTCATCGGCGGGTTTCCAGGTCAGCGACAGCGAGCCCTTGGGGCGCTGGAAACTGCGCGAATTGGCCGCGACCCCGGTCTGCTCGATCTTCGAATATTCGCCGCCCGCGGTCGCCTGGAGCGAGAGGCGGGGGGTCAGCTGACGGGTAAGGCTCAGTATGCCTTCGAAGCGGTCTTCGGTCACCCCTCCGGTCCCGGCGGGAAAGTCAACGTCGACGAATTCGCCATCGGCCTCGAGCACCATCAGTTCCGAGACCCGGTTCAGCCGGTTGAAGGCCGCCTCGCCCGAGACCTGCCAATCGGCGCCCCACATGCCCCAGCCATATTCGAACCGGCCGATCCGTTCGCCGCTCTCATTGGTCTGGCGAAAGATGCTTCCCGTCGCCGGGCTGCCATCATCGAAGCTATCGACAAGGCGGTTCGAGAAATTGTCGCGTTCGAAGCGTTCGAGGCCGATCAGCTTGAGCTTGCCGGGGCCGAGCGGGAACTCGATATCGCCGCCGATCTCGTATTCGGGGCCGTCGCTGCGCCGCCGCAGGTCCTGGAAACGGACCGGGCCGAGCGTGGGCACGGCCAGTTCGGTGTTGTCCGAGAAGAACCAGTCATAGCCGTAGCTCAAGTTCAGATTGGCGAGCGTTTCGGGGGCGATCCGATAGGTGAGGTTCGCGCCGAGCGTGGGATTGTCGAACCCGCCCGACGACTTGGTGTCCTGCGCCTCGATCAGGTTGCCCGCACCATCGGTGATTACGATCGGGCCGTCAGCGCCGAAGCGGTCGTTGCGGTTGCTGATCGAGATCGTGTAGTCGAGCGCGCCGGTCTTGCCCGAGACCGAGGCTTCGCCCCCGAACAGTTGGGCCTCGGTGTTGTGAAGGCGAAAACCGGTGTTCCAGCTGAACTGACCTGAAAGCCCGGAGCTTTCGTAGATCACGTTGGCGACCTGGCCGGTGAGGCCGGGGATGTCGAGCGCGTTGCCTTCAACGATTTCGATGCGCACCACGTCATCGGCCGGGATCCTGCGCAGCTGGTCCCGCGCGCTGTCGGACTTGCTCGAGAACCGCTCGCCATTGACCAGGACATTCTGGTCCGCCTGGCCAAGCCCGCGTTCGTCATTGTTGCCGCCGGTGATGACAAAGCCGGGGATACGCTCGACCATGTCGAGCGCGTTGCGCGGGGCGAATTGCGCGAAATAGTCAGGCGTAAAGACGCGACCTGCGCCTTGTTCGGCAGCGGACGTGTCCGCGGGCGCATCCGAGGGTTGCGCCGCTGCGGCTTCTTCGCTCGATCCGGCCTCGTCTTGCGCGCTGAGCGGGGCCGCAACCGCGATCGCCGCGGCCGAAACGAGCCAAATACTTGACTTCACTGTGGTTTCCGTTCGAGTGATGGTCAGTCTCCTTGCTGTCACATTCGCGAGGAACGCGGACAAGGAAACGCTATCTCGACTAGAATACGAGCGAGCCCGATGAACGGCGAGCCTCGTTTCTGGCTGAAACCTACCGTTCGATCAGGCTGCTAGGGGATGTGGCCGGGTGGGCAGTGCGCCGGCCAATGGTTAAGACCCTTGAAGTTGGCGCGGCGGCGTCCGACATAGGCGTCCAGTCAAAACGAGGATAGCAATTACATGATCGACCTGTTCGGCAATTCCGGCGAAACCCATGGCACGCAGGGCCAGTTCACCACCGATCCGCTGACCGGCGCTCTCGTCCCGGTGGTCGTCGAGCAGACCAGCCGCGGCGAACGCAGCTTCGACATTTTCAGCCGCCTGCTGCGCGAACGCATCGTCTTCGTGACCGGCCAGGTCGAAGACGGCATGGCCTCGCTCATCACCGCCCAGCT
Source organism: Qipengyuania nanhaisediminis (assembly GCF_045862805.1). GTDB lineage: Bacteria > Pseudomonadota > Alphaproteobacteria > Sphingomonadales > Sphingomonadaceae > Erythrobacter > Erythrobacter nanhaisediminis_A. Next base: position 967,572 of record NZ_AP025760.1, read on the forward strand.
GCTGTTTCTCGAAAGCGAGAACCCGTCCAAGCCGATCAGCATGTATATCAATTCACCCGGCGGCGTGGTGACTGCTGGCATGGCGATCCACGACACCATGCAATATATCAAGCCGCGCGTTTCGACCGTGTGCATGGGCCAGGCGGCATCGATGGGCAGCTTCCTTCTCGCCGCGGGCGAACCGGGCATGCGCGTCGCGCTTCCCAATGCGCGGATCATGGTCCACCAGCCTTCGGGCGGCGCACGCGGCATGGCCTCGGACATCGAGATCCAGGCGCGCGAGATCCTGCGGATCAAGAGCCGGATGAACGATCTCTACGTGAAATATACCGGTCAGAGCCTCGATGACATCGAGAAGGCGATGGACCGCGACACCTTCCTCGAGGCCGAGGAAGCCAAGAAGTTCGGCATCGTCGACAAGGTTTTCGAAACCCGGCCCGAAAACGAGGAATCGGATGACAAGGAAGGATCGGGCGGCGCACCCGAATAGGCGCGGCAAGCATTGGCCGCGACCTGCCCCGGGGTGGGACGCGGCTATGCCCGGTTCATCTTCAATTGGTTAAATGCGGCATGAAAACCACTTAACCGGACCGAAAAACTTGGCCCCTATGTTGATTCATGCGGGGGCGGAGATACACTTGCCGAATCCGTGGCTTGCCCAGAAGGGCCGGTCGGCGGGTTCGAGGATTGACAGGAATGACCAAATTGAGCGGATCTGACAGCAAGAGCACTTTGTATTGCAGCTTCTGCGGCAAGTCGCAGCACGAAGTGCGCAAACTTATCGCCGGCCCGACCGTGTTCATCTGCGATGAGTGCGTCGAGCTGTGCAACGACATCATCCGCGAAGAGACCAAGGCCGGCCTTGCTGGCAAGAAGGAAGGCGAGGTCCCGACCCCGTCGGAAATCTTTGCGACGCTGAACGATTACGTGATTGGCCAGAACTCGGCCAAGCGCAACCTGTCGGTCGCGGTCCACAACCATTACAAGCGGTTGAAGCACTCGGCCAAGGCCGGCGATGTCGAACTTGCCAAGTCGAACATCCTGCTGGTCGGCCCCACCGGCACCGGCAAGACGCTGCTCGCGCAGACGTTGGCGCGCACCTTCGACGTGCCTTTCACCATGGCCGATGCGACCACGCTGACCGAAGCCGGTTACGTGGGCGAGGACGTGGAGAACATCATCCTCAAGCTGCTCCAGGCGTCCGACTACAATGTCGAGAAGGCGCAGCACGGCATCGTCTACATCGACGAGATCGACAAGATCACCCGCAAGGCGGAAAACCCCTCGATCACGCGCGACGTATCGGGCGAAGGCGTGCAGCAGGCGCTGCTCAAGCTGATGGAAGGCACCACCGCCTCGGTGCCACCGCAGGGCGGGCGCAAGCATCCGCAGCAGGAATTCCTGCAAGTCGACACCACCAATATCCTGTTCATCTGCGGCGGGGCCTTTGCCGGTCTCGACAAGATCATCGCCGACAGGTTGCAGAAACGCTCGATCGGTTTCGGCGCGCATGTCGCCGATCCGGACAAGCGCAAGGTCGGCGAATTGCTGGAGAAGAGCGAACCTGAAGACCTGTTGAAATTCGGGCTCATCCCCGAATTCGTCGGCCGTCTGCCGGTTATCGCCACTCTGCACGACCTCGATGTCGATGCGCTGGTGACGATCCTGAAAGAACCGAAGAACGCGCTGGTCAAGCAATATGGCAAGCTGTTCGAGCTCGAGGATGTCGAACTCACCTTCACCGACGAAGCGCTGGTCGCGATCGCCAAGCGCGCGATCACGCGCAAGACCGGTGCGCGCGGGCTGCGCTCGATTGTCGAGGGTATCCTGCTCGACACGATGTTCGACCTTCCCGACATGGAAGGCGTGACCGAGATCGTGATCGACGAGGACGTCGTCGCCGGCAAGAAGGACCCGATCCGCGTCCATGGCGGCAATGCCGATGGCGAAGCCAAGGAAGAGGCGGCCTAGACCGCTTCACCTTTCACAAGACAGCAAAGCGCCGCGATCCACCCGGACCGCGGCGCTTTTGCCATGCGCAAGGCAAGACCCCGCCCGGCACCTGGAGGATGGGCCGGACGGGGTCGGGGTTTAGCGGCGCCCCGGCTTGGGAGGGAAACGAACGAAGCGCGCGCTAGCGGGTTAGGCCGGGCAGGGGACATCAGCCCGGCAGGAACACCCCATCGGTGACATGGATCACGCCGTTCGAGGTCTGGACATCGGCCTGGGTAACAGCCGTCGCCCGGCCCGCGCCATCGGTGATCACGATCGTGTCGCCCGAAAGCCGAGCTGTCAGCTTCTCGCCGGCAAGCGTGTCGATCGTCGCCGACCCGCCACGGCGGTTGATCAGATGGGCAAGGTCATCGGCGTTCACCGAGCCCGATACCGCGTGATAGGTGAGAATATTGGTCAGCTGGCCCTTGTTTTCGGGCCGCAGCAGCGTGGCCACGGTGCCATCGGGCAACTTGGCAAAGGCGGTGTCAGTCGGCGCGAAGACGGTGAACGGACCCGAGCCCGACAGCGTGCCGGCGAGGTCGGCCGCGACCACTGCGGCGACCAGTGTTTCGTGCACGCCGGTGCTCTGCGCGGTCTGCACGATATTGGGCGCCTGCGCGGTGCGCGTGGTGTGGTGCGCGAAAGTCGTGGCGCTCGGCAGGGCGGCAACGGCAGCGGTCGCCGCAATCGAGGCGGCGATGGCGAGTTTGAAAGGGGTACGGTTCACAGTCATTGGTATCTCCATTGTCTGCAAGCCTCCCGATCTTGCATGGAGAATTACGCAGCCGCTTGCGATGCGGATGCGCGCGGCGAGCGAAAATGTTCGTAATTGACCGCTTCGGCCCCCGTCTGGCGGGCCATCGAACCGGCGTTCAGACCTGCGAGAACGTGCCCTCGGCGACCACCGGCCCGGCCTCTGCACCGACAGGCTTGCCGCCGATCGGCTCGCGGGTGAGCACCAGCGCGCTGCCATCGGCGATGTTGCGCACGATCTCTTCGGGCAGTTCCATGGCCAGCACTTCGCCGGGAGCCACCACGCCGAGCGATTGCAGCGCCTCGCCTTCGCCCGGCACCAGCCACAATTCGTGGTCGTGCACGCCGTCGGCGGTAAGGCCGATCGCGCCGATGAGCATCTGTTCGCTCTCCGGCACATAAGTCACGTCGATCCGCAGGCCGGTATCGCCAATCGGGACCTGCGCGACCAGCGGGTCGGTCGCGGCGAGCACGGGAGGCTGTCCGGCGGGCGGAGCGGGGACCGGGCCGAAGCCCGGCGCAGTGACAAACAACGCGAGCAGCAGCGCCGCGGCGCTCGCAAACCCGGTTGCCCATTGCCAGCGGCGCAGGCGCGATTCGAGCGCGATCACTCTTGCAGAGCCTTGATCGTCCCCGCGCAGCGCCGCGACCCTTGCCTCGATCCGCGACCAGACCGCCTCGCCGGGTTCTGCACCGGCCACGTCATCGGTCAGCGGAGCGAACCACCCGTCCCACCATTCCTTGCGCCGGGCGAATTCCGGGTCGGTGGCAAGCTTGCCGCGTGCTGCCAGCAATTCCTCGCCTTCGAGCAGGCCGAGCGCATATTCGGCCGCAATCATCGGATCGTCGCGCTTGATGTCGTTCTCGCCGCTCATCGTTATTCGCTCGCTTCGAGACAGGCGCGCAGCTTCATCAGACCGCGCCGAATCCAGCTCTTCATCGTGCCCAGCGGCACTTCGGCGCGCTCGGCCAGTTCGGCATAGGTGAAGCCATCGAAGAAGGCCGAGCGGATATTGTCGCGCGTGCGGTCGTCGAGCGCGCCCAGGCAGGTGTGAATCTGGGCGCTCTGCTGGGCATCGACGAGCAGCGCATCGGCGAGCGGCGCTTCGTCGGCGAGCGGGCTGGCCTCTTCGACCGGCACTGCTCCGCCGCGCACCTTGCCCGTCCTGAGTCGATCGATCGCCCGGTTGCGCGCAAAGGTCGCCAGCCACGAAATCGGGCTCGCCCGCGCGGGATCGTAGCGCTCGGCGCGCTGCCACAGATTGACATAGACATCCTGCAAGGCGTCTTCGGCTTCCTTCCTATCGTTCAAGATACGATAGCAGATGCCAAACAGCTTCACCCGGGTGGCGGTGTATATTGCCTCGAGCGCGCTTTCGTCTCCCGCAGCCAGCCGAGCCATATCGGCGCGCAAGTTCTCGCGTGCCTCCTCGCCTGGTCCCGTGCGGTCCTGCGGGCGGGTTGCAGCCATCAGCAATGGGTCTCGCAATCGGTGCCGTCGCCGCGCTCGATCTGGATCGTCGCGTGGCCGATACCGAAGCGATCTTCGAGGCTATGAGCGATTTCGTGCAGGAAGGCGTCTTCGGGCGGCCGCCCGGGCACGACGAGATGCGCGGTCAGCGCGGTCTCGGTCGTCGACATCGGCCAGATATGCAGATCGTGCACGGCTTTCACCCCTTCGAGCCCTGCCAGATGCGCGCGGACTTCGGCAACGTCAATCCTTGCAGGAACTGCAAGCAAGCCCATGGCAAGGCTGTCCTTTGCCAGCCCCCAGGTGCCCCAGGCGATCATCGCGACGATGGCGAAACTGACCAGCGGATCGATCCACCACAGCCCGGTCAGCACGATTGCGAGGCCCGCCACCACCACGCCGACCGATACCAGCGCATCGGCAGCCATGTGCAGGTAGGCTCCGCGAATGTTGAGATCTTCCTGGCCGCGAAGGAACAGCATGGCGGTGCCCGCATTGATCGCGACCCCGATGCCTGCAACCACCATCATCACCGTGCCTTGCGGCTCCTGGGGTTCCATCAATCGGTGGACGGTCTCGAACAGGATCGCCCCGATCGCCACTGCGAGCAGCAGCGCATTGGCAATCGCTGCAAGGATGGTGGAGCTTTTGAAACCGTAGGTGTAGCGGTCGCTCGGCGCGCGCTTTGCCGCGAGCGATGCGCCCCAGGCGAGCAGCAGGGCGAGCACGTCCGACAGGTTGTGCCCGGCATCAGCCACCAACGCCATCGACCCGTAAAGAAAGCCGAATGTCGCCTCGATAATGACGAAGCCTGTGTTGAGGATGACCCCGATCGCAAAGGCGCGGCCGAAATCCTTTGGCGCGTGGTGGTGGCCGTGGTGATCGTGGAGGCCATGGCATTCCACATTGCCATCGCCGGCGCCGTATTTGTGTGCGTGGCTGTGCCCCATCGCGCTAGTCATAGACACAGGCGTCGAGCCCGTCACCCTTCACGACATTGATCCGCCGCTCGATCGAATTGCCATGGCGGGCAAGCCAGCCGCGCGGATTGGTGACCGAGCGTTTCTTCGGGCTGGGCAAGGCCACGGCCATGCGGCTTGCCTCGTCGGGAGAGAGCCGGGCCGCTGACCGCGAGAAATAACGCTGTGCTCCCGCCTCGGCACCATAGGTCCCGATCCCGGTCTCGGCGACATTGAGATAGACTTCCATGATCCGCCGCTTGCCCCAGACCGTCTCGATCCAGAAGGTGAACCACGCCTCGAAGCCCTTTCGCACATAGCCGCCGCCCTGCCACAGGAAGACGTTCTTGGCCGTCTGCTGGCTGATCGTCGAGGCGCCGCGTTGCCGTCCGCCCGCGCGATTTTCGGCCATGGCCTGCTCGATCGCCTCGGTGTCGAAGCCGAAATGCGAGCAGAACTTGGAATCCTCGGCAGCGATCACCGCAGCGACCAGGTCGGGATCGATATTGTCGAGGCTTTCCCAGTCCCTGGTGAAGCCGTTTTCATCCAGCAGCATGGTCGCGGTGACTGGAACGGGCAGCCATTTGAATGCTAGCACCAGGAGCAGGCACAGCCCCACGAACCACATGACGAGCTTGGCGAGAAAGCGGGTGATGCGAACCATGCCCCGATCACTAGGCGGGGGCGATCGGCTCGGCAATCAGCTTTGTGACGCGGCGATCCGTTCGGCCCAGGCGATGCGGCGCAACGGGCCGGGTCGGTGGCTGCCAAAGGGATAGCAGGTGGCAAGAGCTAGCAGGCCGCCGCCATCTCCCGCGGGCACGCTGAATTCGTCCCATCGCACCGTTTCCAGCCGGGTCACGCGGAAGCGGGTGCTGGTGCCATCGATCCGGTCGAATGTGATCACGTCACCCGAGGCAAGGTCGCGAACGAATGCGAAATGGGTGTCGCGATGCGCTGCAAGAACGGCGATCCTCCTGGCGGGGTCATCGAGGATCGCGGTCGGTCCGAATGCCATGGCCTCGCCCGATCCGCCAGATAGCACGACCTCGCTCACACCGAGCCGCTCGACACCGATGCGCGCCAGCGGCGCGGTGTCGGCCCAGCGCCACGGCTTGACCGGTTCGCCTGCCGCGACGCTGCGTTCGAATGCGCGGTCGAGAAGGATCTGGGCGATCCCGGCCTTGACCGGGATGTAGAGCCCCTTGGCGACAAGGCCCATCCCGGCCAGCAAAGCCAGAGCGAACAGCGCGCGGAACAAGCCTGGCAATCGCTCTGCCGGCTTCTGCGCGCAGCTGGCATCGCGATGGAAATCGCCAAGGGCGGCGGGAGCGGCGGACATCAGGCGGCCATCCACTGGAGGCTCGGGACAGTCCGCAAGGCTGTGAGCCGCTCCCGCCACCAGCCCACCCGCCCAAGCGCCAGCCCCGCGCCGCCCGCCATGAGGAGGAGGACGCCGAGCCAGAGCGTAAGGACATAGCCGGTGGACGTATCGGGGAGTTGAAGCTGCTGTCGCTCTTTCTGGCTTTCGAGCGGTGGTGAGCGATCAGCGCGGGTGGATTGCGCGCCGAACAGGTGATCGAAATCCCATCCTGCGGGCAAGAGCAGCGGCAATTCCTCGCGTGTCAGCCGCGCGCCTTCGGGCCGGGCGGGCGTGTCATCAACCGCGACGAGGCTGGTGCGGCTGGTGACGAGGTGAAATGCCATTCCAAGCTCCTCGATCGCCGCATCGGCAGCATCGTGGGAAAGCTCGCCCGACCAGCGGCCCGCCTCGACCTCGGCGATGCGGCGGCGCGCCCAGAGCCTTGCGACCGCATCGCTCGAAGCGGCCTCGGCAAGGTCGATTGTCCGGCTCCAGCGTCGCCCCTCGATCATGCCGGTCACGGTGAGCGAGCCGCCCAGCGCGCGCGTCCGGCCAAGCAGCACCAGCGGCTCGCCGGCATAGAGATCGGGTAGCTGGCGCGGGGCAAGATCGAGGTCGCTTCCGGTGACGCGCGCGGTGAGTCCGGTGGCGACGGGGCGCGCCAGCCGGTCGAGCAGGCGTTGCATCGTGCGCTCGGCCTCCTCGCCCATTCCGATATGGGTGAAGGTTCCGCGCCCGGCCTCTGCCATCCGGCGCATGAGATAGCTGTTGGGTGCTGAGCCGATCCCGACCATGAACACACGGCTGCGGCCACCTTCCTGCTCGATCGCGTGCATCATGTCGGCTTCGTTCGATAATGCACCGTCGGTCAGGAAGATGACCTGGCGCACGGGACCCTCGCGTCCGGCTGTCCCACCCCTCAGGGCCGCGTAGAGGGCAGGGAGCATTTCGGTCCCGCCTTCGGCTTCGAGACGGTGCGCAAAGCCCTTGGCAGCCGCGACATTGTCAGCGCTGGCGGCGATCGGACCGGGGAAAAGCTCGGTCATGGTGTCGTCGAAGCGGATGATGTTGAACCTGTCCTGCGGTCGCAGCGTCTCGAGCGCGTAGAGGAGGCTGCGGCGGGCGGCGACCATGCTTTCGCCAGCCATCGAACCCGAATTGTCGATCACGAAAATCATCTCGCGCGCCGGCGCTTGGCCGATCCGTTCCGCCGCGGGCGGGGCGATCGTCGCCATGACATAATCGCGGCCCTCGTGGCTCTGGCGGAACAGGCCGAGAGCGGGCGCATCGCCCGCCGCACGCCAGCGAAGTTCGAAATCGCGATTGGCCGGAACCGCCCCTTCGGCAAGTTCGACGGTGCGGCGCGCGCCATCGCCGGTGATTGCGATCGCGTGATAGGGGCTGGATATGGCCTCGGCCGCGAAACCGGGCTGGAGGTCGATGGTGATGGAAACAGGATTGTGGCCGCCGCCCGCGCGTGCGGCCTTGCCCGGTTCGGCGGTGGGCGCGAGGATATCGGAAGCGCCGGCAAGCGCGGCTGTACGGCTGATCGCGCCATTCGCCTCGCTGCTGCCCGCGACGTAGCGGGGGGCTACCACCAGCGGCAGGCGCAAAGCGTAATCGCCCGCGACCTGGCGGACCGGGGCCTGCAATTCGATCTGCACCAGCACCGTCTCGCCCGGGCCGACATTGGCCACCGAATTGCGAAACATGTTGGGGCGCGATTGCTCGACGAGGCCGGCTTTCCGGCCGTTGGCCCTGGCTTGCTCGTAGATTTCGCGCGCCACCTCCCTGGGCTTGATCTTGCCCTCGAAGATCCGGTCGCCGACCACCATCCTGAGCGTATCGACCGCGCCGTCATCGGGAAGGGGATAGAGATAGGTCGCCTCCATCCATTCCTCGGAGGTGTTGCGAAATGCCTGGGTCACGGTCACCCGCGCGCTCTGCCCGGTGATGCTGGCCCGGATATCGGTGCCGAGGCGAACCGCGGGGACCGCAAGCGCCGTCTCGTCGCCCGCGCGCCGAAGCATCAGCCCTCCCGCCTCTGCCAGCCTTGTCCGCGGCAGCGCGCGCCCTTCGGTCGGGCTTGCGCCTGTCGCCAGGCCCACGGGTGCGGCTCCCGGGGTGGCGATGGCTGGCGAGAGGACGCCGGACCCCGCCAGAACGGCGAGCGCCGCAAGTGACACGATCGCCATCACCAGCAGGGCATTCCGGTCGAGTGTTATGGCATTTCGTCGCACGTCAGCCTCCGTTCATCGCAAGTCGCTATTCGGTTAGCGAGCCGGAACGGCGCCGCGCCACCGGCAAGAATGGCCAAATCTCGCCGGTTTGACGGGCATCGGCGGCGTTCGATGCGGCGATGTGCGGATATGTGCGGATTAGTGAGGGAGTGGAGCCGATGATGGGCAGTGCCGGAGTGATGAGCGAGATCGACAACGCGCAAGTGGCGCAAACCTTGCGCGAGGAAATCGCGAAGCGCCGGATCAGCCGAGCCGGTCTCGCCCAGAGGGCGCGCCTTTCGGTCTCGACACTGGAAAAGGCGCTGTCAGGGCGTCGCCGGTTCACCCTGGCGACAATCGTCAGGCTCGAGGAAGCGCTCGGAGCGAGCCTGCGCGACGCGCCGGAGCGCGAGGTCAGTGCCCCGGCGCTGGCCCCGCCCGAAATGGGGTTCTACTCGCGCCCTGCCGTGCAGTGGATCGAGGGAGATTATCTCACCCTGCGCGCCAGTTTCGGCAATGATGGCGGGGTTTATGCCTATCGCACCGTCATTCGCTGGAGCAAGGACAGGGGCCACCTCGTCTTTGCCGAAAGCGACCGCCTCGACGCGACATTCGAGCAGGCGGGCTTCGTCTCGATGCCGCATCTGTCAGGCCATACCTATCTGATGACCAGCGAAGCGGGGCAATATCGCATGATCATGCTGGGCCATGCCACGCGCGAGCAGCGCATGTTCGGCCTGCTATCGACGTTGCAAGTGGGGCAAGGTTCGCAATTGGTGCCGGTCTCGTGCCCGGTTGCCTTCGTGCCGATGAAACAGGTCGCCGAGCCGGTCTTTGGTCTCGCCCGCCCCGGCGAGAAGGCTTGCGAGCGATATCGCGCCATCCTCGACACCGCGCTTGGCGATGATTTCTGCCGGTTGCGAAGCTGAACGAAAAAGGCCGGACGACACCGCCCGGCCTTTCCCCTTAATCCTGCTTGCGAAACGTCACGCGACGCCCGGCAACAGCCGTTCGCCCGCGATCCGCTGCATCGCCTTTTGCAGCTTTTCAAAGGCGCGGACCTCGATCTGGCGAATGCGTTCGCGGCTGACTTCGTAGACCTGGCTCAATTCCTCGAGCGTCTGCGGCTTCTCGGTCAACCGGCGTTCGGTGAGGATGTGCTGTTCGCGCTCGTTGAGCGAACCCATCGCCTCCTGCAGCATTTCGTGACGGACCTGCGCCTCTTCGGCGTCGGCCACAGTCTCGTCCTGCAACGGACGATCGTCGGTGAGCCAGTCCTGCCATTCGCCCGAACCGTCTTCGCCATTGCGCATCGGCGTGTTCAACGAACCATCGCCGCCCATCATCATCCGGCGGTTCATGTTGACCACTTCCTGCTCGGGCACGCCGAGATCGGTCGCGATCTTCTGAACATCGTCCGGGTGGAGATCGGTGTCTTCGTAGGCGTCGAGGTTTTTCTTCATCCGGCGCAGGTTGAAGAACAGCTTCTTCTGCGCGGCAGTGGTGCCCATTTTCACGAGGCTCCACGAGCGCAGGATATATTCCTGGATCGATGCCTTGATCCACCACATCGCGTAGGTCGCGAGGCGGAAGCCGCGATCGGGCTCGAACTTCTTGACGCCCTGCATCAGGCCGACATTGCCCTCGGAAATGAGGTCGCTGACCGGCAGGCCATAGCCGCGATAACCCATCGCGATCTTGGCAACGAGCCGCAGGTGGCTGGACACCAGCTGGGCCGCTGCCTCGGGGTCTTCGTGTTCGGCGTAGCGCTTGGCGAGCATGTATTCCTGCTCGGCCGTAAGCACCGGGTATTTCTTGATTTCCGACAGATAGCGGTTGAGGCTCTGCTCACCGCTCAGCGCCGGGACTGCTCTGGTTGTACTCACTTGTTCCCTAACCTTTCCATTGTCGACCTCTCTTGCCGGACCCCTGCTGGGCATCCGGTCTTTCGGGCCACGTTTGTGCATATACGGGCTGCTTACCGAATATACGATAGCCAAGTGCGAACGGGTGCGCTTTTCATCGATAAAAACGTCCAAGTTCGTCGATTAGTTCCTGCATGTCCGCGGGTAAATCCGAGGTAAACCCGAGTCTGGCACGGCTGACCGGATGTAGGAAACCGAGCTCGGCGGCGTGCAACGCCTGGCGCGCGAAATGCAGCCTCGATAACAGGGGCTTGATCGGTTTCGGTGTTCGTCCGTAAAGCGGATCTCCCAATAGCGCATGACCGATTGACGCGCAGTGAACGCGGACCTGGTGCGTGCGCCCGGTTTCAAGCCGGCATTCGAGCAAGGCACATTCACCGATCCGCCGGAGGGCCTTGTAATGGGTCACGGCATGCTTGCCACGCGAGGAATTCTTGTCGAGCACCGCCATTTTCTTGCGGTTGGCATCGGATCGCCCCAGCCGGGCATCGATCGTGCCTTCGCCGGGCGAGGGGTGCCCGCCGCACACCGCGAGATAGCGGCGATGCACGCTGTGCTCGGCAAATTGCGCGGCAAGGCCTTCGTGCGCCTGGTCACTCTTGGCGACCACCAGCAGGCCTGACGTGTCCTTGTCGATCCTATGCACGATACCCGGACGCGCCACTCCGCCGATTCCCGACAATTGGCCTGCGCAATGGTGCAGCAGGGCATTGACCAGCGTGCCGTCGCGATTGCCCGCTGCCGGGTGCACGACCATGCCCGCGGGCTTGTCGACAACCACGAGATGTTCGTCCTCGAACACGATATCGAGCGCGATGTTCTGCGCGCGCGCCTCGGCTTCCTCGGCGGGAGGCACGGTGATGGAAAACGGCGTGTCGGCGGGCACCTTGGCAGACGGGGATCGTGCGGTCTCGCCCGCGATCATCACCTGTCCTGTCGCGATCAGCGCCTGCACCCGCGCGCGCGACAGGTCGGTGGCATCGGCGATGGCCTTGTCGATGCGACCGGCAGAGGCGGTGGTGCCGGTGATGATTTGTGGCGCTGACATGGCTAAGGCCATGCGCGATGGACCTGACGGTTTCAAGAGAGGCGCTTGCCGCCATGCAGCGGGCTGCTGCCGATGCGCACCCTGACGAGGCCTGCGGCGTCCTGCTGGGCGAGCGCGACCATGTCACCGAGGCGCGGTCCTGCGCCAATGTCCACGAGGCGCCGCGCGACCGTTTCGAAATCGATCCCAAGGCCTTGATCGACGCGCATCGCGCCGCGCGCGCGGGCGGGCCGCAAGTGCTGGGCTATTTCCATTCGCATCCGCGTGGGCGCGCCATCCCTTCTGCGACCGACGCGGCAATGGCCGCGAATGACGGGGCGATCTGGGCTATCCTCGATAGTGCCGGCTCGGCCCGTTTCTTTCGCGACACCGATCAGGGATTTCGCGCGCTTTCCTATCTACTGGAGCCCGGCTAGAACCTTGGACAAGCGGCTTTTGCGGCGAATTGTGCGAACCCGGCAGCCAGCCGGAAAACGCGGCGGTGGAAGCGGGGCGTTTTTGCCCCTAGACAGTGTTCCATGTGTTCCATGCCTTTGTGGGAAAAGCGTTACCTTCGATGACTTCGCAAACCGATCTTGCCGCCATGCTGTGCTCGCGGCTGTGCCATGACATGCTCTCGCCTGTCGGCGCGCTGTCGAACGGCCTCGAGCTCCTGTCCGACGAAACCGACCCCGAAATGCGCGCGCGCTGCATCGAATTGCTCGAACAGAGCGCCAAGATCAGCACCGACAAGCTCAAGTTCTTCCGCCTTGCATTCGGCGCGGCGGGCGGTTTCGGCGAAGCGGTTCCGGTCGAGGAGGCGCAGGAAGTGGTTGGCGCGCTCGCAACCGATGCCAAACGGGTCGAGATCAACTGGGCGCTTGCCGAAGAGAGCCTGCCCAAGCCCGCGATCAAGGTGCTGCTCAACCTCGCCCAGATCGCGCTCGATGCGCTGGTGCGCGGCGGTTCGCTCGATATCGGGGCCGAACGGCGCGAGGGCAATGTCGAGATCGTCGCCCGCGCCGCAGGGCCCAAGATCGCTTTCGACGAAACCATCGGCGCAGCCTTGCAGGACGATCTCGATCCGGCTGATGTTACCAGTCGCACCGCGGCCGCGCATATGATCGCGTTGCTCGCCCGCGAAATGGGAGGGGGGCTGCAATATGCGCTGACCGATGATGCGCTGGTGCTCGGCGCGGTCCTGCCCGAGCCGGAGGGCATGATCGGGTGAGCCGGCAGGGGGGCGAGATCTGGCAGGACATGCAGCCGGGCGAACTGGTCCATTCGGTCGTGCCTTCGCCCAATTGCAACGAACGCAAATTGCCGGTGACCATGCTGGTCCTGCACTATACCGAGATGCAACCGGTCGAGACCGCGCTTGCCAAACTGACCGACCCCGAGGCCGGGGTGTCCGCGCACTATCTGATCAGCGAGGCGGGCGAGGTCACCCAGCTCGTCTCCGAGGAGAAACGCGCCTGGCACGCGGGCGCTTCCTATTGGCGCGGGATCAAGGACGTCAATTCGGCGAGTATCGGGATCGAGCTCGACCATCCCGGGCATGCCGGCGGCTACCGCGAATTTTCCGATGCGCAGTTCGAGGCGCTCGTCCCGCTGGTCGCGCGGATCCGCCAGCAATACGACATCCCGCGCGCCAATGTGGTCGGGCATTCGGACGTCGCGCCCCTGCGCAAGATCGATCCGGGCGAGCTGTTTCCCTGGGACCGGCTCGCCGAATACGACCTGTGCCTGCCGCGTCCCCGCAAGATCGAGCACATCGACCCCTTTCACAACGAAGGCGCCTTCATCCTCGCTCTCGAACGTTTCGGCTATGACATCACCGAGGGCCGCAAGGCGATCGAGGCGTTCGAACGGCGCTGGCGTCCCGAGCGGATCGAGGGCAAGCCCGATGCCCAGCTCGGCGCAATCCTGTGGCACCTGCTGCTCGAACGCGACCAGGGCCGCGCGCGCTAGACCCGCGCGGCAACCAGCAGACAGCTTCCATCCAGCTTCGCACTGGTATAGGGGCGTTCGTGTCAGGGGGCCGAGGCAGCCGCGTGTCCGTTCGGGCGCGAGGAAAGTCCGGGCTCCACGAAACAAGGGTGGCGGGTAACGCCCGCCGTGGGCAACCATAGGGAAAGTGCCACAGAGAGCAGACCGCCGATGGCGCCTTCGGGCGCACAGGCAAGGGTGAAAGGGTGCGGCAAGAGCGCACCGGGGTTCTGGCAACAGCGCCCGCATGGCAAACCCCACCCGGAGCAAGGCCAAATAGGGGCCTCGCGCCCGCCACAGTGCGGGCAGGAGCGTTTCACTCCGAGAGGCCCGGGTTGGCTGCTCGATCCACCTGGCGACAGGTGGGCCAGATGAATGGCTGCCACCCGTGCGGCTGGTCCCTTGCGGGATACCGCGCGCGGGAGACAGAACCCGGCTTATGACGCCCCCTGACACCATTCGTGCGAACGGAACCGCTCGCAACCCGGCCCGTTGGCCAGTCATGACCAGCACAATTTCCTCCCATCGCTCCGCGATCCAGCGCGCCGCAGTGGTTCTTGCCGTCGTCATCCAAATCGGCGCGACCTTCCTGCCGCAGCTCGGCCTGGGCGAACCAATCGGAGATCGATCGGACAGCGTGCGCACGCTGATCACGCCCTCGGGTTGGGCTTTCGCAATCTGGGGCCCCCTGTTCGTCGGCTCGGCGATCTTCGCAATCTGGCAGGCGTTGCCGAAGCAAAGCGACAACGCGCTCCTTGACAGCATCGCCTGGCCCGCGGCGATCGCGCTTGCCGCTCAAGGGGTCTGGGCGACCTACACCCAGTTTGCGAACCTTACCGTGATTTCGGCGCTGATCATTCTCGTGTCGCTTGCCGGCCTGCTGATCTGCCTGCGCGCACTCGCCCGGCACGATCGCCTGTCAGGCGAAGAGCGCTGGTTCGCCGCCCTGGTGCTCAGCGCGCTTGCCGCGTGGCTGACAGCGGCGAGCATCGTGAATGTCTCGGCAAGCCTCGTCTATCATGGCATCCTTGCCGACGGCCCCTATCCGCTTGCTGCCGCGATCATGGTCGCGGTCGGCGGAACGATCGCCGCGCTTGCAGTGGTACGCAGCCGCGGCAATCCCTGGTACGCGCTGGTGTTCTGCTGGGCGCTGCTGGCGATCTACTGGCGCGGCGGGCAGGAGGCATCAAGCATTGGCTGGGCCTGCATCCTTGCAGGCATCCTCGTCGTTCTCGGAATGGCCGTCTCGCTGTCGAAGCCGGACAATCGCCGCCACTGGATCGGTATCTAGCCGGGCTGCACGCCGACCGCCGGATACAGCTCGGCGAGCGGGCGCGAGCGGCCATCGGCGCAAACCAGCCGCACGTGTTCGCGCGACATCTGGCGTGGTCCTGCAACCCCGACGCTGTGCGCGATAATCCCCACTTCCTCGCGCATCGCCTCGACAAAGCGCGCAACCCGATCGGTCTTGGTGACCGGGTCGAGGCCCTTCTGAAGCGACTTGTCCATCGTGGTGATCCCGGTGGGACAGGTGTTCTCGTTGCATTTCATCGCCTGGATACAGCCGAGCGAGAACATGAAACCCCGCGCCGAGGTGGTGAAGTCCGCCCCCGCGCATAGCGCCCAGGCGACCTCGCTGGGGGTCACCAGCTTACCACTGGCGATGATCCGTATCCGGTCGCGCAGCCCCGCTCGGTCGCGCAGGTCGACCAGCATGGGCAGGGCTTCGCGGATGGTCAGGCCGACATTGTCGATCAGCGGCATCGGTGCCGCACCCGTTCCACCATCGCCGCTATCGACGGTGATGAAATCGGGCGCGCTTCGCTGACCGCGGCGATTGATTTCCTCGAACAATTCCTCGATCCAGCCATAGGCGCCGATCACGGTCTTGAAGCCGGTCGGCTTTCCGGTGACCGTGCGGATGCGCTCGATCATGTCGAGCAATTCGCCATTGCTGGCGATTTCGGGATGGCGATTGGGCGAAATGGAGGCCTCGCCTTCGGGAATGCCGCGGATCTCGGCAATCTCGGCATTGACCTTGCTCGCAGGCAGAATGCCTCCCTTGCCGGGCTTGGCGCCCTGGGCGAGCTTGAGTTCGAACATTCGAACCGCATCATGGGCGGCGATGGCGCGCAGCTTGTCATCGCTCAGATTTCCGTCCTCGTCGCGCACGCCATATTTCGCGGTGCCGATCTGAAACACGAGATCGCACCCGCCTTCGAGGTGGTAGGGCGAAAGACCGCCTTCGCCGGTGTTGAGCCAGCACCTGGCCTTTGCCGCCCCGTGTGAAAGCGCGCGCGTTGCCGGGGGCGAAATCGACCCGAAGCTCATCCCAGAGGCATTGTAGAACGAGCCCGCGACAAAGGGTGTATCCGCTGCGCCTTCGCCGATCGCCATGGGCCGTGCAGGCACCGCGTCGCGCTCCAGCGTCGGCCATGGGCCGTTTACGAAGATCGGGGTGCCGACCGGCTCGAGATTACGGGTCGAACCGAAGGCCACATTGGTCGACTTGCCCTTGGCCGCGTCATAAACCCAGTCGCGCTGGGCGCGGTTGAAGGGCATTTCTTCGCGGTCCATCGCGTAGAAATACTGGCGCAGGAATTCTCCCAGATCGGACAGGAGATAGCGCATTCGCCCGATAACCGGGTAATTGCGCCGGATCGCGTCGGAAGTCTGGAGCCGGTCGATCACGAACAAGACGATGACGGCGAGAACGCCGGTCCCCACCGCGAGGATGAACAGTGAAGTCAGCCAGTCGAGCAGGGCGGTCATGCAGGCGTACCTCGTTTGAATGGGCAAAACGCGCGTGCCAATGGAACGCGCCGAGGTGTTACACCGCGCCGGGACGGCGAATGCAAGCAGCGCGCCCCTGGCAAACCGTGGTTTTCGGGTGCCCGAATCAGAATTGCCAGGAGAACGTGACGCGCGCCTCGCGGTGCGACAGCGGTCCGCGGCCAGTATCAGCAGTCAGGACGAGCGAGGCGTGCCAATGGTCCCCGCTGGACCATTCGGCCCCTGCATTGAGCGCAAGCCAGCGCGAGGCGAGCGGGTTTTCTATCGCAAAGGGCGTGTCCTCGGCACCGGAGAAATGCGCGGTGACCACGTCCTTGCTGTCGCCGAGTTCGCTGGCATGGGCGAAGGACCCGAATGCGCGCAGACGGGAGCCCGCGCCAGTCTCGAATACAGCGCTCGCCATGGCGCCGATCCGCACGCCGAGCGACGTAACGCTTCGGCGCCCTACCACCAGTCCAAACTCACCTGCACCGGTTTCCTCGAACGAACCGATATCGGCGCGCTGGTAATCGAGGCTGACAACCGGCCCCGCTTCCACGCCGCTTGCAAGCGCAAAGCCGCGCCCGACCCTGATGCCGCCAAAGGTCTGCCGCGCTCGCGCCCGGCCAAGCGCCTGATCATAGGCGAGCGCGAACTCCCCGCTTGCCCGGCGTTGCGAGCCGAGCCGCTGGTCGCCGGTTCCCGCATAGGCATCGACCAGCCAGCCGGCCGCGTCATAGCCTGCATATAACGCGAGCGCGGTGCTGCGTTCGGCCGCGACTGCATCGGCACCGGTCGCACCGCGAGGCGAACGGATAGCGGCGATCGCAAGACCAAGCGACAAACGCTCGTCGAGCGCGAAATCGGCTCCGACGACCGCTTCGCCGCCGCGCTGGAACGTGAGTTGGCTGGCCACGTCATGGCGCTGGGCCAGCGTGTCGGTGCTGCCGAGATAGCTGCCCGAAATGCTTGCGAACATGCCGATTTGCGAAGGGACGTTCGCGCCGGTGCTCGCAATGGCGTGGCCGCGTGGCCCGGCAGTTGCAAATGCGCTGGTTGTCCCGCGACCCGAGCGAAGGTCGATTAATCGTCGGCCGATCTGTCTGCTGAACCGCCTTGCAAGCGCGTTGGAAGTCACCGCTTGGCCAAAGGCGCTGACCGGTGCGAGCGACATCAACGTCGCCCCGAGCGTTTCGATACTGGCGCTGTCGACGCGATCGAACAGCGCGGCAAAGCGATCATGGCGCCGCGCGCGCAAGCGGTCGAGCGCCCCGCCGAGCGAACCGAGCGAGGAGGAGCTGCCAACGAGGTCGCGGATCGAACGCGCGGTGATCGTCACGATCACCTCATTGCCCTCGATCCGGTGCTCGGCATCGAGAATGGCCGAAGGGCTCAGCAGCACGGTCGAGGCAAAATCACCGTCGATGACGTCGGCGGAAAGGACAGCGAACTGGCTGCCAAAGCGCACCCGGCGCGAACTGGTGGCAAGAACCAGGTTCCCGTCGAGCACCGCCGCTCCGGCGATATCGTAGAAATCATGGGTCACCACGCGGCGACGGCCAAGCGAGAAATCGGCCCAAAGCCCGCCCGCGCTCGCCTGCACGTAATCGCCTTCGATAGCGAGGGTCGCGAAACGGCCTGCTCCGCCCGCGCTGAGCAGGCCGTTGAGATTGAACAGGACATCGACATCGATCGTGCCGCTGCCGCGCAATTCGCCATTGCCGAGCGTATAGATCGGGGTCGAGACGATTCCGTGGATCGTCGCCGTACCGCGCAATTGCTCGATGCCGATCACGCTGGTGAAGCTGTGCTGGGTGGGTACGATCAGCCCTGCTCGCCGGTGGTCGATCACCAGCCGGTCGATCTCCACGTCGAGATCGACAGTGGTGGTCCCGCGCCGGTTCAGGATGACTTCGAAATAGCGAGCCGGGTCGACGAAAGCGGTCCCGGGCGTGCCATTGGTGTTGAGCGGGACGAAACCCGTGGAGCCGGGGCCGAGCAGGACCGAGCTCGCCGGCAGATTGCCTCCGAACCCGGGCGTTCCTTCGGATGGGAGGAAGGGCGAATTCGCAGGCGAATATCCGGCAATGTCGGTGCCGAGGATGGTGCCAAGATTCGGCCCTGTTGCGAACACGCCCGGTTCTGGCCCGACGGGGATGCCATTGACTAGCGTGCCCGTCCCGTCATCCACGAAGAAGCCCGGGTCGAGCCGCTGCGTCCAGCGCGAGGGATCAGACCACAGCCCGTCCCCTTCGAGCGCCGAGACATATTTGTAAGGCGTGTTCTCTGTCAGGAATTCGAAGAAGGGATAGAGCGGGTTGTAGAAGCTGATATCGCCGAAACCCTCTGGCACGCCGAAAAAGTCGAAACCGCCTGACAGCACCGCGGTAACCACCGGAAAATCGTAGAGCTGGTCCACGATCAGGGGTGATCCGCTGTCACCACCCGAGGTCGCGACTTCGCCCGGCAGCGCGTCGCCATCGAAATAATCGATCGCCCGAACCGCGGCGAGATCGGCGCAGGAGATGCCATTGGCCGAGAAGGCGCATCCGTCGATCTCATCCTGTGTGCGGTCGGGATTGTCGAAATCGGTGAAATAGTAGTTCTGCGTCTCGAAGCCGAGATCGCGGGTTGGCGCGAAACCGGGAAACAGGCTGTCGGCGAGGTCGGCGGGAGAAGCGATCGCGCCGAGCATGTTCTCGCCCACGCGGCGCAGGAAGCCGATGCCGACCACGCCGCCTCCCGCATCGCCATTGGCCGTTCCGAAGCGCCCGTAACCGACCTGAACGACATGGGTAAGCTCGCTCAACGGGGTGAGCAGGATCGGCATTGCAGGAATGTCGGTGATCGGCTGATCAAGGGCGACGAGCGCGATATCGGCCCAGGGAAACTCGAGCGCGCCGTTATCGGGATCTGAGGACGGGTGGACGATCACGTCGGTGCTGGTCGCCACTCCGCCTTGCGCGTAATTTTCCCCGGCAAGGTAATTGCCGAAACGCACCGACGCATCGGGGCCGGTCGCGACCAGGATCGCACTGGGCGCGGCCCCGGGCAGCCCGTAGTTTTCCGAGGAGACGCTGTTCACGCAATGCGCCGCGGTCAGCACGGTGCGCGGATTGATCAGCGTGCCGGTGCAATTGAAGAAGATCGCGCCGGTCACATTGTCCTGGCGCAGCAGCTGAACCACCGAGGGCTGGGTGTCGGCAATGTCGATCGTTCCGCCAAGGCCGACATCGTCGCGCGCGATAATCCGCGGCTCTGGCTGCGCGATGGTATTGACCAGATTGCCAATGTCGCGCGGCAAAGTGCTTTGAACCGAGCCGGTAAATCCGGCGAGGATCCGCGATGTCGCGACCGCGCCGGAATTGCCAATCGGCGCCGGCTGCGCGTCCCCTACGGGGCGCCGCGCACTGCGCGAAAGATGGTCCGGTCCCGGCCAGGATGACGGGCGGGCATCGGGTTCGGCATCGGCAGAGCGAAGGCGATAGGACGACAAGGCTGCGGGCCTGCCGTTAGCGCTGCTTTCCTCGGTCTCTGCGCGTTCAGAATCCGATTGGGCAAGAGCCGGCGCGGCGGCGAGCACGGCTGCAATCGCCGCCATGGCAGCGCCGGTGCGGTGGATGCGATGGCTCATTGGATGGTCCCCCACTTGGCATCGACACTCGGCTGCGATGCGAATCGCACACGGGTCTAGCGGACCGGGGCAACAAGCCAAAGGCGCTGAAGGAGATAAGGCCAGGAGGATGGATGAGGTGCCGGAGCGCGCAAAGGCGCGCCTGGCCGCCGCGCCTGTTCAACGCAAGCGGCGATCAATCGCGCCCGATGCTCGCATAGGTGAAGCCCGCTTCGCGCATGTCGGTCGGATCATAGATGTTCCGCAGGTCGACCAGCACCGGCGCATTGGCGAGTTCGCGCACGCGCCCCATGTCGAGCGCGCGAAACGCGTCCCATTCGGTCACGATCACGGTCGCATCGGCACCTTCGATCGCGGAATAGGGATCATCGCACATGGTCACCTGCGGCATCAGCGGGCGTGCCTGCTCCATGCCTTCGGGGTCGTAGGCCGAGACCGCGACCCCTGCATCGGTAAGCGTCTGCGCCACCGCGATTGCGGGCGAATCGCGCATGTCATCGGTATTGGGCTTGAAGGTCAGGCCGAGCAGGGCGGCTTTCTTCCCGCGGGCCTTGTCAGCGCCGCCGAGCGCATCGAGCACCTTGCGACCCATTGCGCGCTTACGGCTTTCGTTGACCTTGACCACCGCCTCGATAATCCGGGTGGGGCTGTCGTAATCCTCGGCGGTCTTGAGCAGCGCCAGCGTGTCCTTGGGAAAGCACGAACCGCCATAGCCGGGCCCGGCATGGAGGAATTTCGCACCGATCCGGTTGTCCATGCCGATTCCCCGGCTGACATCCTGCACGTTCGCGCCGACCTTTTCGCACAGATCGGCCATTTCGTTGATGAAGGTGATCTTGGTCGCGAGAAAAGCATTGGCGGCGTATTTGATCAGCTCGCTGGTGCGCCTCGAGGTGAACAGGATCGGGCTTTCGTTGAGGAAGAGCGGGCGATAGACCTCGCGCATCACTTCGCGCCCGAAATCGTCCTCGGCGCCGATCACGATCCGGTCGGGCCGCTTGAAATCGCCGATGGCCGCGCCTTCGCGCAGGAATTCGGGGTTGGAAACGACCGAGAACCGATGGCCGGTCCCGGTGTCCTTGATGATCCGTTCAACCTCGTCACCGGTGCCAACCGGCACGGTCGACTTGGTTACGATCACCGCGTCATTGGCGAGGTTTTCGCCCACTTCGCGCGCCACCGCATAGACATAGGACAGGTCCGCATGGCCATCGCCGCGGCGGCTGGGAGTTCCGACCGCGATGAAGATCGCGCTCGCGTCCCTGATCCCTTCGGCCAGTGACGTGGTGAAGGACAGCCGCCCGGCCTTGACGTTGCTTTCGACCAGGGCGTCGAGCCCGGGTTCGTAGATCGGCATGATGTTGTCGTGCAGGGCGTCGATCTTGGCCTGGTCCTTGTCGATGCACACGACATCGTGGCCGAAATCGGCAAAGCATGCGCCCGACACAAGGCCGACATAGCCCGAACCCACCATCGCAATCTTCATGGCAAACGCCCTTTATCTGTATTCATCATCTGGCCCGGCAGCCTATTGCGGCCGCTCCCCGTGGAAGACTTCGACCGGGCCGTTATCGTTCTGGCAGGCCTGGATTATCCGCCTTTGGTCGCCTTCGAGCACCAGCGCCGTAAGCACACCCGAACGGAAAGCGCCAGTATCAATCCCGATCCGGTTGCCGCAATCCATCACCGAATCGAAAATGGTGTGGCCGTGAACGATAACCTTGTCGAGCGGCCCCTTGTGGCTGAGGAAGCGGTCGCGGATCCACAGCATGTCGGAGCGCTTCTGCTTGTCGAGCGGCGCAGCGGGATCGACCCCGGCATGGACGAAGGCATAGTCGCCCGCGATGATCATTTCTTCGAAACCGGCGATGTAATCGCGTTCGGATTGCGGGACGATCTTGGGCAGCAGCTCGAACAGTTCCTCGAGCATCATCGCGTTGAATTGCTTTTTCGAAACGCCATAGGACTGGATCGTCTGGCGTCCGCCATATTTGAGAAAATGCCGCAGCACTTCGGGCTTCTCGAAGGCGTTGAGGAACATTTCCTCGTGGTTGCCGGCAAGCACCCGGACCGAGCGTTCCTGCTGCCAGGCGCGGGTTCGCGCAATCACGCCGGCGCTGTCAGGACCGCGATCGACGAGATCTCCGAGGAGGATGACATGGCTTTCGCAATCTGCGCGCTCGGCATCGTCGGCCTCGATCGCTGCGATCATCGCCTCGTATAGGTCGAGCCGCCCGTGGATGTCGCCGATGGCATAATAGCGCGTGCCCTCTGGCACCGCCGGCAATTGCGGCGGAGGCTGGCGGCTGAACATCTTGCGCAGGGTTGCAAACATTTCTTCGTCGTCCGGAGGCGGGTATCCGCTTGCCGTCAGGGCCTTATGTCGGGGTCCTGCCTCGTGCGGTGATCGGGAGGCGTGGCTTTAATCGCAACCGTGCCGATCGGCAACCGCGCGGCCGATGGGTGCGCAAAAGACACATTATTACGTCGCAGACCCACAATTTGATCGATTTGATGGGCAATCCGTCAAATTTTCTTGTGCGCTGCAACAAAACCGTGCAGCTTGGCTGCGCAATCCGATGAGACCGCAAGGCAAATGATCGCGGCCGTGGATTGTGCAGGTGGGACGAAGCACCAACACCGAAAAGGAAGTGTCATGCTAACGTCCATTCGCGGTCTTCGGACCGCACTCCTCTTCGCGGGTATCGTGCCATTGGCCGCTCCCGCTTTTGCCAACACCGCCAACGAGAAAACCGAAACCGAGCGGAACGACGGTTTCGTCGCCATGGGCGCAGGGAATTTGGAGGTCGTCCCAGGCCTTAGCGCCTCTGCTCCGACCGCCGAAGGATCGGCCGGTCACATGGCTGATGAAAGCGGCCTCGAATTTTCGGCCAATGTCGCATTGGTCAGCGAATACCGGTTTCGCGGGGTTGACCTGTCGGGCGGCGAAATCGCCATCCAGGGCGGCTTCGATGTCGCGCACGATTCCGGATTTTATGTCGGGACCTGGGCTTCCAGCCTCGATGAGCAGACGGTCGGCTACGGATCGACCGAGCTCGACCTCTATGGCGGTTGGGGAGGCGCGATCGCCGAGGGGGTATCGGCCGATATCGGGTTGATCGGTTATCTCTACCCCGATGCAGGGCCGGGCGACTTCGATTATGTCGAGGTGTATGGATCGCTCACCGGCGAGCTCGGCCCGGCATCTGTCACCGGCGGGATCGCCTACGCACCTGACCAGGATTCGCTCGGCGGCTCCGACAATCTCTATCTCTACACCGATGTCGCGGTCGGCATCCCCGATACGCCAGTCACGCTCAATGGCCATCTCGGTTACACCGACGGCTTTCTCACCTTCACCACTGACAGCGAGGCGCTCGACTGGTCGATCGGAGCCGATTTCGTGACCGGGCCGGTCACCTTCTCGCTCGCTTATGTCGGCGTCGAGGGCGATGCTCTGATCGATCCGGGCGGCACCTTTACCGATGACGCGGTGGTCGCCTCGGTGTCTGCAAGCTTCTGAAGGCGGATTTGCGACAGGCAAGCCACCGGGCGTTGTGAGCGTCCGGTGGCTTTCGCTTGCTGGGGCGTTGGCTCCCCGTTACCTGAGGCGGTCCAACCCCCGAGCGAGGAACCGATGGTCAAATTTCTCCACGCCATGATCCGCGTCACCGATCCGCAGGCGACGATTGATTTCTTCAAGCTTATCGGGCTCGAGGAAGTGCGCCGCTTCGATGTCGAGGCGGGGCGTTTCACGTTGATCTTTCTCGCCGCGCCCGGGCAGGAAGACGTCGCCGAGATCGAGCTGACCTATAACTGGCCTCCTGAGGATGGCAGCGAGCCGGAAGACTATGACGGCGGCCGCAATTTCGGCCACCTCGCCTACAGGGTCGAGAATATCTACGAGACCTGCCAGCGGATCATGGATGCCGGCCATACCATCAACCGCCCGCCGCGCGACGGACACATGGCATTCGTCAAGACCCCCGACGGGATCTCGATCGAGCTGCTGCAGGATGGTTATCTCGAACCGGCCGAACCTTGGGCAAGCATGGAGAACACCGGCAGCTGGTAATTCAGCGCGCTGGCGTTCCGCCTCAACGAAGCGGATCGTCGGGGAAGGGATCGACCGGGGTGGTGCCCTTGTCGTCGCTTTCGGCCACGGTGTGCTCGGTGGTCATGCGCAGGATGACATATCCCAGCACCGCCGAGATCGCCGAACCGGCAAGAATGCCGATCTTGGCGCCTTCGATCAGCGCTTCGTCGCCCTTGAAGGCGAGCCCGCCGATGAAGATGCTCATCGTGAAGCCGATCCCGCACAACACCGATACACCCCAAATCTCGGGCCAGCTGGCATTTTCGGGCCGCTTGGCAAAGCCGGTCCTGTCGGCGAGCCAGACAAGCGAGAAGATGCCGAGCTGCTTTCCGACCACGAGGCCCGCGGCAACGGCGAGCGGCAGGGTCGCGATCAGGGCTTCGGGGCCCATCCCCGCCAGCGGCACGCCGGCATTGGCGAAACCGAAGACCGGAACGACGAGATATGCGCTCCAGGGGGCAAGGGTGTGTTCGAGCCTTTCGAGCATCGAATTGCCATCGCGACGTTGCATCGGGATCGTCAGCGCGGCGACCACGCCTGCAATGGTTGCATGGACGCCCGAATTGAGAACGCAGAACCACAGGACGAGAGCGAGCAGGATATAGGGCCAGAAATAATCGACCCGCATCCGGTTGAGAAGCACCATCACCGCGACGACCGCCGCCGAGGCGCCGATCCAGATCCAGTAGACAGTCTCTGTATAGAAGGCCGCGATCACCAGCACTGCCCCGATATCATCGACGATAGCGACGGTGAGGAGGAAGAGCCGCAGCGATGCCGGCACGCGGCTTCCCAGCAGACCGAGCACGCCCATGGCGAAGGCGATGTCGGTCGCCGCCGGAATGGCCCAGCCATTCATGTATTCGCCGCCGGTCATCAGGAGATAGACGCCCGCGGGAACCAGCATCCCGCCCGCCGCGGCCAGCATCGGCAGGCGCCGCGCGGCCGGATCGGCAAGCTGGCCCGAAATCAGTTCGCGTTTCACTTCCAACCCGACGACGAAGAAGAAGATCGCCATCAGGCCGTCATTGATCCAATAGTGCAGGTCCTTGAGCTTGGCGATCGGGGTCCAACGCAATTCGCCGTAGAACAGCTCGCGATACTCATCGGCAAAGGCCGAATTGGCCGCGATCATCGCGGCGATAGCCACCAGGATAAGAAGAACGCCTGCCGAGGCATCGCCGACGAACAGCGCCCGGACCGGAGCGAAGATGCGGCGAACAGGAGCGATGCGTGAGGAATTGGTGTCAGTCATGATTGGCGCTCCCTTTCCAGAATTATCACCGCGGTTGCAAGGTTTATCACAGGAGGTTAGGCTCCCCGCCCACGCAGGGAGAGGGGTCGCCTTGTCAATATATGATTGGAGCCTGTGGCAATGGCTCGGAATGCTTCAGCATGAGCTGTTGCTGTTTGCTGGCGTGTTTTTCCTGATTGGCGCGATCGACGATTTCGCCATCGATCTCGCATGGTTGTGGCTCCGGGTCACCGGGCGGCTGTCCACGCCGCGCATCAGGCGCGGCGACTGGCAAAGACGCGAACTGCATGGCAGCACCGCTATCTTCGTGCCCGC
The DNA here is from genome assembly GCF_045862805.1 of Qipengyuania nanhaisediminis. Lineage (GTDB taxonomy): Bacteria > Pseudomonadota > Alphaproteobacteria > Sphingomonadales > Sphingomonadaceae > Erythrobacter > Erythrobacter nanhaisediminis_A. The sequence continues at coordinate 993,345 of NZ_AP025760.1, forward strand.
CTGGCAGGAAGCCGATGTCATATCGGAAACGATTTCCCATCTCCTTTCGGCGTGGCCGCAGGACAGACTGCGCCTTTACGTAGGCGTCTACCGCAACGACTTGGCGACCATGGAAGCGGCGATGCGCGGCGCCCCGGGCGATCCGCGACTCAGGGTCGTGCTTCACGACCGTATGGGGCCGAGCACCAAGGCCGATTGCCTCAACCGGCTCTTTGCCGCCATGCGCGAGGATGAACAGCGTAGCGGGTGCAGCTTTGCCAGCGTGGTGTTCCACGATGCCGAGGACCTCGTCGATCCGGCAGCGCTGGGCCTGCTCGACAGCGCAATCGATCATGGCGCGGATTTCGCGCAATTGCCGGTCGAACCCTTGCCACAGGGCGCGCGGCGCTGGCTCGGCAGCCATTATTGCGAGGAATTCGCCGAGGCCCATGGCAAGGCCATGGCGGTGCGCGATGCGCTCGGCGCCTCGCTTCCGGCAGCAGGAGTGGGCTGCGCGGTCCGGCGCGAAATGCTCGACCGCCTCGCTAAATTGCGCGGCGATGCATTGCCCTTTGCCTCGGATTCGCTGACCGAGGATTACGAACTGGGCCTTGCGATCGGCGCGATCGGCGGCACTTGCCGATTCGTGCGGGCGCGCGGCGAAGATGATCTCCTGGTCGCGACCCGCGCCTTCTTCCCCGCGCGGATCGATCACGTCGTTCGCCAGAAGACCCGCTGGGTGCACGGTATCGCGTTGCAGGGATGGGACCGGACCGGGTGGAGCGGAGGAGCCATCGAGAGATGGATGCGCGCCCGCGATCGCCGCGGCCCGTTGACCGCCCTCGTCCTGCTCATGGGTTACAGCCTGCTCGCGATCACGATTGTGCTGACAGCGGCGGTCGCAGCCGGATGGGCACAGCCTATCGCCCTGCCGCCGCTTCTCGCGGCGCTGCTGATTGCCAATCTCGGCTTCTTTGGCTGGCGGACGCTCTGCCGATTTGCCTTCACCGCGCGCAATTACGGTGTGCGGGAAGGGGTGATGGCGGTGCTGCGCATACCTGTCACCAATGTCATAGCGATCATGGCGGGGCGGCGCGCTCTCATCGCTTATGCGAGGACCCTGGCGGGGCGCGCGGTGAGCTGGGACAAGACCCCCCATGACCGCCACCCGGCGCGTTTCGATAGCGAGGCGGCCCGACCTGCCGCGATGTCGCTGGGAGCGCTCAGCCGATGACGCGGCCGATCGCCTCGCGCCGGCGCGGCATGCCGCTGGCCATGCTGTGCCTGATGCTGGGCGCATGGGTGATGGGTCGCGCCGCGGTGTGGGAAAACCCCTTTGCGATTGAAGCGCTTCCATTCGATCCGACGGCAATCCTTGCCGAGAACGCGCAAGGCGGCGCGGCGCTGAAGGGGGATGCGGAACCGCGCACAACCACGTTTGCACCAGCCATCGTGCGGACCAACCCAAGTGAACTGCCGCTCGCTCGACTCGCAGCCGCTTCTCGCCGCATCCAACCCCCAGAGCGCGCGGCCGCTTTTTCCCGGTCGAGCATGACCTCCGCGCTTGCTGCCGGTCACCACATGTTGATGGCGGCAGCCTTCCGTGTCGATTTCGGCGAGCGCGACCTGTCACGTTCTGAGCCCGGTAATGATGCGGGCTTGGCGCGCGCGCCTGCCTATGGCCCGGTCCGCCAGCCTGGTCCGGCGGCCCCCTTCGTGGTGCGCCTCCCGCCGCGCGCCGAGAGCGCGGCGGATCGCTGGTCGCTCGATGCCTTTGCCTTCTATCGCCAGGGTTCCGACGCCGCCTCGGTCACGCAAGGGCGCGCCCCGGTCTATGGTGCAAGCCAGGCCAGCGCCTCGTTCCGGTACCGGCTTGCACCGTCTTCGGGCCACGATCCGCGCGCCTTCGTGCGCGGCTATCGCGCGCTGGTCGATGGTGGCGAAAGCGAGGCGGCGGCCGGTGTCTCGGCCCGCCCGGTCGGAGCGCTCCCGGTTCGGGTCGCAGCCGAGTGGCGCGTAACCGATAATGCCTTTGGCACCGGGCATCGTCCGGCCGCCTATGTCGTGACCGAGTTCGCCCCGCTCGAACTCCCGCTCGGGATCCGCGCCGAAACCTATGCGAGCGCCGGCTATGTCGGAGGCGATGCCGCGACCGCCTTTGCCGATGGCCAGGCCGCAGTCACGCGCGATATCCTGGCCTTGCCCGGTCCGGGCCGCGATCCGGTCCGGTTGAGCCTGGGCGGGGGCGCCTGGGGCGGGGCACAGGAAGATGCCTATCGTGTCGATGTCGGTCCGACCGTGCGGTTCGATGTCACGCTCGGTTCGGTTCCGGCGCGGCTGTCTCTCGATTGGCGCGAACAGGTCGCGGGCGATGCCGCGCCCGGATCGGGCCTTGCCGCGACGCTTTCGACACGGTTCTGATAGCTTTATCCGAGCAGCACGCGAAAGCGCGCCTTCCAAGACTGCTGCTGCTGGGCTAATCGGCTCGGCATGGACGTTTACCTGCCCATCGCGAATCTCTCGGTGAACGGGTTGTTCATCGTGCTGCTGGGCGGCCTGACAGGAATCCTGTCGGGCCTGTTCGGGGTTGGCGGCGGCTTCCTGACGACTCCTTTGCTGATCTTCTACGGCATTCCGCCCACCGTGGCCGCGGCATCGGCAGCGACCCAGGTGACAGGCGCGAGCGTTTCGGGCGTCATCGCGCATGGCAAGCGCGGAGGGGTCGATTACCGCATGGGGCTGGTCATGGTCGCGGGCGGCGTGATTGGTGCGCTGTTCGGCGCCTTGCTGTTCCGCCTGCTTCAGGCGCTGGGGCAGATCGATGTCGTCATCAACGTGCTCTATGTCGTCATGCTCGGCACGATCGGGTCGCTGATGATGCGCGAGGCGCTCGATGCGCTGGCTCCCGGTCGCAAGGGCGACACCCGCCCTGCCAAGCGCCGGCATCACCCGCTTGTCGCAGGCTTGCCCTTCCGCACGCGCTTCTATGCCTCGGGCCTCTACATCTCGCCGCTCGCTCCGCTGCTCCTGGGCGTGATCGTCGGCGTGCTGACCATGCTGATGGGGGTCGGCGGAGGGTTCATCCTCGTCCCGGCCATGCTCTACATTCTCGGCATGAGCGGCAATGTCGTGGTCGGCACATCGCTGTTCCAGATACTCTTCGTCACCATGGTCACCACGATGACTCATGCGCTGACCACAAAGGCGGTCGATATCGTGCTCGCCGGCCTCTTGCTGCTCGGCTCGGTCCTCGGCGCGCAGTTCGGCACCCAGATCGCGATGAAGGCGCGGCCTGAAATCCTGCGGTTCATTCTCGCCGCGATCGTCATCCTCGTCGCGCTGCGCATGTTGTACGGCCTTGGCGTGCAGCCCGACGAGATATACACGGTCAGCCCGCTGTGAGCGCGCGGCGGCGAAACTGGCTTGGAGCGCTGTTCCTGCTGCTCGCAGCGCCTCTCCTGACGGCTCAGCGCGAGCCGGTGCTGGTGCCCGAAGTCAGCCAGTCGCGGATCGAGGTGCGCCAGGGCTTCACCGGGGCGAACCTGCTTCTGTACGGCGCGGTGATCGATCCTGCCGGCCCGGTGCGCGACACCGCCTATGACATCGTCGTCGTGCTCAAGGGCCCGACCGAACCGATCCGGCTGCGCGAGAAGGACCGGATCGCAGGGATCTGGATGAACGCGGGGTCGAGCGATTTCCGCTCGGCGCCGTCGTTCTTCGCGGTCTCTTCCTCGCGTCCCATCGAACAGATTGTCGACCCGCGCACAGCCGCGATCTACGAGCTGGGGACCGAGTTCATTCAGCTCAGCCCGACCGGCCAGATCGAACCGGCCGAACAGGCGCGCTATGCCCGCGGCCTCGTCGAAACCCGCGAGCGCGCGGGCCTTTACAGCGAGGATGCCAGCGGCGTGCGGATCAGCGAGGGCGTGCTTTACCAGGCGCGCATCGCGCTGCCCTCGAACGTGACCACAGGGCGATACACCGCCGAAACCTTCGCGATTGCCAATGGCCGGGTGCTCGCCAGTGCCACCGCAGATATCGAGGTGGTCAAGGTCGGGCTTGAGGGGACGGTGGTCTATTTCGCCGACCGTTACGCGCTGTTCTACGGGCTCGGAGCAATCGCGCTCTCGCTGTTCATGGGCTGGCTCGCCGGAAGGCTTTTCGCGCGGGGCTGACAAGCTGGCGGCGCCCCGCGGCGTTGACTCGTTCTTAACCTCGATCGGGCACTGTGATGGTGCGGGAGAAAGCCGGTGCATGGGCGCCGTGCGCCCCGCATGAGGGCACAGGAACTTGCGCGCATGACCGATATGGGCAACCACGATTTCAACCGGCAGGCCGGGGCAGACCAGACGGCCGAACCCGCCTCGCCTCAGGACAATGCGCGGCTTCCGATCGGCATCGTCCTCGAGGTCTCGGGCTCGGGCTCGCAGATCGCACTCGACTTGCAGCGGCTGAACGAGTGCATGGGAAGCGATGACCGCTCGGTCGCGCTTGCCGGACAGGTCGGCAGCCAGATCAAGATCCGCGTCGGCAATGCCTGGCTGCTCGCCAATGTCCGCGACCAGCGCAAGGACCGCAGAGCGGAAAACGGCATCATCGCGCATATCGACTTTCTCGGCGAGGGCTCCGAGGAAAAGCTTACCGGGCGCATTCACGGCTTCAAGCGCGGTGTGACCCGCTACCCGGTGCCCGGCGCGATGGTCTTTCCCGCTACCACCAGTGACCTCGAACAGATCTATGCCAGCGACGGGCGCGCCAATATCACTGTCGGCACTGTCTTCCCGACCAAGGACATCCGCGCAGGCCTCTATATCGATGCCATGCTCGGCAAGCACTTCGCGCTGCTCGGCTCGACCGGTACCGGCAAGTCGACCAGCGCCGCGCTGATCCTTCACCGGATCTGCCAGGCCGCGCCCGATGGCCATATCGTCATGATCGACCCGCACGGCGAATATTCCGCCGCCTTCCGCAATACCGGGCAAATCCTCGACGTGTCGAACCTTCAGATGCCGTATTGGCTGATGAATTTCGAGGAGCACTGCGAAGTGCTGCTCACCAGCGACGGCAATGAACGCCAGGTCGACATGGACATTCTCGCCAAGTGCCTGCTGCATGCGCGGAGCAAGAACCGGCTGGCGGAAACCATGGGCAAGATCACCGTCGATTCGCCCATTCCCTATCTGCTTTCCGACCTGTCGACCAAGCTCAAGGACGAGATGGGCAAGCTCGACAAGGCGACCAGTTCGGCGCCCTATATGCGCATTTCCGGCAAGCTCGAGGAACTGAAGGCCGACCCGCGCTACCAGTTCATGTTCTCGGGCATGCTGGTCGGCGACACCATGGCCGATTTCATCTCCAAGGTGTTCCGGATGCCGGGTGACGGCAAGCCGATCTCGATCATCGACGTCTCGGGCGTGCCGTCCGACATCACCTCGACCGTGGTCGCGGTGCTCAGCCGGCTGGTCTTCGACTTCGCGATCTGGGGCCGCGAGGAAAAGACCCGGCCAATCCTGCTGGTGTGCGAGGAAGCCCACCGATACGTTCCCAACGAGAAGAACTCGGACGGCTCATCGGTCGCCAAGATCCTTTCGCGGATCGCCAAGGAGGGCCGCAAATACGGCATCAGCCTGGGCCTTATCACCCAGCGTCCCTCGGACCTTGCAGAAGGCGTGTTGTCACAATGCGGCACCATCCTTTCCATGCGTCTCAACAATGACCGCGACCAGGCTTTCGTGAAGGCCGCCATGCCCGAAGGCGCGCGCGGTTTCCTCGATTCGATCCCCGCTCTGCGCAACCGCGAATGCATCATTTGCGGCGAGGGCGTCGCGATCCCGATCCGCGTCAATTTCGACACGCTCGAAGAGCACAAGCGCCCCGCATCCGAAGACCCCAGCTTTGCCGAGCTTTGGCAGCAGGGCGGCGGCGAGGACGAGCTGGTCGAACGCGTCGTGCTGCGCTGGCGCTCGCAGGGCTAAGGGCCACTCGCCCCGGCTGGTCACGTCCCGCGCGTATCGCCGTACAGGTGAATGTGCAGCCGGTCGGACATGCGAAACCCAAGTTCGAGACACAGCGGCGCAAGCCATTGCTGGCGCGCGCGCAACTCGGCGCTCGAAGTCCCCTCGGCCATCAGGAACACCCGCTCGGCAGGCACGCGGTAGCGGGCCACCAGGGCGGCAGCCTCGGCGGCGTCTTCGGGCGATGCGACGACGAACTTGAAGAAGGCGCGCGGGTCGCAGGCATAGGCTTCGAGCCGTTCGTCGATCAGCGCCAACTCTGCCGGATTGCCCGAATGGGCGAGCTTGGGGCTGACATTGTACTGGTCGACGCGGATATCGACATGCGCGCTGGCGCGCACGGTGCCGTTGGTCTCGATCTCGACCGCGATATCGGGAAGGTGGGCGAGCATGTCGGCGAGCGCGCCCGATTGCAGCAAAGGCTCGCCGCCGGTGATCACCAGCCGGTCCTGCCCCAGCGCGGCGATGCGTTCGGCTGCCTCGACAGGGGACAGCTTTACCTGGTTGGCCTTGCGATCATAGGTCGTGCCGCCCTCGTGCGGGCGCTCGTCGCCGGTGAAATGCCAGGTATAGGGGGTGTCGCACCACACGCAGGCAAGGTTGCAGCGCGACAGCCGGACAAAGGCGACCGGGCGGCCCGCGCTCGGCCCTTCGCCCTGAAGCGAGGCGAAAATTTCCGCTTCGCCATCATCACCGGTGGCACAGATCAGCGCCATGCAAATCCTCCCGCGCGCCCACTCGCTTCACCGCAGGTGAAGCACGGCTGGAACAGGTGGAACACTGTCCTGGCGCAAAAATCCAATCGATCACAGGCGCGGCTATTGATCGGTTTTTCCGATCGTGGGGAGAGGCGCGCGCAGCAGGTCATGGCAGGGTGATCGCACGAATGGCGCGGGTAGGAAACTAGCCCAGCCGCGCCAGCGCCGCGGTCAGCCGCTCGACCTCGGCCGAATGGTGCGCGTGGTCGGCGCGCGCCTTCTCGACCGCCTCGGGCTTGGCGCGCTCGACGAAATTGGCGTTGGAGAGCCTTCCCTCGAGGCTCCTGGCCTCCTTCTGGCTGGCCGCAAGCGCCTTTTCGAGCCGCGATTTTTCCGCCTCGATATCGATGATGCCTTCGAGCGGGATGATGAACACGTCACCCAGCGCGGTCACTTGCATCGCCGGACCATCGGGGGCTTCGCCCACGGTAACCGGCGCGAGGCGCGCAAGCCGCTCGATTGCCGCGCTCGACCGCTCGATCGTCGCCTTGGCAAGCTCGGATGGCTCGGGCACGAAGGCTGCAAGTTTTGCCCCCGGCGCGATGCCGAGCTCGTTCCTCGCCGAGCGGACATTGCTGGTGAGGTCGATCACCCAGTCGATCGCATCGGTGGCCTGCTTGCTCACCTGCCCACGCGGATCAGGCCATTTGGCCACGATCAGGTCGTAAGCACGCTCGCTCCCGGCGGTGCGCGCCTGTGCGTGCCACAGCTCCTCGGTGATGAAGGGCATGAAGGGGTGGAGCATGACGAGGATCTGGTCGAGCGCCCAGCCGGCGACCGCGCGGGTCTCGGCAGCGGCGTCCTCGCTCGCACCCTCGGCAAAGACCGGCTTGATCAGTTCCAGATACCAGTCGCAGAACCGGCTCCAGGTGAACTGGTAGATCGCATTGGCCGCGGCATCGAAGCGCAGGTCTTCCATCGCGCTCTCGATCTCGGCGCAGGCTTGCTGCACTTCGCCGATGATCCACTGGTTGGCGGCGAGCCGGGCTTGCGGCGCCTTGACCGTGTCGGACGCGCCGATGCCGTTCGACTGGCAGAACCGCGCCGCGTTCCACAGCTTGGTCGCGAAATTGCGGTATCCCTCGACCCGCTTCTCATCCATCTTGATGTCGCGGCCCTGGCTTTCCATCGCCGCCATGAAGAAGCGCAGCGCATCAGCGCCATATTGGTCGATGAGGCCGAGCGGGTCGACGACATTGCCCTTGGACTTGCTCATCTTCGCGCCGTCGGCGGCGCGCACGAGGCCGTGGAGATAGAGGCGCGGCCACGGCGCCTCGCCCATGTTGTAATTGCCCATCATCATCATTCGCGCATCCCAGAAGAACAGGATGTCGAAGCCCGAGACGAGCAGCGAATTGGGGAAGTGCTTGTCGAGCAGCGGCGTCTTGTCGGGCCAGCCGAGCGTTGCGAACGGCCACAGCGCGGATGAAAACCACGTATCGAGCACGTCGGGGTCGCGGGTCAGGGCGACGCCTTCGCCCGCCTGAGCCTGCGCTTCTTCCTCGGACGGTGCGACATAGACATTGCCATCGCCGTCGAACCAGGCCGGGATCTGGTGGCCCCACCATAGCTGGCGCGAAACGCACCAGGGCTGGATGTTCTCCATCCAGTTGAAGAAGGTCTTTTCCCAGGACTTGGGCACGATTTCGACTTCGCCCGAGCGCACCTGCGCGATCGGCTTTTCGGCCAGTTTCGCGGCATCGACATACCATTGATCGGTCAGCCACGGTTCGATCACCACCCCGCCGCGATCGCCGAATGGCGTCGCGATCTGCCGGGGTTCGGCGTCCATTTCGACCTCTTCGCCCTTCTTGGTCTTCGCGATGTGCGGGATCAGGTGGCCGCTTTGCTTGAGGCGTTCGATCACCAGTTCGCGCGCGCCCTTGGCCTCGCCCGCGACCTTTTCGGCGCGGAAGCGGTGAAGGCCGAGAAACTCGTCCGGGATCAGCCCGTCCGCGACCTGGCAGACATTGGCGTTCTCGTCGAACATGTTGAGCATGTCGGCAGGCGCGATCCCTGCGCGCTTTCCCACCTCGAAATCGTTGAAATCGTGGCCCGGCGTGATCTTCACCGCGCCCGAACCGAGTTCGGGATCGGCGTGTTCGTCGGCGACGATCGGAACCCGCCTGCCGGTGATCGGCAGGACGACATGCTTGCCGATCACGGACTTGTAGCGATCGTCGGACGGATGCACCGCGACCGCCATGTCGGCGAGCATGGTTTCGGGCCGGGTGGTGGCGACCTCGATATAGTCCTGACCGTCATCGAGCGTCACGCCGTCTTCGAGCGGGTATTTGAAGTGCCAGAATTGGCCGGCAATCGTCTGCTGTTCGACCTCGAGATCGCTGATCGCGGTCTTGAGCTTGGGGTCCCAGTTCACCAGCCGCTTGTCGCGGTAGATGAGGCCGTCATTGTAAAGGTCGACAAAGGTCTTGAGCACCGCCTTGGTGAAATGCGGGTCCATCGTGAACTGTTCGCGCGACCAGTCCATCGAACAGCCCAGCCGCCGCAGCTGGTGAGTGATCTTGCCGCCGGATTCGGCTTTCCATTCCCACACCTTGTCGACGAATTGCTCGCGGCTGTAATTGGTGCGCTTGTCCTGGCGCTCCTCCATCTGGCGCTCGACCACCATCTGCGTGGCGATCCCGGCATGGTCGGTGCCAACCACCCACAAAGCGTCCTTGCCGCGCAGCCGCTCGTAGCGGATCACGATGTCCTGGAGCGTGTTGTCGAGCGCGTGGCCAATATGCAGCGACCCGGTCACGTTGGGCGGCGGGTTGACGATGGTGAACGGCTCGGCATCGGGGCGTTCGGGTCGGAAGCCGCCGCTCTCTTCCCAATGCGTGTACCAGCGCGTCTCGATCGCGGCGGGGTCGAAGGTCGTGGATAGCTCGGTGCTCATAGGGCAGCGCCAATGCCATTGCCGCCGCGCTCTCACAACCGCTTATTGCAGCCGAGCCGCCGCGCGAGGCCGCCTGCGCAACTTGGCGCTTGTTTGCGCGGGGTTTTGTCCGCATATCCTCCCCGCAATGGAAGCGGTGGCCCAGTACAGGATCGAGGACGAGGGCAGCAGGGTCGTGCTGAGCGGGCCGCTGCTCGTCTCCAGCGTCGGGCCGCTCGAACCCGAATTGCGCGCTCTCGAAGGCGATATCGCCACCGTCGACATCTCCGAGGTCACCGCGATCGACACGGTCGGCGCCTGGGTCGCGTGCAGCCTTTCGGCAGAGCACGGGGCCACGCTCACCGGCGCGTCCAAGCAGGCGCAAGCGCTGCTCGACGCGGTCGAGAGCGCCGGCAACAGCGCCGAGATCCGCCCGCCGCGCGTGCCGGTATGGGAGCGCGTGCCCGAGGCGCTGGGCGAAAAGGTCGCCAGTGCGCGGATCGGGGCGACCGGGGTGATCGGGTTTCTCGGCCAGATCGTGCTCGGCTTTGCATCGCTGATCGCGCATCCGCGCCGCATTCCCGGCCGCGCGATCGTCCGGCAGATGGAACTGGTGGGCGTGTCTGCCCTGCCGATCATCGGCCTCATGAGCTTTCTCATCGGCATCGTCATCGCCCAGCAGGGCGCGGTGCAATTGTCGCAATTCGGGGCCGAGACGCTGACGGTCAATCTCGTGGGCCGCATAACCTTGCGCGAACTGGGCGTGCTGATGACCGCGATCATGGTCGCGGGCCGTTCGGGCAGCGCCTTTGCCGCGCAGATCGGGACGATGAAGCTGACCGAGGAGATCGACGCGATGCGCACGATCGGCATCTCTCCGATCGAGGTGCTGGTGATCCCGCGCATCATCGCGAGCACGCTGATGATGGTGCTGCTGGGCTTCTACGCCTCGGTCGTCGCGATCGTCGGCGGCGCGGTGATCGGGCAATTCGCGCTCGGCATCCCGTTCTTCACCTTCCTCGAACGCATCCAGGAAGTGGTGCCGATGCACGATGTCTGGGTCGGGCTGGTGAAAGCGCCGGTCTTCGGGCTGATCGTGGCGCTCGCAGGGTGCTATAACGGCATGCAGGTGCGCGGCAATTCGGAAGAGGTCGGCATCCGCACCACGATGGCGGTGGTCTCGGCGATCTTCGCGGTGATCGTGCTCGACGCCTTCTTCGCAGTGTTCTTCACCGAAATCGGCTGGGGCTAGGGCGATGGCGATGCACGAACGTTTCAGCACCGATCCGCCGATCGTGATCCGCGGCCTCGTCAACCGCTTCGGCGATATCGCGGTGCATGACGGGCTCGATCTCACGGTCAAGCAGGGCGAGATCCTAGGGGTGGTCGGCGGTTCGGGCACCGGCAAATCGGTGCTGATGCGCTCGATCATCGGCCTGCAGATGCCCGACGAGGGCGAGATCGAGGTGTTCGGCAAGTCGATCACCGATGCCGAGCCCGACGAAGTGCTCGGCGTGCGCAATCGCTGGGGGGTGTTGTTCCAGGGCGGGGCGCTGTTCTCGACGCTCACCGTGGGCGAGAATGTCGAAGTGCCGTTGAAGCAGTTCTTCCCCGAGATCGACGACGAGCTGCGCAAGGAAATCGCGCGCTACAAGGTGCTTCTCTCGGGGCTTCCCGAAGAAGCGATCGCCAAATATCCCTCCGAGCTTTCGGGCGGGATGAAGAAGCGGGCCGGGCTCGCCCGCGCGCTCGCGCTCGATCCCGAACTGCTCTTCCTCGACGAGCCCACGGCAGGGCTCGACCCGATCGGCGCGGCCAAGTTCGACCGCCAGACGCGCGAACTGGCGCAGGTGCTCGGGCTGACCGTGTTCCTCATCACCCACGACCTCGATACGCTTTACGAGATCTGCGACCGCGTCGCGGTGCTCGCCGACAAGAAGGTGATCGCGGTCGGCACCATCCCCGAACTGATGGAAATCGGCCATCCGTGGATCGAGGAATATTTCAACGGCCCGCGCGGGCGCGGTGCCCAGGCGGCCAAGGTGCGGCAGGACCGCCGGGCGGGAACGTCTTGACCCGATACGCGATGGACAATGGCATGGACATCAAGCGGTTCGACCGTTCATAGGAAGGCGCAATGGAGACGAGAGCCAATCACCTCTGGGTCGGGACCGTGGTCCTCATATTGCTGGTCGCGATGGCGGCGGCGATCATCTGGATCGCGCGGCTGGGGCAGGGCTCGCAGACCGAATACGACATCTTCTACAGCCAGGCTGTCTCTGGCCTCGCCAATGGCAGCCAGGTTTCCTATGCCGGGGTCCCGGTGGGCCAGGTGGTGGGCATCGCCCTGTCCGAAGACGATCCCGAATTCGTGCGCGTGCGGATCAAGGTCCGCGACGAAGTGCCGATCCTGGTCGGCACCACCGCGACCATCCAGTCGAGCTTTACCGGCGTCTCGACCATCCTGCTCGACGGAGCGCGCAAGGACGCGCCGGCGATCACCTGCGAGACCACTGCGTGCCCCGAAGGCCGCCCGGTCATCCCGCCGCGCGATGGCGGCATCAACGCGCTCCTGAACTCCGCGCCGCTGCTGCTCGAAAGGCTGGCGACGCTGACCGAGAACCTGAACCTGCTGCTCGGCCCGGAAAACCAGCAGCAGATCACCGCGATCCTCGAAAACTCGAACCGGCTCACCGCCGAACTCGCCCAGGCCGCACCGCGGCTCGAAGGGACCTTCGCCGAGCTCGAGACCGCGCTGCGCGAAGCGGGCGAGGCGCTCGACGCCTTCGAACAGGCGACCGCGACCACCGATCGCCTGCTCAACGAAGAAGGCCCGGCACTCGCAGCCGAACTGCGCGGCACCCTGTCATCGGCCAATGATGCCGCCGCCGCGCTTGCTGCCACGCTCGAGGATACCCGGCCCGCCGCGCGCCAGCTGCGCGAATCGACGCTGCCCGCGGCCGAGGCGACCCTGCGCGATTTGAGAACCACCAGCCGCAGCCTGCGCGCGATCACCGAACAGCTCGAAAACCAGGGCGCGGGTTCGCTGATCGGCGGGCAGAAACTGCCGGACTACGAACCATGATCGGGGCCAATGGCATGAAGACAATGCGCAATTTCACCGCCCTTGCAGCGCTCGGCCTCGCGCTTGGCGGCTGTATCAGCCTCGGCAGCGAACCGCCCGAAAGCCTGATCACCCTGTCGCCCATCGCCGGTGCGAGCGGGGATGCGGCGATGACCGGGACCAGCAATGCCGGAGCGATCGCGGTGCTCACGCCCGAGGTCCCGGCCAAGCTCAACGTGACGCGCGTGCCGGTCCATGTCTCGGACACCGAGATCGCCTATCTCCAGGACGCGGTCTGGGTCGAGAAGCCTTCGCGGCTGTTCCGCCGCCTGCTCGGCGAGACGCTGCGGATGCGCGGGGCGGGGCTGGTGCTCGACACCGAAGACACGCCAACGGTCGCGACGCGCTATGTGCGCGGAACGCTGCTCGACATGGGCTATGACGCGCCCAGCTCGTCAGTTGTGGTGCGCTTCGATGCGATGCGGACCGAGGAAAGCGGCGCTGTCACCGCGCGCCGGTTCGAAGCGCGCGAGAGCGGGATCGCCCCCGATGCGGCCAGCGTGGCCCCGGCGCTCAACCGCGCCGCCAACCGGGTCGCAGGCGAGGTCGCTGACTGGGTCATCGGCGGGGCCTGACCCGTTCGGGCGCGGCGCGCGCTAATCTTCGGGGTAGAGCACCATCTGGGCAAAGCCGTGGGCGCGCAGAAAATCGCTGCGGCGCCTGGCGCGCACGGCCTCGGCTTCCTCGTCGCGGCCCCACAGATCGGCCTGCCAGTTTTCCTCGAGGCTCGCCGCCTCCCACAAGCTCTCGGCATCGGCGCCTTTCCGGCTCGCGAGCAGCGCGATGATCAGCGATGCCGAAAGGCTCGCCATCGCCTCGACAGCAACCAGCGCAAACGCGTCCATGCCGCGCAGCCGGTTGCGCAGGGTATCGAGCGTGGGCGCGGCCTGCGGGCGGTGGATGATCCCGCTCACGCGCACCATCTCGACCCCCTCTTCGCGCTCGAACGCGCTCACCAGCGGCTCCCACACCTCCTGCTGGCGGGCGAACAGGGGCTCGTCGGGATCGGCGCGGTAGAGCAGGGTGTCGGTCTCGCCGAAGCGCAGCACCTTGTCGGCGGTCTCCTCGCGGGCTTCGGCGACCACGTCGATCGCGTAATCGGCCATGTCGCGCAGCACGAACAGCGAAGGGTCGAGCTTGTCACCCTGCCGGTCCCATTCTGACGCCATGGCCTTTGCCAGCGCGCGGCTCGGCACTCTCTGGGCGCGCCCGCCCACGGTCTTGATCGCGCGGCCATCGAGCGTGATCTGCCAGCCGGTCGCGCCGTCCGGGCCGCTCACCTCGGCAATATCGACCGTCTTGTAGAAGCGCTTCATTTTCCGCCACTGCTCCAGCGCCGCGAAAGGAGAAGGGGGACCACGAAGAAATCGGCAAGCCCGAAGCCGATCAGCGCATAGCCGGCCCAGTCGGGCAGGTCGATCACGTCGCGCAGGACCATCAGCCCTGCGACCACCATCAGGACCGCGAAGATGCGGCTTATCGAGATCACGAAATGGCGCGCGCGCGCCGGGTCGGTGCTCATGTCAGCAATCCCTCGAGTTCGGCAACGGTCTGCGCGACGTGGCTCGCGCCCGCGCCGCGCAATTCGGGTTCGTCGTGATAGCCCCAGGCGACCCCGATTGCCTCGATGCGCGCCGCCGCGGCCATCTGCATGTCGAACGAGGTGTCGCCGATCATCACCGCGTTCTCGGCCGCGATGCCGGTCTCGAACAGGACCGCCTCGATCATCGCCGGGTGCGGCTTGGACGGGTGGCGGTCGGCGGTCTGGAGCGAGGCGAACAGATCGGTGAGGCCGTGGCCGGCAAGGCAGGCAGCAAGGCCGCGATCGGACTTGCCGGTGGCGACCGCGAGGCTCCAGCCGTCGCGGTGAAGGCGGGTGAGCAGCGCGGCGATCCCGTCATAGAGCGGCTCGTCGAGAAGCCCCTGTTCGCGGCGGGCGCGGAACGCGGCCTTGTAATTTGCGGTCAGCGCGCGGCGGGTCTCCTCGCCTTCATCGGGCGCGAGTTCGCGCATGGCGACCGGCAGGCTCAACCCGACCAGCCGGCGCACGCGACCCGGGTCAGGGGCGGGTAGCCCGGCCTGTTCGAAAGCGTGTGCCATGGCCCACAGGACGTCGGCCTGGCCGTCGACCAGCGTTCCGTCGCAATCGAAGATCGCAAGCTTCATGGCGCCTGCCTCTCGACTATTGCCGCGAGGCCCGGATTGCCCGCCTCAGCGAGGCCCCCGGCAATTCGGGCGCGGACCGCTGCGTTCTTGTTCTGCGACAGCTTGAAGGTGGGCCGCCAGGTCTCGACCGCGAGCGCGAAGCCGGTGATCCCTGCAAACAGCTTGTCCCAGGTTTCGCGGCTCGCCTCGCCCGCTTCCCAGGGTTCGCCGCCCAGATCGCCCTCGAACCGCGCGATCAGCGCGTGAAGCTGCGCTTCGAGCGCGGCATCGTCGAGCCGCGAGACCCGCCCTTCGCATTCGAGCGCGGCATAATTCCAGGTCGGCACGGTGTCGCGCGCGTCATACCAGCGCGGCGAGACATAGCCGCCGGGTCCGTTGATGACCGCCACTGCGCGCGCACCGTCGAGGCCGGCGGTGATCGCATTGTTTTTCGCAAGGTGGAAAAGCAGCGTCTCGCCTTCGAGCAGCACCGGCGCATGTGCGGTGCAGGGGCCGGTTTCGGTAGCGATGCAGATCGTTGCGAGCGGATGATCCGCGATCAGCTTTGCAATGGCCTGGCGGTCCTCGCTGCGGAAAAGCGGGTTCGGGTGCATCAGCCGCGGCGTCCCTTGGGTTTGCCCCCGCGCTTTGGTGCGCCCTTTTTCTTCGCGCCCTTGGCCGCGGCGGGCTTGGAAGTCGCGCGGCTGCGGCGCTCGCCGCGGCGGTCCTTGCGGTATTGCTTGGCAAAGCGGCGCGCGGCCTGTTTCTTTTCGGCAGGCGTGCGCTCGGGAGCCTCGTCGCGGATCGGCGATGCGTCGGACTGGCTTTCCTCGAAACCCAGCGCTTCCATCGAGGCGGCGAAATGTTCGGGCAGGTCGGCGGTCACGTCGAGCTTGCCGCCGCCGGTCGCATTGGCACCCTTGCTTTCGGGGGTGGCGATGATCAGGCGGCGTGCATGGAGGTGCATCTTGCGGCTGATGCTGCCTGTCAGAAACGCGTCCTGCCCGCCATATTTGCCGTCGCCCACGATCGGGTGGCCAATCGCCGCCATGTGGACGCGCAGCTGGTGGGTGCGCCCGGTGAGCGGTTCGAGCTCGACCCAGGCCGCGCGCATTCCGGCGCGTTCGACCACGCGGTAGCGGGTCTTGGCGATCTGGCCGTTCTCTTCATCGACATGCATCTTCTCGCCGCCGGTGCCCGGCTGCTTGGCGAGCGGGGCATCGATCGTGCCTTCGCGCACTTCGGGGACGCCGACCACCAGCGCCCAGTAGACCTTGCGCGCGCTGCGGCCCGAAAAGCGCCGCGAATAGCTCGCCGCAGCGCCCGGAGTGCGCGCGACCAGCAGCACGCCCGACGTGTCCTTGTCGAGCCGGTGGACAAGGCGCGGGCGCGGGTCGTCCTCGTTCTCGACAAAGGCATCGAGCATTCCGTCGATATGCCGGGTGGTCTTGCTGCCGCCCTGCACCGCGAGGCCGGGAGGCTTGTTGAAGACGATCGCGCTCGGCGTCTCGCGGATCACCATGGAACGAACCTCGGCGTTTTCCTCCTCGCTCAGCGGGCGGCGCGCGCGCGGTTTCTTGTGCGGAGCCTCGCCTCCGGGAGGCACGCGCAGAACCTGGCCCGCGACCAGCCGGTCCTCGGGCTTCACGCGCTTGCCATCGATCCGCACCTGGCCCGTGCGCGCCCAGCGCGAGATCGTGGCGAAGCCGACCATCGGCAGGTTGCGCTTGAACCAGCGGTCGAGCCGGATGCCGTCGTCATCCTCGCCAATCGTGAACTGGCGAACCGTGTCTGCGGGCGTCTTGGCAGGGCGGGAGGGGGTATCGTTCATCGTGCCCCCTCTAGAGCCGCAAACGCGATCAGCAAACCCGCCATTCCCGCCGCGATCGAAATCGCCCCGTAGCCCACCGCCACCAGCACCTGTCCGCGCTGGAGCATGACCACCAGCTCGGCGCTGAACGCGCTGAAGGTGGTGAACCCGCCGAGCAGCCCCACGCCAAGCGCGAGCCGTAAGGTCTCGTGCCCTTCGCCGTGGCGCGCGAGCCAGCCCATAAGCGCGCCCATCGCGATGCTGCCGATGACATTGACCGCCAGCGTGCCCCATGGAAAGGCGCTTGCCGGCCCGGCGATCCGCGCAGCGGCAAGCCCCGCGTGATAGCGCAGCACCGCTCCCGCCGCTCCGCCGAGAGCGACCGCGAGCGTGGGGGCGAGCGAGGGGGTGAGCGAGGTGGCCATTGCGAGCGGGCTTTAGCCGCGCGCGCCTGCAATGCCTAGCGTTAAGCCGCCGCCGACACGCCGCCAACTGGCCGCCGACCGGTCGCTGGCCCGCCGTTCGGCGCTAATCGCCTTGCCATTTTGCTGACGCGGCGTTATGTGCGCCGCAGATTGCGCGTGATTCCTGCTTGGATTCGCGCCGGTTCCAGCGTCATTTTCACGCGGTGACCTGCTTATTCACGCGGGCCAACGCTCTGTTTTAGAAAGACAAGGTAGTTTTCGTTTATGCAAATCATGGTTCGCGATAACAATGTCGACCAGGCCCTGCGCGCGCTTAAGAAGAAGCTGCAGCGCGAAGGTGTGTATCGCGAGATGAAACTGCGCCGGCACTACGAAAAGCCGAGCGAAAAGCGCGCCCGTGAAAAGGCTGCCGCGGTTCGCCGTGCGCGCAAGCTCGAGCGCAAGCGCATGGAACGCGACGGCATCAAGTAGGCCCGCGCGCACTTCAGGCGCTTTTGCGGTGCAGAAGCGCTTGAAACACCATAACGGATAAGCCATCAGGGCGCGGACTTGCTTCCGCGCCCTTTTGCCATGCGGGCCGATCGCCGCTTGCCCGGCGGTTCGGGCATCGCTCCGCTGGCACGCACGGCGCCCAATTCTGACGAGACACATCACATGGCAGAAGTCACACGCGTTCCGCTCCAGCCCATCGCCAAGGGCTCGCTGACCAAGCTCTGGCTCGGCGTGATCGCCGCGATCCTGATCGGGGCGGGCGTCGCCTGGGCCGCGGTGCCGCAGGGTTTCGCAATCGAGACCCTGGTCGAGGGCAGCGGCCCGACCCCCGAAGAAGGCGACATGGTCTTCGTGCGCTACAAGGGTTCGCTCGCCGCGACCGGCGAAGTGTTCGACGAATCGCAGGACATCCCGCTCCCGATCGAGGGGGTCTTCCCCGAAGGCAGTCCCTTCCCGGTCGAGGAGGACGCGACCATTCCGGGCTTCTACCAGGCTCTCCAGCGGGTCCAGAAAGGCGGCACCTACGAGATCTACATCCCGTCCGAACTCGCCTATGGCGCCGAGCCGCCGCAAGGCGCGCCGATCCCGCCCAATGCCGACCTCGTCTTCGAGCTCGAAGTGGTCGATTTCATGAGCCGCGAGGCGTTCGACCGCAACCTGTCGATCCTTCAGCAGGCGATGCAATCGCAGATGGGCGCTCCAGGCGAAGGCGCGGCCAGTGACGTTCCCGGCGCGGCGCCGGGCCAGTAATCTCTCATCCAACCAAACGGTAGGCTCCCATGTCGGTAGACAAACAGACCGTCGCCAAGATCGCCGGGCTCGCCCGCATCAAGATGGCCGATGACGAGCTCGAGCAGATGGTGCCCGAGCTCAACAATATCCTCGACTGGGTCGAACAGCTGGGCGAGGTCGATGTCTCGGGCGTCGAGCCGATGGCGGCTGTCATTCCCAACACATTGCGGCTGCGCGCGGACGAGGTCGATGCCGATCCGCTGACAGGCGGCGGGCGGCGCGACGACGTGCTCGCCAATGCGCCCGCGGCAGAGCACGGCTTCTTCGGCGTGCCCAAGGTTATCGAATAAGCGGATTTGAAACAGACATGAGCGAACTTACCAAGCTGGGCGTCAAGGCCATCCGCGACGGCGTGCGCAGCGGCGAATTCACCGCGCGCGAAGTGGCCGAAGGCTTTAACGAGGCGGTCGCCCAGGCCGCCGAACTCAACGCCTTCATCGTCACCACGCCCGACCACGCGCTTGCCGCCGCGGACGCTGCCGACAAGGCGCGTGCCGAGGGCAAGGAGCTGGGCGCGATGGCGGGGGTGCCGATCGGGATGAAGGACCTGTTCGCCACCCACGGCGTGCAGACCAGCGCGGCAAGCCACATCCTCGAAGGCTTCACCCCGCAATATGAAAGCACCGTCTCGCAGAACCTGTGGGATGCGGGTGCAGGGATGCTGGGCAAGCTCAATCTCGACCAGTTCGCGATGGGTTCGTCGAACGAGACGAGCCATTTCGGCAATGTCGCCTCGCCCTGGCGCAAGGAGGGCTCGAACGCCGCAATGAGCCCGGGCGGATCGTCGGGCGGATCGTCCTCGGCAGTTGCCGCGCGCATCGCACCGGCTGCGACCGGGACCGATACCGGCGGTTCGATCCGGCAACCGGCAGCCTTTACCGGGATTTGCGGGATCAAGCCGACCTATGGCCGCTGTTCGCGCTGGGGCGTGGTGGCCTTTGCCTCCTCGCTCGACCAGGCCGGCCCGATGGCGCGCTCGGTCGAGGATTGCGCGATCATGCTGGGCGCAATGGCGGGTTTCGATCCCAAGGACGCGACCAGCCTCGAAATGGACGTGCCCGACTGGGAAGCGGCCCTGTCGAGCGACCTCAGGGGCAAGCGCATCGGTATCCCGAAGGAATACCTGTTGGAAGGCACCAGCCAGGACATTCTCGACAGCTGGGAACAGGGCAAGGCCTGGCTGAAGGATGCCGGCGCGACAATCGTCGACGTCTCGCTGCCGCACACCAAATATGCGCTGCCCGCCTATTACATCATCGCGCCTGCCGAAGCGTCCTCGAACCTCGCACGCTATGACGGCGTGCGCTACGGGCTGCGCTCGCTGCCCGATGGGGCGGGCCTCCAGGACATGTATGCCGAGACCCGCCACGACGGTTTCGGCGACGAGGTCAAGCGCCGCATCCTGATCGGCACCTATGTGCTCTCGGCAGGCTTCTACGATGCCTATTACAACCAGGCGCAGAAGGTCCGCGCCTTGGTCGCGCGCGATTTCGAGCAGGCCTGGGAGCATTGCGACCTGATCCTTGCGCCCACCACGCCGACCGCGAGCTTCCCGCTGGGCAGCCTCGATGACGACCCGCTGACGATGTATCTGAACGATGTCTTCGCGGTCCCCGCATCGCTCGCCGGTCTGCCCGCGATGAGCGTTCCGGCAACGCTCAACAAGGACGGCCTTCCGCTCGGCCTGCAACTGGTCGGCAAGCCGTTCGACGAACAGAGCGTGCTCGATGCCGGCCTCGCGATCGAGCAGCGCGCAGGCTTTACCCATGCGCCGGAGAAGTGGTGGTGACAGGCGACACCTCGCTCGTCGTCGCAGGGATCGGCATCGCTCTCGCGGTGCCGCTCACATTCATGTTCGCCAATTGGGTGCGCAAGAACATCGACCACGGCGAGGCGCGTTTCGGACCCGATGGCAAGCTGATTTCTGACGAGAAGAACAACGATGAGTGATTACCGCATCCAGGGAGCAACCGGCGAATGGGAGGTCGTGATCGGCCTCGAGGTCCACGCGCAGGTGACGAGCAATGCCAAGCTGTTTTCGGGCGCCTCGACCGCGTTCGGCGCGGAGCCGAACAGCCAGGTCTCCCTCGTCGATGCGGCGATGCCCGGCATGTTGCCCGTGCCCAACCGCGAATGCATCCGCCAGGCGGTGCGCACCGGCATGGCGATCGAGGCCGAGATCAACAAGTGGTCGCGCTTCGATCGCAAGAACTACTTCTATGCCGATCTGCCTCAGGGTTACCAGATCAGCCAGCTCTATCACCCGCTGGTGGGCGAGGGGCAGCTGCTGATCGAGGCCGACGAGAAGGCCGGCATTCCGCAAGACAAGGTGATCGGGATCGAGCGCATCCACGTCGAACAGGACGCGGGCAAGCTGATGCACGACCAGCACCCGACCATGAGCTATGTCGATCTCAACCGCTCGGGCGTGGCACTGATGGAAATCGTCTCGCGCCCCGACATGACCTCGCCTGCCGAGGCCGGGGCCTATGTTCGCAAGCTGCGTTCGATCCTGCGCTATGTCGGCTCGTGCGACGGCAACATGGAAGAAGGCTCGATGCGCGCCGACGTCAATGTCTCGGTTCGCCGCCCGGGCGAGGAGCTGGGCACCCGGACCGAGACCAAGAACGTCAATTCGGTGCGCTTCGTGATGCAGGTCATCGAATACGAGGCCAACCGCCAGGTCGACGTCCTCGAAAGCGGCGGCACGGTCGACCAGGAAACGCGCCTGTTCGACGTTGCCACCGGCACCACGCGGACCATGCGGAGCAAGGAAGACGCGCACGATTACCGCTACTTCCCAGACCCCGATCTCCTGCCGCTGGTGCTCGAGGACGACTTCCTCGAAGAATGCCGCGCTTCGCTCCCCGAACTGCCCGATGCCAAGCGTCGGCGCTACGAGGAGCAGCTGGGTCTTTCCCCTTACAATGCTCGCGAACTGACCGCCGAGGTCGAGACTTTCGCGCGCTTCGAAACGCTGCTCGCCGCCACCGCGAGCGCTATCGGCAAGCCGGAAACCAAGGTCGCGACACAGGTTGCCAACTGGGCGCTTTCGGTCGCACCGGGGGTGGTCAAGTCGGTCGGCGAGGATGCGGACATGGCCCATGCGACCGCCGAGCGGCAGGCGGGCATCCTTGCCATGCAGGACAAGGGCGAGATCTCGGGCGGACAGGCCAAGGAAATTTTCGAGATCGTGCTCAAGACCGGCCGCGAACCGGCCGAGATCGCCGAGACCGAAGGGTTGAAGCAGGTCTCCGACACCGGGGCGATCGAGGCCGCGATTGACGAGATTCTCGCCAGCAATGCAGACAAGGTCGAGCAATACAAGGGCGGCAAGGACAAGCTGTTCGGTTTCTTCGTCGGCCAGACGATGAAGGCGATGAAGGGCAAGGCCAACCCGGCGGTGGTCAACCAGATCCTCAAGGACAAGCTGGGCTAGCGGCTGGACGCGATCTCCCAAGCAGTGGATCAGCGCGAGGCGCATGCTTGAACAGCGCGCCGCCAGCCATTAGCACCGGGCCTCGGAAGCGGCGTGCAAGGGGTCGCGCGCTGCAGCAGGGGTCATCCTTATGAAATTGCGAAATGCCGTGCTGGGCGCGGCCGCTCTTGCCGTGTCGCTCCACGGGGCAGCACAGGCGCAGGCGATCAAGACCGAGCCGCCGATGAAGGCATTCACCGCCGAGGAAATCGCGGCCATTCCGGTGCCCGAGACAAGCTTCGACTATGCTTCGGTCAATCCGAAGGATTACGAGAAATATTTCTATTTCCACCGGCCCGAGACCAGCTTCGACGAAGCCTATGCCGATATCCTCGAATGCGATTCGCTCGGCAGCGGGATCAATATCTACATGGGCGCCGACAGCTCCTCGATCGCCAGCGCCATGACGCAATATGGCGTGGCTGCCGGTGCGATCGGCGGACTGGTCGGAAGCGTGCTCGCCGATGCGATCTTCGGCAGCGCCGAACGCCGCAAGATGAAGCGCATCAACATCCGCCAGTGCATGTTCTACAAGGGCTATGACCGCTTCGGGCTGGAAAAGGACCTGTGGCAGGAGTTCCACTTCGAAGAAGGCCATGGCCGCAAGGACGAAGACGAGCGCATCGCCGCTCTGGAAATGCAGGCACGCGTGGCATCAGGCCCGCGCCCGACCACCGAGGTGCTCGAACCATGAAGATCCTGAAAGAAACCATGCGTCTCGCAGGCGCGATCTCGCTTGCCGGTGCAGCCATGCTTGTTGCCGGCACACCCGCAAGCGCCGATGACGAGGACGCGATCGAATACGGCCCGATCGAACTCAAGCATCTCGAAAACGGCAGCGAGGCGCTGAGCGCGGATCGCGGCTACATCTTCATGTCGGGTCCGGTGCGCCTGACCGGGCGGTTCATCCGGACCCCCGATGCCGAAGACCTCGCCGATTACGAAGCCGAATGGCGCGAGGAGCTCGCCGAGGCGCGCGAGAGATATCCGCGCCAGCTCTCGCGCTACGAGGACCGGGTCGCGCGGGCGCGTCGCACCGGCGATGATCGCGGCCTCGACAAGCCGGTCGAGCCGACCGAGGAGAATTTCTCGATCGGCGCGATCGAGATGCGCCACATGCTCTCGATCGGCCCGCAATACGTCTTCGACAAGGGCCGCGACGAGAACGGGGACCGCTTCTACCACTATCTCCAGGCGGTCAGGCCGGGGACCTACACCTATTACGGCCCGATCGCCTTCACCGGACAGGCCTATGCCGGCATGTGCTATTGCATGGGCACGGTGCGCTTCGAGGTGAAAGCGGGCGAGGTGACCTCGATCGGCGACCTTATGCTCGAACGCTGGGCCGATAACGAGGCGATGGCGCAGGCCAGCGTCTTCTTCGAGCCGGAGGAAGGCCGCGTCGCCGAAGCGATCGATTTCGCGGTGCCCGCATCGATTAGCGGACTGCCGGTGGTCGAGGCCGATTTCCGCGCCGCGGGCAAGATCAACAACTTCTACAAGCTCGGCGTTCGCCGCCTGCCGCCGATGGAAGGCGTGCTGCGCTATGATCGCGGCGAGGTGATCGACGTGAAAGGCGAGGCCGAACTGGCCCGCGCGCAGGCGGAGGCCGAAGCCGCAGCACGCGCCGAAGCCATAGCCGCCGCCGCACAGGCCGGTGCAGCAGCCCGGGCGGCCGCGTCCTCCGATAACGAATCCGGCGCAATCGCAAGCTCTGTGTCGGACGACTGATCCCGACCAGCCTTGGCCGGCGCAACAAAAAGGGCCGCCGAGATTAGCTCTCGGCGGCCCTTTTTCGTTTGCTTGAAGCCCGCGATCAGGCGGCCTTGGTGCCCGTCAGCGGCATCGCGCCGAACGCGCCGGCATTGACGTTGCCCGCGATCGTGTCGCCTTCGACGGTCGCTTCGCAGTCGAGCGTCATCGGCATCGGCACGGTCATGTTCATCTTCCAGTTGAGCTTGTTGCCGTCGACCTTGCCTTCCTCGACATCCATCGAGCCCATGCCGCCGGCCATGTTGCCCGAGAAGGTGCCGTCGCCATTGTCGACCACGGTGAAGGTGCCGCTCTGGTCGCCCATCGGGCTCTTGACGGTGGTGTTGTAGGTGCCGGAAACGTCAGACATGAAGCTCACTCCTGTAGTGTGTTGATAGCGCGCCCGGCGCCCCTTCGAGCGGCCGGATTGCGCGTGGTTGTACACGCGCGGGGAGGCGGTTCAAGCCCGAGGCCCTTCGAAACGAGGAGGGCGGCGCACCGCTTTCCTGCGGTGGCCGCCCCCGTTTCCGGCAAGCCGTAGCGTCAGCGCGAGACCGCGCAGACTTTGAAAATTATTCGCTGCCTTCCATCTCGCGCACCTCGATCGGCAGGCCCAGCCCTTCGAGCTGCGGCTTGACGACCTCGGCATCGCCGACCACCACCCAGACAAAGCGCGAGGGGTCGAGCGCGGCGCGCGCGGCTTGATCGAGGCTGTCCCGGGTCTGGGCGCGGTAGCGCGTCACCAGCGTCTCGTAGTAATTGTCGGGACGGCCATAGAGCGCGAGCGACTGCATCGCCGAAAGCACGGCGCCCGAGGTCTCGAACCGGCCCGGAAGCTCGCCGATCTCGGCTGCGACATTGCGCGCAAGCTCCTCCTCGGTGACGCCATTGGTGGTGAGGAACTCGCTCACCTCGCGGATCATCTCGGCCACCGAATCGCCGGTGCGATCGGCCTGGACGCCGCCCGAAATGGCATAGACCACGGCGTTCTCGCGCGCCTGCGCCCCGCCGCGCACGCCATAGGACCAGCCCTTGGTCTCGCGCAGGTTCATGTTGAGCCGGGCGAGGAAATTGCCGCCGAGCGAGTTGTTGGCATTGGTGAAGTCGACAAAGGCCGGATCGCTCGCGTCGAGCGGGGTGATCTGCGCGCCGTAGATCACGCTCTGCGGCGAATTGGGGCGGTTGATCAGCACGATCCGGTTGCCTTCGGGCGCCATCGCGGCGAGCGAGGCGAAGTCCTTTTCGCCCTTGGCCACAGCGGGGGCTTGCCAATCGCCGAAGGCGGCGTTGAGCTCGGCCACGACCTCATCCATCGGCAGCGAGGAGATCACGAAGATCTCGCCATTGTCGGGGCGGATCCAGCTATCCTTGAAGGCGACCAGGTCGTCGCGGGTGATTGCCGAAATGCTCTCGATCGTGGTCACCCCGCCATAGGGGGTGTCGGTGCCGAACAGTTCGACCCCGATCGCGCGGCCGGCAATCCCGCCGGGCGAGCGCATCTGCTGGCGGATCGAGGTGACCGTCTGCGCCTTGACGCGCGCAAGGTCGCTTTCGCCGAAGGCGGGAGCGCGGATGATTTCGCCCAGCAGGTCGAGCGAGGGGGCGAGATTGGCCGAGAGCGCCGAGAGCGTGAAGCTCGAACGGTCCATGCCCCCGCCGGTCGAAATGTTGACGCCCAGCCGCTCCTTCGCCTCGGCGATCTGCTGGCTGGTCATGCTCGCCGTGCCTTCGTCGAACAGGCCGAGAGTGAGCGTTTCCAGCCCGCGCATGTCGACAGGGTCAGCCGCGCTGCCGGCGTTGAACGACAGCGTCACATAGGTCGCCGGGACCGCGTCGCGCTGCGCGTAGGTGACCGGCATGCCATTGGCGAGCGTGGTGCGCTGGAACTCGGGGAAGTCGAGCGTTGCGACCGTGTCGATCGGCGGGGCCGGGCGTTCGACGGTGACGGTGATCTCGTCGGATGCCGGTTCGCCGTCCTCGGCCTGTTCGGCAGCGACGCTGGCAGCTTCCTCGTATTCGGCGTCGCGTTCGCCCGGTTCGAGCACCAGGGTGAAGGCGGGCCGGGTCATCCAGCGCTGCATCGCGCCCTGCACGTCGGCAGGGGTGATCGAGGCGAGAAGGGCGAGCTGGTCGACGGCGAAGCCCGGATCGCCTGCAAGCACCTCGCCGCGGGCCAGCGCGACCGCCTTGCCGCCGAAACCTCCGACCTGTTCGAGGCCGCGAATCGTCCCGGCAAGGTTGCTGGTCGCCGCGCGGCGGACCTCGTCCTCGCTCGGCCCTTCGGCGATGAATTCGGCGATCAGTTCGTCGAGGCGCGCCTCGAGCGTTGCAAGCTCGACCCCGTCCTTGAGCGTCGCTCCGACATTGATGATGCCGACGCGCTGAAAGTCGTAATTGCCGGCATTGACGCTGACCGCGAGCTGTTCCTCGCGCACCAGCACTTCGTCGAGACGGCTGGAAAGCAGTCCGCCGAGCACTTCGGTGCCGACATTGAGAGCGACGAGATCCTCGCTCATGATGCCGGGAGCGGGCCAGTAGAGATTGACCGAGGTCGCCGCGACCTGGTCGCGCATCACGGTGCGCACCGGCTCGGCGAGCACCGGCACGTCGGCAGCGGCCGGCGTGTTGACCGGGCCGCGCGCGATCGGGCCGAACCATTTCTCGACCAGCGGCCGCGCCTCGGCGGCATCGATATCGCCGGCAAGCACGAGGGTCGCGTTGTTGGGCCCGTATTTGTCGCGGAACCAGTTGCGCACGTCGGTCATCGAGGCGGCATCGAGATCGGCCATCGAGCCGATCACCGAGTGCGCATAGGGGTGGCCTTCGGGAAACAGCGTGTCGAGAATTTCGTAGAAGACGAGCCCGCCGGGCTGGTTGTCGCCCTGGCGCTTTTCGTTCTGGACCACGCCGCGCTGGTTATCGAGCTTCTGCTGGGTGACCGCGCCGAGGAGATAGCCCATCCGGTCGCTTTCGAGCCACAGCGCGCGTTCGAGCGCGGGGCGCGGCACGGTCTGGAAATAGTTGGTGCGGTCGAAATTGGTGGTGCCGTTGTAGTCGGTCGCGCCCATTTCCTGGAGATACTGGAAATAGTCGGCAGGGGCGTTTTCGGACCCGTTGAACATCAGGTGCTCGAACAGGTGGGCAAAGCCGGTCTTGCCTTCGGGTTCGTCCTTGGAGCCGACATTGTACCACACCGCGACCCCGACGATCGGCGCCTTGCGATCTTCGTGGACCACCACGGTGAGGCCGTTTTCGAGCTGGAATTCCTGGTAGGGAATGGCGACCTGCGAGACCAGTTCGGCAAGGTCGCCCGCGCCGGTACCGGCAGGCTCGGGCGCGGCCACCGGCGCAGGCGCGGCGGCGGTTTCGGCAGGCGGCGCATAGGCGCAGGCCGCGGTCATCGAAAGGCCTGCGAGCGCAAGCGCGATCCGGCTGGTCTTGGTGGTTGCGAATTTCATGAGAAGACTTCCCTGTTTGAAAATGGGGCGCGCGTCAGCGTGCATTGGTGACGATGCGGGCGGAGCGGGCGGAGGCGCGCACGTCCTCCTCCCAGAACCGCACCGGTTTCAATTCGTGGTCGACAAACAGCTGCATCTGGTCGGTGTAGTGCGGACTGTCAGGCCGGGTCGTGGCCGAGCCGAAGGGCTGGATCGAGCGCGAGGTCACGCGCCCGCCCCCGGCAGGCCATTCGACCCACTGGATGAAGCTGTCGCCGTGAACGAGGCTGAGCCTGCCATCGTCATCCACCCGCCAGGTGGTCGAGGCGCGCAAGGTGTCCGAGCCGCCGTCCAGCGGCAGGTCGATATCGCCCTGGCGCAGCCGCAACAGCGCGCTCATCGGCGGGTCGATGCGGCCGAAATGCTCGATCAGATGCGCGCGCGCCGCAACCAGCTCCTCGGCAATATCGGGCATTTCGCGCTTGTTCTGGTATTCGGCGCTCATGAAATCGCGGATCAGCAGCAAGGCGATCGCATCGGCGCGCCCGGCATTGTCGGCAGTGAAATCCCAGGACAGCAGCAGGTCGCGCGCCTCGGCGAGCTCGGCATTGCCTGACACGTCGAGCGCCTCGGCAGCGGCGAACATGTCGGCGACATAGCCTTCGCGTTCATAGGCGGTGTCGTACTTGATGCGTTCGAGCGCGGCGCGGTCGAGCTGGCCTGCCTCGGACAGCAGGCGATAAGCGCGGCGCGAGCGGTTGGTCTGCTTGCGTTCGACCCCGAGCAGCGGCGACACGCTGTCGGGGGCGATATCGTCATCGGCTCCGGCGGCGGTAAAGGGCTCGTTGTTGGCGTTGTAGAGCCAGCCCGAGGCCGGGTTGATGACCTTGGGAATTTCGGAATAATCGACCGTGCCTTCCCAGATCAGCTCCGAGCGCGACCCGTCGAGCACGCCGCGCCAATTGGCGGCCACGCCCTCGGGCCGGTCGGGGATCGCGGCATTGTAGACATAGGCGATATTGCCAGCCTCGTCGGCATAGATGAAATTGGTCGAGGGGATGGCCAGCCGCGCCATCTGCGCCTGCCATTGCTCGAAACTGGTCGCCTTGTTGATGCGGTAATAGGCATCGAGCTGGTCGAGCCGACCCATCCCGCCATAGCGGATCGCGTAAAAGCCGTTGTCGTTCGCGATCACCGGGCCGTGGACGCTGCGGTGGACGGTGCGGCGGATCGGCAGGGTGATCGGCCCCAGCTTGACCGGCAGGGTCACTGTCCGGCTCTCAAGGTCGCGCCATTCGCCGTCGAGCCGGTATTGCGTGCCCGCATCGTTCATTTCGAGCTTGTAGACATCGGTCATGTCGGGGCGGTTGACCGTGTTGGTCCAGCCCAGGTGCTCGTTATGGCCGAGGAAAGGGAAGGGCGACCCGGGGAAATTGGCGCCGGTAAAGTGCCAGCCTTCGCCCGATTGCACGCCCAGCTCATACCACGCGACCCCGCCGCGCAGCGGCTGGTGCGAATTGGAGATGAGCGTGGTCGGACCGCCCGAACGTTCGGGACTGACCGCCCAGGCATTGGAGCCGAGATGATCGGCTTCCTCGCCCTGAGGCAGGACAAGGCCGGTAACCTGCTCCGCGTCTTCGGACGTCTCCTGTTCGATCACCTCGCCGGATGCATCGCGCGGGAAGCCGGGAATGTCGGGTCCGAATTCGCGCCGGAGCGGCTCGCCTGCGACCAGCGGGCCAACGACATTTCCAAGCCCGAAGAAGAACGGCTGGCGAAGCGCAAAGCCGGCCGCGATATCCTCGCCATCGACCGGGAACAACCGCGCGAGCTTGACCTCGCCCGGGTTCTCGCGCGCGAACTGGTTGAGGCCCGCGGCATAGGCTTCGAACAAGGCGCGGGTATCGGCGGGAAGCCGCGCATATTCGCGCTCTGCCGTGCCGCGCGCATCGAGCAGGTGGTAGATATAGTCGAACTGCGCCCCGTCCTCGCCCGCGATCGCGCCATAGCGCCCGCGCGCCATCGCGGCGACATCCTGCAAGGTGAAGAAGTCGTCCTCGGCATGGGCGATCGCAACGCCATAGGCGACATCGGCATCGGTATCGCCGTAGATCATCGGCACGCCATATTCGTCGCGCACGATCTCGGCCGAATATTCGCGGTATTCGGGCGCCTCGCCGCGCTCGGCGAAGAACGGTTCCCAGCTTGCCAGGGCGACCAATGCGATAACCAGAAGCACCGCGATGGCGAACGCGGCGCGTGTTGCGAATTTCATGGTGGCGTTCTCTCCCCGGCCCCTCAGGCGGACCATCGCCACTGGGCGCGGCAAGGTCAAGCACGCATGACCCTTGCAATGGATGCTTGCGAACCCACCTAGCCGGGTAATACACCTCGCACCGAAGGAAAATGCGTGATGGGGCTTGTGTTGCCTATATGCAACACTATCTCGGACCGGACTGACGATTGAAGGACCAGCGATGAACCTCGACAAATTCACCGACCGCGCCAAGGGTTTCCTCCAGAGCGCGCAGACGGTCGCCATCCGGATGAACCACCAGCGGATCACCCCGCTGCACTTGCTGAAAGCGCTGCTCGAGGACGAGGAGGGCATGGCCGCCGGGCTGATCCAGCGCGCAGGCGGCGAGGCCGCGCTCGCGGTGAGCAAGGTGGATGCGGGACTTGCCAAGATCCCCGCGGTCACCGGCAGCGGGGCGCAGGCGACGCCGGGTCTCGACAACGATACGGTGCGCGTGCTCGACAGCGCCGAACAGCTCGCCGACAAGGCGGGCGATGCCTATGTCACGGTCGAACGGCTGCTGACCGCGCTCGCTCTCGCACCCGAAGCCACCGCCGAGGCGATGAAGGCGGCGAGCGTGACCCCGCAATCGCTCAACGCCGCGATCGAGGACCTGCGCGGCGGAAAGAAGGCCGACAGCGCGAACGCCGAGAGCACTTACGACGCGATGGAGAAATTCGCCCGCGACCTCACCCAGGCCGCGCGCGACGGCAAGCTCGATCCCGTGATCGGCCGCGACGAGGAAATCCGCCGCACGGTCCAGATCCTCGCCCGCCGGACCAAGAACAATCCCGCCCTGATCGGCGAGCCCGGCACCGGCAAGACCGCGATTGCCGAAGGGCTCGCTTTGCGGATCGCCAATGGCGACGTGCCCGACAGCCTCAAGGGGCGCACGCTGATGAGCCTCGACATGGGCGCGCTGATCGCGGGGGCGAAATATCGCGGCGAGTTCGAGGAGCGGCTGAAAAGCGTGCTTGACGAGGTCAAGCATGCCGACGGGCAGATCATCCTGTTCATCGACGAGATGCACACGCTGATCGGGGCGGGCGCTTCCGAAGGCTCGATGGATGCATCGAACCTCTTGAAGCCGGCGCTGTCGCGGGGCGAATTGCACTGCATCGGCGCGACCACGCTCGATGAATATCAGAAATATGTCGAGAAGGACCCGGCGCTCCAGCGGCGTTTCCAGATGGTCTATATCGACGAGCCGAGCGTCGAGGACACGGTCTCGATCCTGCGCGGGATCAAGGACAAGTATGAGCTTCACCACGGCGTGCGCATAACCGACACCGCGATCGTCGCGGCAGCGAAGCTGTCCGACCGCTATATCCAGAACCGCTTCCTGCCCGACAAGGCAATCGACCTCATGGACGAGGCGGCGAGCCGCATCCGGATGGAAGTCGAATCGAAGCCCGAGGAGATCGAGGCGCTCGACCGGCGGATCATCCAATTGAAGATCGAGGAATCGGCGCTTGCCAAGGAGGACGATACCGCCTCGAAGGACCGGCTTGAGAACCTGCGCAAGGAGCTGGCCGAACTCGAGCAGGAATCGAGCGAGCTGACGACGCGCTGGCAGAACGAGCGCGACAAGATCGAGGCCGAGGGCAAGATCAAGGAACAGCTCGACGCAGCAAGGCTCGAACTCGAGCAGGCGCAGCGCGAGGGCGATCTCGCCAAGGCGGGCGAGCTTTCCTACGGCAAGATCCCCGAGCTCGAGAAGAAGCTCGAGGAGGCCGAGGGCCTCACCGAGAACGCGCTGCTGCGCGAGGAAGTGACCGAGGAGGACATTGCCAGCGTGGTCAGCCGCTGGACCGGCATTCCGATCGACAAGATGATGGAAGGCGAGCGCGACAAGCTGCTGGCGATGGAAGA
This sequence comes from Qipengyuania nanhaisediminis, assembly GCF_045862805.1. Lineage (GTDB taxonomy): Bacteria > Pseudomonadota > Alphaproteobacteria > Sphingomonadales > Sphingomonadaceae > Erythrobacter > Erythrobacter nanhaisediminis_A. The sequence continues at coordinate 1,024,600 of NZ_AP025760.1, forward strand.
CATCCTCGGCAAGCGGGTGATCGGCCAGCGCCAGGCGATCGAATCGGTGTCCAAGGCGGTGCGCCGCGCCCGCGCCGGCCTGCAGGACCCCAACCGCCCGCTCGGCAGCTTCCTGTTTCTCGGCCCGACCGGTGTCGGCAAGACCGAGCTGACCAAGGCGCTCGCCGAATTCCTGTTCGACGACGACCAGGCGTTGGTGCGCATCGACATGAGCGAGTTCATGGAGAAGCATTCGGTCGCCCGGCTGATCGGCGCGCCTCCGGGCTATGTCGGCTATGACGAGGGCGGGGTGCTGACCGAGGCGGTGCGCCGCCGCCCCTACCAGGTGGTGCTGTTCGACGAGGTCGAAAAGGCGCATGGCGACGTCTTCAACGTCCTGCTCCAGGTGCTCGATGACGGCCATCTCACCGACGGGCAAGGGCGCAAGGTCGATTTTTCGAACACGCTGATCATCCTCACCTCGAATCTCGGCAGCCAGCACCTGTCCAATCTCGGCGATGATCAGAAGGTCGCCGATGTCGAGGACCAGGTGATGGACGTGGTGCGCGGGCACTTCCGCCCGGAATTCCTCAACCGGCTCGACGAGATCATCCTGTTCCACCGCCTGGCGATGGAGCACATGGCGCCGATCGTCGAAATCCAGGTCCGCCGCGTCCAGAAGCTGCTCGACGATCGCAAGATCACATTGGATCTCACCGATGCGGCGCTGCGCTGGCTGGGGCGGGTCGGCTATGACCCGGTTTATGGCGCAAGGCCGCTGAAGCGCGCGGTCCAGCGCTATCTGCAGGACCCGCTCGCCGAGATGCTGATCGAGGGCAAGGTGCTGGACGGGGCGAGCGTCAAGGTCGACGAAGGCGATGGCGAGTTGCAGATCGCCGTCGCCTGATGCGCCCGCCCGGGCTGCCGGCGCTGGGGCTTCGCTGTTGGGGGAAGCTGCGCCCGCGGCTTGGCTGCCACATCCATCATTTGATGGGATGCACGGGCGTTTTCGGGGCGGTTGAAGGCACTCTTGTGGGATTCCCGCAACACCCCTGCACAATCTGGCCCGAAACCCGATTTGCCCGCCCCGGCTCATTTACATGAGTGTCAGTCTATTGCAGACAACGCCCACCACAGGGGCTTTGTCGCGCTTCCATATGGGGATTCCAGTCCGAAACGGGGTTTCGGGCCAGGATTGGGATGGGGACGAGGCTCCGGTTGTATCAACTGGAGTGATCATGAAAAAGTTTCACAATAACTCGATGAAGGCTCTCGCCTTCTCCGCGTCGGCGATCGCATTCGTCTCCGCCGTGCCCGCTTTCGCGCAGGACGCAGAGCCGGGCGAAGACTGCGTGACCGGCACCAATGCTGCAGGCGTTGTCGATGCCGATGGCAATTGCGTCCAGACCGGCGACGGCCCCACCGGCACCACCACCGGCCAGGGCGAAGACGTCTCGGTCGCCACCGGCGCCACCGGCCAGCAGCAGGGCCAGGGCGGCATCACCGTGACCGGTTCGCGTATCGTTCGCGACACCTATTCCTCGATCTCGCCGCTCCAGGTGCTTTCGACCGAGAACCAGCAGGCCGTCGGTGCCTTCGACCCGGCGCAGATCCTTCAGCGTTCGGAAAGCGCCGCCGGTCAGCAGATCGACGCCACCTTCCAGGGCTTCGTGCTCGACAACGGCCCGGGTTCGCAGACTCTGAACCTGCGCGGCCTCGGCGCTGACCGCACGCTGCTCCTGCTCAACGGCCGCCGCCTGGCGCCGTCGGGTGTGGAAGGCGCGCCGGTCAACCCGTCGCTTAACCTCATCCCCTCGACCCTCGTCGATCGCTACGACCTCCTGCTCGACGGTGCATCGTCGGTCTACGGTTCGGACGCTGTCGCGGGCGTGGGCAACCTGATCCTTCGCAAGGACTTCGACGGTCTCGAAATCCAGGCCAATGGCAACATCAACCCCGAAGGCGGCGGCGACGACTACGTTGTCAGCGCGGCCTGGGGCCTCAACACCGATCGCGGCTTCTTCGGCATCGGTGCCGAATACGCCTTCCGCGACGAAGTGCGTCTGCGCGACCGCGATTTCCTCTCGGGTTGTGACACCAACTACGAAATCGACCAGAATGGCAACATCCTGACGGTCGATCTGGCCGACAATGCCGCGGTGCGCGATCGCAATCCGGGCGTCACCATTGCCGAGGACGCCTGTAAGGTTTCGGGCATTTCGGGCCGTATCTTCCAGCCGTTCGCGCGCTTCGGTTCGGTCTACTTCCCGGCGAATGGCAACATCGCCAACTTCCCGAACGACCCGAATACCGGTCGTCCGTTCAACTTCGGCGATTCGTCCAATGCGTTCGGCGAAAACCTCGACACCAATGGCGATGGCATCCGCGACGTTGACTTCCGCAACGTCAACAACAACGCCGCCAACCTCGACCGGACCTTCATCTCCGAACAGGAGCTGTACAATGTCTTCGCTTACGGCGAATACACCTTCCCGGGCGATGCCAACCTGACCCCGTTCTTCGAGGCCAATTATAGCCGCGCGGAAATCCGCCTGCCGAACACCGGCACGCCGCAGATCTTCCCCTCGGTTCCGGGCGACAACCCGTTCAACCCGTGTAACTTCACCACCAACCCCGAAGGCGTTGACTGCCGGGCGGTGGACAACGAGCTGAACGGCATCAGCGGCACCCCGCTGGCGCTTTCGACCGGGTTCAACCTGCCGACGACCCCTGTCGTCACCATCCGCGGCGACCGCAACAACGTCCAGGTCATCCAGGAACAGTATCGCGGCGTGCTCGGCATTCGCGGCGACCTGCCCTTCATCGGTTCGAGCTGGACCTTCGAAGTGGCCGGCGTCTATTCGAAGTCGAAGGGTCAGTCGACGCGTGACGGTATCCGTGAGGACCGTCTCGCTCTGGCGCTCGGCATTGACCCGACCGCCGATTTCGACGGCGACGGCATCGTCGACAATGACGGCGACGGCATCGCCGACGATTACGACAGCGGCCAGGACTTCTTCTCGGGCACTGCCGGCATCTGCGCCGATCCCTCGACGCTTGCCAACCCGGACCTTGCTGCGCCCGACCTTGCGCAGGGCTGTGTTCCGGTGAACCTGTTCGCACCCAGCGTGCTGGGTTCGACCATCGGCGACTTCGCCAGCCAGGCCGAGCGTGACTACCTGTTCGGCGTCCGCAGCTTCGACACCGATTACGAGCAGAAGATCCTGTCGGGCTTCATGACCGGTGACCTGTTCGACCTTCCGGCTGGCCCGGTCGGTGCGGTGGTCGGCGTCGAATGGCGCGAAGACTCGATCGACTCGCGTCCGAACTTCGCGGCATCGAACGGCCTGTTCTTCGGCTTCTTCGCCGATAGCGGCGCCACCGGTTCGCGCACCGTTCGCGAAGCCTTCGGCGAGCTCGACATTCCGCTGATGGCGGGTGAAGAGCTGGTGGAAGAGCTGACCGTCAACGTGTCGGGTCGTCTCACCGATGACGAATTCTACGGCACCAACGGCACTTTCTCGATCAAGGGCGGCTGGCGTCCGGTCAGCCCGCTGCTGCTCAAGTTCAGCTACGGCACCTCGTTCCGTGCGCCGAACCTGCGCGAGCTCTTCCTCAAGAGCCAGTCGGGCTTCCTCACCCTGTTCGATCCGTGTGCGGTTCCCAATGCCGCATTCGATTCGCTCAACGGTGGTTACCAGCCGCAGAACGACGATCGCGATGCCATCGTGATCCAGAACTGTCAGCGTGAAGGTCGCGACCCGTTCACGGTCGGCATCGACTCGCAGGGGCTGAACACGATCCAGACTTCGAGCACCGAGATCACCTCGGGCGGCGTTATCGCCAACGGCACGAACCTCGATCCGGAAACCTCGCGTTCGATCACCACCGGCTTTGCTTTCGAGGAAAGCTTCCCGAGCGGCTTCGATTTCTCGTTCAACTTCAACTATTACGACATCAAGTTGAAGGACTCGATCATCGAGCCGAGCGCGCAGTTCATCATCAATGACTGCTTTACCCGCGACGATGGCAGCCGCAGCCAGTTCTGCGACCGTATCACGACGGGTGGCGATCGCGCGCTGGTCACCGACGTGTTCCAGGGCTTCCTCAACCTCGACCAGGAATCGGTTCGTGGCCTCGATATCAACACCTCGTTCGGCAAGGACGTGACGATTGGTGGCGAAGTCTTCGATCTCGGCCTCAATATCCGGGCCAACCACCTGATCGAGCGTTCGAACCTCTTCACCAATGATGACGGTTCGATTGAAGAAGCAGATTTCGCTGGCGAATTCGGCTTCCCGAGCTGGACCGGTCGTGCGACCTTCTCGGTCGATTACAAGGACTTCCGCTTCACCTGGCAGACCCGTTACATCGGCGATGTCGAGCAGGATCCGGACGGTATCGACCTTCTGGCCGATGCCTTCGGCAACGGCCCGGATGGCAACCCGGCGGTCAATGAAGACGGTACCCAGTTCTTCGGCGACACCTGCCTCGGCAACGGTTCGGCCAGCGGCAATGTCGCCGGTGACGGCGTGTTCTGTCGCGACGTGGGCTTTGCCGACGAATGGTTCGAGCACACTGCATCGGTGCGTTGGGACAATGGCGACCTGCGTGTCATCGTCGGTGTGACCAACATTTTCGACAATTCTCCGCCGCTGATCGACACCAACGAGGTGTTCGGTATCTCGAACACCCCGATCGGCAATGGCTACAATCTCGACGGACGTGAATTCTTCGGTCAGCTGCTTTACCGCTTCTGATCGCAGAACAATCCGTTAGGATCGGAATTCAGCGCCCCCGCGGTCTTGCCGCGGGGGCGTTTTTTCGTTTAAAGTCACGCTGGGTGACTGTGCCTATTTGGAGGTGGCGCGCGGTCGCGGGGATCACTGGAAAACTCAACGGGAAGATTGCACAAAATGAAGTTTCTCAAAAAGCCGCTGATGGCAGCGATGGTCGGCGTCTCCGCGCTTGGCCTCAGCGTCGCCGCACCGTCCGAAACCCAGGCCACCTCGGCGGTTCCGATCGATGTCTGGGCGCTGCGCGACGTGGTCAACCAGGTCCAGATCTCGCCCGATGGCAAGCACCTGCTGGTCCACATCAATCCCAGCCGCGAAGGCGATTACCTGCTCCAGATCTACAAGACCGATGATCTGAGCACGCCCTTCCGCACGCTGGCTGCCGACCCGATGGAGATCATTTCCGCACGCTGGGTCAGCGACAACATGATCGTCGGCAATGCCTGGGAGCAGAAGCGCAACCGGGTCCGCCGCCAGGAAGACGACACGCGCAATTACGCGACCTATTTCTACAACCTGGAACGCAACAAGTTCAGCCAGGTCAACGAAGATCTCGCGATCATCAAGACCCTGCCGGACGAGCCTGACAAGGTCCTTGTCGCGGCGGCCGAACCCAATGGCACGCTCGGCGTCGATCCGCTCCAGCGGTTCCGTCCGCGCTCCTATTACAAGCTCGACCTGCGTTCGGGTTCGAAGAGCCTGGTCCTGCGCGGCTCTCGCAAATATGCGCGCATCCTCTTCGATGAAGACGGCAATCCGCGCTATGCCGAGGGGCAGGACAGCGACAACAAGGTCAAGACCTATTACCGCCTGCCCGGGGAAAGCGGCTGGACCCAGTTCGGCCCCGAATATGACGAGGACGACCACGAGAACCTCTATCGGTTCCTCTCGGGCATTCACGGGATTGCCGGGTTCCACCACGAGAACCCCAATATCGCCTACATGATCGACAACCGCGAGGGTGCCGACAAGGCGAGCTTGTGGGAATATGACTTCTCGACCGGTCAGTATATCCGCGAACTGTTCAAGAGCGAGCAATCGGACGTCCTGGGCGTCGGGATGCACTCGATCCCGGGCAACGACAAGCTGGCCTATGCCGTCTATCCGGGCGCCAAATACGAGCGCCACTGGTTCGACGAAGAGGAGAAGGCGCTTCACGATGCGCTGATGCAGCAGATCCCCTATGCCCACCAGCTGAGCATTTCGAGCCGCTCCTATGACGGGCGCACGATGATCGTGAGCAATAGCGGACCGCGCGATCCGGGCTCGTTCTGGCTGGTCAAGGACGGCCAGCTCGCCAAGCTCGGCAGCCGCAACCCGCTGCTCAACCAGGACGCGCTCGCGGAGGTGAAATACATCCGTTACAAGGCGCGCGACGGGCTGGAGATCCCCGGCTACATCACCGTGCCGCAGGGCGAGGGACCGTTTCCGCTGGTGGTCCAGCACAATGGCGGCCCGCACGTCAACGCGGTGCAGGGCTATTCGGAAATCGGCCAGCTCTTCGCCAGCGCGGGCTACATGGTGTTCTACCCGCAGAACCGCATCTCGACCGGCTGGGGCCAGCGTCACTTCGATGCCGGCTATGGCGAACACGGCCTGGCCATGCAGGACGACAAGGATGACGGGGTCAAGTACCTGATCGAACAGGGCCTGGTCGATCCCGACCGTGTCGCCTTCTTCGGCTGGTCCTATGGCGGCTATGCCGCGCTCGTCGCGCTGAGCCGCGAGGAACAGCTCTATCAATGCGCGATCGCGGTCAACGGCGTGTCCGACCCTGCCAAGAGCTTCCGCCTCGGCGGCGGCCGCGCCGGGTCGAGCGCACCCAAGGCGCTGATCGACTGGGCCGAACGTCGCGGCACGATCGGGATCAACCCGATCAAGGAGGTCGAGAAGGTCAACATTCCGCTTCTGATGATCCACGGCGATGTCGACAGGCGCGTGCTCTACTACCACTTCACCGACTACAAGAAGGCGTTCCAGGACGCCGGCAAGCAGGGTGAGTTCGTGACGCTCGAAAAGGCTGACCACTTCGGCAACACGCTGATGTTCAACCACCAGCAGCAGCTCTACACCAAAGTGCTCGATTACCTCGCCAACGATTGCGGGCCCGGCGGCCTGTAAGCGCGAGGCGGAAAGCCTGCCAAAACAAGAGGGCCCGGTCTCGCGACCGGGCCCTTTCTTGTTCGTGCGGCGTGTTGCGAACGCGCCTTCGAAAAATGCGTGGCGCGGCCTATTGCCTACTGGATGCGGCGGCCCTTGACCCCGTTCTGCCCTTCGATCCGGACGAAGTAATAGCCGAAAGAGCCCGGCTTGAACTCGACCTCGTCACCGACGCGGATCGTGCGCAGCCGGCGCGGGACATTGTTCATCTCCCAAACGGCGCCTTCGGCGGTGGTGAAGCGCGCCCCGGTCCGTCCGGTATAGCGCACGCTGGCGATCGTGGTGGTGAACAGCTCGTCCTCCTCCTCGTCATCGTCACCGCCTCCGAACAGGCCGATATTAGGCAGCGAAAAGCCGAACAGGCTGCGCCGCGTCTGGCGGATATCCTCGCGGTCGATCACCCTGAGATCGCCCGCATCGCTGGCGGCGATCATGGTGCTGGCGGCGCTGTCGAAGCAGGCGAGCCGCTCTTCATCCACGGCAATGGCCTGGCAGGCGCGCAGCTGGTCGAGATGGCCGGCATCCGCGGGCGCGGCCTGGTCCTGCGCGGCGAGCGGGGCGGTGCCCAGCGCAATGAGCGCGCAAAGGCCAAGCCCGGCGGTGCGCATGGTGAAAGGCAAGGGCGAGGCAGGGAAAGTCATGAAAACCAAACTCCGGTCAAGGCGGGTGCGGACAAGGGGTATGCCGAAGCGTGGAGCACCGTCAATGCAAAGCGGGCGCCGGAGGGCCGAAGGGGGCGCTTACCGGTAGGAAAGTGGCAGGAATGCGCGGTTTCGAGACTGTAGCGTAGATGTCACACAACGTATCGAACCTGCATTCTACCCCCAAGCTGCGATTGCAGTGCGAGGCTTGATTGGCATATCTGCGGCCCATGCGGGCATATGCCCGTAGAAGCGAATTGTGCGCCGATTTTTGGCGCGCATATCCAAGGGGACTGAAATGAACCGCTTTAGCAAGGGCACGCTCCTGGCTGGTACCATCATGGCTGGCGCCATGATTGCCACCCCGGCTTATGCCCAGGACGAAGACGCTGGCGCATCGGTACAATCCGGTGCTGCCGAGAACAGTGACGGCGACAACTTCATCGTTGTTACCGGCTCGCGCATTCAGCAGAAGAACGTCGATACCGCCGCTCCGGTGGCCGTCGTTGCTGCCGAGGAATTCGAGCTTTCGGGCACGGTGAACGTCGAAAACGTCGTCAACACCCTCCCGCAGGTTGTGCCGGGCACGACCTCCTTCTCGAACAACCCGGGTAACGGTACCGCCACGCTGAACCTGCGTGGTCTTGGCACCAACCGCACCCTGGTGCTGGTCAATGGCCGCCGCTGGGTGTCGTTCGACACCGCGCAGGTCGTCGACCTCAACACCATCCCTAACTTCCTGCTCGAATCGGTCGACGTTGTGACCGGTGGTGCTTCGGCCGTTTACGGTTCGGACGCCTTGGCCGGCGTCGTGAACTTCAACCTCAAGCGGGTTGAAGGTCTCGAAATGGGCGGTCAGTACTCGATCACCGAAGAAGGTGACGGCGCTTCCTACCAGGTCTACGGCGCCATCGGCACCAGCTTCGACGATGGTCGCGGTAACGCCACCGTCTACGCCGAATACTACAACCGTGAATCGGTCTTCCAGGGCGATCGCGCATTCTCGAACTTCGCACTCGGCGGCGAGACCTTCGGTCTCAACCTGCTGCAGTTCGGTTCGTCGACGCTTCCGAACGGCGTTCTGCGCTACACCGGTGGCGCCAACTCGAACACCGGCCTCCCGCCGGGCACCGAGTTCGGTAATGCTGGCGAAAGCGGCTTCGGCAACGGCGTTGTCTTTGACGACACCCCGGGCGATTTCCGCTTCCGTACCGGCGACACCTACAACTACGCACCGGTCAACTACCTGCAGATCCCGCAAGAGCGTTATCTGATGGGCGGTTACGCTGACTACGAATTCACTCCGGGCCACACCGCCTATACGGAAGTGACCTATGTCAACAACCGCGTGCAGCAGGAACTGGCCGCTACGCCGGTTACCGGCAACTTCAATGTCGACCTCGCCACCGTGCAGCCGTTCCTCATTCCGGGTGACTTCCAGCAGCTTCAGGACATCGACGCCGCTGAAACCGCTCAGAACAACGCTGACGGCGTTGCCGACGATCCGGGCGTGGTCAACTTCTTCGTCCAGCGTCGTACCATCGAAACCGGCGCGCGTAACTCGCTCGACGAGCGCAACGCGTTCCGCGTCCTGGCTGGTGTCCGCGGCGACATTACCGACAACCTGTTCTACGACGCGTATTACAGCTACGCTCGTACGCGTAACGCGAACGTCCAGGCCGGTAACATCTCGCGCTCGGCCTTCCAGGCTGGTCTCGACGGCACCGGTACGCCGATCAACATCTTCGGCCTCGGCACTCTGACCCCGGCAATGGTTCAGGCAATCTCGATCCAGGCACAGAACGGCGACATTTCCACTCAGGAAATCGCGTCGGCCTCGATCTCGGGCTTCCTGGGCAATTTCGGCATGGGTGCTGACGATGTCGGCTTCGCAGTCGGCGCCGAATATCGCGGCGTTGAATCGCGCTTCCTTCCGGACACCGCGCTTTCCTCGGGCGACGTCATCGGCTTCAACGCCGGTAACTCGACCGAAGGTAAGTACAACGTTCGCGAACTGTTCGCCGAGCTCAACGTTCCGATCTTCGAAACCGATGGCGGCCAGCGTCTCGAGCTGACGGGTGCAGCCCGTTACTCGGATTACTCGCTCGACGCGATCGGCGGCGTGTGGACCTATGCCGGCGGCGTGGAATTCCAGCCGATCGACCAGGTGACCCTGCGCGGTCAGTATCAGCGCGCCATCCGCGCGCCGAATGTCGGCGAACTGTTCGGCGGTCAGTCGATCGGTTTCCCGGGCGCGAACGACCCCTGTGCGGATCCGGCCAATGCCAACGACCAGACCGTCATCAACCTGTGTCAGGCGACCGGTGTTCCCGCTGGCAATGTTGGCGACCCCAACATTCAGCTGAACGCCCAGATCCCGGCACTGTTCGGTGGTAACCCGAACCTGCAGGAAGAAACCTCGGAAAGCTACACCTTCGGGATCGTGCTTCAGCCGAACTTCGCTCCGGGCCTCACCATCACGGCTGACTACTTCGACATCACCATCGATGACGCAGTGGCCGTGGCCGGTGGTAGCCTCCAGGGTCTTCTGGACCTCTGCTACCTGCAGATTCAGGACATCAACAGCGCGGCCTGTCAGGCCTTCGTCGGTACTCGTACCGGCAATGGTGCGATCACGGTCGCCAGCCCGCCGCTCGTGGGTAACGCGAACATTGCCTCGCTCGGCGTCAGCGGTGTTGACCTTGAAATCAACTACACCACCGACGTTGCGTTCGGCCTGTTCGAACAGGACTCGCGCCTCAACTTCAACTTCCTGGGCACCTACACCGAATCGAGCTTCTTCGTTCCGGTCGTCGGCCAGCCCACGACGGTTGAATGTGCTGGCCTGTTCGCAGGTCAGTGCGGCGAGCCCACGCCTGAGTACAAGTGGACTTCGCGTCTGTCGTGGATCGACGGCCCGCTGACCACCTCGGTGCGCTGGCGTCACCTCGACAGCGTTGATTCCGAAGACTCGATCCTTGTCGACCCGACGGGCGGCATCGATTACACTTCGTTCAACGGCATCAACACGATCGACAGCTACGACCTGTTCGACCTTTCGTTCTCGGTCGAAGCGTCCGAAAACGTGACGATCACGGCCGGTATCGACAACGTGTTCGATACGCTGCCGGGTGCGCCTGAGTTCGACGCGGCTGGCAACGTGACCAACCGTCCGAACAGCCTCCTGCTTGGTGACAACCAGGAGCAGGCGAACACCTACCCGAGCACCTACGACGTGCTTGGTCGCAAGTTCTTCGTTTCGGCTGCCTTCTCGTTCTAATCACGAGACAGCTCGAAATAAGAGCCACAAGAAAGGGGCGGCGGACTTCGGTTCGCCGCCCTTTTTCTTTGCGCCGATGAGCAGGTCGTGGTCGGGCCGGGCGTCGCAAAAAGCGCGCGGCGGACAGCATGACGGGCACGGCCACGCCGCCGCGTCAAAAATGCTGCGCTCGAGGCGCGATCAGTCGAAGGTCAGGAAGTCCGCCAGGGCGCGGCCCGAGGTGTCGCTCACCGGCGCGGTGCGGCGGTGTTCAAGCCCATGCGCGGCAAAGGCCGCGATCAGCTTGTCGCGCGCATCGGCGCGCTTGCAGGCCGCGGCAAGCGAGCGGATCCGCCCGATCTCGTTCTTCGCCTGCGCCTCGATTGCGCCGATCGTCTCGATGATCGAACCGACGCCCGCGCGCTGGCCCATCAGGCACGAACGGCGGATGGCCTCGGGGATTTCCCATGCAGGCGAAGATTGACCGTATTTCCGGGCCCCTGCCTGGGCTACCTTGGCGGCGAATTTCGCCGCGCCGTCGATTCCCGGAGGTCCCTCGGACAGGGCTGCGCGGACCTTGCGCGCGACGCCCTTCTCCTTGAGCGCCCAGAGCAATTCGCGCTGGCGCTTCTTGTTGTGTTCGAGGATCGGCCCGTCGCCGCGATGGACCATCAGGCCAACCTTGCCGCCCGGCGCGAGCACGCGCGCGATCTCAGCGGCGACCGCTTTCACATCGCCATATTCGAAGCCGAACTGGCTCACCACGGCGGCGAAGCTGTCATCGCCAAAGGGCAGGTCTTCCATTGCCACTCCGCCGCGCGTCCGGGTGCCTTCGGGCGGTGCGGGGAGGGTCGGGGCTAGGTCGATCCCCTCGAGCGCGAGATCGGGGCGCACGGCCCGCATCCAGCCGAGCACGCGCCCGTCGCCGGTCGCAAGGTCGAGCACCCGTGCGGCGTGGTCGAGCCCTGCGACAAAGCCGTTCCACGCCCCGCGCTGCGCCTGTTCGATCGCTGCCCAGCGGTCAGGCAGGCAGCCATTGGCATTGCCGCCTGCATTGCTGGCCCAGAAATCGCCCCATGCCTTTGCATCGTCCGTCATGCTGTTGCCCTAGCGCGGTAGGCTGACCACGTCGAATGCCACGGTCATGCGTTCTGCGGATTGCGCGCCCGCGCCGCCAAACCGGGTGGTGCCGTGGTAAAGCGTCGATGGAAACAGCGCGAGATGCCCCTCTTGCGGCTCGATGCTGCGCAAAGGCGGCAGGTCGAGCCCGAGATCGGGCGGCGGACGCCCCACTTCGAGCCAGCCGCCTTTGCCGCCTCCATGCGCGGCTGCGGGAACGACGAGGTAGAGCGCGCTCGAGACGATGCCCAGCGGGTGGATATGCGCGGTGTGATAATCGCCCGCGCCGCTGCCGCCGCCGGTCAGCCGCACCGACCATGATCCCGCCAGCCGCCAGTTATCCTCGCGGTGGCGCAGCAGCGGGTGGCTGTCGTCGCGCACGGGCAGGTCGGCGCGGTAGCTGGCGAGCGTCGTGCGGATCGCCTCGTGCAATTCGGCTAACAGCGGCTCGGTGCGGTGAAAGAGGATGCCGCGGGTCTGCGTCCCGCCGCGCAGGCTCTGGCCTAGCGGCATGGCCGAGCGCGAATGGAGCGCGCGCAGTTCGCCGGTCACGTCGCCGAGCAGGCCCTCGCGCGCCTCGAGGGGGCGCAACTGGACGAGCTTCGCCTGTTCGTGCAGCCATTGCGCGCGGTTGTCGCCCGACAACCGCCAGACGATCCCGCGCAGTGCCCAGCCGGAAATGTCCCAGGGATTGGCGGCGAGGACCCGGTCGAGCAGGGCGTCGGCTCGCGCGATTTCGCCGCTGCGAATGCGGTGGCGCGCCTCGTGCAGCGCGCGCATGGGATTGTCGATCGGGCATTGGGCCCACAGCGCCTCGGCCCGCTCCCATTGCCCCGCGCTCCCGGCATGGACCGCCTCGAGCAGGGTGAAATGCGGCTCGCGGGGAAATCGCTCGCGCGCTTCGGCCGCGATGTCGGCGGCCTGGGCCGCGTGGTCGAGACCTGCCAGCGTCTCGATATGGGCGGCGGCGATATTGGGGTCCTGCGGGGCCCTGGCCGCGGCCTTGCGGAACGGCGCGGCAAAGTCCTTCTCGCCCGCGGCAAGCAGCAGCCCGGCGTGAAAGGTCAGCGCAGCGATGAAACCCGGCGCCTGGTCGCACAATTGCTCGGCAATCACCCGCGCGCCTTGGCTGTTGCCATCGACTTCGAGCGCCTGCGCCTTGCCGAGCCATAGATCGGCTTCGCCCGGATTGACCTGGAGCGCGCGGTCGAACCGCGCCAGCGCATCCGCTTCGCCGCGTTCGATCGCGACCCGCGCGCGGCCATGGAGCGCGAGCTTGTAGCCCGGGTCGCGTGCAATCGCGGCGTCGTACCAGCGCGCCGCCTCTGCCAGTTCGCCGACTTCGCGCGCGCAGCTGGCGCGCACCGATCCGTATTTCGCAATTGTCGCCCCTTCGCGCTCGACAGCGCGCAGGATCTCGAGCGCTTCGCCCGCACGACCGAGCCGCTGGAGCGCGATCGCGTGGTTGAGCGCGTATTCGCAATGGCCGGGATCCGCCTTGCTCGCGGCGGCGAAGCTGCGTTCGGCCGAGCCGATATCGCCTGCACGCATGGCGAGGTTGCCCGCCGCATTGGCGATCACCGGATCGCCCGGACACGTGGTCGACGCATCGGCAAGCGTCTTGCGCGCGCCGGCGAGGTCGCCTGCCGCCTCCAGGCTCCGGGCGCGTGCGATCCAGTCTGCCGCAGTCCGGGGCGTCATCTGGTGCGCAGCCATCCGGTGACGGCGATCCGCCCGATCGGCGCGAAGGGCGGGACATAGCTGACGAGATGCGCTTGCGGCACCTTGAACAGGTTGAGCGCATTGAAACGCGGGCGGAACCCTTCGACAATATCGCCCTCCTCGTCGAGGAAGGTGAGATAGCCGCCCCAGTCGGGGTGCCAGTCGGGCGGCGCGAAGTTCAGGACATAGGCGACCTCCCAGCCTTCGGCGACATGGCTGTCGATATGGCGGCCGAGATAGTGGTTGGGGGCATAGAGGGTGGCTTGCCCGTCGGCCTTTACCAGCGCGTCGATCCCGGTCACCTCGCGCACGAGGCCGAGGAACGGCTCGGCGTTGAGATGTTCGAGCAGGATTTCGTGCGGGCCGCCCGGGTCCCAGCCTTCCTGCACCGCGGTAAGGATCGGGTAGTGCGCGAAGCGAAAGCCGTATTCGCCGCGCGCCGAGTTCTGCTGCGCTGCCATCGCGGCGGCGTTGACGCGGTTCTGGCCTTCGGGCGTGCGCGTCTCTTCCATCCGGAAGCTCTGCCGGTTTTCGTCACCTGCCCCTGTCGCCATGCCCCATCTGGTCCCCTTGGCGAGCACCTTGAGCACTTCGTGTGCGCTCTCTTCGGTCAGGACGTCGCGGATCTGCACGCGCCCGGTCGCGGCGAAGCGGGCGGCGAGCGCGGCGCGGTCAAGCGCGGGATTGAGTTCGAACAGTGTCTTCATGCGCGAGCAGCACTAGCCAAACCGGGACCCAATTGACCAGTTGATTTCGCGTGCGCGCTCCCATAGGCCGGTGGCAAATCGCAACGTTTACGTAAACGGCAGGAGCAAGGTCCCCATGAGCAATACGCCCACAGCCTATATCGTCAGCGCGGTCCGCACCGCAGGGGGCCGCCGCGGTGGCCGGCTGGCAGGGGTGCACCCGGTCGATCTGCTTGCCAGGTCGCTCGACGCGGCGCTGGACCGGAGCGGGATCGACCCGGAGGCGGTCGACGATGTCATCACCGGCTGCGTGACCCAGGCGGGCGAACAGGCGATGCAGGTCGGGCGGATGGGCGTGCTTGCCAGCAAGCTGCCGCAATCGACCCCGGCGGTGACGATCGACCGGCAATGCGGGTCGAGCCAGCAGGCGATCCAGTTCGCGAGCCAGGCCGTGATGAGCGGGACGCAGGACGTGGTGATCGCGAGCGGGGTTGAAAGCATGAGCCGCGTTCCGATGGGCTCGAATGCGACCTTTCACATGAAGGAGGGGCTGGGCCATTACATGTCGCCCGAATTGCAGGCGCAATATCCCGGCATCCAGTTCTCGCAATTCATGGGCGCGGAAATGATCGCCGAAAAGCATGGCTTTTCGAAGGACCAGCTCGATGCCTACGCGCTCGAGAGCCACATGCGCGCGATCAAGGCGACCGAGAGCGGCGCTTTCGAGGACGAGATCGTGCCGGTCGAGATCGAGACGGCCGACGGCACCGAGATGCACAAGGTCGATGAAGGCATCCGTTTCGACGCGACGCTCGAAGGGATCGCCTCGGTCAAGCTGATCAATCCCGAAGGCAGGATCAGCGCCGCCACCGCGAGCCAGATCTGCGACGGGTCATCGGCGGTGATGGTGGTGAGCGAGGAGGCGCTGAAGCGCCACGGCCTCACCCCGCTGGCGCGCATCCACAACCTCACCGTGACCGCGGGCGATCCGGTCATCATGCTCGAAGAACCGCTGTTCGCGACCGATCGCGCGCTCGAACGCGCCGGCATGAAGATTGGCGACATCGACCTCTACGAAGTTAACGAGGCCTTTGCCCCGGTGCCCCTGGCATGGCTCAAGCACACCGGTGCCGATCCCGACCGGCTCAACGTCCATGGCGGGGCGATCGCGCTCGGCCATCCGCTGGGGGCGAGCGGGACGAAATTGATGGCAACGCTTGTCCACGCGCTCAAACGGCACGACAAGAGATACGGATTGCAGACGATGTGCGAAGGCGGCGGCGTCGCCAATGTCACCATCGTCGAGCGCCTTTGACCCGATCACCGATACCAACCTTTCGAAAAAGGAACATTTCATGGAAGTTTCAGCCAACACTCCCGCCGTCGTGACCGGCGGCGCATCCGGCCTCGGCGCGGCGACCGCGCGCGCACTGGCCGCCAAGGGCGCCAAGGTCGCGATCTTCGACATGAACGAGGAGAAGGGCGAAGCCATGGCCGCAGAGCTCGGCGGCGTGTTCTGCAAGGTCAACGTGACCAGTGACGACGATGTCGATGCCGGCTTTGCCAAGGCGCGCGAGGCGCACGGCCAGGAACGCATTCTCGTCAATTGCGCCGGCATCGGCAACGCGATCAAGACCGCCAGCCGCGACAAGCAGACCGGCGAGATCAAGCATTTCCCGATCTCTGCCTTCGATTTCGTCATCCAGGTCAACCTGATCGGCACCTTCCGCTGCATCGCCAAGTCGGCAGCGGGCATGATGACCCTCGACCCGCTGAGCGAGGACGGCGATCGCGGCGCGATCGTCAATACTGCGAGCGTCGCCGCCGAAGACGGCCAGATCGGCCAGGCGGCCTATTCGGCCTCGAAGGGCGGGGTGGTCGGCATGACCCTGCCGATCGCGCGCGACCTGATGCGCGAGGGCATTCGCGTGAACACCATTCTTCCGGGCATCTTCAACACCCCGCTGATGAACGCCGCGCCCCCGCAGGTGAAGGAAGCGCTCGCCGCGAGCGTGCCGTTCCCCAAGCGGCTCGGCAATCCGGAAGAATATGCCAAGCTTGCCATGTGCATGATCGAGACCGGCTATTTCAACGGCGAGGACGTGCGCCTCGACGGCGGCATCCGCATGGCGCCGCGCTAAAACGCCTATCCGCGCGCCCGGGCTGCCGCTGGCGGTCCGGGCGTGCCGTTTTTCAACGCGCAGCGATAGTGGTGCTGGCCTCGGCCTCGTCGATCGGGAGCCAGACCGGCTGCCGCCCCAGCCTTGCATTGAAACGCGCATTGAAGGTGCGCGGATCGGGCTCGGTGCTGTCGAGCGCCGGTCCGTAGCGGTGGCGCACTGCCGCACGGTCATATCCCATCAGCGCGAGGACCCAGGGGAATATTCGGTAATGGCTCCCCTCGGAAAGTGCCTCGTGCGGGATAGCGAGTTCAACCCCGCCTGACAGCACGACCAGCGGCACCGCGCCTTCGACCGCGCGCGGTTCGGGAGTGCAATGGGTGGCGAGCCCCGCCGCGCCATTGGCATGCAGGTCCTGGCCGTGATCCGAAGTGTAGATCAGCACCGCATCGTCGAGCTTCGCCTTGTCGAGCAACGCCTCGAAAAATCTCCCGACATTCCAGCGCAGCGTGTTGCGATAGGAATTGCGGTAACGCTGCCAGCTCTGCGCGGTCCCGTCGAACCCGTCGCGCAGTCCGGTATCCGAGATCGCGCCATAGCGGCCGCGTTCGAGCACTGGCGTCTCGACCATGAAGGCGTCGGGAAACTTGTCATGGACGGGGAAATGCGCGCCGACCTTGTTGACGAGCACGAAGCTCGGCTCGGTTGACGACAGGGCGCGGGCGAGCGCATCGGCCGCGGCCATGTCGCGGTCCACCACAGCCACGTCGTCGAACTGGATGTGCGCATCGATCAGCGCCAGTTCGTCCTCGCCCATCGCGTTGTGGAGCGCGCCGCCGGTGCGCTGCGCGTCGATATAGACCGTGCGCATCCCGGCCTTGCGGGCATAGGCCCAGATCGAGGGGCCGCTGGCGATGGTCTCGCGGTAATTGTCGCGCCTGCCTCCGAACCGCAGCGCAAGGTTCGTCCCCATGCTGCAATTGGTGATCGAGGGCACGATGCCGAAATTGGCCATCGCGATATCGGCGGGTAGGCTGGTGAGCGGGGTTGCGATGCCTGTCGCGGAGGTGACATCGAGATGGGCGGGCGCGATGCTTTCATCGACGATCAGGACGACATGGCGCGCTTTGGCAGGGCCGTTGCGGGGCAGGGCGGGCTCCTCGCGCGGGCCGCCGGGCGCGGCGACCGTTTCTGCCGCGAACAATGCGAGATAGGCGATCGTCGGATAGCTCGGCGCGATGCCCCTGGCCCCGTCGCCGCCGCGTGCGAACAGCAGGGCGGTAACAGAGAGCAAAGCGAGGACCGGCAGCGCGGTCACGACAGGGGCGAGGCGCTGCACCCGGTCCTTCGCGCGTCCGGCAGGCGCCAGTCCGATCGCCACCGCGAGCAGGAGCGAAAGCGCGGCAGGTCCCGCCATTCGTCCGGCGAATTGCGCCGCGGCCTCGCCGGCAAATCCCGCTGACATGAGCAGGGTGACGAAGACGTCATAGGTCATGAAACCGCCGGTGATCGCCTCGGATGCGCTGGCAACGAAAGCACCGCCTGCAAAGACCAGCGCCGCGCCGAGGCGGACCGGGCGCGACGGGATGTATGCAGCGGCGATGATACCCAGCAGGGTCCAGCCAAGGAGGACGAAATAGGCGATCAGAGAGGCGCTTGCCCCGAGGCCCGCGACCCGCTCGGCGACCGGACCGGGCAAAACGAGCGCGGCCCACAGCGCGATCAGCACAGGCTTGACGAGGCCTGCGCGCGCGTGCGCCGGGCGATGCCTGTCGGTTGCCGTGTCTGCCTGTCGTTGAACCATGGTGCTTCCTACCACCTGCGCGCGCGGTGGCGTTTTCGTTTTGCAAGCGCTGTCCGATATCGGGAAGAATGCCTGCAAAATCGTGAAAATCGCCTGATTGCGCCGGATCGCGCCGCTATCGGGGCAAATTCGCCTGTTCCTTGGGCCTTCCGGCTGTGCCAGACATGGCTGCAAGGAGAAGACAGGCAATGAGCGAATTCACGCAGATCCGGCTCGACAAGTCCGATGACGGGATCGCCACGATCACCTTGAATCGGCCCGAGAAAATGAACGCATTTACCCGCGTTATGGGGGCAGAAATCATCGCGGCGATGGACGATATCGATGCCGATGACGCGGTGCGCGCGGTGATCTTTACAGGCGCGGGCGAAAAGGCGTTCTGCGCGGGCGCGGACCTGACGCCCGAAGGCGGCGGACACGTCTTTTCCGATCCCGAAGAGGTCGAGGATTTGTCCGATGAGCGCGTGCGCGACGGGGGCGGGCTGGTGACCTTGCGGTTGTTCGAATCGACCAAGCCGCTGATCAGCGCCTGCAACGGGGTCGCGGTCGGGATCGGCGCGACGATGCAGCTGGCGATGGATATCCGCCTTGCCGCGACCCACGCGCGCTATGGTTTCGTGTTCGCCCGGCGCGGGATCGTGCCCGAGGCCGCTTCGAGCTGGTTCCTGCCGCGGATCGTCGGGATCAGCCAGGCGCTCGAATGGTGTTATTCGGGCAAGGTATTCGATGCCGAGGAAGCGCGCGCAGGCGGGCTGGTGCGATCGCTTCACGCGCCCGAGGACCTGCTCGACGAAGCCCGCAAGCTCGCGCGCGAGATCGCCGCGAACACCTCGGCGGTGTCGGTGGCAATGACGCGGGCGATGATGTGGCGGCTGATGAACACCGATCACCCGATGGAAGCGCACAGGATCGACAGCCGGGCGATCTATCGCCTGTCGCGCGGGGCCGATGCCAGGGAAGGGATCGCCAGCTTCCTCGAGAAGCGCAATCCGGTCTATCCGGGCAAGGTCAGCGAGGACATGCCCGATTTCTATCCCTGGTGGGACACGCGCGGCTACGAATAGGCGCGATCCGCTTGCGCGCGAGGTGGTTTCATGGGAAACCAATTCGCATGAACAACACCAGCCTTTCGCCCGAAGCGCCTGCGCGCGGCGGCGACACCGATTACCAGCTCAAGAGCTTCCTGCCTTACCAGCTCTCGGTCGCCTCGAACGCGGTCAGCGCGCTGATTGCCGAGCGTTACCGCAAGCGGTTCGGCCTCAAGGTGCCCGAATGGCGGGTCATGGCAGTGCTCGGAGACGCGGCGAGCGCGGGCGGGCGGCTGACCCAGCGCGACCTTGCCGAGGCGACGCTGATGGACAAGGTCGCGGTCAACCGCGCTTGCAAGGTGCTCGAGGAGCGCGGCCTGATCGCGCGCGCCGAAAATGTCCGCGATGGCCGTTCGCACCTGCTCGAACTGACCGGCGAAGGCGAAGGGATCTACCGCGAAGTGATGCCGATGGCGCGCGCGACCGAACGCGAACTGTTCGACGGTTTCGCTCCCAGCGAGGAAGCGGCCCTGCGCGAGATGCTCGGCCGGATGCGGGCCCGCGCGGTGGCTTTGGCAGGGCAGGGCGGCTGAAGCGGGAGCCGGATTGCCGGCACATAGCTGCAGACATGGAAAAACGGGGCCGATCCGCGCCTGAATGGATCGGCCCCGTTTCCTTTTGCCCGTCGGGCTGCCCCGGTTTTACTCGGGGTTGATCAGCGCGTCGGAGATCGAGCAGGCCGCAGGGCCGAGAATGACGATGAACAGCACCGGCAGGATGAACAGGATCAGCGGCACGGTCATGATCGCGGGCAGGCGCGCGGCCTTTTCCTCGGCGCGCATCATCCGCTCGTTGCGGAATTCGGCCGAGAGCACGCGCAGCGCCGATGCCAGCGGAGTGCCGTAGCGCTCGGTCTGGATCATGGTGGTCACGACGCCCTTCACCGCTTCGAGATCGACGCGGTAGGCAAAGTTGTCGAAGGCCAGCTTGCGTTCGTTGAGGAACGACAATTCGATCGCGGTGAGCGCGAATTCATCGCCCAGTTCGGGATAGGCCCGGCCCAGTTCCTTGGCGACGCGGTTGAAGGCGGCATCGACGGTGAGACCGGCCTCGGCGCAGATGACGAGCAGGTCGAGCGCGTCGGGAAGGCCCTTCTGGATCTCCTTGGTGCGCTTGGCCGACTTGTTCGACAGGTAAAGCTCGGGCCCCTTGTATCCGGCGAACAGCAGCGCTGCCATCGCCATGAACTTGTAGAAATCGCTTTCCATGTCCCAGGTGTTGAAGACGTAGATCGTCAGGAAACCGAACACCCCGAACACCACCGGCAGCACCAGGCGCAGGCCGATGACGATCACCGCCAGTTCCTTGTTGCGATAGCCGGCATGGGCCAGCTTCTGCTGGACGATCGAGATCTGGCTTTCCTGCAAGACATTCATCTTGCCCAGCGAATCCTTGACCTTGTCGGTCGTGTCGGACTTGCGAACGAGGCTCGCGCGCTTCTTGGTCCCGCCGGTGACGATACCGGCTTTCAGCTCGTCGCGGCGTTCGTTGAGCGCCTTGACGCGCTTTGCCATCGGGTCCTTGATCGTGATCGCGGCATAGACCGCCATGATCACCGCGAAGGCGGCAAGCCCTGCAAGGATCGTCCCGACGATAACGACGTCGAAGCCGAGCAGCGTGGGTCCGGGTGTCTGGTTCAACATGGTTTCTCTGGCTCCCGGATCAGATCTCGAAATTGACCATCTTGGCCATGATGAAGACGCCGATGCTCATCCACACCAGCCCGCCGAGGCCGGCGACGATCAGGCGATCCTCGTAGAAGAACCCGCCGATATAGTCCGGGTTGATCCAGTAGATCAGGCCGAAGACGATGAACGGGAGCGAGCCGACGATGATGGCCGATGCTTTCGATTCCGAGCTCATCGCCTTGATCTTGAGCTTCATCTGCGAACGCTTGCGCAGAACGTCGGCAAGGTTCGACAGCGTTTCGGCAAGGTTGCCCCCGGTTTCGCGCTGGATCGCGAGGGTGATGCAGAAGAAGTTGAATTCCGAAATGCCGAGCCGGTCAGCGGTTTCCTGGAGCGAATCCTCCATGGTCTTGCCGATCTTGATGCGCTCGACCACGCCCTTGAACTCGATGCCGACAGGGCCGGGCACTTCCTGTGCGACCACTGCGAGCGTTTCGGTCACCGGCAGGCCCGAACGCAGGCCGCGCACGAGCAGCTCGATCGCGTCGGGAAACTTGGCGGTGAACTGGTTGGTGCGCTTGTTGATGAAGAACCCGACCAGCATGTGCGGGATACCGAGGCCCGCGACCAGGCCCACGCCGAGCGCAAGCAGCGCCGCGCCGGTCTGGAGAAAGAGGATCACCGCGACCGCCATCCACAGGCCGAGCGAGGCATAGACATATTGCGAAAGCGTCCAGCCCTTGCCGGTGCGGTCGAGCCGCATGGCGAGCGCTTCGGTGCGCGAACCTGCGCCCTTGACGTTGTGGGCCTTGGGCTTGCGCGCGGCGATCGCCTTCTTGAGTTGCGATTCGACCTTGGTCGTCGTGTTTTCCGAGTGGCGATAGCGCAGCGCATCGAGGCGGCGTTTCTGCGCCTTGCCCGCGCCCGATCCGGTCACGAGCAGGTAGCCGGCGACCATGACGGCGAAGATCACCACTGTGATCAGCAGGGTCTGAAAGAAGTCCATGTCGCTCGTATCCCGCCTGTTCGTTACCTAGTGTCGTTTCGTACCGGACCGTCTGAGCACCGCGATTGCGTGTCCCTGGATCGGCCCGTTGCCCGTGCCCCGGGGAGGGCGGGGGCCGATCCGTGCCGGCGCCCCGTATTGCCCCCCGTTGCCCTTATTCGGCCGGTTCGGCCTCGCTCTTGTCCTTCTTGGCCAGAAGGCTCTTGAAGTCGAAGCCGCCGAGAAGCGACTTCTTCTCCTCGGTCACCGAAGCGAGGTCTTCCTCGCTCGCGCCCATGATGCGTTCGGCGATCTGCTTGATCGTCACGGTCGCCTTCGAGGACTTGTTGGCCTCGACGAAGACCTGGCCGAGCTTGGCCGCGTTCGACGCCGCCTTGACATCGTAGGGCACGAGGAAATCGATCTTGCGTTCGATCGAGGCCTCGAAATCGGCCTTGCTGATTTCGGCCACCGACGGCTGCACCTTGTTGGCGACGATCATCGGGTGGGCGTGAGCGGCGTTGGTCTTCAGCCACGACAGGATACGGATCGTGTCGCGCGCCGAAGCCAGGGTCAGCTCGCAGGTCAGCAGAACGAGGTTCACGTCTGCCAGCAGATGCGGGAAGTTGATCAGCATGTTGCGCGGCAGGTCGATGACGGTCATTTCGAACGCCTGGCGGAATTCTTCCTCCAGTTGCACGAAGGCCGCGCCATCGGTCATCAGCGGCTGGCTGATCGGCGCTTCGGCCGACAGGATCGAGAGATTGTCATTGGCGCGGATCATCGCACGCTCGATGAACAGGCCGTCGATCCGGCTGGGATTGTCGATCGCATCGGTCAGGCCGCGGCCCGGCTCGAGATCGAGCGCGAGAGCGCCGGTCCCGAAATGGACATCGAGATCGAGCAGCGCGGTCGGCGCCTGGTGGGTGTCGCTGAACAGCCATGCGAGCGAGGTCGCAAGCGTCGAGGAACCCGAACCGCCGCGCGTCCCGACCACCGCGGTCGAGATGTGCCGCTTGACCGCTTCGCCGTCACCGGCCTTGGGCGCGGTGAAGACCGTCAACGCGCCGTTGAGCGCATCGTGCACGGCCTGGGCGTTGAGCGGCTTGAGCAGGTAATCGTGGATCCCGCTGGCGAGCAGGTCGCGATAGAGGCGCACGTCGTTGACCTGGCCGATCGCGATCACGACCGTGCCCGGCTCGCACACTTCTGCAAGCGCGTTGATATCGTTGAGCGGGTCACCGCTTTCCGACAGGTCGACCACCAGGATGGCGGGAGAGGCGCTGACAGAGAGCGACTGGATCGCGTTGCGAAGTCCGCCCTTGTTGCACTTTTCCGGAGCCCAGCCCATTTCGATGACGACCGGACGCAGCACGTCGAGCGCGGCATCGTCGCAGATATAGGCGGCGAAGGGATCGCGATTGCCGGGAAGGCCCGATTTCCAGGGAGCATTCATGGGTCAGTTACCTCCGCCATTTGCGTTTTGAAGTCCGCCCGCGCCGGTCGGCGCAGCTTCGCGATAGACCTCGATCGCCCGGGTGCCGGTAGCGATGACGGTTTCGCCATTGCCGCGCTGGCCTTCGAGCAGGTCTTCGGGATTGGCGACCATGGCAGCAAGGTTGCTGTTCACCGCGCAGCCGTAGCCGGGGCTGGTGCCGTTGGTGTAGTTCATGTCGGACGATGCCGACCAGTCGGGGCAGCCCGGGACCGATGCGGTCGAGCGGGTGATGACCACGCGCGCCTGGCCCGGCTGGATCACCCCATTGGTGGTCGGTGCCACCGGGCTCACGATCAGGCCATAGCGGCCCGCCAGTTCGTTGACCGCTTCGGCCACCGCCGGATTGGCCGAGGGATCATCGATTGTGACCCGGTCGCCATAGCGAAGGTCCATCGTCTCGAACCAGCCGTTGAGCCGCTGCTGTTCGGAAATCGCCAGCCCCGAGCGGTTGGTGTCGATGTCGAGCGTGTAATTGGCGCGTTCGACCACCGGTTGCTTGACGCTGTAGAGCGAGGTGTTCGACGGCATCCCGCCGCAGCCTGCAAGCGCGAGGCCGAGCGCGAGCGCGGCGGCGCCCATCAGTTTGCTTGTGTGTGCCTTGGTCATCACTTTGAACCTTTCGCTATGCGTCGCTTAGAGGCTGAAGCCGGGGCCGACGGCGTCGGCCTGGCGGTCGCGGTTGCGGTTGGAGCGCTCGTCGGCGCGGCGTTCGCGCGGCTGTTGCGGGCCGCCCGGGACCACGGCGCTCGGATCGAGGCCGCCAATGTCAGGATCGGGCGCCTGCTGGCCGTCGCCTGCGGTCGGGCCGGGACGCGTCGCCCCGCTTTCACCGTCATGCGACTGGTAGCCGATGAACTGCTCGAGTTCGTTGGCCGAGGCATAGCCATCGGTCGGCAGGCGGATATCGGCTGCATCGACCGGCTGGACGAGATAGGGCGTGACCACGATCACCAGCTCGGTCTCGCCGCGCCGGAACGAGCGCGAACGGAACAGGTTGCCGAGGATCGGCACATCGCCGAGGCCCGGTGCCTTTTCGAGCGAGTTCTGAGCGTTGTTGCTCATCAGCCCCGCGATCATGAAGCTCTGGCCCGAACCCAGTTCGACCGTGGTTTCGGTCCGGCGAATGGTAAGCGCGGGGACCTGGAAACCGTTGAGCGTGACCGCGCCCTGGCTCGACAGCTCGGACACTTCCGGGCGGACGCGCAGCGAAATGCGGCCATTGGCAAGAACGGTCGGGGTATAGGCGAGGCTGACGCCGAAATCGCGATATTCGATCGCGACATTGCCGAGACCCTGCGAGATCGGGATCGGGAATTCGCCGCCGGCCAGGAAGGTGGCGGTCTCGCCCGAAAGCGCGGTCAGGTTGGGCTGCGAGATCGTGGTGATCAGGCCCAGCCGTTCGGACAGGTCGAGCGCGCCGAGCACGTCGAGACCGAACAGGCGGCCAAGCCCTGCCAGGGTGGCGCCATTGCCATTGGTGTCGACGCCCGGACCGGTGATGGTCTCGGTCGCGATCGAACCGTCGTCGTTGAGGACGAAATTGCCGGTCGCATCGATGCGCGGGACGATCACGCCGGGGTTCTGGACCCCGCTGCCGACGCCCAGCGGCCCGTCGAGACGGTAACCATCGCTGCCCAGTGTGCGGCCCGAACCCAGCGCACCGCGGAAACCGCCGGTCGAGAAGTCATAGGTCGCAAGGTTGCCGCCGATCTCGCGAACGAGGCTTCGGCTGACTTCGGCGAACTTGACCTGGAGGTTGACCTGGAGCGGGGTCGCCGTGCGCAGGCGGCTGATGACATTGGCTTCCTGGCCGAGAAAGGCCTGGACGAGACGTTCGGCCTCGGCGGCGTCCTCGGGGGCGGCAACGGTGCCGGTCAGGAGCACGGTGTTGGTGCCCATGGTGGCAACGCTGACGCGCGCCTCGGGCATGGCGAGGGCGAGCATCTGGTCGATGCTGCCGATATTCGATCCGACCCGGACATTGGCCGAGAAGATCACGTCGCCTGCCGCATTGCTGGCATAGATCGTGGTCTCGCCGCCGGCCTTGCCGAAGACGTAGAGCTGGCGCTGCGACTTGATCTGGACATCGGCGATCGTTTCATTGGCGATGAAGACATCCGCCATCGAGCCGGGGACCGTGATCAGTTCGCCGCGGCCGATCGACAGGACGATTTCCTGGCTCGGGCTGACGACTTGCTGAGCGGTTGCAGAACCCGTCGGCGCAGCTGCAATGGGCAGCGCGACGACGCTGGCGAGCAGCGCCTTGGCAAAGGATTTGGCTTTCATCTTAGGACCCCCTGTGAATGTCCCTTGGCTTGCCTCGGCACGTGCCGGAGCAATGGTGATGCGGTTGAGTGTGTTCGGCATGGTTCAGATCCTCAGCGCACGGTCGAACCGGCGACCGGGACGAGCTGGCCGACCTGGCCGACACCGCGAGCGGTGGAAGTGCTGATCGAACCGCCCACGGGCACTTCGGTCGTGGTCTTGCCTCGGGTGACGCGGACGCTGGGACCGCGATAGACCGGGGCGCCGTTGATCGTGGCAGGCACGCCGGGAGCGGCCGGAGCGACGCGATCGCGGGTTCCGCCATCATCCTGCGGCGGCACGTTGCGACGCTGGAAGCGCGACACGTCGCCACCGGTCGAGAAGGTCGTCCCGCGGTCGACGGGCTGGCCCATCGCGGTGCGCAGGATGCGTTCTTCCTCTTCGGGCGTCGCGTCTTCGGGGATCTTGATATCGCCCGATGCGATCGCGCGTTCGAGTTCGGCCTGGTTGTCGGCGATCGAGCGCAGGACCAGGGTCAGCTGGCCGATGGTCTGAGCGACAGCGACCTTTTCCGCGATCTGCGGGGTCACTTCGAGCGTCACCGTGCGGAAGGCGCGGACAACGGTCTTGCCTTCTTCGTTGGTGACCTGTTCGGTGGTCTGGTCGGTGGCGAGCACGCGCAGGTTGCGCAGCACGGTCTCGGCAGCCTTGAGCGGGCGGCCATCGCCTTCGACGGTCTGGGTGAGGACGACATCGACCCGGTCACCCGGGAAGACGAAGCCGGCAACACCGGTCTGGGCCGACACCGGGACGGTGACAGCGCGCATGCCCGGGCCGAGCGCCGCGGCAAGGAAGCCGCGATCGCCGGGGCTCACGAGCGAGCCGTGCGTGACGGGTTCGCCGGCGGTCACCGGGAAACGCACCACGGTGCCCAGGAGCTGGCTCATATCGCTTTCGCCCTCGATGAAATAGGCGTCCTGCACCAGCTCTTCGGGCCAGCGCTGATAGCCCATGGCATCGGCGGTGATGATCGTGCCTGCGGGAAGCGCGCGGTTGGCAACCAGCACCTTGGGTCCCTCGGGCTCGGGCGCGGCCGCTTCGGCATTCGGAGCGCCGTCGCCGGCGAACAGACTGCGCGCAAGAAAGGCACAGCCGATCGCGACGATCAGTGCACCAAGCAGCAGAACCAGTTTCTTCCTATCCATGGCTAATAAGCCCCCTCATGTCGGCTGCGAGACGTCGCAGGCAGGTATGGTTGCAAGCGATAAGTCCGAATTGGTTAAGATCGGGTTCACGGCGCCGGCTCATGCGAGCACCGGGACATTGGCGAGCTTGGGTGCGATCACCCACAGCCCGCCGATCGCAATCGCCACTCCGTAAGGAACCGCGAGGCGTTTCTTGTCGCGCTTGTAGAGATGCCAGCCGGCCAGGATCGCCGAGACAGCGCCTCCGGCCACGGCCATGATCACGATCACCTGGAGAAAGGCCCCCGGCTCGATCCACAAGGCAAGCGCGGTCAGGAGCTTGACGTCGCCGCCGCCGATCATCCGCAGCGCGAACAACCCGGCAGTGACGGCAAAGGTGGCAACAGCGATACCGAGCTGGAGCGCGATATCGGGCCACAAGGCGAGCCCGCTGGCCCACCAGAAAGCCGGCGCGCCGATCGCGATGGCCGCGTTCAACCAGTTGTAGATCTGGCGGCGCTTGAGATCGGTCGCGGCTGCAAACACCAGCGCAATTGCCAAGGCCAGCAGCAATCCGTAGGAAATGAACGTGGCAAACATGGGTCCCCCGGCGGGCCGCATTGCGAGGGCAAATCCCTCTTGCGGCATCGTGTCAGGACCGGTGCTAGTGCCGAGTGCTTACCAATTAGTAACCAAACCCGGAGGCAAGCCATCAACCACCCGACCGGGGCGCAAGCCCGCAATCATGAGAGCGGGGCAGCGGCGGTCAATCGCCGCGCGATCCCGCCTGCGGCGCATGAAAGCCACTGGGAAGCCGCGGACGGTCATCGCCTGCGACGGATCGACTGGCCGGGTGCGCCAGACGCGCCGGGCGCAGAAAACGGTGCGCGCGGGTCGATCCTGTTCTTTCCCGGGCGCGGCGATGCCTATGAAAAATACCTCGAAAGCCTCGAGGAATGGCACCGCGATGGCTGGCGGGTGACAGCATCCGACTGGCGCGGACAGGCCGGTTCGGGGCGGCTGGGCAAGGATCGCGTCACCGGCCATGTCGACGATTTCCTCACCTGGGTCGATGATCTCGCGTTCGTCTGGGAACGCTGGACCAGGGAAACTCCGGGGCCGCACATTCTTGCAGGCCATTCGATGGGCGGACACATCATCATGCGCGCGCTGGTCGAGGGTCGGGTCGCGCCCGATGCGGTGGTCCTGAGCGCGCCGATGCTCGGAATGGGCGGCCCGCCGCTGCCACTTCCCATGCTTCACGCCGTCGCAAGAGCCATGACCCGGATCGGCGATCCGACCCGCCCGGCCTGGAAGTGGAGCGAGAAGCCCGGCGCGCTGCCCGCCGACCGCATCGACCTGCTCACCCATTGCCCCCAACGCTATGCCGACGAGCAATACTGGCGCGACACCCGCGAGGAACTGGTCATGGGTCCTGCCAGCTGGGGTTGGGTCGAGCGCGCCTATGCATCGTGGCGCGCGCTCGAGGCCGAAGGCGCGCTGGAGAAGGTGCACGTGCCGGTGCTGATCCTGTCGACCACGGCCGACAAGCTGGTGAGCCATGCCGCCAATGTGAGCGCCGCCCGCCGCCTGCCTAAAGGGCGATTGGTGGAATATGGCAAGGAAGCGCATCACGAATTGTTGCGCGAGACCGACGCAGTGCGCGCACGGGTGATGCGCGCGATCGCCGCTTTCCTCGACGAGGCCGCGCCGCCGCGATGACCGCGCCGATCCACGATTTTGCCGTCATCGGTGCGGGAATGGCCGGAGCCAGCATCGCCGCCGAGCTAGGCCGCCATGCGCGCGTGATCGTGCTCGAGGCCGAGGAAACGCCCGGCTACCACGCCACCGGGCGATCGGCGGCGTTCTGGGAGGAATGCTATGGCGGTCCGGGCGTGGTGCCCTTGACGCTCGCCTCGGGCGGCTATCTTGCCGAGCACGGATTCCTCGAGAGGCGCGGGGCGCTCTATATCGGGCGGGCCGAAGACCGCGCGGCGATGGACCGGTTCGTTGAGACCTTTGCGGGCACCGGGGTGGGAATCGAACGGCTCGGCAAGGCGGGTCTCCATGCGCGGCTGCCGCATCTGCGCGAGGAATGGTGCGATGCGATCTGGGAGCCGGCCTGCGCCGATATCGATGTCGCGGGTCTCCACCAGCATTATCTTGCTATCGCGCGAAAGGCGGGGGTCGCGATCCGCTGCCGCGCACGGGTGACCGGGCTAAGCCGCGATAAGGGAAGCTGGTCCATCACCACCGCCTGTGGCGACACCATTCGCGCGGCCGCGATCGTCAACGCGGCGGGCGCATGGGCCGATGCCATCGCGGCAATGGCAGGCGCGGAGCCGGTCGGGATCACGCCGCTCAGGCGCACGGTCGCGCAATTGCGCGTCGCGCCGGCCGCCCCTGCCGACCTGCCGCTGGTGCTCGACATTTCGGGGCGCTTCTATTTCAAGCCCGACAATGGCCGGCTCTGGCTCAGCCCGCATGACGAGGTGCCGAGCGAACCCTGCGATGCCGCGCCCGAGGAATATGATGTCGCGCTCGCGATCGACCGTTTCGAGAGCGTGACCGATTGGCAGATCGAGGGGGTCGAGCGGCGCTGGGCGGGGCTGCGCAGCTTCGCGCCCGACCGCTTGCCCGTCTATGGCCCGGATCCGCGCACGGAGGGTTTTCACTGGTTTGCAGGCCAGGGCGGTTTCGGCATCCAGACCGCGCCAGCCGCCGCGCGGGTGGCCGCGCAGGCGATCCTCGGCCTTGGCCGCGATGCGCTGACCGAGGGGATCGATACATCAATTTACGCCCCTTCGCGCCTTGCCGGGGCTAAGGCGGCGGCGACGGGCTAGCCAGCCCGGGCGTCATCTGTAAGATGCACGCGGAGTTTCAACCACAAGAGGGAATAATCGATATGGCTCACAAGTTCGAGATCTGGAAAGACAAGCGCGGCGAATTCCGCGTGCGGTTCAAGTACAACAGCGAAACGATGTTCTCGACCGAAGGCTATTCGAGCAAGAGCTCGGCGCAGAACGCGATCGATTCGATCAAGAAGAACGGCCCGGGCGCTGCGGTCGAAGACAACAGCTGAACGCTGACAAAAGATCACATCGGACGGGCGCGCCTTCCAGTTGCGAAGGGGCGCCCGTTTCCTATGGGTCGTGCGCGGGGGCGTGGCGCCGGTCAGCCGCCGCGCGCGATCCGGTCGGCCTCGTCGCTCGCAAGCCGGTCGACCCGGTCGTTCTCGGCATGGCCCGAATGGCCCTTGACCCAGTGCCAGTTGATCTCGTGCGGGGCGCAGGCTTCGATCAGGTCGTGCCACAGGTCCTCGTTGCGCACCGGTTTCTTGCTGGCATTGACCCAGCCGCGCTTCTTCCAGCCGTGGACCCACTTGGTGATCCCGTCGATCACGTATTTGCTGTCCGAATAGATATCGACCCGGCACGGCTCGATCAGCGCTGACAGGCCGCGGATCGCGGCGGTCAGTTCCATCCGGTTGTTGGTGGTTTCGGCCTCGCCGCCCGCCAGTTCCTTTTCATGGGCACCCATGCGCAAGAGCGCGCCCCAGCCGCCCGGGCCGGGATTGCCCTTGCAGGCACCATCGGTGAAGATTTCGACCTGTTTCATTCCCTGCCCATGGCCCATGCGCGCGCGTCAGGCAAAGCTGTCCTGCCCGGTTTCGTCGTAATAATGCCAGCGTGCGACGAATTCCATCGGGTCCTTGCGGGTCACCAGCGCATCATCGGGAGTGTCGAGCCAGTCTTCGGCGCGGCTGGCGACAAAGCGCAGGCATGCGCCCTTGGCAAGTTCGGGCAGCAGGGCGCGTTCCGCGCGCTCCAGACTGCGCACCGTCTCGTAGCCATTTATCAGCGAGGCGCCGATCGCGGGCCGGTAGCGATTGTCGGGGCCGAACGCCCAGGCGGCGTGGGTGGTCGCAAGGTCGAGCGCCATGGTGTCGGTGCAGGCGAAATAGAAATCGATCATGCCCGAAACCGAATCGCCCAGCATCAGCACGTTGTCGGGGAACAGGTCGGCATGGATATGGGCGCGCGGGAGGCCGCCGGTATCGAGCGCGGCGGCCGCGCGCGCAGGCCCGATCATTGCCGGCAGATCGGCATCGATCCGCGCCAGCGCCTCGCTCCCGCACGCCTCGAGCGTTGCGCAGTTTTCGACCAAGCCCATGGCGTTCGCCCGTTCGAGCGGAAAGTCGCGCCCGGCAAGGTGCATCTGCGCAAGTGCCGCGCCCAGGGCATGGGCCTGGGCCGCGCTCGGCTCGTCCGGCGAGATGCCGGGCAGGAATTCGATCAGCGCCGCCGCCTTGCCATCGACCATGCGAAAGCGCGCACCCTCGCGGTCGTGGATCGTGCGCGGCACCGCGCATCCCCTGGCCGAGAGATGGTCGAGCAGGCCGAGGAAATAAGGAAGGTCGTCAAGCGCGATCCGGCGCTCGTACATGGTAAGGATGAAGCGCGCGCCTTCCCCGTCAGCGCCGGTGGTCTCGACCAGCCAGTTCGAATTCGACACGCCCTCGGCAATGCCCTTGGCCGACAGGAGAGTGCCGACCTCGTAAGGCGCGATCAGCGCGGCGATCTGTTCGGAACCGAGATGGGTATAGACTGCCATGACCCTAGCAAATGCCCCCTGTTCCCTTCGCCTGGACGCGCCGGTCAGCGCAGTTGGCGCGGCAGCTTGAAGACCATGTTTTCCTCCGCCGTGGTGACCGTGCGTTCGCGCACCTTGCGCAGCCGCGCAAGCGCATCGACGACTTCGCGCACCAGCACCTCGGGAGCCGAGGCCCCCGCGGTTAGCCCGACCGTGTCGACCCCTTCGAGCCAGTCCGGGGCGATTTCCTCGGCGCGCTGGATCAGCCTTCCGGGCGTGCCGAGCCTCTCGGCGACCTCGACCAGCCGCAGCGAATTGGAGGAATTGGGCGCGCCCACCACCAGCACCAAGTCGCATTCTTCCGCCAGTTCCTTGACCGCGGCCTGGCGGTTCGAGGTGGCATAGCAGATGTCCTCGGCCTTGGGCCCGCGGATATCGGGGAAACGCGCGGTCAGCGCTGCGATCACTTCGGCGGTGTCATCGACCGACAAGGTGGTCTGGGTGAGATAGGCGAGGCGGTCATCGGGGCCGAAAGGGAGTTCGGCGACGTCCTCGACCGTCTCGACTAGGGTCATCTCGCCTTCGGCGACCTGTCCCATGGTGCCGACCACTTCGGGATGGCCTTCATGGCCGATGAAGATGATGTGCCGCCCCTTTTCGAGCAGGCGCTCGGCCTGGCGGTGCACCTTGGAGACCAGCGGACAGGTCGCATCGACATAGATCATTGCGCGCCGCTCGGCCTCGGCGGGGACCGATTTGGGCACGCCGTGGGCGCTGAAGACGACCGGCGCATCGGTGGGCACTTCGTCGAGTTCCTTGACGAAAATCGCGCCCTTGGCCTTGAGCCCTTCGACGACATATTTGTTGTGGACGATCTCGTGACGCACATAGACCGGCGCGCCGTATTTCTCGAGCGACTTCTCCACGATCTCGATCGCACGGTCGACACCGGCGCAAAATCCGCGCGGTGCGGCAATCAGCAGGTCGAGCGGCCGCTTGTCGCCGTGATCGGGCGCGCTCTGGTCTTGAAAGGGGGCGTTCATGTCACAGCCTCTAGCGCTTTGCAGCGGGCCTCGCTAGGGCGAGTGCCGATACGGGAATATGTCTCCCGCCCAAGATTGCTATCCAAGGACGGTTTTCAATGTTGCTTCGCTCCCGCGCCCTTCCTGTCATCGCCATGCTGGCCGCGCTTGCCGGGTGCGCGCGCGAAGGCGAACTGGTGGTCAACCAGGGTGTCGGCATCACCTCGGTGCTTTCGACCTGTCCCGCGGTGGGCATTCCCGATTATACCGGCGACGTGACCACCTTCCGCACTGCCGGCGATACCTCGCTCGCAAGTCTCGACGTGACCGCATCGATGACCAATCTGCGTTCGACCTGCGATGACAGCGGCGCCAAGATCTATTCCGAGGCGACCTTCGACGTGCTCGCGCGTCGCACCGATGTGCGCGGCGCGCGCACCGTGACGCTGCCTTATTTCGTCACAGTGCTGCAAGGCGGCAGCGCGGTGGTGAGCAAGCGCCGCGGCGAAGTAACGCTGACCTTTGCCGATGGCGAGGAACGCGCTTCGGCAAGCGGCAAGGCCGGCTCCTTCGTCGACCGCGCTGCCGCTTCCCTGCCCGAGGATATCCGCGAGCGTATCACCCGTCGCCGTCGCCCCGGCGATCCCGAGGCCGCGCTCGATCCGCTCGCCGAGCCCG
The DNA here is from genome assembly GCF_045862805.1 of Qipengyuania nanhaisediminis. Classification (GTDB taxonomy): domain Bacteria; phylum Pseudomonadota; class Alphaproteobacteria; order Sphingomonadales; family Sphingomonadaceae; genus Erythrobacter; species Erythrobacter nanhaisediminis_A. The sequence continues at coordinate 1,057,827 of NZ_AP025760.1, forward strand.
AAGTGCGCGCCGCGATCCAGCGCACGCGCTTCGAAATGCTCGTCGGCTTTCAGCTCACCGAAGAACAACTGGCCTACAACGCCACGCGTTGATGTTCGCGAAGGCGCATTCGCGCCTTCGTCCTCGGCGCCGATCGTCCTTCGCTCCGCTCAGTCGGGCGCCTGCGGCTCGCGGCACGCTGCTGCGGACCGAAATCGGCGCAGTGGTGAGCGGGAGCGTTGCCTGAAGCCGCTCATTGGCCCTTTTGCCATCGGGCTTATTGGGCTAACCGGCGCAGCGAAATGACCGATACAAAGACCCTTTATGCCGCGTTTGCGGATGTCGTTGCCGCAGCGCTTGCCGATCTTTCGCGCGAGGGAACGCTGCCCGCCGATGCCAGCTTTGCCAATGTGACGCTCGAACCGCCGCGCGACCCCTCGCATGGCGATCTTGCCACCAATGCCGCGATGGTGCTGGCCAAGCCCGCAAGGACCAATCCGCGCCAGCTCGCCGAGGCCATCGCGCCCAGGCTCGAAGCGCACCCGGCCATCGCCAGCGCCGAGATTGCCGGGCCGGGCTTCATCAACCTGCGCCTCGACCCTGCCGCCTGGCTCGGCGAATTGCAGGCGATCCACGATCTGGGCGATGACTATGGCCGCTCGGCGATGGGCGCAGGCAAGAGGGTCAATGTCGAATATGTCTCGGCCAATCCAACCGGCCCGATGCATATGGGCCATTGCCGCGGCGCGGTGGTGGGCGATGCGCTGTGCTCGCTGCTCGAATTTGCCGGGCACGAAGTCACCCGCGAATATTACATCAATGATGCCGGCGGCCAGGTCGATACGCTCGCGCGCTCGGCACACCTGCGCTACCGCGAAGCGCTGGGCGAGGATATCGGCGCGATCCCGGAGGGGCTCTATCCGGGCGATTACCTCGTGCCGGTGGGACAATCGCTCGCCGAGGAATTCGGCACCCGCTACCAGTCGGCGCCCGAGGACGAATGGCTGGCGATCTTCCGCGCCGAAGCGGTCGCGCGGATGATGGAGCGGATCAAGGCTGATCTGGCCATGCTCGGCATCCACCACGATGTCTTCGCATCCGAGGCCGCGCTCCACGCCGCAGGCAAGCCCGACGAAGCGGAAAAATGGCTGCGCGAACAAGGCCTTGTCTATGACGGCGTGCTCGAAGCGCCCAAGGGCAAGGCCCCGCCCGAGGACTGGGAGCCGGTCGAATTGCCGCTGTTCCGATCGACCAGGTTCGGCGATGACCAGGACCGTCCGATCAAGAAATCGAACGGCGCCTGGACCTATTTCGGCGCCGACCTCGCCTATCACATGCAGAAGGCCGAAGGCGCGGACGAACTGATCGATATCTGGGGCGCCGACCATGCCGGCACGGTCAAGCGCATCAAGGCCGCGGTCGCTGCCTTGTCGCAGGGGCAGGGCCGCCCGGTCCCCTTCGACGTCAAGCTGGTCCAGATGGTTCAGCTCATGCGCGGCGGCGAACCGGTGAAGATGTCCAAGAGATCGGGCAATTTCATCACCATCGCCGACATGATCGAGGAAGTGGGCAAGGACGTGGTGCGCTTCACCATGCTCACCCGCAAGCCCGAGGCGCAGATGGAATTCGACTTCGCCAAGGTGGTTGAGGCGTCCAAGGACAATCCCGTCTGGTATGTCCAATATGCTCATGCCCGCATCCGTTCGACCCTGCGCAAGGCAGCCGAGGAAGAGGGCATCGCGCCCGGCACCGAGGCGCTCGACCGGCTCGGCGAGGAAGAGATCGCGCTGATCCGCCGCGCCGCGCAATTCCCGCGCGAGGTCGAGGCGGCAGCCAAGGCGCGCGAGGCGCACCGGATAGCCTTCTATCTCTATGACCTCGCCACCGATCTCAATGGCTTCTACAGCCTCGGTAACACCGACCTCGAAAAGCGCTTCATTGTGAAACACGATGCCGCTTTGTCGGCGGCGCGGCTTTTCGTGGCCGAGGCGATCGGGCAGGTGATACGCAACGGGCTTCGCGTGCTGGGCGTCGAAGCGGTCGACAGGATGTGAGAGGAAGTTTCGATGATGATCGAGGCTGAATACGAGGAAGTCGAACAGACCGAAGGCGAACTCGACCTGTCGGCGGAAGAGAGCCTGCCCTGGCTCGAAGCCGACGAGGACGACGACAATGCCGGTGCGATCGACACCGCGCAGATCGTCGGTTTCGCCGCAATCCTGCTGGCGGTGCTGGCGCTGGTGGTGGGCGCGGTGTGGTTCTATTCCAACGGTTCGGCCGGCGATGACATCGTCGCCGATGGCAGCGTGATCGAAGCGCCCGACGGTCCGATCCGCGAGCGCCCCGAGGACCCGGGTGGCCGCGAATTTGCCGGTACCGGCAATGTCGCGCCCGTGGTCGGCGAAGGCGGAACCCGCGAAGGCGTGCTCGACACCGATGGCGGCGATGCCGCCGGCTCCGGCGAAAACGGCGAAAGCGGCGAGAATGCCGGCTCGCAGGCTCCGGCGGCCAGCGCTGCGGGCGTCGGCGTGCAGCTTGCTGCCTACACCTCGCGCGCACGCGCCGAACAAGGCTGGAACGACCTGCGCCGCCGGACCAACAAGCTCGACGGGGTCCGCTACCGGATCGAACAGGGCACGGTCGATATCGGCACCGTCTATCGCCTCCAGGCGGTGGCGGACACGCGGGCAGAGGCCGATGCGCTGTGCACCGCTCTGCGTAGCGATGGCCTCGATTGCCAGGTCAAGGGCTAGGGCCAGGACGCCCCACGAGCCCCGGTTGGCGAAATTCGCACGATTGTCACCGGAAATCCCCGGCAATTCGCCCGATTCCGTGGTTAGCGCGCTTGCCTGATCGCGCGCGCCTTGCGAGATTCTGCCCATGACACCGGCGATTTTCGGAATTGCGGGCCCCAGCCTCGATGCGGATGAGCGCGCGTTCTTTCGCGATGCCGATCCGGCGGGCTACATCCTGTTCGGACGCAATTGCGAAAGCCGCGAGCAATTGCGAGCGCTGACCGACGAATTGCGCGCACTGCACGGGCGCGAACAGCTGCTCATCTCGATCGACCAGGAAGGGGGGCGCGTCGCCCGGCTGCGCCCGCCACACTGGGCCGACTACCCGGCGGGCGAGGCATTCGACCGGCTCTACCAGGTCGCGCCTGCCAGCGCGATCGAGGCCGCGCGGGTGAGCGCGCGCGCCATGGCGCTCGAATTGTCGGCAATGGGGATCACGGTCGATTACCACCCGCCGCTCGACGTGCGCCAGGAAGGCGCGCATGACGTGATCGGCGACCGCGCTCTGGGAAGCGATCCGATGCAGGTGGCAGCAATCGGGCGCGCCGTTCTCGACGGGCTGGCTGCTGGCGGGGTGGCAGGCTGTATCAAGCACATGCCCGGGCACGGCCGGTCGCAATGCGACACGCACAAGGAAATGCCCACCGTCACCGCCAGCGCCGAAGAGCTCGAAACCGACCTCGCGCCGTTCCGCGCGCTTGCCTCTGCCCCGATCGGGATGACCGGGCACCTCAAATTCACCGCCTGGGACGAAAGCCACCCGGCAACGCTTTCGCAAACCGTCATCCGCGACATCATCCGCGGCGAGATCGGCTTTTCCGGCCTTCTTCTCACCGACGATATCGACATGGAAGCGCTTGACGGCACGATCCCCGAGCGCGCCGCCGCCGCGCAGGCGGCCGGCTGCGATATCGTGCTCAATTGCTGGGCGAAAATGGACGACATGGTGGGCATCTGCAATGCGCTCGGCTCGATGAGCGATGCCGTGGCGCAGCGGCTCGCCGCAGCGCTGGCCGGCACACGGATCCGCGAGACCATGCCCGACGAGCAGCGCGACCTGCTGGCCAAGCGTGACGCGCTGCTGGCGCTGGCGGGAGCGGCGGCATGAGCATCGACACCGATGACGGCTTCATGCTGACCGGCGGTGCCGCGGGCGTCAGCGAGCCGACCGCCGACATGCCCGAGGGCTGGGGCGACGATATCGCCCGCCCGGGCGCGAAGGAAAGCGAACAGGCGCTCTATCTCGAGCTCGATGGCTGGGAAGGCCCGCTCGACCTGCTGCTCGACCTAGCGCGGCGGCAAAAGGTCGATCTGCGCCAGATCAGCATCCTCGCGCTGGTCGACCAGTATTTGCAGTATATCGAGCGCGCGCAGCACCTTCGGCTCGAACTCGCCGCCGACTACCTCGTCATGGCGGCGTGGCTGGCCTATCTCAAGTCGGCGCTGCTCCTGCCCAAGGACGAGCAGGAGGATCCCAGCCCCGAAGAGCTGGCGCTGCGGCTGCAACTCAGGCTCCAGCGGCTCGGCGCGATGCGCGAGGCGGCAGCGCGGCTGATGGCGCGCGACCGGATCGGGCGCGACATCTTCCTGCGCGGCGCGCCCGAGGGGCTGCGCACCGATCGCAAGACGCTCTGGCGCTCGGATGCCTATTCGCTGATCCAGGCCTATGGTCAGGTGAAAGCGCGCACCGCACCGCGCATCTACCACGTGTCCGATCGTCCGGTAATGACGCTCGACAGCGCGCTCGACCGGGTGTCGGCCATGCTCGGGGTGACGCTCGATTGGATGGATCTGCGCGAATTCCTGCCCAAGCATGCCGAGCCTGCCTTGCGGCGCTCGGCGCTGGCATCGAGCTTCGTTGCCGCGCTCGAACTCGCGCGGCTGGGCCGGGCCGAGATCGCGCAGGACGAGGCGTTTTCGCCGCTCAGGATCCGGCGTCTCAAACAATCCGAACGCGAGGCGGCAGGGGCATGAGCGAGAACGCCGATCACATTGCCGAACCTGAACCCGGGGCCGGGACCGCCATGGCGCACGACGCCATTGCCCGCGCCATCGAGGCGACCCTGTTCGCATCGGAAGAGCCGCTTTCGGTCGACCATCTGGCGGCGCATCTGGGCGATCTTGAGAAAGGGCCGGTCCGCGAGGCCCTGCGCGACCTCAAGGCGCATTACGAAGGACGCGGTATCGCGCTGGTCGAGCGCGGCAAGCGCTGGCATTTCGAGACCGCACCCGACATGGCGCACCTGTTGCGGCGCGAGAAGGAGCAGGTCCGCCGTCTCAGCCGCGCCGCGACCGAGGTGCTCGCGATCATCGCCTATCACGAACCGGTCAGCCGCGCCGAGATCGAATCGATCCGCGGGGTCCAGACCAGTTCGGGCACGCTCGATGTCCTGATGGAAGCGGGCTGGATCAAGCTTGCCGGCCGCCGCGAAGTGCCCGGCCGACCGGTCATCTACGCCACCACGCCCGAATTCCTGGACCATTTTGGCCTCGGCTCGCGCCGTGATCTGCCGGGGGTGGACGAGCTCAAGGCGGCAGGATTGCTCGATCCTGTCGACGACGCCTTCGAGGAGGCGATGGACGCGGCCGGCAGCAGCGACGAGGATGCAGACGCTTCCAGCGACGATGCGGGCGATGCGGGCGAGGCCAGCGAGGACGAGGCGGGAAGCGCCGTGCCCTGATCGGTGCCAGCATGCGCGCTGCGACTGGCGCGGCGGCGGGTTTCCCCCTATATTGCGCATATACCGCCCGAACGGGCCACCCCGCACGGGGGCAATCGAAAGAGAATTCGCATGAGCTTTGGTGTTTGGCAGATCCTGATCCTCGCAATCGTCGTCCTCGTCCTGTTCGGGCGCGGGCGAATCTCTGAAATGATGGGCGATTTTGGCAAGGGCATCTCGAGCTTCAAAAAAGGCATGAACGAGGAAGACACGCCCGAGCCCAAGGCGCAGATCGAGGCGCCGAGCCATGATGCGGGCAAGGCCGGGGTCGAGACCAAGACCGCCGACACGCCCGAAAAGCACGGCTGAATGACACGCGGCCGCGCGCGCCTGTCGCAGCGCGGCTGAGAGGCCAGACATGTTCGATATCGGCGCTGCTGAACTCCTCGTCATCGTGATCGTCGCGATCCTCGTGATCGGGCCCAAGGACATGCCGCGCGCCATGCGCACCGCTGGTCGCTGGATCGGCAAGGTGCGCAAGGTTTCGGCGCATTTCCGCACCGGGATCGATGCCATGGTGCGCGAGGCCGAGCATGAGGACATGGAAAAGAAATGGAAGGCGCAGAACGAGGAAATCATGCGCCGCACCGCCATGACCAACGAGGCCGAGCACGGCGAACCGGTGATGACCGGCCCCCCGCCGACCGCCGAAAGCGCCGCGGCAAAGCCTGTGCCTGTCAGCTCCACATCGCCCGATTCGAGCGCCGACAAGGTCAGCGACAGCCAGCCAGAACCATCTGCCAGCCCCGCCGAAGAGGCGCGCAAGCCGGCTGCGGGCAATCCCGCCGCGCCGGGGGAATAGGGCTCCTGTCATGCCATTCGAGATCAAGGACATCGACGAGACCCGCGCCCCGTTGCTCGACCACCTGATCGAGCTGCGCGCGCGGCTGGTGCGCTCGGTCATCGCGCTTATCATCGGCTTTGCGGTGTGTTTCTATTTCGCCGACCCGATCCTCGGCTTTCTCGTCCAGCCGCTCAAGGATGCCTTCCCCGAAGGCGAGGGCCAATTGATCTTCACCCGCTTGCCCGAAGTGTTCTTCGTCGAGCTGCGGGTGGCGCTTTTCGCAGGCTTCATGGTCAGCTTCCCGATCATCGCCAACCAGCTCTGGGCGTTTGTCGCACCGGGGCTTTATGCCAAGGAAAAGAAGGCGTTCCTGCCCTTCCTGATCGCCACCCCGATCTTGTTCATCGGCGGCGCGGCGCTCGCCTATTACGTGGTCATGCCGACCGCGTTCCGCTGGTTCCTGGGCTTTGGCGGAGAAGCTGGCGGGCTGGCTGTGCAAGCATTGCCGAGCGCGGGCGACTATCTCAGCCTGGTCATGCAGTTCATTCTCGCCTTCGGGCTGACTTTCCTGCTGCCGGTCCTGCTGATGCTGCTCCACCGCGCCGGGATCGTCACCCGCGCGCAACTGGCCGGGGCGCGGCGCTACGTGATCGTCGGCGTGGTCGCGCTCGCCGCGATTGTCACGCCGCCCGATCCTGGCAGCCAGGTGGTCCTCGCAGTGCCCTTGCTGCTCCTGTTCGAGGGGTCGCTGCTGCTGATGCGGGTGCAGGAACGCGCGATGAAGCTGTCAGGCAAGGGCGCGGGTGAGGAAAACGACGCCAATGGCGCAGACACTTCAGACGACGCGGACACTTCCGACGAGGCGGTCAAGGCCGACTGACGGCCCGGCGAACCCGCCGACCCCACAAACCCCGCACCGAAACAGAAAAGGCCCCCGATGTCCGGGAGCCTTTTCCGTTTCCGTCCTGACCAGGATTTCAGGGGGCAAAAAACTTGAGAGCGAGAGTTACGGGCTCGCGGGGCTATCGTCATCGTCAGCGGCGACGACGATAATACCGCCGACCACGGCCGCCACGCCGAGCAGAGCGAGGAGGAGGCTGGTGCCGCCCGCGAGCTCGCTCTCGCCTTCGACCGGGGCATTGGCGCGATCGAAAGCGGCCTGAGCGACCACGGGCGAGGCGGCAAGCGAGAATGCGGCGGCTGCGAGGGCGATATTGCGAAGTTGCATCGTGAATCTCCTGTTTTCGCCTTCGGCCGAATCGCGGTTGGCGATCAGGGGCGAAGCCGGTCTGCACGCATGGAGATACGAGAAAGAACAGCGAATTCAAGGGGATAGGTATTAGTACCTAGCCCGGAAGCTGGCAATGCTCTCTCAGCGGGCATGGACCCGCTTGCCAGCGACCCAGACCTCGTTGATCCGCGTTTCGCGAATATCGGCGGGCGATGCGAGCAGCGGGTCGCGGTCGACCAGCAGGAAATCGGCGCGTTCGCCGGGGACAAGGCGCCCGAAACGACCGTCGGCAAATCCGGCAAAGGCGGCATCGGCGGTAAAGCCTGCCAGGGCGCGCTCGCGGCTGACCGTCTCGTGCGCGCGCCAACCGCCAAACGGTTCGCCAAAGGCATCGGTGCGGCTGATCGCGACGGCAAGCCCGGCAAAGGCATCGGCAGGTTCGACCGGGGCATCCGACCCGAAAGCCAGCCGCCCGCCATTGTCGAGCACGCTGCGCCAGGCATAAGCGCCGCCCAGCCGGTCCTCTCCCAGCCTGGCCTCGGCCATTGTGCGGTCCGATGTTTGGTGGAGCGGCTGCATCGAGGCGATCACCCCGTGCTCGCCGAAGCGCGAAAGGTCAGCCACATCGACGATCTGCGCGTGCTCGATCCGCCAGCGACGATCGCCGTCATAGGTCTCGGACAACTCCTCGATCGCGCGCAGCACGTCGGCATTGGCAGCATCGCCGATCGCGTGGATCGCGGTCTGGAACCCGTCCATCGCCGCCCGGCTCATCCGGTTGCGCAACTGCGCGGGCGTCATCAGCGCAAGGCCGCTGGTCGTGGGTTCGTCTTCGTAAGGCTCCTTCAGGATGGCCCCGCGCGAACCGAGTGCCCCGTCGAGATACAGCTTGACCCCGTTCATCCGCAGCCGGTCTTCGTAAAGCCAGGGCGTGGGGCCAGCGCCCGCAATGGTTTCGAGCGTTTCGAGGCTGTCGGCATAGGCCATGATGCGGATGTCGAGCGCACCGCGATCGCCCGCGCGGCGGAAGGTGTGCCAGTCGGTCATCTCGGTGCTCATGTCGGCAACCGCGGTGATCCCGGCAGAAAGCAGGCGCTGCTGCGCCATGGCGAAGGCGGTGTCGCGGTCCTGCGGGCGCGGCGGGGGCACGCTGTCGCCGACCAGGGCGATCGCCATGTCGATGAAGATGCCGGTGGGATTGCCTGCCGCATCGCGGATCACGCGTCCGCCTTCGGGATCGGGCGTGTCGGCGGTGATGCGCGCGCGCTCCATCGCGAGGCTGTTGGCCCAGTTGGCGTGGTTGTCCGCGCGTTCGAGCCAGACCGGGCGGTCGGCCACCACCGCGTCAAGCTCGGCCGCGGTGGGAAAGCGGCCAAGGCCCCATTTTTCCTGGTTCCAGCCGCGCCCGAGGATCCACGGGCGGCCCGGATTGTCGGCGGCAAAACGGCCGATCTTTTCGAGCGCTTCTTCGAGGCTGTTGGTGTCCGACAGGTCGAGCGTGAGCGCGGCAAATCCGATATCCATGACATGGGCATGGGCATCGATCATGCCTGGCAGCATCACCTGGCCCTTGCCGTCCATCGCGTATTCGATGTCCTCGGGCCGTTCCTCGCCGCGTTCGAGCGTGTGCGTGATCACCCCCTCGTCGTCATAGACGATTGCGGCAAAGCGCTTGACCTCGCCGTTCTCGTCGATGGTGATCCCATCGACATTGTAGACGAGCGTATCGGCAAGGGCAGGCGCGGCGAGAAGGGCCGCGCCGGCGGCGATAAGAGTGCGAAGCATGGATTTACTCACTTGCTGGAATCGGATTTGGGCAGGCGCGAGATGAGCGCGCTGGTATCGTGGCGGTTGCCGCCTGCGGCCTGCACTTCGGCATAGAACTGGTCGACCAGAGCGGTGACAGGCGATGACAGGCCCAGCCGGCGCGCCTCGTCGAGCGCATAGCCGAGATCCTTGCGCATCCAGTCGATCGCGAAGCCGAAATCGAACTCGCCGCGCGCCATGGTCTGCCAGCGATTGTCCATCTGCCAGCTTTGCGCCGCACCGCCCGAGATCGCTTCGTAGGTCTTGTCGAGATCGAGCCCCGCGCCCTCGGCCAGCCGGATCGCCTCGGACAGGCCCGCCAGCGTTCCGGCGATGCACATCTGGTTGACCATTTTCGCGGTCTGGCCCGCGCCGGTGGCGCCGACATGGGTGATTGCCTTGGCATAGGGCTGCATGACCGGCCGGGCGCGCGCCATGGCCTCGTCGGGCCCGCCGCACATGATCGCGAGCTGGCCGTTTTCAGCGCCTGCCTGCCCGCCGCTTACCGGCGCATCGACAAAGGCAATGCCGCGCTCGGCGCAGGCCTCGCCTAGCGTGCGCGCCATCGCAGCAGAGGTGGTGGTGTGGTCGATCAGCAACGAACCCCTTGCCAACCCGTCGAGCACGCCGCCCGTGGCGGTGGTAACGCTCGCGAGGTCCTCGTCATTGCCGACGCAGGTCAGCGCGACATCGGCCCCGCGCGCGGCGTCGGCCGGATTGTCGGCAAAGCCAACCTCCAGTCCCTCTTCCTGCCACGTTCCGGCCCATTGGCGAGCGCGCTCGGGCGAACGGTTATAGGCGGTGACCCGGTGTCCGGCGCGCGCGAGGTGACCGGCAATCGGCCCGCCCATCACGCCCAGCCCGATACAGGCAATGTGCAAAGTCTCGTCCATCGTTGCTGCTGACTAATGGCTAATGCCCGGCTTGCCAACGGAATCGAATTGCCCTTCCGCAACGGAAGGCTTAGTGCGCTCGGCCATGAACGCGCCTCATAGCAGCCTCTCGTCCCGCACCGGCCACGCACCCACGCCGGCCGACCTGACCATCGATGACGTGCGCGCCGCGGCGGAGCGGATCGCGGGCGCGGTGGTCAAGACGCCGATGATGCATTCGAGGACCCTGTCCGAGATCACCGGCGCGCAGATCTGGCTCAAGTTCGAGAACCTCCAGTTCACCGCCGCTTACAAGGAGCGCGGGGCGCTCAACGCGCTGCTGCAACTGACCGAGGAACAGAGATCGCGCGGCGTGATCGCGGCGTCGGCGGGCAACCATTCGCAGGGGCTTTCCTATCACGGCACCCGGCTCGGCGTTCCGGTGACCATCGTCATGCCCCGGACCACTCCGACGGTGAAGGTCATGCAGACCGAGAGCGTGGGCGGCAATGTCGTGCTCGAAGGCGAGACCTTCGACGAGGCCTATGCCCATGCCTGCGAGCTCGAAAAGGAGCGCGGGCTGACCTTCGTCCATCCGTTCGACGATCCGCATGTCGCTGCGGGCGCGGGCACGGTCGCGCTCGAAATGTTCGAAGAGAAGGACGATCTCGACTGCATCGTCACCCCGATCGGCGGGGGCGGGCTGATCTCCGGGATGGCAACGGTGGCGCGCGCGCTCAAGCCCGACATGGAAGTGGTCGGCGTGCAGGCCGGGCTGTTCCCGAGCATGTTCGCGCGGATCAAGGGCGAGGACCGCGATTGCGGCGGCGACACCCTGGCAGAAGGCATCGCGGTCAAGCGGCCCGGCGATTTCACCAGCCAGGTGATCGCCGATAAGGTCGATGACATCCTGCTGGTGGACGAGCCGAGCCTTGAAAAGGCGGTCTCGCTCCTCCTTCAGATCGAAAAGACCGTGGTGGAGGGTGCCGGTTCGGCCGGCCTTGCCGCGGTGCTCGACAATCCCGAACGGTTTGCCGGCAAGTCGGTCGGCCTGGTGCTGTGCGGCGGCAATATCGACACCCGCCTGCTGGCCAATGTGCTGTTGCGAGACCTTGCCCGGCAGGGACGGCTGGCGCGGCTGCGGGTGACCCTGCAGGACCGTCCGGGCGCGCTCTTCCGGGTGATGCGCCTGTTCAACGAGCACAATGTCAACATCATCGAGATCTACCACCAGCGCATCTTCACCACGCTTCCTGCCAAGGGGCTGATCACCGATATCGAATGCGAGGCGCGCGATGCCGAGCAGGTCGACAAGCTGGTCGCGGCCTTGCGCGAGGCGCAATACAAGGTGCAGGTCGTCGAGCTGAATTGACGCTTGGCAGAATCGCGTGGGCCGCGCTCCCACGCGCCTTTCCAACCCATGTTTGCTGACAGGGATTAAGCGCTCGAACCCGCGGTGTCCCGCTATGCGACGCGGCTTGGCGCAAGTGCAAACCTTTGCTCCGATCCGGTGGCGGTTTCGCCGCCAGGCTGTGCAAAGTAATCCAATTTTCACCCTGATTTGTGGTTAAGGGTCTTTTACCGGAGGAACCGAGAAGGCATAAGAATGTCTTAATAACGACATCGCGATTCCCGCCCGGACAGACCGGGCTCCGCACCTTGCGCAAGGACTCCGGCAGACCCGTGACGGCCCCGATCCGCTTTCCCCGATTCTTCGTGACGAGCCCCGCGCCGTGCCCGTACCTGCCAGGGCGAAGCGAGCGGAAGGTTTTCACCGAGCTCAAGGGAGCCCATGCCGACCAGCTCAACGAGGCGCTCGGCCGGATCGGGTTCCGCCGCAGCCAGACCGTCGCCTATCGCCCCAGCTGCCTCGATTGCCAGGCCTGCGTTTCGGTGCGCGTGGTTGCGTCCGAGTTCAATCCGTCGAGCACGCAGAAGCGCGACATGCGCCGCAATCGCGACCTCGTCGTGACCGAATGCCGCCCCTGGGCGACCGAGGAACAGTTCGACCTGCTCAGCCGCTATCTGGGCAAGCGTCATCCCGATGGCGGCATGTCGACCATGGACGAGATGGACTATGCCGACATGGTCGAGCACACGCCCGTCACCAGCTCGGTGGTCGAGTATCGCGAGCCGGGCGAGGGTGGCGAACCGGGCCGCCTCGTCGGCGCCTGCCTGACCGATCGCCAGGGCGACGGGCTGTCGATGATCTATTCGTTCTACGATCCCGATCACGAAAGCCGGGCGGGTCTGGGCAATTTCATCATCCTCGACCACATCCGCCGCGCCGCCGAAAGCGGGCTACCCTATGTCTATCTGGGCTACTGGGTCGATGGCAGCCCGCGGATGCGCTACAAGGTCCGCTATCGCCCGCTCGAACAGCTGACGCGCGAAGGCTGGCAGCGCATGGATAACGATGTGCAGAGCCGCCTAATCGCCGAGGCGACCGCTCCGCGCGACAAAAATGCTGGAACCATGGGCGCAGCTACGGGTAAAGACGGACAACCGGTAAAATTCCCGTCGAGCTGATTGTTTGAAATATCTCAAGCTCTTTCCGGTCTTCGCGGCCGGGTTGACTGCGTCAGGCGCTTTCGCCGCCGGACCCGCATTGCTGCCCGCAGGCGCAGCGATCCAGGCGCAGGCGAGCGTATCGGACGCGAACAGGCCATCGGATGAAGGTGAGCAGGAGGACGAGGGCGAAGCGCAAGGCTCCGCGCCCGCCACTCCTCCGCCGCCGCCCGCGCCGGTCTCGCAGACACTCGCTGACCTGATCCCGCCATCGGCTGTCGAAAATCCCGAAAACTGGGCGGCCGAAGGTGTCGCGCCGGCGCCGGCCGATCCGTCTGCGCCCGTCCTGGCATTGCCGGACACCGAACCTGCTGTGGGAGAGGAGGGCGCGATCTTCGATGTCGAAGCCGCGCTTGCCGATCTCGATATTCCCGAGCCCGAACCGCTCGCAGCCGATCCCGACAGGCCCAGCTTCGCCGAGATCGCAGCGCCGACGCTGGTCGACCTGCCCGAGCTCAAGGAATTCGAGGTCAGCGACGAGCTCATCCTCGCTTTTCCCGCCGATGGCGACCGCTTCCCCGAGGAAACCGGCTTCGTCGAGCGTTTCCGCGCGCTGTCGTCGATCGAAGCGCTCGATTCCGGCGATGACACCAGGGCCCAGCTCGCCGCACGCGCACGCGCGGACGAGGAATTGCTGGTCGAGATACTGCGGACTTACGGCTATTTCGACGGCGACGTCGTGCGCCAATTGTCGGGCGGGCGACGCGGAGCCGATGAAGGCCCGGGCGACCCCCGATCATCCGACGCCGCCGATCCGGTGGTGCGCTTCGATATCCTGCCTGGCACGCGCTATCGCTTTGGCGCGATCGACCTGGGCGCGCTCGACAGGTTGCCCGACCCCGACGGCACGATGCTGCGCGCGGCATTCGAGATCTTCTCGGGCGATCCGCTCTATCTCGACCGCATCGTTACCGAGGATATCGACCTGCGCGTGGCGCTGGGCGAGAACGGCTATCCCTTCGCCGATTTCGGCGAACCCGAACTGCTCGTCGATCACGCCCGCGAGGAAGGCGATCTGACGCTGCCGGTCGAACCGGGCGGCAAATATGTCTTCGGCGAAGTGGTAAGCGAGGACCCGCGCTTCCTTTCCGGTCGGCACATGTCCCGCATAGCCCGCTTCGAACAGGGAGACACCTACCAGGCCAGCCTCGAGCGCGACCTGCGCCGGGCGATCCTTGCGACCGGCCTCGTCTCGAGCGTTTCGATCACGCCGCGCGAAACGATCCCGCCAGCGGACGGCGAGCCCGGCCAGGTCGCTCTCGACGTCGGGATCGAGCGCGCGCCGCTGCGCACGATATCGGGCGCGATCGGTTACGGGACCGAAGACGGCTTCAAGCTCGAGGCCGGGTGGGAGCACCGCAACCTGTTCCCGCCCGAAGGCGCGCTGCGGCTGCGCGGGATTGTCGGCACGCGCGAACAGCTCGCCAGCGTCACCTTCCGCCGCAACAATTTCCGCGCCCGCGACCAGGTGCTCACCCTCGATGCCTATGTCAGCGATATCGAGACCGAGGCGGTCGATGCGCGCACCGCGGCCCTGCGCGGATCGTTCGAACGGATCTCCAACCTCCTGTTCCAGAAACCGCTGAGCTGGGAAGTGGGCGCAGAGCTGCTTTACACCGATGAGCGCAACCGCGTGACCAATGGCATCCAGCGTCCGCGGCAGGAATACCTTATCGGCTCGCTGTTCGGCAGCGCTACGATCGATGCAACCGACGACCTGCTCGATCCCAGGCAGGGCTTTCGCGTCACCGGCTTTGCCGCGCCCGAGGTTTCGCGCTCGCTCGGGGCGGAGACCTTCTATCTGCGCGCCCGGGTCGATGCGAGCTATTACCAGCCGGTTGGCGAGCACGTAATCGCAGGACGCGTGGCGGCCGCCTCGATCCTCGGCGCCGACGCCTTCGAGATCGCGCCCTCGCGGCGGCTCTATTCGGGCGGCGGCGGTTCGGTGCGCGGCTATGGCTTCCAGGCGATCGGGCTGCGCAACCAGTTCGGCGAGGCGCTGGGCGGCGGCTCGCTCGTCGAAGGCGCGATCGAGGCGCGCATCCAGACCGGATTTCTCGACGGCGCGGTCGAGGTCGTGCCGTTCTTCGACATCGGCACCGTCTCGCGCGAGGCGCGGCCCGATTTCGATGTCGTGCGCGCCGGCGCTGGCGTGGGCGTGCGCTACAAGACCAGTTTCGGCCCGATCCGCGTCGATGTCGGCGTTCCGCTCAACCCGAGCGAATTCGACGCGCCGGTGGTGGTCTATGTCAGTCTCGGGCAGGCGTTCTGATGACAGATGCACTGCCCGACACCGCGAGCCAGCCGGACCCTGTCGCCAAAACCGCGCCGCGCAAGCGCAAGCGCCGCTGGGCCAAGAGGCTCGGCTGGGCGCTCGCGATCATCGTCACGCCCTTCGTGCTGATCGCGCTGTTCCTCTCGACCCCGATAGGCAAACGCTTCATCACCGACCAGATCGCCGCGGTCTCTCCCGCATCGGGCCTGCGTTTCGAGGTCGGGCGGATCGAGGGCGATATCTATGGCCGCTCGACGCTTCACGACGTGACCGTGATGGACCCCGAGGGCGTGTTCCTCACCATCCCCGAAGTCGAGCTCGACTGGCGCCCGTTGTCCTGGATCACCAGTGGCATCGACGTGCGCGAATTGACCGCGCGGCGCGGCACGCTCGAACGCTTGCCAGAATTGCTCCCGGGCGACCCCGATGCCCCGGTGCTGCCCGATTTCGACATCCGGGTCGACCGGTTCGTGATTGACAATCTCACGCTCGCCGCCGGGCTTGCCGGAGACGAGGAGCAGCGCGTTGACCTCGCTGCCAGGGTCGATATCCGCAGCGGACGCGCGCTGGTCGATGCCGAGGGAACCTTCGGGCGCGAGGACCGGCTGGACCTGCTGCTCGATGCCGAACCCGATGGCGACCGGTTCGACCTTGCTCTCGATATCGCCGCGGCTTCTGACGGGCCGACCGTGGCGCTCGCCGGGCTCGACAAGGCCTATCGCATCTGGATCGAGGGCGATGGCAGCTGGAGCGACTGGGACGGCCACGCATTGGTCACCCGGCAGGACGGCGATACGCGCGAGAGGGTGGCGGGTTTTCGCCTCGCCAACGATGCCGGTCGTTACAGCGCGATCGGGCAGGTCTCGCCGGAACTCGAAGCCGGTTCGCTGCCCGCGCGCGCCATCGGCAGCGCCTTGTCGCTGGTGGTCGAGGGAACGCTCGAGCAAAGCGTGTTCGATGGCGCGATCGCCGCGGTTTCGCCGGCTCTCAACCTGCGCGGTCGTGGCGCGGTCGACCTTGCCGGCAACACCGTCGAGGATTTCGACATCACCGGGCGGCTGCGCGATCCGGGCCTGTTCGGCGAAAGTTTCGCGCTTGAAGGCGCGCGCTTCTCGGCCAGTGTCACAGGCCCCTTCCGCGACCTCGTGATCGCGCATGATATCGATGTCGCCACGCTCGTCGCAGCAGGCGGGGTGAGCGTGGATGGGCTGGCGCAACAGGGCACCGCGACCTTCGATGGCGAGACCTGGCGCGTGCCGCTCGACCTGCGGGCGGCGCGGGTGACGACCGGCAATGCCTTCGCTGATCCGCGCCTGGTCGACGGGACGCTCAGCGGGCTGTTGACCTATTCGGGGGGCCGCATCGAGGCCGACAATGCCCGGCTCGCCTTTGACGGGCTCGGTGCACAGCTTTCGCTGCGCGGCAACACCGCGACCGGCGCCTATGCGCTTGCCGGGCCGGTGACCGCGCGCGGCCTCGCGCTCGAGGACCTGGGAAGCGTCAATGCCAATGCCAAGATCGTCCTCACTTTCGGCGCAGGCGCCGCGTGGAACCTCAACGCCAACCTTTCGGGCGTTCTGCACGAGGTCGAGAATGCCACGATCGCAAACCTCGCGGGCAACCAGGTGCGCTTCGATGGCGGGCTGTCGATGGGCGGCGAACGGCCGATCGTGCTGCGTGACGTGGTAATCGCGAGCGACAAGCTCGACGCGAGGCTCGACAGCCGGATCGCGGGCGGAGTGACCACTCTCGCCGGCAGCGGCAATCACGCGCAATATGGCGCATTCACCTTCGATGCCGAAGTCAGTGGGGACGGACCGCGCGCGACCCTGGTGCTCGCCGATCCATACCCTTCTGCCGGGCTGGAGGACGTTCGCGTCACCATCGCCCCGAGCGGCGATGGCTTCGCGCTCGCTGTTGCCGGCGGTTCGCTGCTCGGCCCGTTCGAGGGCGCTCTCGGCATCGTGCTTCCCGCCGACGGCCCGACCCAGATCGCGATTGCCCGGCTGGAGGTCTACCGCACCAATGTCACCGGATCGCTGGCGCTCGGGGATAGCGAGATCGCGGGCGATCTCGCGCTTTCGGGCGGCGGTCTCGACGGCACGATCTCGCTGTCGCCCGCGGCGGGCGGAGCTCAGGCATTTGCCGTCGATCTGCAGGCGCGCCAGGCGCGTTTCGGCGGCGATACGCGGATTGCCCTCGCCTATGCCGATATAGAGGCGAGTGGCCGATTTGACGGCAATTCGAGCCGGATCGAGGCCGATATTGCGGGGACGGGCCTCGAATATGGCGCGCTGTCGATCGCCGCTTTCGATGCCGAGGCAAGCATCGTTGATGGCCGCGGCGCGCTGCGCGGTGCGATTGCGGGGCGGCGCGCGGACCGCTTCCAGCTCAAGTTTGAAGGCAATTTCTCGCCTGAACGGATCGCGCTCATCGCGCAGGGCGAATATGGCGGACGAGCGATCTCGATGCCGCGCCGGGCGGTGCTGACCCCGCTCGAGGATGGCGGCTATCGCCTCGCACCCACCCAGATCGGCTTTGCGCGTGGCTTTGCCATCTTCGAAGGCACTTTCGGCGGGGATGCCACCGCGGTTTCTGCGCGGCTCAACCGCATGCCGCTGCGGCTCGCCGATCTTGCCGGTTCGGAATTGGGGCTCGGAGGCAGGCTGTCTGGCATCATCAACTGGACGCAGCCATCGGGCGGCCTTCCCACCGGCAATGCGCGCATCCGGGTCGACGATTTCACCCGGTCGGGCCTCGTCCTGTCCTCGCAGCCGATCGATTTATTCGCGGTTATCGACCTGTCGCCAGATGCCTTGCGCGCCGGGGCGCGTATCCGCGAGGACCAGGCAGACCTTGGACGGATCGATGCGCGGATCACGCGATTGCCGCGTTCGGGCGATCTTGCCGCCCGGCTCAATCGCGGGCGGCTCGACGCGCGGCTCGAATATGATGGCGATGCTGCGGCGATCTGGCGGCTTGCCGCGATCGAGACCTTCGATCTGGTCGGTCCGGTCGATATCGCCGCGCGCGCGACCGGCACGCTCGCCAATCCGCGCATAAACGGCACGCTCGCCAGCAACGACCTGCGCCTGCAGAGCGCGATTGCCGGGACCGATATCGACAATATCACCGCGCGCGGACGTTTCGCCGGGTCGCGGCTGGAAATCGCGCGCTTCGCCGGGACCACCAGGGGCGGCGGCACGGTGAGCGGGAGCGGATTTGTCGATCTTGCCAACATGTCGGCGACCCGCGGGCCACGGATCGACATTCGCGCCGCGGCGAAAGACGCGCGGCTCCTCAATGCCAACGGGCTCGACGCGACGATTACCGGGCCGCTCAGGCTGGTCTCGAACGGGGTGGGCGGAGCCATTGCCGGGCGGGTCACGATCGACGAAGCGAGCTGGGCGCTGGGAGTGGCGGGAGACGACATGGCGCTGCCCCAGATCGCCACGCGCGAGATCAACCGACGCGATACCGTGGCCGCGACGACCAGCGGGCCTGCCGGGGCGTGGCGCTATCTCGTCAATGCCAGCGCGCCGAGCCGGGTGTCGGTCGATGGCATGGGGCTGGAAAGCGAATGGGGCATCGACATCGCCCTGCGCGGCACGGTCGACGATCCGCGCATTGGCGGCGAGGCGCGGCTGGTGCGCGGCGACTATACCTTTGCCGGAACCCGGTTCGAATTGACCGACGGCCGGATCGAATTCGACCAGGACATGCCCATCGACCCGAGGCTCGATATCGAGGCGCAAGCGAGCGCCAATGGCACCGAGGTGACGATCGACATCACCGGCAATGCGCAATCGCCCGAGATCGCGTTCTCATCGGTCCCGGCGCTGCCCGAGGAGGAAATTCTCTCGCAATTGCTGTTCGGCGGGTCGGTCACATCGCTTTCGGCCACCGACGCGGTGCAATTGGGGGCCGCTCTCGCATCCTTGCGCGGCGGAGGCAGCGGGCTCGACCCGATCGGCACGCTGCGTCGCTCGATCGGGCTAGACCAGCTGCGCATCGTCAGCGCCGATCCCGCGCTCGGACGCGGGACCGGCGTGGCGCTGGGCAAGAATATCGGCAGCGATGTCTATGTCGAACTGGTGACCGACGGGCAGGGCTATAGCGCGACCCAGGTTGAATACCGGATTTCGAGCTGGCTGGCGCTGCTCGCGACGATCTCGACCGTTGGGCGCGACAGCGTGCTTGCCGAGATCAGCCGGGATTACTGAGGTAGAGCTTGGCCTCTTCGGCCCGGCGCCGCACGAGGCCCTTGAGCACGCGTCCACCGGCCCTGTTCCAGCGCGCGAATTCGGCAGCAGCCCCGGCATGGTCGCCAGCCTTGTGCTTCCGGGTCAGCGTGGCCCGGGCGATCGCGCCGGTGTTGTAGTGAAAGCTGACCAGCGCATCGAACTGCGCCTGCGTGGTCGGCACGTTCCCGATCGCGCAGGCCACTTCCGACGCATAACGCTCAAGGTCGCATTCGAGCCGGGCGTCGCACTGGGCCTGGGTCCAGACGCTGTCGGGCCCGATGCGGCCGCCGGTCTCGCGATCCGGTCCGGTCGCCCCCCAACCGATGGTCCAGGGCTCGCCGCCGGTTGCAGGGTCGGGATAGGCTTCGACCAGGCCGTCGCTGCGAAGCCGGGCACAGCCTTCGAACCGCTTGATCAGGGCGGTCCCGCGCGCTCCCACGGCGCGCGGCGCCCGGCCTTGTGCCGTTGTTCTCTTGATGCGCGGTACGCTCGGTCTGCCGGGCTCGGGCAAGACGCCCGCCTTGACGATGCCGGCATCGATGCCCGTCTCGATCGCGTCGTCCAGCACCTCGTCCATGGCATCGACCTCGGCCTGGCTGAAACCGCGCCCGAGCATCCGTCGCACGAGGTCGAACAGAGGCTTTCGCGCAAAGGGCCGGGCTGCGCTTGCTGGGGAAGGCTGGGTCATGCGAACTCCTCGTGATGGTCGGCGAAAAACGAGGCGCATGTATTAGGCACAAGAGGTGCCTGTAGGAAAACGGTTCGTGGCGCTGCGGGACCAGCGAGGCGGGCCGAGCGCCATTAAAAAGGGCCGCCCGGTCACCCGGACGGCCCCAACTTTCGCGGTGGCGTGATCGCGCGGATCAGCTCGAATAATACATGTCGTATTCGACCGGGCTGGGGGTGGTTTCGAGCCGCAGCTGCTCTTCCCACTTGATCTCGGCATAGGCCTCGATCTGGTCGAGCGAGAACACGTCGCCCTTGAGCAGGAAGTCGTGATCGTCCTCGAGCGCTTCGAGCGCTTCGCGCAGCGATCCACAAACGGTCGGGACATCGGCCAGTTCTGCCGGAGGCAGGTCATACAGGTTCTTGTCCATCGCATCGCCGGGATGGATCTTGTTCTCGATCCCGTCGAGACCCGCCATCAGCAGCGCCGAAAAGGCGAGATAGGGGTTGGCGAGTGCATCGGGGAAACGGAACTCGACGCGCTTGGCCTTCTCGCCCGCGCCATAGGGAATGCGGCACGATGCCGAACGGTTGCGCGCCGAATAGGCGAGCAGGACCGGGGCCTCGAACCCGGGGACCAGGCGCTTGTAGGAATTGGTGGTGGCGTTGGTGAACGCGTTGCAGGCCTTGGCGTGCTTGATCACCCCGCCGATGAAGTGAAGGCAGGTTTCCGACAGGCCGGCATATTCGTTGCCGGCAAAGGTCGGCTTGCCGTCTTTCCAGATCGACATGTGAGTGTGCATGCCCGATCCGTTATCGGCCTTGATCGGCTTGGGCATGAAGGTCGCGGTCTTGCCATAGGCATGGGCGACCTGGTGGACGACATATTTGTAGACCTGGACCTGGTCGGCACAGGTGGTGAGCTTGGAGAAGGTGATCCCCAGCTCGTGCTGCGCGGCTGCCACCTCGTGGTGGTGCTTGTCCATGTCGAGGCCCATCTCCATCATGGTGGTGACCATCTCGGCACGGATATCGACCGCGCTGTCAACCGGTGCGACCGGGAAATAGCCGCCCTTGGCGCGCGGGCGGTGGGCCATGTTGCCCATCTCGTATTCCTTGCCGGAATTGTTGGGCAATTCGATGTCGTCGATCGCGTAGCCGCTGCCGGCATAGCCGTCCTCGAAGCGGACATCGTCGAACATGAAGAACTCGGGTTCGGGTCCGACATAGATCGTGTCGCCGATCCCGGTCGATGCGAGATACGCTTCGGCGCGCTTGGCGGTCGAGCGCGGATCGCGCGCATAGAGCTGGCCATCGGACGGCTCGACGATGTCGCAGAATACCGACAGCATCGGGGTGGCACTGAAGGGATCGGGATAGACCGCGTCGAGATCGGGCTTCAGGATCATGTCGCTTTCGTTGATGACCTTCCAGCCCTCGATCGAGGAGCCGTCGAACATCAGACCGTCCTCGAGCGCATCTTCGTCCATCGCGCTCGCTGCCATGGTCAGGTGCTGCCACTTGCCCTTGGGGTCGGTAAAGCGCAGGTCGACCCATTCGATCTCGTCGTCCTTGATCCGTTTAAGGACGTCCTTGGTGCTCGCCATCGTCGTGTTCTCCAGCTCGGTGTTCGTTGAATGCGCTCTGGGAGGGTGAGCGCTGGTTGGGTGTTCGGTTCGAGCGGCAGCGTTGCCGCGTCAGATTGCGTCTTCGTTGGTCTCGCCGGTGCGGATGCGCAGCGCGCTCTCGATCGGGGTCACGAAGATCTTGCCGTCGCCGATCCTGCCGGTCTGGGCAGCCGCGGCGATGGCTTCGACGACCCGTTCGGCCTGGTCATCGGGAACGACGACCTCGAGCTTCACCTTGGGCAGGAAATCGACGACATATTCGGCGCCGCGATACAGCTCGGTATGGCCCTTTTGCCGGCCGAAACCGCGCGCCTCGGTGACGGTGATTCCCGACACGCCGACCTCGTGCAGCGCCTCCTTCACCTCGTCGAGCTTGAAGGGCTTGATGATTGCTTCGATCTTTTTCACTTGGAGTTTCGCTTCCCCGTCCCTTGGTGCCGCCCGTGGCACCGCCTGTGCACGCTCAAGACCAGTGTCCGATCAAGAATCGTGCCAATATCGGCATCGCCATTGCCCATCCCAACGCATGGGGTTGCGACCGGGTTCCACGCTTTGCGTGCTCAAAATTTGGGCAGCGATTGCCCGGATTCTAGGCTCGCCTCAGAGCTGCAAGCCGGTGGTTTCGGGCAGGCCGCACATGATGTTGAGATTCTGGATCGCCGCGCCGCTTGCGCCCTTGCCGAGATTATCGAGCCGCGCGACGAGGCGCGCGTGCCAGCCGCCGTCATTGGCGCATACGAACAACGCGATGCCGTCATGCGGGTCGGCATGGCTTTCGAGCAATATCTCGCCATGAGCATCGCCCTGGGCGACCGAGACGATCTGCGACCCGGCATAGAATTCTTCCAGGCAGGCGCGAAGATCGTCGGCATGCGGGTTGGTCGTCATCGCACCGCAATGCAGCGGCACTTCGACCACCATGCCGCGAAAGGCCGGAACCACGGAAGGCGCGAAGATGACCGGGTGCTTCAGCCCCGCGTGGGTCTGCATCTCGGGCAAGTGCTTGTGCGCAAGGTCATAGCCATAGGCTCGGAAAGCCGGCGCTCCAGGCGAATCGAAACGATCGATCAGCGCCTTGCCGCCGCCCGAATACCCGCTCACCGCGTTAACGGTGAATGGCCAGTCCCTCGGAACCAGCCCCGCGCGTACCAGCGGCGCGACGAGCGCGATGAAACCGGTCGGATAGCAGCCCGGATTGCTCACGCAGCGCGCTCGGGCGATCGGATCATGGCCGGTGATCTCGGGAAAACCATAGGTCCAGCCATCGGCTACCCGGTGCGCGCTGGAGGCATCGATGAAGCGCGTGTCCGCTCCTTCGGCGAGCCGGACGGCTTCGCGCGCGGCATCGTCGGGCAGGCACAGGATGGCGATATCGGCGGCGCACAGCGCATCGCGCCGCGCGCTCTCGCCCTTGCGTTCGTCCTCGCCGAGCGTGATCAGTTCGAACTCGCCGCGCCCGACGAGCCGGTCGCGGATTTCGAGGCCGGTCGTGCCGGCAGCACCATCGATGAAAATCCGGGTGGTCATGGCCCACCCTTGGCGCACATCACTCGGCCAGACAACTGGCCTTCATGTACCCGCTCGGTCCTTCGGGGCCGAGACAGCCCCAGATCCATTCGCCCGCAACGTCGAGAACCTCGATCCGGGTACCCGGTTCGAAGCGGGTCACGATCGGCGAATCGTCGCGGGTGTTGAGCATGACCTCGGCGCCCTCGCTGCCGATATGGCGGATATGCGGGATGACGTAATGCGCGGCGAGATGCTTGCCGGCGAGCGCGATATGGGCAAGGTCGCCCCTGAGCGCGAGCGTGCCGGGCTCGGGCCTTTCCACCGGCCCCTTGAGGCCGAGGATCCCGTCGGGGACGGTGTATTCAGGATTGTCGCCTTGCGCCGCGTTCATGTGTCCCTGTCTCCAGCCCCCGCGCGTGGGGAGATGAATTTCCCGCGGCGCTTAGACGAGCCTAGGCCGCTGGGCAAGGCGAGGGCAATCGGCCTGCGAAAAGTGTCCGCAGTTTGAGCGCGAGGCTCAACCGGCAAAGCGTTGCTGGATCACGTGCCATGCCGCGCGAAGGCCGTAGGCCGCACCGCCCTTGCTGCGCCCGGGCTTGGCAAAGGGACGCCAGCCGAAAGTGTCGAAATGCACCCAGTCGATCCCTTCGCCGACAAAGCGGTCGAGGAACAGCCCGGCGACGCTCGCCCCGGCATAGGGGTTGGCATGGGCATTGGCGATGTCGGCGATGTCGCTCGACAGATATTCGCGATAGGCTTCGGGCAGAGGCAGCCGCCAGGGCTCGTCGTCATGCGCCTTGCCTGCCTCGCTCATTGCAGAGGCGGTGTCGTCCTTGCGCGCCATCATGGCGGCATAATCGGGACCCAGTGCAACCCGCGCCGCGCCTGTCAGCGTGGCAAAATCGACCAGCAGGTCCGGTTCCTGCTCGCTCGCCAGGTCAAGCGCGTCGCCCAGGATCAGGCGCCCCTCGGCATCGGTGTTGTGAATCTCGACCGTCAGCCCCTTGCGGCTGGCCAGCACGTCGCCGGGCCGGAAGGAATTGCTCGCGACCGCGTTTTCGACCGCGGGGACGAGCAAGTGGAGCCGGACCTTGAGCCCTGACTGCATCACGAGCCGGGCGAGCGCGATGGCGTGAGCCGCGCCGCCCATGTCTTTCTTCATCAGCCGCATCCCGCTCGCCGGCTTGACGTCGAGCCCGCCGGAATCGAAGCACACGCCCTTGCCGACGATCGCCAGGACCGGCGCGCCTTCATCGCCCCATGTCAGGTGCATCAGGCGCGGCGCATGTTCGCGCGATGCGGCGCGGCCGACCGCGTGGACCATCGGGAAGCCCTGTTCGAGCGCATCGCCCTTGACCACGTCGAGCTTGCCGCCATGGGCATCGACCAGCTTGCGGCACTCGGCCTCGAGCGCGGCGGGGCCCATGTCCTCGGCCGGGGTGTTGATGAGATCGCGCACGAGGATCTCGGCCTCGGCCTCGGCCACCAGCGCATCGCGCCGCTTGACCTGTTCGGTCAGGAGAACACGCGGGCCGGCCGCGTTTTCGTCGTCCTTGTAGCGGGTAAAGCGGTATTGCGCGGTCAGCCAGCCGAATACGGCGGGGCCAGGCTGGCGGTCGGCGAGCCGGTAAGTCCCTTCGGGCAGGTCCTCGGCGAGCTTGGCAAGGCACCAGCTCGATAGTTCGTCCGGGTCAGAAACGCCGCCGACCGCGAACCAGCCATCGCCATCGGGCACGATGCCGACCTGGTAACCTGCGCCTTCGAATTTCTGCGCGGCGAGAGCAGCGCGCTGGCCCGCCGAAAGCGTTTTCGCAAAAGCGGGAAAGCCATCCTTGTTGACGAGATGAATGGCCGTGGCGTCCTGCCCGCGATCGGGCACGATCAGTTCGTTGTAATCGGTCATGGTCATTGTAATTAAGCGCGAATGCGCGCTTGTCACGCGTGAATTGTTCGCACGCCGGCGCCTTGCGCGCTCGCAATTGCGCACCGCAGCCGCTATATGCGCGCCATGACCGAATACCAACTCGTCGAAGGCACCGACACCGTCTATCGCGACGGCACCAT
Organism: Qipengyuania nanhaisediminis; assembly: GCF_045862805.1. GTDB lineage: Bacteria > Pseudomonadota > Alphaproteobacteria > Sphingomonadales > Sphingomonadaceae > Erythrobacter > Erythrobacter nanhaisediminis_A. The sequence continues at coordinate 1,082,968 of NZ_AP025760.1, forward strand.
CAAGCTCCACACCGAAGAAGGCTTCGAGGGAATGCGCAAGGCCGGGCGGCTGGCCGCGACCATTCTCGACGAGGTCGCCGACCTCGTGAAACCGGGCGTCACGACCGAGAGTATCGATACCGCGATCCGCGAAATGATGCTCGATGCGGGCGCGGTTCCGGCAACGCTCGGCTATCGTGGCTATACCCATTCCTCGTGCATCTCGATCAACCACGTCATCTGCCACGGCATTCCGGGGCCGAAGACGTTGAAAGACGGCGATATTCTCAATGTCGATGTCACCCCGCTGCTCGATGGATGGCATGGCGATACCAGCCGGATGTATTTCGCCGGCGAACCGGGCCTCAAGGCGCGGCGGCTGGTCGATGTCACCTATGAATGCCTGATGCTGGGGATCGAGGCGGCCGGGAAACCCGGTGCCAGGCTCGGCGATATCGGCGCCGCGATCGAGTCGCATGCCAAGAAATACCGTTATGGCGTGGTGCGCGAATTTTGCGGCCACGGGCTTGGCCGGCTGTTCCACGACGCGCCCGAAGTGGTCCACGCGGCCAAGGCGCGCACCGGGCCGGAGCTCAAGCCCGGCATGTTCTTCACGATCGAGCCGATGATCAATCTCGGCAAGCCCTGGGCCAAGGTCTTGGGAGATGGCTGGACCGCGGTGACGCGCGACAAGTCGCTGTCCGCGCAGTTCGAACACAGCCTCGCGATCACCGAGGACGGAGTGGAAATCTTCACCAAGAGCCCGACGGGCCGCGACAAGCCGCCTTACAACTGACCGGTCAGATCTCGCGTGCGGCGCGGATGGCCGCGCCGGCCGCGAAAGGGGCGATCGCCACCAGCAGCAGGCTGATCGCGGCGACGAAGCCAAGGCTGGCTGCATCCAGCCGGGCAAGCGCGCCCGCGCCGAAGATCAGGATCGGCAGGGCAAGCGGGATCAGCAGCAGCCCCGAAAGCGCCGCGCCTGCGCGAAGGCTCGCGGTGAGTGCGGCGATTATCAGCCCGATCGCGGCGAGACCCGGGGTCCCTGCCACAAGTCCGAGCACCAGGAGTTTCACCGTCGCCATGTCCAGCGCGAGAAGCGCGGCGGCGGGCAGGGTCGCGAGCACCAGCGGCGGGCCGAAGCTAAGCCAGTGCGCGGCAAGGCGCACCGCCATCATCGCCTCCTCGGTCACGCCGCGCAGCTTGAGCTGGTCGAACATGCCGAGCGCGATATCGCGCGAGACGAGTTTTTCGAGCGGAAGGATGCTGGCAAGCAGTGCCGCGATCCAGACCACCCCGCCGCCGGTGCGCGACAGCAGGTTGATGTCGGGTCCGACCGCGAAGGGGTAGAGCATCGCCACCGCGACGAAGAATACCACCGGCAGCGCCGCTCCGCTCCCGGAGAACGGGAAGAACTGCGCGAGGTCGCGCTTCAGCATCGCGGCAATCATCCCGGTTCTCCGGCGACGGCGTAATCCTCGATGGCGAGCGTCTTCAGCCCTTCCATCACGACCGGCTGGTGCGATGCGATCACCGCGATGCCTCCGTCGCCGACATGCTGGGCGACAAGAGCGTTCACCTGTGCGATCGCGGCGTTGTCGAGCCCGCTCAATGGCTCGTCGAGCAGCCAGATCGCCGCCCCGCGATTGAGCAGAGCGGCGAGCGCTGCGCGCTTGCGCTGGCCGGTCGAGAGATAGCGTACCGGCACTTCGAGGAGCGGCTCCAGCCAAAGTGCCGCGAGCGCGAGCGAGGGGTCGGTGCAGCCGTCGACCCGCTGCCAGAAAGCCAGCGCCTTTCCGAGTGGCTGGTCCGGGTCGAGCGCGGGGCGTTCATCGACAAGGCCGATCGTGCCGCAGTGGTCGACCGATCCGGCAAAGGGGCTGAGCAACCCGGCAAGCGCTCGGATCAGGGTGGTCTTGCCGGTGCCATTTGCGCCGGTCACGTGCAGCGCCTCGCCCGGGCCGAGCGCCAGTGACAATCCGCGAAACAGCAGGCGGTCGCCGCGGCGGCAGGCAAGCCCTTGGGCGGAAAGAGAGTGCGGCACTGAACCTTGCATCGCTTCGTGCGTTAGGCAAAAGCGAACCCGCTCACAACACCTGCCGCAAGGAGCCCCACGCATGGTCCATGTCCCCGAACTCGACGAAAGCGAACGCGACCAGTTGCTTGCCGATCACCCCGAATGGTCGCTCGCGCGTGATGGCAAGGCGATCGAGCGCACGTTCCAGTTCGGCAATTTTTCCGAGGCCTGGGGTTTCATGAGCCGGGTCGCGCTCAATGCTGAGCGGCTCGACCACCATCCCGAATGGTTCAACGTCTATGCCAAGGTCGAGATCACGCTGACCACGCATGATGCGGGCGCGCATGGCGGATTGTCGCAGCGCGACATCAAGATGGTGCGCGCGATCGATTCGCTGGTCTAGTTGCCCCCGAGCAGGCCGGCGGCCTCGCGCTGCTGCTTGCGCACGCGGCCCGGCATCCAGCGCTTGGCGAAATTGAGCCGCCGCGCGGTTTTACCCACGAGGTAATGCAAATCGTCGCCGTGGACCGCGTCCCACACGGTCGCTGCGACTTCCTCGACCGGGGTGATTTCCAGGCCAGCTTGCCTGACCCGGTCGCGAATCTGCTCGTTCGACTGGCGGCTGCCGGTGCCGTCGAGAAGCGGGGTCTCGATGAAGCTGGGACAGATCGACGAGACCTTGATCCCCTCGGGCGCCCATTCGGCATCGAGACTCTCGGCAATTCCGCGCACCGCGAATTTGGTCGCCGAATAGACGCTCATCCCCGATCCACCGGTGATCCCTGCCGCGCTCGCGGTGTTCACCAGCGCCGATCCGGGAGCGGTTTTCTGGAGGTGGGGATAGACCGCCTGCGCGCCATAGAGCACGCCGCGAAGATTGATGTCGAGGCAACGGTCGATCTCCTCGACCTCGAGCTCGTTCAGCGCGCCGCCTGTGCCAATCCCGGCATTGTTGAACATCGCATCGATCCGCCCGCCGGCCGCAGTGCTCGCCGCGTCGAGCGCGACGTCCCACGCCGCGCGGTCGCGCACGTCGAGCCGATGCGAATATTTGAAGCCCCCGCCGATCAGGCCGAGCGTGTCCTCGAGCCCGGCTTCGTTGACGTCGGTGACGGTCACGAACCAGTCGCGCTGTGCGAAATGGAGCGCGACTGCGCGGCCGATCCCCGAGGCCCCGCCGGTAATGAAGATGTGGCGGCGTGGCTGTGACATGGCTGGTCCCCTCGAAATCCGATTGTTCTTTGCAACCGGTCTAGGGCGCGCCGGTCAACCTGCCAAGCCCTTCACATGGGCCTCGCCCTCGATGACCTGAGTGCTCGATGCCGCGATGACATCGCCCAGCGGCTCGGCTCGCCCGCCGATGCATTCGGCAAGGAAATTCTCGGCGATGGCGAAGAACGCGATCGAGTTCTCGGGCCGGGCGAAACCGTGGCCTTCATCGGGATAGAGGACATAGGTGACCGGGATGCCTGCCTGCTTCATCGCGCCGACGATCTGGTCGCTCTCGGCTTGCTTGACGCGCGGGTCGTTCGCACCTTGCGCAATCAGCAGCGGCCTGGTGATCGCATCGGCCTTGTGGAGCGGACTTGCGGCCTTGAGCCGTTCGAGCCCTTTTGGCGTGCCGGGATTGCCCATGCGCTCGTGGAAGGTCTTCACCATCGGCTCCCAATAAGGCGGGATCGTCTCGAGCAGGGTCTCAAGGTTGGACGGGCCGACGATATCGACCCCGCAGGCAAAGACGTCGGGGGTGAAGGCAAGGCCCGCGAGCGTCGCGTAACCGCCATAGCTGCCCCCCATGATCGCGATTTTGTCGCGCGGCGCGATGCCTTCCTCGACGGCCCATTCGACCGCGTCGATCAGGTCGTCGTGCATGGCCAGGCCCCACTGGAGGTTGCTGGCATTGATGAAGTCTTTGCCGAACCCAGTCGAGCCGCGGAAATTGACCGAAAGCACCGCATAGCCGCGATTGGCGAGCATCTGGTGGATCGCGTTGTAGCCATATTCGTCGCGCGCCCACGGCCCGCCATGGACCAGCAGGACCATCGGCACCGGCGATTCGGGACGGTCGGTATCACCGCCTCCGGCATGCGGGGGCAGGGTCAGGTAGGAAGGCAGGGTGAGCCCGTCGCGGCTGGTGATTTCGACCGGATGCATCGGCTGAAGCGGCGCTTCGGCAAGCTCGGGCCGAGTGACGTAGAACGGCGTCAGCCGGCGCGCCTCGCGCTCGAAGACATAAGTCGCGATGGGCGCGGTCCCGGGGTCGTTCCACACGATCCAGATGCTATCGTCATCGGTCCGGCTCATCACGCCAGCTTCGCCATCGAACTGGCTGCGGAGCCAGTCGAGGCTTTCGCCGATCGCGGGGTCAATCGCGGTCCACTCGGTCTTGAGATAGGTGGCCGAATAAGCCTGGATGCGGCCGGTGCGCTTGTCACGTATGGTCCCGCCGATATCGGCGCGCGGGTTTTCGGCGATCAGTTCGCGCGTTCCGCTCTCGGTGTCCTGCGCATAGAGCGCGGCGGTGTTTCGGTCGCGGCTGTCGAGCCAGTAGAGCACCGAGCCATCGACGGTATAGCCCGCCGGATGGGTGGTCATCGCGTCTTCCATCGCGGTGCTTTCGAACGGCTCGTCCTCGACCGCGCCATCGACGAAGCGGAAATAATCCGTTCCCCCTGCAGCATTCTGCGCCATCGCGAGCCGAAGGGTGAGCGTGTCGTCGGCCATGAACCCTGCAAAGGCGTTGTTCTCATAGACCAGTTCGAGATCGCCGGTGGCAAGGTTGAGCCGGTGGACGTCGTGCCATTGCGGATCGCGGTTGTTGAGGCCGACCAGGACCGTGTCCTTGATCGTTTCCGATGCGCCGACAATCGTGACCCGGGTATTCTCGAAAGGCGTCAGGCAACTTTCCTCGCCGCTCTGGATGTCGACCCGGTAGAGCAGGAAGTTCTCATCGCCCGCCTTGTCCTGGATATATCCGACCGCGCGCGCATCGGGGGTCCAGAAATGCTCGCGGATCGGACGTTCGGCCGAAAAGGTGACGGCGCGCGCATTGTCCGGATCCGAACGCGGGGCAATCCAGATATTCATCACTCCCTCGTGCGGGGCGAGCCAGCTCAGCCATTTGCCGTCCGGACTGATCTTGCCCTGTGCGCGGCTGGGATTGCCGAACAGGTGAGCGCGGGGGATGAGCGGGAATGCGTCGAGTGCGGTCATGGAAGCCTTTTCTTTTTGTCTGCCGCAAAGCTAGGGTGGCAGGGCGCGATTGCAACGTGCTGCGCAAAGGGTCGCCGGGTGAGGGGAGAATGCCAGTGGCGGACCAGATCGCAATCGAACAGCGCGAGGCGGCCCATGCGGTCGAGATCGCGGCCAATCCGCGGCTGTGGCAAATTCCCAAGGTGCTGGCCTCGGGCTTTGCCGAGGCGCGCGCGCATATCGAACGCTCGGGCGCGGCGGTCGAAGGCATGCCGTTTGCACGCTATCTCGGAATCGACTGGGACAAGATGGCAGGCCAGGGCGTGCTCGCGCAGATTGGCGAGTTCGTCTTTTCTCGTCAGGCCATGCGCAGCGGGTTGTTCTGTTCGCGACCGCTTTCGAGCGAAGGGAATGCCATCGCAACCACTGTGCCCGCGGGCCGCTATGTCACCACCTATCATCGCGGTGCTTATCACAAGGTCGGCGACACCTATCGCCGGATCGTCGCCTGGGCGCGCGAGAACGGCGTATCGCTCGCTGACAGTTCGCTCGAACACTATATCGACGATCCCACCACCATGGCGATGGACGAGGTGCGTACGCAGATATGGATTGCCGTCAGGGACGAATAGGCGCTCGCTTCAAAGCGCCGGATTGGCGTAGAAATGCCAGGTGAAGATCGCCATCGCCCCGCGGTGTGGTGACCAGCGCTCGCCGAGGCTGCGCGCTTCTTTCTCCTTGGGCCGTTCGTCGAGATCGAGCAGGCGCTTCACGCCTTCCTGCACCGCCAGGTCGCCCGCGGGCCAGATGTCGGGTCGCCCCTCGGCAAAAAGCAGGTAGATCTCGGCTGACCAGCGGCCGATCCCCTTGATCCGGGTCAGTTCTGCTATCGCCGCATCGTCATCGGCAGGCAGGTTGTCGAAATCGATCGCGCTTGCATCGACAAGCTCGCAAAGGCTGCGGGCATAGCCCTGTTTCTGGCGTGACAGGCCGCAGGCGCGCAGCGTGTCGAAATCGCGTTCGAGCAGGCAGGCGGGCGAGAAATCCTCGCCGAGTTCGGCCTCGAGCTTGTTCCACATCGATGTCGCCGCAGCGACCGAGACCTGCTGGCCGACGATCGTGCGCAACAAGGTCATGTAGCCGCGCGGCCTGATCCGGGGTTCGGGATAGCCGACCCGCTCGAGAGCGCGCGCGACATGGCTGTCGCTCGCTGCCAGCCTGTCCAGCCCTTCGCGCAATTCACCGGCGCTTAAACCCATTGCATTTCTCTCCCGGTTGCCATTGGCAACGGAACCTCCTAGCTGACACGCCGTATTTTCCAAGCGCAACGCTCGCGCTCAAGCTGTAACGAAGGACATCGAAACCCATGCCCAAGCTGGTCGTCACCAATCGCGAAGGCGAAACGAGCACGATCGAGGTCGAGGAAGGCCTTTCCGTGATGGAAGCTATCCGCGACAACGGCTTTGACGAATTGCTGGCGCTGTGCGGCGGGTGCTGTTCGTGCGCGACCTGCCATGTCTTCGTCGACGACAAGGCGGGCGGTCAGCTTCCCGAGATGAGCGAGGACGAGGACGACCTCCTCGAAAGTTCGGATCACCGCAACGAGACCTCGCGGCTGTCTTGCCAGATTCCGCTGACCGATGAGCTGAGCGGTCTCAAGGTTACTATCGCGCCCGAAGATTAATCTTCATTGCGTGCGGCAGGGGCGAGGTCCTATCTGCGCAATGATGACTGCTCCCAAACCTCTCGGCGACACGCTCGCCCTTATCGGCAACACGCCGCTGGTGCGGCTGGCCGGTCCCAGCGCGGCGGCCGGCTGCGATATCTGGGGCAAGTGCGAATTCGCCAATCCCGGTTCCTCGGTGAAGGACCGCGCGGCGCTCTACATGATCCGCGATGCCGAGGAGCGCGGCGAGCTGAAACCCGGCGGAACGGTGATCGAGGGCACGGCGGGCAATACGGGCATCGGGATCGCGCTGGTGGCCAATGCGCTCGGCTACAAGACGGTTATCGTCATGCCCGACAACCAGAGCCAGGAAAAGATGGATACGCTGCGTGCGCTCGGCGCGCGGCTCGAGACCGTCCCCCCGACCAAATATGCCGATCCTTGCCATTTCCAGCACGTCTCGCGCCGCATGGCCGAAGAGACCGAGGGCGCGATCTGGGCCGGGCAGTTCGACAATACCGCCAATCGCCGTGCGCATATCGAGGGCACCGCCAAGGAGCTGTGGGAGCAGACCGGCGGCAAGATCGACGGCTTTACCTGCGCGGCGGGCACGGGCGGCACGATTGCCGGCGTGGGGATGGGGCTCAAGGAGAAGAACCCCGAGGTGCGCATCGCGTTGACCGATCCGCACGGCGCGGCGCTCTACAATTACTACGCGCATGGCGAGCTCAAATCCGAAGGCTCCTCGGTGGCCGAGGGGATCGGGCAGGGGCGCATCACCGCCAATCTCGAAGGCGCGCCGATCGACACCCAGTTCCGGATTTCGGACGAGGAAGGCCTCGTATGGGTCGGACGCCTGCTTCGCGAGGAGGGGCTGTGCCTTGGTCTGTCTTCGGGCATCAATGTCGCCGGCGCAGTCGAACTTGGCCGGCAATTGGTCTCCGAGGGCCGCGAGAATCCGCAGGTGGCAACGATGTTGTGCGACACCGGGTTTCGCTATCTGTCGACGCTCTACAACCCGGCATGGCTTTCCGAGAAGGGATTGCCGGTGTTCGACTGGCTCACCGACACGTAAAGCGATTGATCGACAGTTCCCGTGCGCGGGGTTAGGATGGCACGATGACTGGCGGAAGGTTTTCACGCGGGGCCGAGGACAGCGGCGACAATGCGCCGCCCGAGCACGCGCCGCTTGGCGGAACGCGCACCGAGGCGACGCAGCGTCTCCAGATCGGATTGGCAGGGCTGGGCTCGATGATCCTCCTGATCGGATTGGCGAGCGCGCTCGGCAACCAGGCCGACCGGACGGAGGAACTCGCCGTGCCCGAAGCTGCTCCCACGACCGAGCCAACCGAAAGCGCGCCGCAGCGCGATCCGCTCGCCGATGCGGGGATCGTTCCCGAAATACCAGCCGATCCGGCACCGGGCTCAGGCGATGGACAGGTCAGTGACTTGCCGGACCCGGTCGTCGAGGATTCGACCCCGACCAGCAATGCCCAGGACTAGCTGCGCCCGCGGTCGGGCCAGGCGTGTATCGGGGCCGGTGCTGGCAGTGGTGCTGGCTCTGATGCTCGGCGCCGCGGCTTGCAGCGCGCCTGCGGCTCCCGAAGGCGAGGCGCACCAGGCCATGCCGGCAACAGCCAAAAACAAGCCCGCGCTGGGGCTGATGACCAGCCTGCCGCTCTACTGGCCGCTCGGCGCCGATCTCGCCGCGCTCGCCAGCGGGTCGCAAACCTCCCCGTGGCAGCGCACGGCGATGGAGCGCGAATATTCGCTGGTGCCGCTCGATACCCTGTCCCCGATTTCCTCGCTGTCGGGTGAAGACGGCGATATCGACCCGCTCGCAAGGCTCGATCGCATCGCGGTGATCCAGCCGCGCGGGCTTTCCCCGGCCGACAATGTCGCGCTCGATCGCTGGGTGCGATCGGGCGGGCAGCTCCTGATCATGCTCGACCCGCTGCTGACCGGAGAATACAAGCTGCCGCTGGGCGATCCGCGCAGGCCCAATGCCAGCGCGCTGATCCCGCCGGTCATCGCGCGCTGGGGCCTGTCCCAGCAATTCGATCCCGACGTGACCAGGCTGCGCGAGATCGCGACGCCGCATGGCGCGATCCCGGTGCTGATGGGCAGCGACCTCAGGATTGCCGGGGATGCGGCCGGCAATAATGGTTGCCGCTTACACGAGAGTGGGCTTGCGGCGCGGTGTGCCCGGATCGGCGAGGGGCAGGTAACCTATATCGGCGATGCCAGCGTCTTCGAACACGGCGAACTGGCAGGCGACGACCACGAGGCGATCGGCGCCTTGCTTGCCTACGCCTTCGACTGAGGCGACATTGGGGAAATTGCGGGAACGATGCCAAGCGCGCTCGCGCATTACGCGGGATTTCACGGGATTCGCCGCGATTCTAGTCAGATAGGGCGAGTGTCTAAGGGTTCGGACGCATTCGGCGCGGTGATCTTGCTTCGAAAGAAAATAAGGTAAATCAGTTATTTACCGTTTAATCCCGCAAAATTCCTAGAAAATCCTAGCCTCGCACCGGCAAGAGGGATATTACCGTGTTCCATCAAACATGCCGGTTTGCCCCGTGCCGTCCGCAAAGGAACGGCACGCTGCCCCCGCTCGCGCGGGGTGCGGCGACAGAGAGGTCTTGCCGGTTGAAACAGGGATTGTCGGCCACGCGAACAGGCGCGGCCTACGGGGAAGGGGATTTTCGCGCGTGCCAGCGGCGGGAGCATATAACGGTCAGGCCTTTTCGCCCGTCGGCGACAAGGGTCGGTTCGTCCTGCCGCCTGCTTTCCGCAAGGAAGTGAAGGAGGCATCAGGCGGCAGCAAGACGCTGTGCCTTGTCGCGCACGAACGGTTTGATTGCCTCGTCGGCTTTGGCCTCTCGCGGATCGACAAGCTCAACCAGCAACTCGACCGCGAGGAAGAGCGCGCGATCCGGCTCGGCGATGACAGTTTCGACCGCGACGTGCGCGCGGGCCAGCTGTTCCAGTTCGAACAAATTCCCTTCGACGACTCCGGTCGTTTCGTGATGCCCGATCACCTCAAGGAACTCGGCAAGGTCGAAGACGGGCTCTATTTCCAGGGCGCTGGCGATTTCTTCTTCGTCTGGAACCCGGCCGAGCTGGCGCGGATGGATTCCGCCTGGAAGGGCGCTCAGGCGACCTGCCGCCGGCTGGTCGCCGAGGCCGAGGCCAAGGCGAAAGCCAAGGGGGCCAAGGCATGACCGGCGCGCCGCACATCCCCGTCCTGCTCGACGAGGTGATCGCCGCCATCGACCCGCGTCCGGGCATGGACATCATCGACGCGACCTTCGGCGCAGGCGGTTATTCGCGCGCGCTGCTCGATGCGGGCGCGCGCGTCCAAGGCTTCGACCGCGATCCCGATGCGATTGCCGGCGGTGAGGCAATGGTGGCGGAATACGAGGGCCGCCTCGCGCTTCACCCGGTCCGCTTCTCCGCCATGCGCGAGGAGATGGAGCGCATCGGCGTTCCGCAGGTCGACGCGGTGGTCATGGATATCGGCGTGTCCTCGATGCAGCTCGACCAGGGGAATCGCGGCTTCGCGTTTCAGGCCGATGGCCCGCTCGACATGCGGATGAGCCAGGAAGGGACAAGCGCCGCCGATTTCCTCAACGCTGCCGACGAGGCGGCGATTGCCGACGTGCTCTACCTCTATGGCGAGGAGCGTCAGTCGCGCCGGGTCGCCCGCGCGATCGTCGCCGCGCGCCCACTGACGACCACCGGCGAGCTTGCCCGCGTGGTGCGCAAGGCGCTCGGCTATCGCCCGCACGACAAGAAGGACCCGGCGACCCGCACCTTTCAGGCGGTGCGAATCCACGTGAACGACGAGTTGGGAGAATTGCGCGCGGGGCTGAACGCAGCGGAGATCCTGCTGCGCGAAGGCGGCGTGCTCGCGGTGGTCAGTTTCCACAGTCTTGAGGACCGGATCGTCAAGCGCTTCCTGCGCGAGGCTTCGGGCGGCGGGCGCGCGGTCTCACGCCACTTGCCCGGCGAAATCCCCGGCCCGCCCCCGACCTTCACAAGCGTCTCCAAGGCCATTCGCCCCGGCGAGGCAGAGATCGCGCGCAACCCGCGTTCTCGCTCATCCGTCCTGCGCCACGCCCGGCGCACTTCTGTCCCAGCCCAGGAAAGGATCGCGTCATGATCGTCACCGGTTCCCGCATTCGCCAGATCGGCTGGGCGGCAGCGCTGGCGGCGTGCATCGCGCTCTTCGCGGTGCTCAGCTTCAACGTGCATGCGGTCAGGAGCGAAGTGCTGCTCGCCGAGCGCGAGATCATCGCGCTGGAGCGCGAGACGCTGATGCTCGAGACCGAGTTCCAGACCCGCGCAAGCCAGCGCCAGCTGGCCGAATGGAATGCGGTCGAGCTCGGCTATACCGCGCCGCGCGCCGATCAGTATCTCGACAACAATCGCCAGCTGGCGAGCCTCGGCCAGCCGCTCGGCCCCGACGCGCCCGCGCCGATCCGGACGCTGCGGACCGAACTGGCGCGCGCCGATGGGGAACCGCGTGCGATGGTCTCGCCGGTCACCGGAAAGCCTGTGACCCTGGCATCGGTCGCGGCGAGCGAGGATGCGGGCGCGGTCTTCACCGAGGCGTTCGGCGACTTTCTCATCGAGGCCTCTCCGATCCGTCCGGCCAATGCGCGCACGGTGACATCTTTTGGAGACCGGGCGATCCGGTCGTCAGAGGGCGCTGAATGAACGCGCTCACTTTCAACGCCAGGTTCGACACGAAACAGCCAGCGGCTGACGGCACGGTCTTCGTGCACCAGCCCCGACCCGCAATCCCCGCCGGACGCATCGCTGCGGTCCACATGCGCTACAGCCTGCTGGTCATCGCGCGGCTGCGGCTTTTCATGGTGATCGGCATCTTCGTGCTGGCCGCCGCGGTTGCGCTCGTGCGGATCGGCTATCTCGGTTTTGCCGGAGCGCCGCAGGGCCAGACCACGCTCGAGGAAGCGCTGCTGCCGCCGCGCGGCGAGATCGCCGACCGCAACGGCGCGCCTCTGGCACGCACCTTTCCCGCCTATGCGCTGTGGTTCAATCCGCGCGCGATGGAGGATGACGGCTCGCCGCTTGTGGCCGAGCCGCGCGAGGTAGCAGAGCGGCTGAAGGCGATCTTCCCTGATCTGGATATCGAGCGCACGGTGCGCATCCTCACCTCCGATCGCGGGGGCTACCTGTTGCGCCGCCTGCTGCCCGAAGATGCGAACAAGGTGTTCGACCTCGGCGAGGTTGCGCTCGAACTGCCGCGCGAGAACGATCGTTATTACCCGCAAGGCCCGCTGGGCGCGCACGTGCTTGGCTATGCGCTCGAAGGCGGCGACCGCCAGCTCGAAGGCAAGCTGGGCATGGAACAGGTGCTCGACGATCGGCTTTCAAACCCGCTGTTGCGCGCAGAGCCGGTGGCCCTGTCGATCGATCTGCGCGTGCAGGGCGCGCTCGAGGACGAACTGGGCCGCGGGATGCTGGCAACCAATGCCAAGGGCGCGGCGGGGATCGTGCTCGATGTCGATACCGGCGAGGTGATGGCGATGGCATCGCTTCCCGCCTTCGATCCCAATCGCTCCGATGCGCAGCATTCGCCCAACATCTACAATCGCGCGACCAATGCCACCTATGAGCTGGGTTCGACCTTCAAGCCGCTGACGGTCGCTGCCGCGATCGATGCGGGTATCGTGCGCGATCTCGGCGCAGAATGGGATGCGGGCCCGGTCGAGATCGGCCACTGGAGGCGCAGCGATCTCAAGCCCAAGGGCGACACGCTCAATGTCGCCGAAGCGCTCGCCTATTCGTCGAACACGGTGACGATGCGGATCGCGGACGCGCTTGGCGAGGCGCGGATGCGGCAGGTGATGACCGATCTCGGCATGAACCGTCCGCCGCAGATCGAGCTGCCCGCGCGCGGCCGTCCGCAATGGCCCCAGGGCCGCTCCAATGGCAGTTGGTCGCGGATCACCACCATGACCGTGGGCTATGGCCACGGCATCGCGGTCACACCGCTGCACCTTGCGAGCGCCTATGCCGCGATGGTCAATGGCGGGGTCTATCGCCCGGCGACCCTGCACCGGCTCGAACCGGGTGAAGCACCGCGCGGCACGCGGGTGTTCAAGGCCTCGACGTCCTCGCGCATGCGCCAGCTGATGCGGATGATCTCGATCTACGGCACCGGGCGCAGCGCTGATGCCGCGGGTTATCGCGTGGGCGGCAAGACCGGTTCGGCAGAAAAAGCGCGGCGCGGCGGCTATGCCGAGACGGCGCTGATCTCCTCCTTTGCCGCCGCTTTCCCGATGGAGCGTCCGCGCTATGTCGTGGTGACGGTGCTCGACGAGCCCAAGGGCACCGCCGCCTCGTCCGGCCAGCGCACCGCCGCCTATACCGCGGCGCCGATCGTGGGCGCGCTGATCCCGCGGATCGGCCCGATGCTCGACGTGCGGCCCGATGCGGCGCGCGATGTCGATATCTCCGACCTGCGCTCGCTGATAGAGGGGCGGCGATGAAGCTTGCCCGCCTGATCGAGAGCGCCGGGATCGCAGCCGAGGCCGATGGCGCGACCAGCGTTACCGGCTTTGCCATCGACCACCGCAAGGTGGCGCCCGGCACCGTGTTCGGCGCGTTTCGCGGTGAGCGCTTCAACGCCGAGGACTTCATCCCCGCAGCCATCGAGGCAGGCGCGGTCGCGGTTGTCGCATCGCATGGGGCCAGGGTCGAAGGTGCGCTTCACATCGCCAGTGACGAGCCGCGCCGGACCTTTGCGCAGCTCGCCGCTCAGTTCTTTTCGCCCGTTCCGCAGACCATCGTCGCGGTGACCGGGACGAACGGCAAAACCTCGACTGCCGAAATGACCCGCCAGATCTGGCGCATGTGCGGCGAGCGCGCCGCGAGCATCGGCACGCTGGGCGTCACCACGCCCGATGAAAGCGTGTCGACCGGGCTGACCACGCCCGACATCGTCACCTTCCTGTCGAACATGAGCGGACTGGCGCGCGAAGGCGTGAGCCATGTCGCCTACGAGGCATCGAGCCATGGCCTGTCGCAATACCGCAATGAGGGGCTGCGGGTCGCCGCAGGGGCTTTCACCAATTTCAGCCAGGACCATCTCGATTACCATGCGAGCATGGAAGATTACTTTGCTACCAAGATGCGCCTGTTCGACGAGGTCGTCGATGATGGCGGCAAGGCGATCATCTGGGATGGCGGCGAGCCGAGCGCGTGGACCGCGCGGGCGATCGACCATGCCGAGAAGCGCGGGCTCGATCTGCGCACCGTGGGCGATCGCGGGACCTTTCTGAAGCTCTTGTCCCGCGAGGCGACCCAGCTCGGCCAGATGTTGACGATCGAACATGCCGGCCAGGATCGCACGATCAAGCTGCCGCTGATCGGGGCCTATCAGGCCGCGAATGCGCTGGTTTCTGCCGCGCTCGCGCTGTCGACAGGGTCCGATGCATCCATGGTCTTCGACGCGATTGCGCGGCTCCAGCCGGTTCGCGGACGGCTCGAACGGGCTGTGATTATCCCGGCGGGCGCGCCCGTCTATGTCGATTACGCCCACACCGCAGACGCGCTCGACGCGGCGATTGCGGCGCTTCGCGGCCATGTCGATGCTGAGCGTGGCGGAAGGCTGATCGTGGTCTTCGGCGCGGGCGGCGACCGCGACCAAGGCAAGCGCGCGCCGATGGGCGCGGTCGCGGCGAAATCGGCCGATCTGGCGATCGTCACCGACGACAATCCGCGCGGCGAGGACCCGGCAGCAATCCGAAAGGCGATCCTCGCCGGCACCGGTTCGGCCTCGCATGTCAGCGAGGTGGCCGGCCGGCGCGAGGCGATCGCAGCGGCAATCGCCGAGGCGGGCGGCAACGATATCATACTGGTAGCAGGCAAGGGCCACGAACAGGGCCAGATCATCGGTTCGGGAGAGACTATGCGAATTTTGCCGTTTGACGATGTCCAGGTGGCGCGCGAATGCGCGGCGGAGATGCCGAAATGAGCCAGGCCCACGCCCTTCTTCGCCAATGGCCCGCCGATCCGCGCGATGCGCTGCCGCTCGCGCTGTGGGATTCGGCCGCTGTCGAGGCCGCCACCGGTGGACGCGCCAGCCATGCCTTCCAGGCCTCGGGTGTCGAGATGGACAGCCGCGACGTGCGTCCGGGCGACCTTTTCGTCGCGCTCAAGGGCGAGGCGATGGATGGCCACAAGTTCCTGCCCCAGGCCTTTGCCAAGGGCGCGATCGCCGCAATCACCGATCGCCCGGTCGATTTCCCGCACGTGCTGGTCGAGGACACCGGCAAGGCGCTCGAGGCGCTCGCCCATGCCGCTCGGACACGCAGCCAGGCGGTGCGGATCGCAGTCACCGGGTCGGTCGGCAAGACCGGGGTGAAGGAAGCGATCTTCAACGCGCTCGATCGTTCGAGCAGGGGCGGTGCCCATCGCAGCGTGCGCAGCTACAACAACCATGTCGGCGTACCGCTCAGCCTCGCGCGGCTCCCTGCCCGCGCGCGCTTCGGGGTGTTCGAGATGGGGATGAACCACGCCGGCGAGATCGCCCCGCTTGCCGGTCACGTGCGTCCGCATGTCGCGCTCGTCACCACCATCGCGCCCGCTCACATCGAGAACCTGGGCAGCATGGAAGCGATTGCCGACGAAAAGGCGCAGATTTTCTCGGGCCTCGAAGAGGGCGGCACCGCGATCATCCCGGCGGACAGCGAATACACACAGCGCATGGCCGACCACGCACGCAGGCTCGGGGTCAAGGTGGTGACCTTCGGGCGCAGCAAGGATGCCGATGTGCGCCTGCTCGACGCGATCCCGGTCGCCAATGGCGGCTCGCTCGTCACCGCCGACCTGGGCGATGCGCGGGTGTGCTATTCGATCGCCGAACCCGGCGAGCACTGGATCGCCAATTCGCTCGGCGTGATGGCAGCGGTGCGCGCAGCGGGCGGCGACCTCGCCGCAGCAGGGCTCGCGCTGGCCGAGATGGGCGGGCTCAAGGGCCGCGGCGCGCGCGCCCAAATCGCGGCAGCAGGCGGCAAGGCGCTGCTCATCGATGAAAGCTACAACGCCAACCCCGCCTCGATGCGCGCGACCTTGAAGGCGCTCGGCCAGACGCCTGCCCATCGCCGAATCGCTGTGCTCGGCAGCATGAAGGAGCTGGGCGACTTCGCTCCGCGTTTCCACGCCCAGCTTTGCGAACCCATTGCCGAGGCAGGAATCGACCACGCGATCCTGGTGGGCGACGAGATGCGTGCGCTGGCCGCCGAACTGGGGAGAAGGAGCGCCAATTCGCTTGGCTTTGCCCCGTCTTTCGCGCATTGCGATAGCCCCGCAGAGGCGATCGAGGCGCTCGAGCAATTCGGTCTCACTCACGGCGATGCAGTGCTGGTCAAGGGCTCCAATTCGGTCGGCCTGGGCTCGCTGGTGTCACACTTCACACAGGCGCACGGGTAAGCAGCGCCGAGGAAACGAAATGCTCTACCTGCTCGCGGAATGGCTCGGATTTGAAGGCCTGCTGAACCTGGTCCGCTACCAGACCTTCCGCTTCGGCGCGGCGCTGTTCACCGCGCTGGTGTTCGGGCTGATCATCGGTCCGCGCTTCATCAACCTGCTGCGAGTGCGCCAGGGCAAGGGGCAGCCGATCCGCGAGGACGGCCCGCAAACCCACCTCGCCAAGCGCGGCACGCCGACCATGGGCGGGCTGATGATCCTGGTCGCGCTGGTCTTTGCGCTACTCTTGTGGATGGATCTCACCAACCCGTTCGTCTGGGCCTGCCTGGCGGTGACGATCGGGTTCGGGGTTATCGGGTTCATCGACGATTATGACAAGGTCTCCAAGGCCAGCCATGCCGGGCTTTCCGGCCGGGTGCGGCTGCTGCTCGAATTCGCGGTGGCGGGTGTTGCCAGCTACATCATCGTCAGCCAGATCAGCACCAATCTCTATGTCCCCTTCTTTTCCGACGTCGAGATCCCGCTGGGGCCTGTCTATTACGTCTTTGCCGCTTTCGTGATGGTGGGCGCGGGCAATGCCGTGAACCTCACCGACGGGCTTGATGGCCTCGCGATCATGCCGGTCATCATCGCCACCGGCGCCTTTGCCCTGATCGCCTATCTCGTGGGGCGCGCCGATTTCTCCGAATATCTGGGCATTCCCCACGTGCCGGGTGCGGGCGAGCTTGCGATATTCTGCGCCGCGATCATGGGGGCGGGGCTGGCGTTCCTGTGGTTCAATGCGCCGCCCGCCGCGGTCTTCATGGGCGATACCGGCAGCCTCGCGCTCGGCGGGGCGCTCGGCGCGATCGCGGTCGCATCGCACCACGAGGTCGTGCTCGCGATCGTTGGCGGGCTGTTCGTGCTCGAAGCGGCTTCGGTGATCATTCAGGTCTTCTGGTTCAAGCGCACCGGGCGCCGGGTCTTCCGCATGGCGCCGATCCACCACCATTTCGAGCAATTGGGCTGGTCGGAAAGCAAGGTCGTGATCCGGTTCTGGATCATCGCGATCGTGCTTGCCCTGGTCGGGCTCGCCACGCTCAAGCTGCGATAGGAGGGCGAGGCTCCATGCACATCTCGCCGCCGCGTTCCGATGCCAAGTTTCACGCTCCCGTGCCCGCGCGCCGGACGGTGAACGAGGCGGTGCGCGTGTGGTGGCGCGAGCTCGACAAGTGGCTGCTGGGCCTTGCCGTGCTGCTGATGGCGCTCGGAACGCTCGCGGTGGCGGCGGCATCGCCGGCAGCCGGGCGGCAATACCAGGTCGCCGAATTCGTGTTCTTCCAGCGCCACGTCGTCTTCCAGCTGCTCGGGCTCGGGGTGATGATCGCGGCATCCTTTGCCAGCCGCGAGGATGCGCGCAGGCTCGGCATCGTGTTAGCGATCGGTATGCTGTTCCTGCTGCTGCTGGTTCCCGTCATCGGGGTCGAGCGCAACGGAGCGCGGCGCTGGCTCGACCTTGGCTTCTCGCTCCAGCCGAGCGAGTTCTTGAAACCCGGCTTTGCCATCCTGCTCGCCTGGATATTGTCGTGGCGGCTGCGCGATTCCTCGCTTCCGGTGGTGGCCTATTCGACGCTGGCCATGGCGGTGGTGGGCGCGCTGCTGATGCTCCAGCCCAATCTCGGCGCGACGATCCTGTTCGGCGGTGTGTGGTTCGTGCTGGTGTGGCTGTCGGGAATGCCGCTGCGACGCATAGGGGCCCTCGTTGCCGGAGGGCTCGGCGCGATGACCGCCGCTTATTTCCTCTATGACAATGCTCGCTACAGGATCGACAGCTTCTTTGCCGGCGGCACCGCCTTCGACCAGGTCGACCTAGCCAATCGCACGCTGCTGGGCGGCGGGTGGACGGGGTCGGGTCTGTGGCTGGGCACCAACAAGATGCGGCTTCCCGAGGCGCACACCGACTACATCTTTTCGGTCATCGGCGAGGAGTTCGGCCTGCTGATGTGCGCGGTGATCCTGATGCTTTATGTCGCGATCATCGTGCGCGCGCTGCTGCGGCTGGTCGATGAGGACAACCTGTTCGCGCTGCTCGCGGGCGCGGGCCTTGCCACCCAGATTGGCGGGCAGGCCTTCACCAACATGCTGGTCAATCTCGGCCTGTTCCCGTCCAAGGGGATGACCTTGCCGCTGGTCAGCTATGGCGGTTCATCGACACTGGCGGTGGCGCTCACCTTCGGGCTATTGCTGGCGATCACCCGCCGCAACCCGTTTCTCGAGCGCGAGAAGCCGGGCCTGCGCAACCTGTTCGACAAGCAGGGCCACGCCAGACAGGAGCCGCGCGCATGACCAGCCCGACCCGCAAGGGAGCCAGCCGCCATTTCGTGCTTGCCGCAGGAGGGACGGGCGGCCACCTGATCCCCGCCTTCGCGCTCGCTGCAGAGCTCGATGCGCGCGGGCACCATGTCGCGCTGATCACCGACGAGCGCGGCGCGAACATTCCCGGAAAGCCCGATTACCTCACCGCGCATGTCCTTCCCGCTGGCCGCTTCGGCAAGAACCCGTTGCGCTGGCCGGGTGCGGCGCGCGCGGTGTGGGACGGGCGCAACATGGCGCTGCGCCTGTTCGAAAGCTTCGCCCCCACCGCGGTGGTCGGCTTTGGCGGCTATCCTGCGCTGCCCGCCCTGCTCGCCGCGACATCGGCAGGCGTGCCGAGCGTAATCCACGAACAGAACGCGGTGCTCGGCCGCGTCAACCGCCTGCTCGCGGGCCGGGTCGATGCCATCGCCACTGCTTATCCGGCGGTCGCGCGGCTCAAGGACAAGCACCGCGACAAGGCCCATCTCGTCGGCAATCCGGTGCGCGCCGAAGTGCTCGCTCTGCGAGACGAGGATTTCCCTGCCTTCACAGAGGAAGGCCTGCTTCGCGTGCTCGTGACTGGCGGAAGCCAGGGCGCGCGGGTGCTGTCCGAAGTCGTGCCCGACGGGCTCGCCATGCTTCCGCCGGGCCTGCGCCAGCGGCTCCAGATCACCCAGCAATGTCGCCCTGAAGACCTCGATGCGGTGCGCCAGCGTTATGCGGACCACGATATTCCCGCAGAACTCGGGACCTATTTCGAAGACATGCACGAACGGCTTGCCGATGCGCACCTGTTCATCGGTCGCGCGGGCGCATCGACGATCGCCGAACTCACCGCAGTGGGCCGCCCGGCGATCCTCATCCCGCTGCCGATCGCGACCGACGATCACCAGGCGGCGAACACCCGCGAGATCGTCCAGGCAGGCGGGGGCCGGATGATCCGGCAGGAAAAATTCGCTCCCAAGGAACTGGCAAAGCAGATCCAGGCCATGGCGCAGAACCCTGCCAGCCTTGCCAATGCGGCCCATGCCGCGTGGAATTGCGGGCGGCCCGACGCGGCAAGCGACCTGGCCGACCTCGTCGAAAGCATGGGCGGGATCGACACCATGGACGTGATCCGCGTCGGCGAACCTGCCAAGGCGGCACGCACTGCGCCTTCGGCAGAACCTGCTCCGGGCGCTGCGCGGGACAATGCCGCATGAAGGGCGTCGGCACCGATATCGGCACTATCCATTTCGTCGGCATTGGCGGGATCGGTATGTCAGGCATCGCCGAGGTGATGCACAATCTCGGCTACAGCGTGCAGGGCTCTGATATCCGCGAAGGGCCGGTCACGACCCGGCTTCGCGACCAGGGCATTGCGATCACGATCGGCCATGACAAGGCCAATATCGAAGGGGTCGCGGTGGTCGTCACTTCGACCGCGGTGCGCCGCACCAATCCCGAGGTTGCCGCCGCGCTCGAAGCGCGCATCCCGGTGGTGCGCCGCGCCGAGATGCTGGCAGAGCTGATGCGCCTCAAATCGACCGTCGCGGTCGCGGGCACGCACGGCAAGACCACCACCACAAGCATGATCGCCAGCTTGCTCGATTGCGGCGATATCGATCCCACCGTCATCAATGGCGGGATCATCGAGCAATATGGCTCGAATGCGCGCATGGGCGATTCAGACTGGATGGTGGTCGAGGCCGATGAAAGCGATGGCAGCTTTCTTCGGCTCGACGGGACCATCGCGGTGGTCACCAATATCGATCCCGAACACCTCGACCATTACGGCGATTTCGACGGGGTGAAGCGCGCCTTTGTCGAGTTCATCCATAACGTGCCGTTCTACGGAGCGGCGATCTTGTGCGTCGATCATCCCGAGGTGCAGGCGGTGATCGGCGATGTCCGCGATCGCAAGGTCGTCACTTACGGTTTCTCGCTCCAAGCCGACATTTGCGGGGTCAATATCCGCCCGGTCGAAGGCGGCAACACCTTCGACGTGATCGTCCGCCAGCGCGGCGAGGAAGATCGCCGCATCGAAGGCGTCCATTTGCCGATGCCGGGCCGCCACAACGTCCAGAACGCGCTTGCCGCAATTGCCGTGGCGATCGAGATGGGCTGCCCCGACGATGTCATCGTTTCCGGCTTCGAACGTTTTGGTGGGGTTCGCCGGCGCTTCACCCGTGTCGGCTCGGTCGCGGTGGAAGGCGGCACGGTCGCGATCATCGATGATTACGCGCACCACCCGGTCGAGATCCGCGCCGTGCTCGAAGCCGCGCGCGAGGCGACCGAGGCTGCAGGCTCCGCCGACGCCAAGGGCCGCGTCATCGCGGTTGCGCAGCCGCACCGTTATACGCGCCTCAACGATCTGATGGACGATTTCCAGACCTGCTTCAACGAGGCCGACATGGTCTTCGTGACCCCGGTCTACGAAGCGGGCGAAGACCCGATCGAAGGCGTCGATGCCGCGGCGCTGGTCGCCGGGCTCAAGTCACGCGGCCACCGTTCAGCACGCACCGTCGCGGACGAAACCGAACTGGCCGCGATCCTCGCCGCCGAAATCGCCCCGGGCGACATGGTGGTGTGCCTGGGCGCGGGGGATATCACCAAGTGGGCCGCTACCCTTGGCCCGGCAATTGAATCACAACGGGACGCATGAACGAGACTATGCAACTGGGCGAATGGATCGGGCGCGATAACGGCGAGGCGCCGACGAGCAGCGTCGAGGGCGCGGCCGATGCGCCGGTGCCGATGGAAGCCGTGCGCGGCAAGCTGACTGCCAACGCCCCGCTCGACAAGCATGTCTGGTTCCGTTCGGGTGGCAAGGCCGACTGGCTGTTCGAACCGGCCGACGTGCAGGACCTCAAGGACTTTCTCGAAGCGCTAGACGGGTCGATGCCGGTCATGGCGCTGGGCATCGGGTCGAACATGATCATCCGTGACGGCGGGGTGCCGGGGGTTGTGATAAAGCTGGGCGCACCCTTCATGGATGTCGAGGTCACCGGCGAGACCACGCTCGAGGCCGGAGCTGCCGCGCCTGCCAACAAGGTCGCTCGGCGCGCGGCCAAGGCGGGAATCGACGGGCTGACCTTCCTCACCGGCATTCCCGGCTCGGTCGGCGGCGTCACCAGGATGAATGGCGGGTGTTACGGGCGCGAGACCTGCGACGTCCTGACCGATTGCGATGTCATAATGCCGGGCGGCGAGTTTGTGACGCTCACCAATGCCGAGCTTGGCTATTCCTACCGCCATTCCGCGCTGCCCGACGGAGCGGTCGTGGTCGCGGCGCGGTTCGAGGGCTTTCCGGGCGAGCCGGAAACCATCAAGGCGGCGATGAAGAAAATCACCGCCGAACGCGGGGAATCGCAGCCGATCGGCAGCATGACCGGCGGATCGACCTTCAAGAACCCGCCGGGCCATTCGAGCTGGAAGCTGATCGATGCCGCTGGGCTACGCGGGTTCAAGAATGGCGGAGCGCAGGTCTCGGAAAAGCATTGCAATTTCCTGATCAATACCGGCGATGCCACCAGCTCCGACATCGAAGGGCTGGGCGAAATCGTGCGCGAGAAAGTCTACCAGCATTCGGGCGTGCAGCTCGAATGGGAGATCAAGCGGGTCGGCAGGCCGTGAGCAAGACCCGACACCCGCTTCATATCGCGGTCCTGATGGGCGGCTGGGCGAACGAGCGCGAGGTTTCGCTGATGAGCGGGAACGGCGTCGCCGATGCGCTCGAGGCGAACGGCCACCGCGTCACCCGGATCGACATGGACCGCGATGTCGCCTTGCGGCTCGCCGAGACGAAGCCCGATGTGGTGTTCAACGCGCTTCACGGCGTTCCGGGCGAGGATGGCAGCGTCCAGGGCATGCTCGACCTCATGGGCATCGCCTATACCCATTCCGGGCTCGCCACCTCGGTGATCGCGATCGACAAGCAATTGACCAAGCAGGCGCTCGTCCCCCACGGCATCCCCATGCCCGGCGGGCGGATCGTCGCGGTCGAGGAATTGCACGAGCGCGATCCCATGCCGCGCCCCTACGTGCTCAAGCCGGTCAATGAGGGATCGTCGGTCGGGGTCGCGATCGTCACCGATGACAGCAATTGCGGCAATCCGATCGCGCGTGATGCGGCAGGGCCGTGGCAGGAATTCGACCAGCTTCTGGCCGAGCCCTTCATCCGCGGGCGCGAACTGACCACGGCAGTGATCGACGATGCCGGTGGCAGCCATGCTCTGGGCGTCACCGAACTGGTGATCGGCGACGGCTTCTACGATTACGAGCACAAATATACCGAGGGGCGGACCGAACATGTTTGCCCGGCAAAGATTCCGCCCGAAATTGCGTCGCTGTGCGAACAATATGCGCTGCGCGCTCACGCTCTGCTGGGCTGCCACGGCACCAGCCGGACCGATTTTCGCTGGGACGACAGCCAAGGCGAGGACGGGCTGTTCGTGCTCGAGACGAACACCCAGCCGGGCATGACCCCCTTGAGCCTCGTTCCCGAACAGGCGCGTGCGGCCGGTATCGGCTATGGCGAACTGGTCGAATTGATCGTGATGGAAGCGATCCGCGTTCACGGTGTCGGCCGCGCCGGGGCAGGGGGCAGCTGATGGCCCGGATCAAGCGATCCTCGGGCAAGGGCGTGCGCCGCGCGGCCAAATCGCAGAGCCGCGCAGCCGGCGCGCGCCGGGCCAAGGCCAAGACCACCAGCGTGCTCGACCGCGCGATGGGGCTTTTGCCCTTCACCGAAAAGCAATGGTCGACGATCTGGATGACCGTAATAATCGGCGGGGCGGTGGGGATCGGTTTCGTGATCGCCAACCTGGCGGGGCTGCCCGCTTTGGCCAGTGCGCAGGTCGCCGCAATGGCCTCCGATGCCGGCTTCGAGGTGCGCCGGGTCAGCGTGACCGGAACCGACCGGATGGACGAGCGCCAGGTCTATGCCCGCGCTCTTGCCCAGCGCGAAAGGCCCATGCCGCAAGTCGCGATCGAGGAATTGCGCGCCGAATTGCTCGACCTGCCCTGGGTTGCCGATGCGCGGGTCTCGATCCAGCTTCCCTCTACGCTCAAGATCGACGTGGTCGAACGGGTGCCGCACGCGGTGCTCGCAAAGCCCGACCGGCTGATGCTGATCGATGCGACCGGGGCAGAGCTTGAACCCATCTCGCGCGAGGCGGCAGAGGGGATGCTGGTCATTGCCGGGCCCGGCTCGGCGCGGCAGGTCGCAGCGCTCGACCGGCTGCTTGCTGCAGCGCCCGCTCTCGCCCCGCAGGTCGCCTCGGCCGAATGGGTGGGCAATCGCCGCTGGAACCTCACTTTCAAATCCGACCAGGTGCTCGCGCTTCCCGAAAGCGAGGACATCGCGGCCACCGCGCTCGTCAAGTTCGCGCGGCTCGACGGGCAGAACCGCCTGATCGGCGGAACCGTCGCCACCTTCGACATGCGTGCCCCGCCGCGGATCTACATGCGCGTGCCCGGCCGCGCCGACGCGATCGAACTGGCAGGACGGGAGAGCGAGTGATGGGCGACAAGCCACTCGCCAAGGCCCGGCTCGCGCGGATATTCGGCGCGGTCAATGTCGGCTCGTTCCGGATCGCGGCAATGATCATGGGCGAGACCGAGACCGGCGATCTCGTTGTCCTCGGCTCGGGCCACCGCGCCAGCCAGGGGATCAAGCGCGGCTATGTCACCGACATGAAGGCCGCCACCTATGCCATTCGCGATGCGGTCGAACGCGCGGAAAAGAACGCGGGCACCAATATCCAGAGTGTGTGGATCGCCTGCGCGGGGGCGGGTTTGCAAAGCGAGGTCGCCAAGGTCGAGATCGAGATCGGCGGCCGCCGAATCGAGGAAGAGGATGTCGAGCAATTGCTGATCGAGGCGCGCGACATGATCC
Source organism: Qipengyuania nanhaisediminis (assembly GCF_045862805.1). Taxonomy (GTDB): domain Bacteria; phylum Pseudomonadota; class Alphaproteobacteria; order Sphingomonadales; family Sphingomonadaceae; genus Erythrobacter; species Erythrobacter nanhaisediminis_A. The sequence goes on from NZ_AP025760.1 coordinate 1,107,499, forward strand.
AGCCCGACGGGCGGATGGTGCTCCATGCCCAGCCAGCCCATTACACGCTCGACGGCGCGCATGGCGTTGCCAATCCGCGCGGTCTCCATGCCGAACGGCTGGGGGTCGATATCCACGTCATGCTCGCCGACGGCGCGCCGGTGCGCAATCTTACCGAGGCGGTGCAGAGCGCGCATCTCGAGGTCGAGGCAGTGGTCGCCGCCCCGCTCGCATCGGGGTTTGCCTGCCTCACTCAGGAGGAACGCGAGCTGGGCGTGGCGCTGGTCGAGATCGGGTCGGACGTTACCAATGTTTCCGTCTTTGCAGCGGGGATGCTGCTGGGCCTGCGGGCGATCCCGATGGGGTCGGGCGATATCACCGATGCGGTCGCGAGCGCCTTTGGCATTCGCCGTTTCCAGGCCGAGAGGTTGAAATGCGTATCGGGCAGCGCGATCGCGAGCCCGTCCGACCACCGCGAGATGATCCCGGTCCACGGCCCGAGCGAAGGTGCGGGCGAACCGGCCGGCCCGCATGCGCGCGGCGCCGACGACAAGAACCGCATCGCCCGCGCCGAATTGATCTCGGTCATTACCGAGGCGCAGTCACAGCTCACCGGCGAGATCGGCAAGGCGCTCAAGGAGCTGGGCTTTGCCGGAAGGCGCGCAGGCCAGGTCGTGCTTACCGGCGGCGGGGCGGAGCTTGCAGGGCTTGCCGAATTCACTCAGAGCGCGCTGGCCATGCCGGTGCGGATCGGGCGGGCGCCGGCGCTGACCGGCTTGCCCGAGGCGCACGCGACGCCGGGCTTTGCCGGGCTGGCGGGCCTGTGTCTGTACGCCGCCGAAGACCCGGTCGACATCCGCGCGCTGGGGAACAGGCGCAATGTCGGCGCCGATTTCGGTGCGGGTCTGAACCCGGTCATGGCCGCCGGGCGCTTGTTCAGGGCGATCAGGGAATATTTCTGATGGCGTCTGTTCGCCGCTGTTTGAAACCATTTCGCAGCCATTCCCCTTCAAAAGGGGTTAACAGCTGCCTGTGGATAAGGAATCCTGCGGGATAACGGGCGCAAGCCATATATGTCACAGAAGTGAGCGCATGGGAGATACAGTCGCCTAAAGTGCATCCCATGCACGGAGGAATTAATGCGATGAGTATCAATATCGGCCCTGCAGAAACGGACGATCTGCGTCCCCGCATCACCGTCGTCGGGATTGGCGGCGCGGGCGGCAACGCGATCGCCAACATGATCGCATCGGATATCGAAGGTGTCGATTTCATCGTCGCCAACACCGATGCCCAGGCGCTCAACACCAGCCCGGCCGACCGCAAGATCCAGCTCGGACCCGACATTACCGGCGGGCTCGGCGCAGGCGCCCGACCCGAGGTCGGCAAGGCCGCGGCCGAGGAAACCGTCGCCGAAATCGAGGAAGCGCTTGAAGGCGTGAACATGGTCTTCATCGCTGCCGGCATGGGCGGCGGCACCGGCACGGGCGCTGCACCCGTGATCGCCGAGGCTGCGCGCCGCAAGGGCGTGCTGACCGTGGGCGTGGTGACCAAGCCGTTCCTGTTCGAAGGGACGCGCCGGATGCGCGCTGCGGAATCGGGTATTGCCGAATTGCAGAACCACGTCGACACGCTGATCGTCATTCCGAACCAGAACTTGTTCCTGGTCGCCAAGCCCGAGACCACCTTCAAGGAAGCCTTCGAGCTTGCCGACGAGGTGCTCCAGCAGGGCGTGCGATCGATCACCGACCTGATGGTGATGCCGGGCCTCATCAATCTCGACTTTGCCGACGTGCGCTCGGTGATGAGCGAGATGGGCAAGGCGATGATGGGCACCGGCGAGGGCGAGGGCGAGAACCGCGCGCTCGACGCGGCCGAACAGGCGATCGCCAATCCGCTCCTCGACGGGGTTTCGATGCAGGGCGCCAAGGGCGTGATCATATCGATCATCGGCGGCGAGGATATGAAGCTGATGGAGGTCGACGAGGCTGCCAATCATATCCGCGATCTCGTCGATGAAGACGCCAACATCATCTGGGGCAGCGCGTTCAACCCCGATCTTTCGGGCAAGATCCGCGTTTCCGTGGTCGCGACCGGCATCGAACAGGCCGCCGGCAACGAAGCTGCGCCACGCGCCGCGAGCAATGCCTTCGGTGGCGCGCGGGCGCCCAAGCGCCCGGTGCTCGACCTCGGCGGATCGGAACAGGCCGGCGCCGACATGACGAGCGAAGAGGCCCCGGTTGCCCCGGTCATTCCCGACCCTGTGAGCGAGGCGATCAATGCCGATTGCGCAGCCGAGGCCGATGACGCGGCCGATCACGAGGGTCCGCAGGATGATTCCGGCGACGAGCCTTTCGATTTGTCGGGTATGCAGGCCGGCGACGACATGGGCGACGAAGGCGACGACGTCGACGAGATCATCGACCCGCTGGCCGGACTGCGCGGAGCCGACGAAGACGAGGACGCCGCGCCCGAACCGGCCGATGACAGCCATTTCATCGAGCCCGGAGCCGAAGGTTTCGGCAATGGGGAGGAAGGCGCTGACAACACGGCCGGCAACGAGGCGAATGGCGACACGCTCGATCTCGGCGAGGAATATGCCGAATATTCGCCGCTCGAAGAAGAGGGCGAGGGCGACAGCGCGGACAACGCGGACGGCGCGGAGGCTGGGGACGACGATATTCTCGCCGATGCCGACCGGCTCGCTGCCGAGGATCGTCCGGTCGAACCGCGCGCGGGCGGCTCGCGCCGCGCGGGCATCCTGGGGAGCGGCGCTGCTTCGAGCGATGGCGATGGCGGGACGGGCGGCGGCTCGAAATCGGGCGGCGATGGCAGCGGCGGACCTCCGGCGGGAACCACCCTGTTCGAACGCATGGCCAATCTCTCGCGCTCGTCGGGCAGCGATGACGATGACGACGACGACGAGGACGGCGATGCGCCAGCGCTCTCGATCCCGCGTTTCCTCGGGCGTCAGAACAACCAGTAACCGGACATGCCCTTGACGCGAAGGCGCGCGGCCGGTCTCGGCTGCGCGCCTTTGGCCGGCACCAGCGCACTTCCCCCCCGCAGCGGTTCGCCCCGCGTTCAGCGCGCTTCGCCTAGCTCTGCCTGACCTTTCGCGATTCCTGAGCTAGCTGAACCGGCGTGATCTCGATGCATACCCCCTCCCGCGCTCCTCTTCGTTCCTGGCCCCACCGCCCCCAGTCTCGCCTCGGCGCGCTCGCGCTGCGATCTGCCGGGGTCGTCATGGGCGCTGCGACCCTGGCGATCGGCGTGCCGCAGCAGGCCGGTGCGCAGACCGGCGGGCGCGAAGTGGTCCAGCCGCTGCCTTCGCCCGAGGTCCAGCGCCTCAATCGCGCGCTGCTCGAGCTCGCGCGGCGTCCGCGGCGGGTGGGAACGCTGCTCGAAGCGGGGGAGGCCGCGCTTGCACTCGACGATTTCGACGCCGCGATCGGCTTTTTCGGCCGCGCTGCGGACATCGCCCCCGAAGATGCGCGGGTGAAACTGGGCCTCGCGCGGGTGCATCTGCGCTCGGGCCGCCCGGTCGAAGCGGTGCAGATGTTCGCCGAGGCCCGCCGCGCCGGGGCTGACGAGCGCGAGATGCTGGCCGACCAAGCACTCGCACGCGACATGCTCGGCGATACCGCCGGAGCGCAGGAGACCTATCTGCGCGCGCTGGACATCAACGCCAGCGATGAGACGGCGCGGCTGCGGCTCGCTGTCAGCTATGCCATTTCGGGCAATGACAGCGCTTTTGCCACCACGCTCGCCCCGCTGGTCGCAGCGCGTGATCCGGCAGCATTGCGGGCCGAGGCCTTCGGGCTTGCGATTCTGGGCGAACAGGCGCGCGCCGAGGCGGTCGTTGCCGCGGTAATGCCCGCCGATCTCGCCCAGCGGATCAACCCCTATCTCGCTTTCATGCCGCGGCTCACCCCTGCACAGCAGGCGGCTGCCGCCAATCTCGGGATTTTTCCGCGCGCTGCCGATATCGGGCGCGAGGACCCGCGCATCGCCCGCTTTGCCCGAGAAAACGCGGCGGGCGCGCTGCTCGAACCCGCGGGCGAGCCGCTGGGCGCCGTACAGCCGGTCGAGACCGTCGCGCGCGAAGTGGCGCAGGCGGCCCCAACGCCCACGCCCACGCCCACGCCTACGCCTACGTCCCCGTCCGCGTCTCGAGCGCCGACCACGGACGCTACGTCGCCCGGTTTCACCGCCCTGCCGCAGATCGCGGTGCGTGAGCCATCCCGGCCAGCCGCTACGCCGCCAGCCCCGGTCGCTGCGCCGCCATCGGTGGCCGATGCCTTTGCCGATCTCGATGGCGGAGCGCTGCCGGTCGAAGGCAGGGCCGCTGACGCCGTCGATCTGGCCGCGATCGACATTCCGCGCGAAGCACCGCCCGAGGCCGCGCCCGAGCCTGCCGAGCCTGTCCATCCGCGCCGGATCTGGGTCCAACTCGCCACCGGTCGCGATGTCACGGCGCTCGGCTTCGACTGGCGCCGCTTCGTGCGCAACGCACCCGATTTGCTGTCCGGTTTCGAGCCGCACGTGACCCCCTGGGGACAGGCCAATCGCCTGCTCGCCGGGCCGATCGGTTCCGAGCGCGAAGCGCGCGAGCTTGTCAACGCGCTGGCGGCCATGGGGCTTGCGACCTTCACCTATACCAGTCCTGAAGGCACGGAAATTCAACGGCTTGTGCGCTGATTTGCGCGCGTCCCCGGCTTTCTTTCAACAAGCTTTGAACAAGCGAAAGCCGTTCTCCCCAGCAGGCTCGGCGCCGGCCATTGCCAAATGATGGGACAGGCAGGCATTTCTCGCTGCGATGCAAACGCCCCCGAACCCACAGGCAGCGCGCCGCGAAGGCCCTCTCTCATGATGCCGCGCGAACGCGACTTCACGGCCAATGATGATGCCGCACCGGTCGACATGCTCGTCGCCCTGTTCGAGGCGCGCGGCTGGGAATGCGAAATTACCGCCGAAGACGAGATGGTGGGCGAAGTGCAGGGCAGCTGGGCCAAGTACCAGCTGCGGGCGATCTGGCGCAGCGCCGACAATGTCCTGCAATTCCTGTGCCTGCCCGATATCCGCGTCACCGCTGAAAAGAAGCAGCGCGCATTTGAATTGCTGAGCCTCGTCAACGAGCAGATGTGGCTGGGACATTTCGACATCTGGTCGAATGGCGACATGCTGCTCTACCGCCACGGCGCGCTGCTCGGCGATGATGGCATGTTGTCGATCACGCAGGCGCAATCGCTGGTCGAGAACGCGATCGATGAATGCGACCGGTTCTACCCCGCCTTTCAGTTCGTGCTCTGGGGCGACAAGTCGCCGCGCGATGCGCTCGATGCGGCGATGGTTGACGCGCTTGGCGAAGCCTAGGCAGATGCGCGGCTGAAGGGCAGCACCAGGTGGCACCAATGAAACTTCTTATCATCGGATACGGCAATATGGCGGGCGCCATGCTCGACGGCTGGCTCGCTTGCGGCATGGCGCCTGGCAATTTCGCCGTCCTCAACCGATCGCCCAAGCCCGCGCCAGAAGGCGTGCGGGTCTTCGCCGATATCGCCGAGGCCGAGGCAACAGGCGGGCACGACGCAGTTCTGCTCGGTTTCAAGCCGCACCAATTGGGTGAAGCCGCGCCCGGTCTCGCCGCGCTTGCCGAGGGGCGGGCGGTCCATTCGCTGCTTGCCGGAATCACCTGCACCCAGCTCGAGAAGGCATTTGCGGGGGCCGTGGCGCATGTGCGGGTGATGCCAAACCTCGCCTCGCGCATAAACAAGTCGCCGATCCTGCTCGCCGCGAGCGGGCTTTCAGGGGCCCGGCGCGATGCGACCAGCGCGCTTTACGATGCGCTGGGCAGCGCGGTCTGGATGGAGGACGAGGCGCGCTTCGATCTCGCCACCGCGCTTGCCGGATCGGGTCCGGGCTTTGTCTATCGCTTCATCGACGCGCTCGCGGCAGCCGCGCACTCGCTCGGCCTCGACAAGCCGCAGGCCGACAGCCTCGCGCTCGCCATGGTCGAAGGCGCGGCCGCGCTTGCCGCGGGGTCCGATTGTTCGCCCGGCGAACTCGCGGACCGCGTGGCGAGCCCCGGCGGCATGACCCGCGAAGGGTTGAACGTGCTCGACGAAGGCGGCGCGCTGGAGGACCTTCTCACCCGCACACTCGATGCCACGGCGCGGCGCGGGGCGGAGTTGTCGCAGCGCAACGGCTGAACCGTGCGTTAAGCATAGCTGCGCAAATCCTGAACGAATATCGCCATTTCGCTTCCGGTTTCGCTTGAAAACATCCCCGCAAAGACCGATATTGCACATCGAAAGCGCGTATGTCCGCGCCTGAAGGAAACAAGGGATCCAACATGTCAGATTGGAATGATACTCAGCGCAGCGGCCAGGCCTTCGGTTCGGTTCCGCGCGCAGGCGGCGATGTCGCATCGCGCGCCACATATGACGAGGGCCTGCGGTCCTACATGCTCTCGATCTACAATTACATGGCATCGGGCGTGCTGCTGACCGGCATCGTCGCGATCCTGTTCTCGATGGGCGGGATGGAATCGCCCGCGGCATGGCTCGCGATCAATGGCGGGCTGCTGTTCTGGGCGGTCAAGCTCGCTCCGCTGGCCTTCATCCTCGCGATGAGCTTCGGCCTCCACAAGATGAGCCAGACGACGCTCCAGATCGTGTTCTGGTCCTTCGCGACCGTCATGGGCATGTCGCTCTCGACGATCTTCCTGGTCTATACCGGCGAAAGCATCGCGGTGACCTTTTTCGCGACCGCGGGCGCCTTTGCTGGCCTGTCGCTGTGGGCCTACACCACCAAGAAGGATATTTCGGGCTGGGGCAGCTTCCTGATCATGGGCGTGATCGGCCTGATCATCGCCTCGGTGGTCAATATCTTCCTCCAGTCAGAAGCCATGGCCTTCGTGATCAGCGGCATCGGCGTGCTGGTCTTTGCCGGCCTCACCGCATGGGACACCCAGCGTCTGAAGAACGACTACCAGCACCTGCGCGGCTCGCCGTTCATGGGCAAGGCCGTGATCATGGGCGCGACGAGCCTCTATCTCGATTTCGTCAACATGTTCATGTTCCTGCTGCAATTCCTCGGTAGTCGCGAGTGATTGCACGCTGACTTGCAAGGGCAGGCAGCGCGCCTGCCTTTGCCAGAGAGACACCAATGCCCGGGAACCGCTCGCTGTCGGTTCCCGGGCATTTTTTCTTTTCCCGCTTCGCTTTGTAAGGCGCTGCGGCTAACGCTGCGCGGCGTAGCGGGCGCCAAATGCGACCGGTGGGGATGCTTCACTTGCGAGCAATATGCGTGCGCGCATATGAGCGCCCCCGAACGAGGTGAGAGACACGAGGACCATGGTTTCAAAGCGCGACGAGGCATCCCGGCAACCCGGCCCATCCATGCCGGTCAAGATCGTGACCGTGGCGGCGGCCGCCGCCCTGCTCGGGGCCTGTGCGACCCCCGCGCCGCCGCCACCCCCGCCGCCGCCCCCGCCGCCGCCTCCGCCGGTCGAGACCACTCCCTACCGCCCGCTCCCGCCGGGCGGGGCGTCCTATGTCATGCAGATCCCGGGCAAGAACCTGTTCGGCCAGCGCCAGACGGTCAATCGCGGCATTTTGGGCGATGAGAAGGTCTGGCATTTCCGCTCGGCCTGGAACGTTGCCGCGCTCAATTGCACCGCGCCGCAATACCAGCCTGTCCTGGCCGCCTACAGCGCCTTCATCGCCGACCACGCCGAGACCTTGCGCGCGGTCAACGAGCGGATCGATGCGCGCTATCGCCGCGAGGCCGAGACCCGCCGCGAAGGCATGCTGGCGCGCGAGGACCACATGACCGCGGTCTACAACTTCTTCGCGCTGCCGCCCGCCCGCGCGCGCTTCTGCCGCGCCGCGCTCGACATTTCGAACCGCTCGCTGGCGCTGCCGCCGAGCGATCCGGAACAGTTCGCGCGCGACAATTTCGACCAGATCGTGGAGCCGTTCGAACTGTTCTTCGAGGAATACGAGCAATATCAGCGCGCCTCGGCCGAATGGGATGCGCGCTATGGCGATCGTTACGGCCCGTCGCAGCCCGGCTGGGTGGCGGTACAGAACGCCCGCGCCGAGGGTATTGCGGTGCCGACCGTCGTCAGCGATCCGGCCTCGACCCTTGCCGAACCGCGTGCGCCGGTTGGCACGGTCACCGATCCCGATACCGGAGTCGCGGTGCCAGTCGTCCCTATCGAGGAGAACGTGATCTCGCAGCCGGTCGTCCAGCCTTCGACCGGCGAAGACGAAAGCGCGACCGACAGCCCGCAATAGGGCTTTCGCAAAGGCTTGCGGCGCGCCGCGTTGGGCGGTATTGCGCGCCGCGCAAATCCGCGTGGGGCCGTAGCTCAGTTGGGAGAGCGCGTCGTTCGCAATGACGAGGTCAGCGGTTCGATTCCGCTCGGCTCCACCATTTTCTCGTGCTCGCCATTCGGGACTCGCTCCTCGGCGCTGTTCCTTCCTCGCTGTGCTCGGTCGGGCGCCTGCGGCTTGCGCGCTCGCGGCCCTTGCGGACCGCTTGGCTCGCCATCGTCGGTCCGAGCCGAGCGACATACGACAGGCACAACCATCTTGCGCGCCAGGGCAAGGGCGATTACCGCGCTTCGCACGCCTCGGTAACGGGAATGCGGTGCGCCCCATGCGGGCAAATCCGCGGCTGTCCCTGCAACTGTGAGCGGTGAGCGACCGGCTCAACCATGCCACTGGGCTGCCAAGCCCGGGAAGGCGAACCGGAAGCGGCGACCCGCAAGCCAGGAGACCGACCGGAGCGTGTCGCTCGTTGCCGCTTCCAGGGACTGGAGAGGCGCGAAGTCATTCGTTTCGGGCGACGTGATCAACAGCCGTGCGGGGTTTGCCCCCTTCGCGGCGAAAAGACGCGCGCTCGAAAGGACCACGAATGAAGATCTTTGCCTACCTGTCTGCCAGTACGGCAATCGCTGCCCTCGCCTGCGCCGCGCCGGGTTGGGCGCAGGACGGCCACAAGAACAGCGAGGATGACGGCGAGGCGATTGTTTTCACCGACATGCTGGTCGATCCGATCGTCGTGATCGCCAGCCGTTCGCCGCGCGCGATGTCCTCGGCGACCGCGCCGGTAACCGCCGTCGTCACCGAGCCTGAGATCGCTCGCGAACGGCAGGCACGCGAAGTCGGCGACCTGCTGCGGGATATTCCCAGCGTCGCGGTCAGCTCGGTCGCCGGGCAAACGCAGATACGCCTGCGCGGTTCGGAGGCGAACCACGTGCTCGTACTGGTCGACGGGATCGAAGTTTCGGACCCGTTTGCGGGTGAATTCGACATCGGCACCCTGCAAAGCGAGATCGGTTCACGCGGCGAGATCATCCTCGGCCCGCAATCGGCGCTTTATGGCTCGGATGCGATCGGCGGGGTCCTCTCCTATTTCGGCGCCGACGGCTGCGGTGCGCCGTTCGAAGGCTATGCTGAGGCGGGCACCAACGCGACCTTCAACGCATCGGCACGCACGGGGCTGTGCGAGGAATGGGGCGCGCTCAATCTCAGCGTCACGCACCTGTCCACCGATGGCGAACCCAATGCTCGTGGCGGAACGCGCGATATCGGCCGCGATGCCACCACGTTTTCCGCCAATCTCGCGCTTTATCCGACCGAGACGCTGACCCTGCGAGCGGTCGGCCGGCACATGATTACCAAGGGCGATTTCAACGACCAGGATTTCGATCCGACCAGCCCCACTTTCGGCCTCGTGATCGACAGCCCCGAAACGCGCTTCGAAAACACCGCGACCTATGCGCTGCTCGGGGCCGAGCTCGAGAGCGAAAACGGGCGCTGGGTGAACGATGCGTCTTTCCAGGTCGCCGATATCGCGCGCGACAGCTTCGGCCCGTTCGGGCGCACCTTTGGTCATGAAGGCGGACGGCTCAAGGCTTCGTTCGTCTCCTCGTTCAGCCTCGACGATGCGAGCTTCGATCACAGCCTGACCTTTGCCGCCGACTGGGAAGAAGAGCGGTTCCGCAACACCGATCCCAATGGTTTTGCCTTCACCGGTAGACGCGAAAACGACAATGTCGGGCTGGTCGGCGAATACCGGCTCAAACGCGAAACCTTCGCCCTCAGCGCGGCCTTGCGCCATGACCTCAATGGCAATTTCGCCGATGCCACCACTTTCAGACTCGCCGGTGCTCTCGATATTGCCGATGAGACGCGGCTGCGCGGTGCGATCGGCTCGGCGATCAAGAATCCGGGCTTTTACGAGCTGTTCGGCTTCGTCGATGGGCGCTTCATCGGAAATGCCGGTCTGACACCCGAAAAGTCCACCGGATGGGAAATCGGGATCGACCGGCAATGGCTGGGTGGAGCGGTTACGGCCAGCCTGGTCTATTTCGAGAGCGAGCTTGATGACGAGATCGTCACCCGCTTCCCCGCGCCGACCTTTGTTGCCACCCCGGTCAACCGCGAGGAGGTAAGCACGCGGCGCGGGATCGAGGCCCATCTGATCGCCGATCTGGGGGCCGGCTTCGATCTCGTCGCGCGCTACACCCGGCTCGATGCCGAGGAGGACGGTGTCACCGAGGTTCGTCGCCCGCGCGACAATGCCGCCGCCACGCTTGGCTGGACCGCGCCTTCGGGCAGCTGGCAAGCCGCGATCGCGGTCTCGCACAATGGTGAGGCCGAAGACCTCGCCTTCACCGATCCCAGCTTCGTGCCGGTCCGGGTCACGCTGGAGGATTACACGCTGATCAACCTCTATGCGGAGGCCGATCTCGGCGATGCCATCAGCCTGTTCGCGCGCGCCGAGAACCTGCTCGATAGCCGCTACGAGCCGGTGTTCAGCTTCGTAGCGCCCGGCCGCCGGGTGATCGCGGGAGTGCGGCTAAGCCTCTAAAGGCTCGCATTTCGCGCGCGAAATGCATAGGTGGCTCCCATGCATTTCCTCGACCAGGCCAAGATTTATCTGAAATCGGGTGCGGGCGGCCCCGGTGCGGTGTCGTTCCGACGCGAAAAATACGTCGAATATGGCGGCCCTGACGGCGGCAATGGCGGCAAGGGCGGCGATATCGTCTTCGAAGCGGTGCAGGGCCTCAATACCCTGATCGACTTTCGCTACGCGCAGCATTTCAAGGCCAAGCGCGGCAATCACGGCCAGGGCAAGGACCGCACCGGCGCAGCCGCACCCGATCTCGTGATCGAGGTGCCGGTCGGGACCCAGGTCCTGTCGGAGGACAAGAGCGAAGTGCTCGCCGATTTCACCGAGGTCGGCCAGCGCGTGACATTCCTGCGCGGCGGCATGGGCGGGCGCGGCAATGCGAGCTACAAGAGCTCGACCAATCGCGCCCCGCGCCAGCACCAGCCGGGCGAGCCGAGCGAGGAGATGTGGGTCTGGCTGCGGCTCAAACTGCTCGCCGATGTCGGGCTTGTCGGCCTGCCCAATGCGGGCAAATCGACCTTCATCAACCAGGTTTCCAACGCCAAGGCCAAGGTCGGCGACTATGCCTTCACCACGCTCGTTCCCAAGCTGGGCGTGGTGCAGCACAAGGGTCGCGAATTCGTGCTCGCCGACATTCCCGGCCTTATCGAGGGCGCGGCTGACGGGGCGGGGATCGGCGACCGGTTCCTGGGCCATATCGAGCGTTGCCGCGTGCTGATCCACCTCGTCGACATTACCGGCGAGGACCCGGCCGAAGCGATGCGAATCGTCCAGGAAGAACTCGCCGCCTATGGCGCGGGCCTCGAGGACAAGCCGCAGCTGATCGCTCTCAACAAGATGGACCTTGCCGATGTAGAGCTTGGCGAGGCGTTCGCCGCCGAGCTGGTCGAAGCGGGCGCGGACAAGGTCTTCGCGGTTTCGGGAGCGAGCGGCGAGGGCATCGGTGAATTGCTCGACGCGGTGCTCGGCTACCTGCCCGGGCGCACTTCGACTGAAACCAATGCCACCGAGGTCGAGGAGAGCGAGGATGACAGCGGCGAGTGGTCGCCGATCTAGTCATGGGCGCGGCGGGATCGAGAGCACCGGGGTCGATTGCCGAATTCGCGCGTGCCGGCAGGCTGGTGGTCAAGATCGGCAGCGCGCTGCTGGTCGCTGACGGGAAGCCTGCACTCGGCCGCCTGCAATCGCTCGCTTCCGATATCGCGATGCTGCGCGAGCAGGGCACCGAGGTGATCGTGGTCAGTTCGGGCGCAATCGCCTTGGGAGCGGCGAAGATGGGTCTTGCCAAGGGTGGGCGCGCAAGCCTTGCCGATGCGCAGGCGGCGGCCTGCGTAGGGCAGGTCGCGCTCGCGCAGCTTTGGGGCGAAGCGCTCGAAGCGCACGGAATTGCCGCGGCGCAGATGCTGGTTACCCTGGGCGATCTGGAGGACAGGCGGCGCTATCTCAATGCCGCCGCTACGCTCGACCGCTTGCTCGAGGAAAGCGTGGTGCCGGTGGTCAACGAGAATGACAGCGTCGCGACCGAGGAAATCCGGTTCGGCGACAACGACCGGCTCGCCGCGCGCGTGGCGCAGGCCGCTCAGGCACGGGCAGTGATGCTGTTGTCGGATGTCGACGGCCTTTTCGATCGTCCACCCGGCAATCCCGGTGCCATGTTGATCGAACGGGTCGAGGGGGTCACGCCCGAAATCATCGCCATGGCGGACGACCGTTCGGCATCGGGCCTGGGCTCGGGCGGAATGACGGCCAAGCTCCAGGCCGCGCGCATCGCCGAACGCGCAGGGATCGCGCTCGCGATCGTCAATGGCACGCGCGACAATGCGATTGCCGCCGCGCTCGATAGCGGGCGGGGCACGCTGTTCGCACCGGTGCGGTCGGACAGTGCGCGCAAGAGCTGGCTTGGCGGCAGGCTCGCCCCCGAAGGCGTGCTGACGGTGGATAAGGGCTGTGTCGCGGCCCTGCACGACGGGGGCAGCCTGCTTGCCGCGGGGCTTGTCGATGTCGAAGGCGAATTCGAGCGTGGCGCGCTGGTTAGCCTGCACGGTCCCAAGGGCGAACGGCTGGGGCAGGGGCTGGTCGAATATTCGGCCGCCGAATGCCGCGCGATCGCCGGGCTCAAGCAATCCGACCAGGCCCGACAGCTCGGCTATGTTCCGCGCGCAGCCGTGGTCCACCGCGACCACATGGTGCAGCAATGAGCATCCTCGCGATCACCGGGGCGACCGGCTTTGTCGGCAGCGCGGCGCTCGACCGGGCCTTCGCCAAGGGACACACGGTCCGCGCGCTCACCCGGCGCACACAGCCCCCGCGCGAAGGCGTGACATGGGTCAACGGCACGCTTGAGGAAACCGGTGCGCTGGCACGGCTGTGCGAGGGAGCCGAGGCGGTCATCCATATCGCCGGGCTCACCAACACCCCCGAGCCGGCCGAGTTCGAGACCGCCAATGTCACCGGCACCGCGTCGATGATCGCGGCGGCGACGGCGACCGGGGCGAGGCGCTTCGTCTTTGTCTCCTCGCTTTCCGCGCGCGAGCCGGATTTGTCAGCCTACGGTGCCTCGAAGGCGCGCGCGGAAAAACTGGTCGAGGCGAGCGGTCTCGACTGGACCATCGTGCGTCCGCCTGCGGTTTATGGGCCGCGCGATGCCGACATGTTCGAGCTTTTTCGTGCGGCGCGCCTCGGGCTGGTGCCATTGCCGCCAAGCGGGGCGACATCGATCATCCATTCCGATGATCTCGCCGCGCTGCTGGTCGCTCTCGCCGAGACAGGCGGGACAAAGGCTATCTACGAACCTGATGACGGGCGCGAGGGTGGCTGGTCGCACAAGGAACTGGCGCAGGCGATCGGGCGCGCGGTAGGGCGCAATTCGGTGTTCGCTCCTCATTTGCCAAGGGGCGTTCTCGACATCGCTGCGCGCGCCGACAGGTTGCTGCGCGGCGACAAGGCCAAGCTGACCGCGGACCGGGTCGGCTACATGGCGCATCCCAACTGGGTCGCGCGGTTCGACCGCGCGGTGCCCGCCGCGATCTGGCAGCCGACAATTTCGGGCGAGGACGGACTGCGCCGGACAGCGCAATGGTATCTCGAGTTGGGCTGGCTGTGACCCGGCGCTAGAGGAAGGGTTCCTCGCCCGGCTTGTGGATGCCGCACTCGGTCTTGTCCCAGCCCTTCCAGCGGCCCGAGCGCGGGTCTTCGCCCGGCGCGACCTTGTGGGTGCACGGCTCGCAGCCGATCGAGGGAAAGCCGCGCGCGACCAGCGGGTGGCGCGGCAAATCGTGTTCGATGAAATAGCCCTCGATCCGGCTCGCATCCCAGTCGATCAAAGGGTTGATCTTCAGCCGCCCGGCGCCATCGGAGGTGTCGATCTCGAAGCGCGGCAAATTGGCCCGCGTCGCCGACTGGAATGCCTTGCGCCCGGTAAAGCTCGCATCGTAGCGCGACAGCGCGGCGGCGAGCGGGCGAACCTTGCGGATCTCGCAGCAGCCATCGGGATCGTAGGACCACCGCAGTCCCGTCTCGTCGCGCGCGGCGATGTCGGCCGGGTCGGGGGCGAGCACCTGCAGATTGGCGAGGCCAAGCCGCGCGACCAGCGTGTCGCGATAGCCGATCGTCTCGGCAAAATGCTTTCCGGTATCGAGAAACAGGACCGGCACGTGCGGATCGACGCAGGCTAGCAGGTGCAACAGCACCGCGCTTTCCGCGCCGAAGCTCGACACGGTGGCGACCTCGCCTGCAAGACCGTCGCCGATCACCGCCTCGAGCATTTCGCGGGTCGATGCGCCGCGGAACATGCGGTTCAGGCGCACCGCATCGTGGTCTGTAAAGCGCGGGGCGGTGTCGAGCCGGTCGATCGGGCGCATCTCATTCATGGCGCAGCCCAGGAATCGTGCGCCGCCGTCCGGCGAGCGTGTCGGCAGCGTGCTGGTAGACATGGTCGAAGGTCGCAAAGGCGCGCGCGGCATCGTCTTCGTCGAGCGGTGTGTCGGGCGCGAAACTGTCGAACCCGCAGCGGCGCATATGACCGAGCTGGTCGATCAGGACATCGCCCACCGCGCGCAATTCGCCCGTATATCCCGCTTCGCGCAGGAGCCGCGCGGCCGAATAGCCGCGCCCGTCGGCAAAGCTGGGAAAGTTGATCTCGACCAGGTCGAAACGTTCGAGGTGCGGCAGCAATGCGCGCGCATCGTCTCCCGGCTCGATCCGCACCGCGCGGGCATTGTCCTGTTCGAGCGCGGCATCGACCGTGACCGCGCCGTGATCGGCCATGTCGTCGTCACGGAAACGGAATTGCACAATGTCGGGCGAGGGGCCGAGATCGGATGAATTACCCATAAAGCGCCTCCTTGAATGGCTCCATCCCGATCCGGCGATAGGTGTCGAGAAAGCGTTCCTCGCCCTCGCGCTGCGCGAGATAGACATCGGTGACGGTATCGACCGCGGCGATCACCCCCTCCTCGGTGAAACCTGGGCCGGTGATCTTGGCGAGGCTGACATCCTCTGCCTCGCTCCCGCCGAGCGAGAGCTGGTAGTTCTCCACCCCTTTGCGATCGACCCCGAGAATGCCGATATGGCCTGCATGGTGATGGCCGCAGGCATTGATGCAGCCCGAAATCTTGAGCTTCAGCTCTCCCAGCCTTTCGGTCTTGCCGGAAGCGTCGAAGCGTTCGGAAATGCGCTGTGCGAGCGGAATCGAGCGGGCATTGGCGAGGCTGCAATAATCGAGCCCGGGGCAGGCGATCATGTCCTCGATCGTGTCCATGTTGGGTGCGCCCAGCCCGGCCTTGTCGAGCGCCTCCCAAAGCGCCGGAAGGTCGGCAATCCGGACATGGGGGAGCACCACGTTCTGCGTGTGCATGATCCGCAATTCGTCGAAGGAATATTGCTCTGCCAGCTGCGCCATCAGCCGCATCTGATCGCCGGTGGCATCGCCGGGAATGCCGCCGACCGGCTTTAGCGAGATGACCGCGCTAACATGGCCGTCGTGCTTGTGGCGATGGGTGTTGCGATCGACCCAGAGCGCGAAATCGGGGTCCGAGCGGTCGAAGTGCTTGGGTCCGTCTTCGAAGGGCGGGTCGGCGAAATGGGCGGCGATCCGGGCGAGTTCCGCGCGTGGCGGCTCGACGCCGATTTCCAGCAAATGCGCGAATTCCTCCTCGACCTGGCGGGTATATTCGTCCGCGCCGAGTTCGTGAACGAGGATCTTGATACGCGCCTTGTATTTGTTGTCGCGCCGCCCGTGGCGGTTGTAGACGCGCAAGCACGCCTCGGCATAGGTGACGAGCTGGTCGAGCGGAACGAAATCGCGGATCATCGGCGCAATCATCGGGGTGCGCCCCATGCCGCCGCCGACAAAGAAGCGCGCGCCGAGATCGCCCGCATCGCCGCGAACGATCTGGATGCCGATATCGTGCAGCCGCAGCGCCGCGCGGTCTTTTTCGGACGCGATCACCGCGATCTTGAACTTGCGCGGCAAATAACTGAATTCCGGGTGGAAACTCGACCACTGGCGCAGCAATTCGGCGAAGGGACGCGGGTCGGTGACCTCGTCATGGGCAGCGCCTGCGAAATGGTCGGAGGAGATGTTGCGGATGCAGTTTCCGCTGGTCTGGATCGCGTGCATCTCGACCTTGGCGAGATCGGCGAGGATGTCTGCCGCATCTTCGAGCCTGATCCAATTGTATTGCAGGTTCTGGCGAGTGGTGAAGTGGCCGTAGCCGCGATCATACTTGTCCGCGATATCGCCCAGCGCTGTCATCTGGCGCGAATTGAGCGTGCCATAGGGGATCGCGACGCGCAGCATGTAGGCGTGCAGCTGTAGGTAAAGCCCGTTCATCAGCCGGAGCGGCTTGAACTGCTCTTCGGACAGCTTGCCTTCGAGCCGGCGGCGCGCCTGGTCGCGGAATTCGGCGACCCGGGCATCGACCATGGCCTGGTCGTAAGTGTCGTAAGCGTACATCAGATCACCCAGTCGATCGCCTGCGGATCGCGCGGCTTGAGAGTGAGGTCGGGCCGCACGGTCGGGCCAAGAGCGCGGATGCGGTCCTTGATATGGGCGGGGCGCACGCTGCCATCGGCCTCGCGGCTGGCCTCGATCACATAGGCCACATTGACCCGGCGCGCGGCTTCCTCGGTGGCGAGCACTTCCTCGGCGCGCTCGCCCGCATCGGCGGCATCATCGACATGACGCGACCAGCCCGTGCCGGTCCACCAGATCACATCGCCTGTCTTGAGGTCGTTTCCGGTGAGCACTCTCATCGCGCCGCCTCCAGCGCGATCGCGCCGATAGCGGCATCCTCGCGTGCGGTGACATCGCCGATGACGATCAGAGCGGGGCTCTTGATGGCGTGAGCGGCGACGAGATCGGGGAGCCCTGCAAGAAGCCCGCGGACCACGCGCATTTTCGGGGTCGATGCGTTCTCGATCACGGCCAGCGGCATTTCGGGTGCGAGCCCGTCTTCCATCAGCTTTTCAGCGATCTGCGGGGCGGTCTTGACGCCCATATAGATGACGAGCGTGCGGCCCTTTCCGGCAAGGCCCGACCAGTCCTGTTCGGACAGACCCTTGCACTGGCCGGCGACGAAGCTGACCACGCTTGCCGCATCGCGGTGCGTGAGCGCGATCCCGGTGGCTGCCGCTGCGCCGTTGGCGGCCGAGATACCGGGGATGATTTCTACCGCAACGCCGTGCGCGCGTGCCTCTTCGGCTTCTTCGCCGCCGCGCCCGAAGATCAGCGGGTCGCCGCCCTTCAGCCGCACGACATCGCGCCCGGCTTTCGCCTCGCGCACCAGCAGGGCGTTGATCCGGTCCTGCGGCAGAGTGTGGCGCGAGCGTTTCTTGGCGACCGAGATCAGCCGGGCTTGCGGATTGGCGAGAGCGAGGATCGCATCGCTGACGAGGCCGTCATGGACGATAACTTCCGCGGTCTCGAGCAGGCGCGCGGCGCGCAGAGTGAGCAGTTCGGGGTCACCCGGACCCGCGCCGACGAGAAAGATGGTGCCGGTTTGCATGGGCCCGAAAATGGGCGAGCGCGCCGCGCCCCGCCAGCGAGAATGGATTGGCCCCGCGCAAGCAAAGCTTTCGCAAAGCAGTATGCCCGTGCGGCGTTGGCCGTGTCCGCGCGCGCCGTCGGCTGCGGTCTATGCCTTGGTGGAGCTCATCAGTTCGACCAGCTGATCGAGCTGTTTCGATGATCGCAGATGAAGGTCGCGCTGGGGGAAGGGGATCTCGATCTCGTGTTCCTTGAACAGACGCCAGATGCGCATGTAGACGTCCGAGCGAATATTCGCGATCCCCTCCTCGGGGTCCTGGATCCAGAAGCGCACTTCGAAATTGACCGAATTGTCGCCGAATTCCATCACGTTGACGCGCGGCTTGGGCCTGTCGAGCACGCGTTCGGTGTCTTCGACCGCCTGGTAGAGCAGCCGGCTCACCAGTTCCAGATCGCTGTCATAGGACACGCCCACCGGCGCCTTCACCCGCACGTCGCGGCTCGAATAGGACCAGTTGACGACCTGGTTCACCATCAGGTTCTCGTTGGGAATGAGGTGTTCGGTCTGGTCGCGGGTGATGACCGAAATCGCGCGGATGCCGATCTTGCGGATCTGCCCGACCGCCTCGTTTCCCGCCTGGTCGGTGACCGAGATCACGTCGCCCGGCTTGATCGACTTGTCGAGCAGCAGGAGGATGCCCGAGATCAGGTTGCCGAAGGTCTTTTGCAGGCCAAAACCGATGGCAAGGCCGAAGGCGCCGCCGAATATGGCGAGCGCGGTGAGGTCGATCCCGACCAGGTCTACGGTGATGAAGAAGGCCAGCGTCCAGATCGCGATGGTCGCGAGCTTTTCCGCCAGCAATTTCTGCGCCTCATCGAAACGCGCGATACGCTTCACAATGCGCCGGGCAACCCGCGTCAGCAGCCATGCGGCGGTGACGACAATGGTGATCGTCGCCAGCAGGAAGCCGACGTCGAAGGCCGAGATGCGGATCGATCCGAACACCACCGCCCAGCCGTCGAGCGTGTCGATCAGCGCGCTCATCGTGTCGCTTTGCGCGGCGAGCCCTTCCTTGGCGCCCTCGGCAACGCTCGACAATTGCTCGATCTGCTCGGCCTCTTCGGCATAGCTCCACAATTGCCCGGGTTGCAGCGCCTCGGCGTTCTCGGCGCTCTCGGCCGAACCATCCCCTGGCATATCGGGATTGCCGGCCGGGGATCCGACGGTTCGCACGCTCATGGCCGCGGCTCCGCTCCGCCGATCGCGGCGATCAGGTCCTGCAATTGCGGATTGTCGCGCAGATTGATGTCGCGCTGCGGGAAGGGAATTTCGATATCGTGCTCCTTGAGCAGCCACCACAGGTTCTTGAGCACTTCGGAGCGGACATTGCCGACGCCCTGTTCGGGGTCGTTGATCCAGCAATGGATGAGGAAATTGACCGAGCTGTCGCCATATTCGCTCATCCACACCACCGGCGGCGGGTCCTCGAGGACGCGAGGCGCCTTGCGCGCGGCTTCGAGCATCAGTTCCTCGGCGAGCCGCATATCGGCATCATAGCTGATCCCGACCGCCACGTTCATGCGTACCACACGCGAGGAATAGGACCAGTTCTCGACCTGGTTGATCATCAGGTTCTCGTTGGGGATCAGGTATTCGCGCCGGTCGCGGGTGGTGACCGAAACCGCGCGAATACCGATCTTGCGGATCTCGCCGAAGGTTTCGTTGCCAGCGGTGTCGGCGACCGAGATGACATCGCCGGGCTTGATCGACTTGTCCATCAGCAGGATGATCCCGGCAATAAGATTGCCGAAGGTCTTCTGAAGGCCGAACCCGATCGCCAGGCCGAACGCTCCGCCGAAAAAGGCGAGCGCGGTGAGGTCGACCCCGACAAGATCGATCCCGACGAAGAAGGCCGCACCCCAGATCGCGATGGTGGCGAGCTTTTCGACCAGGAGCGCCTGCGAGCCCGAGAGCCGGGTGAAACGCTCGATCGCCTTGTGCACCGCCCGCGTCAGCAGCCAGGCACCGCCGATCACCAGCAGGACGACCCCGCCCAGCACCAGCAGGTCGAGCACCGAGACCCGGAACGAGGAGGTCTCGAGCGCGAGCTGGTCGAGCTGCATCAGCAGCGAGCCGGCGGTCTCGCTCTGCGATGCGACCCCGGCCACGATTTCGTCGGCGGTCTCGACCTCGACGGGAGCGTCGGCGGCGCCATCCTGCACAGCCTGTGCCGGGGTGTCGGCCGCCCCCGCATCTTCCGCCTGGGAAGGCGGGGTTTCATCGCCGGTTGCGTCGGGCGGCACAATGTCGGTCACGATCGGGGCGGTCATCGGTCATCCAGCTTGGCAAGCGCCTGAGCGAGGTCGCTGATCAGGTCCTGCGGGTCTTCGAGCCCGATCGATAGGCGAATGGCGCTCGCACCGCCAGCCAGCCGCGGCAAATCCATCACCGAGCGGTGTTCGGCCGGGAAAATCGGCAGAGCGAGGCTTTCGAATCCGCCCCAGCTATAGCCGATCCCGAACATTTCGAGCCTATCGGCGAGGCGCGCGCTCGCCTGCGGATCCTCGCCTGCAAGCACGAAGGAGAACAGTCCGCATCCGCCGGTGAAATCGCGGCGCCACAGCGCGTGGCAGGGATCGCTTTCGAGCATCGGGCACAGCACGTGCGCGACCTGCGGCTGCCCTTCGAGCCAGCGGGCGATTTCCAGCGCGCTGGCCGCCGCGCGTTCCAGCCGCACGGCCATGGTGCGCAGGCCCCGCGAGGCGAGTGCGGCATCGTCGGGCGAGACGACTTGGCCGAGAGCCTGCGCGGTCATGCGCAGCGGCTTGTGCCAGCGCGCACCCGCGCTCGCTGCGCCCATCATCAGGTCCGAATGGCCCCCGACATGCTTCGACAGCGACTGCATGACGATGTCGCAGCCCTTTTCGAGCGCGGCAAAGCCCAGCGCGCTCGCCCAGGTGTTGTCGATCAGGCTGACGGCACCGGCCTCGCGCGCACGGGCGGAGAGCGCGGGCACGTCACACACTTCCATCGTCAGACTACCGGGACTTTCGAGCCACACCGCGCGCGCCGAGCTTGCTTCGAGCAATACGGCAAAACCATCGGGGTCGAGCGGGTCGAAAAAGCTGTGCGTGATCCCCATCCGCGCGAGCAGCCCCTTGGCCATCGCGCGCGTGGGGTCATAGGCATTGTCACAGACCAGCAGGTGGTCTCCCGGCTCGAGCACGGCGAGAAGGCATCCGGCAATCGCGGCAACGCCGCTGGGATAGAGCACGGTGCCCACGGCACCCGGCTCGATTTCGGTCAGCGCCTCGGCAAGTGCCCACTGGGTCGGCGCGCCGCGTCGACCATAGAAGAAGGTGCCGTCGGCGTTGTGCGCTAGCGCGGCCTTGCGCGAGGCCTCGTCGGGATAGAGATGGGTCGAAGCGCGCCAGACCGGCACGTTGACCACCGGGCCTGTCCATTCCTCGCGCCTACCGGCATGGGCGATGCGGGTGGCGGGGCGATCGGTTTCGCCCGTGCTCTTGCCGCCTTTCCCTTCACCGGTCATGTGGCGCCTTCCCGGACCGGTCCTTCGTGCTTGGGCGTGTCAGGGTCGGCCTCCCATTCCTGCCAGCTGCCATCATAAAGCCGCACGTCGCGCTTTCCCGCGAGGCGGAGGGCGAACAGCAACACGCTTGCCGTCACCCCGCTGCCGCAAGTGGTGATGACCGGCTGGTCCCAGTCGAGCCCGGCCTCTTCGAATAGAGCGCGCAAGGTACCGGGCGGCTTGAAGGTGCCGTCTGCCGCGAACAATTCGCCATAGGGCAGGTTGAGCGAGCCGGGAATGCGTCCGTTGCGTCCACCATGCACGGGGTCGGTGCCGGTGCCGAACACCCGCTCGCGCGCGCGGGCATCGAGGATCTGCGCCGAATAATCGTCGAGCGCCTTGAGAACATCGACCTTGCCCGCGACCTCGCGCGCAGGGGCGAGGGCGAGCGGCGCGGCATGCCTGTGCTCGCCAGCCCCGCTTTCGAGCGGGCGCCCCTCGGACCGCCATTTCGCCAGCCCGCCATCGAGCACCGCGACCCGTTCGATTCCGTGCGCTGTCAGGGTGAACCAAGCCCGCGCCGAAGTCTTCACCGCGCTGTCATCATAGATCACGATGGCATCGCCCGCTTCCACTCCCAGCACGGCCAGCCGCTCGGCCAGCTGCGCCGCGCTCGGAAGGGCGGAGGGAACGGGCGAATCCGGATCGTAGAGCGTTTCGAGCTCGAGAAAGCGGGCGCCCGGCAGATGGCCCTCGGCAAATTCGCGTGCCGCGTCGCGGCGGGCGGCGGGAAGGTGGCGGGTCGCGTCGAGCACCACAAGGCCCGGATCGCCGAGCCGTTCTGCCAGCCAATCGGTCGAAATCAGGCTGTCCACGCGCGCTCTCCCCTTATGCAAGGCGGTGCGTAGCGCCTCGCTCGGCCCCTGCGCAAGCCCGTGCCCGATGGGGCAGCGCGATCAGCTTGGGCGCGATCAGGGTTGGGGCACTGGCGATGCGCCGGCAGGCGAACCGGTCTCGCCATCGCCCGAGGCTTCGGCCACGCGCTGCGCGCGCAGCGGAGCAAGCGAGCCGGGCGGCCCGTCGAGCGGGAGCGGGTGGACACGCGTTTGGCTGTGCGCGCTGGGACTGCCGATCACGTGGCTCTGGCGCACAAGATCGATCCCGGCCCCTTCCACGGCGAGATGCAGCAGCGGGATGAAGAGAGGTTTGGCGCCCTGGAGCATGGGAGTGAATGCGCTCAGCTGCATCTGCATCTGGCCGGCGACACGGCGGCTCTGGTGCGGGCCGATGCGATCGATGGTCGCAAAGGCAGGCTCGCCCGCGAGCGACTGCCCGGGCGCGATCCCGCTTTGCGCACAGGCGAGGCGTGCGCGCAATTGCAGGTCGCGCACCGCCCTGTCCGAGCGATTGGCGACCTCGACCCGGAATTCGAGCGTGAACATCATCAGGCTGCGCGAGGCATTGACGATCTCGATCGCGCAATCGATTCGCGCTCGCTCCAAGGCCGCGCTTGCGCCGGCGCTCGCGGCAGCAGCGCCTGTGGCAAGCGGGGTGGTGGGTTCGGCCTGTTCGTGCGGTGCGGCCGGGGGCGGGGCCACTTCGTCCGTCTCCGAATGGCCGAATGCAGGCTGGGCGAAATCATCGCCCGGGGCAGACGCGTCGTCTCCAGCGCCGTCCACTTCGTGAGCGCCTTCTTCGCCATCGCCGCCGTCAAGCGTGCCGAGCGGGGTCGTCATGCGGTTGCGAATCGTTTCGCGCACGCCGTGGGCAAGACCGACGCCTTCATCGGGGCTTGCGAGCTGCGAAGCGGCGCGGCGGCGACGACGCAGCAGCCACATGGCGAGAAGAGCGCCCAGCAGCGCCGCAATCCCGAGCGCGGCCATGATCGCACTGCGCTGGCCCGTATCATCGCCCGGCGTTGCGGCCGAGGGCATACCATCGCCCGCACTGCCTTCCAGCGCCGCATCGTCGCCCTCATCGACAAGGACATCGTAATAGCCATCGGGCCCGATCGCGGGGAGATCCTCATCGCTATCGGGCAGGCTGTCGAAGCCCGGCCCTGCAATCGCGTCGAGCGGGATGGATGCGCCGGATGGCGGCTCGGCGTCGTTCGCGGCAGGCGCGCTTTCGTCGGGTGCTGTCCGTGCGGGAGCGGACTGTGCGGGACGGCCCCGGGTGCTCGCTGGAGCGGGAGCCGGCGTGCGCGTCGGAGTGGCTGTCCGGGTTGCCGATGGAGTGGAGGCCGAGGTGGGCGCCGGAGCCGGAGTTGCGGCCGGGGTCGGTGCCGGTGCCGGGGTCGGTGCCGGGGTTGGTGTCGAAGCCGGTGTCGGAGCCGGCGTCGGTGCCTCGCGGATCACGCGCGGGGCGATCGGGACCCCGTCGCGCACGTCGACCGGACCCTGAGCGGCCGCGCTCGGCGTCGGCGTGGGCGTGGGAAGCGAAAAGCCGCGCGGCGAGTTCTGCGCGCCCAGCGGAGCTGCAAGCGCGAGCGCGCCAGCCGATGCCAGGAGCGCCAGGCGGGTGACCGCCGGTCGAGGGAGGGAAGAGAAGGGAGAAGGTTGCGCGCGCATCATGGCGTTGTCGGTATAGGGGTGGTGCCTGAACCTGCCTTGAGCATCCCGGCCCGGGCGGCGCGGAACGCATCTCGGCAGTGTTTCGTGTCGCGCCTGACATAGTGTGCCTGGCCGAAGCGTCCAGTTCCCGGCTTGCATGCACGCACCTTTCGCGGCAACAGCGCGGCATGGAAAGCACACCCGCCTTTCTCGGCAAGAACACCCCGCTGCCCGATTCTCCCGAACAGGCGGTGCTCGATTACGTGCCCAATCCGCGCAAGGGCACGCTGTATTGCGTGCGCTTCGTCTCGCCCGAGTTCACCTCGCTGTGCCCCGTCACCGGCCAGCCCGATTTCGCGCACCTCGTGATCGATTACGCGCCGGGTGAAACGATCGTCGAATCGAAGAGCCTGAAGCTGTTCCTGGGCAGTTTCCGCAATCACAACGGCTTTCACGAAGACGTGACGGTGGGAATTGGCCAGCGCCTGTTCGAGGAAATGGCCCCGCGTTGGCTCAGGATCGGGGGCTACTGGTATCCGCGCGGAGGCATCCCGATCGACGTGTTCTGGCAGAGCGGAGCGCCGCCCGAAGGGCTGTGGCTGCCCGACCAGGGCGTGCCGTCCTATCGCGGGCGCGGCTGACCCGCATTTCGGCGCGAGGGCGCCTGTCCGGATTTCGTGAAATACGCGGCGCGGATCGCTTCGCCGAGCCGTGCCTAAAAGCAGTGCGCACCATGGTCCGCGAGCGCGGGCTTGCGGGCGGTGCGCGTATGCAGTATGGTCCGCGAGCGCGGGCTTGCGGGCGGCGCGCGTATGCAGTCACGCTGAATAAATCAATAAATCTATTGGTTAATTATCCAAAAAAAGCTGGGAACCGATTTACGCCTCGGTAATATAACCACCATAGCGCCGTGCAGAAGGGTCGCGCCTTGTTTTGCACGGCAGTTCCGGCGCGACCGGCAAGCACATGAGTTCACCCCCTTAAGCTCTTTGCGAAAGGTCAAATATGCAAACTACACTCTCGATGAAGATCCGCGCCATTGGTGGCGCTTCGGCTCTTGCCCTTACTGCTGGCCTGGCCGGCACGGCCCTTGCTCAGAGCGCTCCGCCGCCCGTCGGCGCGACCCCGACCCCGACCCCGCCGCTGATCCCTGCCAACCCGCAGGAATGCGTTGAGCTGGGCGGCACGGTCACCTGCGCACCGGGGCTCGATCCCGACGGCTTCTTCGACGTGACGGGCAACCCGCTCGCGCTCGACGTCCAGACCGGTGCCTATGTCGCAAGCTCGATCGCGATCACCGGCGCTGTCGACGGCGTGGTGGATGGCGCGATCGTCACCAATTTCGATTTCGAGGGCGGCCTGCTCGTGGGCGACAACTCGGACATCACCATTGGCGGCTATATCGAGACCAATGGCGACAGCGCAGCAGCTGTCGAAACCGAGGACAATTCGCTCGTCACCAATGACGGGACGGTTTTCACCACCGGTTCCGGTTCGGCAGGCGTCGCGCTGGCCGAGGGCAGCACCTTCACCAACAATGCGCTGGTCCAGACCAATGGCGCGAATTCTGCTGGTGTCGATGCATTCGGCAACGATGTCACCGTCAACAATTCGGTCACCGGCTCTATCATCACCGGCGGTGATGCGAGCGCCGCGATTTCGGGTGCCGACGGGCTGACCGTGACCAATGACGGTCTCGTCCAGACCTTCGGCGACGGCGCAAGTGCCGTGAGCGCAGGCGCGGATGCCGATGTCACCAATACCGGCAATGTCGTGGTCCTTGGCGACAACCTTACCGCGATCACCCTTGGCGACAACGCGGTCGTCAACAATTCGGGTCTCATCGCGGCCACCGGCACCACCGCTGCCGGCGTTTCGGTCGGCGCCAATTCGAGCGTGACCAACACCGACACGATCTCGACCGAGGGCAACGACTTCTCCGATGCCGTCGTACTCGGAGCGAACAGCACCCTCACCAATAGCGGCACCATCGCCACCGAAGGCAATGAGAGCTTCGGCGTATTTGGCGCGGGCAACGACATCACCGTGACCAACGAGGCCGGCGGACTGATCGTCACCAATGGCACCGGCAGCTACGGCGTGTCGCTGCTCGACGGCGGCGCGATCACCAATGACGGCTCGGTTGAGACCAATGGCGACTTCGCCATCGGCCTCGACGTGTTCGGCGAAGGAACGGTCGTCAACAATGGCACGGTCGAAACCGCCGGGCAGGAATCCTTCGGGATCTCGGTGCGTGCGGGCAGCACCGTCACCAATGACGGCTCGGTCACGACCAGCGGCGATGATGCCACCGGCATCGTTGCTTACGAAAATTCGACTGTCACCCTGACCGCGAACAGCGCCGTCGCCACCAGCGGCACCAATGCCGCAGGTGTCGAAACGCGCGCCAATAGCGTTGTCAGCAATGCCGGCGATATCGCCACCACCGGCGACGGCTCGGCCGGCGTCACTGTCGGCACCGGCTCGACGGTCGACAATTCGGGCAGCATTTCGACCGCTGGCGTGGTTTCCGATGGCGTAGTGCTGGCGACCGACGCGTCGCTGACCAATAGTGGTTCGATCACCGCCGATGGCGATGACAGCTTCGCGGTCTTCGGCGCAGGCGATGGCACCAGCGTGAACAACGATGCTGCTGGCTCGATCACGGCCAATGGCGCGGGCGGCTTTGCTGTCTCGCTGCTCAATGACGGCACGCTCACCAATGCTGGCAACATCGCCACCACCGGCGATTTTGGCTTTGCTGTCGACGCGCTCGACAATGCCTCGGTCACCAATACCGGATCGATTGCGACCGGTGGGCAGCAGGCAGTCGCGATCTCGGTCGGGGCCAATGGCACCGTCGACAATGACGGCACGATCGATACCACCGGCGACGATGCAAGTGCGATCCTGACCGGGACCGATGCGACCGTGACCCTCACCAGCAACAGCGCCATCACCACAAGCGGCGACAATGCCGGCGGTGTGCTGGTCGACGGCAACGGCACTGTCAGCAATGCCGGTTCGATCGCTACCACCGGCGACGGTTCGCAGGGCGTGACCGTGCTCGGCGATGCCACCGTCACCAATAGCGGCAGCATCTCGGCTGACCTGGCGCGCGGGCTCGACATTGGCGGCAGTGCCGATGTTACCAATGCAGCCGGCGGCTCGATCAGCTCGGGCAACAGCGACGGCGTGCGTTTCGGCGCCGATGCCGTGCTGGCCAATGACGGTTCGATCACCGGCGTGATCGGTGTCAATGCCGATGCCGGCGTCCAGACCGTGACCAATACCGGCTCGATCACCGGGACCGGCGGCACCGCTGTCGCGCTCGGCGCCGACAATGACAGCTTCACTCAGGAAGCGGGTGCCAGCGTCGACGGCGATGTCGATCTGGGCCTTGGCGATGACACCTTCACGCTCAACGGCTCGGCCTCCTCGATCGCCGGTCTGGTGCTCGGCGGCGACGGCAACGACCTCGCCGTGCTCAGCGGCGTGCTCGATGCCGACAACTTCGTCGGTTTCGAGAACACCACGCTGGCCGATCTCGCGGTGAGCGGCGATCGCACGCTTTCGGGCGATGTGGTGATCGATGGCCGGGTCGATTTCGGCCTCGGGGTCGATAGCCTCACGACCGATGGCTCGATCACGCTTGAAAACACCGGCGAAGTCGTGATCGACACGCCGCTCGGCTCGAATCTCGTCGGCCAGAACGTCGTGGTGCTGCAGGCCGGGACCACGCTGACCGATAACGGCGCAGCGATCAGCGTTCTCGATAACGACCTCCTGGTCGCTTACGAGACCGTGCTGACGGGCGACAGCCTGTCGGTCAACGTCACCGCCGACACGCCGCTCACGGCATCGGCCGACGCCAATGTCGTTGCGTTCGGCAATGCACTGGGCGCGGCGGTCACTGCCGGCACTCTCAGCCAGGCCAATTTCGACGCATTCAACGCGCTTCCCGACGAAGCGGCGCTTGAACAGGTTGCGCTCGATTCGCTCCCCGCTCTGCATGGCGGCGAATCGCGCGAGATCTTCGAGGCATCGAGCGCGGCCAGCCACGCTCTCACCCGTCACCTGATGGGCGAGGACACCGGCATCTGGGGCGAATTCGTCATCCGCGGTGCGGAACAGGACGGTTTCCTGCCTTCGACCGGCGGCTATGAAAGCGAGCAGATGATCGGCACGATCGGCGCGGACATCGCCTTTGGCGAAGGCGCGCGGTTCGGTGTGCTGGCAAGCTATGCCGACATCGAGAATGACGACCTCTCGCTCAGCGGCGCGGAGCGCGGCCAGACCGACATCGAGAGCATCAAGCTCGGCGTCTATGGCGGCCTCACCTTCATGGAGCGCGGCTTCCTCAACGGCGAGATCGCCTATCTCACCGGTGAGATCGACACCGCGCGCAACGGTGCGCTCGGCCCGATCTCCTCGGCCTTCGACTTCGACGGCTGGGCTTACCGGGCGACGCTGGGTTACGATGTCGCTGCCGATGAAGACGTAGCGATCATCCCGTTCGTGGGCATCAACGGCGCGTCGATCAACTTCGACGATGCGGTCGAGACCGGCGGATTCGGTTACACCGTCGCTCGCGACGATGCCGACTTCACCGAACTGCGCGGCGGCCTCGAAATCGCTGGCAACTTTGCTGACCGCGTCAGCGCCTTTGCCAGCCTTGCAGGCGTCCACGACCTTTCGGACGATGCCCGCAACTTCAACCTGACCTCGGCCGAACTGGGCAGCTTCACCGTCGCCCTTCCGGAAAAGGAACAGGACCGCATCGAAGTGGCGGCCGGGCTCGATTTCGCAGCCAGCGACAATCTGAGCATTGGCCTGGGCTATCACGGCGACTTCGCCGACAACTATGACGCGCACGCCGCGCGCGCCACGGTTCGCCTCACCTTCTAAGGCGAGCAACAAACCGGCCGGCGCGCGAGCGCTGGCAAGCAAGGGGACCGGTCGCACCGCGCGGCCGGTCCCTTTTGCTTTGGTCTGGCAAAAAAGTGCTTCAGCCGCGCACGGCGATCAGTGCCTTGTTGCGCGCCTCGACCAGCCGGAAGGCCTTGAAGACGCTGAAATCCTCGTCGACGCGCCCTTCATGTCCGAGCAGCCAGAGCTGTTGGTAGAACCAGTAAATCCCGGCAAATCCGTCCACTGCGCGGACCATCTTGATCCGCTTGAGAAAACCGAGCCAGCCCGGGACCAGGCCGAGATCGTCCTCGTAGCGCGGCAATTGCGCGCGCCCCTCGATCACCTGGTGCGGCGCATTGGTGACAAGGCACATGGGCCGGCCAAGTCCGATCACGTCTGCCGCACCTGCTTCGAGCGCCTGGACCATCGCGGGGCGGCTGCGGAATCCGCCGGTGACCATCAGCGGCACCGAGACCTCGGCCTGCATGGCCTTGGCGAAATCGACGAAATAGGCCTCGCGCGCGGCGGTAGAGGGGGCGAGGTCGGGCTGCGCTTCCTCCTCTTCCATTCCGGCGATCCCCATCAGCTTGGGCTGCTCGTAGGTTCCGCCCGATATCTCGATCAGGTCGACCCCGTCTTCCTCGAGCCAGCGCACCACCTGAAACGAATCCGCAAAGGCAAAGCCGCCCTTCTGGAAATCGGCGCTGTTGAGCTTGACCGAAACCGGGAAGGCCGGGCCGGTCGCTGCGCGCACCGCGCGCACGATCTCGCGCAGGAACCGCGCGCGGTTCGCCAGGCTCCCGCCATATTCGTCCTCACGAAGGTTGCTGCGCGGCGACAGGAATTGCGAGACGAGATAACCGTGCGCGCCGTGGACCTGCACCCCGGTAAAGCCCGCCTGCTGACAGGCGCGCGCGGCGATCGCCCAGCGTTCGACTAGCTCGCCGATTTCGTCGATGGTCAGCGGCACGGGCTTGCCGAACTGCCCGCCGGGCAGCGCGAGCGGCACGTCGGATGCCGATTTGGGACGCGGATTGACCAAGGTGGGGGTCTGGCGACCGGCATGGCTGATCTGTGCCCACAAATGGTTGCCCCCGCGCGTACCGGCAGCGGCCCAGCTGGCCAGGCTTTCGCGCAATGCGGCATCGGGTTCGCCCGCGATCACCACATTGCCGGGACGTTCGAGATGGTCGGCATCGACAATCACGTTCCCGGTGAGAAGCAGGCCTGCACCGCCATCGGACCACAGGCCGTAAAGCCTTTCGAGCGCGGCGGTCGGGCGGCCAGCGGGATCGGCCAGCCCTTCGGTCATTGCCGCCTTGGCGATGCGGTTGGACAGGCTGGCCCCGCAGGGCAGGGCAAGCGGCTGGTCGAGCATGGTGCGGCTCCGATGGGTCGGTTGTCGAATGCAACCTAGCCTAGGGTCATGCGCCCGTCACGCGCAACCGGCTATTAGTGCGCTCAGCGCAGGAGCGGGTGGCGCGCGCGCTCGGGCTTGCGGTAACCGGTCTCGCGCAGGTCGTCGAGCATCGCCTTGCGGCGGCTGTCGAGCTCAGCCTCGCGCGGCGGCAATGCCTGGGGAGGGGGCGCTGTTTCGGCACCGGCTGCAGGGGCCGGGTCACTGGTAAGCAGGTCGAGGATCTCGCGGTTCTTGTCGTTGACGAGGCCGGGGATCAGGAACAGGTCGATCAGCAGCCAGGGGATGACGATCACCAGCCCGACACCTGTCAGCGTCAGGACCAGCTGGATCACCGCTGACCGGGTCGCCCCGTTGTAGAAGCGGTGCGCGCCGAACGCGCCGAGCACGAGCCATAGCAGATAGGACAGCGCCATCGACTTGCGGCCTTGTTCGTAAAGTGTGTCGATGCGTTGATTGTCGTCCATGTCCCACCTGTTTTGACAGGCCCAAGATGTATCTTTGCATGGGGCTTGGCAAGGTCGCTCCGGCGTATTTCGACCAAGCGCATACGGGCTTCTGCGAATTGGCTGCGCGCGGGGGCTGGACTTGCAGGCGGCTTTGCGGCTAGCGGGCGCTCTCGCCCTCGCGAGAGCCTTTCGCGGCGCGACGGCGAGACGATGGGCCGGCTTAGCTCAGTTGGTAGAGCAGTTGATTTGTAATCATCAGGTCAGGGGTTCGACTCCTCTAGCCGGCACCATCCGAAACCCCTCCTGCCCTTTCACAACGCGCCGAAGGTCCAGCCCTCGGTCCAGGCGATCTGGGCGGTGAGAAAGCGCGGTTCCCAGCGTTGCTCCTGGCCCGACGCCACGCGCAGCCAGGCCGCAGTGAGCAGCGCGTCGGAGGAATGGTCGTCGATCGCGCCGTAGCGCATGACCGGCGGGCTGCCGAGCGCTTCGAGCGCGACGTTGAGATCGCCATAGGTCAGCAGCTTGGTGCGCGCGCCCGAAAGCGCCGCCGCCTCGCGCGAGACCAGGCCGGTATAGATCTCGACCAGCATCGATCCGCCGCTGGTGATCCGGCGCGCGGGCACCGGATCCATCGGCCAGACCGCGAGATGTCCGCGCAGCTGGTGAAGCATCCTCATGCCGGTGAGCGTGCTCTTGCCCACCTGCGCGGCGCCAACGAGGTTGAAATTGGAGACCGGACGGCATTTCTGGCGCTTCTGCGCGATCTCGGTCTCGCGAAAGCGTCCCTCGCGGGTGATCGCATTGGCGAGGTGGAAGCGGTCGCCTTCATGCGCCTTGCCGTGACGAAAATAGCGCGAGGCCTCCGGATGGGCGAGGAAGCCATGGGCGCCAAGGTGCTCGTCGGCAGAACAGATGTCATCGATCAACGCCCACAATTTCTTGGCGTGGCTGGGCGATGCGTCCCAGCCGGGAAAGAACGCGCCGCAATCGTTGAAGGGCAGCGAGATGCCGAGGTCGATGCCCACCAGCGTGTTGGCAGGCAGGTCGTCGCGCAGCAGTTCCATCACCTCGGTGCGCGACCAGCCGCGTGCGGGCGGTTCGACCAGGACCGGCGGTCCGCCGCCGGCATCGGCGATGGCAAGCGCGATGCCGCGATGCCTCTCGCCGCGCGCGCCCGACCAGTCGACCGCGAGGAAATGATCGAACTTGCGCATCAGCCTCGCCGCTCGCGCCTCAGGCGCTCCCAGTATTCGATCCGCTCGCGCACCTTGCGCTCGAACCCGCGCTCGACCGGCGCGTAGAAGGTCTGCGGCTCCAGGCCTTCGGGCCAGTAATCGTCGCCCGAAAAACCGTCCTCGGCATCGTGATCGTAGGAATAGCCCTCGCCATAGCCGATATCCTTCATCAGGCTGGTGGGCGCGTTGAGGATGTTGGCGGGGGGCATCAGGCTGCCGGTCTCGCGTGCGGTGCGAAAGGCGCTTTTCTGCGCGGTATAGACCGCGTTCGATTTGGGCGCCGTGGCGAGGTAGAGGCATGCCTGTACGATCGCCAGCTCGCCCTCGGGACTGCCGAGAAACTGGTAGGCATCCTTGGCCGCGAGGCACTGGGTGAGCGCACCCGGATCGGCGAGCCCGATATCCTCGGACGCGATGCGCACGAGGCGGCGCAGCAGGTAGAGCGGCTCCTCGCCCGCGGTCAGCATGCGCGCCAGGTAATAGAGCGCGGCCTGCGGGTCCGAGCCGCGCACCGCCTTGTGAAGCGCGCTGATGAGATTGTAGTGCCCGTCGCGGTCCTTGTCATAGACCGCGACCCTGCGCTGGAGGAACCTGGCCAGCGCCTCGGGGTCGAGCGGCGCGTCCAGCCTGGCGTTGTAGAGCGTCTCGGCCTGCCCGAGCAGAAAACGCCCGTCGCCATCGGCGCTTGCGATCAGGGCGGCGCGTGCGTCATCGGTGAGCGGGAGCGGACCTTCGAGTTCCTCGGCCCGCCTGAGCAATTGGTCGAGCGCTTGCGCGCCGAGCCGTTCGAGGATCAGCACCTGCGCGCGGCTGAGCAGCGCGGCATTGAGCGCGAAGCTGGGATTTTCGGTGGTGGCGCCGACCAGCGTCACCGTGCCGCGCTCGACAAAGGGGAGAAAGCCGTCCTGCTGGGCGCGGTTGAAGCGGTGAATCTCGTCAACAAAAAGCAGTGTTTTCTTGCCTGCCTGCGCCATCTTGTCGGCCTCGGCGAAGGCCTTTTTGAGGTCAGCGACGCCCGAGAACACCGCGCTGATTGCGACGAAGCGCATCCCCACCGCATCGGCGAGCAGGCGGGCAATGCTGGTCTTGCCGGTGCCCGGCGGCCCCCACAAGATCATGCTGGCGAGCTTTCCTGCCGCGACCATCCGCCCGATCGCGCCTTGCGGTCCGGTGATATGCTCCTGCCCGATCACCTCGTCGAGCGCGCGCGGACGCAGCCGGTCGGCAAGCGGGGCGTCGCCATGCGCGGCATCGCTGCCGGGTGCGCGCTCGGCCTGCGCATGGTCGTCTTGATCTGCAAACAGGTCTGCCATTGGTGGATGGAAATAGGGCGCCGGTCGAAAATTGCACCGGAAAAGGCACGCACGGACAGGGTGGGGGTTGAATCGATAGGTCGAAGATATATCTTCTCAACGTAACGAACTATCATCATGCCAGAGGAGAGCGGCACATGACACGAGGCAGGCACGGACGCGGCGGGTGGAACAATCTTGGCCCCATGATCGCGATGATGGCCGCCAGCGCGGCGAGCGAATGGGAAGATTCAGAGCGCCGCGCGCGCCGCGATCGCAAGCGCGACTGGCATGACGGTCCGCGCCCCCGCAAGCGCCGCGGGCGGATGTTCGGATCGGGCGAATTGCGTCTTGCCCTTCTTGCCCTGATCGCACGCGAACCGCGCCATGGCTACGAGCTCATCCGCGCGATCGAGGACATGACCGGCGGCAGCTATGCCCCATCGCCCGGCGCGGTCTATCCGACCCTGCAAATGCTCGAGGAAGAGGGCTGCATCAAGCCCGCCAAGACCAAGGCCAAGGCCAAGAGCGAGGGTGACGGCGAAAGCGAGACCGGCGGCAAGAAACCCTTCAAGGCGACCAAGGCCGGCAAGGCCGAGCTCGAGGAACGTTCCGAGGAAGTCGAGGAACTGATGGGCCGTCTCGGCGAACATGGTGAGCGCGCCGAGCGGGTGCGCGAGAAATCGCCCGACCTGTTCCGCGCGATGGGCAATCTCGCCAATGTGCTCAAGAACCGCGCGCGCGCAGGAAAGCTCGACAAGGCCACGATCGACCAGATCGTCGACATCATCGACGAGGTCGCCAAGCGAATCGAGCGCATCTGACCCGTTGAAAGTGCCGGGGCCGCCATGCCGGGGCCCCGGTGCCCGCCGCGCGACGGCAGGCAAGCCCTAACGCGATTGCAGGCAGCACAACTTGCGCATATCCCTGTTCGGGACGGGTCGCACTCGTCTCGGGGAGGGACAGATGAACAACACGATTGGCGGACCGCCAAAGGCGCCGTGGCACCTGTGGGTGATCGGCATCGTCTCGCTGCTTTGGAACGGCGGCGGGGCCTATGATTATACCATGACCCAGACGCGCAACGAGGCCTATCTTCGCGCAGCCGCCGACAATGCCGGCGTCTCCTACGATATGATGATGGGCTATTTCACCGGCTTTCCCGCATGGGCCGATGCGTTCTGGGCGCTGGGCGTGTGGGGAGCGGTGGCGGGGTCCATCCTGCTGCTCCTTCGCAGCCGGTTCGCCTTTCACGGCTTCGTGATCTCGCTCATCGGGCTGGCAGGCACCACCCTTTACACCTTCACCAGTGACATCCCGGCGGAGATGAAATCGCCTTTCATGTGGATTTTCAGCGCGGTGATCGTAATCGTGACCATTTTGCTCGCGATCTATGCGCGCCGTATGACCGCCGCAGGCGTGCTGCGTTGACCGCGGCGAGAAAAGGGGGGAGACACGCAATGACGGACCATCCCGATAAGCCGGGCGCGCCCTGGCACCTGTGGGTCGTGGGGCTGGTGAGCCTGCTGTGGAACGCCACCGGCGCGACCAGCTACACCATGACCAAGCTGGGAATGCTCGAGGGCATCGACATGCCGGCCGACCAGATCGCCTATTATACGAGCTTTCCTGCATGGGCGACCGCCTTCTGGGCGCTCGGCGTGTGGGGTAGCCTGTTCGGATCGCTGGCGCTGCTTGTGCGCAGCCGCCACGCGGTCACGCTGTTTGCGATCTCGATCGTCGGGCTCGTCGGCACGACCTTTTTTCAATGGGTCGTGTCGGACCTGCCGCCAGTGCTGGCGACGACCGAGCACAAGCTGTTCGCAGCGGCGATCTGGGTGATCACGATCGGATTGTTCATCTATGCCCGCCGGATGCGCGAGGCAGGCGTGCTGCGCTAGCCGATCACGAGGCGGCGGGTGCGCTCGCCGCCTCCTGTTCCTGAAGCGCCCGGCGATCCTCGATCAGGCGGATATAGGTGTCGGCGACAACCTGGTTGATCGCCTCCCAGCTATATTCGCGGCTGCGCTCCTCACCCGCTTCGCCATGCGCGCGGCGCAAGGCGGGATCGGTGCAATAGGGCGCGATCGCCTCGGCAAGGCCGGTGCTGTCGGGCGCGGCGGACGCGCCCTTGCCCTTGAGCGGGACCAGCCGCCCTGTGACCCCGTCATCAACGAGGCTCGATGCCCCGGTCGCCCCCGCGGCAACGACCGGCAAGCCGCAGGCCATCGCCTCCAGCGTGACATTGCCGAATGTCTCGGTGATCGAGGGATTGAGGAAGATGTCCCCGCTCGCCAGCGCCTGGCCGAGTTCGGCCCCGGTCTTGAACCCTGCAAAGATCCCGCCGGGCAGCGCGTCCTCGAACCATCCGCGCGCCGGGCCGTCGCCGATCACCAGGACCTTGTGGGGGACCTGGCGCTTGCGCAGCTGGACGATGGTTTCGGCGAACACGTCGAGCCCCTTTTCCATCACCAGCCTTCCCAGGAACACGATCGCCACGTCGTCATCGGCAAGCCCGATCGAGCGGCGCCAGTCCATGTCGCGCTTTTCCGAGGAGAAGACCGTGCGATCGACCCCGCGGGTCCACAGCGCGATGTCGTCGTGCATGTCCATCGCCACCAGTTCATCGATCATCGATTGCGACGGCGCGACCAGCGCATCGCAGCGATTGTAGAACCGCCGCAGGATGCCGATCACCACCGGTTCGAGGAAGGCCAGGTTGTAATAGCGCGGATAGGTCTCGAACCGCGTGTGAACGCTAGCCAGAACCGGGATGTCGTGGTCCTGCGCCCAGGACAAGGCGGCATGGCCGGCGGGGTCAGGCGATGACAGGTGGACGATATTGGGCTTGAACAGCGCGAGGTCGCGCTTGACCGCGCGGCCGAGCCTGAGCGGCAGGCGGTATTCGCCGCGTCCCTTAACCGGCATGCGGACATTGGGCACGCCGACGAGGTCGCCGGTCGGTTCGAAATCGGGCTTGTCGACGACGGGCGAATAGACGCGCACCTGCGCGCCCTTGTCGAGAAGCGAGCGCACCAGCCGGTTGAGCGCCTGGTTGGCCCCGTCGCGGGTGTAGTTGTAATTGCCGCTGAACAGCGCAATGCGAAGGTCGGATGTTTCCATTGCCGCGAGGCTTTAGGCCAGTCGCGACCAAATTTCGAGAGGCGTGTGGCGGGAATTGAACCTTGCTGTGGAGCGGTCTGTCGATTGCCCTCGATTTCACATTGACATTGTGCAGCGCAACATTAGTGCGGCTGACGGGCCACGCGGTCCCAACGCCGCGCGTGCTCTCTGCAAGGAGAGAATACAATGACGAGCATACCCAGCGAACCGGCCCTGAAGCCGGAGCGCCCGCAATTTTCATCCGGCCCGACGGTCAAGTTCCCCGGATGGTCCCTCGACAAGCTGAAAACCGATTCGCTCGGCCGTTCGCACCGTTCGGCCGGTGCCAAGGCGCGGCTGAAATACGCGATCGACCTGTCGCGCGAGCTTCTCGGCGTGCCCGAGGACTATCTGGTCGGGATCATGCCGGGTTCGGATACCGGCGCGCTCGAATGCGCGATGTGGACCATGCTCGACCCCGAGCGCCCAGCGACCGTGGCGGCGTGGGAAAGCTTCGGCAATGTCTGGATCCAGGACGCGGTCAAGCAGCTAAGGCTGCCGAAACTCACCACGCTGAGCGCCGATTACGGCGAGATTCCCGACCTTGCGAACATCCCGCAGGACAATGACGTGGTGTTCACCTGGAATGGCACCACTTCTGGCGCGATGATCCCCGATACCGACTGGCTCGCAAGCGATCGCGAGGGCGTGACAATTAACGATGCCACCAGCGCGATCTTCGCGTTGGAGATGGACTGGCCCAAGCTCGATGCCACCACTTATAGCTGGCAAAAGGTGATGGGCTCGGAGGCGCAACACGGCATGCTGATCCTCAGCCCCAAGGCGGTCGAACGGATCGAGAGCTATGACCCCGCATGGCCGCTACCCAAGCTGTTCCGCCTGAAAAAGGGCGACAAGATCAATTGCGGCATCTTCGAAGGCGCGACAATCAACACACCCTCGTTGCTGGCGACCGAGGATTACATCGCCGCGCTCGAATGGGCGAAGTCGATCGGCGGGCGCAAGGCCATGTTCGAACGCGCCGATGCCAATGCGAAAATCGTCAAGGACTGGATCGAGGCAACACCCTGGCTGCGCAACATGGTGGCCGATCCGGCCAAGCGCACCAATACCGGCGTGTGCATGAAGTTCACCGGCGAGTGGTATGAAAGCCTATCGCACGAAGACCAGGCCGCGGTGCCGAAGAAAATCGTCAAGCTGTGCGAAGAGCGCGGCGTGGGTTACGATTTCAACGGCTATCGCGACGCCCCGCCGAGCTTGCGGATCTGGTGCGGCGGAACGCTCGAGGCGGAGGACATCAAGCGCCTGCTGCCCTGGATCGAGTGGGCCTACGAGACCGTCAAAAACGGCTGATTGCCGGCATGCGGCCTGCCCTGGCGCGGGCCGCTGCCTCTTCCCAAGCAGGAACAGATGGGTGCTGTGCGTGACGCGCGCCCTTCAACCAAGGAATAATCGATGAACAAGCCCAAGGTCCTCATCTCAGACAAGATGGACGAAAACGCTGCGCGCATATTCGAAGAGCGCGGCTGCGATGTCGACGTGATCACCGGCGAAAGCCCCGAAGAACTCAAGGCGCGCATCGGCGAATATGATGGGCTGGCGATCCGTTCCTCGACCAAGGTGACGCACGAGATCCTCGATGCTGCAACCAATCTGAAAGTCATCGGCCGCGCCGGGATCGGGGTCGACAATGTCGATATCTCCCATGCCAGCGCCAAAGGCGTGGTGGTGATGAATACGCCGTTCGGCAATTCGATCACCACCGCCGAGCACGCGATCGCGATGATCATGGCGCTCGCTCGCCAGATCCCGCAGGCCAATGCCCGAACCCAGAACGGCGAATGGCCCAAGAAGGACTTCATGGGGGTCGAGGTGACCGGCAAGACGCTGGGCCTGATCGGCGCGGGCAATATCGGCGGGATCGTCGCCGCGCGCGCGCAGGGGCTGAGGATGAAGGTGATCGCCTACGATCCCTTCCTTACCGAGGAACGCGCGGTCGAGCTGGGCATCGAGAAGGTCGATCTCGACACGTTGTTGACGCGCGCCGATTTCGTCTCGCTCCACACCCCGCTGACCGACGAGACGCGCAATATCCTGAGCCGCGAGCGGATCGAGAACGCCAAGAGCGGCATCCGTATCGTCAATTGCGCGCGCGGCGGGCTGATCGACGAGGCGGCGCTGCGCGATGCACTCGACAGCGGGCAGGTCGCAGGCGCCGCGCTCGACGTGTTCGCGAGCGAGCCGGCCACGACAAGCCCGCTGTTCGGAGCGCCCAATTTCATCTGCACCCCGCATCTGGGCGCCTCGACCACCGAGGCGCAGGTCAATGTCGCGCTCCAGGTGGCCGAACAGATGGCCGATTACCTCGTCAATGGCGGGGTATCGAACGCGCTCAACATGCCTTCGCTCTCTGCCGAAGAAGCGCCCAAGCTCAAGCCCTACATGGCGCTCGCCGAAAAGCTCGGCAGCCTCGTCGGCCAGCTTGCCCACGGCAACCTCACCAAGATCAGCATCGAGCGCGAGGGCGCGGCGGCAGAGCTTAACGGCAAGCCGATCACCGGCGCGGTGCTGGCAGGTTTCATGCGTCGCTATTCGGACACGGTGAACATGGTCAACGCGCCGTTCCTTGCCAAGGAACGCGGGCTCGAGGTGAGCGAGATCCGCCACCAGCGCGAAGGCGCGTTCAACACGCTGATCCGCGTCTCGGTCGAGACCGAGCAGGGCACGCGCTCGGTCGCGGGCACGCTGTTCGGCAACCACGCGCCGCGGCTGGTCGAAATCTTCGGCATCGGGATCGAGGCCGATCTCGACGGGCAAATGCTCTACGTCGTCAATGACGACAAGCCGGGCTTCATCGGCCGGATCGGTAGCCTGATGGGCGCGCACGACATCAATATCGGCACCTTCAACCTGGGCCGCCGCGATGCCGGCGGCGAGGCGGTGCTTTTGCTCAGCCTCGACGAGGAACCTGGCGCCGCGGTGATCGCCGAGGCGGAGGGGCTCGAAGGGGTGCAGATGGTCAAGGCGCTGTCGTTCTGATCTGCCCTGGCCCTAGGCGGCAACTCGCGGCTTTCACCGCGCGCCGCCTTTGGCTAGGGGAACCGGCACAATGACCACGACCACCGACTTGCTGCCCGAAGGGCTCGAAGATCGCCTGCCCGCTTCGGCGGCCCGGATAACCGGCGCGATGCGCGCCTGTCTCGATGCGATGGATGCGCATGGCTATGACCGGGTGCGCCCGCCGCTGCTCGAGTTCGAAAGCTCGCTCGCCAGCCGGATGAACGGGGTGCGCACCGATGCGTGCTTTCGCATGACCGACCCTGCGAGCCTGCGCACACTCGCCCTGCGCAGCGACATTACCCCGCAGATCGGGCGGATCGCGGCGACCTCGCTTGCCGGCACGCCACGGCCGCTCAGGCTCGCCTATGCTGGCGACACCGCGCTGATCCGCGCCAGCCAGCTCGATCCCGCGCGCGAGCGGCTGCAACTGGGTGCCGAACTGATCGGGGCCGACAGCGTGGCAGCGGCGAGCGAGATCGTCGGCCTCGCGATCACCGCGCTCGAAGCGGCGGGTCTCACCGGTATTTCGGTCGATTTCACCATGCCCGATCTCATCGACACCCTGGCAGCGGGCGATAATGCGCTCGATGCCGACACGCTCGAGGGCGTGCGGCGCGAACTCGACACCAAGGATGCCGGCGGTCTGAAGGCGGTCGGGGGCGAGGCCTATCTCCCGCTGCTCTACGCCACCGGCGAATTTGCCGATGCGCTCGCGGCGCTGCGCGCGTTCGACGACAAGGGCGTCTGCGCCTCGCGGCTCGATGCCCTTTCGCAGATCGAGGCCGAGGTCGCGCCACGTGCGCGGATCACCCTCGACCCGACCGAACGCCACGGTTTCGAATATCAAAGCTGGTTCGGCTTCACGCTCTATGCCGATGGCCTGCGCGGCGCGGCGGGACGCGGCGGCACCTACCGGATCGGCGGCAGCAACGAGCCAGCGACCGGTTTCACGCTTTATCTCGACCGGGTGGCCGAGGCCGTGCGACAGGAGCCGGGCGCGCAGCGCAAGGTCTTCGCCGAGACCGGACACAGCGCCGCAGCCGCGCGCGCGGCACGCGACAACGGCGACCGGGTAATTGCCCGCATCAGCGATGCCGACGATCCGCGCGCGCTGGGCTGCACTCACATTCTATCGGGCGACACGATCGCGGCCCTGTGATCGGTCCAGCGCGCGCGCCTGTGCCGCGCCGGGGCAGCGCCCGACAAATCACCTGTCATTAAGGCGTGTTTGGCTATAGCCTTGCCTCCAAACCACCGATGCCATTGGGGGCGCACATGAAATCCGCACCAACTTTCCTACTGGCCTTCAGCGCCCCGCTGGCGCTCGTTGCCACCCCCGCTCACGCGAGCGTTGATGACTACACGATCGCAGGCGAGACCAATGTGCGGATCGACCTGCAATTGTGCTCGATGGAAAGCCAGCTCGCGGTGCGCGGCGATACCGGCACAGATCTCGATTTTATCGTCACCGATGCGCGCGGCAACCTGCTCGCCCGCGACCAGGGCGGCGATGACTACCTGTCGCTTCTGATCGAGAAGGACAGCCCGGAATGTGAGACCTACGGGCTCGAGGTCAGCAATCTGGGCGAAGAGAGCAACGAATTCGTCGTCGTGCTCGAACCGGTGACCGAGGCATCGACCCGGGTGTCCAAGCACATCATCCAGCCCGCTCAGACCGAGACCTACAAGTTCAAGGCCTGCGGGACCTCCGCCGACCTGACCGCGCGCGGCGACGGTGATACCGATCTCGACTTCATCGTCCGCAATTCGGATGGCGCGGTGGTCCATGAAAACGACGACCTGACCGACCAGACCAGTGCGACGCTGGCCGGC
The DNA here is from genome assembly GCF_045862805.1 of Qipengyuania nanhaisediminis. Lineage (GTDB taxonomy): Bacteria > Pseudomonadota > Alphaproteobacteria > Sphingomonadales > Sphingomonadaceae > Erythrobacter > Erythrobacter nanhaisediminis_A. Next base: position 1,148,797 of record NZ_AP025760.1, read on the forward strand.
CTGCTCGCAGATTGCGAAACCTTCGAGATCGAGGTGGCCAATCTCGGCAATGTCTACAATGCGATGATGCTGGTGATCGAACCCAAGGGGGCCGCGAGCACGCCCTTTGCCGGCACAGCGCCGAGCACCAGCCTTGCCGCCTCCACAGCTACCAGCGCCAATGCGGGCGTCGAGCGGGTGCTGACCGTGTCCGAGACGAGCGGGCCGGGCGAATATCGCGCCGAGGCCAATGGCATCTTGCGCGTCGATCTGCCGGTCTGCACCGCATCGCGGCTGGAAGTGCGCGGCGATGGCGACACCGATCTCGATTTCGAGATCGTCAATGCCAGTGAAGAACGCGTTCACGAGGATTACGACCTTTCCGACGTGACCTTCGCAACGCTCACCCCGACTGGGGCGTGCGAAACCTTCGTGATCGACGTGACCAATCTCGGCGAGGTTTACAATGCCTTCACCATCGCGCTGATCGATGCCGATACGCCGCGTCCGGTGACGGGGGCGGGCGAATACCGCATCCGCGCACAGGGCACCGCCAAGATCGCTCTGCGCGTGTGCAGCGCCACCGGCATCAGCGCCTATGGCGATGGCGACACCGATCTCGATTTCGACGTGCGCGCCGCCGATGGCGCGGCCGTGCATTCCGATTACGACATGACCGATCGGACCAGCTTCACGCTCGAGCCAGGCGCGGATTGCGGCGATTACGAGCTGCTCGTTTCCAATCTCGGCGAGGTCTTCAACCTGCTCACAATCGCATTCGGCGATGGCGCGGCAGTGCCCGAAATGCCTGAAAACACGGCCGACTCTGCGAGCGCGGCGACGCGCGCGGCAAGCCCGGCTGTCGCGGTGGCCAACGACACCATCAGCAATGATGGACTCAACCGCAATATCGCGCTGCTGAACCGCACCGGTGAAGTGCTCGACGCGATCTACTGGTCAAACTCGGCGACCCAGGGATGGGGCGAGGACAAGCTTGGCTCGGGAACCAGCCTTGCCGGCGACCAGCAATGGAACGTCAACGTCTTTGACGGCTCGCAGGCCTGCCTGTTCGATTTTCGCGCGGTGACCGCGAGCGGGCGCGAGATCGCCGTCACGCGGATCGATGCCTGCGCGGAAACCAGCGTCCTGTTCGAATAGGCGGGAAGGGCAGGGAAAGGCGCACGATTTTCCTACTGCGGCGCCGGGTTGCTTGAACGGCGGGGGCTGGCGTCAAAGTGCCTGGCCTGGCCCGATAACCGCAAAGTTGACGCATCATGCCGCCAGGAATGTCTGAATCCATCAAAGTTTTCAAACTCTTGTGCGACAGGTAAGCATTTTTAGAAGGCACCTTTGCATGTTCCTTGCTTGCCCTTGGCAGGCCAAAAGCCTAGGGCGCGCGCGGCTTAACCGATCGAGAGTTATTCAAGCATGGCAAACGTCACCGTAATCGGGGCCCAGTGGGGCGATGAAGGCAAGGGCAAGATCGTCGACTGGCTCGCCAGCCGCGCCGATGCCGTGGTGCGCTTCCAGGGCGGGCACAATGCCGGCCACACGCTGGTTATCGACGGCCAGGTCTTCAAGCTGTCGCTGCTTCCTTCGGGCATCGTGTCAGGCACGATGAGCATGATCGGCAATGGCGTGGTTCTCGATCCGTGGGCGCTGCGCGACGAGGTCGAGAAGCTCGAGAGCCAGGGCGTGACGATCACCGACGACAATCTCGCGATTGCCGACAATTGCCCGCTGATCCTCCCGCTTCACCGCGACCTTGACGGCCTGCGCGAAACCGCCGCCGGAAAGGGCAAGATCGGCACCACCGGGCGCGGCATCGGCCCCGCCTACGAGGACAAGGTCGGCCGCCGCGCGATCCGGGTGTGCGACCTGGCCTATCTCGACCATCTCGAACCGCAGCTCGACCGTTTGTGCGCGCATCACGATGCGCTGCGCGCCGGTTTCGACCAGCCGCCGGTCGACCGTGAGGCCTTGCTTGACGAATTGCGCGAAATCGCGCCCTTCGTGCTGCGCTTTGCCCAGCCGGTCTGGAAGCGCCTGAAAAAGGTTCGCAAGGCGGGCGCGAAGATCCTGTTCGAGGGCGCCCAGGGCGTGCTGCTCGATATCGACCACGGCACCTATCCATTCGTCACCAGCTCGAACACGGTGAGCGGCACCGCCTCGGCGGGAAGCGGGCTGGGGCCCAATGCTACCGGGTTCGTGCTCGGCATCGTGAAGGCTTACACCACCCGGGTCGGATCGGGACCGTTCCCGACCGAGCTCGACGACGATGTCGGGCAGGGAATTGGCGAACGAGGCCACGAATTCGGCACCGTGACCGGGCGCCAGCGGCGCGTGGGCTGGTTCGATGCGGTGCTGGTGCGCCAGACCTGCGCGGTCTCGGGCGTGACGGGGATCGCGCTCACCAAGATCGACGTGCTTGACGGGCTGGAAACCGTAAAGATTTGCACCGGCTACCGGCTGCGCGGCAATGTCTATGACTACCTGCCCAGCCATGCCGCCGACCAGGCCAATGTCGAACCGATCTACGAAGAGATGGAAGGCTGGAGCCAGAGCACCGCGGGGGCGCGCTCCTTTGCCGATCTTCCCGCCAATGCGATCAAGTACATCCAGCGCGTGCAGGAACTGATCGAATGCCCGGTGGCGCTGGTCTCCACCAGCCCCGAACGCGACGACACGATCCTGATGCGCGATCCCTTTGTCGATTGATCGGAGCCGCTCGTTTAGCGAGTCCTTGCGCGGGACACCGGGTATCGGGCGCAATTGACGAATGGCTGTCCGCGATTAGTCTGCGGGGTTGTGATGACCCGGCTTTTCGCCCTTGCGCTGACCATTCTGCTCTCCGCCTGCGCCGCACCGCAAGGTGCGCCGGTGGCGACCACCGGCAGCGATGCCGCCGCCGCTGCGCCCTCGGCCTTTCCTACCGGGCAGGAGCCGCGCTATGCGACCCGCTCGATCCCGCGCGATCCGCTGTCGAACCGGCCGCTGGTTGCCGATTACCTCGTCATCGACAAGTCCGAGCGCCTGCTGGTGGCCTATCGCGACGGCCGCCCGGTGCGCGCCTATCGCGGGCTGCAATTCGGAGATGCGCCCGGCGGGCACAAGCGTTTCCAGGGCGACGAGCGCACGCCGGAAGGGATATACACCATTGACAGGCGCAACCCGCAGAGCCGGTTTCATCTTTCGCTCGGTATTTCCTATCCAAATGCCAGCGACCGTGCCTTCGCCGCGCAATACGGACGCTCGCCCGGCGGGGACATCTTCATCCATGGCCAACCGACCGGCCGGCCTGGGCGGATGCGCGGCGACTGGACCGATGGCTGCATCGCCCTGTCCAATGCTGAAATCGAGGAATTGTGGCAGATCGTCCCCGATGGCACCCCGATCGAGATCCGCCCCTGAGGCACTAAGCGGTTCGGCAGCAAAGGTCAGAATCTTGACTTGAGCACGTTTTGTTCTAGTCTCGTTCTCCTCAACAGGGGAGCCGATTCGATGACGCAGATCGATTACCAGACCAAGGATTTCTCTTACGCAAGCGATATAGGCACCGGCGCGACCGATTCGGCGGGGCTGCCGGCGCGGGTCGCGATCTTTGCCGATCGCCCGTCTGTGCGCGACCAGATCGCCCAAGATCTCGGCGGCGCGGGGTTCCGCACAATCGATGGCGGCGATGTCGTGCAATTGCTCGACGGTCCGATCGCCATGCTTGGCGATGTCGTTATGGTCGATTGCCCTGTGGTCGATGCCCGCCACATTGCCGCGCTCGCACGGCTCGACATGCGCGTGGCGCGTGCGGGCGCCCAGCTGATCGTCTCGACCGCGATCGATTCGCTCGACGATGTCTTTTCGGCGCTCGACCAGTGCGACCCGCAGATCCTCGTTCAGCCTAGCCGCGCCGAACGGGTGATCGCGGTGGGCCGGGTGATGGCCGAAATGGGCAGTGCGCGCGTGCGCGAGATGACCGAGGAGGACCGGCTCAACCTGCTTCACCTCTCGCGCCAGGTCGAAGCGATCGCCCACAAGCTCGAAGGGCTTTCCTCGCACCAGGGCCGCGGCGGATCTCAGGCGGCCCTGCGGGCCCATGCCAGCGACAAGGGCGCGCTGCTTGCCGGCGCGCAAGCGGCCGAACAATCGCTGGAAAGCGGGCAGGATCGCATCGGTTCGGCGCGCCCGCCGCTTCCCGATCCGCGCCGCGTCCGCCAGGTCATTGCGGCTCGCCAGGCGCGGGCCAAGTTCTTCGACAAGGACCTGTTCGCCGATCCGGCCTGGGACATGTTGCTCGACCTCACCGCCGCCCATGCCGAACACCAGCGCGTCTCGGTCACTTCGCTGTGCATCGCAGCCGAGGTGCCCGCCACCACGGCGCTGCGCTGGATCAAGCAATTGGTCGATAGCGGGGTGTTCGTGCGGGTCGCCGATTCGACCGATCGCCGCCGCGCCTTCATCGGATTGTCGGACCAGTCGGCAGAGGCGATGGCGCGCTATTTCGCAGAGATCGAAACCCCGATGCTGATGGCCGCCTGAACGCGATCAGCCGTCAGCGCGATCGGCGCGGCGCAAGATCAGCGTGCTTTCGCCAGCATCGTCATCGGGGCCGGCTTTGGGGCAGCGGGCGGTGTGCGATGAATCGCCCAGTCTTGGGCAAAGCGCGGCATCGCAAACCCGCCGTACTGCATCGGCGCGCGCGCGGGAAAGGATATGGTCCGGCACGGCCTTATCGCAGCAGATCGCATCGGCGCTGCCGAGCAATCGCGCCTGGCGTATCGTGAGATCCTCTGGGTCCTCGCTGGAAAGGACGATCATGTGAGTGGCCGCTTCGGCTGCAATCGCGCCGCCCTTCGCCCATTCCCGGACCCGCTCAGGCGCGGCCGGGTCGAGCGGGTCGAGCGGTCCGCCTTCTTCGAGTGCCGCGTCGATTGCCCGCCGACGTTCATTCGTTCCGGGATAGGCCGCGCGCAGCCGCTCGCGCGCCGCAAACAGCGCTTCGGCCAGCTTGCCCAGCGTTTGCGGCAGGACTTCCTCGAGCCGTAGGCGAAGGTGCTTGGCCAGACCGGCCGACTGGCCAGCAGTGCCGATCGCGATCAAGACCGGGCTGCGCTCTAGGATGCTAGGGGTGGTGAAATCGCACAGGTCGGGGCGGTCGACGACATTGACCAGAATTCCTGCACCGCGAAGGCGAACCGCCGCGGCTTTACAGGCTGCTTCGTCCTCGAATGCGATGAAGGCCAGGCGCACGCCATCGCTCGCCGCACGGTCCGCATCGGTCACGACAGTCCCGCCCGCGCGCTCGACAAGCCGCCGCTTGGCCTCTGCCGCCGCGCCGCCACCGAGCACGAGCACGCCTTTCCCCTCGATCCGGTGAAACAGCGGGAGCGCAGGTATCTCGCTCATCGCCGTCTCAGTCGAGCCACTCGGGCACGCGCTCGGCATCCATGATCGCGCCTGCATCGATGCGGTCGGCGACCACAGCGAACCGGTCGCCATCGACCAGCACCTCGGCGACGAAGCCGCGCGAATTGTATGATGATGCCATGGTCGCGCCGTATGCGCCTGCGGTCCGGAACACCGCGAGCGCGCCTGCCTCGAGCGCGTCGCATTCGCGTCCGGTGGCAAAGGTGTCGCCGGTCTCGCAGATCGGGCCGACAATATTGGCGATCATGCGCTCCGTGCCCGGTTCGACCGCTTCGAAATCGTGCCAGGCCCCGTACAAGGCTGGCCGGGCAAGATCGTTCATCGCCGCATCGACGATCACGAAGGGATCGCTGATCCCGCGCTTGACCCTCACCACCCGGGTCAGCAGCACTCCGGCATTGCCCGCGATCACGCGCCCGGGCTCGAAGATCAGCTTCGCATCCCAACCGCGGGTCACGTGTGCGACCATGGCGCCATATTCGGCGGGACTGGGTAGCTCTTCACCCTTGCGATATGGAACGCCGAGCCCGCCACCGAGATCGACATGGGTGATCGCGTGACCCTGTTTGCGAAGCGTATCGATCAGCGTCCCGAGCCTGCCAAATGCGCGTTCAAGCGGCGCGAGATCGGCAAGCTGGCTGCCGATATGGACGGCGAGGCCGCGCAGGTTCATCCCTTCGAGCTTCGCCAGCGCGGTGAAGATTCGTTCAGCCTCGCTGATTGGCACGCCGAACTTGTTGTCGGCCTTGCCGGTCGAAATCTTGTCATGGGTCCCGGCATCGACATCGGGGTTGACCCGCAGAGCGCAACTGGCCGCAATGCCCCTTTGAACAGCCAGCGCGGCGAGTTCGATGCCCTCTTCCTCGCTCTCGATATTGAATTGGCCGATCCCTGAATCGAGCGCGGCTTCGAGTTCGACCGCCGTCTTTCCAACACCCGAAAACACGATCTTCTCAGGCTCGATCCCCGCCTTGAGCGCGCGCCGCATTTCGCCTGCCGAAACCACGTCGGCACCGAAGCCCTGCGCGCCGAGCACGCGCAGAACGGCGAGATTGGGATTGGCCTTGACCGCGAAGGCGATCAGCTTCTCGGGAACCGCGTCGAGTGCTTCGCGAAAGACTCGGGCATGGCGTTCGAGCGTGGCGCGCGAATAGACATAGACCGGCGTTCCCACCGCTTCGGCTATGGCCGGGAGCGGCACGTCCTCGGCATGCATGATGCCGTCCTTGATGACGAAATGATCCATCGCGCAAACCGGATCGTGCGCTATTCGGGTGGAAGGTCGAAGGGGTCGTCCTCGCGCTCTTCCGAGCGGCGGCGCAATTCGACGCTGCGCTCGGGCGCGGCGAGGGTCGGCAATTCGAGCAATTGTTCGGCGTCGGCCCGCTCCTGCGTGCCATAGGCGGCAGGCGGCAACGATGCGCCCTGGGCGGGTTCGAGCGGAGCACGCGCGCCGCAGCCTGGCAGGACCAGAACAGCCGATGCGGCGGCGATCAGCAGGCAGGCTTGGCGTGTCATCGCGGCTCCTCTTGCGCATGGCTAGCCGGCAACGCCTCGCGCGCTTCGGCCACGCGAAGCCTTACCTGATCGGGTGCGGTCCCGCCATAGGAGGAACGCGACGCCACCGAGTGTTCGACCGAGAGCGCTGCGAACACCCGCTCGTCCACGCGTGGATCGATCGCTTGCAACTCGTCGAGGGGCAATTGATCGAGCGCGCAGCCCTTGCGGTCGGCGAGCGCAACCGCTTCGCCGGTGATGTGATGTGCTTCGCGAAAAGGCACGTCGGCCTCGCGCACCAGCCAGTCGGCAAGATCGGTGGCGGTGGCGTATCCGGCCTCGGCGGCGGCGCGCATGGCCTCTTCGTGGAATTCGGTCTCGGCGATCATCCCGGTCATCGCGGCAAGGCTGAGGTCAAGCAGGTTCGCGGCCTCGAAGACCGGCGGCTTGTCGTCCTGCATGTCCTTGGAATAGGCCAGCGGCAGGCCCTTCATCGTTACCATGAGTGCGGTTCCCGCTCCGATTATCCGGCCGGCATGGCCGCGCACCAGTTCGGCAGCGTCGGGATTGCGCTTTTGCGGCATGATCGAACTGCCGGTCGACAGCTGGTCGGGCAGGGAAGCGAAGCCGAAGGGCTGGCTCGCCCACAGGATCAGTTCTTCGGCAAGCCGCGAGAGATGGATCGCGCACTGGCTCGCCGCCATGCAATAATCGAGCGCGAAATCGCGGTCGGACACCGCATCGAGCGAATTGCGGGTCGGGCAAGCAAAGCCGAGCGCGCGCGCGGTCGCATCACGATCGATCGGAAAACCGGTCCCTGCCAATGCGGCGGAGCCGAGCGGACATTCGTCGAGCCTCTCGTCTGCGGCAGCGAAACGCGCGGCATCGCGGGAAAGCATCTCGTAATAGGCGAGCAGGTGGTGGCCCAGCGTGACCGGTTGCGCGGTCTGGAGATGGGTAAAGCCGGGCATGATCGTGCCGGCATGCTCGTCCGCGCGATCGAGCAGCGCCTCGCGCAGGGCAGCAATTGCGGCAATGGCGCGGCGATTGGCGGCGCGCACCCACAAGCGGAAATCGGTCGCGACCTGGTCGTTGCGGCTGCGCGCAGTGTGCAGGCGCCCCGCGACCGGGCCGATCAGCTCGGTCAGCCGCGCTTCGACCGTCATGTGGATGTCTTCGAGGTCCCAGTCCTCGGGAACGCCGTCGCGCTCGTATTCCGCAGCGATCGTGTCGAGCCCGTCGGCAATGGCAGCGGCGTCCTGTTCGCTGACGATCCCCTGCGCGCCGAGCATCGCCACATGCGCCTTGGAAGCGCGAATGTCCTCGCGCCACAGCGCCTTGTCGAAAGGGATGGAGGCATTGATTTCGCGCATGATCGCGCTAGGTCCCTCGGCGAACCGTCCGCCCCACATGCTGTTCCGGGAAGTGCTCATGCTTCGTTCGTCTGCTCTCTTGTCGCTCGTGGCGCTCCTGCTTGCGGGTTGCGATAGGAGCGGTGAGGACGCGGTGCAAGAAACCCCTGCTACGCCCGGAGCAAGTGCGCCTGCGCCGCCACGAGTGCCGACCGGCGAACTGGTGCGCGATTTCGCCGGCACGCCGCTCCCGAAGGTCACGTTTTCCGATCCTCAAGGGCGCATTCTCGACCTCGCCGATATCGACAGTCCGGTGCTCATCAACCTTTGGGCGACATGGTGCGCCCCGTGCCGCGAGGAAATGCCTGCACTGGATGGTCTGGCAGGAACTCTCGAAGACGAGGTCCGGGTGCTCACCATCAGCCAGGACATGCGCGGCGCGGAAGTCGTGGTGCCCTATTTCGAGCGCGAGGCACTTGCGCAGCTCGAACCCTGGCTCGATCCCGAAAACCGGCTGACCCGCAAATTTTCCGATGGCGGCAAGCTGCCGGTGACCGTTCTTTTCGATGCGGAAGGCCGCGAGGTCTGGCGCGTCAACGGCGCTTATGACTGGGACAGCGAAGAGGCGATCGCGCAAGTCCGCGAGGCGCTGGCAGCAGCCTGAATGGGGGTGAGGACATGCGGCGGCATGGTGGGCGATGACAGGCTCGAACTGCCGACCCTCTCGGTGTAAACGAGATGCTCTACCAACTGAGCTAATCGCCCCGCAGCATGCGAAGCGCGCCCCTACGCCCGGTGGCCTGCGCGGTCAAGCGGGCAGGACAGCACGCGGCTAGTCCTTGCCGTCAGGTTCCTCGGGGACCTTGACCCCTTGCAGCGCTTCCGCCTCGAGGCCCGAATCCTGGCGCGGGATGACCGAAAGCTTGCCGTTGGTCTCGAGGATGACCCAATTCGCATCCGAGTTTTCGACCTCTCCAGCGGCGCGAAGTGCTGCCAGCACTTCTTCCTCGGAGACGCGCGCTTCCTTCATCGCTTCCCACAAAAACTCGCCCTTGTGCGTGAGCAGGGTCGGCTGGGCTTTCATCACGACCGATCCGATCCGGGTCTTCTGCACCCAGAGCGTGGCGACATACTGGCAGGCTGCAAGGCACAGGATCGCAACCACCGCATCGAGCGTCGAGACGTTCTTGAGCAAGATCCCGCTCGCCGCGAGACTGCCGACCGCGACGTTGATGATCCAGTCGAAATTGTTGAATTCGCTGGTGGTTCGCTTGCCTGCAATGCGCACCAGCGCGACGATGAAGACATAGAACAGCACCGCGTTGAGCGCGACTTCGAACAGGCGCGGCCAATCAGACCACAGATTGAACGCTTCAGACATCGGTGGTCACCGCATAATCGATTGGCTTGAAGCTGCCTCCGTTCGAGGCGTAGGCGCTGCAAGCGGTAATCCCGATGATAAGGTCCATTTCGGCACGCAGGCAGATATGGTCGCCGGCCTTGCTGGTAGGCGGATCGACCCGCAGGCGGCCCGTATTGCCGTCGACGGGCACGTTCATGAAGATGTTGAAGGCGGTTGGAATGGCGTCTTCCACGATCCCAAAGGGTTCGAGCGCTTCGGCAAGATTGCCGAAACAGCCGCGATGCACGGGCTTGTCGGGATAGAAGTGGCGGAAGGTTGCCTTGCTGCACGGCGTGAGCAGGAAATCGTGGCGGCCGACGCTGTCCTCGACGATCGTGAGCATCGGGTTCGACCGGTTCGACCACAGGGTAGCGCCCCTGCCGAGCTGGATGGTTTCCTCATAATCGAAAGTGCGTCCGTTCGAGATGACCTCGCGCACGTCGTCGGCGTTGTAGGCGAGAAAGTCCGAGACCTGGCCGCCTTCAGGATCGACGATCTTGAGGATCTCGCCCTTGGCCAGTTTGAGCGCAGCGCCGCTGCGCGGTGCGATCCGCTTCACGCCTTCCCTCCGGCATTGCCCGTCTGGTCCTTCGTTTGCGCCGCACCGCGAGGGTCCGAAAAGGGGCAGACCCAGTCCTCGCCAACATGTCGGCCGCTATATTGCGCCGCCTCGCTCGCTTCGCCGTGACGCGCGAGCATCGGGTTGATCGAACCGGCAAGCGCTTCGTCGCGGCTGAGGATTGCCTCGCGCATCCGTTCGTAGCGGCCCTTGGCGCGCAGTTGTTCAAACTGGTCGTGGAGGTTGAAGACCAGCGTGGGATGCGGGGTTCGGCGCGCGGGCCGCGAGGCATTGGGGTGGAGGCCGACCACGAAATAGGCTTCCTCGCCGAAGCTGAGCGAGAAATGCGGATCGCCGGGATCGGCGCTCACGCGTTCGTCATAGCCCTGTCCGCGCCACGCATCCTTGTCGGCGAGCGACTGGATACGGTCCCACATCGCGGTCTCGAACTGCGCTTCGGTAAGGTCATCTGGTCCATCGAACACCACTGCAAATGATCGCAGGCCGCTGTCATCGTCCCTGTATTTGCGGCTCCAGGCGAGCAGCCGGTCATGGATGCGCACATCGTCCCAGGCGCTGGTGACCGACCATGCGGCCTCGACATGCAGGCTGCCGCGGGCGAGCGCCGATTTCGCACCCACGCAGGGAAACTCGCGTTCTTCGATATGCGCGTGCAGCGCCTTGGTGAGCGCTTGGCGGTCCAGGTCCACGGGAGCTGCTTCGGCTCCCACGCGCGGGCAGTCGAGCAGGGTTTCGGCATTGTCTGGCATCGACATTTGTCCTTTTCGGCAAGGGGGCGCCCGGATCGCAGCGGCGTTGCACCGCACATTTGCGCCGTTCCCTCGAAGTCTGTTTGCCAACCAACGGTCTACCCGCCGGTAAGTGCCGAGAAATATCGCGTCGCCCATCCGGGCGCGGCAACGTGCCCAACCTGCCTGCCACGCAAAGTGAGAGGCGGGTGCCTGGTGGCACCCGCCTCTCGGGATGGCCTGCCGGATGGGTTTTGGGCAATCGGCAGGCCGGGGGGTCAATTCCGATCAGTTCTCGACGCGGCGGGCCTCGTCGGTCCGGCCGCTTCCGGCATAGGTCGCATTGCCCTGCGAATTGCCATTGCTCGATCCGCGTGCCGGGGCATCGGGGGAGGCGGTCACCGGCTTGGTTTCCGCTGCATTCGATTGCTTGCCAGCACCCGGCTTTGCCGGCGCATCGGTCCCGGCGGAACCCTTCTCCGAGCCACCTGCTTCGGCCTCGTCATTCGCATTGGTCGCATCGAGCGCGCCATTGGCTGCGCCGGCGACCAACGCGTCGCCCTGTGCGCTGAACATGCCAGCGGGCAGCGCGCGGCTGGTGTCGCCCTGGGTTACGATGACCTGTTCGACATGGCCATTGCCGTCAGCCACGATCTGGCTGACATGGCCCAGCGAGGCGCCTTCGGGAGTGATGACCGACATGCCGGGCGAGACGGTGCCGACACCGTTCGCAGCCGAGGCCGCGCTGCCGGCGACCGCAAGCGGCGAACCGATGAACGATGCCGATCCCTGGCCATTGGCAGAACCTTCACCGCTGGCGCTCGCGCTGCCGAAAGCCGGGAGGCCGGGCATCGGCGCGCTGTTTGCGGCGGCCGAGGCGGTGCCGGTGGCGGTGGCGGTAGCCTGCGCAGCAGCCGAAGCCGCGGTCGAACGCGCCTGGCCTGCCACCGGGGCGACAGCGCTCGTGACGGTATCGGTGCCGATCAGCTGCGCGCTGGCATTGCCCTGGCCGCTGGCCTGGCCGTTGGCATTGCCATTGGCGGTGCCGCTCAGGCCCGGAACCGCGAGGTCGGCAAGGCTCGCGGTCGAACCCGCGATCGAGCCATTGGCGCTACGTTCGGCGCGCACATTGCCGTTGCGCGCGTCAACCGACTGGTCGCCATCGGTTGCCGCATCGCCGCGCACCGTGCTGTCGACGGTCGAGCGCACCGAGCGGGTGGTAGTGTTGATGGTCGAGCCGACCGTGTTGCTGATCGAGCCGCCCAGCGATCCGCCAAGACCGCCGCCGAGACCGCCGCCGCCGCCGAGCAGCTGGGCATTGGCCGCAACCGGGAGAAGCGCAATCGCGCTGGCCGTGATAAGGAGCTTTTTCATCGTGATATCCTTTCGAGTTCGCAGCGAGATGTGTTCGTTTGCTCGCTCGAAGGGAAAACGGATGCGGCCGGTGGTTTAATCCGCGCCGTCCGAAAAAACTTTCATCTTTTTCGCGCGCAGGGCTCGCAGACGAGGCCGCGGCCAAAGACGGGATCGGGTCCGCGCGCGCCGAGATCGCGCGCCTCGGCATCGAGCCGGGCACGCCAATTGCCGCCGCGGCCCATTGCCGCCGCGATCCGCGCAGCCACAAGGGGCGTTGCAAAGGAGGTGCCGCGCCAGCTCTTCAACGTTCCGCGCCGGTCGAGCGCAAAGACGCGTTCACCCGGGGCCGCGTAATCGAGGTGGAGCGCGCGGCCCGCCTCGATCAGCGCGCGGCCGCGCCGGTCGGCCCCGGTCACCGCCACCACGCCGTCATAGCTTGCGGGGAAAGCGGGCGGGGCGGCGGGGCCGTCATTGCCGACCGCTGCCACCACCACGATGCCGCGCGCACGAACCGCGCCGACCGCGCGTTCGACCAGCGCGTTGCGGGGGCCGACGAGGCTGATCGTGATGACGTCTGCTCCCGAGGATGCAAGCCAGCCCAAGGCGCGCGCGATCGCCAGCGCATTGCCGCCTGCCGGATCGCGCCCATAGACATCGGCGACCTTGATCCGGCTCACGCCTTCGCCGCGCAGGAGGCTGGCGACAGCGGTGCCGTGATCGGATGGCATCGGCGCGCCTGCGGCAAAGCCGCGTTCGACTTCCACCGGCACCGCGGCACCGGGCGCGCCGTCGATCATGCCCACGACGGTTCCGTTCGCGGCAGCGCCCTGTGCCGCCATCTGCACCGCCGCACTTGCAGCCGCGGGCACGCCAGCCTGGAAGTGAAGGCTGTCAGGCGCGATCTCGACATTCGGGACGAGAGCCGAGGCTAGCGCCTGCGCTTCGCCAAGCTCGAGTCCTTCGGGCACTGCCAGGCGGGTGACCGCGATATCAAGCCCTTCGATCCGTTCGCTGGACAGGATGGTGAAGCCCGCGCCCGAAAGGGCAAGCCGGGCGCTATCGCCGAGCGCGATCGCCACGAGTTCGCCGCGCCTAGCGAGATTGCCCGCTCCATCGCGCTCGATCGTGTCGCGGTTGCGGCGCACGAGCCAGTCCAGAAAGCGCTCGCGCGCCCGCAAGAGGCTGCGCGCCTCGTCCAGCGCGCGCGCATCGAGCGAGTCGAGCGTTCCGCTCACGCGGTCGCGGACATCGCCGAGAACCCCGCTGACAGGAGGCATGCCGATATTGCCGGAAGGCCCGGACAACTGCACCTGCGCAGCAAGCGGCGGCGCGAAGGCCGACGCGAGGGTGCCGGTGATCGTGAGGCCGGTGACAGCAAGGCCGAAAGCGGCCAGGAATGTGGGCAGATTGAAGCGCATCTTTCGTTTCTATCCAATATTTCGCATTAAGCATGGATGAAACGAGCCGGCCCATCCGTTTAATCCATGTGAAAAAAGGCACGAGGCGCTGCAAACACCGTTCGAACAGCAAGTGCTCGACCTGCTGCCGCGACTGCGGCGGTTTGCGATCGGGCTCGCCGGTTCGGCGGCCGATGGCGACGATTTGTGCCAGATGACCATCGAACGCGCCCTGACGCGCCGCGAGCAGTGGCAGGAAGGAACGCGGCTCGACAGCTGGATGTACCGGATCATGCGAAACATTTTCATCGACGAAGGACGCGCTGCCACTCGCCGCCGCGAGACATTCGTGGACGCCGATGCCGGCCTGTCGGTCGGCTCCGATGGCGGCCAGGAAGCGCGCGCCGAGCTGTCGATGGTCGACCGCGCGATGGCGCGACTGCCCGAGGACCAGCGCGAAGCCGTCTTGCTGGTGATGGTCGAAGGCTATGCCTACAAGGAAGCCGCTCAGATCGTCGGTTGCCCGGTCGGCACTCTCAATTCCAGGCTGGTGCGCGGGCGCGATGCGCTGATGACGATGCTGGCCGATGAACCGGAGAACGCACCATGAGCATCAGCGAGGAACAGATCGCCGCCTATGCCGATGGCGAGCTCGACGGCGCGCCCCTGGCCAAGATGGAAGCGGCAATCGCCGCCGATCCGGAGATCGGGCGCAAGGTCGAGGCGCACCGTGCGCTCAAAGGCCGGCTCGCCGGTCATTACGCACCGCTGCTCGATGACGAGATGCCCGCATCGCTCACCGATCTCCTGAAAGCGGGGAAAGGTGAAGAGGCGGACGCGACCGAAGCGCCAGCCCAGGCCGAGGTGGTCAGCTTTGCTGCTGCGCGGCAGAAGCGCGGCCTTGCGCCTGCCATGCGGCGCTGGGGTGTCTATATCGGACCGGCCATGGCAGCCGCACTCGTGGCAGCGGTCATCATTGCGCCGGGAGGCGGCGATAGCGACCCGATACCGGGCAGCCCATCGGTCGGCCCGCAGCTTGCCGCCGCGCTCGACACCCAGCTTGCCGGCGAACAGGTTGCGGGAAGCGAACATCGGATCCTCCTCAGCTTTGCCGATGGCAGCGACAATCTCTGCCGCGTCTATCGCAGCGCGCGTGCGGGCGGGATCGCCTGCAACAAGGGCACAGGCTGGCAGATCGAAGAGCAGATGATGCTCGGCGAAGCGCAGGCGACCCAGTTCCGCCAGGCAGGCAGCAGCGAAAGCGACCTGCTCGCCAGGGCGCAGGAGATGGCCGAAGGCGGCGCGCTCGATGCCGAACAGGAAGCGCGGGCCAGAGCTAGCGGCTGGCGCTAGAAAAGAACTGCGCGCCAGGCGCTTCCCGTGCAACCGAGGTGTCCGCGCCTTCAGAGAAAACCCCGCACACCACAGAAAAAAGGGGCCGGCATTGCTGCCGACCCCTCGCCCCCGTTGCACCTCGGGGGACAGCGAAAATCGTTCGATCAGCCGACGACCACCGTGCCGTAGCGATAGCCGCGTTCGGCCATTTCCTCGATGTAGTGCTTGCGTTCGTGACGCAGTTCGTCGGCATATTCTTCCCAGGCATCGCGCTGGTCTTCGAGATCGCTCGCACGGCGCAGGTCGCTGCGCAGTTCCTTTTGCGCCTCGGTGATGTCGATACGGTAGTCGAACCACAGATTGTTCTCGATGCCAGCGATCGGCGCATTGATGATCCGCTGTTCCTCGGCGCGGGCGAGCTGTTCTTCATAAAGCACGTTCGCACTGGCGTGGCCCGAGACTGCGGCGAGGCCGAATGCGAGCGTGAGGGCGGCGGAAATGGTCTTCATGTCGTGTCTCCAAGCTGGTTTCGCGGCCGTCTGGCGGCCGGTCTCTGAGGAAACGGCTGGCAACTCCTGCTTAATCCGACCGTGAGCGAATTTTTTGTGCTGCCGCTTCTTTCGGCTCGGGGCATGCGGGTGTGCAATTGCAAGTGGCATCGGCGCGCAGGCACGGTTAGAGCGCGCAGATCATGGACAGACCGCAGATTCTCGTTCTCGGCACCGGCGGCACGATCGCGGGCAGCGCACGTTCGGCGACCGGGCAATCCTACGGCGCGGGCGAACTTTCGCTAGAAGCGATGATCGGCGACGTCTCGTCGCTCGCACTGGATGCGCAATTGCTGCCGCGAACGATCGCCCAGATCGGTTCGCAGGATATCGGCTGGAGCGAATGGGATGCGCTTCACCGGGAGATCGTGCGCGCCCAGAACGACCCCGCAATAGCGGGGGTGATTGTCACTCACGGCACCGACACCGCCGAGGAAACAGCCTACCTTCTCGACCTGACCCTGCCGGCGGGAAAGCCGGTCGCCCTCGTCGGGGCGATGCGTCCGGCCGACATGGTGGGAAGCGATGGAATGCGCAATTTCGCCAATGCGGTGCGGCTCGTCAGCGATGAGGACGCGGCCGGTCGCGGGGTGATGGTGGTGATGGGCGACACGGTCTTCGCGGCCAGCGATATCCGCAAGGCCTCGACATCGAACATCGATGCCTTTCGCGGCTTTCCGCGCGGACCGATCGCGCGGGTCACACCGTCGAGCCTCGATTGGTTTGCCCCCGCACACCGCGACGCGATCCAACCGCGTTTCGACTGGCCGCAAAAACTGCCACGCGTGGCGATCCTGACCGCTGGTGCGGGTATGGATGCAAAGCCGCTGGAGGCGTTGCTCTCGATCGGGTGCAAGGGCATCGTGATTGCCGGCATGGGGCAGGGCAATGCCCCGCGCGTAGTGCTCGAAGCACTCGCCAAGGCGGTGCGCGCGGGCGTACCGGTCGTGCGCTCGGCGCGGGTCGATGAAGGCATGGTCGACCGCAATGTCGAGGTCGATGACGACACGTTCGGCTTTGTGGCTGCGCGCTCGCTCGGTCCTGCCAAGGCGCGGATAATGCTGATGCTCCTGATTGCGAACGGGATCACCGACCCCGCTCGCATCCAGGATGCCTTCGACCGGCCCTAGGGCTCGTTCGCTGCGGATCAGCCCCAGGGCGTGACGATATATTTTTCGCCGGTTTTCATCTGGCGGTAATCGGTGATCGCTTCCTTGGTCAGCATGCCTTCGAGATCGACCTTGGCCTTGTAATGCGAGGCGAAGGTGGTGGTGAGGTTCTGCTGCACACGGGTGCGCATGCGCACTACGGTTTCCATTCCTGCCTGTTGCAGGAACGGGGTGAGCAACCAGCCCGACAGCGTCCAGCCGAACCCGTAGGAGGGGGTCAGGATGGTTGGCCCCATGTCGAGCCGGCCGTAGATGAACATCCGCTTCGCCTGGTCCGAACCATAGCGGCTGAACTCGCTCATCTTCTTCACCGCGACCTGCTCCATCGCCTTGAAGACATTGTCGACCGCCTGGCCGCCGCCGATCGGATCGAAACCGTAAAAGGCATCGGTGGCGTCGATCGCATTGCGCAATTGCGCCATGAAATCATCGTCGCTCGAATTGACGACGTGCTTTGCCCCGATCCCCTTGAGCATGTCGACATGCTCGCTCTTGCGCACGATGTTGACGAGGTCGATCTCGTCCTCGGCGCAAATCTTGATAAGCATCTGACCAAGGTTTGATGCCGCCGCGGTGTGAACGATCGCCTTCTGCCCGTCGCGCTTGGCGTTCTCGACGAAGCCGAGCGCGGTCATCGGGTTGACGAACGACGAGGCGCCGGTTTCCGCGCTGTGATCGCCCAGCGGCAGGCACATCATCGCATCGGCAATCGCATATTGCGAAAAGGCGTTGCCCGGAACGCAGGCCACCCGCTGCCCCATCAACGCCTTGGCCATGTCGCTGTCGCCGGTGGCCACGACCGTGCCTGCGCCTTCATTGCCCGCAGGCAGGCGCTGGCCGTGGCGGCCCTTCTGGCCCGACAGGAACGGCTCGGGCATTTGCGCCACGACCTTGCCGGGCGAATATTCGGCATTGTCGAAATCCGCCGCACTGGTGAGGATCGCGAGGTCCGACGGGTTGATCGGCGCGGCCTCCATCTTGACCAGAACCTGGTTGCCCTTGGGCTCGGGAAAGCTTTCCTCGCTGACCTCGAGCGTCAGCTTACCGTCAGCGGTGAGAGTGGTGAAAAGCTGCTTGCCGGTGGTGGTCATGGGAATTCCTTTTCAATCGCCTTGCGGATCGTCCGAATAGCGTGCCTCGACGAAGTAGAGACCTTGGGGCGGCGCGTTAAGTCCTAATTTGCTACGGTCTTTGGCGGCCAGCGCTTCTGCGAGTTGCTCTTCGCGCCACGACCCCGCGCCCACAAGCTTCAAACAGCCGACCATCGAGCGCACCTGGTGGTGCAGGAACGAACGCGCTTCGGCGTGGATGTGTATCTCCTCGCCGAAATCATTGCGCGCGCGGACCACGTCGAGGCGGTCGAGCGTCTTGACCGGATCAGCCGCCTGGCAATGCACCGAACGGAAAGTGGTGAAATCGTGCCGCCCGCACAGCGCCTGCGCAGCGCGGTGCATCGCTTCGTGGTCAAGATCGTGCGCAACCTGCCAGGCGCGATTCCTTGCGAGCGTGAGCGGCGCGCGGCGATTGACGATACGATAGAGGTATCGCCTGCCGATGCACGAAAAGCGTGCGTGCCATTCGGGTTCGGTTTCGCGGCACGCGATCACCGCAATCGGGTCCGGTCGCAAATGGGCGTTCAACGCCTCCATCAACCGGAAAGGTGCGATGTTCTTGACGAGATCGACATGGCTCACCATGCCCAGTGCGTGTACCCCGGTATCGGTCCGCCCGGCGCTGTGCAGCACCGCTTTTTCGCCCGTCACCCGGGTGAGCGCATCCTCGATCGATTGCTGAACGCTGGGCCCGTGCTTTTGGCGCTGCAGTCCGAAAAAGGGCGTGCCGTCGAATTCTATGGTGAGGGCGAACCGGGTCACTCGGCTTTTGCTCCGGCATTGACCGGCTTGCCGCGCAGGAACTGATCGCGGCTCATCGCCGGCTTGCCTGCGCGCTGGAGGGTCACGGGACGAATCGCGCCGGCGCCGCAGGCAATGGTGAGCGCGTCGTCGATGATCTTGCCTGCTTCGCCTTCGCCCTCGGCCAATTCGGCGCGAAGCAGTTTCACCCGCTCGCCCGCCAGTTCGAACCAAGCGCCCGGGAACGGCGAAAGGCCATGGCAATGCCTTACCAGTTCGCTCGCGGGCCGTGTCCAGTCGATCCGCGCTTCGGACTTGTCGATCTTGGGGGCATAGCTCGCCGCGTCATCGTCCTGCGGCTGCGCGGCGTAGGAGCCCAGATTGGCAAGCACTTCGACCATCGCGCCCGCGCCGAGTTGCGCAAGCTCTGCGGTGAGGTCTCCGGTGGTCTTTCCCGCGATCGGCGTGCGAACGATGTGCAGCATGGGTCCTGTATCGAGCCCGGCCTCCATCTGCATGATCGTCACCCCTGTCTCCTCGTCGCCCGCCATCACCACGCGGTGGATCGGTGCTGCCCCGCGCCACCGCGGCAGGATCGAGGCATGGATGTTGAGACAGCCATGGCGCGGCGCGTCGAGCACCGGCTGCGGCAGGATCAGGCCGTAGGCGGCAACGACGGCGACATCGGCATCGAGAGCGGCGAACTCGGCCTGCGCCTCAGCATTGCGCAGCGATCGGGGCGTGCGGACCGCAAGCCCCAGCGCCTCGGCACGCACGTGGACGGGAGAGGGACGGAGCTTCTTGCCGCGACCCGACCGGCTCGGCGGCTGCGAATAGACGCAGGCGATGTCGTGTCCCGCCTCGTGCAGTGCATTGAGCGCCGGAACCGCGAAATCAGGCGTTCCCATGAAGATGATGCGCATGAAAGGCCCCAAGCCCCTTTTTCAACCGAGCGCCAGCCCCTATCTCTCCCCCCATGGCATCGCAAGAGATCGAAGCGCTCTCCTCGGCGCTCGCCCGGCTTCCCGGGCTCGGACCCCGCAGCGCGCGGCGAGCGGTGCTGTGGCTGGTCAAGAACCGCGAAGGCGCGCTTCCCGCACTGCTCGAAGCGCTCGATGCGGTGTCGCAGCAACTGGTCGAGTGCGAAATCTGCGGCAATGTCGATACCGCCGACCCTTGCGGCATCTGCTCCGATCCCAAGCGCGATGCGCGGCAATTGTGCGTGGTGGAAGACGTCTCCGATGTCTGGGCACTCGACCGAGCGCGGCTGTTTCGCGGGCGCTATCACGTGCTGGGCGGGCGATTGTCCGCGCTCGACGGGGTGGGGCCCGACGATCTCAACATCGCCAGCCTGATGGATCGCGTTGCGGGCGGCGCGGTCGATGAAGTGGTGCTGGCCATGAACGCGACGCTCGAAGGGCAGACCACCGCGCATTACCTCGCAGAACGCCTCGAATCCCATCCCTTGCGGATCACCCAACTGGCCCATGGCCTGCCGGTCGGCGGAGAACTCGATTATCTCGACGAGGGCACGCTCGCCCAGGCGCTTCGCGCGCGCAGACCCGTTGAATAATCGCGCCGCTGCGATTATCTGCGCCTCATGGCAATTCTGGAAATCCTTGAAGTTCCCGATCCGCGGCTCAAGACCGTATCCGAACCGGTCAAGCCCGAAGAATTCGGCGACGAGCTCAAAAAGCTCGCCGACGACATGTTCGAGACAATGTATGCCGCGCCCGGCATTGGCCTTGCGGCGATCCAGGTCGGCGTTCCCAAGCGTCTTCTGGTGATCGACCTCCAGCCCGAGGATCCCGACGCCGAACCCGTCGAATGCGAGCATGACGGCCACAAGCACACGCACCCGGCCACGAAGAAAGAGCCGCGCGTTTTCGTAAACCCGGTGATCGTCGATCCGGCCGAGGAATTGTCGACCTATCAGGAAGGCTGTCTTTCGGTCCCCGAAATTTACGCCGATGTCGATCGTCCGGCGACCTGCACCGTGCGTTATCAGGATCTCGACGGCAATGAGCACGAAGAACAGCTTGAGGGGCTGATGGCGACTTGCCTCCAGCACGAGATGGATCACCTCGAAGGCATCCTGTTCATCGACCATCTCTCGCGGTTGAAGCGCAACATGGCGCTCAAGAAACTCAAGAAAATCCGCCAGGCGGCGTAATCGTTTGCGAAGGCGCATCCGCGTCTTCGTCCTCGGTGCAGCTCCTCCGCTTCGCTACGGTGCACCTGCGGCTCGCGCGTTTGCGCTCGCGGTCCGCTTCGGCGCGGACCGTTTTCGTTTATTTAGAGGCAGTCAGAGCGCGACTGCGCGGCCCGCAGCGGGCGCGGGCTCGTAGAATCAATCGTGCCGCAGCTTGTGCAACGCTTTCTTCACATCGGCGATCACTTCCTCGCACATTCGCGCACAGCGCTTGCAATGCGGGTCATCATGCATCGAGCACAGCGCGTGGCACTGTTCGCAGGCAATCACCGCGGCAGCGCCGGCGGCCTTGATTGCCGGAATGTTCTCGCCCGTGCGGCGCGATCCGATGCGGTAGAACGCGGTGCACGCATCGGAGGCATCGAGGCAGCGGCGAATGCATTCGGCGCGGCTCTTGGCATCCTCCTCGGCGAGACACGCATCGGCGCATGAATTGATGATCGCCGCACCATACATTGCGTGCTTGACCGCCTCACCCAGTTCCTCGGTGTAATCGTCCTTCACCGACGGGTGTTCCTGGATCATTTCCCTGATCGACATCTGCAGCGCTCCTGTGTTTGCCTTCCAAGCGAACGGCGCGGTGGATTGGTTCCGAAAACAGGCGCTTTCGCTCTTGGCGCTTAACTTCGTTCCAGCTATGTTCTGCGCATGGAAACCACTGTTCTTACACTGATCATCGTCGCTATCGCCGTCCTTGCAGGGCTCGCCGGGGGGTACTGGCTCGGCGGCCGCCCGGCTGCCGACCTGCGCGAAAGACTATCCGCGCATGAAGGCGAGGCGAAAGAGCGCAAGGGCGAATTCGAGAAAGCGATCGCAGAGCTCGGTGATGCCCGGATCGAACTTTCGGCTGCGAAGGAGCGGGCGGCCAGCGCCGACCGCTTGTCCGAGGCGCTCGACAAGCTGCGTGAGGAAAACGCCGCGTTCAAGGCCGAGCGTGCCGGTTTCGAAGAGCAGAAACGGCTGCTTGAGGAAAGCCGCGAAAAGCTGCTCAAGGAATTCGAGAATACCGGCGCCAAGGTGTTGTCGGCAGCACAGGAAAAGCTTCTCGCTAGCGCGTCCGAACGCTTCGGCCATGCCGAAAAGGCGTCCGAGGAAAAGCTAAAGGCGCTGTTGTCGCCTGTGGGCGAGCGGCTCAAGAAATACGAGGAGCAGGTCGAAACGCTCGAAAAACAGCGAGTCGATGCCTTCGGGCGGCTTTACCAGCAAATCAGCGAAATGCAGCGCGGCCAGGAAGAGGTCCGGCGCGAAGCGCAAAGGCTCGGCAATTCACTCACGAACGCTCCAAAGGCGCGCGGCAGATGGGGTGAGCGTGCACTCCAGAACGTGCTCGAACAATGCGGATTGGCCGAGCACACCGATTTTCACCTCGAGCATTCGATGGATACAGACGAGGGGCGGCTGCGTCCCGATGCGATCGTCAATGTGCCGGGTCAAAAGCGCCTTGTGATCGACGCCAAGGTTTCGCTCAATGCCTACCAGGCCGCCTTCGAGGCCGAGGATGAGGACGAACGCAAACGTCACCTCGACCTGCACGCGAAATCGATGCGCAACCATGTCCAGACGCTGGGCAGCAAGGGATACCAGAACCAGTTTGACGATGCGCCCGATTACGTGGTGATGTTCGTGCCGGGCGAGCATTTCGTTGCCGCAGCGCTCGAACACGATCCCGAATTGTGGGACTTTGCCTTTCACAACAAGGTGCTGCTCGCAACGCCTACCAATCTCGTCGCGATCGCGCGCACCGTGGCGCAGGTCTGGCGGCAGGACACGATCGCGCGCGAGGCGATGGAGATCGGGAAGGCCGGAGCGGAATTGTACGATCGCCTCGCCGTCGCGGCCGAGCACATGAAGCGCGTGGGCGGCGGGCTCGATACGGCGGTCAAGAACTACAACAAGTTCGTCGGCAGTTTCGAGCGCAACGTTCTGAGTTCCGGACGCCGGCTGGCCGACAAGGGAATCGAGATCGGAAAGCGCGAGATCGAGGAAGTGCCCGAGATCGAGACTCTGCCGCGCTACACCGCCGAAGATGCCGAACAGCTCGAAGACCAGCGCGACGCGGCCGAGTAGCTCGGCTCACACTAGTCAAGAGCCGCGAGCACCTCGTAGGCGAGCACCGCGCCTGCCACTGCGGCATTGAGCGAATCGGCGCGGCCTTTCATCGGCATGGTCACGCGCAGGTCGCATTCGGCCTCGTACGCTTCGGGAAGGCCTTGGGATTCGTTGCCAATAAGGATGAAGCACGGCGCCTGATAGGACGCGCCGCGATAGGGCACCGCATCGCGTAGGCTCGCGGCGACAAGCTGGCCCGCTCCGCCGCGCAGCCACGGCACGAACTCGTCCCAGCGCGCGCGGGCGAGAGATTGCGTGAACACCGCGCCCATGCTTGCACGCACGGCTTCGGCGCTGAATGGATCGGCGCAATCGTCGATGAGGATCAGCCCGCCTGCACCTACCGCGTCGCCCGTGCGCAGCATGGTTCCCAAGTTGCCCGGATCGCGCAGGTCCTGTGCCACCAGCCAGATCGAGGCAGTATCGCGCTCGATCCGGCCGAGCCCTGTATCCCATTCGTCGAACACGCCGACCACGCTCTGGGCGTTGGACTTGCCGGTGACCTTGGAAAGGATGTCGGGCGTGGTGGTGATCACCTCGCCGCCCGCATCCCCGATTGCGTTCTCGAGCTTCGAAAGCAGGGGGTGCGGGTCGCGCCCTTCGGCCATGACCAGCTGGCGCGGCATGCGCCCTGCCTGGCGCGCATCCTCTAGCAGGCGCAGGCCCTCGACGAGGAACTGGCCGGCACGCTTGCGGTGCTTCTTGTCCCTCAGGCTGCGCCAATATTTGACCGTGGGGTTCGAAAACCCCGTGATGTGCCGCGCGCTCACTCTTCGCCGAAGCCGTCTTCGACCAGTGCCGCCAGTTCTTCGAGCACGGGTTCGCAATTCTCGCCCTCGACGATCAGTTCGACCGTATCGCCTTTGGCTGCGCCGAGCATCATGAGGCCGAGTATCGATCCGCCGGCGGCCTCGTTGCCGCCCTTGGCAACGCGCACGCTCGCGCCTTCGGGAAGGGCGCTCACCGCACCGACGAATTTCGCGCTGGCGCGGGCGTGGAGACCGCGCTTGTTGACGATCTGGACCTGTTTGCGTGCCTGGCTCACCGTTCAGCCCCCGCCGCTCGCCTTGCGCGCGGCATTGTCCGCTCCGAGCAATTCGCTCGCCACGGTGATATAGTTGCGGCCCGCCGATTGCGCGGCCTCTACCGCGTCGACAACGTCCATCGACTTGCGTGCGCCGGCGAGGCGGATCAGCATCGGCAGGTTGATGCCTGCGATCACTTCGACGCGGCCTGCCTCGAGCAGCGAGATCGCGAGATTGGACGGCGTACCCCCGAACAGGTCGGTAAGGATGATTACGCCTTTGCCGCCATCGACGACGTCGATCTTGTCCGAGATTTCTGCGCGGCGCTGTTCCATGTCGTCATTGGGACCGATGCACACCGTCGCAATGCCGGCCTGCTTGCCGACGACATGTTCCATCGCTGCAACGAATTGTTCCGCAAGGCGGCCGTGGGTAACCAGGATCAAACCGATCATACGAGCGTTTTCAGTCCGTTAGTTCCTGCGGCCAAGCGCCGCTGTCCCGAGTGCCACCATCGCGGCAACCTGTCGATCTCCCGGGTGATAATCCGGTCAATCACCTTGCCGTTCGCCTTCGATTTCGTCGGCTGCTCGCGAGGCCAGATTGCGGTGGCGGACAGTGGGCGAAAATCCCGCATCGCGCAAGTCCCGCGCCATCCGCTCGGCGGTAAAGACCGAGCGGTGGCGCCCGCCGGTGCATCCAAAGGCGATGTGGACGTAGGATTTGCCCTGGCTCGCATAGCGCGGGAGAAGGTCGACCAGGAGATCGCGGATCTTCTCGTAGACCGGTGCAAAGCCGGGATCGCGCTCGATATGCTGGCCGACTTCCGGGTCCTGTCCGGTCTTCTCGCGCAGCGCCTCGTCCCAGTAGGGATTGTCGAGGAACCGCATGTCGAACACCAGGTCGGCGATCGGTGGCATGCCGCGGGCGAACCCGAAGCTCGACACCGTCAGCGTCATCGCCCCGCTTTCGCCAGTCTCGAACAGGTCGCGCACATGGGCCTGGAGCTCGTTGCTTGCCATGGCCGAGGTGTCGATCACAACTTCGGCCCAGCGCCGCAGCGGTTCGAGAAGTTCGCGCTCGGCGGCGATGCCTTCCTTGACCGGGCGCCCGTCCGACATCGGGTGGCGACGGCGGGTCTCGTTGTAGCGGCGCTCGATCTCGTCGCCATCGCAATCGATGAACATGAAAGTGAGCGCGATGTCGGCGCGCGCGGCAAGATCCTTGACCAGTGCGATGATCTCGGCCGGTACGAAGCCGCGGGTGCGCGAATCGAATCCGATCGCCAGCGGCGCGCGCGGCGTATCGCTGGCATGGCCCGGATCGGTCACCAGCCGGTCGAGCAGCCGCACGGGAAAGTTGTCGATCGTTTCCCAGCCGAGATCCTCGAGCACGTCGAGAGCGGTCGATTTGCCCGCACCCGACATGCCGGTCACGAGCAGCAGGCGCTGTCGCCGATCGGCTTGCGAGGGCAGGGGCGCGTTGGCTTCGGTCATACCGGATGCTTTTCTCGCGTCCCGCAAGGCGGTTGGGAAGCGCAAATTTGCCCGCTGTCCCGATTGCGCGCAGCCATCATACGAACACCAAGGCGTGCAGTCGCAGCGCGGCGAGCGCGCGCTCTGCAGGAGCGATACTTCCCGGATCGAAGCCGAGCCACGGGATGTCGATACCGCAGATCGTGCGCACGGCACCGGGCTGCGGTAACCGGGTGACCGGGCCATCGAGATCGAGCACGAGCGAGAGCGGGGCAGGGGCGCCCAGCGGCATTTCGGCGATCCCGATGCCGTGAATTTCGAGCTTTCCGGAGATATTGGGCGGCGGTGACACGATGACATGCGCGCCATCGCGCGACAAGGTCAGCGCATCATCGCCGATCAGGTCTGCGCCCCGGTGAATGAGGGCAAGAGCGAGTGACGACTTGCCGCTTCCCGAAGCGCCAATGATCATCAGTGCGCGGCCATCGATCGCAACCGCGCTTGCACCTGCCATGACATTTTCCAGAGGCTCTGCATCGCCGCTCATGATGCCGCCGGCAATCGCAGGCACAGGCAGGCGCCCTGCTTCCCATCGGGACGGTCGGTCGCGTCGAGCGCACCGTCATGCGCCTCGGCGATAGCGCGGGCAATTGCGAGGCCCAGGCCCGAATGATTGCCAAAGTCCTCGGCATCGGGTCGAACCGAGTGGAAGCGCTTGAACACCTTTTCGCGCGATTCGACGGGGATGCCCGGGCCCGAATCGCACACGGTCAGGGTCACCCAATCGCCGTCATTGGCGATCTCGACCTCGATCGCGGCATCGCTCGGCGAAAACGATACCGCGTTGTCGAGAAGGTTCTCGACCACCCGTTCGAGCCGGGCACCCACGCCCGAAACGCATGGTTGGCGGCCGCGAACCGCAAGCACGATCTGGTGATCGGCATTCTCGGCGCGGTTTTCCCGGCTGCCGATGATCGCGCGCACCAGCGCGGCAAGGTCGATATCCTCGCGGGTCGCGCGGCTCATCTCGGCATCGATCCGGCTGGCATCGGAAATCTCGCTCACCAGGCGATCGATCCGGCGCACATCATGCGTGATGATCTGCTGGAGCTCGCTGCGAAGGTCCGGGTCATCGACCTTGGGAAGCGATTCCACCGCGCTGCGCAGGGATGCGAGCGGATTCTTGATCTCGTGCGCGACATCGGCAGCGAAGCTGTCGACCGCGTCGATCCGCTGGCGCAGCGCGGTGGTCATGTCCGAGACAGAGCGGGCAAGCTGGCCGATCTCGTCGCTGCGTTCGGGCAGGCGAGGGACCTCGACATCGCGTTCGCGCCCCTGTCGCACGCGCTGGGCGGCGCGCGCCAGCAATTGCAGCGGCGAGACGATGGTGCGCGCAAGATAGAGCGAGAGCGCCGCCGACGCGATCAGTACCAGCAGCACCGCGAGCACGAGGGTCGAACGCGCCTGCCGCACGCTTTCGGTGATATCGACCGCGTTGCGCACCGTCAGCAGCGTCGCCCCGTTGAGCCCGACCGGAGCCGCAGCGGTGATTACCGGGGTTCCGTCGCGCCAGTCATAGAGCCGGACCTGGCTCAGTCCCTCTTCGCGCGCGACCACCAGTTCGGGCCAGGCATCCGCGGTCTGCGCCTCGGGCTCGACGAAATCGGGCACCGCTTCGGCGCTGACGATGGTGTCGACCGTGCGGTCGAGCCA
Organism: Qipengyuania nanhaisediminis; assembly: GCF_045862805.1. Classification (GTDB taxonomy): domain Bacteria; phylum Pseudomonadota; class Alphaproteobacteria; order Sphingomonadales; family Sphingomonadaceae; genus Erythrobacter; species Erythrobacter nanhaisediminis_A. The sequence goes on from NZ_AP025760.1 coordinate 1,175,948, forward strand.
GCGGGCCCAGCGCTGGTTCCAGTCATCGTCATTGATGTCGTCAAACTGAAAGGCGGGTTCCGCAAGAGCGAAGCTGTCGGCCCAAAGACGCCCTTCGGCATCGAACATGCGCATCCGCATGCGCTGTTCGCGCCCGATCTGGACCAGCAGCGCCTCCTGCCTTTCGCGGGTCGCGCCGGCCAGCGCCTCGGCGGTGATCTGCGCCTCGATCCGGGCGAGCTTGAAGCGCTCCTGGATCAGCTGGGTGCGGTAGATGTCGAGATAGAACAGCCCGCCCGAAAGAAGAGCCAGCGGCAGGATATTGACCACCAGGATGCGCGCCGTCAGCGGGAAACGACCGGTGAGGCCCAGCCGTGTGCCGGTCCTTGCGCTTGCGGGCAGTTCTGCGGGTTGATCTGACGCGGGCGCGCGGGCGTTGGTATCAGCCATCGGTATAGCTGTAGCCTGCGCCATAAAGCGTCTCGATCGCGCCGAATTCGGGATCGACAGCGCGGAATTTGCGGCGCATCCGCTTGATGTGGCTATCGACCGTGCGGTCATCGACAAAGACGTCGTCGGGATAGGCGGCATCCATCAACTGGTTGCGGCTCTTGATCACGCCGGGGCGCGCGGCGAGCGCTTCGAGAATGAGGAATTCGGTCACGGTCAGGCTCACCGGCCTGCCGTCCCAGGTCACCTGGTGGCGCGCGGGGTCCATGAACAGCCTACCGCGCTCGATACGCGGGTGCTGGTTGGCGACAGGCTCCGCGTCCTGGCCGATCGCGCGTTCGGGTTCGGCGCGGCGCAGGATCGCCCGGATGCGCGCGGTCAGGAGCCGGAGGCTGAACGGCTTGGCGATGTAATCGTCTGCACCCAGTTCGAGCCCGACCTCCTCGTCTGCCTCGTCGTCCTTGCTGGTGAGGAAGATCACCGGAAGCGCGCTGTGCGCACGCACGCGGCGCAGCAATTCCAGCCCGTCCATCTTGGGCATCTTGATATCGAACACGGCAAGATCCGGCGGGTTCTCGATCAGCGCGCGCAGGGCGGTCTCGCCATCCGAATAGAGCCGGGTGACGAACCCCTCGGCCTGCAAGGCAATCGAGACCGTGGTGAGGATGTTGCGATCATCGTCGACCAGCGCGATCTCGAACGCGCCGCGCTCGGCCGGGTTACGGCTGGCCGGGTCGGCTGTCTCGTCCGGCTTGGTCTGGCTCGCTTGCGTATCGGTCGTCATTGCCGGTTTCGTGGTTCCTCGCACGGGAAGAATGGGCAGGCGCACGGATTAGCCGCTTAGCTGGCAAGGCACAATCACACAGCCCTTTTGCGTAGCGCATGGCGTCCGGGCAGCCATGCCGCCGGGCAGCCGGTTTGACCGGGGCGCGGCGCACTACTATGCCGCAGCCCAGGGACGGGCGATGCGCGCGGCAACGAATCGCTGCGCTCGGTGTTCGGACGCGGCGGTGCGCGCGGGGCCTGATCCCAGACATATGCAAGTGACCCCTCGTCTCTTTTCAGGAGTATAACCGTTGATCCCCCTCGCTCATTCGCTCGATGCCCAGGGTATCGAAACCAAGGCCGAACTTCGCACCAATCTGGGGACAGCACAGCTGGTCGAAGCTTCGCTCGCAGCCGGGGAAGGCGCGCTGTCCAGGCATGGCGCGCTGGTCGTGCAGACCGGGGCGAAGACCGGGCGCAGCGCGAAGGACAAGTTCATCGTGCGCGACGAGACCACCGAGGACACCGTGTGGTGGGGCAAGGTCAACAAGTCGATGAGCCCCGAACATTTCGCGGCGCTCAAGGCCGATTTCCTCGATGCGGTCGGCGCGAAGGACACGCTCTATGTCGCCGACCTGTTCGGCGGCTCGCAGCCCGAACACCGCGTCAACGTGCGGGTCATCAACGAGCTTGCCTGGCACAACCTGTTCATTCGCACCCTGCTGGTGCGCCCGACGGCCGGGGAACTGGCCGATTTCGCGCCCGAATACACGATCATCGACCTTCCCAGCTTCAAGGCCGACCCCGAGCGCCACGGCACCAATTCGGAGACGGTGATCGCGGTCAACCTGACCGAGAAGCTGATTCTCATCGGCGGCACTCGCTATGCCGGCGAGATGAAGAAGAGCGTGTTCGGCATTCTCAACTATCTCCTCCCGGTCAAGGGCGTGATGCCGATGCACTGCTCGGCCAACATCAGTGCCGACGGCAAGACCGCCGTGTTCTTCGGCCTGTCGGGCACCGGCAAGACCACGCTTTCGGCCGATGCCAGCCGCACGCTGATCGGCGATGACGAACACGGCTGGTCGGACACCGCGGTCTTCAACTTCGAAGGCGGCTGCTACGCCAAGATGATCCGCCTGTCCGAAGAGGCCGAGCCCGAGATCTACGCCACCACCCGCCGGTTCGGCACGGTGCTCGAAAACGTGGTCATGGATCCGCAGACGCGCGAGCTCGATTTCGACGACAACTCGCTCGCCGAGAACACCCGCGGCGCCTATCCGATCGATTACATTCCCAACACCTCCAAGGACAATCTCGGGCCGGTGCCCTCGAATGTCGTGATGCTCACCGCCGATGCCTTCGGCGTGCTGCCTCCGATCGCCAAGCTCACTCCTGAGCAGGCGATGTACCACTTCCTCTCGGGCTACACCGCCAAGGTCGCCGGCACCGAGATCGGCGTGACCGAGCCCGAGGCCACGTTCAGCACCTGTTTCGGCGCGCCCTTCATGCCGCGTCACCCGAGCGTCTATGGCAACCTCCTCAAGGAGCGCATCGCCAAGGGCGACGTGCAGTGCTGGCTTCTCAACACCGGCTGGACCGGCGGCAAATACGGCACCGGCAACCGCATGCCGATCAAGGCGACCCGCGCGCTGCTCAATGCCGCGCTCGACGGGCACCTCGACGGGGTCGAATATCGCGAAGACCCCAATTTCGGCTTCGCGGTCCCGGTCCATGTTCCCGCCTTGGCCGAACAGGGCATCGACCAGTCGATCCTCGACCCGCGTTCGACCTGGGCCGACAAGGCCGAATACGATGCCACCGCGGCCAAGCTCGTCCAGCTGTTCATCGACAATTTCGCCGAGTTCGAGGCGCATGTCGACGAGGGCGTTCGCAAGGCTGCCCCGGCCAACGCCTGAGCCATCGCATCGGGCCGGGCGCCGCGAGATGCGCGCCCGGCCCGAGGCCGGTCAGTCATCGCGCGCAGCGACGCAAAATTCGCCCAGCACAGCGCGGTGATCCGAACCGTTGTCTGCGAGGATGTCGAACCGGCTGACGGTGACATCGCCCTTGACCATGATCTGGTCGAGCGGCCAGCCCAGCGGCAAATAGTCGCTGGGGAAAGTGGGGTGCGTGCCGCGCCCGATGCGCGGGTCGCGCCAGCCCTGGTCCTCGCGGAACCTGCTGGTGGTCGATGACCACGGCACGTCGTTGAAATCGCCCATCGCGATCCCGCCGGCAAAACCGCCTCCCGCGGCTTGCGCGGCGCGAAGGATCGAATTGTCGCGCTCCTCGGTGTTCTGGCCGGGAAGCGGCGCGCGCGGATGCACGCCGACGAACTCGATCGCATCGCCGGTGTCGAGCTGGAGAACCGCGAACAGGGTCGGCGTGTCCTCGCCCTGGCGTTCGACGATGTCGGTATCGACCACCGGCACGCGGCTGGCAAAGACCTTGCCGAAAGTGTCGGACTTGGGAAGCGTGCGCAGCGTCGGATAGCCCGAGAGCGCGGGGACGAGCGCATCGACCCAGGCCTGGTCGGTCTCGGTCAGGAAGACGATATCAGGATCGTATCGCCGGATCTGGGCGGTCATCGCGGGAAAATCGCGGTTGTCCATCAGCACATTGGCCGAATAAGCGGTGAAGCATGTGGCGTCGGGGCCGGGGCGTTCGAGCGTCATCTCCTCGGGCGCGAAGCTCCAATAGGGCCAGACCTGCCAGACCTGGATTACCAGCGAAGCACCGAACAGGGCCGCGAGCAGGCGGCGCGAACCCGCGCCGAAAAAGATCGCCGCAAGGCCGAGAATCAGCAGCACGAAGGCAAAGGGTTCGCGCACGAGGTCAAGCGCGCGCACGGCCCAGAAATCGGTGGGGATGAACGAGACGAGCGAGAGCAGAAGCGCGATGCCGCCAAGCCCGATCCAGAATTTTTGCCAGAATGTCATATGGCTAGAACCCCCGGACTGGCGGCGCGTTCCCCCGCGGGCCGGCGCGTTACACTTATATACTTGCATCGCGCTGCCGAGCGGGCAGGATCGCGCAAACTTTGATGGAGACAACAGATGAGCTTACTTGACGGGATCCTGAAGAATATCGGCGGCGCGCCCGACGACGTGGCCAATCTTGCCGAGAAGATCGGGATCGATCCGGCCATGGCCGAAAAGGCGATCGCGGTGCTCGGCCAGACTCACCAGATGCAAGGCGACACGGTCGAACTTGCCGCGCAGAAGACCGGGCTCGACACCGGCACGCTGTCCTCGATCGTCGAACAGATCGGCGGCGAAGGCTCGCTTTCGAGCTTTGCCTCGATGCTCGACCGAGATGGCGACGGCAACCCGCTCGACGATATTGCCGACATGGCCTCGGGCCTGTTCGGGCGCAAATAGGCGACAGAACAGGCGAATCGCGCCTGCCGAAGGGCGGGCTCGGTTCGTCGTGCGCCAGCCACGGCTGGAACACATGGAACACTGTCCTGGCGCAAAAAACCAATCGATCACAGATCGCTTTTTCGATCGGAAAATTCGATCGGGAAAAGGTGATTATAGGCGCGTGTGACGAACATGGCCGCAAGGCTAGCCAGCGCGCGGCGGGTAGGAAAATGCGAGACGGGCGCAGGCGCCAGGCCTGCCGCATCCGATCAGCGCGGATTGTCGAGCGCGTCGAGATAGCTCCAGATCGCGCTCACCACCACGCTGCCTTCGCCGACCGCGCTTGCCACGCGCTTGACCGAACCGGCTCGCACGTCGCCGACCGCGAAGATGCCCGCGGTCCCCGTCTCGAACGGCGATGACTGTCCCGCATCCGCGCCGCTGACGAGGAAGCCTTGCCCGTCGGTTTCGACCAGCCCTTCGAGCCAGCCGGTATTGGGCGCAGCACCGATCATCACGAACATGGCGCGGGTGTCGAGCCTGCTTTCGCCTTCGGGCCCCTTGAGCGTGACGCCTTCGAGCCAGTCATCGCCGTGCAGCGCGCTGACCTCGCTCTGGAAATGGATCGTGATGTTGTCGGCCGCCTCGAGCCGCTTCGACAGGTAGCTCGACATGTATTCGCCCAGGCTGTCCTCGCGCACGACGAGGTGGACCCGAGCTGCGCTGCGCGACAGGAACATCGCCGCCTGGCCGGCCGAATTGCCGCCGCCGATCACCACCGCATCGGTGCGCGCGCAAAAGCGGGCTTCCATCTCGGTCGCGGCGTAATAGATGCCTGCGCCTTCAAGCTTGCGCAGGCGCGGCAGCGGCAGGCGGCGATATTGCACCCCGGTCGCGACCAGCACGGCGCGCGCGCGGATCGTGTCGTCATCCTCGTCGAGCCGGGCGAGGAAACCGCCATCTGTGCATTGTTCGAGCGCCACGACCCGGCGCGGCATGACGAAGCGCGTGCCGAATTTCATCGCCTGGATCTGGCCGCGAAAGGTGAGGTCGGTGCCGCTGATCCCGGTGGGAAAGCCCATGTAGTTCTCGATCCGGCTCGACGTGCCCGCCTGCCCGCCGACCGCCATGTCCTCGACCACCAGCGCCTCGAGCCCCTCGGACCCTGCATAGACCGCCGCGGCAACGCCGGCAGGGCCGCCGCCGACGATCAGCAGGTCGAACTCGCGCTGCGAACAGATGTCGAGATCGAGGCCGAGGAACTGCGCGACCTTGCGCGGGGTGGGATCGTCGAGCTTCTCGCCGGTGCCGAGGATCACCGCGGGCTTGTTCCCGGCCAGTTCGCAGGCTTCGATGACCTCGCTGTCCTCGCCTTCCATGTCGTAGCTAGCAAAGGGGATGCGGTTGCGCGACATGAAGCGTTCGACCGCCTGAACGGCCGGGTCGCGATCGGCGCCGAGCAGAGTGACCACCGCGCTGCTCATCTCGAACTGCGCGCGCCGCCGCGCGGCGAAGACGGTGATGATGTGATCGGACAGCTCGGGAATGCGGCGCATCAGGTCGAGCACGCCTTCGCGCGGGGCCTCGATCACCCGGGTCGCGCAGACCGCGCGCATGCACAGGTAATGCACCCCGCGATTGAGAAATCCCAGCTCGCCCATGAACTGGGTGGGGCCGAGCGTGGATTCGATCAGCCTCCCGCCGGTCTCGGGATCGACCACCTCGATTTCGCCTTCGAGGACATAGACGAAGCAATCCATCGGGTCGCCGATCTCGGCGATGATGTCGCCCGCCTCGTACCGGCGCTCGGTCCCGATTTCGCTGATCGCCTCGACATGCTCGTCGGCGAGCGGCACGCGCCGCATGGTTCCAAGGTCTTCGCCCAGCTGCTCCACGGCTCAGCGCCCCTGTCGCCATGCGGGCGCGCGCAGGGTCATCCGCGCGCGGTCGCAATATAGCGATCGACCGTCTTGCCCACGACATCGAGCGGGGCATTGCCGCCGAGGATGACCGCGGTGTTGAACGCCTTGAAATCGTAATCCGCGCCCAGTTCGGTCTTGGCCCGCGCGCGCTGGCGCACGATTTCCGAATGGCCGATCTTGTAGCTGCACGCCTGTCCCGGCCAGCTGCAATAGCGATCGACCTCGCTGGCGACTTCCTCGGCCTTGGAGCCGTTGCGCTCGACAAAGAACTGGCGCGCCTGATCGCCGGTCCAGCGCTTGTCGTGGAGACCGGTATCGACCACCAGCCGGCAGGCGCGGAAGGCGAGGCTCTGGAGATAGCCGAGCCGGCCGACCTTGAAATCGTCATAGGCGCCCAGTTCGTCGGCAAGCTGTTCGCCGTAGAGCGCCCAGCCTTCGGAGAACGCGCCAAAGGCGAGGATCGAGCGGATCAACGGCAGTCGGTTCGAATATTCGCCCTCCCAGACATGGCCGGGAATGCTTTCGTGGAAGGTGAGGTCGGGCAGGTCGTATTTGCGGTGCAGGTCGGTGGTGCGCAGGTTGATCCAGAACCGGCCCGGGATCTGGCCGTCCTTGCTGCCCGCGCCGCCATAGGCGCCGGGCGCCCCGGCTTCCTCGTTCACCGGGATGCGGCGCACTTCCATGTTGGGATCGACAAGCTGGTTGAAGGCGCGCGGCATCTGGCCCTTGATCCAGTTTATCTGTTCCCAGATGAAATCCATGATTTCCTGCCGACCTTCATCGCCCGGAGCAAACTTGTAACGCGGGTCGCGGCTGAGCGCCTGCATCCGCTCGCCCACGGTGCCTTGCGTGTAGCCGATCTCCCTGAGGATCGGGTCCATCCGCCCGTGCAGTTCGGCAAGCTCTTCGAGCCCTTGCCGGTGGATCTCGTCGGGGCTGAGCGAAGTGGTGGTCGAGGCGCTGGTGGCCCAGGAATACCATTGCTCGCCATCGGGCTGCGACCACATGCCCGGATCGCTGTCGGCCAGGCCGCGCTGGAACTTCAATTCGGCGAGCTGGCGCTTGAGCGCGGGGACGATCTGGGCATCGACGATGCCGATTGCCCGAGCCGAGGCGGCGTTGGCGGCGTCCATCTCGCTGGTCAGCAGCGGGGCGGCATAGGCGCCGCCATTATTGGTCGCATCGAGGATATTGGCTTCCATCTGCGCGATCGTCTTGTCGAGCAGGAAATCGGGCGGGACCACGCCCTTGGCGCGCGCTTCGGCAATGCGTTCAAGTTCGCCGTCGAGTACCGCGTCGACCTCGTTCAGGCGGCCGAGATAATATTCGACGTCCTGCGCATCGCGCAAAGGCTGGGTGGCGGCGAAGAAGCGGGGAAAATCGATATAGCCGCCGACATTCTGGATCACGAGATAGGGCGCGTTGCGCCACGAGCCCACGGCGACCTCGCCATAGGGCAGGGCCATGCCTTCGAGCGCGGAGGAAAACGCGCTTTCGACCACTTCGAAGCTGGTGCGCTGGTCGGGCGAGAGCGGCTGGTCGGCAAAGCTGCGAGCCGTGGCCAGCCCCTTGCGCAAGGTCTGGCGGTAGGCCTCGCGGCCCGCCTCGCCGGTTGCGCCGAACGTGCCGCGCCAGTCGGCATAGGTGCCGGTATCGACCCCGAGCCCGGTCGCGCGGCCCGGTTCGTGGCGCAGCATGTCGTACGCGATCGCATCGAGCGCCTTGTCGGCGGCATCATTGGCAAGCGCATTGCCGGCACTGCCGGGATCGTAGGCGACCCCCGCGCAGCCGGGAACGAGCGCCAGAGCGGAAACGCCGCCAAGCCCGTAAAGGGCCTGGCGGCGCGTGAAATTGCTGTTGTTGTCGGTCATGCGAGCGGTGTTAGCCCGCTGCGATGCCGAGTCAACACAAGCGCTGCGAGTGCGTGCTGGCGCGTGCTGGCGCGTGCTGGCGCGGGCGCGCTCAGTCCTTGAGATGCGCGGGCACCACGCCGCCCGACTTCGCGATCTGGTCGATCACCTGGTCGTGCAGCTTGATATTGTCCTCCGCGCTCCCCGAATAATCGGCATTGCCGAGCTCGCGCGCGAGCTGTTTGCGGTTGTCGTAGCTGGGGTCGATCTTGACCAGTTTCATCAGGTCGACGATCGAGGTCTTCCAGTTGAGCTTGTCCGCACCGGGGATATTGGCGATCCTGCGTTCGACCTCATCGCGGCTGATCGCGGCGCGCGCTCTGGGGCCTGTGGTGGCCTTGGCCCTGGGCGTGCCTTCTGTCGGCTTGGGCTTGTCGTCCTCGTCCTTGCCGAAGATCGCTTCGCTGATCGAACTGAAAATTCCCATCATATCCTCCTTCTTGCGTCTGCTTCATCAACCTCGCTAGGACAGCGATGTTCCAGCGACAGGCGCGCGCGGCAAGCGCCGGGCTGTAAAAAGAGGTAAGATCAAAGCGCGATGCTCGACGTGGTTCTCTCGATCGTGATGCTGGCAGCCCTGCTGCTGGTGCTGGGTGCGTTTGCCTTGTGGCGGCGCACGGGCGAGGCGAAGCAGCCTGCGCTGATGGTGCTGCTGGCGCTGATCGCGATCGCAAACGTGCTGATCTGGACGATCCCGAGCGACGACGGCTCCTCGCCGATCGAACAGGCCGAAGCGGGCGGGCGATAGACCCGCGCCGCTCCACGCCGCGCCGCTCCGGCAGCCTTTCGCCCTATTCGGGGATCTGCCAGCGCACGTTCGAGCTGTAGCGACCGGCAATCGCATTGCCCGACCCGTCCTTGGCCGCCTCGAAACGCGCGCGGCGTTCGAGCAGGCGGCAGGTCGCCTCGTCGAGCGCGGCATGGCCGGTCGAGCGGGTAATGCGGCAATCGGTCACGCGTCCGCGCGCATCGATTTCGAGCGCGAAGCCCGCGCGCCCCGAATATCCGCGATTGATCCAGCTGGGACGGTAATCGTCATCGGTGATCCAGCGTCCCGGATTGCCGCGCGGCACGGCAGCGACGGGTTCGACCATCGGGGTGGGCCGCACTTCGGGGACGCCGAAATCGACCGGGCCGACCGGGCCTATTCCCTCGTCGAGACCGGGCAATTCGGTCACGGGGGCGGAGGGCGCCAGTTCAAACTCGAACGGGGTGTCGGGCCGGGTGATGACCGTGTCGGGGGCGGCAGGCGTGGGCGCCGCGGGCGCGGTGCGATCAGGCTCGACCAGGTCGGGTTCGACCACTTCGGGCAGCGGGTAGTTGACCACGTTGGGATTGGGAAGCGGCGTCTCGATCACGACATTGACCGCGAGCCCGGCGATCAGCACCGCGGCAAAGGTGCCGGGAACGCCAAGCGCTCCGAGGATGGCGGCGGGGTTGGGGCGGCTTGCCCTTGTGACATAGCTCATCAGGGGTCTCCTCTCGCAATGAGAGGGCAATGTTACAACATAACATTCTCACCGCAAGACCTTTCGCGTTGCATCGCGCAACCCAAGCTCACCGGCTGGACGGGGAGAGGCGCGAAGGAGGCGGCCGCAAAAGCGCCGTCCCCCGCGCCTTCCGGATCACTTGATCGGACAGTCGGGCGACAGCCGGAAGTCGAGATAATTGTCCACGCTCGCCATCATCTCGTCCATTTCGTTCTCGAAGAAATGGTTCGCGCGCGGGATCTCGTCATGGTGGATCGTGATGTGCTTCTGCGTGCGCAGCTTGTCGACCAGCTTCTGGACCGCGCTCGGCTGGACCACGGTATCGGCCGCGCCCTGCACGAAGATGCCCGAGGCAGGGCAGGGAGCGAGAAAGCTAAAATCATACATGTTCGCAGGCGGCGCGATCGAGATGAAACCGCGCACTTCGGGGCGGCGCATCAGCAATTGCATGCCGATCAGCGCGCCGAAGGAATAGCCCGCAACCCAGGTGGTCTGCGCTTCGGGGTGGATCGACTGCACCCAGTCGAGCGCGCTCGCGGCATCGGACAATTCGCCGATCCCGTTGTCGAACGACCCTTGCGAACGGCCCACGCCGCGAAAGTTGAAGCGCAAGGTGGCAAAGCCGCGATCGGCAAAGGTCTTGTAGAGCCGCTGCACGATCCGGTCATTCATCGTGCCCCCGCCTTCGGGGTGCGGGTGGAGGATCATCGCGACCGGCGCGCGCGGGCGCGGGGGCGGAGAGAAACGGCCTTCGAGACGGCCCTCGGGACCGGGAAAGATGACAGACGGCATCATTTTACCTTGTGCATGGGTTGCGCTTGCGTACCGGCTGGCACCAGCGGTTGCGCGCTCTATATAGGCACTTGAACCGCAGCGCAATTTTTTAAGAATCGTTCTCAATAAGGCTTCCTTGTCCCAGCAACGCATCTATCTCGACCATGCCGCCACCTCGCCGCTGCGCCCCGAAGCACGCGCCGCGATGGAGCAGGGCTTTGCGCTGTGGGCGAACCCGTCCTCTCCCCATGCCGAGGGGCGCAAGGCCAGGCAGGCGCTCGAGGATGCGCGCGATCGGATCAAGCGCGCGCTGGCGTGGGATGGCGAGGTGATCTTCACCAGCGGGGCGAGCGAGGCGCTGGCGCTGGCTATGGGCCGGGCCAAGCGTGCGCGCAGGCTGATCAGCGCGACCGAGCACGATGCGGTCTTCCGCGCTGCGCCCGACGGCGAAGTGGTGGCAGGCGACACGCGCTTCGGGCCCGATGCCCTGCTCGCGATCCAGCACGTCAATTCGGAAACCGGCACGATCAACCCGGTCACCGCGATGCTGGACGAGATCCGCAAGAGCGCGACCTGGCTGCTGTCCGATTGCGCCCAGAGCGCGGGCAAGCTCGACCTTCCCGCTGCCGACATGCTGGTCGTCTCGGCGCACAAGTTCGGCGGTCCGATCGGGGCGGGCGCGCTGCTGGTGCGCGATTTTGCCATGCTCGAACCGGTCGGCGGGCACGAGCGCGGTTACCGGCAGGGGACCGAGAACCTGCCCGGCGCGCTCGGCATGGCCGCCGCGCTCGAAGCGGGGGACTGGGTGACGAGCGCCGATGACCGCGCTGACTTTGCCGCGGCGCTCGCCGATCACCGCCTCGCGATCGGCGAGCAGGTCGATTACATCCTTGCGCTGACTCACCCGAACCTGTCGGCACAGGCGCTCCTGATCCGGCTCGACGCGCATGGCTTCGCGGTTTCCGCCGGAAGCGCGTGCTCGTCGGGCACGCTCAAGAAAAGCCGTGTGCTCGACGCATTCGGCGTGTCGGACGAGCTTGCCGCGCGCACGATCCGCGTGAGCATCGGCTGGTCGACCACGCCTGAAGAACTTGAAAAGTTTGCAGAAGCGTGGAGAGCGCTGACATGATCTATTGCGACTACCAGGCCACCACCCCGCTCGCCCCCGAGGCGCGCGATGCGATGCTGCGCTGGCTCGACGGGCCCGAAGGCACCGGCTTTGCCAATCCGCACAGCCCGCACAAGCTCGGCCGGCAGGCGAATGCGGCGATCGAAGTCGCGCGCGAGCGGGTGGCGGCGCTGCTGCCTCCGGGCGGGCGAGTGATCTTCACCGGCAATGCCTGCGAGGCGATCAACCTCGCCATGCGCGGCAGCGGGACGGGCGGGCGCGTATCGGTCTCGGCAATCGAGCATCCGGCGGTGTTCGACACCGCCAGGGCGCTGGGCGGCGAACACGTGCTCAATGTCTCGAAGGAAGGGCAGTGCAACACCGCGCAGGACCTTCCCGCCGACACCCGCCTGGTCGCGGTGATGGCAGTCAACAACGAGATCGGGACCATCCAGCCGACGATCGACTGGCACCGCAAGGCCAAGGAAAACAACGCCTTGTTCCTCATCGATGCGGTGCAGGCCTATGGCAAGGTCGAGATCACCCAGGCCGACATGATCGCGATCAGCGCGCACAAGTTCCACGGACCCAAGGGCGTGGGCGCATTGTGGGTGCGCGACGGGATCGAGCTCGATCCGCAGATCACCGGCGGATTGCAGGAAGGAGAGCGCTCGGGAACATTGTCGCCGGCATTGGTCGCGGGCATGGGCGCGGCAGCCAAGCTCGCGCACGAGCGCATGGCCGAAGACCGCGAGCATGTCGGGCAGTTGTGGGACTGCGCGCGCGAGCTGTTCGCCGACTGGACGCTCAACGGCAGCGAGACCGCGCGCTACAAGGGCAATATGAACATTCGCCGCGACGGCCTCGATGTCGCGCGGCTGATGAGCGAGTGCCGCGGCGTGATGTTTTCCGCCGGCAGCGCGTGCGCCAGCGGATCGGGCAAGACCAGCCGGGTGCTCAAGGCGATCGGCCTGTCGGACAAGCAGGCGAAAAGCTCGATCCGGCTGGGCTGGGGGCGTTACACCTCGATCGAGGATATCGAGAAGGCGGCAAAGGCGATCAACGCTGCTGCCAGGGCGCAGGGGCTGTGAGCCTCACGGTCACCTTCGTCGCGCCCGATGGCCGCAAGGTCGCCTGCAAGGCCGAGCCGGGCGACAACCTGCTCGAAGTCGGACAGGCGGCGGGTCTCCCCCTCGAGGGGACCTGCGAGGGGCAGATGGCCTGTTCGACCTGCCATGTCATCGTCGCTGCCGAATGGTTCGACCGCCTTGCCGAGGCGAGCGAGGAGGAAGAGGACATGCTCGATTTCGCCGCCGGCGCGCGCCGCACCAGCCGGCTGTCGTGCCAGATCGACCTCACTCAGGACCATGACGGGCTGACCGTATCAGTGCCTGCCAGCAGCAATGACGTTCGGAGAATGTGAGATGAGGTTGGCAAGCCTTCTGGCCGCCGGCGCGCTGGCTCTTGGCACGGTTTCGCCCGCCAGTGCCGAAACGCCTGCTGCGGTGGTCGAACTGCATGACTACGAAAATGGCGAGGCGTTGGTGCGCGAACACTTCGCCCGGCTTTTCACCGGCGAGAAGCATTCGGTCTACCAGGCCGATACCTGCACCGCGAGCCAATCGCTTTACGTGGCACCGGGCGGCACGCGCGACACGCAGCCTGTGGCGATTGCCAAAGTGATGCTCCTTGGCGATCCGGGCGCGCTCGAAACCAGCCCGGCTTATCTCGTCGAAGGGCATCGCACGGTGCGGATCAGCGGTCGCGAAACGTCGCTTCCCTGCGTCTGGCTCGTCCATTTCCGCGGCAACCGCGTGCGCGCGGTGCGCGAGGCGGCGGACCTGCGCTATCTCCTGCCGCGCGGCTGACCCATAAGAAAACCCCGCCGCGCTTGGAGGAGCACGACGGGGCACTTGCCACCGACCGACCCCAAGGGGGGAAGGTCAGGAGCCGGCCGTGACTTCGTCCTTGAAGGTCGATGTCAGACCATATGTCAGTAAAACCGATCAGGCCGGTTCGAGTTCCGCATCCGCTTCGATCAGCGCGTCCTTGAGCGCTTCGACGAAGGCGGGGATGTCGTCGGGGTTGCGGCTGGTGATCAGGTTGCCATCGACCACCGCGGGCTTGTCGAGGACTTCGCCCCCGGCATTTTCGAGGTCAGTGCGGACCGAGGGCCAGCCGGTGACTTCGCGTCCGTCGATCAGGTCGGCCTCGGCAAGCAGCCACGGCGCGTGACAGATCGCCGCGATCGGCTTTCCTTCGCTGTCGAAATCCTTGACCAGCTCGATCACCTTTTCTTCCATCCGCAGGATATCGGGGTTCATCTGCCCGCCGGGCAGAAGCAGCGCGTCATAGTCGGACACCTCGACATCCTTGACCTGGCAATCGACCGCGACGCTGTCGCCCCAGTCGCCGTCTTCCCAGCCCTTGATCTCGCCCTCCTTGATGCTGGCGACGGTGGTCTTGTGCCCGGCTTCCTCGAGCATCTGCTTGGGGCCGGTGAGCTCTGACTGTTCGTATCCGTCAGTGGCGACGATGAGAATGTTCTTCATGCTGGCTATCTCCTGTAATTCCTTTGCCTCATCAACGTCTCGCCACAGGCGGTGTTCCGTGCCTCTGGGCGCGCCGTTGCGCAATCGCGCCGAGCCGTGCGGTGCTTCCTCCCGCCGAGGGGGCAAAAAAGCGGCGATGACTGTGGAAAGCGCTCTCCCTCGCAGCCGCGCCGCTTGCTAAGCGGGAGCCATGTCCGATCCCGTAACCACCGACTCTCCCGATCCCTTCGACGCGATCGTCGATGCACCCTTCGATGCTGCCCTGTCCGAGCGCTATCTCGTCTATGCGCTCTCGACGATCACCGCGCGCTCGCTTCCCGATCTTCGCGACGGGCTGAAGCCGGTTCACCGCCGCCTGCTGTGGACCATGCGCCAGCTCAAGCTTGCACCCGACAGCGGTTTCAAGAAATCGGCGCGCGTGGTGGGCGAGGTGATCGGCAAGTATCACCCGCATGGCGACACCGCCGCCTATGACGCGATGGTCCGGCTCGCGCAGGATTTCTCGCTGCGCTATCCGCTGGTCGAAGGGCAGGGCAATTTCGGCAATGTCGATGGCGATAACGCGGCCGCCTACCGCTATACCGAGGCGCGGCTGACCAGGACCGCGATCCAGTTGATGGAAGGGCTGGATGCGGGCACGGTCGATTTCATTCCGACCTATAACGGCGAGGAACACGAGCCCGAACTGATGCCGGGCCTGTTCCCCAACCTGCTCGCCAATGGCGCGAGCGGGATCGCGGTCGGCATGGCAACCAATATCCCTTCGCACAATGTCGCCGAAGTGATCGACGCGACGCTCGAACTGATCGACAACCCGCATGTCGAGCACGAGCGGTTGATGGAGCTGATGCAGGGGCCGGACTTTGCCACCGGCGGCCAGCTTGTCGACAGCAAGTCGGTCATTTCCGAGGCCTATCGCACCGGGCGCGGCAGTTTCCGCCTGCGCGGCCTGTTCCACGCGCCCGAGGCCGACAAGGCAGAAGATATCGAGGCGGGGATCGAGCGACTGGGCGGCGGGCAATGGCAGCTGGTCATCTCCGAGATCCCCTACCAGGTCGCCAAGGGCAAGCTGATCGAACAGATCGCGCAGGCAATCGCCGACAAGAAGCTGCCGATCCTCGAGGACGTGCGCGACGAGAGCGACGAGGCTATCCGCATCGTGCTTGTCCCGCGCAGCCGCAATGTCGATCCCGAACTGCTCAAGGAATCGATCTTCAAGCTGACCGACATGGAAACCCGTTTCGGGCTCAACATGAACGTGCTCGACGCGACCCGCACCCCGATGGTGATGGGGCTGAAGGAACTGCTCGGCCACTGGACCGCCGCGCAGATCGAGATTCTCCAGCGCCGCACGCGCCACCGGCTCGACCAGATCGCCAACCGGCTCGAACTGGTCGAAGGCTACATCATCGCCTTCCTCAATCTCGACCGGGTGATCGAGATCATTCGCACCGAGGACCAGCCCAAGCCGGTGATGATGGAGGAATTCAAGCTCACCGACCGCCAGGCCGAGGCGATCCTCAACATGCGGCTGCGCAGCTTGCGCAAGCTGGAGGAAATGCAGCTCAGGCAGGAAAAGGACGACCTGCTGGCAGAGCAGGAGGAGCTGCAAAAGCTGCTCGACAGCCCGGCGCGCCAGCGCACCCGGCTGAAAAAGGACCTGCGCGCGCTTCGCAAGGACTATGCCGAGGATACCGCGCTCGGCGCACGCCGCACCCGCATCGCCGAGGCCGCGCCCACGGTCGAGTTTTCGATGGACGCGATGATCGAGAAGGAGCCGGTGACCGTCATCCTGTCGCAGAAAGGCTGGATCCGCGCGGCCAAGGGGCACGTCGATCTCGCGCAGGAATTCAAGTACAAGGAGGGCGATGGCCTCGCCTTCATCCTCCACGCGCAGACCACCGACAAGCTGCTGATCGCCGGCAGTGACGGGCGCTTTTATACGCTGGGGGCGGACAAGCTGCCCGGCGCGCGCGGTTTCGGCGAGCCGGTGCGCACCATGATCGACCTGCCGGCAGAGGCGAGCATCGCGGCGATGCTGGTGCACCGGCCCGGCGGCCGCCTGCTTCTCGCCTCGTCGAACGGAAAGGGTTTCATTGCCGAGACGCAGGAACTGCTGGCCGAGACCAAGAAGGGCAAGCAGGTGGTGAACCTGAAAGGCGACGCGGTGCTGCGGGTGATCCGCGAAGTGCCCGAAGGCCACGACCACGTCGCCGCGGTCGGCGAGAACCGCAAGCTGATCGTCTTCAATATCGAGGAAATGCCGGTCATGGCGCGCGGGCAGGGAGTGATGCTGCAACGCTATCGCGATGGCGGCCTGTCGGACGCGACGACTTTCCGCCTCGAGGACGGCCTGAGCTGGCAGATGGGCGGTTCGGGCGAACGCACCCGGACCGAGACCGAGATATGGCAGTGGAAGGTCGCGCGCGGTGCCGCAGGCAGGCTCCCGCCGCAGGGTTTTCCGAAAGATAACAGGTTTTGATCGGTTTCGCTCGCCCATCCGGGCGAGCGTCCTCGGTGCCGTTCCTTCGCTTCGCTACGGGCACCTGCGGGCGCGCAGTCGCGCTTTGACTGCCGTGACCAAGGGCCGCGATGGTCTCACCAGCGCCGCCCAAAAACAAAACCGCGGCCACCATCCCCGGTGACCGCGGTCTCGTTCAGGTCCCGTCGGACCCTTGCGAACTGAAAAAGTTCTTAGCTGGCGTCGGTTTCGACTTCAGCGGCAGCCGTCATTTCGGCTTCCTTCGCCGCGGCCTGGGCCGGGGTCAGGATTTCGGCGCCTTCAGGCACGGCCACGGTGTTCGCGGCGAGCTGTTCGGCCGAATAGAGCGCCATCAGCATCCCGTCATGCGCGGCAAATGCGTCGCGCGTCAGGGTGACGATGCCTTCGTCGTTCTTGACGATGACGGTGCCTTCGGCGTCGACCGTGTAGATCGTGCCCGAGGCGACGCCATCGGCGCTGGTGACGACCGCGCCTTCGACGAGCGCTGCGTCACGCGCGGCGTTCGCCTGTGCGACCTGCTGGTCCATCATGCCGTTGATCTGCGCCTGGGTGGCGTTGACGGTCCACTTGCCTTCGCGCTCGGCGAGAAGGTTGGCGGGAAGCGGCGCTTCGTGCTTGCCGGTATCGACGGTGACAACGCCGCCTTCATTGGCGGTGACGGTGCCGATCGGCGCGTCGTCATTGCCGAAAACGGTCGTGCCCACATCCTGTGCATTCGCAGCGATCGGGGTCACAGCCATGGCGGTGGCCAGGACAGCCAGCTTAGCAAACTTCATAACAAATACTCTCCAGTTTCTGATCTCGAAAGGCCACCACGGATTACGGGGCCACGGTCGAGCCGAAGGTTGGATCGGACCGGGAAGCCAAGTTCCCGACGATCCCTTTCGGCCCTGCCAGGCGCAACCACGACCGAGGGGCCGAAACACGCGCGGGCGTCCCTAATGGGGGATAGGCCTGATGACAAGGTGTCGGCCTGTGAGAGTGTTCTAGCGCAGACCGGCTGAAGCTCGCCTTAACGTAAGCGTCAGGTGGCAGAGAGCTCTTCGTCGAGCAGTTTCTCGACACGGCCGGCATCCGGGAAACCCTCGGCAATCCAGCGGTTCTCGACCGCCTGGAGCACGCGGGCGACCTGCGGACCGGCGGCCACGCCGCGCGCGACGATGGCCCCGCCCTTGAGCGGGAATTGCGGACGCTGCCAATCGGCGAGCGGGCGCGTGTCCCCGCCAAGCAGTAGCAGCCGGTCGACCGCGAATTCGGTCCCGATTCGGTAGGCGAGCGCGTGCCGGTCGGCGCTGTCGGGAGCCTTGCGCTCCGCCGCCGAGACCAGTCTTGCGCGCTGTGCCCTCGACAGCCTCAGCCGCGCCGCGACCGCTTCGGCGATATCGGGCGAGGGCGGGAGGAGGGCTGCCAGCCGGCGCAGCGGATCGGGCGCGACGTTCTGTTCGGCCTCGCGCGCGACGAGAGTGCCGAGCGCTGCGACCTGTCCCGGCCCGGCTTCGGGCAGGACCACCTGCAGCACGCCGCGCGCGCGCATCCGCTCGGTGGTCGGATGCGGGTCGGGCAGGGCGAGCAGAGCGAGGATCTCGGCCGCGATCCGTTCGCGGCTCAATCCTTTGAGCGTTCCGGCCATGTCCGCGCAGGCTTCTTCGGCCGCGTCGTCGAGCTGCGAACCGAACCGCGCCTGGAACCGGTAATAGCGCAGGATCCGCAGGTGATCCTCGGCGATGCGTTCGCTCGCCTCGCCGATGAACCGCACCAGCCGCGCCTCGAGATCGGCAAGCCCGCCGAAAAAGTCGCTGATCTCGAGCGTTGCAGGATGGGCGTAGAGCGCGTTGATGGTGAAATCGCGCCGCGCCGCATCCTCGCGCCATTCGGTTGCGAAGGCCACGGTCGCGCGCCGCCCGTCGGTTGCGATATCGCGGCGCAGGGTGGTGATCTCGACCGGCCCGTCATCGAGCACCGCGGTCACCGTGCCGTGATCGATCCCGGTCGGCACGGTGCGGATGCCGGCCTCGCGGCACAGGTCGATCACCCGGTCGGGTGTATGCAGCGTCGCGCAATCGACATCGCGCACCTCGGCGCCGAGCAGCGTGTCGCGCACCGCGCCGCCGACCCAGCGGATGTCGTCTTCACCCAGTGCAGCGGCCAGCGCGCGCAAACCTGCGCGGCGGGGCCAGTCGGCCTTGGTGAGAGCGTTCATGTCCACGTCTTGCCCGCTAGCCGCATCCGCCCCGTTCGGGCAAGCTCATCGCGACCCGGCCTTCCGGGCAAAGTCGGCAAGCGGAATGCGGCGCGCGAGATTGGCGATGATCGCTGCGGTCACGCCCCAGATCTTGTAACCGCCATAATCGAGCTCGAGATAGCGCCGCGTCTCGCCGCGCCAGAAGACCTCGTTCTCGGTCCAGCTGCCCTCGTCGAGCAGCAGCGCGAGCGGCGCTTCGAACCAGGCCTCCACCTCGACCGGGTCGGGGTTGAGAGAAAGGCCGTCGGGCACCACGCAGAGCACCGGGGTGACCGAAAAGCCGGTCCCGGTCTGGTAGAGATCGCTGGTGCCGATGACGCGCACTTCGCCCGGCGGCAGGGCAAGCTCTTCCTCCGCTTCGCGCAGGGCGGCACCGACCGCGTCCTCGCCCGGCTCGATCTTGCCTCCGGGAAAGGCGACCTGGCCGGGGTGATCGCGCATCGAGTGGGGGCGCTGGGTGAGGATGACGCCGGGTTCGTCGCGGTCCGTCACCGCGATCAGCACCGCGGCCTGGATCGGCGCATCGGTGCGGGCAAAGCGGCTGTCATCGCGCAATCCGGTCACCTCGCGCGCATGGCCCGCCTCGAACAGGGCGGCGAGGTGATCGAACAATGCGCTCATGGCCTGAGCGAGAACTCCATCCCGTCGCTCGTGACCGTCCAGCCATTGTCCTCGTCGGCGCCTTCGTCGAGCGCGATCTGCGCCAGCTGCTCCCAGGTCGAACGGTTGAGTCGCGCCTCCACCCCGCGGCGCACGTGGAGATAGATTGCGGGGCTTTCCGGCTTGCCCGCCGCGCGCAGGCGGTGTTCAGGGCCGGCCACCACCAGCTCGTCGGTGTTGAGCCGGAAGGCGAGATTGCCCTCCTTGCGCTCGCAATCGACCGCGATGAAGGCCGCGTCCTCGACCTCGATGCTCAGCTTTTCGAACGGGCTGACGAGCCAGTGCTGGCCGGTTTCGCCGTTATGGGTGATGTCGCGGGTGAGCAGGCCGGAAAAGGCGCGCACCATGGCCGGGCGCGTGATCGGGCCATTGTCGTGATACCAGGTGCCGTCGGCGGCGATGCGCATATTGCTGTCCCCGGTCCGCTCGGGCTTCCAGCCCTCGACCGGCGGCAGCTTGCGGCTGGCGACCTGTTCGGCGATTTCTGCGAGCGTCAACTCGGCCAGTTCGGGTGGGGGTTCATATGGCATGATCGCGAAACGCGATGGCAGATCGCGGCGTTCCCGTGAAGATGGTGCGTATTGCGGCGAGCCGGGTCAGTCCTGCGGCCAGGGGCCGAGCATTCCCTCTGCCGGCATCGCGGAAAGCGCCGCGCCGCGCGCGAGCAGGCGCTCGGGCTCGTAGGGGCCGGGACAGCGCCAGCCCGCAGTCGCCGCTGCGGAAAAGCCAAAGCGCCCGTAATAGCCGGGATCGCCGATCATCACCTGTGCAAGCGGGGTGGTCCCGCCCGTTGCCATGCGCGCCTCGGCATCGAGCATCGCCGCCATCAATCCCGCGCCGAAACCTTCGCCCTGGCGTTCGGGCACCACCGCGACCGGCCCGACCATCACCAGCGGTACCGGGCGGCCCTTCGGGTCGATGAGCGCCACCGGCCAGCACTGGATGGTGCCGACCAGCATGTCGTCATCGTCGAGAGCGGCAAAGCTGAGCGCATCGAGCGCTTCCATCCCGGCGCGGATGCGATAGGCGGTGCGCGCGTGGCGATCGGGCCCGAAGGCGCGGTTGAGCAGCGCATCGACCATGACAGGCGCGACCGCGGAAAGCGGGATCAGGGTGCCGGTTGCGGCACCGTTATCGGGATCGGTTTGGTTCATGCGAGCGCGCCGCTAGGGCGTTTGCGCCCGCTTGCCAAGCATCGCCTTGTCAGCGCGACAGGCGCAGCACCCGTCCCTCGGGGCCATCCTCGGCCACCCAGATCGTCCCGTCGGGGCCTTGCGCGACAGACCGGATACGCTCGTCGAAATCGATCCGCTCCGCCTCTTGCGCGGCCTCGCCGTCGATCGTCACCCGCACCAGCGCCTGGCTCGAAAGCCCCGCGATCAGCGCATCGCCCTGCCAGTCGGCGAACATGTCGCCGGTATAGAACAGCATGTCGCCCGGCGCGATCACCGGGGTCCAGTGGACCGCCGGCTTCATGAAGCCGTCATCGGCCGAATGGTCCGCGATCGGGTCGCCGTTGTAATGGTTGCCATAGGACCGGCGCGGCCAGCCGTAATTGGCCCCGCGCATCACCAGGTTGAGCTCATCGCCGCCAGCAGGCCCGTGTTCGACATCCCACAGATTGCCCTGCATGTCCCAATCGAGGCCGAGGATATTGCGGTGCCCGGTCGACCAGATCTCGGCGGTCACCCCGCCTTCGCTGGCAAAGGGATTGCCTGCGGCCGGGCTGCCATCGAGATCGAGCCGCACGATCGTACCGAGCGTGTTGCGGTTGTCCTGCGCGGGATCGAGTTTCTGCCGGTCGCCGCTGGCGATGAACATGTGGCTTTCATCGGGCGAGAAAGTGATCCGGTGCGAATAATGGCCGCGCCCGGTGACCTTGGGCGCCTGCCGCCAGACCACTTCGAGCCCTTCGATTGCGCAGGCATCGGCCTCGCCGCAGGTCAGCATGCCGCGCCCGACCACCGCGCCGCGGGTGTCGCCTTCGCCGGCTTCGACCCAGCTGAGATAGATCGTGCGGTTCTCAAGCACTGCCGAGGCTTCGCTTTCGAGGAAGGCGACATCGCCGAAACCGCCCTGTCCGCCATAATCGACCTCCGGCACGCCGCTCACGGTGCCCATCCGTCCGCTGGCGGTATCGATGAATTTCATCGATCCTTCCTTCTCGGTGACGAACAGCACGCCCGTCCCCGGTGCGAATTCGATCGCCCAGGGCCGGTCGAAACTGCCCATTTCGGTGATCTGGATTGCGGTGTCGGGGTTATCGGCACTATCGGCCGCGCTCGCGCTGTCCCCCGATTTGGGCGGGGCGCAGCTTGCGAGCGCGAGGCAGATTGGGAAAATTGCGATCGATGTCTTGGAAAGTTTGGTCATGCCGGATCTAGCTCCTGGTCGCCTTGCGGGCGGCGCACGGCCTGTCATCGGGGTCGACGAGGCCGGACGCGGTCCGCTGGCGGGGCCGGTGGTGGCCGCTGCGGTGGTCCTGTGTTCCGGGCTACCCGCTGGCGTGGGCGATTCCAAGAAACTTTCGGCCAAGAAGCGCGCCGAACTGGACGAGGCGATCCGGGCAAACTGCCTGTGGGCGGTCGCCGTGGTCGAGCCCGAGGAGATCGACCGGCTCAACATTTTCGGCGCGACGATGGAGGCGATGACCCGCTGCGTCGCCGAATTGTGCGCACGGCTGGCCGAGCCGCCATGCGAAGTGCTGGTCGACGGCAATCTCACCCCCGCGCAGCGCTGCGAGGGATGGTGCTGGCCCGCGCGCCCGATCGTCGGCGGCGACGGGATCGAGCCGGTGATCGGCGCGGCCTCGATCATCGCCAAGCAATGGCGCGACCGCCAGATGGTCGAAGCCGCACGCACGCACCCCGCCTATGGCTGGGAGCGCAACAAGGGATACGGAACGGCGGAGCACATCAATGCGTTGCGCGAACATGGTCCATCCCCGCTCCACCGCCGCAGCTTTGCTCCCGTCGCCCAGGCCAGCCTGTTCTAGGGCGGCCGGTTGATGCTCGAAGCCGCGCTTTTGAGCCTTGCCGGACTGGTCGGGCTGGCCATCGGCGGTGAATTGCTGGTGCGCGGCGCTGTCGGCATCGCCGAAAAGCTCGGCGTCTCGACGCTGTTTACCGGCCTCGTGATCGTCGGCTTTGCGACCTCGATGCCCGAAATGGTGGCAAGCGTTCAGGCGAGCCTTGCCGGGTCACCCGAGATTGCCTGGGGCAATATCATCGGCTCGAACCTTGCCAATTCGCTGTTGATCCTGGGCGCATCGGCGCTGGTCATGCCGATCGCTTTGCGCGGCACCGGCAGGCGCGATGCGGTCGCGGCTCTGGCGGCGACGGTGCTCTTGTGGGGCTTGGCGCTTTCGGGCGTAGGCGCGCGCTGGGTGGGGGCGGTGCTGCTGGCATTGATCGTTGTCTATATCGTGTGGCGCTATCGCCACCCCTCGGCCGGCGCTGCCGAAGCGGAGGAAGATGTCGCCGGTGCGACGCCGGGCAATGTCTGGATCGCCGTCGGCCTGTTCATCGCGGGGCTGGCAGTGCTGGTGATCGGCGGCGATGCGCTGGTGCGCGGCGCGATTGCACTGGCAACGATCTTCCGCGTGCCCGAGACGGTGATCGGCCTTACCGTGGTGGCTGTGGGCACCTCGCTTCCCGAACTCGCGGCTTCGATCGCGGCGGCGGTGCGCGGAAATTCGGGCCTCGCAATCGGCAACGTGCTCGGCTCGAACATCTACAACATCCTGCTGATCGGCGGGGCGACCATGACCATCGCACCCTTCGCTCTGCCTGCGAGCCTTGCCGGCGTGCAGATGGCGCTTCTCACCGCCACCGCTTTCGGCCTGCTGTTGCTGCTTTGGTTCGCCAGGAGCATCACCCGCTGGCTCGGCGCGGCTCTCATCGCGGCCTTTGCCGCCAACGTGGTGCTGGTTTTCGCCTGACCACCGAATTGGCCGCGCGGCGAGTCCTTTGCGCAACACCCCCCGATGTCGAGTCCCGGCAAATGCGCGGGACTCCACATCTTGTGCCGGTCCCGTTTCGTTCCGGTTCCGGCTCGCACCGTTTACCAGCTGTTAACCATAAGCACCGAAAATCTCTTTGCTTGACGCAGGCCCGGCGAGGACTCATGCCTGTGGATAAGTCGAGGCAAGAGGGACCGTTCGGGGCAGGATCATGGGCGTTATCGAAACCAAGAAAGTGCGGGCAAGGCGGGCGGTCAAACCGTCGGCCGCCGACGTGCGCGCGCTGCTCCCGCTTGGCCGGATCCTCGATGGCGACTGCATTGAGGCGATGCGTTCGCTGCCCGACAATTCGATCGACTGCGTGTTCGCCGATCCGCCCTACAACCTCCAGCTTGGCGGCGATCTCAACCGTCCCGACGGCTCCGAAGTCGATGCCGTCACCGATCACTGGGACCAGTTCGACAGCTTCCGCGCCTATGACGAGTTCACCCGTGCATGGCTGGCCGAGGCGCGCCGGGTGCTGAAGCCCGACGGGGCGCTGTGGGTGATCGGCAGCTATCACAATATCTACAGGGTCGGGGCGATCCTCCAGGACCTGGGTTTCTGGATCCTCAACGACATCGTCTGGCGCAAGACCAATCCCATGCCCAATTTCAAGGGCACGCGGTTCACCAATGCGCACGAGACGCTGATCTGGGCGAGCCAGGGCGAGAAGGCGCGCTATCATTTCAACTATCGCGCGATGAAGACGCTCAATGACGAACTCCAGATGCGTTCGGACTGGGTGCTGCCGATCTGTTCGGGCGGCGAACGGCTCAAGGAAAACGGCAAGAAAGCGCACCCGACGCAAAAGCCCGAGGCGCTGCTTTACCGTGTCCTTCTCGCGACTACCGAGAAGGGCGATGTCGTGCTCGACCCGTTCTTCGGCACCGGCACCACCGGCGCGGTGGCCAAGAGGCTGGGCCGCGAATGGATCGGCTGCGAGCGCGAGACCTTTTACCGCGGCGTTGCCGAAAAGCGCATCGCCAAGGAATTGCCGCTCGACGAGAGCGCGCTGACCACCATGCAAGCCAAGAAATCCGCGCCCCGGGTCGCCTTCGGGTCTGTCGTGGAAACCGGCCTGATCCCTGCCGGCTCGAAGGTGTTCGACAAGAAACGCCGCTGGACCGCGACCGTGCGCGCCGATGGCTCGCTCGATTGCGGGGGTCAGGTCGGAAGCATTCACGGCCTCGGCAAGGAGCTGCAAGGCGCTCCGAGCTGCAATGGCTGGACCTTCTGGCATTACGAGAATGGCGGCGAGGTGAAGCCCGTCGATGCCGCGCGCGATCTTTACCGGCTGGCATCGGAAGATTGATCGCACTAGGCAGGCCGGCACCATGACCGCGCGCCTCTATCTCCAGCCCATCGGTTTCGCCTCTGGCCCGCAGGCCGAGGAAGGCGGTGCGATCAGGCTGGCGGGTTCGATGACCTATGCCAGCCGCTTTGCTCTCAGCGTGCGCGACAACGGGCAGGTGACGCACCGCCGCGTTTTCGCTGTCGCAGAGGCCGCGAGCGCGCTGGCCGAACCGGGCGGCGATCTTGCCGCACAGGCCGAGCGGCAATGGGCAAACCTCCAGCGTGTCCATGCCCCGCTGCAACTCGGCAGCCGCACCGTTCGCCTCGACCAGCCGCAGGTCATGGGCGTGCTCAACGTCACCCCCGACAGCTTTTCGGATGGCGGCAAGTTCCTCGAACGGCCCGAGGACGGCCGCGATCACGCCGCCGCCATGCTGGAAAAAGGCGCGGCGATCATCGATATCGGCGGCGAGAGCACGCGGCCGGGCGGGGCGGCGACATGGGAAGGCGACGAGATCGAGCGGGTCATCCCGGCGGTCGAATATTGCGCCGCCATGGGCGCCGCGATCAGCGTCGACACCCGGCGCGCGGGCGTGCTCGATGCCGCTCTTGCCAAGGGCGCTCACATGGCAAACGATGTCTCGGCGCTGCGCTATGACCCGCGCAGCCTCGAACTTGTCGCGAATGCCGGTTGCCCGGTGGTGCTGATGCACGCGCCCGGCAGCGGCGACGACCTGCACGAGGGCAGCGGCAACTATTCCGACGTGGTCACCGACGTTTTCGACATGCTCGCCGCCCAGCGCGCCCGCGCGATCGAGGGCGGCGTGGCAGAGGACCGGATCGTGCTCGACCCCGGTATCGGCTTTGGCAAGAGCCTTGCCGATAATCTCGCGCTTATCAATGCCTTGCCGCTGTTTCACGCGCTCGGCTCGCCGCTCGTGCTCGGGGTCAGCCGCAAGCGGATGATCGGCGCGCTCTCGCACGAGGAGCCTGCGCACGAGCGGCTCGGCGGGTCGATCGCGCTCGCGATCAAGGGGATGGATGCAGGCGTCCACCTGCTGCGCGTCCACGATGTCGCGGCGACGGTCCAGGCGCGCAATGTCTGGCGCGGCCTGCGCGATGCGGCGCTCACCGATTTCAGCCAGTTGCCCTGAAGCCGCGCGCGCAATAGGGACCGGGTGAAACAGAACTTCCTGGGAGAATCCTCGATGCGCCTTCACACGCTTCTCGCCCTTGGCAGCGCCGCTGCCGCGCTCGCCGCCGCGCCGCTCATGGCAGACGGCCACGAAGGCCACGCCGCCAAGGCCGAGGCGATGCCGATGGCGCATGACGGGCATGCGCGCCACCCGCACCATCATGACGGCCACGTCCCCGTCTATGCCGAAGACCTGCTCGGTCTCTATTACGACAAGCTCGAAAGCCGGATCGACCTGCCGGTGGCGCCGCCCAATGTCAGCCTTGCGCCCGAGACCGTGCTCACCCGCATTGCCTTTGGCAGCTGCAACCACCAGCTGCGCTCGCAGGACCACTGGGCCACGATCGCGGCGAGCGATCCGGACCTGTTCCTGTTCATCGGCGACAACAATTACGGCGACCAGAACTGGGCGGGCGACGCGATGCTCACCACCTTGCGCGAAGCCTATGGCGTGCAATCGGCGACCCCCGAACTCGCCGCTTTCCGCGCCCGCGTGCCGATGATGGTGACCTGGGACGACCATGATTACGGCTTCAACGATGGCGGGGCGAGCTTTGCCTTCCGCACCTTCGCCGAGACGATCTACGAGACCTTCTGGGACGCCTCGGACGAAGTGCGTTCGCGCCCGGGCGTCTACGAGGCGCGGATGTTCGGGCCGGAGGGGCAACGCACCCAGATCATCATGCTCGACACCCGCTTCTTCCGCTCGGACCTTGACCGGATGGACTACACGCCCCAGCGCCCGCCGCTCGGCCCCTATGTGCCGAGCGATGACGAGAGCAAGACAATGCTCGGCGAGGAACAGTGGCGCTGGCTCGAGGCCGAACTGGCCAAACCCGCCGACCTTCGCATCCTCGTCTCCTCGATCCAGGTGATCACCGATGCGCATGATTACGAAAGCTGGGAGGCGCTCCCGCACGAACGCGCGCGGCTTTACGAAATGCTCGCCAATCGCGCCGAAAGCGGGCTGGTCATGCTTTCGGGCGACCGCCATGCGGGGGGGATCTACACCGATGCGACCCCCGAGACGAAAGGCGAGCACCTGTGGGAACTGACCAGTTCCTCGCTCAATTATTCGTTCTCCTCGACCGAACGCAACACCGCGCGCGAACCCGATCCCAAGCGTTTGAGCGATTTCATCTCGGAAGAGAATTTCGGCCAGGTCGCAATCGACTGGAGCGCGCGCACGCTGACCCTCAGCCTGCTCGGCGCTGGCGATGACGATGCGGGTGATGTCCGGGTGAGCCGGGCGATCAGCTGGTAACAGCTAGAGCGTGAACCCGCCGTCCGAGACGAGCACGTGGCCGGTGATGTTCGCTCCGGCATCGGACAGCATGAACAGCATGGTCTCGGCCATTTCGTCGGCGCTGGCAAAGCGGCCCGACGGGGTGGTCGATGCCATCGCCTTGAACGTCGCCTCGCGCCCGTTTTCCGCGACCGAGGCGCGGAATTCCTCCGAGCTTTCCCAGATCGCGGTATCGACCCCGCCGGGCGCGATCGCGTTGACGCGAATTTTGTTGGCAGCGCCTTCGACAGCGGCGATCCGCGCCATGTGCGAGACCGCGGCTTTCGACACGCCATAAGGGCCGATCCCCGGCACCGGCTTCACCGCGGTCGATGACGATGTGATCACCGCGCTTCCCCCGCGCCCGTGCGCGCGCATGGCGCGCATCGCTGCCGACAGGGTCAGGAACGCGCCGTCGAGATTGATTTCCATCACCCGCCGCCAGTCGGCGAGCGAGAGATCGGCAATCGCGCCGCCTGCGCCAATCCCGGCATTGACGACCGCGTGGTCGAGCCCTTCGAGGCGCGGCTCGAGGTCGCGCCACAGCGCCTCGTCGCCGACGCTGCCGACGACCCGTTCGACCGAGCAATCGCAATCGAGCGCGTCGAGCCCTGCGGCATCGACATCGACGAGGATGAGCCGTTTGGCCCCGCGTGCCGCGAGCTGGCGCGCGCAGGCGGCACCGATACCCGATGCCGCGCCGGTGACGAGCGCGCTGCGCCCTGCGAAGTCTTGTGGTTGTGTCATGGCCGAGCGGGCTAGAGCGCGCCGCTCGCGCGATCAAGCCGCGTTGTCGATGCCGAGATCGGAAAGCTTGCGATAAAGCGTCGAGCGCCCGATCCCCAGCCTGCGCGCAACCTCGGTCATGCGCCCGCGATAATGGCCGATCGCGAGCCGGATGACATCGGCCTCGATCTCCTCGAGCGGGCGCAGATTGCCATCCTCGGTATAGAGCATGATGCCCACGCCTTCGTGCAGGTGCGAAGTAGCGGTGCTGGGTTCCAGTTCGCCGATCATTTCGGACAATTGCGGGAAGCTTTCCGCCGTCAGCGTGTCGCTCTCGCAATAGACCGCGGCGCGGAACAGCACCGATTGGAGCTGGCGGACATTGCCCGGCCAGTCGAACGCGGCGAGCAGGGCCAGCGCGCTGTCGGAAATCGAGAGGTGCGTGAGGCCGGGCTGTTCGCCGATCCGCTGGAGGAAATGGCGGGTCAGGGCAGGTATATCGCCGGTCCGTTCGCGCAGGGGCGGAAGCGCGATCCGGGTCGCGGACAATCGCCTGGCAAGCTCGGCATCGAACAGCCCGTTCTCCGCGAGCTTGGAAAGCGCGACATTGCTGGCAGACAGGATCCGCACGTCGACGCGAAAGCCGTGCGCGGCCCCGACCGGACGCACGATCCCCGTCTCGAGCGCTTCGGCGAGGCGTTGCTGCACGCAGTCGTTGAGCCGGTCGGCCTCGTCGAGCACCAGCGTGCCGCCATCGCAATGCTGCATGGCGCCGATCTGGCGATCGAAGGCTCCGGGAAAGGCGTTGGGTTCGTGCCCGAACAGCACCGATTCGACCGAATTGGGCGGGATGCTGGCGACGTTGATGATCCTGAGCGGGTCCTTGGCCCGCGGGCTGGCGGCGTGCATCGCGCGCATCAGCATTTCCTTGCCGGTGCCGCTTTCTCCCTCGATCAGCGAATGGGCATGGCCGCGCGCCGCCTTGGCCGCCTGTGCGAGCGCGGTGCGGAACTTGGGCGCGGTGCCGATCATCGCCTCGAAATCGAGGCTGGCCGACATCTTCTCGGTCAGCGGGGCGAGCTCGTCGCGCGGGGTTTCGCGGGTGGTGACGGCACGCAGGGCTTCCATCAAGCGATCGGGCGAGACCGGCTTGACGAGATAGTCGCTCGCGCCTGCGCGCATCGCCTCGACAGCCAGCAGCGGCGAGGCGCTGGTGGTCAGCATCAGGATTGGCAAGGCAGGGCGGCGTTCCTTGAGTTCGGCGATCAGCGCGCAGGCATCGTCGCCCGGAACCCACTGGTCGAGCAGGATCGCCGACAATTGCATGCCCTCGCGCGTGCCCAGCATCGCGATCGCGGTCTCGGCATCGCTTGCAACGACGGTGCGCCAGCCCTCGCGTGCCGCGATTGCCGATATCAGCCGGCTCTGCGCGGGCTCATCGTCGATAAGCATCACGATTCGCGGCGTATTCGCATCTTCGGGGCGCGGGTCTTGCGACATCGAAACGGCCTGGACTCCTCGGATCCGTCCCTGGCCTCGTGCCGGGGGAAAACGTCGCACTGGCTTAGAGGGGAGGGGTAAAGACCCGATTAAGGCTGATTTGCGTCCCGCGCTTTGCCCCCCAAAAAGATTTTTCGTGCGTGCTGGCGGCTTGAGGTGAGCCGGATGCTTCGATACGAGTTGGCTCAATAGCGGCCCGCGCGCGTCACGGGTCGGACAGGACCAACTTTTCAAAGGGAACGAATACAATGGCAACGCAAGACATGGACGAAGCGCGCGACACCTATGCCGGTTTCATCGCCTCGCTCAAATGGGCGGTTCCGGCCATCGCGGTGATCACCTTGATCATCGTCGCCCTAATCGCCGAATAAGCGGAGGGGCGCGGGGGGTGAAAATAGCGGTCTTGAAGGAGCGTTTTCCTGGGGAGACGCGGGTGGCCGCTACCCCGGAAACGGTCAGGAAATTCATCGCGCTGGGCGCCGATTTCGCGGTCGAGAGCGGGGCGGGCGACAGCGCCGCCTTTTCCGACGACGCCTTTCGCGAGGCGGGGGCCTCGATCGGCGATGCCGAGGCGGTGGTGAAGGACGCGGATATCGTCATCGCCATCCGCGCGCCCGAGCTGGCCCGTCTCGAAGGGACAAGGCCGGGGGCCATGGTCGCCGCCCTGTTCGATCCCTTCCAGCGGCGCGAACTGGTCGCCGCCTATGCGAGCGCGGGGCTCGAGGCGCTGAGCATGGAATTCATGCCGCGCATCACCCGCGCACAAAGCATGGACGTGCTTTCCAGCCAGTCGAACCTAGCCGGTTACAAGGCGGTCATCGCCGCTGCCGACACCTTCGGACGCGCCTTCCCGATGATGATGACCGCCGCCGGCACCGTGCAGGCCGCGCGCCTGTTCGTGATGGGGGTGGGCGTTGCAGGCCTTCAGGCGATCGCCACCGGACGCAGGCTCGGCGCGCAGGTTTCCGCCACCGACGTGCGCTCTGCCACCAGGGAACAGATCGAAAGCCTTGGCGCAAAAGCCGTGTTTGTTGAGGACGTTGCCGGGATCGAAGGCGAAGGCTCGGGCGGATACGCGACCGAGATGAGCGATGAGTACAAGGCCGCGCAGGCAAAGCTCGTCTCCGAACATATCGCCAAGCAGGACATCGTCATCACCACCGCATTGATCCCGGGCCGCGCGGCGCCGCGCCTCATCACCGATCAACAGATCGCGTCGATGAAGCCGGGCAGCGTCATCTTCGACCTCGCGGTCGTGCAAGGCGGGAATGTCGAGGGTTCGATCGCCGACGAGGTGGTCGAGCGCCACGGCGTCACTATCATGGGCTTTGCCAACACGCCCGCGCACCTTGCCGCCGACGCATCAGCGCTGTTCGCGCGCAACCATTTCAACTTCCTCTCCGCCTTCTGGGACGAAGAAGCGGGCAGGCCCGTGCTCGACGAAGAGATCGGCGACGCGATCCGGCTGACCCGGGGCGGTGAAGTGGTGAACGATAGGCTGGAGGGGGCCGCCTGATGGACTTCATTTCGATCCTGTCGATCTTCGTGCTGGCCTGCTTCGTGGGCTATTACGTCGTGTGGTCGGTGACGCCTGCGCTGCACACGCCGCTTATGGCTGTGACCAATGCGATTTCCTCAGTCATCATCGTCGGCGCGCTGATCGCTTCGGCGGAAGCCGGGAGCGCGGTGGCAAAATGGCTCGGGCTGATCGGGGTGGTGCTTGCCAGCATCAACATCTTCGGCGGCTTTGCCGTGACCGAGCGGATGCTGGCCATGTACAAGAAGAAGGAGCGGAAGTGATGAGCCTCTCCTTGCTCGCAGGCGCCACGGGCGCGGCAGTCGCAGTGCCCGCATGGGTGGCGCTCGCCTATCTGGTTGCAGGCGTGTTCTTCATCCTTGCCTTGCGCGGGCTTTCGAGCCCTGCCAGTTCTCGGCGTGGCAACCGGTTCGGCATGGCAGGCATGCTGATCGCGGTGGTTACGACGCTGGTCACCCACGACATCGCCAATATCGTCGAGATCGGCATTGCCATGCTGTTGGGCGGGATCATCGGCATCACCATCGCCCGCCGTATCGCGATGACCGCGATGCCCGAACTGGTCGCGGGATTTCACAGCCTTGTCGGCCTTGCCGCGGTGCTGGTGGCGGCTGCCGCCTATACCAACCCCGCCGCATTCGACCTGCTGGTGCCGGTGACGGGAACCGAAGCCTTTCCCGAGCCGCGCTTCATGCTCGATCCCATCGCGCGGGTGGAAATGGCGCTGGGCGCTGCGATCGGTGCGATCACGTTTTCCGGCTCGGTCATCGCCTTCCTGAAATTGTCGGGCCGGATGAGCGGGTCCCCGATCCTGCTGCCCGGCCGCCATGTCATCAATCTCGGCACGATGGCCACGATCCTCGTTCTCACCGGACTGTTCGCGGTGACGACGCCGGTGCCGGGCTGGGTGTTCCCCGCGATCTGCCTTGCCGCCTTCATCGTCGGGTTCCTGCTGATCATCCCGATCGGCGGGGCCGACATGCCGGTCGTGGTGTCGATGCTGAACAGCTATTCGGGCTGGGCGGCCGCGGCGATGGGCTTCACGCTCGGCAACACGGCAATGATCATCACCGGCGCGCTGGTCGGCTCTTCGGGCGCGATCCTGTCCTATATCATGTGCCGCGCGATGAACCGCAGCTTCATCAGCGTGATTGCAGGCGGGTTCGGCGCGGAAAGCGGCGGCACCAATGGCGACCCGCGCGAGGCGCGCCCTTACAAGCAGGGCAGCGCCGACGATGCCGCCTTCATGCTCGAACAGGCAGAAAAGGTCATCATCATCCCCGGCTACGGCATGGCAGTGGCCCAGGCCCAGCACGCGCTGCGCGAAATGTGCGACCTGCTCGAAAACAAGGGGATCGAGGTCAAGTTCGCAATCCACCCCGTCGCTGGCCGGATGCCGGGCCACATGAACGTGCTGCTTGCCGAAGCCAGCGTCGATTATGACAAGGTGTTCGAGCTCGAGGACATCAATTCCGAGTTCGCCACCGCCGACGTCGCCTTCATCATCGGCGCCAATGACGTGGTCAATCCGGCGGCCAAGACCGACAAGGCATCGCCGATCTACGGCATGCCGGTTTTCGATGTCGACAAGGCGCGGCAGGTCTTTTTCATCAAGCGATCGATGGGCGGGGTCGGATATGCCGGCGTTGACAACGACGTGTTCTACATGGACCAGACAACCATGCTTTTGTCGGATGCCAAGAAGATGGTCGAAGATATCGTGAAAGCGCTCGACTGATGGGCGCGCTGGGCATCACCCCGCTCGACGAACAGATCGAGAAGCGCGACGAATGCGACCCGGCCTGGAAAGTTGAGATCCGCGACCTTGCGCGCGGCTTTGCAGGGGCGCTCTTCGTCTCGCTCCCGCTGCTCTATACCATGGAGATGTGGCAGCACGGGCGCGAGCTGAGCGGATGGACCGTGATCGGCTTTCTCGTCGCGGGCTATTTCGTCAATGTCGGTTTCTGCGCTTATGCGGGCTTTCGCCAGACCCAGTGGACCAGCGGCTATTTCTGGGACGCGATGACCGCGCTCGGCATCGGTGCGGTGGCATCGGTGCTGACCTTGACCGTGGCAGGGATCATCGATTTCTCGCTCTCGCCGGAAATCATGTGGAAGATCGTCGCGCTCGAAAGCGTGCCCTGCGGCATCGGTGCCGCTGTGGCGCGCAACCAGCTTGGCGGGGGCGACAGCAGCCGTTCCGACGACAGCTCGCCGTTTTCGTCTGACATGTCGGTCTTCATGGGCAGCCTGCTTGGCGGCGTTCTGTTTGCCTACAACATTGCCCCGACGATGGAGACCGTGGTCATCACCACCAAGCAGGACTGGTGGCTCGCGCTCGCGACCGTCATTCTCAGCCTCGCTGTGACCTTCGTGATCGTTGAGATCGCCAAGTTCGTCGAGCGTGACTATACCAATCGCACGATCTTCACCACGCCGTTCATCGAGACGGTGTTTTCCTATGCGGTGGCGCTGGTGGTGAGCTTCGCGTTCCTGTTCGGGTTCGACTATATCTCCTGGGGCGATGACCCCGCGATCTGGGTGCCGCGGGTCGTGACCGCGGCCTATGCCACCGCGCTTGGCGGAGCGGCAGGAAGGCTGGTTCTGTGATGAGCGACAAGGCGCAAGACAAAAGCGACGGCAATGCAAGCGGCACGGACAGATCGGACAACCAGTCCGGCGACGACAGCAACAAGACCAACACGTCAGGCGACAAGAGCCCGGTGCCGCCGACGATCATCGGCTGGGTGGTGCGCGGTCTCTCGCTCGCGCTGATCGGTGCGCTGATCGTGTTCCTGGTCTACAAGGCGGTCGGAGAAGACGACCGCTTCGATTACGAGATCAAGCCGCTCTGGGACGAGGCACAGCCGGGCCCCAATGGCGGGCATCTGGTCCCGATCGAGATCACCAACAAGTCGAGCCGCGCGATCCGCAACTGGCAGATCGATGTTTCGCAAGGCGGTTCGGAACCGGTCTCGATCGACATGCAACTGGTCGGCCCGCTCGAAAAGTTGACCTATGTCGTCGAACTCGAACAGGTCGATGTGCCGGTCGATAGCGTGATCGTCTTTTACGAGAGATAGGCGGTGAAACGGCTCCTCTTCCTGCTGGCCATTCTCGCGCTGGGTATCGGCGCCTATTTCCTGCTGCGCGATGATGGCGTGCTCGAACAGGTCACCGAAGCCCGGGTCGAGGCCGCGCTGCTCGGCAATGGCGTTCCGGCGGACATGGCGGGGTGCATGGCGCCGCGGCTGACCGACCGGCTCTCGATCGTGCAATTGCGCCGGCTCGAACGGATGGCCCCGCAAGAGGGCGAGCCGGCCATTCCGCCTTCGACCGATGCCGCGCTCGAACGGCTGCGCCGGGTCGATGACCAGCAGGCGGTCGAACAGCTCGTCCGGGTGGCGGCAGGCTGCGGCGTGGAGCTGATGTTCGGCGGGTGACCCCGTTCATGCCGTAACGGCCTTGCGCAATTCCTCGCGCCTGCGCAAAATGGCGTGGACGAGGAGAGACGTTTTCATGATCAGGATTACTCTGGCTGCCGCGCTGCTTGCAGGCGCTGCTCCGGCATGGGCCGAAACGCATATCATCACGCCGGGCGAGGGCGCGCAGGAACGCTTGCAGGAAGCATTGATCCTGGCCCAGCCGGGCGACGAGATCGTGCTCGAGGCGGGACGCTATGCCATGACCGACGGGCTCAGCCTCGACGTTGACGGGGTGACTTTGCGCGGGGCGGGGATGGACGGCACCGTGCTCGATTTCACCGGCCAGCAAGGTTCGGGCGAAGGGCTGCTGGTCACCTCGGACAATGTCACACTGCGCGATTTCGCGCTCGAAAATCCCAAGGGCGACGGGGTCAAGTCGAAGGGTGCGGACGATATCGTCTATTACCGCGTCCGCGTCACCTGGACGAATGGACCAGACCCGGACAACGGCGCTTACGGCATCTACCCGGTCGAAAGCGAAAATGTGCTGGTCGACGGGGTCAAGGTCACCGGCGCTTCGGATGCGGGCATCTATGTCGGCCAGTCGAACCGCATCACGGTGCGCAATTCGATCGCCGAGGCCAATGTCGCGGGCATCGAGATCGAGAACAGCCGAAACGCGCTTGTCGAACACAATATCGCCACCCGCAATACCGGCGGCATCCTCGTGTTCGACCTGCCCGGCCTGCCGGTGATGGGCGGAGGCAATGTGGTGGTCGCGAACAATCTCGTGGTCGCCAACGACACCGCAAATTTCGCGCCGCCGGGCAATATCGTCGCCGGCGTGCGGCGCGGGACCGGGATCATGGTGATGGCAAATGAAGGGGTGCTGATCGAGAACAACATCATCGACGAGAACCCGACAGCTCCGATCATGGTGATCGCCTATACGCAGAGCTTCGATGACGAACGCTACAACCCGCTGCCGCGCGGCGTCGTGGTCGGCGAGAACAGCTATGGCCGGGGCGGCGATGATCCGCAGCTCGAAGGCGCCGAAATGCTGCTTGCGGCCTTTGGCGGGGCTCTGCCGCCTGTCATGTGGGACGGGCTGGGCACCATGTTCACAGTGCCCGGAACGCGCGGCTGGTCATTGAACCTGCCCGAAGCGGGCAAGGGGCTGGGCGGGGCCGCTCCCGAGCCGCTATCGGTGCCCGAACCGTCGGGCGAATTCGACCGCAGCGGCATCGGCGCACCGGCAGAACTCGACGCGCGGATCGGGTGAAACGCTCGCTCGCTCTCCTCGCCCTTGCGGCCTGTGCGCTCGCGGCGAGCATGGGGACGGGCCGCGATGCAAGCGCGCTGGTCCATCCCATGAGCGTCGATGACGCCGTGATCGCCGGCGACAGCCTGCCGCGCACGCTGGCTGAATTCGGCTTCTTCCAGGACGATGGCGCGCGCATCCCCGACCCGCGGCTGGTGCCCTACGAGCTCAACACCGCGCTCTATTCCGACGGCGCCGACAAGCTGCGCTATCTCTACGTGCCGGCTCACAAACAGGTCACGGCCGATGGCGACGGAGTGCTGCAATTCCCTGTCGGGACCGCGATCATCAAGACCTTCGCTTTCGGCGAGGGATCAGGCCAGCGCTTCATCGAGACCCGCGTGCTGGTGCACCGCGCCGATGGATGGACGGCCTTGCCCTATCGCTGGAACGCGGAGCAGACCGAGGCGCGGCTTGCTCTGGCTGGCGGGCGCTTGCCGATCACCCGCGCCGACGGCAAGACCTTCAGCTACCGCATTCCCAACAAGAATCAGTGCAAGACCTGCCACTCGGTCGATGACGCGGTGGTTCCGATCGGCCCCGCGGTCCGGAACCTTTCCCCCGAACTGCTCGCCGAACTGGCAGACCGGCAAATACTCGCCGCCCAACCGGTGAGCAGCGATCCGATGCCGCGCTGGGGCGACGAGACGGCGGGCGTTGCC
This sequence comes from Qipengyuania nanhaisediminis, assembly GCF_045862805.1. Classification (GTDB taxonomy): domain Bacteria; phylum Pseudomonadota; class Alphaproteobacteria; order Sphingomonadales; family Sphingomonadaceae; genus Erythrobacter; species Erythrobacter nanhaisediminis_A. The sequence continues at coordinate 1,212,615 of NZ_AP025760.1, forward strand.
GGCCGCGCGCGGGCCTATCTCGATGTCAATTGCGCGCATTGTCATCGTCCCGGTGGCAGCGCGTCCAACTCGGGGCTCGATCTCAGCTGGGAGCAGCGCGATGCCTTCGCGATCGGGGTAAACAAGCCGCCGGTCGCAGCCGGGCGCGGGGCAGGCGGGCTGCTGGTGTCGATCGCGCCGGGAGAGCCTGACAAGTCGATCCTCGTCCACCGGATGCAGTCGACCGAAACCGGGGTCGCCATGCCCGAACTGGGCCGCGCGAGCGTGGATGACGAGGCGCTGGCGGTGATTCGCGCATGGATCGAGGAGATGGGCGAATGAAATGGGTCTGGCGCGCGCTCGGCATCCTCGTCGCGGCGCTGGTGATCGCGTTCCTCGTTCTTCGCGTACCCGATACCGATGCGGGTCAGATGCGCGCCAAATACGGGGCCGCTCCCTCACAATTCGTTGAAATCGGAGGGGGAACCCTCGTCCACCTGCGCGATGAGGGGCCGCGCGATGCCCCCGTCATCGTGCTGCTGCACGGCTCGTCGGCAGACCTGCACACCTGGCAGCCATGGGTCGACGGGCTGGCCGATGATTACCGCGTGATCCGTTTTGATCAGGTCGGCCACGGCCTGACCGGACCCGATCCCGCACATGATTACAGCCTCGCCAATTACGTCGCCGATATTGGCGAAGTGGCCGATGCGCTGGGGCTCGAGCGCTTCGTGCTCGGCGGCAGCTCGATGGGCGGGGCGCATGCCGTGGCTTTCGCGGCCGCGCATGGCGAGCGGCTCGACGGGCTGATCCTCGTCGATGCGGGAGGCGCGCCGATCGAGACCGAGGCTGAAGGCAATATCGGTTTTGCGATCATGCGCACTCCGGGGCTGAACCGAATTGCCGAACACATCACCCCGCGCAGCCTTGTCGAGCAATCCTTCCGCCAGAGCGTATCGAACGAGGACGTGGTGACCGAGGAGGCGATCGATCGCTACTGGGAATTGCTGCGCTATCCTGGCAACCGCGCGGCGACCGTGCGGCGTTCGGCGCGCGACTGGACCTATCTTGACGCCAAAGATGTCGGTGCGATCGACGTGCCGACGCTCGTCATGTGGGGAGACGAGGACTCGCTGATCTCGGTCGATGCGGCCTATTGGTATGAGGAGCACCTGCCCGCCTCGACGCTCGCGATCTATCGCGGCATCGGCCACCTTCCGCACGAGGAAGCGCCCGCAGCATCGCTCGCCGACCTGCGCGCCTGGCTGGCGCAAACGCTTGAGCCGGAGGCCGGGCAAGACCCCGCTTAACCCCGGATTCACCAAGCAAATGGCTGAAGGCACACGGTGATTTTCGGCCTATGGACGCGGTGGTCCCTTGGTCGCTACACCACTGGCACACGCGCTTGAGAATCGAGGACAATCGTTGCGAAAACTGGGACTGATCGGCGGGATGAGCTGGGTTTCGACCGGCATCTATTACGACCGGATCAACCGCATCGTTCAACGCCGCGCGGCGCCGATGGCGTCCGCCCCGATGCTGATCGAGAGCCTCGACTTCTGCCAGCTTTACGCGCTGCGCGAGGAAAAGGACTGGAAGCGCGCGAGCGGGATCCTGTCGGAGAGCGCGAAACGGCTCGAAGGCGCGGGCGCCGAGGGGCTGATCATCGGCGCCAATTCGATGCACCGTCTCTATGACGATGTCGCGAGCGCGGTCGGCATCCCGATCCTGCATATCGCGGATTATGTCGGGCGCGCGCTCAAGCGTGCCGGGCACAAGAGCGCGGCGCTGATCGGCACCCGCAATGTCATGACCGAGAGCTTCTATCGAAAGCGGCTGGTCGCGCACGGGATCGACCTGCTGCCGCCCAACATGAACAATGTCGAGACGCTTGACCGGATCATCTATGACGAGCTGATGGTGGGCAAGGTCACCCGCGACGCGCAGCGCGCGATGAAGACGATCATCACCGGAAAGGCGCAGGAAGGGGCGAACGCGATCGTGCTGGCCTGCACCGAGCTCGATCTCGTGGTCGATGTCGATGCGAACGTCTTGCCGGTCTTCGACAGCACCAGAATCCATTGTGACGCGGCCGCGGACTGGATTCTCGAGCAGGAAGACGAGGGCTGAACCGCAACTCGGCTGTGATTTGCCACGGATTGCCGCATTTACCCATCGGTAGGTGTGCAAAACCCGGACTTGGCCCTTACGTGCGCGCCCAGAGCCTGTCATCAGAACAAGATAGACAAGTTCGGGTCTTCGGGTCGCTCCGTTGACCCAGAGCCTGCGAAGGCTTCGGGACCGTTTGCCACCCCCCCCATTGCACCCGGCAGACGGTCCTTTTTTTTGCCCGCATTCCCTATCCAGCAACGCGTTATCCTGACGCGCCGGCACCCTGTTGCCCGCGCTGTCCACGTTATCGCGCCGGGTTGCTGATCTGTTCCGGTTGAGCGCGGTTGCCAGCGCGATTAAGCGGGACCTCGTGACTGACCGCGCTCCCTACGCCGCCGATCCCCATGCCCATGGCGGACGCGAATTCGCTGTTGCCGCGCGCGAGGGAGGGGACAAGAGCGCTCCCGCGCGCAGCGAGCAACGCGGCCCTCGCACCGATTTCCAGCGCGACCGCGACCGCATCATCCACTCGATGAGCTTTCGTCGGCTCAAGTCGAAGACGCAGGTCTTTATCGCGCCCGACGGCGACCATTACCGCACCCGGCTGACCCATTCGATCGAGGTCGCCCAGATCGGCCGGGTGATCGCCCGCGCGCTCGGCCTCGATGAAGACCTGACCGAGGCGCTGTGCCTCGCGCACGATCTGGGCCACCCGCCTTTCGGCCATGCCGGCGAGGCGGCCTTGTCCGAGGCGATGGCGCGCCATGGCGGGTTCTGTCACAACGCGCAGGCGCTTCGCACGGTGATGCGGCTCGAAAGCCCCTATCCCGAACACGAAGGGCTCAATCTCACCTGGGACTTGCTCGAAGGGCTCGCCAAGCACAACGGCCCGGTTGCTGCGCCGAACTGGGCGCTTGCCGAACTCGATGCCGATTTCCCGCTCGACCTCGGCACCTGGCCCTCGCTCGAGGCGCAGGTCGCAGCGGTTTCGGACGATATCGCCTATGACAACCACGATATCGATGACGGGCTTCGCGCCGGATTTCTCGACCTCGACGACCTGCTCGAGCTCGATTTCCTCGCGGACCAGTGGCGGACCGTCGAAAAACGCTTTCCCAACGCCCCGCGCGAGCGCCAATTGCGAGAACTGATCCGCGACCAGATCGGCTTGATGGTGAACGACGTGATCACCCATTCGCGCGACAATGCGAAAGGGTTTGGCTCGGTCGCCGAGATCCGCGATGCGGGACGCCAGCTGGCAGGGTTTTCGCCGGCGATGCGGGAACACGAACGGGCGCTCAAATCCTTCATGTACGACAAGCTCTATTACCATCCCGAACAGGTCTCAGCGGCCGAACGCGCGCGCGACGTGATCGCGCGGCTGTTCGCGGCCTATTCGCAGGATGCCTCGCTCATGCCCGAGGAATGGCAGGCGCGGCTTCCCGACACCGATCCGGGCCGCAGCCGGGCGATCGCCGATTTCATCGCCGGGATGAGCGATCGCTTCGCCATGCGCGCCTGCGAGGCGATCTATGGTGAAATGCCGAGGGGGCTGACCAATGTCTGACACCCCCGCCTTCAACCCGGTGCGGATCGGGCTGGTGGGTGCCACCGGCCTGATCGGGCGCCGGCTGATCGAGATATCCTCTGCCGGCGACACCGTGCGCATTGTCGGCATCGCCCGGCGCGAAATGGACCTGCCCAGGGGCGCGCGGGTCGAGATGTTCGTCGCCGATCCGGCCAAGTGGGGCGAAGTGCTCGAAGCGGTGCGCCCGCGCGCGATCATCTGCGCGCTCGGCACCACCTGGCGCAAGGCGGGGCGCGACGAGGCGGCCTTCCGCGCGGTCGATCACGACCTCGTCATCGCCACCGCGCGCGCCGCGCACGAGGCGGGCATTGCGAACATGGTGCTGGTCAGTTCGGCGGGCGCCGACCCGCGCACCAAGAACTTCTACCTCAAGGTCAAGGGCGAGACCGAGGCCGAGGTCTCGAAGATCGGGTTCAAGCGGCTCGACATCCTGCGCCCCGGCCTTCTGCGCGGCAAGCGCGAGGGCGACAGCAGGCCGTTGGAGGCGCTCGCCCGGCTCGCAGCACCGCTGGTCGACCCGCTGCTTCCCGACAAGTGGGCGATGTATCGCTCGCTCGATGCCGATCTGGTCGCAGAGGCCGCGCTCGGCCTTTCGCTGCGCAAGGCGGCGGGGCGCTTTACCCATGACAACGAGGCGATGAAGCGCGCTGCGCGCGACTGGCGCGCCAAGGCCGAGGAGCCGGGGGAGTAGGATCATGGACTGGGGCCTCGTCTTTTCGGCTGCGAACATTCTCGCCATGATCGCCTGGGCCGCCCTGATCCTCCTGCCGCGCTGGCCGGCGCTTCTTTCGGCACTGCTCTATCTCGGCATAGGCTTGCTGTGCGCGCTTTATGTCGGGCTGTTCGCAGGCGTGCTAGCAGGGGTCATCCCGGGAGGCGAAGGCGGCGGCGATTTCACCACGATCGCCGGCGTGCGCGCGTTGTTTGCAAGCGATGTCGGGGTGGTGATCGGCTGGGTCCACTACCTCGCCTTGGATTTGTTCGTCGGGCTCTGGATCGCGCGCGACGGCGATGCCAAGGGCATTTCGCGGCTGTTTCAGGCACCGGTCCTGCTCGCGACTTTCATGGCCGGGCCGCTCGGCCTTGGCATCTGGTTGCTGGCACGCGAACCGGCAGCGCGCCGCAGCGGGCGCTTCCGCTAGCCGCGCCTATTGGCAAACCATTGGGGCAGACCATCGGGTAAACCATTGGACAGCGCGCGCGCGCCCGTGCTTAATCCGGTTCGAAAAGAAAACCGGATGGAGAGGCCATGGCGAGCGAAGAGCATTACGGTCTGACGACCTTTGACGAGTTTCTCACCTATTGGGGTGAGCAACGGCCCGACGGGATCGCGCTCGAAGACGGCGAGAGGGTCACCACCTACGCCGAGGCCGAGCGCCTGACCCGCCAGCTGATCGCCTATTTCCACGCCAACAATATCGGCAAGGGTGACATGGTGGCCTGGCTGGGCCGCAATTCGGACCGCTATTTCCTGATGCTTTATGCTGCGGCGCGCATGGGAGCGGTGATCGCGCCGATCGGCTGGCGGCTGGCCCCGCCCGAGATCGCCTATATCCTGTCCGACACCGGGGCGAAGCTGGTGGTGGCCGAAGACGCGTTTCTCGCCAGCGCCGAAGAGGTCGCAGCCACGCTCGATCCGCGCCCGCGGGTGGTGCGCGACGATATCGCCTTTGCCGAAGTGGCGAACATGGAACCGGTCGATTACGCGCCCCCGCACGAGAACGATCCAGTGCTCCAGCTCTACACCTCGGGCACGACGGGCAATCCCAAGGGCGCTCAGCTTTCGAACAGGAACCTGTTTGCCCTGCGCAAGCCCAGCCTCGATGAACAGGTGCCCTGGCAGATCTATGGCCCGGACGACTGCATGCTCGCGGTCATGCCCTGCGCCCATATCGGCGGCACCGGGGTGGCCGCGATCGCGGCGGCGAACGGCGTGCGTATCCTCGTCATGCCCGAATTCACGCCCGGCGGAGTGCTCGACGCGATCGTGAAAGGCGCGACCCACATGTTCCTCGTCCCTGCCGCGCTGCAGATGGTGATCCAGCATCCGCAGGCCTCCGGGACCGATTTCTCGAACCTGCGCTATCTCATGTATGGCGCTGCGCCCATGCCGCTCGAACTGCTGAAGGAGGCGGTGCGCACCATGCCGCAGACCGGCTTCCTCCAGGTCTATGGCATGACCGAGACCTGCGGCACGGTGACCATGCTTCCGCCCGAGGACCACGTGCTCGAAGGCAATGAGCGGATGCGTTCGGCGGGCAAGGCGGTGCCCGGCGTCACCATCGAGGTGCGCGGGGCCGACAATGCGGAGGTGCCGCGCGGCGAGATCGGCGAGGTGTGCATCCATTCGCCCTCGAACACGGCGGGCTACTGGAACCTGCCCGAAGCAACGGCAAGCACGATCGATCCCGATGGCTGGCTGCACACCGGCGATGCCGGGATCATGGACCAGGACGGCTATGTCTATATCCAGGACCGGATCAAGGACATGATCATTTCGGGCGGCGAGAACGTCTATCCCGCCGAGGTCGAGAACGCCATTTTCGGCCATCCCGCCGTGGCAGAGGTCGCGGTGATCGGCATCCCGTCCGAACGCTGGGGCGAAGAGGTGAAGGCCTGCGTCGTGTGCAAGCCGGGTGCCGAGCTCAATGCAGGCGATCTCATCGCCTATACGCGCGAACGCATCGCCCCGTTCAAATGCCCCAAGAGCGTGGACATCATTCCCGAAATGCCGCGCAATGCCTCGGGCAAGATCCTGCGCCGCCAATTGCGCGATCCCTATTGGGAGGGGCGCGACCGGCAGGTCTCGTGAACGAAAAGCGCCATGCCCCGGCCACCTTGCGCAACCGCGAGCCAATCCTCGCGGTGCTGCGCCAGGAATTGCCCGAATGGGGACTGGTGCTCGAGGTGGCGAGCGGATCGGGCGAACACGCGGTGTTCTTTGCCGATCATCTGCGCGCGCTCGAATGGCAGCCGAGCGATCCCGACCGCCAGGCGCTCGCCTCGATCGCGGCCTATCGCGCCGAATATGACGGGGTGAACTTGCGCGCCCCCGTGCTGCTCGATGCGGCAGCTTATGCCTGGCCGGTTCGGCGCGCTGATGCAATCGTGTGCGTCAACATGGTCCATATCGCGCCGTGGGATGCGGCCGAAGGATTGTTCGCAGGCGCTGCCCGAATCCTGGGCGGCAAGGACTTGCCGCTCATTCTCTATGGCCCGTTTTTCGAGCACGGGGTCGAGCCTGCGTCGTCGAACCTCGAATTTGACGCGGGGCTTCGCGAGCGCGACGAACGCTGGGGCATTCGCGATATCGAAGCGATCGACGCGCTGGGACGCAAGCACGGCCTCGAGCGCACGGCCCGCCGCGAAATGCCCGCGAACAACCTGGTGCTGGTCTATCGCATGGCCTGACAGGCGGCACGCAGCGGGGCCGGGATCAGGTCTCCTCGTCGACCGCGTTGGCGACCGATTTCAAGTCTTCGCCAAGGCCGCGCACGGTGTTGCAGGCCGATGCGCTTGCCACGAGCGCGCCAAGCGCCAGCATGGTGAGAAATTTGCGTGCCATGATCGTCGGGATCCGTAACAAGAAGGGGGGGCGACCATCGCCCCGTGCGCGGCGCGGCGCAAACGAAAAAGGGCCCGCCATTTTCCAGGCGAGCCCTTTTCGCGCGAAAGGTCAGGCGCTTAGGTTTCTTCGTCGACGGCGTTTGCTGCCGATTGCAGGTCGTCTCCGACCCCGCGAACGGTGTTGCAGGCGGCGGCCGACAGTGTCATCGCGCCCAGCGCGATTGCGATCATGGTCTTGCGAATCATGCGAATTCTCCTCGCTTGGTGTGCGTTTTCAACGCGTCTACGAGGCGTTCGGTTCCACTGACGATGCAGCGGGCGAGGGGGTGCGGGCAAGCCGCCGCTCGCGCCAGGCGATCAGCAGTCCCGCGCCCACGATCAACGGCGCACCGAGCCACAGATTGGCGCTCGGCGAACGGTCGAAAACGCTCCAGCCATACCAGGTCGCCCACAGCAGCGAGGTGTAATCCATCAGCAGGATCACCCCAGCCGATCCGAACCGCAGCGAGGTGGTGAGCAAGATTTGGGCAATTGCCCCGGCAATCGCCATGGCGATGATGATCAGCCAGGTTTCGAGATCGTGGGCCTGGGCGAAAAATGGTAGCGCGAGCGCGAGCAGCGGCGTGGTGAGCAGCATGAACCAGAAGACGATCGACCACGGCGCCTCGGTCTTGTTGAGATCCTGGATCTGGAAACTGATCAGCGCGACCAGCAGCGCTGCAACAAGGCCGATGACAGCGCCGAGCGGGTCGATCGCCGCACCGCCGGCAAGGCCGAAACCGGGCTGGGTCAGCACCAGCACGCCGGCAAAGCCCAGGATCACCGCGCCCCAGCGATACAGGCCCACCTTCTCGCCGAACAGGATCACCGACAGCATCACCGCGAAGAACGGCGCGGTGAAACTGATCGCGGTGGCTTCGGCGAGCGGCAGCAGGATGACCGCGCCATAGACGAAGAACATGCCCGTCAGCCCGATCGCGGCGCGCGCGGCGTGTGCCGGGAAGCGCCGTGTCCTGACCGAGGCGAACTTGCCCGTGGCAGCCAGCAGCACGCACACGCAGACCAGCGTGATTGCCTGCCGCCAGAAGACGAGCTCGGCAAGGTTCGCCCCGCGCTCGGCCGCCAGCTTGACGAGCATCGCCATGGTCGCAAGCACGCCCGCGGTCGCAAGCCGCAAGGCCAGCGCCAGGAACGGGCGGGGGCGGGCAATCGATCCATCCATTCGCGCGGCCTTAGTGCGCTCGCGCCATTGCGTGAAGGGCGCGCATCGCTACATGGCGCTGTCCATGGAGTTTCTCACCAGCCTGTCCTTTGCCAGCGACGCCGAACGCCTCGCGCTTGCCGGTGCGGGGTTCTGGCTGTTTGCCGGACTGTGCCTGGTGATGGAGCGGCTGCGCAATGCCAGGCGCTCGGTCGAGCGGCTCGAACGCGTGGGCTGGATGCCGTGGACGACGCTGTTCGTAGCGAGCGCGATCATCGGCGGCGGCTGCCTCGCGGTCAGCCTGCCGGTGGTGCTGGGCAGCCTTTGATCAGGGGGCAAGGCCTTAGAGGCACGCCTCCAGATAGGCCTGATCGAAGCCGAATTGACGCGCTTTTTCAAGCGTATAGGGGCGCAGGCCCGATGAACGGAACTCGCCCATGATCTTGCCGTCCTCGCTCTCGTCGAGATATTCGAACTTGAACAGGTTCTGAGTCACGATCACGTCGCCTTCCATCCCGATCACCTCGGTGATGTCAGTGGTGCGGCGCGAACCGTCGCGCAGGCGCTTGACCTGGACGATCAAGTCGACCGATTCCGCGATCTGGCGCGAAATGGCTTCCTTGGGGATCTTGATGTCGCCCATCAGGATCATGTTTTCCATACGGCCAAGGCATTCGCGCGGGCTGTTGGCGTGAAGCGTACACATCGATCCGTCGTGGCCGGTGTTCATCGCGGCGAGAAGGTCGAAACATTCCGCGCCGCGAATTTCGCCCAGGATGATCCGGTCGGGACGCATACGCAGGGCGTTCTTGACGAGGTCGCCGATCGTGATCGCGCCCTGGCCTTCGAGGTTGGGCGGACGCGTTTCGAGCGGGAGCCAGTGCGGCTGCTGCAGGCGAAGTTCGGCCGCGTCCTCGATGGTGAGAACGCGCTCGCCCGGGTCGATCATCTTCGACAGGGCGTTGAGCATGGTGGTCTTACCCGAACCGGTACCGCCCGAGATGACGATGTTCATCCGGCACGCGCCCGCGATCTTGAGCGCGGTGCACATCTTCTCGCTCATCGAACCGAATTCCTTGAGCATGTCGAGGGTGATCGGTTTCTCGGAGAACTTACGAATGGAGATCGCGGTGCCGCGCAGCGAGAGCGGCGGCACGATCACGTTGACACGCGAGCCGTCCTTCAGGCGGGCGTCGGCGAGCGGGGTGGTCTGATCGACGCGGCGGCCGACCTGGTTCACGATCCGCTGGGCGATCTGGAACAGGTGCTGTTCGTCGCGGAACCGGATCGGGGCAATGACCAGCTTGCCCTTCTTTTCGATATAGGTCTGGTCGGGGCCGTTGACCATGATGTCCGAAACATCGGGGTCGTTGAGCAATTCCTCAAGCGGACCGAAACCGAGCAATTCGTCGATCAGCACCTTTTCGAGCGCGAATTGCTCGCGCCGGTTCAGCGTGACCTTGAGCTCGGCCAGCACTTCCATGATGATCGGGCGGAATTCCTCGGACAACTCGTCCTTGGTCAGGGTCGCTGCGGCCTCGGGGTCGACGCGTTCGAGCAGGCGGGGAAGCACCTGTTCCTTGATCTTGTGGACGCTGGCCTCGAAGCCGCCAGCCTCTGCCTCGGCGGCGTTGGTCGCGTTCATCCGCTCGGTCAGGCGATCCATCGCGCTGGCGGTGTCCTTGCCCTGGGGCTTGCTGGCCGCCGGTGCCGGAGCCGGCTTGGGCGCATCGGCGCCGTCATCGGAGCCGGGCAGGGGCGGGAACTGCTCGCCGCCTTCGCCTGAATCGGCTTTCGCGTTGCCGCCCTTCATCGGCCGGGCCACGCCGAATGCGGGTTTCGCGCCCGGCCTCATCCCGCCTGCGCCCCCCTTTTTGCCGAATGCGCTCATTACAAAGCCCCCAAGGGTTCTAACATCACCATTGCGACTGCACTCGCGGTGTTTTCGCCAATGCCGTCTCTCGAAATTTGGTGAATAATTCGGAAACCTTATTTTTTTCTAAAGTTCTGCGCAGTTTGGCGCTGCGGGTGTGGCGGGGAAATTGCAGGGGGCGCAAACCGCCTTTGCACCCGCGCAGAGCCGCAAAGCTGCGGAACGCCATGCCGCCCGGCTTGACGCTGTGAATTGGCTAGTGCTCTGCTATCGCTTCCCTCGGTAATTCGACCTAGGGCTCGCCCGGGAAAGCGGTGCCGGAATGCGGGCAAAAGCCAGATGGGCAGAGCCTGCGACTGTTGCCCGATGATCGCTGCACCGAGGAGGACAAGGGGCTGGCATGAAAGGTGAATTGCGAATGGATGCCGCCGGGCCCCGATCCTCGACCTGGACGCCGATGGCGATGGCAGCATTCGCGGCGCTGGCGATAGGTCTCACCGCCGGGCTGCAACTGTTCTACACCCATGTCTATTCGGTCCACACCGACCTTGCCGGGATCCTGCTGTCGAGCAGCCTGGCGCTCGAACTGGGCGAGGCGTTCAGCGATTATATCGCCTATTTCCCGCCAGCCGAACAGGCGTGGTTCAGCCTGCCCGTGCTCATGAGCCAGTGGACCGGGCTACGCCTCGATCTTGCTTCCATGATGCTGACGGGCGCTTCGCTGCTGTTCTCGGTGGGCTTTGCCTATCACATCAGGCGCCGGACGGTCGGGGCCGGCATCGGCTTCATGGCCGGATCGCTCGCGCTGCTGATCATCGTGCCGATCCTCTACAAGAACGTGGTCGGCCTGCGCGAGCACATGGTGGTGCTCGGGCTGTGGCCCTATCTCGTCCTGCGCGTGTCGGACCCGGAAGGCCGCGTGATCGGCTGGAAAACGCGCGCCCTTCTCGGTCTGTGGATGGGCGCGACCTTGTCGCTCAAATATCTCTACAGCCTCGTCGTCCTGCTGGTCGAACTGGTCGATGCGGCGGTCCAGCGGCACGTGTGGCTATTGTTTCGGATCGAGAACCTGATCGCCGGGGGTATCGTGGGGACCTATGTCCTGTTCTGGTTGATCCTCGACCCCGCCCAGCGCGAGGTCATGGCGGCGGTCGTCAGCGCAATTGACGCCAATCTCGCCGGACCGATCGTTAGCCTCAAGCAGGCGGCGATCCACGCCTCGCTGGCGATTTTCTACCTGCTGCTCGCTTATTTCTACAAGCTGCCCCTGCGGACCAGTCTCATCGGCCTCGCGCTGGTCTCAGGAGCGGTGATCGCGGCCTGGATCCAGGCGCGCTGGTACAGCCATCACCTCTTTCCGATCACCGTCGCCTACATGGCGTGGCTTTGGATGATCCATCGCGAAATCAAGCTCTTGTGGATCATCGCCCTGTGCGTGCTCTTCGTCCGGCCGCTCGCGGGGGAGTTCCGCAACACCGCACCTTATCAGATTTCGGTCAACGAGCTGACCGAGGCGATGCAAGGCTCGGGCCTTTCGGTCGAGGGCAAGAAAGTCGGCCTTCTCGCGATGCATCCGTCGCCCTTCAACCAGTTCCTTGCCAGCCATGGAGCGCAGCGCTGGATCACCAGCATGAACAATTCCTACGTCGCCTCGGCGCTCAAGCCGCTCGATGTCCCGGCCAATGACGGCAAGCTGGCGCCGGCGATCACGCTGGATGAACCGGGCAGGGCGATGCTCCACGACGCGATGCTGGTCCTGTGGGAAGACATGCCGCCCGAGGTCCTGATCCTCGATCACAGCACAAGCTGGCCGCTGCGCCATGTCGAGGTCGAATGGGAGCGCGTCTTTGCCGAGGACGAACGGTTCCAGGCCATTCTTTCGCAATACCGCCCGGTGTTCGAACACGAGGGCGAATGGGTCGCCTTCACCTATCTCGTGCGCAAGGACGCGGCAGACCCCGCGCGCTGACGGCTAGGCCATCATCGGCCAGTCGAGCGGTTCGCCGCGCTTGAGATCGCGCGCCGCCTTGCGACCGAGGATCTCGGGCATGTGTCTTGGCGCAAGACCCTGTCCGGGCCGGATCGACCGGACATTGTGCGCGCTCAGCGGCTCGCCGGCGGCGATATCCTCGACGACATAAAGCGAGCGGCGGAACTGCACCGAGGCGCTTTCGCTGCCCTGGAGGTCATAGGTCGCCTCGCCGAGCGAGCGCCAGGCGCGCTTGCAATCCTCGACCAGCGCCGTGAATTCCTGAGGTTCGAGGCTGAAGGCGCTGTCGGGCCCGCCATCTGCGCGGCGCAGCGTGCAATGCTTTTCGACCACGCATCCGCCCAGGGCGATCGATGCGACCGCGACCGCCGAACCGAATGTGTGGTCCGAAAGCCCCGAGACAACTCCGAAACGCTCGGCGAGGTCAGGAACGGTGCGCACGTTCGATTGCTCGTCGGGCGCGGGATAGGAGCTGACGCAATGGAGCAGCACGATTTCCTCGCAGCCATTTTCTCGCGCGGTCCGCACCGCTTCGCCGATCTCCTCGAGATTGGCCATGCCGGTCGAGATGATCATCGGCTTGCCCTTCGAGGCGACATAGGCGACCAGCGGCAGGTCCACCGCTTCGAACGAGGCAATCTTGTAGGCCGGCGCGTCCAGTTCCTCGAGCATGTCGACCGCGCTGTGATCGAAGGGCGAGGAGAACAGGGTGACGCCCAGTTCGCGGGCGCGGCGGAACAGCGGTTCGTGCCACTCAAACGGGGTCTGCGCCTCGCCATAGAGGTCGTAGAGCGTGCGTCCGTCCCATAGCCCGCCTTCGACCGTGAAGCCGGGTCCGTCATGATCGATGGTGATCGTGTCGGCGGTATAGCTCTGCATCTTGATCGCATCGGCACCGGTCGCGGCGGCGGCTTCGAGCAGCGCCATCGCGCGATCGAGGCTGCCATTGTGGTTCCCCGACAATTCGCAGATCACATAGGGTTCGTGGGCCTTGCCGATCTTGCGCCCGGCAATCGCGATCTCGGGTGCGCCCCCTGGGTCACGGCTCATGCCGCGAGATCCTTCAGCTGGTGCCCGGCGAGCCTTTCGCGCCTCCCGGACCGGATGAGGTCGAGCGCGGAGCCGAACCCGCAATTCATCAGCAGGTCGATCACGCTCATGTGGCTGGTGAAGACATCCTGGCGCTGCGGGTAAATCGGGTGGGCGTAATTGTGGTAATAGAGCGCGACGTCCGATCGGGCGAAGGCGCCGCTCGGCCGGTCGGCCTCGATATAGGCGGCGCTGCCTTGCGCTGCGAGATAGGTGTCCGCGCCGATAGCCCGGCAGATCGCCAGCAGGCGCGCGTCCTTGGCGCCGGAAATCCCTGCAAGCGCGGAGCTTTGCACGAATTGGGTTTCGATCCCGATCCGTTCGCTCACCGTGCGGATAAAAGCCATGTTGAGCGCGCCGATCGTCACGTGATCGGCATTTAGCCATTCCTCGACCATGGCGAAGACCGGCTCGAAAAAGGGCGCCTTGGCATAAGCGTGGCGGATCGAGGCGAGGTGCGTACGGCGCCATTTGGGCGCGGGGTCGATCGCGGTGTTGGCAAAGGTGCAGACCGCGTTCTGGCTGTGCCCTATCAGCGGGACGGTCAGGAAGGTCTCGCCGTTCTGCGTCAGGATGCGGTTGCGCACCGCCCAGCTGCGCTTGAGCACTTGCGCGTCATCGAAGAAGACAAAGCTGTCGACCCGGTCGATCAGGTCGAAATAGCCGATCCAGGGCAGGAAGGTCGGCTGCATGATCGCGGCAATCATGGCGCGTTCACCGCTACAGGGGCGAGCAATGCATTCTGCAGATCGTTCTGAACTTCCACGAATTTCTCACCCTTGGCGTAGGTTTCCCAGGCGCCGGTCACGAAGCGGTTCCCGCGATGCGCCGCGAGCGCGTCACGCAACTCCTTCAGCCTAGTAATTGTACCTAGTGAATGAAACAACCAGCGCGGCTTGAACGATTGGTGCAATTGCGGCCCGATCGACAGCGCGCCATCGAACCCTTCGAGCAGGGTATGAATCTCTCGCTTGAGCGCGGCCTCGTCGCACTTCTCGACGCATTCGGCGGTCAGCAGCACCGATCCGGCGCTTTTATAGACATAGACGCGAAAGACGCTGCCCCTGGCGGTGAAGTTCTGGACATAGAACGGCACCGGGCCGCTCCAGTGCGCAGAGAAGGTGTAAGTGGCGAACTTGCGCACGGGACCGCGCGGTGCCGCGATGCCGAGCGGCTTGAACAGCGGGATCGGGCTGGCCGCCCACACGACGATGTCCTGCGCGCATTCTTCGCCGAGCATCCGCTTGGCAGTGGCGAAATGGCTGTCATGGACGCGCACGCCGATCTTCGCGAGCGCTTCGCGGCATTGTGCGAATAGCCTGTCGAAGCCGCCAACCGGCAGGCTCGCTCTGGCATTCGAGGTGTAGCCCCATAGCTTGCGCGGAATGCCGAAGACCTCGTTGGCGAGATCGTCACTGCGCTTGGCCTCGGCAAGCGTTTCGAGCGGGGCCCCTGCGGGAAAGACGCGGTTGATCGCCATGGGCAGCGCGGCGCTTTCGTGCAGGTCGTCTGCCTCGCATCCGGTATGCCAGCGGACATAGCGTTCCAGCGGTTCGGCGATCTCGCCCGAATAGCTGGCAAGGCGATCCCCGAGGGTCTCGCCTTCGGGCGCTGTGAGAGCGATATCCTTGGCCGGCAGGGAAGGGCCGCCGAAGTCGTCGAGATAGGTCAGCCCGTCCGCGCCCGTGCTGACCGAGCCGAAGCGGTTTTCGAAATCGGCAAATTCGGCGCCATGTTCTTCGAGGAGGGTGCGGATCGGATCGCCTTCGGGGCCGAAATAGATGCAGCCCTCGCGCATTTCGCGGCCATCGACGATATCGGGCTGCGCGATGCCTCCGAGCCGGTCGAGCCGTTCGTAAAGTTCGATGTCGCGCGCGCCCATACAATGGGCCTGGAACGCGGCGAGAATGCCGGTCAGTCCGCCCCCGACAATCCGCACGCGGGATTCGAGAGGGGCATAGCCGCGCCCCCCGAACGAGGCCGGAAATGACAGGTTACGATCGTGCTTTTCACCGCGCATTCCCCCGGCCTACGTAGAAGCCGCAAAGAATTGGTTAACTACGTTTCCGCTTTAGGCCCTAGCGCGATCAGGCCGGCCCCGTTCAGCCGTTCAGCTTGCGCGGCGCGATGTCGCTGGCATGGACATAGATCGTGAATTCGAAGGGAAGCGCGCCGGGCCGGATCGCGTAATCGTGGCGCAGGGTCACGCTCGGCGAAAGCTCTTCCTTGCAGAACCGGAATGCCTCGAGCGGGTCCTCGTAATAGAGCCCGTCATCGAAATAATCGACGAACCGGCTCAGCATGTTGAACGCGTAACCCTGCCGCGCCTGCGCCATCAGCCTGCGCGAGACCGCTTCGAAAAAGCCGCGATTGTCGCTCATTGCGTTGTTGAACACGCCGCTGAGCAGGACGAAATCGAACTGCTCGTCGGACGGGTCGCTGAGCACGTCGCGCACCTCGAACCGCCCGTCAGGATGGGTCTCTCGGGCCAGTGCGATCGCTTCGGGAGAGATGTCGTAGCCGACATATTCGCCCTCGAACCCGATCACGCGCTTGAGAACGCTGAGCATCTGGCCGGTCCCGCAGCCGAAATCGAGCACCTTGCTGTCCTTGCGCACCCCGATCTCGCACAGCACTTCCATGCGTTTTTCCTGGGTCGCCCGGTCGGCATATTGCGCGCCCTCGGCGCTGTCGCCGTGGCGGGTGACGAGCTCGCCGTAATGCTTTGCAAGCGCGGCGATATCGGTTCGGAAATCAGCGGTCATTTCGGGGCCCTGTAGCCTTGAGGATTGCGCGCGCGGCACGGGCGCTGGGATCGGGAACGAATGCGTCCTTCATGCGGCCCGCCATCCGCTCGCGCAGGGTGTCGTCGGTGAGAAAACACTCGAGCAGTTTCGCTAGGTCGCCATCGCTGACTTTATCGGCAAGGCCGAGGTCATAGACAAGCCCGGCTGCGGCAAAGTCCTGCGTCTCGCCGTCCTGGCCTTCGTTTTGGGCGATCGCAGCAGCGGGAAGGCCCATGAAGGCGGCTTCGTATTTGATCAGCCCGCCACCGGTGATGGCGGCATCGGCCCAGAGCAATTGCTCGGACAGGTCGGGCTGGCGGGGCAGCGCCTCGCTGCCATCGGCAAAGGCCGCGAGGCCGGGCGCGAGCTTTTCCGGCTCGGCAGAGATCGTGCGCACCTGGACATCGCCCGCGATCGTGCCGAGCACGCGCAGGAGCCGCGCGGTTATTCCCTTGGGATCGCTCCCCCCGACCGCGACGAGCAGCTTTCTGACCCGTCCCTTGCGCGCGCGTGTCATGCTGCGCACGCGGGTTTCGACCAGCTTCCGCCGCGTGAGCAGGTAGTTCGGGCCGAGCAGCAGCGCGGGGCCTTCGGGATAGCCGAGCGAGGGCGCTTCCCAGGTGAAATTGAGGATCGCGTCGCAGGGATAGGCATGAAGCGCGCGAAAATCGTCGATCACCACCAGAGCGCTGCCGAGCGCATCGAGCTGGGCGAGGTAATCCGCGTCAGCCCGGTAGCTGTCGAGAACGATGCAATCCGCATCGCGCCCGCCCAGCTCATCGCGCGCAGCCTTGCTGCCGAGCGGCGCGGACAGGCCGGCGCATTCAAACCCCGCCTCGCCAAGCTGGTCCCGGGCCGCCGGGTCGAACATGCCGACAAACACGCTTTCGACGTCCGACAAGGCAAAAGCTTCGGCCAGAGCGATGCAGCGGCTGAGATGGCCGAAACCGGTGTCGGCCGTCGCATCGCAGCGAAACAGCGTTTTCACCGCCCGCTCTCCCGCGTGGCGGCGAAAAGCCGTTCGGCCATGGCCCAGTCTTCGGGCCGGTCGATATCGATCGCGCGGCTTGCAGGCATTTCGACAAAGCGGCTGCGTTCGCCGAACACCGGGCGGCCCTCGCACCACGCCT
This sequence comes from Qipengyuania nanhaisediminis, assembly GCF_045862805.1. Taxonomy (GTDB): domain Bacteria; phylum Pseudomonadota; class Alphaproteobacteria; order Sphingomonadales; family Sphingomonadaceae; genus Erythrobacter; species Erythrobacter nanhaisediminis_A. The sequence goes on from NZ_AP025760.1 coordinate 1,229,930, forward strand.
CGCGCGTGCCCCAGTAGAATTGCCCTGCATCGTGAAAGACCGGCGGCAGGTCCTGCGTGCGGGTCGAGCGATGTTCGGGCTGGAGCAGCGAGGGGCTGCCATTATCGCCGCGCACGAAGCCGCGCTGGGGCGGGTGACCGTAACGCAATGCGGGAAAGGCGAAATCGCAATCGGGCGAAAGCTGCTCGCGCGCCGCGCGCAGGTCGTCAGCGGTGATGAAGGCCGCGGTGGCATAGATGCAGCACACCGCCTCGACCGGCCATCCGAGCTCGTGCGCCTGCTTTATGGAATGGACCACCACCTCGCTGGTCGTGGCGTGATCATCCGACAGGTCGGCAGGGCGCATGAACGGCACCTCGGCGCCGCAATCGCGGGCGACCTGCGCGATTTCCTCGTCATCGGTCGAGACCATGACATGTTCGAACAACCCGCTTTCAAGCGCCGCGGCAATCGGCCAGGCGATCATCGGCTTGCCGCAGAATTCGCGGATGTTCTTGCGCGGGATGCGCTTGCTTCCGCCGCGCGCGGGGATGATCGCGACATTCATGCCGACACCGCTTTGGCGACCTCGTCGATAACGCGCTGCTGCTGTTCGGGCGTGATCGCCGGGAAAATCGGCAGGCTGATCGCCTCGTCGTAATAGCTTTCCGCCTCAGGGCAATGACCGGGAGAGAAGCCGAGCCGCCGGTAATAGGGCTGGAGATAGACCGGCATGTAATGAAGGTTCACTCCGATGCCCGATGCGCGCAAGTGGTCGAACACCGCGCGATGGCGATCGGCAGGCACGCGGATGACATAAAGGTGCCATGCCGAACCCGCGTCGCGGTGCTGCGTAGGGGTGGTAACCCCGATCGCGGCAAAGCCTTCTTCATAGACGCGCGCGATTTCCCGGCGCCGCTCGATGAACTGGGCGAGCCTGTCCATCTGGCTGAGGCCCAGCGCTGCGTTGATGTCGGTCATCCGGTAATTGAAGCCGAGGCGCTGTTGTTCGTAATACCAGCCGGGGGGATCACCTTCCTCGAGCAGGGCCGGGTCGCGGGTGATGCCGTGGCTGCGGTCGAGCCGCATGGCTTCGGCCAGCGCATCCGAATTGGTGACCGCCATTCCGCCTTCGCCGGTGGTCACGATCTTTACCGGGTGAAAGCTGAACACGGTGATGTCGCTATATTCGCAGGCGCCGACCGGCTTGCCGGCAAAAGAGCCTCCGATCGCGTGGCTCGCATCCTCGATGATGCGCACGCCGTGCTTGCTCGCCGCAGCGTGGATCGCCGCCATGTCGCAGGATTGTCCTGTGAGGTGAACCGGGATCACGACTTTTGGCAGCGTGCCTTCGCCAGCCGCCTTGTCGAGCATCTCGGCAAGTCGGGCAGGGCACATGTTCCAGGTGTCGGGATCGACATCGACGAAATCGACATCGGCTCCGCAATACAGCGCCGCATTCGAGCTGGCGACGAATGTGAGCGGACTGGTCCATACGCGGTCGCCTTTGCCCACGCCGAGGGCGAGGCAGGCGATGTGCAGGGCGCTGGTCGCGCTGTTGACCGCGACCGCGTGGCTCGCGCCGCACATTGCGGCCACGCGCTCTTCGAATGCCGGGACGACCGGGCCCTGGGTCAGGAAATCGGACTTCAGGACGTCGAGGACAGCGGCGATATCGGCATCGCTGATCGACTGGCGTCCGTAGGGAATGAAGTCCGCCATGCCGGTTCGCCGCCTCAGACGCTGTGGTTGGGATCGACGTGCTGGCGGATCAGCGCGCGCAATTGCTCGACATCGAGGAAATCGGGATTGGTGCCGCTGTTATAGGCGAAACCCGGCTCGACCGGCTTGCCGCCGCGCTTGGCCATGTAGTCCTCGACATATTGGTCGCCGGTGCTCGGCAGGATCGCGTAATAGGGGCCGAGATCGACGGTGTTGAGGCTGTCACTGGTGGTGATCATCTCCTCGTGGATCTTCTCGCCCGGGCGGATGCCGACGATCTTGATCTCGCATTCCGGTCCGATCGCCTCGGCGACATCGGTGATGCGATAGCTCGGGATCTTGGGCACGAAAATCTCGCCCCCGATCGCGTTTTCGAGCGCCCAGAGCACCATTTCGACGCCTTCGGCAAGGCTGATGTTGAATCGCGTCATGGTCGGATCGGTGATGGGGAACACGCCCGAGGCACGCTTGGCGAGGAAGAAGGGCACCACCGAACCACGGCTGCCGATCACGTTGCCATAGCGCACCACCGACAGTTTCAGGTCGCGCGCGCCGCGGATGTTGTTGGCAGCGGTGAAGATCTTGTCCGAACACAGCTTGGTCGCGCCGTAGAGATTGATCGGCGCGGCGGCCTTGTCGGTCGACAGCGCGACCACGTTCGAAACATTGGTGTCGAGGCAGGATTCGATCACGTTCTGCGCGCCCAGCACATTGGTCTTGATCGCCTCGAACGGGTTGTATTCGGCAGCCGGCACCTGCTTGAGCGCGGCGGCATGGACGACGATGTCGATCCCTTCCATCGCGCGCCGCAACCGGTCGGCATCGCGGATATCGCCAAGGAAATAGCGCAGGGCGGGATAGTCCTGCGGCGCAAATTCCTGGCTCATCTCGAACTGCTTGAGCTCGTCTCGCGAATAGATGACGAGGCGACGCACGCCGGGGTATTTGTCGAGCACCGTGCGAACGAAGGCACGGCCGAACGACCCGGTGCCACCGGTCACGAGAATGCTTTTGTTATCCAGCAAGGGTCCTGGCTCCTTTTTGCAGGTTCGCGTATCGCGCAATCACGAGAACCCCGCTGATAAGGAACGCCGCGAGGAATGACACCGCCGTAGCGAGCATGATCCCCCGAATTCCCATGCTTTGCGCCCACAGGATACTCAAACCGATATTGAGCCCTATTGCTAGCGCACTGAAAGCAGACATCATCTCAATTCGCTTGTCATAATGGAGGAATTTCATGTTGTGCATGAAGAATCCCTGCAGGACGATCGCCAGCATGATGTATTTGAGCAGCGGGATCGCCGTGTGGAAGGCCTCGCCAAGGATGATCGGCGCGAACAGGACCGCGAAGAAATAGAACGAGGCCGCGGCCAGCGCCGCCAGCACGAAATAGAGCGCCGAGACCGAGACGACTTCCTGCATCCCATCCTCTGCCGCCGCCTTGAGCTTGCGGAACAGCCACGGCGTCCACGCCATGACAAAGCTGTAATTGACCATCCAGAACGCCGAGGCAAACAGCGCGGCGACACCATACATCGCGCTCGCCTCGATCCCGAGAAAGTGCGCGGCGACCACCTTGTCGGTGGTGCCGACCACCATCACCACCGCTCCGGCAGGCCAGTAGACCAGCCCGAACGAGGCGATGTTGCGGTAGAAACTGCGCTTGGGCACGCGGAACAGGCTCGGCAGGGTGAAGCCGAGCGAACGCAGCGAATAGGCCGCCGCGATGGCCATGCCCAGCATCCGTCCCAGCACCACGCCGCGCCAGTCCCAACCCGATGTCAGGAAGGCGACGATGAACGCCATCGAAAGCCCCGCCTGGATGACCTGGGTGAGCAGGAATTGCTTGCGCCGGTTGTGGAACTGCTGGAGCGCGAGGACCATGTAGAAGACTTCGTAGAGGAGCGCGGCGATGACGATGCTCACCAGCCAGGCCTTGGGGAACTTGGTCGCGGTCTCGATGAAATCGCCGAACACCATGGTCGCCAGCGATACGAACACCGCCAGCGCGACCATCACCAGCAGGGCGGTGTGCGTGAACTGGTCGAGCTGTTTCTGATCGAAATCGAGAAACCGCATCCGGATCGCGTCCTGCGTGGTCAACCCGACGATCGGTCGCATAAAGGTCGCATAGGTGACGAACAGGACCCACACCCCGTATCCGGTCGGATCAAGCATGCGGGTGAGGATCGGCGCCAGCAGAAGCGGCACGAGCGCCTCGATGCTGTTGGCAAAACCATAGAAGAGCGATTGCAGCGCCAGGAACTTCTTGGCGTTCAACCTGAATACGTTTCGAAACATCTAAGGCCTTACTGCGGTTACCCCCAAGGCACTCGCTCGGTGCCAGTGCTTGATAGTTTGTAAACCCAAATTGTTAATGATTGCCTGAGATAAGCTTGGCCATGCCCGATCGCTAAGCCGGTCGGATCGAAGCAACCGGATATCTGCAAAGGTAGTCACACTTGGCTTTCAAAGCGGTGAAACTCGACCCCATTGCCGCCCCGGCTCGACCCGCGCGGGGCAGCGCGGGCGAGGTGGTGGACGCGCAGATCGCGAATGGCGCTGCCTGCGAAGACGCGCCTGCGCCCGAGGCAGCGCGTGACGCGCGCCCGGAGAGCTACGACCTCGCCACCGCGATCCGGGTCGTGCAGGAGATGGAGACATCCCATGGCCGGGCCGCGGTCTATGAAGAGATTAAGGCCAAGAACCGCGTCTATGCGTTCGTTGACAGGCTCTATATCCTCGCCGGGGCCCGGCTGTTCCAACCGCTGATCCTGTTTGCCTACATGATCAAGTGCGTGGTCTCGCTCGGACCTTTTGCAAGAGATGGCGCCAAAGCGGTGGCGATTGCCAACTTTCCCAACGAGCACAAGACGATCGAGCGGCTCGCAGCGCTCGTTCCCGGGGTCGCGATCAACCGCATGAGCATTGCGCGTAGTCACATATTCGCACCCGGACAGCTTGCCGGCATGCTTGCCATGCTGAAAGCAGCGCCGCGCATCTGGTCATTCCTGCGTGTCCTCGTGCGCCGGCACAGCTTCATGCCCGCCGCGCGCATCGCCAGCACGCTTGCCTTCTATATGCGATTTGCGCGCATGTTTGCCGAAAGCCCTGCGCTGAAGGCCGCGCTCGTCGCCAGCAATTACAGCCCCGAGGCGGTCGGCATGGCCGCCGCCGCACATCGCCATGGCCGCCGCGTCATCTATTCCAACCATGCGCCCGTTCCGGCAAACGGAACCGTCGTCCCGCCCGTGCTCGCCGATTGCGCGATGTTCCATGGCGAGGAGACCTTGCAGACCTATCGCCGCCGCTCGCGCTGCGGTGCCGAGGTCGGCTATATCGGCCAGCCGGGCACTGCGCGCGCAATGGAATGGCGCGACACGCTCGACACGATTGGCATCTTCCTCACCTCGGGCACCAAGGCCGACGTGTTGCAAAGCCTGATCGCATCGATCCGACTCGATCTTCCGGCAGCGCGGATCATCGTGCGACAACATCCGGTGACGCTTCTCAAGACCGATTTCGCCGGGATCGGGGTCGACGACCCGCTCACCGAACTCACCATCGGCAACCCGCTCGATGACGAGATCGCCGCGTGCGACATGGTGGTGTGCGGCAATAGCGGCGTGGCGATGAACGTGCTGAGCGGCGGCCGGCCGGTCGCCTATCTGTCCAGCCTCGACGGGATCAAGTTCGACGCCAACGGCTTTGTCGCGAGCCGGCTGGTGCTTTCGGTGCCGTGGTGGACCGACGACATCTACGACCGGCTCAAGGGTTTCTACCAGGCACCCGGCTGGCGCGGCGTGATGCGCAGCTATGACGCGTCCTATGGCGCGGACATCGATGCGCTCAAGCGCGCGGCCGCCGAGGTGATGATGCGGCATTTGCAGCCCCGCGACAACGTTACGGGCTCCATTGTCCAGCCTGCCGAGGCACTTCGCGCCGGGTGATTTCGCCTTTGGGGTTTCCAAGCAGGGTCCGATTGCATACGGGCCGCGCATGACACCATCAGAACGCAGCGGGCTCGCCTATGCCGTCACCGGATTCGCGCTGCTGTCCTGCGGCGATGCGGTGGTCAAGAGCATGGCGGGCGACTGGCCGGCCCATGCGGTCGCCGCATTGCGGTTCTCGATCGGCGCGCTGGTCCTGTCGGCATTGCTTTATCGCAGCGAGGGGGCAGGGGCATTCCGTCCGAAAAGCTGGCCACTGCAGATCGCGCGCGGCGCGTGTTTGGCGCTCGCCTCGGTGTGTTTCTTCTCCGCGCTCTACATCATGCCCATGGCCGAAGCGATGGCGATCGGGTTTCTCGCTCCGGTCCTCACCCAGCTGCTCGCCGGGCCGATCCTGGGAGAAAAGGTGCGCGCCAAGGTCTATCTGGTGTCGATCGTCGCGCTGGTCGGGGTGGCGATGATCCTGCGACCCAATCTGGCGCTGCTCGGATGGAGCGCCCTGCTGCCGCTGGTTTCGGCGATCTTCTTCGCGCTGCTGATGATCGCCAACCGCGCGAGTGCGGGGCAGGGCAGCGCGCTTTCGATGCAGGTCTTCGTGGCTGCCCTGTGCGCGCCGATCCTGATCGCGCTGGCGGCGACAGCAAAGCTTTCCGGCATCGAGGCGCTGGATTTCGGCTGGCCGGACTGGGATGTGGTCGTGCGCTGCGCGATCGTCGCGGGGACGGCCTCGAGCGCCCACTGGCTTGCCTATATCGGCACCAGCCGTGCGGGCGCGGCCCAGGTCGCTCCGGCCATCTATGTCCAGATGCTGGTGGTGGTGGCGCTCGGCTGGGCGTTCTTCGACGAGGTCCCCGACCTTTATACCCTTGCAGGCGCGGGACTGATCATCGCGGCGGGCCTTGCGCTGTGGCGCGACGGATTGCGACCGGCACGCGCACCGGGCAAAGCGGGGGCTGCCCCCATGACGGGACGCGACAGGGCGCCTATCAACGATTAGACAACCTCAGCGCGGCTAAGGCTCGCGCGCGGGCGACAAGGAAGACGACAAGACCATGTGCGGCATTATCGGCATCGTAAGCGCTTCGAACGTAGCGGACCGTCTGGTCGACGGCCTCAAGCGGATGGAATATCGCGGCTATGACAGCGCCGGTATCTGCACGCTCGACAAGGGCACGCTGGTGCGCCGCCGGGCCGAGGGAAAGCTGATCAACCTCGTCGGGGTGCTTGAACGCGAACCGGCCAAAGGCACAGTGGGGATCGCGCATACGCGCTGGGCCACGCATGGCGCGCCTACCGCCAGCAACGCCCACCCGCACGCGACCGACCGGGTCGCGATCGTGCACAACGGCATCATCGAGAATTTCAAGGAACTGCGCGCCGAACTGGCCGAGGCCGGACGCACATTCGAAAGCGAGACCGATAGCGAAGTCGTTGCCCACATGGTCAGCGCGCAGATCGAGGCGGGCGCCGATCCGCTCGAAGCGGTCGCCGACGTTCTGCCGCGGCTGCGTGGAGCCTTCGCGCTCGCAATCGCCTTTCGCGACCATCCCGAATTGCTGATCGGCGCGCGGCGCGGTTCTCCGCTGGTGGTGGGCTATGGCGAAGGCGAGATGTTCCTCGGCTCCGACGCGCTCGCGCTCGCCCCGCTGACCCAGCGGATCGCCTATCTCGAGGAAGGCGACTGGGTCGCGATCGACCGCGAAAGCGCGCGCATATTCGACGAAGCGGGCGAGCCGGTCGAACGCGCGGTCCAGGCCTCGGGCGCGTCGGCCGCCGCGGTCGAGAAGGGCAATTACCGTCACTTCATGCAAAAGGAGATCTACGAGCAGCCTACCGTGGTGGCTCAGACGCTCGGCTCCTATTTGCGCCGCGAGAACAATTCGGTGGCGCTGCCGCAATTCGATTTCGACCTGTCGGGGGTGAAGCGGCTGACTATCGTCGCCTGCGGCACCTCGTTCTATGCCGGCATGGTCGCCAAATACTGGTTCGAACAGTTTGCCCGCGTCCCGGTCGATATCGATGTCGCGTCCGAATTCCGCTACCGCGAGCCGGTGCTCGAGGAAGGCGGGCTGGCACTGTTCATTTCGCAGAGCGGGGAAACCGCCGACACGCTCGCCGCGCTTCGCCATTGCAAGGCCGAAGGGCAGACCATCGCGGTGGTCGTCAACGTCCCCACCAGCTCGATGGCGCGCGAGGCGGACCTGCTGCTTCCCACCCATGCCGGCCCCGAGATCGGGGTTGCCTCGACCAAGGCATTCACTTGCCAGCTCGCCGTCCTCGCAGCGCTCGCCGCGCACATGGCGGTGACCAAGGGGCTGATGAGCCGCGAACAGGAAATCGACGTGGTCGGCCACCTGCTCGAAGCGCCCGCCTGCCTCAATGCAGCACTCGATCACGACGACGACATCGCGGCCATGGCGCACCTGATCGCCCCGGCCCGCGACGTGCTTTACCTGGGGCGCGGACAGGACTATCCGCTCGCGCTCGAAGGGGCGTTGAAACTCAAGGAAATCAGCTACATCCATGCCGAAGGCTATGCCAGCGGCGAGATGAAGCACGGGCCGATCGCACTGATCGACGACGATGTGCCGGTGGTGGTGATTGCCCCTTCTGGGCCGTTGTTCGAAAAGACCGTGTCGAACATGGAAGAGGTGCGCGCGCGCGGCGGCAAGGTCGTCCTGATCTCCGATGCCAAGGGGCTGGCTGATGCGGGCGAGGGCTGCATGGCGACAATCGAGATGCCCGAAGTCCACCCGCTGATCGCGCCGCTGGTCTATGCGATACCGGTGCAATTGCTCGCTTACCACGTCGCCGTGGTGAAGGGCACGGACGTGGATCAGCCGCGCAATCTGGCCAAATCGGTTACCGTCGAATAAACACGATATTTCAGTGGCTTACCCCTCGGTAAGCGCCACGAAAAAGCGCGCGAACCTTTACTTGCGGATAACCTTTCGGGGTTAATGCTCCCTAGGTGAGCGAAAATGAGATGAAATCCGCGCGCGCGATCGCGAGGGAGCTGCCGATGTCGGCCGTTCTCGGACTGTCGGACAGGGGCGATTTCGACTGGAGCCGGCTGCGCGGTCTCCAGCGCGCCGGGCTGAGCGAATTGTCGTTCGGCCGAGCTTATGGCCAGGCGCTTTTCGCGGTCCTGGTTTTCCAGATGTATCTCGACAGCGTCGGTCTCGTCGCGCTGGTCATGTGGGTCGGCCTTCTGGCCGCCTCGCACACGCGCGGCGTCATGATCGATCGGCGGCTGAGCGATGCCGACAGGCGCAAGGTTTCGTCCAGCGAACACTTCGAACACATCCTCTCCCCGGTTCTGACCGGGTGCCTGTGGGCGGCCGCATTGCTGCTGTTCGCGCCGCTCGGAACGCCCGACGAGGCGATGGCCCTGCTGGTCCTGGCCATCCTGCTGGTCGCAGGCGCGGTGTTTTTCCAGCTCACCACCCCGCTCAACATCATCGTGTTCAACACCATCGTGCTGATCGGCGCGATTCTGCAGCAATCGGCTACGGGCCACCTGTTCGCAGCCGGCGGGCTCCTGTTGTTCGGGATCGCCGCCAATCTCGGTGCGATCGAGGTAGCCCGGCTGCACCTGGCCGCGCGGATCACCCAGGACAAGCTGTCCGAAAAGGAACAGGTCGTCTCGCTGCTGCTGCGCGAATTCGAGGAGAACGAGGCCGACTGGCTGTGGGAGGTCGATACTCATCGCCGCGTGCGTTCGGTCTCGCCGCGCTTCGCTTACGCGCTTGGCATGGCCGATCGCGAAGCCGAGGGACGTCCCCTGCTCGAACTGATCGCCGGGAAGGGCTGGGAGACGGGCAATTTCCCCGCCAGCCTGCACGACCTTTCCGAACGACTCCGCGCGCGCGAGAATTTCTCCGACCTGACCGTCCAGGTGACGATCAAGGGCGAGGAGCGCTGGTGGGCGCTATCGGGCTCGCCGATCCGCGATGAACGCGGCCGGTTCGTGGGTTTCCGCGGCGTCGGCTCGGACGTGACCGAACAGCGCCAGACCTCGGAAAAGATCGCCTACCTTGCGCGGTACGACACGCTCACCTCGCTTCCCAACCGGTTGATGCTGACCGAGGCGCTGGGCGATGCGCTCGAATATTCGCGGCAATGGCGCACGCGCTGTGCGCTGCTGATGGTCGATCTCGACCGGTTCAAGGCGGTCAACGATTCGCTCGGCCACATGACCGGCGACAAGCTGCTGGCGCAGGTCTCGGCGCGGTTGCAGAACCTGACCGGCGACAACTCGATGGTCGGGCGCCTGGGCGGAGACGAATTCGCGATCGTCATCCGCGATGCGAGCAATCCCGATTTCATCCACATGCTCGCCGCACAATTGATCGAGCAATTGTCCGAACCCTACCAGGTCGACGAACACACGCTCTATGTCGGAGCCAGCGTCGGCTCCGCGATCGGGCCGCGCGACGGCAAGACGGTCGAGGAATTGATGCGCAATGCCGACCTTGCGCTCTACCGTGCCAAGGATGCCGGCGGGGGCGAGCATTGCCGTTTCGAGCCCATGCTCCACGCCTCGGCAGAGGAACGCCGCAAGCTCGAGGCGAGCCTGCGCAAGGCGCTGGGGCTGGATGAATTCGTGCTCCACTACCAGCCGGTGGTCGATTCGCGCACCGAGAACGTCGTCAGTTTCGAGGCGCTGGTGCGCTGGAACAGCTCGGACCATGGCTTTGTCAGCCCGGGCAAGTTCATCCCGCTCGCAGAGGACACGCGACTGATCGTCCCGATCGGCAAATGGGTCCTGCGCGAGGCCTGCATGGAAGCGCGCAACTGGCCCGAGAACATCAAGGTCAATGTCAACGTCTCGCCCGAGCAATTGCTCGAGCCAGATTTCCACCAGGACGTGGTCGATTGCCTCGCGATGAGCGGCCTTCGCCCCGAACGGCTCGAGATCGAGGTCACCGAGAGCATCTTCCTGCGCGATGCCAGCATCGCCCGCAATGCGCTAGAACAGGCGATGGCGCTGGGCTGCTCGATCGCGCTCGACGATTTCGGCACCGGCTATTCCTCGCTCGGCTATCTGCGCAAGCTCAGCTTTTCGACGATCAAGGTCGACCGGACCTTCGTCCAGGGCGCGGCGCAGGGCAGCAATGAAAGCCTCGCTATCATCAATGCGGTCGTGGCCATGGCCAAGAGCATGAACATGTCGACCACCGCCGAAGGGGTCGAGGACAGCGAAGAGGCCGAAATGGTCCGCGATCTGGGCTGCGACAAGATCCAGGGCTATTATTTCGGACGCCCGATGTCGCGCGAGGACGCACTGGACTTGTTCAAGAACGATCCTTCGCTGGCTCACAAGCGCCTGCGCGCATGACTTTCATGGCGGGCCGCGTGCAGCGGTCCGGGCGGGGAGACGATCACCTCGCCAGAAGGTCTGAAAAATGGAATTTCGGACCCGCGACAGCGGGTGCGATCAGGCGGAAACCAGTTCGCTCACCAGGTTTTCGAAGATCCGCCGCCCGTCGCTTCCGCCCAGGTCGCGATGCGCGGCCGGTTCGATTGCGCGCTCGGGATGCGGCATCATGCCCAGGACCCTGCCATTGGCGCTCAGCACCCCGGCAATGTCACGGCGCGAGCCGTTGCAATTGTCGCTGTAGCGGAACGCCACCCGGTCCTCGCCTTCGAGCCGGTCAAGCGTATCCTCGTCGGCGAAGTAATTGCCGTCGTGGTGGGCGACCGGGATGCGCAGCGTCTCGTCCTTGTCGAATCCGCTGGTGAAGGGCGAACTGGTATTGGCGACGGCAAGCTCGACCGTTCGGCATACGAAGGTCTGCTGGGCATTGCGCATCAGCGCGCCGGGAAGCAGCCCGCTTTCGGTGAGAACCTGGAAGCCGTTGCAAACGCCGAGCACCGGGACACCCGCCTCGGCTGCGGAAACCACGGCGCGCAGGATCGGGCTCTTGGCAGCCATCGCGCCCGAGCGCAGGTAGTCGCCATAGGAAAACCCGCCGGGCAGGGCGATGAAGTCGAGCCTTTCGGGAAGCGCGGCATCGCCGTGCCAGACGCGGATTGCCTCTTCGCCGGTCACCGCCTCGATTGCGACCGCCATGTCGCGATCGCAATTCGATCCCGGAAAGGTGATGACAGCCGCGCGGAATGCCATCAGGCCGGCTCCCCAACCGGATTGCCCGCATCATCGAGAATCTCGATCGCGTAATCCTCGATCACCATGTTGGCGAGCAATTGCCGGCACATCGCGTCGATCGTCTCGCGGCTGGTGCCATCGGCGAGATCCATCTCGATCATCCGGCCGATGCGCACGTCCTCGACCCCGTCGAAACCGAGATGGTCGAGCGAATGGTGCACCGCGCGGCCCTGCGGGTCGAGCACGCCGGGCTTGAGACGGACGAGGATGCGGGTTTTCATGCAGCGGCCTTTCGGATCGTTTCGCGCGACACATCGCTGCGCGCGGTGGGATGCGAGTCTTGCCCGGAGCCTATAGCGTCCATGCGCCAAGGTGCAATCTCTGGCAGTCGGGCAATCCTCCACCGGCTCGCGCGCTGTCAGTCACCGCTTTCGACGAGGCGCGCCGGTGCATGCTGGGGCAGGTCCGAGGCCGGCGGCCGGGTGACCTGGTCTTCCGGCTCGGCAGGCAGGACGAGAAACTCGACCGCCTCGCCCGGTTCGAGCCAGGTACGCGCCGTGCGCACGATCTCGTCGGGCGTGATCGCGCTCAGCGTGGCGGGGCCTGCAAACCAGCGGTCGAGCCGGTCGCTGCGGCTTTGCGCGCGCGCGGCAAGCCCCATCCATCCGCCGAGCGATTTGAGCGCGTTGTCATAGGCTTCGATCAGCGGCTGGCGCGCGCGTTCGACGAGGTCGTCATCGACCCCGCCTTCGCGAATATCCCCGATCACCTCGCGTATCGCGGCGCGCACGGTCTCGACCTCGCTCGCCTCGACGGGGCCGGAAACCGTGAAGGTGCCATAGCCGGGATAGATCTGGCTCGGCGCGCTCACCGCCTGGACCGAATAGGCCTGGCCCAGCTCTTCACGCAGCCGCTCGGTCAGGGCGAGCCGCAGCACCCGCGCGGTGAGCGAGAGCCTGAGCGTTTCAGCAAGATCGCTATCGTCGCGGGTCGGCCAAACCAGCCGCACCAACGCCTGGTCCGCTTCGCCCTCGTGGCGGATCACGTGCACGCCGCGGGTCTCGGTGAAGCGGCGCTCGCGCGCTTCGCCGCGTTCGTGGAAGGCGGGCTCGCGCTCAGGCAGCGCGCCGAGCGTCGCCGCAAAGGCCGCGATCGCCGCGTCCTCGTCGAAATCGCCCACCAGCGCGGCCTCGATCGCGCCGTTTTCGAGCCGGTCAGCGATCACCGCCTCGAGCCGTGCGAAATCGAGCGCGAAATAGTCGTCGCGGGACTGGAGGGTGAAACGCGGATCGCCGTCCGACAGGATCGCGCCCTGTTTCGCGCCATAGGCTCCGGCAGGCGTGGCAAGGATCGAGCGGAAGTAGTTGTCGATCCCGCGGCGAAAGCGCTCGATCGCTTCGGGCCGGTAGCCGGGATCGGTCAGCCCGGCGGCGATCAACTGCATTTGCAGCGCCAGATCGCGCCGCGTCGTGGCGCCCGAAAAGGCAAAGGCATCAGAGGTGTTGGAGACGCGCAATCCCACGCTTCGCCCGGCGAGAACGCTGAGCAATTCATCCTGGCTGTGCGCGCCAAGTCCGCCTGCCGGAAGCGAGCCGATCAGATAGGTCGCCAGCGGGTCCTCGCGCGTGTTCATCAGGCGGCCGCCATCGACCGAAACGCGAAAGCGCACCTGGTCCTCGCGGATATCGGTGGCTTTCAGCGTTAGCCGCGCGCCGTTTTCGAAGGTGAGGTAGCGAAAGCCGAGGCGTTCGTCGCGCGTGTCGGTGACGACCCGGCCCGGCTCCCCGAAATCGTCATAGGCGAAATTGGCAGGCGCTTGTGTCTCGGGCGCAGCGACCGGGCGCGCCATGGCTTCGTCAAAGGCCGCGCGCAGAGCCTGTCTGCCGCCCTCGGGTGCGGTGCGGCCCTGGAACCGGATCAGCGGAGCGGTGAGCGGCGCGGCGTCCGCGCGCAATGCGGCGAGAACGCTTCCGGGGGTGAAATCCCTAGCCATTTCCTCGAACAGCCCGAGCTGAAAACGCGGCTCGGTGGGGATCGCCTCGCGCGAGACCAGAGCGAGCGCGCTGCCGGCCAGGGCGCGATTGCTGCGTGTGCTCGCCGCTTCCACCCGGTTTTCGAGCGCGGTGCGGATATTGGCGAGCTGTTCGGCGATCTCGGCCTCGGTAAAGCCATGGATCAGCGCGCGGTTGACCGTATGGACCGCGGCGCTCACGCCCCTTTCCCACTGGCCGTCCTCGCTCGACACAACGATTGTGGTGGAGCGCGCGTCCTCGAATATGTCGCGGCTGGCGAGCCGGGCGGATCGAAACGGCGCATCGGCCTCGCGCGCGAGGCGGGCAAGGCGGCGATTGACGATCGCATAGCCAACCATGCGCAGCGCACCCGCGCGGCGATTGGCGATCGTGTCGGGCCGGTCGCGCCACGGCCCGAGCGCGGTGATCGTCACGCTCTCGGACAGCGCCGGGTCGAGGTAGACATGCGTTTCACCGCGGCGGGTGATATCGACCGGCCCGGTCTCGGGATCGACCGGCGCAGCGCCGCCATCCCAGCTGGCAAACCAGTGGCGCAGCCGCTCTTCCACCAGCGCAGCGGGAAAATCGCCGATGATGACAAGCGTGGTGTTGGCTGGCGTGTACGTGCGTTCATACAGCGCGCGCAGCTGATCGGCGGTCGCGTTCTCGAGCGTTTCGAGCGTGCCGATCGGCCGCCGCTCGGTGAAGCGCGCGCCAGGTGCGAGAAAGTCGCTGGCATCCTCGCGCGCCTTGGCCGCGTAATTGCGCCGGTCACGCCGTTCGGCGAGCACCACGCCGCGTTCACGTTCGACCGCGTCCGGTGCGATGGTCAGCTCGCTCGCGGTCTCGCGCATCAGCATCAGCGCAGTATCGAGCAGGTCCGCATCGTTGCGCGGCAGGTTGAGCATGTAGGTGATCGCCTCGTATCCGGTAGAGGCATTGGTGTCCGCGCCGAATGCGAGCCCCTCGCGCTCGAGCAGCTTGACCATCTCGCCTTCGGGGATGTTGGCCGAGCCGTTGAAGGCCATGTGCTCGAGAAAGTGCGACAGTCCGCGTTCGGCATCGGTTTCGTCGAGCGAACCCGAATCGATCCGCATCCGCACCACGGCCGTGCCGTCGGGCGTGGCATTTTCGCGCAGGATATAGCGCATCCCGTTGGGCAAGTGCCCGAAGACGAAGCCCGGATCGACCGGCACGTCGCTTGTCTCGAACGGCCACACCGTCTGCTCGCCGGTCGTCGCCACGGGCTGCTCTGCCACGAGCGAGGCAGGAGCGATGATGCTTGCCGAAAGAAGCAGGAGAGCGGCGCAGCGCGCGGTGCGGGATTTCATGCGCGCAAGGCTGCCCCATGCCGCGCGCGATAACAAGATGGTGAAGGTCGCAATTGCGCCGCGGCGATGCCGGGCCGGCGCTATTTCTTGGCCGGAGGGGTGCCGCGAAGGCGCGAGCGGTGGCTCGACATGTCGAGCACTTCGCCCGGACCGTTGTCATCGCCCTGGAGCAGACCAAGGCGGCGCGCGACCTCGCGATAGGCTTCTTCCTCGCCGCCGAGGTCGCGGCGGAAGCGGTCCTTGTCGAGCTTTTCGCCGCTCGCCATGTCCCACAGCCTGCAACCATCGGGGCTGATTTCGTCGGCGAGGATCACGCGGCTGTAATCGCCATCGTATAGCCGCCCGAATTCGAGCTTGAAGTCGACCAGGCGGATATCGATCCCGGCAAACATCCCGCACAGGAAATCGTTGATCCGGATCGCCATCGAGGAAATGTCGTGCATCTCCTCGTTCGAGGCCCAGTTGAAGCAGGCGATATGCTCTTCCGCGATCAGCGGATCGCCCAGCGCATCGTCCTTGTAGTAATATTCGATCAGCGTGTGCGGCAGCGGTTCGCCTTCCTCGATGCCGAGGCGCTTGGAAATCGAACCGGCTGCGACATTGCGGACCACGACCTCGATCGGGATGATCTCGACCTGCCGCACGAGCTGTTCGCGCATGTTGAGGCGGCGGATGAAATGGGTCGGGATGCCGATATGCGAAAGCCGGGTGAAGACATGTTCGCTGATGCGGTTGTTGATCACGCCTTTGCCGTTGATCGTGCCCTTCTTCTCCGCGTTGAAGGCGGTCGCATCGTCCTTGAAATACTGGATGAGCGTGCCGGGCTCGGGACCCTCGTAGAGGATCTTGGCCTTGCCTTCGTAGATCTTGGAGCGGCGGGACATACGATCTGGCCTCTCTGGGCTTTTCCCTCTGCAGCGAGTGGTGCCCGGGGGCGGAATCGAACCACCGACACGCGGATTTTCAATCCGCTGCTCTACCCCTGAGCTACCCGGGCATTCGCTGCGGCGACGATCCGGGTCGATGCGACCCCGATCGGCGAGCAAATGAGAGCGGCGCTATGGCGAAGGCCGCGCGCATTGGCAAGAGGAAAACGGGCGATTTTTTGCCTCTATTCGTCGCCGGCAATGCTTTCGGGGTCAACCGGTTCGCCGGGCACGGAATAGCCATCGCCGAACCACCGCGCGAGATCGCGGTCGCGGCAGCGCTGCGAGCAGAAGGGGGCCTGCGCCTCGGTGCGCGGTTTCCTGCAGATAGGACAGGGTCGGGCGGGACTGGTCATGCGCTCACGATCTGGGCATGCGGCGCTTCGAGTGCAAGCGCCGGGTCGATCTTGATCCGCACGTCCCGGCCCGTGCGGCGGCGCAATTCGTCGGTCCATTCGGGCTTGAGCCGCGCCTTGAGAGCAGGGTGCACCGTCAGCAGCGTGACCCCTGCACCGCTGGCGCGTTCGGCAACCCGCATGGCATAACGTGCGCACAGCGCGGTGCGCGAGCTTGCAAAGCGGTGGAGCAAGGATGGTCCCTGTAGCCGGGTCACGATCTGGACGAGGCCAAAACCGTTCATCGCTGTGTGTTCATGCGCCCAGCCCGATAGCGCCTCGTCCAGCGCGGCATCCACGGCACGCCGATCGGCCTTGGCCTGAAGCGTGGGAAAGTCGATCCCGATATTGCCGCCGATCTCGAACCAGCGCAGTGCCCGGGCGATCGCGGGCACGGCTGCGAGTGCGAGTGCGCGCGGCGGCAGGTTGCCATCGACATCGATTACCGTCATCGCGGGCGTGACGCTGCACAGGATGTCGCCGCCGGGAAAGGCGACCGCGCCTGACGAGGCCGCCTGCCAGACCTCTTCCCATGCCCCCTCCTCGAACGCGCGCACCTCGCGCGCATCCGGCAGAAACTTGCCGGGTTGTGCTGCATTATCGGGCATCGGCTCGCCTTCGAGCCAGCGCGCGCTGGCGCGTTTGAGCCGTCCGCGCTCGGCGATCGGGGCGCGCACGATCACCACTTGGCCGCTGGCGCCTTCGGTGGCGGAGCGGGGCAGGTGATCGACCAGTGCCTCTGTGCCATTGGCGAGCCGCACGGTGCCGCGCCGCGTGCCGCCACGGCGGGAGACGAGCTGCGCTTCGTGGACGTCGCCTGCGGTGATTTCGCCCGGCCAGTGCAGCCTTGCCGCGATCACTTGTCCGCCATCGACCAGCACAGCGCGGGTCTCGCCGATGCCGCGCTCGACCAGCCACTCGGCGCTCGCATCAGTCAAGGGCCAGCCCTGCGGATTTGAGCAAAGCGCGGGTTTCGTAAAGCGGCAGGCCCATCACGCCCGAATGGCTTCCACGCATCCACTGGATCAACGCCTCGGCCATGCCCTGGATCGCGTAGCCGCCTGCCTTGCCGTGCCATTCACCCCCGGCGATATAGGCATCGATTTCCCGCGGCGAGAGCGATTTGAACCGCACGATATTCGCATTGAGCCGTTCTCGCAGCATCCCGTCGGGGGCGCGCAGGACCACGCTTGTCAGGACATCGTGACGGCGGCCCGAAAGCAATTCGAGGCAGCGGCGCGCCTCGTCTTCGGTCTCGGTCTTGGGGAGGATGCGGCGCCCTGCGGCGACCACTGTATCGCCCGTGAGCACATAGCCGGAAGCTTCGATGGCGAGCGCCTTTTCGCGGCCCATGCGCAGCGCGTAATCACGCGGGCGCTCGCCCGCTTGCGGTGTCTCGTCGATATCGGCCGGGGCGATCGCATCGGGTTCAATACCAAGCCGCGCGAGCAGGTCGCGCCGCCGGGGCGAGGCCGAGGCAAGTGTGAGGTGAAGCGCGCTCATCCCGTCAGGCCGGGGCGCGATCGCTTACGAGGGCCCGGGACCGCCGCGGCCCGGCATAAAGCGGTAGGTGATGCGTGCCTTGGTGAGATCGTAGGGCGTGAGTTCGCACAATACCTCGTCTCCGGTCAGCACGCGGATGCGGTTCTTGCGCATCTTGCCCGCGGTGTGACCGAGCACTTCATGGCCGTTTTCAAGCTCTACCCGGAACATCGCATTGGGCAGCAGCTCGACGACGCGCCCGCGCATTTCGAGAAGTTCTTCCTTGGCCATGTAATTCCTGTTCTTGCTCCGCGAGACGATGGCTGTTCGCGGTCCTGCGCGCGCCATTTAGCGATGCCGGGCGCAAAAGGGAAGAGTCGAGCATTGCCAGTGCGATGGGGGCATGCGGCAAAACTGCCGCCGTTTGCAGGTGCTCCGATCCCTCGCGAAGACGCGCCGCGTTGCAAAGCGATACAAAACAGCCGCTTGCCCGCCGGGCATTTTGGGCCGAAAGGGCGGGCGATGACCCGCAATTCCCTTTCCCGTGTCGCCTGGCTCTCGGGCGCGTGCCTGCTTGCACTTGCATCGCCCCCGCTATCGGCTCGTCAGGACGATGACGGCGCGCAAGGCGAGAGCACAGACCGATCGGGCGAGGCGGCGCCCGGCGCCATCATCGTCAGCGCCGAGAGGCTTCGCGGCCAGCTCGATGTCGAGCAGGCGCCGATCCTCGAACTCGGCGAGGAGGATATCGCCGCCGAAGGCGTGACCTCGATCGCCGACCTGATCACACAAATTACCGATCAGGCCGGCTCTGCGCGCGGGCGCGGCGGCGGCGGGCGGCCGGTGATCCTCATCAACGGCATCCGCGTCGGCTCCTTCCGCGAATTCTCCAACTACCCGCCCGAAGCGCTCGAAAGGCTCGAAGTCTTTCCCGAGGAGGTCGCCCAGCGTTTCGGCTTTCCGCCCGACCGGCGGGTGATCAACCTGATCCTCAAGGACAATTACCGCAATGCCGAGGTCGAGCTCGAATTCGAGGGCGCGGCGCGCGGCGGTTATGCGAGGCGTGAGCAGGAACTCGGCTTTCTCCAGATCGCCGACGGGGCGCGTATCAATGTCAGCCTCGAGGCGAGCGATACGACGCCGTTCACCGAGGATGAGCGGCCGATCGTGCAGACGGCCAGCTCTATCTCCGATATCGCGGGCGATCCTGACCAGGCGCCGTTCCGCAGCCTGTCAGCCGATTCGCGCAGCCTTGAGGGCAATGTGAGCTGGGCCAAGGCGCTGATCGACAGCGGCATCTCGCTATCGGCCAATGCCAATTATCAGCGCGATGACAGCCTGAGCCTCGAAGGGCTCAACACCGTGGTCCTGACGGGCCCGGCAGGCGACAGCGTGCTGCGCACCTATGGCGAGGAAAGCCCGCTTACTCAGAGGACTGCGCGCGACACGTTCTCGACCTCGGGTTCGCTGACCAGCCCGGTCAACGCCTTTCGCCTGACTGCGACCTATGATGCGAGCCTTGCCGAGACGACCCAGCAGATCGACCGGCGCTTCGACGGTTCGGCTTTCCAGGCCGATGCTGCCTCGGGTGCGCTCGCGCTCGATGGACCGCTGCCTTCATTCGTCGATGGCGGCTTCGACACCGCGTTTTCGCGCACCATGAACGCCAGCACCCTTGCGACCTTGCGCGGGCCGCTTGCCCAGCTTCCGGGCGGCGAACTGATCGCGACCTTCGATACAGGCTATGACTGGACCCGCTTCGAAAGCGAAGACACCCGCAGCGCGCTGCCGCTCGAACTGACGCGCGGTGACCTCACCGGCGGGGCCAATTTCGTCATCCCGATCACCAGCCGCCGCAATGGCTTTGCCGATGCGCTTGGTTCGTTCACTCTCACCGCGCAGGCGGGCGTCCAGCACCTTTCCGATTTCGGGACGCTGGGCGATTACACGCTCGGCCTTACATGGTCGCCGATCGACGATCTCGACCTGTCGGCGACGCGCATTTACCGCGAGGTCGCACCGGGCTTGAACGCGCTCGGAGCGCCGCGGGTCGAAACGCTCAACGAACCGGTGTTCGACTTCACGACCGGCGACACCGTGCTCGCGACCGTCATCAGTGGTGGCAATCCCGACCTCCTGGCCGAGAGCCAGCAGGACTGGAAATTCGCGGCGAACTGGCGATTGCCCTTTGCCCGGCGAGCGCGCTTCACGCTCGAATATGTCCGCAATCGTTCCGAAGACGTGACCAGCAGCTTCCCGCAGGTCAGCGAGGCGATCGAGGCGGCTTTTCCGGGCCGGGTGATCCGCGATGGTTCGGGCCAGCTGATCGCGATTGACCGGCGCCCTGTGACCTTTGCCGAGACCCGCGCCGAGCGGCTGAGCTTCGGCCTGTCGCTGCGCGGTTCGATCGGCGGCGGCAATGAGCGCGGCAGGCGCAGCGCGGCGAGCACTCCGGCGCGCTCCGCGCAGCCCGCCCGGCCCGAAGCCCAGCCGACCAACGGCGATAATGCGCGGGGCGAAGGTCGGCGCGCACCGCCGAGCGCCGGGCAGCGCGCGGCTTTCCAGCAATTCCGCGCGCGCATCTGCGCCGATGACGGGCTCGACGTGCTGATGCGGCTCGCCGAGGCCGCGGCCAGTGGCGAGGACCTTTCCGCGACCATTCCCGGCTTTGATGCACGGCGTTTCGAGCGCCTGCTTGCCCGCGTGCGCGGCGAAGACGGCGCAATCGACCCGCAGCGGCTCGCCCGAGTGCGCGAGCGCATCTGCAGCTTCAATCCCGCCAGCGCTGGCGAAGGGCAGGGCGGCGAGGCGGGGTCGGGCGAACGCCGCAGCAGACCGCGTGGTGCCGGGTTTGCAGCGTTTCGCGAAATCGCCTGCGGCGCGGACGGCGAGGCGCGCATCCGGGCGCTGGTCGCGCGCATCGATGCGGGCGAGGACGTGTCCGACGAACTGCCCGGTTTCGACCCGGCGCGCGCGGGCCGCATGATAGACCGGCTGCGCGGAGACGATGGCGAAATTTCCTCGGCGCGTATCGCGAGGCTGCGCGAGCGGATGTGCGCTCCCGATGGCGCGGACTGGGGCCAGCAGACCGCCGGCGAGGCGCGCGGCGGCCCGCCAGCCGGTTTCAACCCGCTGGCACGCCGCAGTTTTCGCGGCTTTCGCTATTTCATCTCGCTCAACCACCAGGTCGAGCTTGCCAATTCGGTCCTGATCGCACCCGGTCTCGCACCGCTCGACCTGCTCGAAGGCGAGGGGACTGGCGCGTTCGGCCTGCCGCGCCACACATCGCGGCTCGAAGCCGGGATTTTCGGTGCGGGCGTCGGGATGCGCGCCTCGGCGCGCTATACCGGCGAAGCGCGGATAGCGGGATCGAGCGCGGATGGATCGGGTGACCTGTTCTTCGGCGATATCGCCACGCTCAACCTGCGCGTCTTCGGCGATCTCGGCCAGCTGGCAGGTAGCGAGGAGGGACTGCTGCGCAACATGCGGGTCTCGCTGCGGCTCGACAACGTGTTCGACGCCCAGCGTTCGATCACCGAAGCCGATGGAGACACGCCGGTGACCTACCAGCCATTCCTGGTCGATCCGGTCGGTCGCTATGTCGGGATCGAGCTGCGCAAGCTGTTCTGAACAAGGCTCAGCCGGGTCAGTTCACCGAAAAGCGCGGGAACATCCAGGCTTGGCCCTGCTGCGGCTCGAACGGTTTCCATGCACCTTCGTCCTGGGCGAGCCGATCCGCGATCGCGACCATCACGCTGGGATTGACGCCAAGCCCGCAATGGCTCGCGCGCACGCGGATGTTTTCGCAATCCTCGCGCGAACCGCATTGCACGCTTCCGTGCCAGTGAACGACGCCATCGGTCTTGGTGAAGATCGAGGTGGTGGGCACGGGCGGCGCTTGGTCAAGCGCCTGGAAACGCCCGTCGCGCATCGGCTCGGGTTCCTTGCCGTTGAGCCATTCGAACAGGCGACGTGCATTCGAGACACCGCGATCATTGGTGATCGGGCTGCCGAGGCTTATCACCAGCCGCACCTTTTCGGGATGAAGCTTGGCCAGTTCGCGCGCGAGCACGCCGCCAAGGCTCCAGCCGATGAGAGAGACCTTGCGCCCGCTTTCCTCATGGGTGCGCGCAAGCTGATCCTGAAGCCGGGCGACAAGCGCGTTGTCGACGCGGACATTGCGGCCCGATTCCCAGCCATGCGCGTCGTAGCCAAGGTCACCGAGAAGACCGCGCATCGGCCGGGTCGAATTGTTGGTCGCCATGAAGCCGGGAAGGCAGATCACCGGATGGCCGTCGCCCCTGGGAAGGTTGCTTGCTAGCAGCGGGCGCGAAAGGAAGAACGCGCCGAGTTCGGTCATGGCGCGGCCGCCTTCGGCTAGGGTCCATATCCGCGATGGCCCGCGCGACCCGCTCGTGGAATTGCTGTCAGCGCGCAACTGGCCCGCATCGGGCGCGATAGATGCCATCAATCGGTCTCCTTGGCATTGCTGCCCTTGGTTTTTCGGGTTGCTTCAGCCGGTCTACGCTTGGCCGGTGCCTTTTGTTTCGCCGGCTTCGCGCTTGCAGAAGCGGATTTGGCTGGCGATTTTGCGCGAGGCATTGCTTTTGCCTTGGCCTTGCCCGCTGATTTCGCGAACTTTTCGCCGGTCTGTCTGGTCTTGGGTTTGCGTGCCGGTTTTTCTTCTGCCGCGCGCGCCGCGGCCAGCAATTCGTCAAAGCCGTCCTGGATGCACTGCGCGTAAAACTCGGGATCGGGCATGATCGTGCGGCAGGCGGTGAAGCTGATATAGGCCTCGTCGACATAGGACTGGACGACATGGGCAAGGCCCAGCCCCTCGGTCAGGCAGATGAGCGACAGCGCCATGCTTTCGAGCCGCGCCCCGGCCGAATAGATATGCACCGGCGGCCCGGGCACGTTGGTCACCACCGTGTTGAACGGCATGGCGAAGCGATGCGCGAGGCTGACGCGATTGAACAGCTGCGCGCCCAACGCCATGTAGAACAGCGGATTGACCTTGCTCACCTCGGTCATTCGCCGCGCTCCGACCGCATTGGTCATCGCCTTGGAATTGCTCGTCTGGCCATAGACATAGGCGAGCCGTTCGGCCGGGTCGGAAATATGCGTGCCGAGCGGGGCGACCATGGCCGAGACCTGGTTGCCCATATCGCCCTTTTCGCCCTTGGCGCGCACCGAGATCGGCGCCATCGCGGTCATCGTGCCCTTGGGCAGGTCGCCCTTGGCGGTAAGATATTTGTGCAAGGCGCCGCCGACCACCGCCAGTGCGACATCGTTGACCTTCGCGCCTTCGTGGAGCGAGCGGACCGATTTGAATTCGGCAAGGTCGAAGCAGCAGCCCTCGACCACGCGATGGGCGGAGATCGAGCGGTTGAACCGCGTGCGCGGCGGCATCATGTCGGTGCTGAGCCTGAAGTCCTTGGCGACCAACCCCTTGATCGCGCTCGCCACGCCGGGGATTGCCTGGGCGGCGACCTGCGCCTGTTTGAGCGGGTTGAGCAGCGCATTGACATAGCTCTTGCCCAGCAATTCGACCGGGCCGGGCACTTTTTCGGGCTTCCAGTCGTCGGGCTGTTCCGGTTCGGAGACATCGGGGGTCAGCGTGTGCATCGCCTCCATCAGGTCGATCCCGCTCATCCCGTCGATCGCCGAATGGTGGACCTTGGTGACGAACGCGAAGCAGCCCTTGGGATAGCCGCGGACATTGTCGAGCCCCTCGACCACGGTGAACTCCCATGGCGGACGGGTGAGATCGAGCGGGCGTGCATGGATGCGCGCGGCCTGGATGCACAATTGCCGCCAGTCGCCCGGTTCGGGCAGCGCGATATGGCGGACATGGTATTCGAGATCGAAATCGGGGTCCTCGATCCAGTAGGGGTAATCGAGGTCGAAGGGGACGCGCACCAGCCGCTGGCGCATGGTCCTGGACAGCCGCATCCGGCTTTCCATGAAGGACAGGATATCCTTGAAGCGGACGAAGCCATCGGGCGCGGTCGCCGGATTGTAGATCAGGACGCTGCCGATATGCATCGGCGAATTGGGCGATTCCATCGCGACGAACGAGGAATCCATGCCTTGCAACTGCCGCAAATGTCTCTCCTGCTGTGCCTTCGGTAAACCAAGGGCTCGCGGCCCGTTTTCGGGCTCTTTGGTGGAGGCTAGGCAGGAACCGGGCCGCGCACAAGCTGACGCGCGCGTGAGGTGGGGATGATGTCTATGCCAAGCGCGGCTGGAGCGCGTCTCCTGCGGCAACCCCGCTCGCCCAGGCCCATTGGAAATTGTAGCCGCCCAGCCACCCGGTAACATCGACCGCCTCGCCGATCGCGAACAGGCCCGGCACCTTGCGCGCCTCCATCGTCTTGCTCGACAGTTCGGACGTGGCAATGCCGCCGATCGTGACCTCGGCCTTGGCGAACCCCTCGGTCCCGCTCGGGCGAAAGCGCCAGTCGGCGAGCTTTCGCGCCGTTTCGCGCAGCGCCTTGTCGGGCGCATTGCCAAGCTCGCTTTCGATCCCGATCCGCTCTGCCAGCGCATCGGCGAGCCGGTCGGGCAAGTGTTCGCGCAGCACGGTCTTCAGGTGGACGCGCGGACGCTCGCGCTTGGCTTCGACCAGCCATTCGTCTCCTTCTCCCGCGCGGAAATCGATCCCTACCTCCTCGCCCGCGCGCCAATAGGACGATGCCTGAAGGATCGCCGGGCCGGAAAGCCCCTTGTGCGTGAAGAGCGCCGCCTCGTCGAAGGCCGCTTTGCCCGCGCGCGCGGTGACGGGGGCGGAGACGCCCGACAATTCGCGGAACAGCACGTCCTCGCCGCCCAGGGTCAGCGGGACGAGCGCGGGGCGCGGTTCGACGACCTTGAGACCGAATTGCCGTGCGAGTTCATAGGCAAAGCCGGTCGCGCCCATCTTGGGGATCGACGGCCCGCCGGTCGCGATCACCAGCGCGGGTGCGGCGTAACTTTCCCCGGAAGCCGAGACAGCGAAAGTGTCGCCTTCCTTCACCACCGCGGTGACATCGGCTTTGCAG
The DNA here is from genome assembly GCF_045862805.1 of Qipengyuania nanhaisediminis. Classification (GTDB taxonomy): domain Bacteria; phylum Pseudomonadota; class Alphaproteobacteria; order Sphingomonadales; family Sphingomonadaceae; genus Erythrobacter; species Erythrobacter nanhaisediminis_A. Next base: position 1,254,885 of record NZ_AP025760.1, read on the forward strand.
ATGACATCGACGCTGCCCGGACATTCATCGAGCAGCATCTGGACGATCTGTTTCGCAGACCCGTCGCAGAAGAGCTGGCCCAGCGTCTTTTCGTGCCAGGCAATGCCGTGCTTTTCGACGAGGTCGAGAAAGTCGCGCGGGGTGTAGCGTGCGAGCGCCGACTTGGCGAAATGGGGATTGGCCGAAAGATATTGGGCAGGCCCGGCATCGATATTGGTGAAATTGCACCGCCCACCGCCCGAGATCAGGATCTTCTTGCCCGGCTTTTCCGCGCGTTCGAGCACCGCGATGCGAAGCCCGCGCTGGCCAGCGCGCGCCGCGCACATCAGTCCGGCAGCGCCCGCGCCGAGGATTATCGCGTCGAATTTTCTCACCTTTGTGCCGATAGTCACCAGCGCGCGCATTGCCAATCGCGCGTGTCGATCCCTATCTACAGCCGCATGGCCAAGACCCCTGCCGGCACGCCCCACGATCCGCGCGGGGCCGAACGTTTCAACGAGGAACGCGCAGCGCGCACCGTCGCGAGCGCGCAGCCCAATCTTGATGCCGGGGTGAACGCGATCCGCAATGTCGTGCGCACGCTCAAGCCGGTGCCGGGCGTCTATCGCATGCTCGATAGCCGCGGCGACGTGCTCTACGTGGGCAAGGCGCGCAGCCTGAAGGCGCGGGTGGCGAATTACACCCAGCTCGCCCAGCTCTCCGGGCGGCTCAAGCGCATGGTGTCGCAATGCCGCGGGATGGAGATCGTAACCACCAATTCGGAAGCCGAGGCGCTCCTGCTCGAAGCGCAGCTGATCAAGCGCTTTCGTCCGCCCTTCAACGTGCTGCTGCGCGACGACAAGAGCTTTCCGTTCATCCTGCTGCGCGCCGATCACAAATATCCGCGCATCCACAAGCATCGCGGCGCGCGCCGGGCCAAGGGCAATTATTACGGGCCGTTCGCCAGCGCGGGCAGCGTCAACACCACGCTCAACGCGCTGCAGAAACTGTTCCTGCTCAGAAGCTGCACCGACAGTTTCTTCAACAATCGCGACCGGCCCTGCCTGCTCTACCAGATCAAGAGATGTTCGGCCCCTTGTGTCGGGAGGATCAGCGAGGACGATTACCAGGGGCTGGTTGACCAGGCGAAGGAGTTTCTTGCCGGCAAGTCGGGCAAAGTGCAGGCCGATCTCGAAAAGCAGATGGCCAAGGCCGCCGAGGATCTCGATTTCGAGACCGCGGCAATCCTGCGCGACCGGCTGCGCGCGGCGACATTCATCCAGGGCAGCCAGGCGATCAACGCGAAAAGCGTGGGCGATGCCGATGTCTTCGCGCTCGCTGCCAAGGGCGGGCATATCGGGGTGCAGGCCTTCTTCATCCGCGGCGGGCAGAACTGGGGGCACCGCGCCTTTTTTCCCAGCCACACCAAGGAAGTGGACGAGGACCAGGTGCTCGCCGACGTGATCCTGCAATTCTACGAGGAAGTGCCGCCGCCGCCGACCGTGCTGGTCGACCGGAACCTGCCCGAAAGCGAGTTGATCGAGGCGGCATTGAGCGAGCTGGCGGACCGCAAGGTGACCCTCTCGATCCCGCAGCGCGGCGACCGGCGCAAACTGATGAAACAGGCGCAGAAAAACGCGGTCGATGCGCTCGAACGGCGGCTGGCCGAGGCCGGGACCAAGGCAAAGACCCACCGCGAACTGGCCGAGTTCCTCGAGCTGGACGAACCGCCCAAGCGCATCGAGGTCTATGACAACAGCCATATCCAGGGCGCCAAGGCGGTCGGGGCGATGATCGTCGCCAGCCCCGAAGGCTTTGAAAAGTCGCAATATCGCAAGTTCAACATCAAGACCGCTCAGACCAATGACGATTTCGCGATGATGCGCGAGGTCATGCAGCGGCGGTTTGCCCGCGCGATGAAGGAAGACCCCGATCGCGAGCGCGAGGGCGTGTGGCCCGACCTCGTGCTGGTCGATGGCGGAAAGGGGCAATTGTCGAGCGTGATGGAAGTGCTTGGCGAACTCGGCATCGAGGATATCGCCGTCATCGGCATCGCCAAGGGGCCGCATCACGGGCGCGCGGGACGCGAAGTGTTCCACTTCCCCGACGGGCGCGAGAAGACTCTGCCGACCAATTCGCCGGTGCTGTTCTACGCCCAGCGACTACGCGACGAGGTGCACCGCTTCGTCATCGGCGCCCACCGTGCCAAGCGCTCGAAGGCGATCACCGCTTCACCGCTCGACGAGATCCCCGGCATCGGCCCGGCGCGAAAGCGCGCGCTGCTGCTCCATTTCGGCACCGCCTCGAAAGTCCGCGCCGCCGCGCTCGAAGACCTGCAACGCGCCCCCGGCGTGAGCGATGCGGTCGCGCGCAAGATCTATGACTTTTACCACGCGAGCGGCTAGGACCAGCCGATGCAGCCAGGAGAGGCCCGGGTCAAAGTCGAACGGATCGGCAAGGAAGGCGAGCCGATCGTCATCATCGACAATTTCACCGGCCAGGTCGAAAGGCTGCGGGCTATGGGCGAGGCCGCGCGATATTACCCCGCCGGGGTCGATTATCCCGGCATCCGCGCGCCGGCCGACCCGTCCTATCTCGATATCAGGCGCGATCTGATGATGCAGGTGATGGGCGAAGTCTTCGGGCTGCGGCGTTCGATACAGTGCGAGATTGCCGCCTTCAGCGTGGTGACGTCAGCGCCCGATAACCTGTCGCCGCGCCAGCGCATCCCGCATCATGACCATAGCGATCCCGGCCGGGTGGCGATCATGCATTATCTCGACGGACCCGAAAGCGGCGGGACGGCGTTCTACCGCCATGTGCGCACAGGGTTCGAGGCAATCACGCCCGATCGGGAATCCGTCTATGCCGCCGCGCTCGAGGATGACGAGCGCGAGTTCGGCCCGCCGCCCCAAGGCTATCCGCGCGCCAGCGAGCGCTTCGAACAGATCGCCTGTATAGAGGCGCAGCCAGACCGGCTTGCGCTCTATCGCGGGAGGCAATTGCATTCGGGTGTCATTCCCGATCCCGCCGCGCTGTCAGACGATCCCGGGCAAGGCCGGCTGACCGTCAACATGTTCCTCTACGGCAGCTGACCCGCCCGCGCGCGGCTCAGAGCAGGTTGCCACGCGTCTCGTCGCGGTGCTTCTTGAGATAGCGCATGAAAGGCGTGCCGCCGGTGCCGACATCGGTGTCGTTGCCCGCGCTCTTCTTGCCCTGCTTGTTGATATAGCTCGCCGCATATTCGAGGTGGCGCGAACGGAAATCGGCGACCGCCTGGATATTGGCGTTGTAGGCAGCGGTGAGGCCGGCATGATCGACCCGCTTGGCAAAGGCGCGCAAGGTGCTGGCGCGGCGGGTGTCGTCGACAAAGCCGCGATGGCCGCCCGGGCGGTATTCGTGCAACTGGTCGAGGAATTCGCGCAAGGGGTCGCTCGCATGGCCCACGCCCATCAGCGCGTCCATGCTCGGAACGATCGAGCTTTGCGAGCCGGTCTGCCCGCGATAGGCCTGGGCGGCATTGCCGAATTTCTCGACGCCTTCGTAGATCACCCCGTCGGGCAGCGCCGGATTGTCCTTCCAGCCGTGGATATAGGGGCGCACCCGCTCGAAATAGATATAGGGGTCGCACTTTTCCGGCATCCGGTCGAACAGCGCGTTGATTTTCTCCCAGGTCGCGGCCATCGCCTCGAGCTGCCCGCGCGCGGCCTCGGGATCATCGGCATCGACCGCCGCGACAACGTCGGCAAAGCGCGCCAGCGCCGCGCCTGCCTGCGCCTCGATCGCGACATGGACGAGCACGAACCATGCCTCGTCCTGGCCGCCGAGAAAGTTCTGGACCATGCGGATATTGTCGAGCCCCATCGGCTTTGCCGGGTCGATCAGCGTCCAGTTGTCGAGCACGTAATTGGCATAAGTCAAAAGCGGCTGCTGGCCCGCCGCATCGCCCAGTGCGACCATCGGCACGGCGAGGCAGGGGGGCAGGATATTGGTGACCGTGTTCTCGCCCCAGACATAGGCCTGCACCATGAAGGTGTAGTGGACCACCGCCATGCGAAGCTGCGCATTTGTGAGCGTTGCCGGATCGGCAAGGTCGCGGGGATCGGGCAGGTTCGCTTTCAGGAACGCGCGCACTTGCCCCGAGGGCAGGACATGCGGCAATTGCAGCGCCACCCGCGCCGCGTCGGCCCAGCCATCGGTGAAAGTAACCGCTCCGGCGTCGTAGCGACACAGGAAGCCGCCCTCGCGCGACATGTCATAGTCTTCGAGCGGAAGGATGCTGTGGTTGCGATCGGTAGCGGCGAGGGTGGCCATGATTGGTTCTGTCCCGTGGTCTGAGTCGGAATGCCGCGCAATCATAGCGCTTTCGGGATCGAATTTCCTTGCAAACAGCGTTGCCATCGACTCGTCGCTGCAATATCGTGCGGTGATGGACAGGATTGACCGCACGATATTGCACGAGCTCGAAAGCGACGGGCGGCTCAGCAATGCCAATCTCGCCGCGCGCGTCGGGTTGTCGCCCTCGGCGTGCCTGAGGCGGGTGCAGGAACTGGAACGCTCGGGGCTAATCCGCGGCTATCGCGCCGTGCTCGACCGCAGCCGGCTGGGCGGGGCGGTGACGATTTTCGTGATGGTGGGACTGAGCGCGCATCTGACCAAGGATGCCCGCGAATTCGAGGCGGCGATGGAGGCCGCGCCCGAAGTGCGCGAGTGCCACAATATAACCGGCTCGGTCGAATATCTGCTGCGGGTCGAGGTCGATGACCTCTCGCAATACAAGACCTTTCATGCCGACACGCTCGGCACTCTGCCGCAGGTGGCGAGCATCACCTCGCATATCAGCCTCGGCTCCTCGAAGGACCTGCGCGGCTGAACACACATACGAAATGGCCCGGCCCGCGCACGAACGCGGACCGGGCCATTTGCGTGTCAGTTATCGCGGTCGATCAGCAGGGATAGGTCCATGCCGAACCGCGCGCGAGGTTGTCGCTGGCGAACTTCCAGTTGAGCTTGCCGCTCACCACCGCGTCGAGATAGGCCGGTCGCTTGTTCTGGTGGTCGAGGTAATAGGCGTGCTCCCACACGTCGATCACCAGCAGCGGGTTGAAGCCCTGGTCGGCGATCGTGTCGCCATCGTGGGTTTCCTCGACCGACAATTCGCCGTTCTTTTCGGCCAGCCACACCCAGCCGCTGGCAAAGTGGCCGGCGCCGCGCGACTTCAATTCGTCTTTGAGCTTGTCGATCGAACCGAAAGCGGCCTCGATCTTGGATTTCAGCTCGTCCGAGCACTCGGTCTCGCTTTCGGCCATCGAGTGCCAGTAGAAACCGTGGTTCCAGCTTTGCGCGGCATTGTTGAACAGGCCCTGGTTCGATCCGCGCGCGGCCGCGATCACCTCTTCGAGCGACTTGTCGGCGTGTTCGGTGCCTTCGATCGCGTCATTGGTCTTGTCGATATAGGCCTGGTGGTGCTTGCCATGGTGGTAGGAAAGTGTCTCGGCCGAAATCGCGGGCGAAAGCGCGGTGTCGGCATAGGGAAGGTCGATAAGTTTGAAAGCCATGAGATGAGATCCCTCTCGTTTGCGTGTGTTCAGATAACCAATGCCCGGGCGCGATAATCGTTGCAGGCAGACTTGCAAAGGGGCGCGCTAGGCGGCGAATTGTGCGCGGCGGGCGGCAAGGTCGCTTTCAAGCTGGGCATTCTCGACCCAGGTCGCATGAACCCCGCTCGAAGTCTTGTGCGGCAGCCGCGCGCGCGCGATCGGGCCGCGGGCGATGTCGGCGGCATCGAGGATGGCGAGCTCGCTTGTTCCGCTGTTCTCGTCGATCAGGAAGGTGACCAGATAGCCGTCATCCTCGCGTTGAGCGCCCTTGCGCGGCACCATCGGGCTTTCGCTGGCATAGACGCCGTCGGGCAGGGTGAAGACCTCTTCCTCTCCGGTCTGCGTGTCGTGGCGGACATAGCCGTTGAACAGGAACCAGCCGGGCCGGGTGGTGGTCGACCAGACATAGCGGCTCGGGCGCATCAGGTAATCGGGATTGATCGTGCCGAACTCGGCAATCCGGTCCGACAGGCGCTCCTCGCGGCATTCGCCGGTATCCAGGTTGAAGCGCCAGCGGTGAAGCCGGCTCTGGAACGAGTGTTCGTCGACATAGGCCATCATGTGGCTGTATTCGCCCGCTTCCTCGATCGGATCGGGCATCGGCTTGTCCTGGTAATAGCCTTCGAGCACGACCTGATCGGATCCGTCCGGTGCGGTCTCTTCCCAGGCATTGGTCCAATGAAGGACATAGGTAGGCGAGGCCTCGAACCAGCGGATGTCCCCGGGCTCGCCATGGCGCGGGATCAGCGCGAACCGCGTCGGCTCGCCCTCGTGGATGCGTGCCGCGTGAATGTCGCGCTTGAGCAGTTCGGCATCCCAGTAGAGCGGCATGTCGTTGAGGATCGAGAAGTTCCTCGTGATCGCCATATCGTGCGGCAGGCGCGGACCTGACAGCGGGATCGGCGTGTAATGGACCAGCTTGCCGCCGCGATCGACCACGCCGTAATGCATGAAGGGTGCGTGCTTGGAATAGTTGAAGAACATGCACTCGCCGGTGCTTTCGTCGACCTTGGGATGGGCTGAAACCCCGTCGAGCGGGCCCCACGGCGCCTTGCCCAGCGTCTCCAGCGTGACAGGATCGACCTGCCAGGCCTCGCCGCACTGGTAGAAGGTCGCCAGCGCCACGCCTGCATGGACGATGATATCGGTGCTTCCGGTGTCCTTGAGCCCGCCATGCGCTCCGAATCCGGGGCGCTTCGACGTGCCCGGCGGGTCCATCAGCCCGCCCCAAAGCGATTGGCCGGCAATCTGTTCGGCCTCGAAACAATGGGTGCGCACGAACCGGTTGCGATAGCTCGCGCGTCCGCCCGAAATGCGCACCTGGTGGATCATCGCGTCGCCATCGAAGGGGTGATAGCGGCCCAGAGGCTGGTGCACCGGGTTCTCGGTATTGCGCAGATAGATGCCGTCGATGTCTTCGGGGATCGCGCCCTCGATCACTTCGAGCTCGTCCACCTCGGTTTCCTCGTGCACCGGGGTCCACGGGCCCGAAAGATAGGGGTGGTTCGATGGTTCGAGACTGGTGCGAACCGGCGGTTGGCGCGTGACCTGCATGACCTCTCCCGAAAAGACCGGCCTACCGTATCGATCGATTGCCGCATCGCCAACCGGCCCGAAGCAAGGTCAGTCGCGTTTCTTGCGTTTCCGCATCATGCCTTCTTGCGCGACGCTGGCGACGAGATCGCCCCTGCGGTTGTAGATCCGCCCGCGATTGAAGCCGCGCCCGCTGCCCGACCATGGCGAATCGGTGGCATAGAGCAGCCATTCATCGGCGCGGGTGTGCTCGTCGATCGGGCGATGAAACCAGATCGCGTGGTCGAGGCTCGCCCCGACCAGTTCGCCGCGCATCCACGAAAGGCCATGCGGCAGCGCGCTGGTGCCGAGCAGCGTGTAGTCGCTTGCATAAGTAATCACGGCGCGGTGGAGCGCGGGATCGTCGGGCAGGGGAGCGACGGTCCGGAACCAGCTATGCGCGCGCGGCGGCTTGGGGTCCGAATTCATCCAGTGCAGCTTGTCATGCGTGCGCATCTCGATCGCGCGCGGGCGCAGCATCAGCGCGCGCTGCGCATCGTTAAGCCTGTCGCCGAGTTTTTCGACGGTCTCGCGACGCACCTCCATATCGGGGCGCAGGTCATCCGGCCCGACGACATCGGGCATCGGCGCATCCTCGTGTTCGAGGCCGGTCTCCGGCGTCTGAAAGCTCGCGGTGAGGTTGAGGATCGGGCAGGGCATGCCGTCATCGCCCTCCTGCGTGGCCACCACCCGGCGATTGGCAAAGCTGCGCCCGTCGAAATCGCGCGCGATGCGGTATTTAATCGGCGCGCCCTCGCGCCCTCCGCGCAGGAAATAGGCGTGGAGCGAATGCGCGGTCTTGCCATCGGTGACGCTGGCCTGCGCAGCCTGCAAGGCCTGGGCAAGCACCTGTCCGCCAAAGACGCGGCCCACGCCGCCCTTCTGCTGGCGGCCGCAATATATATCGGCCGCGCGCTTTTCGACCGTGAGCAACTTGACCAGCCCATCGACGAGCTGTTGCGGGTCGGCGGATCGGGTGTCGTTGTCATCGCTCATCGCAGGCCCGCAATGGGGAGCGGCGAGGGCGAGGTCAAGCCGGAGGCGTTCGCGGAGTGAGGCCGAGCTTGCGCAGAGCGCGGAAGGCGAGAGATTTCACGCGGTTGGTGGCCGGCCAGCGTCGCGGCGCACGCGGGGCGAGACCGAAATTGCGAAGCATCCGGTTGAAGGCACGCGCCTCGCTCTCGCGATAGCTCCAGGCCGAACGCCAGGTGATCGACAGCGAGATCGAGCTTGCGGGTCCGTTGCGGACGAAATGAGGCGCCATGACCGGGACATAGACCGCTTCGCCCGGTGTCAGCGCGTATTCTCGGGCGCTGTCCATGAAGCCATCGTCCCAGGCCAGTTCGCGCGGGCCGCCGCAATGATAGCTCTCGTGCACCGCATCGGGCGCAAAGCGCGGATCGCCGGCGGGAAATTGGGTCATGACCTTGGTGCCTTCGACCTGGAGCAGGATGTTGTGCTCGGGATCGAAATGATAGGGCGTGACTGCCAATGGCGATGAAATGAAGACGAAACCCTGGGGGGTGAGGATGTCCCCGGTCGCCGCGCGGATCGGTTCGGCCAGTTCGCCCGTCAACGCGTCGAGCAGCGCCCTGTAGGCGGGCACCTGCTCGATATTCTTGAGCACCGCCCAGCTGTTCGCTCCGTCGATATCGCGGATCGTCGCGCCGATCGAGCGGCCGGTCGGCTCGGGCTTTCCGTCGACCCCGATCGGCAGATCACCGCGATTGTATTCGACACTGGTGTCGGGGAGGCTGGTGGCAAGCTCGGCCAGCGCGCCGCGTTCGAGCAGCGGGTGGTGGCCGAGCCGGTGTTCGAGCCGGTGCGGGATCTCGGGATAGTGCACGGCGAAATGGCGGCGCGCTGCCGCATCGAAGACGGTGCCGGCCTCGCCCGGTGCGCTTCGCTTCGCCTGATCGGCCCAGCTCTTGTCGGGTGCGTTCATGCGCGGCGTCCCTTGCGGTTTTCCCAGGCGCTGAGCCCTGCAAATAGCGCCCGGCGCACGCGGCCGCCGATCGCGATATTGCGCGCTTCGATAACGCGCTTTTCGCGCCACAGCCGTTCGATCATGGTGTGGCCGGGACGCGCGCAGCTATCGGTCCAGGCGATCCCGTCGCGTTCGAGCAGATCGAGGTTCTCGATCTGGAGCAGCAGGCCGGGCGAATAGCGCGCATAGGCCTCGTCATAGGCGGTCTTGAAGCTGTAGGCGCCGGGAGGGGTGAGAAAGTTTGCGAGCATGGCGACAGGCTTGCCATCGAGCCGCAATGCGAGCCGTTCGAGCCGGCCTGCCTTGGCCGCGCCCTCGAGCGTTTCGGTGAAGAAATCGCAGGTGGCGGTTCGGCTGGCGAGCGCCGAGCGCGCTTCCCCCTTCCAGCCTGCCGCCTCGAGCGCGACGAATTCGCGCGCCCACTCGGCAGGGTCGGTGGCATCTTCGCAGCGCTCGAAGCTGAGCGTGCCGCATTCGCCGAGCCGCTTCTTCTGGCGCCGCAATTCCTTGCGGTTCTTGGCGCTCATCGCGCCTTGCCAATAGGCGTCCGGGCTGGCGGGCGACGCCAGCATCGCCCGCTCACCCCTGTCGACCGTGACTGCCGCGCAGGAACGCTCGCGCGTGACCGCATCGAGGGCGCGCGCGACCGGGCCATCGGCAGGCAATTCGGCGAGGTGGAGGAACAGCGCTGTCCCGGCATGGCGATCGCAATGGTCGAGCACGCATTGCCAGAACGCCTGCTCCCCATGCTTTGCCACCAGCGGCACGCCGCAAAAGGCGTTGTCGTGGAGCCATGAGGCGATGTGCGCGATGCGATAGCCGTAATAATCACCGCGCTGCGCGATCGGCATCAGCCCGATCAGGGCGTCTCCCTCCCAGACGGTGAGCAGGGCGCATTCGTCCGGCTCGGCCAGGTGTCTGAGCGAGGGAAGGAGAAACCACGGTTCAAAGAACGGATTGGGCTCGCTCGCGCGGGTAGCGAGGGCCCGCCAGGCCGCGACAAGGGCAGGGTCCTGCGTCTGCGTCACAGGGACGATCGCCGCGCGCGGATCCGCGCCGCGCGCCGCCTGTGCAGCGGGCGTGCCGACTGTGCGAAAGATCGCGTTTCCCGGCTTGCGCGCAAGCTCCGTCATGGTTCCCTCTGGCGCGGCCGCGCCCGATTGCGCACCGCGCGCAAGGGATTAGCGCATACGCGTTAAGAATCCCTGTTAGGCCCGCGGGAGGCGGAAAACGGAGGAGCCAAAAGGCGAAGGCCCCGCCCGGATCGCTCCGGACGGGGCCTTGCATGAGCCGGTTTGGCAGGTGCGCCTAGTGCCCGGCCAGCGCCGCGAGCAGGAGCAGCGCGACGATATTGGTGATCTTGATCATCGGGTTCACGGCCGGACCCGCGGTGTCCTTGTAGGGATCACCCACGGTATCGCCGGTCACCGCAGCCTTGTGAGCCTCGGATCCCTTGCCGCCGTGATTGCCGTCCTCGATATATTTCTTCGCATTGTCCCATGCGCCGCCACCGGCGGTCATCGAGAGCGCGACGAACAGGCCGCCGACGATCACGCCGAGCAGCAGTGCGCCAAGCGCGGCAAAGGCGCTTTGCGGTCCGTCGATCCAGCGGATCACGAAGAACACCGCGATCGGTGCGAGCACCGGAAGCAGCGAGGGCACGATCATTTCCTTGATCGCGGCCTTGGTCACGAGATCGACCGTGCGGGCATAATTGGGACGGCTGGTGCCTTCCATGATGCCCTTGTCGGATGCGAACTGCTCGCGAACGTCCTTGACCACGTCGCCTGCGGCGCGGCCCACGGCGGTCATGCCCATCGCACCGAACAGGTACGGGAGCAGCGCGCCGAGGAACAGGCCGACGATGACATAGGGGTTTTCAAGGCTGAAGTTCACGTCCGCACGCCCTTCGACAACCGCAAGCCCGAGCCGGTCGGCAAAGGCATTGAGGTCGGCGGTATAGGCGGCGAACAGCACCAGAGCGGCAAGGCCTGCCGAACCGATGGCATAGCCCTTGGTCACCGCCTTGGTGGTGTTGCCGACAGCATCGAGCAGGTCGGTCTTCTCGCGAACGCTATCGTCCAGACCGGCCATTTCGGCGATCCCACCGGCATTGTCGGTGACAGGACCATAGGCGTCGAGAGCGACCACCATCCCGGCAAGCGCCAGCATCGCGGTCGCACCGAAGGCGAGACCAATCAGGCCGGCAAGCTCGTAGGCACCGATGATCGCCGCGATGATGACGATGGTCGGCAGCGCGGTCGATTCAAGGCTGATGGCAAGACCCTGAATCACATTGGTGCCGTGGCCCGTTTCCGAGGCCTTGGCGATCGAGCGGACCGGACGGAAATTCGTGCCGGTGTAATACTCGGTGATCCAGATGATGATGCCGGTCAGCGCGAGGCCGATCAGCGAACACCAGAACAGGTCCATCCCGGTGAACTCGACCATGCCCGTGCCTGCATTGAGCACGGTGTTCATGTCGGCTCCGCCCGTGCCCAGCGCGTAGCTGGTGACGAGATAGATCAGCGGCACTGCGAGGACCGCGGTGACGATGAAGCCCTTGTACATCGCGCCCATGACATTCGTGCCGCCGCCAAGGCGGACGAAATAGGTGCCGATGATCGAGGTGACGATGCACGCCCCGCCGATCAGGAGCGGCAGGGCCATCAGCGGCAGCAGCAGGTCGCCGAGCTGGGTGAGCAGCAGGGCGGTGAGCACCATGGTGGCACCGACGGTGACGACATAGGTCTCGAACAGGTCGGCAGCCATGCCAGCGCAGTCGCCGACATTGTCGCCGACATTGTCCGCGATGGTCGCCGGGTTGCGCGGATCGTCTTCGGGAATGCCCGCTTCGACCTTGCCGACGAGGTCGGCACCGACGTCAGCGGCCTTGGTGAAGATACCGCCGCCCAGGCGCGCGAATATCGAGATCAGCGACGCACCGAAGGCCAGGCCGACGAGCCCGTCGATCACCGTGCGATCATTTGGCGCAAGTCCGACATAGGCGATCAGCGCGTAGAAGAAGACCGCGATCGCGAGCAGAGCGAGGCCCGCCACGAGCAGGCCGGTGATGGCGCCCGCGCGAAACGCGATGGTCAGGCCCTGCTGGAGCCCGGTTTCCGCCGCTGCCGCCGTGCGCACGTTCGAGCGCACCGAGATGTTCATCCCGATATAGCCGGCAACGCCCGAAAGCACCGCGCCGATGACGAAACCGATCGCCGGGATCTCGCCCAGGAACAGCCAGACCAGGACCGCGACCACAACGCCGACGAGGCCGATCGTGGTGTATTGCCGGTTGAGATAGGCCTGAGCGCCTTCCTGGATCGCGCCTGCGATCTCCTGCATTCTTTCATTGCCGGCGCTGGCACCCAGCACCTGGCGGCTGGTGACGAAGCCGTAGACGACCGCGAGCACACCTAGCCCGATTGATATGAGAATTAGGTCCACGAAAAATCCCCTCTTGTGCGTGGAAAATGCGCTTCTTCCCCTTGCACCTTTTTCCGGTGCCCGAGCGCAAGGCGCACATGCATAACCGGTGAACGGGCGCTGGCAAGCCGGAAATCGGCTTCGACCTGCGCGTTTCACCAGAATTGCGACAGGGGCGCGGCCGTGCGGGCCGTTCGCCGTCGGCATCAACCGTGCGCGAAACCAAGGCCGGCAGCGTTGAGCAGGGGGTGGCCATCGAGCATGAGCGGCGCAAAGCCGGCAGGCTCGACCCGGCCGATCGCACTGGCCTCGACCGGGCAGGCGGCATCCTCGGGCAAGGTGAAAAGCAATTCGTAATCATCGCCCCAGCGCAAGGAATCCTCGCGCCGGTCGGGATCGGCGACCGGCACCGCGTCGCTTTCGATCGCAATGGTCGCCTCACTCGCCTGGGCGAGGCGGAACGCATCTAGGAGCAGCCCGTCGGAAATATCCATCATCGCGCTCACGACAGGTGCGAGCGCCCGGCCTTCGGCAAGGCGCGGGGCGGGGCGCAGGAATGCCTCGCGGTGGCCTTCATCCCCGTCGAAGCCGAGCATGGCGCGCCCGAGCGTGCCGGTCACCAAGACCCGGTCTCCTGCCCGCGCTCCGGCGCGCGAGGGCACTTTTGCGCAGGTAGCGCGGCCGATCGCGGTCAGGCCGAGCGTGCGCGCGCCCGGTGCTGCGGCAATGGTGTCTCCGCCCAGAATCGGCGTGTCGTGCCGCGCAAGCACGGTGCACAAACCTTCGAGAAAGCGGTCATCGCCATCCCCCAGCACATGGCTCAAGAGCACGCCGACCGGCTCGGCGCCCTTGGCAGCGAGGTCCGACAGGTTCGTCGCGACCAGCTTCCAGGCGATGTCATAGGGATCGGTGCCGGGCCGCCAATGGGTGCCCTCGGCCATGGCGTCGTGGGTGATGACCAGGGTTTCGCTGCCGAATTCGATCACCGCCGCATCATCGCCGAGCCCGCGCGCGCCTGCATGGAGCGGCAGCGTGCGCAGGGCGGCGATGAAAGAGGTCTCGTCTATGACCGCACGTCCTCGGCGACCGCATCGAGGATGCCGTTGACGAATTTCGCCTCGCGGTCGTCGAAGAATGCCTTGGCGACATCGACATATTCGCTGATCGCGCTCGCGCGGGGCACGTCGGCGCGCGCCATCAGCTCGTAGGCGCCAGCCCGCAGGATCTGGAGCATGGTCTTGTCGAGCCGGACCAGGGTCCACCCCGATGCGAGCTTGCCTGTCAGCCGCTCGTCGATTTCCTCGCGGCGGGCGTGAACGCCGCTCACGATATCGTCGAAAAAGGCGATTTCGGCATCGGCATAGACTTCGCCCTCGTGCTCCTCGTCATCGACCGCGCGGCCGATGCGGTGCTGGTGGAACTCGTCGAGCAGCTTGTTGAGAGGGGTACCCTCCATCTGCTGCTGGTAGAGCGCCTGGACGGCGGCGAGGCGCGCGGTCGAGCGGGCCTGGGAACGGGCGGGGCTGGTCATTTGAGGCGTAGTTCCACGGATTTGGCGTGAGCAGGGAGCCCTTCGGCATGGGCGAGGGTGGCGGCAGCCGGGCCGATCGCCCGGATCGCCTTGTCGTCGAGCCCGATGAAGCTGGTGCGCTTCATGAAATCAAGCACCGAGAGCCCGCTCGAAAAACGCGCGCGGCGACCGGTGGGAAGGACATGGTTGGGTCCGGCGACATAATCGCCGAGCGCTTCGGGTGTCATCCGGCCCAGGAAGATGCTTCCGGCATGACGAATGTCGCGCATCAGGCTCTCGGGATCGTCGATGGCAAGTTCGACATGCTCGGCAGCGAGCCGGTTGATCAATTCGGGCGCTTCGCCGGCAATGTCCGAGACCACGATGATCGCGCCGTTCGCGTCCCAGCTCGCCTTGGCGGTCTTGCCGGTGGAAAGCTGGCCCAGTTGCAAATCGATGCTGTCCGACACCATCGCGGCAAAGCCTTCGTCGTCGGTTATCAGGATCGATTGCGAGGTCGGGTCATGTTCGGCCTGGCTGAGGAGGTCGGCGGCGATCCAGTCGGGATCGTTCCTGCCATCGGCGACGACGAGAATCTCGGATGGGCCTGCCACCATGTCGATCCCGACCACGCCGTAAAGCTGGCGCTTGGCCTCGGCGACATAGGCATTGCCAGGGCCGGTGATCACATCGACGGGAGCGATGCGATCGGTGCCATACGCGAGCGCTGCCACTGCCTGAGCGCCGCCCACGCGCCAAATCTCGTCGATCCCCGCGACATGCGCGGCGGCGAGAACCAGCGGGTTGGAATTGCCGCGCGGGGTGGGGGTTACCACCGCGATCCGCTCGACCCCGGCAACGCGGGCGGGGATCGCGTTCATCAGCAGCGAAGAGGGATAGGCCGCGCGTCCGCCAGGGACATAAAGGCCCGCGGCATCGACCGGGCGCCAGGTCGCCCCCAGCCGGACGCCATCATCATCGGTGTAGTCGCGGTTTTCGGGCAATTGTGCCTCGTGATAGGCACGGATGCGCCGCGCCGCGAGGTCGAGCGCCTCGCGCTCCTCGGGCGCGATCTGCTCATAGGCCTCGGCGCAGCGTTCGGGGCTTACGCGCCAGTCATCGTCCTCGACCAGCGAATAGCCGTCATAACGCTGGGTGTACTGGACCAGCGCGTTGTCACCGCCGGTGCGCACCGTGCGCAGGATATCGAGCACTTGTCCTGCGACATCGCTGTCGGCCTCGCGCCGCGCTTCGACTAGCCGGGTGAAGCGCTTGGCGAAGTCGGGATCGCTGGTGGAAAGCTGTTTCATCGCGCGGCCCTTCAAGCCGCCTGATCGCGCGCGCGCGTCTCGGCATCGGCGCGGAAGGCGGCGACGAGATCGGCGACGCGCGGATCGGTCTTGAGCGCGGCGCGGTTGACGATCAGCCGCGCGGTGATGTCGACGATGCGCTGGGTTTCGACCAGCCCGTTCTGCTTGAGTGTCGTGCCGGT
Source organism: Qipengyuania nanhaisediminis (assembly GCF_045862805.1). Lineage (GTDB taxonomy): Bacteria > Pseudomonadota > Alphaproteobacteria > Sphingomonadales > Sphingomonadaceae > Erythrobacter > Erythrobacter nanhaisediminis_A. The sequence goes on from NZ_AP025760.1 coordinate 1,270,454, forward strand.
CGAGACGAGGTCGACGATCTGGCGCGCAAGGCCGAGCGAGGGGGCAAGTTCCATCGCGCCGTTGAGCTTGACGCATTCGGCCTGGATGCCCTGCGCCTCGAAATGGCGGCGGGTTAGGCTGGGATATTTGGTCGCGACGCGCAGGTGGCTGGCATGTTCGTGCGCGTCGGTGTCATCGGCGAGCCGCGCGACCGACAAGCGGCAATGGCCGATATCGAGGTCGACCGGGGCGTAAAGATCGGCGTAGTCGAACTCCTCGATCACGTCCGATCCGACGATCCCGATCTGCGCTGCGCCATGGGCGACGAAGGTTGCGACATCGAAGGCGCGCACACGGATTAGCCGCATGTCGCCGCGGGTCGTGGCAAAGGAGAGCGAGCGGTTGGCCTTGTCGTGAAAGCCATCCTCGGGCACCACGCCGGCACGCGCCATGACAGGCAGCGCCTCGTCGAGGATACGGCCCTTGGGCACGGCGAAGGTCAGCGACCCGTTTGCGGGCGCGTTACTGGTGGATGAAAGCTCGCTCGTCATTGCGCGGCGGGACTTAGGGACTGGGCAGCCAAAGGGCAACACAAACGGCTGGGCCCGGCAGTTGCAAAAACGGTGGGACGAATGCGCGAAAAAGGCATCATGGGGCTGGAGGAGTTCGAAACCGCGCTCGCCTGGCAGGCGAGGCATGCCGAGGAAAACGGCGCGCCCTGCACCGCGCGGGTGATCCGCGCGCTGGCCCGGGTGCGCGAGACCGACACCGCGACCGGACGCAGGATCGCCGGCTGGCAGGGCCTGACGCTCAAGGACGCGATGCCGCTGAGGATTGCCGGCGGGCTCCATCACCTGGTCCTGTCGGGCGAGGATGACAGGCTGGCGCGGGTCTATAGCGGACAGATCACCGATGATGGCCAGGTCGAAAGGCTGGTCTGCGAGCTGGTGGAGACTTTCGATCACCTGCTCCTGCCCTGGCTCGACACGCCGCCGCAGACCAACGAGGCGGGGCGATCGGCCAGCATCATGGCGGGCCTGCTGTGGCTCGCGCAGCGCAGCGCCCCGCGCTTCGAACTGTTCGAGATCGGGGCGAGCGCGGGGGTGAACACAATGCTCGACCGCTACCGCTACCGGCTCGGCGATACCGAGGCCGGGCCGGAGAGCTCGCCGATGCGGATCGAGCCCGAATGGCGCGGCGACCCGCCGCTCGCTCCGCCCGCCGGATTCGCGATTTCCAGCGTGCGCGGCTGCGACGTGGCGCCGATCGACCTCACCGACCCCGAAAGCGCGCTCAGGCTCAAAGCTTACGTCTGGCCCGATGCACCGGCGCGCATGGCGCGGATCGACGCGGCAATCGCGCTGGCGGAAGAGCACAAGCCCGATCTCGTTCGCCAAAGCGCCGATGCCTTCGTCGCCGAAATGCTTGCCCGCCCGCAGCAGCAGGGCACAACGCGCGCTCTGTTCCATTCGATCGTGTGGCAATATCTTCCCGGTTCTGCGCAAGAGGCGATCAAGGCTGCGATGGAGCAGGCCGGCCAGCGCGCGACCCGCGACCGCCCGATTGCCTGGGTGGCGCTCGAAACCGATCCGGAAACCTTCCGCCACGAACTCAAGGTGCGTTGCTGGGACGGCGCGGACCAGAACGGCGAGACGCATCTCATTGGCCGTGCCCATCCGCACGGCGCCTGGGTCGAATGGCTCGGCGCCTAGCGACTAGCCGAGAAAGTCTTCCATAGCAGCGATGACCGTCTCGGACGCTTCCCAGGGCACAAAGTGGCCGCAATTCTCGACGCGGTGAACAGTCAGCGGATCGATGATCGCGTCCAGCCCTTCGATATTCTCGGGCGGCAAAGCGAGATCGTCCATCGCCCAGATCACCAGGGTCGGGATGGTGAGCCTGGGCAGGCTTGGCGGTTCCCAGCCCTCAGGAAGCGCAAAGGGCGCATCCATGTCGGGCACCTCCATCGTGCTCGCGCGGTAATAGTTGAGCATTCCGAAACACGCATCGCGGTCCTGCCAAGCGGCGAGCAGGATGTCGCGCTCCTCGGCGGGCATCGAGCCGGGGCGGTCCCATTGGACCTCCTGCTTCATCAAGCCGGTCAGGCCCTTCTCACGCACAAGCGCATCATTGGCGGGATCGCGGAAGGCGCGGATATACTGGCTTGCCTCGCGTTGCTGGCGGTTGGTCCACAAGAGGCGCTGGAAGATAGCGGGATGCGGGGCATTGGCGATCACCGCGCGGGTGACACGCGCGTGCTGCCCGCCAAGCGCCACGCCCCAGGCGATCGCGCCGCCCCAGTCATGGCCGATAATGGTGAAGGCCCCGATCCCCAGCGCGTCGGCGAGCAGAAACACGTCGCCGATGAGCTTGTCAGGCGTGTAGGCTTCGACCTCCTGCGGTTTGGAGGACCCGCGATAGCCGCGCTGGTCGGGCGCGATGCAGCGATAGCGGTCTGAAAAATGGGCGATCTGGTGGCGCCAGGTGCGATGGTTTTCGGGAAAGCCATGCAGGAAGATCAGTGCCGGCGCATCCCTTGGCCCTTCGTCGACCACATCGAGTTCGATCCCGTTGGCAAGCGTCACGCGCCTCTGGTCGAACGCGATCATTCGCCTGCCTCCATGCGTTCCATGTATCCGGCTGCGACCATGCCCGCGACCTGGTCGAAGAGCGCATCGGGCGTGCGCCGCGTCTCGCCCATCTGTTCCTCGAAACCGCGCGCAACGATGATCTCGCGCTCGCCGCGTGCGATGGCGTCGAGCATGGTCGCGGCCGCCTCGCGTGCGGGGATGCCTTCGTCGATCGCCTTGTCCGAGCGCCCGCGCGCCGAACCGTCGGCAACCAGCGCGTTGCGCGCGACATCGGTGACGACCGATCCGGGATAGATCACGTGGACACCCACGCCCGATTGCGACAATTCGGCGCGCAGCGCGTCCGCATAGCCCGCAAGCCCGAACTTGACCGCGCAATAGGCGGTTCGCATCGGGACGCCGACCTTGCCCGCGATCGAGGAGACGAAGGCGAGCGCGCCCGACCCGCGTTCGCTCATGTGCCCGATCAGGCCCTGCGCGAACGCGATCTGCGCGGTGAGATCGATGGCGATGATCTCGCGGTAAACCTTCATGTCGGTGTCGAGCGCGCGGCTGCGCTGCGACACGCCGGCATTGGCGAAAGCGATGTCGACGCCGCCTTTCCAGTGGATCGCCTTGTCCCGAGCCTCGGCAAGCGCATCGTCGTCGCGCACGTCGAAGGGCAGGACCAGCGCCTCGCCGCAATCGTCTGCGACCGATTGCAGACGGGCTTCGTCGCGGCCCGACAGGACGCAGTGCGCACCGCGCCGGGAAAGATCGCGCGCCAGCGCCGCGCCAATTCCCGATGATGCGCCGGTGATCCAGGCGGTCTTGCCGGTAAAATCCATCACGTTCTCCCTCAAACCCCGATTGCGTAACCCGCAGGCACGCTTGCGGCAATCACGCGTCCTGATGGGCGGCGATGATCGCGGCGAGATTTTCCGGGAAAACAGTCTCGGGCCATGCGGCAAGCTCGCCGGGGTCGAACCAGCGATAGCGGGTCATGACGCGCCGTTCGAGATCGGTATGGCCGTCGATGCACACCGCATCGTGACCGGCGCGAACCAGGAAATAGCGCTCGTCCGCCTGGACCGGTTCGCCCTCGGGAGTGGTGAATTGCGGCGTGGTGCGTGCGATCTGCGCGCCGCAATCGGCAGCGATCCCGGTTTCCTCGAGCAATTCGCGCCGCGCCGCTTGCTCGAAACTCTCGCCCGCATCGCATTCGCCGCCCGGCGTGCACCAGAACGGATCGCGTCCCGGGATGTCGAAGCGGAACAGCAGAACGCGCTGGGCGGGATCGAGGAGGATGATCCGCGCCGACCGGCGCAGGCGCAAGGCGGTCATTGGGTGGGCGCGCTGGCCTGGATGGCGACCGCGTGAACTCGCTGGCCGACGATATCGCCCAGCGCCCCGATCACCGCGCGCTGGCGGGCAAGGCGGTTCATCTCGGCAAAGGCGGGCGCTTCGATCACGACGGTGAAATGTGATTCGCCCGAACCGTCATCGCCCGCATGGCCCGAATGCCGCGCGCTGTCATTGACGATCTCGAGCCGGGTGGGCGCGAAGGCCGCGGTCAGAAGATCGTGCATTTCCTCGGCTAGCGGTCGGCTCATCGCGGATTTCCCTTCTCGTGTCGGTGTCGGCTTGGAATCTGGCGTCTCGATCGCCATTCTCAAGGGTTCATGTCAAAGACGCGATTCCATGGCCGCTACGAAGCGGACGACCGGGTGTGCGAACACCCGACCTGCCGCGAAGCGGGCGAATTTCGCGCGCCCGGATCGCGGGCGAGCGGGTTTGACGGGCCGGGCCAGTGGCGCTGGTTCTGCCTCGAACACGTGCGCGAATTCAATGCCGGCTATGACTGGTTCGAAGGAATGAGCGCGGAGGAAATGTTCGCAGCCCAATCGCCGGTGAATGGCTGGCGCACCGAAAGCGTCGCTTTCTCGCCGCGCGCGGCGGTCGACGGGATGCCGCGCTGGGCCGATTTCACTGACCCGCTCGACGCGATTTCGGCGCGCGCGGGCGGTATTCGCAGCCGCGCCGAACGCGAGGCGGCGATGGCGATGGAAGGCCGCTGGAGCCGCGAGGAGGCCGAGGCGCTGGAGGTGATGGGCCTTGGCTCGAACACAGACAGGCGGCGGTTGCGCAGGCGCTATTCCGAACTCGTGCGCCGCTATCACCCTGACCGCAATGGCGGCGACCGCGCCTATGAAGCGCGGCTCAACCGGGTGGTCACCGCCTACCAGCTGCTCAGGAAAAGCGCGGCGATTGGCTGAACCGCGCGAGGATCGCGGCCCGGGCCCACCACCGCCCGATCACGCGGTCTCGGCGGCCTCATCGACCAGTTTCCGGTCGATCGCGCTTGCCTCGCGGAAGGCGGGGCGGTCCGAGACCCTGTCGGCATAGGCGCGGATCGCGGGCGTTTCGGGCAAGGTGCCAAATTGCAGACCCCAAGCAACATGGCTGCCGACATAGGTGTCGGCCATGGTAAAGCGTTTGCCAGCGGCAAAATCGTTGTTCGATAGCCATCCGTCGAGCGCCGAGAGCGTGCGCTCGAAATCGCCGAACCCTGCCATTACCTGGCGGTCCTCGGGAACTTCCCAGCCCATCGCCCTGGCGATGAGCGCCTGTTCGAGCGGTCCTGCGGCAAAGAACAGCCAGCGGAAATAGGCCGCCCGTTCGTGCGCGTCGGGAAGCAGCCCTTTGTCGGGATGGGTTTCGGCGAGGTAGTGGTTGATCGCCGCGGCCTCGGTGATGACGTGGTCGTGTGTCCCGTGGTGATGGACCAGCGCCGGCACCTTGTTCATCGGGTTGATGTCGGTGAAGCCGTCGGGCCGCTGGGCCCAATCGAAGACGACGTGATCGTAGTCGGCGCCCGCTTCGTGCAGCGCCCAGCGCGATATCTGGCCGCGGCTCATCGCGACCGTGTAGAACGTGAATTCGGCCATGGTCAGTCTCCCTTTGAAGCGTGGTAGATCGTGCGGAAACCGCCATAGATCATGCGCTTGCCATCGAACGGCATGTCGGCGGGGATGTCATTCATGCGCTCGTCGGCCATGATCTTCGCATGCGCGGCATCATGGGTGGCCTTGTCGGGCCAGGTGATCCAGGAAAAGACGATCTTCTCGTCCTTCTCGGCCGCGACCGCACGGCGGAAATCGGTTTGCTCGCCGTCGGGCACGTCGTCTTCCCAGTTCTCGGCGATCTCCAGCGCGCCGTGTTCGAGGAACAGGGCATTCATCCATTTCGCCATTTCGAGGTAGTCGTTCTCGCGATCTGCCTTCACGGCCAGCACCGCACCCATCACATACATCGCAGCTACTCCCGCCATCGCGATCCCGGCACCCCTTGTAGCACATCGGGGCGCAGGGCCAGTTCAATCCTGGCGAAAGGCCCAGCGCAAGGTGCGGCCCATTCCCCAGGTCACCGCGCGAGCGGGGAGGGCGGAGAAGACCGGCCGCTGCAGCCGCAGCATTGCGCGGGCCCAGTCCGGCAGCATCGCCACCGCTTCCGCTCCGAGCAGCGCCTGGACGCCAGGCGGAGTGCCCTCGGGCCGCTGGGTGAGGACCAGCTGCGCGATCTCGCGCGCTTCGGGGCTGGGGCGCAGGTCGCGGCGCAATTCGCGAAATATCGTCTCGGCCTCGGCGCGGCTTTCGGGAACGGGGTCCGCCCCAAGCGCGCGGGCGATCAGGGCGAACTGGCGAAAATATTCGTTCTGGTCCGCGCGTGCCATGCCGGGTCTGACATGGCGCAGATATCCGGCAAGGAAGCTTTGCGCCTCGACCACGTGGACCCAGGCGAGCGTGCGCGGATTGGTAGCGTGGTAGGGCGTGCCGTCGGGCAGGGTGCCGCTCACCCGGGCATGGATCGCATTGACCCGCTCGATCGCGGCATCAGCGCGGTCGCGGTGGCCGAACGTGGTGACCGCGATGAACTGCGCGGTGCGGCGCAGGCGGCCATGCATGTCCTCGCGGAAATTGGAATGGTCGAGCACCCCCTGGAGCGCGTGCGGGTGAAGCATCTGCAGCAGCAGCGAACGGATCCCGCCGGTCATCATGCCCACGAGGTCGGCATGGACCAGCCGGATCGGGGTGTCCCTGGCAAACAGTGCGTCGTCCGAAGGCGGGGTCGGCCGCTCGCCCCTGGCAGTGTCGTTGAACACGCCGCGCACCTGTTCGACCAGTTTGACGCGCAAGCTTTCGATCGGGTCTGCCATGGCATACCCATAGGCGCAGCCGGGCGGGTTGCAAAACGGCGCTGCAATTCGCAACGCACCCCCTTGCTAGGCCGCCGATCGCGCAGTAACGCCGCGCACCATATGACTGCGAAACCATCCGAAGAATTCACCGGCGACAGCACCATCGCGTCCAAGCCTGATACCAGCATCGACGTGCGCGAAACCTTCGGCATCGATGTCGACTGGCAGGTGCCCGCGTTCAGCGAAACGCACGAACACGTGCCCGAGCGTGACGACAGCTATGTCTTCGATCCGGACACCACGCTCGCGATCCTGGCCGGCTTTGCGCACAATCGCCGGGTGATGATCCAGGGCTATCACGGCACCGGCAAGTCGACCCATATCGAACAGGTTGCCGCGCGGCTCAACTGGCCGAGCATCCGCGTGAACCTCGATGCGCATATCAGCCGGATCGACCTCGTCGGGCGCGATGCGATCGTGCTCAAGGACGGGCTTCAGGTGACCGAGTTCAAGGAAGGCATCCTGCCCTGGGCGCTTCAGCACCCGGTGGCGCTGACTTTCGACGAATACGATGCCGGGCGCCCGGACGTGATGTTTGTGATCCAGCGCGTGCTCGAATTCGATGGCCGCCTGACCCTGCTCGATCAGAACCGTGTGATCACGCCCAATCCGTGGTTCCGCCTGTTCGCGACCACCAACACGGTCGGCCTTGGCGATACCAGCGGGCTCTATCACGGCACGCAGGCGATCAACCAGGCGCAGATGGACCGCTGGAACATCGTCACCGCGCTCAATTACCTGCCTGCCGAGACCGAGCAGCAGATCGTCAAGTCGAAGACGCCCGAGACCAACGACAAGCTGATTGCCGACATGGTCAAGGTGGCCGAACTCACCCGCCAGGGCTTCATGAACGGCGACATCTCGACCGTCATGAGCCCGCGCACGGTGATCACCTGGGCACAGAACGCGGAGATCTTCGGCTCGACCGGCTTTGCCTTCCGCCTGTCTTTCCTCAACAAGTGCGACGAGGCCGAACGCACGCTGGTGAGCGAATACTACCAGCGCGTCTTCGACGAGGACCTGCCCGAAAGCGCAGCCAAGAGCAGCGACTGACGGACCGCGTTCCCCGTGCTTGCGCGCAGCCGTGTTAGCCTGCTAACACACTGACCCATGGCGCTGTTCGAACGATTCTGGAGACGCGGCGGAGATAATCGTCCCAGCGGCGAGGGCGGCTTTTCCCCGCTTTACGAGACGCAGCGCCCCCACGAATGCGACGAACCCCGCCTGCGCCCTGCCGGATCGCCCGATTTCGATCGGTGGGACGCGCGCCTTGACGCGCTCGACGGCTCGGTCGCGCGCGAGGAGCGGCGGCGGCTGCCGGTCTGGACGCGTGCTTTCTGGCGCGGGAGGCGCAAACGCTGGTGGGCGGTGCGGATCGTGGCGGCAGGTTTCGCGCTGCTGCTGGTGCTGTTTGCGTGGCTGGCGATCACCGCGCCCTTGTCGAAAAGCCTCGAGCCGATCGCTTCGCCGCAGGTCACGCTGCTCGCCAGCGACGGCACGCCGATTGCGCGCAGCGGGGCGATGGTGGCCGAACCGGTCGCGGTCGAGGATTTGCCGCCGCACGTGGTCCACGCCTTTCTCGCGATCGAGGACCGGCGCTTCTACTCGCATTGGGGGGTCGATCCGCGCGGGATCGCGCGCGCGGTCTGGACCGGGCGCGGGGGAGGCAGCACGATCACCCAGCAGCTCGCCAAATTCACCTGGCTGACCCCAGAACGCAGCCTGACCCGCAAGGCGCAGGAAGCCCTGATCGCGTTCTGGATCGAGGGCTGGCTGACCAAGGACGAGATCCTCGCGCGCTATCTGTCGAACGCCTATTTCGGTGACAACCAGTATGGACTGCGCGCGGCCAGCCTGCATTATTTTTACCGCCATCCCGAAAACCTGCTGCCGCAGCAGGCGGCGATGCTCGCAGGGCTCTTGCAGGCACCATCGGCCTATGCCCCGACGCATCATTACGACCGGGCCAAGGCGCGCATGGACCTGGTGATCGGCGCGATGGTCGAGGAAGGCTATCTGACCCGGGCCGAGGCCGACGCGCTGCCCGATCCTGTGCTCGACGTGCGCACCAGCTACGACGTGCCCACCGGCACCTATTTCGCCGATTGGGCGCTGCCCATCGCGCGCGAGGGACTGGAGCCCGGCTATGCCCGCCAGGTGCTTACCACCACGCTCGATTCGCGGCTCCAGGCGCTTGCCAACCGGGTCACGAGCCGCGCGGCGCTCGGCGATGCGCAGGTCGCGCTGGTGGCGATGCGGCCGAGCGGCGAGGTCGTCGCGATGGTGGGCGGGCGCAGCTATGCCCAATCGCCTTTCAACCGCGCGACCCAGGCCCGCCGCCAGCCCGGATCGACCTTCAAGCTGTTCGTCTATCTCGCCGCGCTCCAGGCCGGCTGGCGTCCCGACGACACGATCGACAATACCGCGATCACCGCCGGGTCCTATCGCCCCAAGAACGCGCGCGAACGCTACAGCGACACCATCACGCTCGAGGAAGCCTTCGCCACTTCGAGCAATGTTGCGGCGGTCAGGCTGTTCAACGAGGTCGGGAGCGAGCGGGTGATCCGCACTGCGCGCTCGCTGGGCGTGACATCGGACCTTCCCGAAGGTGATCCCAGCCTCGCGCTCGGCACCTCGTCGATGACGTTGCTCGAACTGACCGCCGCCTATGCCGGGGTTGCCGCCAATCGGTTTCCGATAAAACCGCATGCCTTTGCCGAGGAAGAACAGGGCTGGTGGGAATGGCTGACCACCCCTGTCGACAGCGCCTCGCCGCGCACGCACGAGGATATCGAGAGGATGCTGCGCGCCGCGATCAATCGCGGGACGGGAAGGGCTGCCACTCTGCCGATCGCCAATTACGGCAAGACCGGCACCACCCAGAATTACCGCGACGCGCTGTTCGTCGGCTATGCGGGTGATCTCGTGGTCGGCGTGTGGATCGGCAATGACGACAATTCGCCGCTCGACCGGGTGACGGGCGGCGGACTTCCCGCTCGGATCTGGAAAGACTTCATGCGCGGTGCGCTCTCTCTTCCCGCTCCGCGGCCGAGCGCGGCGCCCGATCCGCAGGGACCGGTCCAGCCGCTCGATATCGAGGAAGGCGAGGAAATCCCGCTCGGCGAGGACGGCACGCGGCTGCGTTTCGAGGGCGAAGGCGTGGTGCTTTCGCAGGATGGTGTCCCGGTCGAACTGAGGATCGATGAAGGCGGCTTCCGGGTCGAGGAGCGCCCACCGCTACCACCGCCGCTGCCCCAGCCGCCGAACTAGCCCCCGGTGCGAGTGCGCTGGCTCAGCCCATCAATATGTTCATGATAGCGGTCGCGATCGGGCGATCGCGGTCTTTTTGCCAGGCCTCGACCGTGACATTGGCGTTGCGCCGCCCAAGCCGCGTGATCCGCCCGATGGCAAAGCTCGGCTGCGCCTTGCCCGCCGACAGATATTGCACGGTGATGTTGACCGGTTTCAACTGCGCTTCGCGCCCTTCCTCGACCAGCCGCGCGCGCAGGGCGGCATAGCCCGCATTCTCGAGCAGGCCGGCTGTCGCGCCGCCATGATAATGCTGTGGGCGGCCCTCGACATTCGGACCGAAATCGACCGTCAGCACCGGCACGCCGTCCTCGATCGCGTGGACTTCTATGCCAAGCGCGCGGGCATAGGCGGAAAGCTGCGGGGTGTGGTCTGGATCAGGCATCGCCGGTCCCCGCCTCGACGCCCGAACCGGTGCGCGAGGGCACCTTGCCCTGGCGCGGATCGCTGCCGATGGTCATGAACACGCCCGCGACATGCGCCACCGGGTCATCGGCGTCGCCATCATGCGCGATGCCCCGCACGAAAGCGGCCGATCGGGTGGTGCGATAGCATTCGACCCGCCCGCGCACCGCGCTTCGTTCGCGCGCCGGGCGCTGGTAATCGACCCTGAGGTCGAGAGTCGCGATCGGAGCGAAGGTCTGGCGCGTCTGCCAGATCGCCATTCCGCTCGCCATGTCCATCAGGCTGATGATCGGGCCCGAAGCGAGCACGGCGCGGTCGTCCTCGCCCAGGAGGTCCTCGCGCCAGGGCAATTCGAGCTCGACCCAGTTGTCGCCCTGGTCGGTGAACTTGAGACCCAGCCAGCCGGTATGGCCGCCGCGGAAGAAGAACTTGCTGGCCTCGCGCGCGTCGAAGCGGGCGGGGGGCGGGGAAGCGTTGTCGGTCATCGCTGCTGCCTTAGATGCCTGAGCAATTTCATTACAATCTCTTAATTTTTCTCGTCGGCCCAAACTGCCCAGAACCGGGCCTGCATCGCGGCGATCATGCCCGGTGCGTTTCACACTGAAGGGACGCAATTATGCCGACAATCGCACTTTCCAATATTCCGGGTCTCGAAACCGCCCAGGCGCTTTACGGCGCGGTCAGCAACCAGGTCGGGGTCTATGACGATTCGACCGTGGCGGTCATGGTCTATGTCTACAATGTCGCCCCGGCGGTCACCGCCGGAGTGGCCTGAACGGCGCGGGAGGGACCCCTGCAGGTTCATCCCCATATCGCGGCGCTGCGCGGTGATCGGGCCGCGCAGCGCCGCAATGTCGAGGCCATGGCCACGGCGCGCGAAAGATGGCTCTCGCAGCCCGCGATCCGCGCGCTCGAAGCCGATTTCCAGCGCTATGCCCAGGGCGAACAGCTTGGCGCGAGAGGCGCGCTTGCCGCGCTGTTCGAGGACAGCGAAGCGGCGCTCCGATTGGCCGAAAGGTTTTTCACCAGCGGCATGACGGCTCTCGCAGCGCACCCGCTCGGCGAGATCGCGCATCGCCACGCGAGCAGCGCGGGTTTTGCACGTCTCCAGCTGATGCATGCGCGCGATGCGGCCTTGTCGCTGTGCGTTTACGAGCCGAAGGGCGAGCCTCTAGAGGAGAGCTGTCCTGTAGCCGTGACCTTCGCCGATTGCGAGAGCATCGAATGCGTCATCGCCGGTGTGGCGAGCGGTTGGCACCATTGCCTGCGCGATGGCACTGCGCCCGGCATCCTGTCGCGTCCGGTGACCTGGCAGGCGGGCGACACGATCCAATGCCAGCCGCAAAACGAGACGCGGCAAATCGTACGGGTTTCGCAAAGCCTGCTCGTCCTCCAGCTCACCAGGACGCCGGCAAGGCCGGCTCCCACGCTCGAGCGGCGGACCGCCGACGGCGCGGTGCTGCGCGCTGTAAGCGGCGACAAGCGCGCCAGCCAGCAGGTCATGGCCCTCGCAGTGCTCGGCGCGCTCGGTCAGCGCGAGGCGATCGCCGACATGGCGCGCTTTGCCCTCGCGCGTGAAAATGATCCCGAGGCGCGCTGGGAAGCGGTGCGGCAGGTCGCGGCGCTCGACACCGCTGCCGCGCTGCAACTGACCGGCCGCATCGATCAGGATGACCCGCTCGCCATTGCGGCCAGCGACCTTAGCGTCCGGATTGCTGCCCTCTTGGCTGAACATGCCCGAGAGGAGGCCTGAAATGCCGCAATTGCTCGCTATCGAGGACAAGGCATCGTGCTCGCTTCCCGAGGCGATCGAGGCGCTCGCCGCGCTCGATTTCAACCCGCGCGATGCGGACAGCACCCGCGCCGCTGCCGCCTGGCTGCGCAGGCTTTCGAACAACCGCGATTTTCTCGCCAGCGTGCTGACCGACAGGCTCACGGGAAAAAGCGTGGGCGAGGTCGATAGCGGCTATGGTCCGCAGGCGATCACGCTCAGCCCGGTGCGCGGCAACATGTTCCTGCGCGCCAATATCTGGCCTGCCGAACACGATCTGTGCTTTCGCAACAGCGGCGCTTCGACCTTCGTCTACGGCGTGCCGCACGATCACAATTTCTCGTTCCTGACCTGCGGCTATCTCGGCCCGGGTTATGCCTCGGACTATTACGAATACGATTACGAAGCGGTGACCGGTTTCCCCGGCGAGAAGGTAGGGCTGCGCTTTGTCGAGCGCAGCGCGCTCGAGGAAGGCAGGCTGATGCTCTACCGCGCGCATCGCGATGTCCATTCGCAGCTTCCGGCAAGGTCGCTTTCGGTCTCGCTTAACGTCATGCATGTCGACCCGTCGTTCGCCTGGTACGACCAATATGGTTTCGACCTCGAACGCGGCGAGGTGACGCGCGTGCTCAGCCCCAATGCGACCGAGGTGTTCCTCCGCGCTGCGGTCGCGAGCGGGTCGCTTGAAGCGGAGGAATTCGCTCGCTGGATCGGCCGGACCCATCCCTCCGAACGGCTCAGGCTCGCCAGTTTCGAAGCGCGCGCAGGAACGGCTGAGGCAGGCGAGCGGCGCGATGCGGTGTGGCGCGATGCGGAATGCAGCGGGAGCCGGATGGTCGCGAGGGTCGCCAGCGCGAGGCGGCGAGAGGCGACTGCCTAGAGCACGCCGCCAGCGAGCCGGTCGATCGCGCCTTGCAGGATCACGGCGGCAGCGTGGCTGTCGATTGCCTCGGCGCGGCGCGCGCGGCTCATGTCCTGCCCGATCATCGCCGCCTCGGCGCTCTGGGTCGACCAGCGTTCGTCCCAGAGCAACAGCGGAAGACCGAATGCCTCGTCGCAATTGCGGGCGAAGGCACGGCTCGCCTGGGCGCGCGGCCCTTCGGACCCGTCCATGTTGCGCGGCAGGCCAAGCACGATGCCAGCGACCGAGCGTTCTTCTATCAGGGCGCGGATCTGTTCGCGGTCCTTGCCCCACTTGCCGCGCCGGATTGTCTTGCCGTTGGATGCAAAACGCCAGCCTGCATCGCAGGTCGCGGTGCCGATCGTCTTTGTGCCCAGGTCGAGCCCGAGCAGCACCCCGCCATCGGCCAGCGCCTCGGCGAAATCGGGGGCGAACTCGGTAATCAGTTCGATGAACCCGGGAATGCGGTGACGCGGCGCGCGACGTCGGCCTTGGTGTTCGCCCAGAACAGCGGGATATCATAGACGTGGTAATTGTTGCCCGGCAGCACGTAGGAGCCAAGCTCGGGCGGGTCGCCGATCAGCAAAAGGCCGCGCTCGTCGCAGCGCGCCGGGACCGATCCGGGCACCAGTTCGCCGGTGGAGATGCTGTCATCGGGCACGAGCGTGCCGAGATTGGAGCTGGCCTCCGCCTCGCCGTCGAAAGTGCCGGTGAGCGGGTTCGTGCACAGGATCCGGCTGTCCCCGCGCAGCTTGCCGTCGAAGGCGGGCGATGCTGCATAGGCCTCGATCAGCCGCGAGGGGTCGGCCGGTTCGGCAAAGCTCGACCACGAGATGATGCAGGCCGTCTGTTCGGGCGTGGCGCAAGCGGGGAAGCCGAGTTCGGGCAGGTCGTGATCGACCGAGATCGGCCAGCCGATGGCATAGGCTGCCACCAGGCGGTCCGCGACCGGCGAGCCGCGCACTTCCTCTCGCAGCAGCCGCAGCAGGTGCAGCGCGCCCTGGCTGTGGCCTGCGAGCACGACCGGCGTGTCCGCATCGACCGAATCGATGAAATAGCGATAGGCCTCGCGCACATCGGCATAGGCCGCATCGATCGCCTGTTCGCCTTCGGGAGCATCGGTCAGGAACGCGCCCATGGTCGCCTGGCGGTAACGCGGCGCCCAGATCTCGCTCGCGGCGTTGAACGGGCTCGCCATGCCGCGGACATAGACGCGCGCAATCCGTTCGGCCTCCTCGTCGCCCATCGGCGCGTTCCAGTTGTCGCGATTGAGATAGCTGGTGGGATGGACAAAGAAGACCGCGAAATCAGGTACTTCGCCCGCAACACCGAGCTCCTCGCTGTCGGGATCGAACTGCTCGCCGGCGATCGCGGGCTGCCAGCGTGCCGGGTCCTCTATCCCGATGCCGGGGCGCGAATACCACAGCTCGGGGTCCTGGTAGGCATTGGCACGCATCGGCGTTGTCGGGGTGAACTCGCTGGTCGGCACAAGCGCGATCTCGGCGAGTTCGTCCTGGAACATCTCGTAAGCGATCCGGCCGGCGATGAAGAGCACGAGGAGGATCGCGACGAGGTAGAGAAACTTGCGTGCCATGCGGGGTCGGTCCTGCCTTGGTCGGTGGTGGTTGACGCCTTAACGCGAGGGCGCCGCGCCGGTTTCCTCGGCCAGTGCGGGGCGCAAGGTGGTCCATGCACGTTCGCCGCGCATGGCGGGGAACCAGGTGAGCGGGTTCCAGGTCGCGGTGCCATCGAGCGAGAAAGTGATGAATTCGGCACGCCCGCCGATATTCTCGAGCGGAATGCCGCCGCCAAGCCCGCGATCCTCGGCCGAGGCGCGGCTGTCGGCGCTTTCATCGCGATTGTCGCCCATCACGAAGACATGGCCTTCGGGCACGACATAGGGGCCGTAATTGTCGAGGAACTGGTTGCGGTGATCGATGACGAGATAGGTCGCGCCATTGGGAAGCGTCTCGCGATAGGTGGGCGGCTCGAAGAATTGCCGTCCGTCGGCATCGCGCACCCGGTATGCCTCGAAATCGGCGAGGCAGGGGCCGTTCTCGCAAAACAGTTCCGGCTCGAACGGGATGCGCACCGGGGGCACGACCTCGCGCTTGACCGGGACGCCGTTGAGGATGATGCGCCCGTCGCGCACCGCGATGGTGTCTCCGGGCAGAGCGACCACGCGCTTGATATAGTCCTCGTCGCGGATCGGGTGCACCGGGATGACGATGTCGCCATATTCGGGCGTGGCCGGGAGCACCCGCCAGTCGCCGCGCGGAAGCAGGTGAAAGCTCGCCGAGGCCCACGACCAGCCATAGGGATACTTGCTCACCACCAGCCGGTCTCCGACATGGAGCGTGGGCATCATCGAGGTCGAGGGGATGTAGAACGGCTTGGCGACGAGGCTGTGAAAGGCGAGAACCGCGAGCAGCATCAACGCCAGCCCGCGCAGTTCGGCGAACCAGTCGACCTTTTCGCGTGCCGCGTCGTCTTTTGCGGTGTCTTCGGCGCCGGATTGCGGATCGGGAGCGGTGCTGTCGGTGTGTGCCACGAAGGAAAATCGTTTCTGCTTGCGGTCGGTCGCCTCGGCGCGCTTGTCAGCGGACCGGGTGCGCCTCGATGATGACAAAGGCCTGCGCCCACGGGTGATCGTCGGTGAGGGTGAGATGGATGCGCGCTTCATGGCCCGACGGCGTCAATTCTTCAAGCCGCTTTGCCGCCCCGCCGCAAAGCGCCAGCGTCGGAGCGCCCGAAGGCGCGTTGACGACGCCGATATCCTTCATGAACACGCCGCGCCTGAACCCGGTGCCGACTGCCTTGGAAAAGGCCTCCTTGGCAGCAAATCGCTTGGCATAGGTGCCGGCGATGGTGAACGGGCGGCGGCGCGCCTTGGCGCGTTCGATCTCGGTGAAGACACGCGTCTCGAACCGCTCGCCGAACCGGTCGAGCGAGTTCTGGATGCGCTCGATATTGCACAGGTCGGATCCCAGCCCGATGATCATGGCGCCGACCTCACGATGAGAGTGACGAGAAGTACCAGCGCGATAAGGTGGAGCATGACCTGGCTGATGAAGAGCGGGTGCGCGAAATCGCCGCGCGAGAATTTGATCGCGCCGACAAATCCGAAAATCTGCAAGCCCACCCAGCCGATCGCGAAGGTGCGCAGCACGCCGGTATTGATCGCGTAGCCGAGCAGGCCGACCGCGATCAGGAACAGGATCGCGGCGCACCCGGCCCAGAATTTCTGAGCACTGGTCAGCGCGGGAAGATCGTGATCGCCCATCAGTCGCGCGCCTCGTCCATCAGCTCGCGCATCTTGCGGATTGCCGGCTCCAGCCCTGCAAAGATCGCCTCGCCGATCAGGTAGTGGCCGATATTGAGCTCCGCGATCTGGGGAATGGCCGCGATCGGCTGGACGTTTTCATAGGTCAGGCCGTGGCCGGCATGGGGCTCGATCCCGTTTTTCGCGGCGAGCGCGGCCATGTCGGTTATGCGGCGCAATTCGCGCTCGGTGCGCTCGCTGTCACCATCGAGGATCGCGTGTGCATATTCGCCGGTGTGAAACTCGACCACCGGCGCGCCGAGGCGGAGCGCGGCGTCGAGCTGGCGCTCGTCGGCCTCGATGAACAGCGAGACACGGATGCCCGCATCCCGCAGGCGGGTGACGATCGGTGCAAGCTGGTTGTCGAGTCCGGCGGCATCGAGCCCGCCTTCAGTCGTGCGCTCCTCGCGCTTTTCGGGAACGATGCAGGCGGCGTGGGGCTTGTGGCGCAGAGCGATGGAGAGCATTTCCTCGGTCGCCGCCATTTCAAGGTTGAGCGGCAGGTCGGTCGCCTGCTGGATGCGCGCGAGGTCCTCGTCGCGGATATGGCGGCGGTCTTCGCGCAGGTGAGCGGTGATCCCGTCGCCGCCCACGCGCGCGACGATCTCGGCCGCGCGCACCGGATCGGGATGGTCGCCGCCGCGCGCATTGCGGATGGTGGCGACGTGGTCGATGTTCACGCCGAGGCGCAGGCGGGGGTGCATGTCTGGCTCTTACTCCTTGCGGCTGCCCGGCTTGGTTATCGGCACCTTTGCCAGTTCCTCGGGCACCTTGCCTTCGGCATAGGTCGGAAAGTTGAAAGCCGCGAGCGGGTAGAACGGCACGCCGAGATCGGCAGACCCTTCCGAGCGATCGATCAGCGCGCATTCGGCGATCACCTTGCCGCCTTCGCGCGCGACCGCGGCGATCGCCTCGCGGCTCGACAGGCCGGTGGTGACCACGTCCTCGACCATCAGCACCTTCGCGCCTTGTTCGAGAGCGAATCCGCGTCGCAGGTGGAAGGTGCCCTCGGGCCGTTCGAGGAACATCGCGTCCTTTCCGAGGACGCGCGCGACCTCGTGGCCGATGATGATGCCACCCATGGCTGGCGAGACCACCACGTCGACCTGGTCGAGCACATCGGAAGGAATGGCGCGCACCACCGCCTGAGCCAGCCGGGCGGCGCGGTGCGGGTTCATCAGTACCCGCGCGCATTGCAGGTAATGTCCGCTGTGCCGACCCGAGGAGAGCTTGAAATGCCCCTCCAGCAGGGCGCCGCTTGCGCGGAATTCGGCGAGCACTTCGTCCTTGGTCGCAGGGATGGTCTGGTTGTCGGTCATTATCGGTAGTTATCCGCAGTTTGCGCGAGTGGCCGCAGGGGTTTGACACAGGGTCGGCACGGGCGCTTGCGCGCCTGTCACCCGGCCTTGCATAATTTTCTCCCTAGAAGCGCTTGAGGCACTGGGCAAGCGCGGCTAAGGGGGCAGCGAATGTGACAGGAATGTCACTCGCGCGCGTCCGGCGTGCGGGGCAACCGACAGGTGGTTTCGCACATCGGCTCAGGATCAATTCGAGAACCGATTAGGCATGATTATGGGTCAGGCTTTTGCCCGCACGAAGTTTGGATTTCTGGCGCTCGTCGCGGCGCTGATGGCGATCGGTATCGCCCTGGGCGCGCCGCAGGCGGCGTTCGCGCAGGGCGGCGATCCGGCCGAGGTGAGGGCGCCCGACATCGCGCCCGCATCGGCCGATGTGATCTCGCCCGAACCTTCGACTCCCGCCCGCGCCGACGAAGGTCCGCAGGCCGAAGGCGGATATGTCCCGATGGCTCCGACCGAAGGCAAGGGCATGCCGACCGCGTTCGAGACCGACGCGCTCAAGAGCATGACCTTCCAGGACCAGTATTCCAAGGACGGCGAATACGCGCTGTGGATGCACGATGTGATCCTGCTGCCGGTCATCACCGTGATCAGCCTCTTCGTGCTGTTCCTGCTGCTTTACACCGCGACCCGTTATCGTCGCAAAGCGCACCCGGTTCCCTCGAAGACGACCCACAACGCGCTGATCGAGGTGATCTGGACGGTGGTCCCGGTGATTATCCTCGTGATCATCGCCGTGCCGTCGATCACGCTTCTCGCGCGCCAGTATGAGACCCCGCCCGAGGACGCGATCACCGTCAAGGCGGTCGGTTACCAGTGGTACTGGGGCTATGAATATCCAGACCACGATGTCGAGATCGTCTCCAACATGCTCGACCGCGAAGCCGCGCTTGCCGCTGGCGAACCCGACCAGCTGGCGGTCGACAACCGCATGGTCGTGCCCGTCGGCGTTCCGCTGCGGATCCAGACCACTGCTGCCGACGTGATCCACGCCTTCGCGGTTCCCGCGCTGTGGTTCAAGCAGGACGCGGTCCCGGGCCGGCTCAACGAGCGCATGCTCGTGATCGACGAGCCGGGCGTCTATTACGGCCAGTGCTCGGAGCTGTGCGGTTCGCGCCACGCTTACATGCCGATCGCGGTCGAAGCGTTGCCGATGGACCAGTTCGAGGCATGGGTGCGCTCGCAGGGCGGCACTCTGCCGCGCGAACGCGCCGCGGCCGAGGCTGCCGAAGCGGCCGCTGCTGCCTCCGCGGCCGACGCCGAAGCGGGCGATGACGAGGCGGCCGAAACCGCCGACGCAGCGTAACCGACACCAGAACACCAGACTGACACGAACCGAAGAGACGCAAACGATGGCCACAACCGCTGACAATTTTGCTCCCGCCGCAGGTCATGGCGGCGATTCCGATCACGGGCACGATCACGCGGACCACAAGCCGGGCTTCTTCGCCCGCTGGTTCATGTCGACCAACCACAAGGATATCGGCACGCTCTACCTGATCTTCGCGATCATGGCGGGGATCATCGGTGGCGGTATTTCGGGCATCATGCGCCTCGAACTGGCCGAGCCGGGCATCCAGTACCTGCAGTGGTGGGCCGGCTTCATGGGCGGCGCGGAAGACATCAACACCGCGCTTCACATGTGGAACGTGTTCATCACCGCTCACGGCCTGATCATGGTCTTCTTCATGGTCATGCCGGCAATGATCGGCGGCTTCGGCAACTGGTTCGTGCCGCTGATGATCGGCGCGCCGGACATGGCGTTCCCGCGGATGAACAACATCTCTTTCTGGCTGACGGTCGCGGGCTTCCTCAGCCTGCTGTTCTCGCTGTTCGTTCCGGGCGGTTCGGGCCCGGGCGCAGGCGTTGGCTGGACGGTCTATGCGCCGCTTTCGACCACCGGCTCGCAAGGCCCGGCGGTCGATTTCGCGATCTTCTCGCTCCACCTTGCAGGCGCGGGCTCGATCCTGGGTGCGACGAACTTCATCACCACCATCTTCAACATGCGTGCCCCTGGCATGACGCTGCACAAGATGCCGCTGTTCGTGTGGTCTGTGCTGGTCACCGCCTTCCTGCTGCTGCTCGCCCTGCCGGTCCTGGCCGCGGCGATCACCATGCTGCTGACCGACCGCAATTTCGGCACCACCTTCTTCGATCCGGCCGGTGGCGGCGACCCCGTGCTTTACCAGCACCTGTTCTGGTTCTTCGGACACCCCGAGGTCTACATCATGATCCTGCCCGGCTTCGGCATGATCAGCCAGATCGTCGCGACCTTCAGCCGCAAGCCGGTGTTCGGCTATCTCGGCATGGCCTATGCCATGGTCGCGATCGGCGTGGTCGGCTTCGTCGTGTGGGCGCACCACATGTATACCGTCGGCCTCGACGTGAACACGAAGATGTATTTCACCGCGGCCACCATGGTCATCGCGGTGCCGACGGGCGTGAAGATCTTTAGCTGGATCGCGACCATGTGGGGCGGCTCGATCGAGTACAAGTCGCCGATGGTCTGGGCGATGGGCTTCATCTTCCTGTTCACCGTGGGCGGCGTGACCGGCGTCGTGCTCGCCAATGGCGGCATCGATGACAACCTGCACGACACCTATTACGTGGTGGCTCACTTCCACTACGTGCTGTCGATGGGCGCGGTGTTCTCGCTGTTCGCCGGTTTCTACTACTGGTTCCCGAAGATGAGCGGCCGGATGCACTCCGAACTGCTCAGCCACCTGCACTTCTGGGGCTTCTTCATCGGCGTGAACGTGATCTTCTTCCCGCAGCACTTCCTGGGGATGAACGGCATGCCGCGCCGCTATCCGGACTATCCGGAAGCCTTCACCTTCTGGAACGAGATCAGCTCGATCGGCTACATGATCATGGCCGCCTCGATGGCGATCTTCTTCGTCAACCTCGCCTACGCATTCATCGCCGGGCGCAAGGCTGAGGGCAATCCGTGGGGCGAAGGCGCGACGACGCTTGAATGGACTCTGTCGAGCCCGCCGCCGTTCCACCAGTTCGAAACGCTTCCGGTGATCGAGGATCACCACGACTACCACGATCACCGCCCGGTCAACGCCTGACCTGGCACTGCCGCCCGGGCACACGGTCGGGCGGGATGACATCGAAAAGGGGGAGGGCGCGCCGCGAGGCTGCGCTCTCTTTCGAATGGAAGACACCGCGACGACATGAACACGAGCGCACAGATCACGACCACCGGCTCGGCAGCGGTTTCCGCCATGCCGACCGACTGGCGCGACTTCTTCGCGCTGACCAAGCCGCGCGTGATGACGCTGGTCGTGTTCACCGCGCTGTGCGGTCTTCTCGCGGCTCCCGGTTCGATCCACCCGGTTCTCGGTTTCACCGCGATCCTCGCGATCGCGATGGGGGCGGGCGGCTCTGCCGTGCTCAACCAGTGGTGGGAAGCCGATCTCGATGCCGGGATGAAGCGCACCGCCGCGCGCCCCTTGCCCGCGGGCCGGATGGAACGCGGCGACGCGCGCGATTTCGGGCTGTTCCTGTCGGGCGCCTCGCTGGTTTTGATGGGGGTCGCAATCGGCTGGCTGGCGGCTGCGTTGCTGCTCGCCGCGATCGTCTATTACGCGGTCATCTACACCATGTGGCTGAAGCCGCGCACTCCGCAGAACATCGTGATCGGCGGCGGATCGGGCGCCTTTCCCCCGCTGATCGGCTGGGTTGCTGTCACCGGCGAGATCACCGCCATGCCGATCCTGCTGTTTGCGATCATCTTCATGTGGACCCCTCCGCATTTCTGGGCGCTCGCGCTGTTCGTGAAGACCGATTACGCCAATGTCGGCATTCCGATGATGCCCAATGTTCGCGGCGAGGCATCGACCCGGCGCCAGATCCTCGCCTATACCGTGCTGCTCGCCCCGGTCGCGGTCGCGCCGTGGCTGATCGGCGGCGCCGGCTGGCTCTACGGCTCGGTCGCCCTCGTGCTCTCGATGCTGTTCTTCGCGCTTGCTCTGCCCGTCGGCCTCCGCACCCGCTCGGAAGAGGACGCGATGCGGCCCGAGAAGACCTTGTTCAAGTTCTCGATCGCCTACCTGTTCATCCTGTTCGCCGCCTTGGTGGTTGACCGGGTGCTCGCAGCTCATGGCATCGTGGGTGCAGGAGTTTTCGGATGACGCCCGAAGAGGAAACCGAATTCGCCCGTCGCCGCAAGAGCCGCAATCTCGTGGTCGGCGGGACGTTGCTGTTCTTCGCCGTGCTGTTCTACGTCATCACCTTTGTCCAGTGGGGCAGCCAGTGATGGCGCTGAGCAAGAACACTCGCACCGGCGCGCTCGCCATGCTCGGCGCTTTCGTCATGCTCGGTATGGGCTATGCCGCGGTGCCGCTATACGACCTGTTCTGCCGCGTGACCGGCTTTGGCGGGACCACCCAGGTCGCCACCAAGGCGCAGGCCGAAGCGGCTGCCGCGCTCGCATCGGCTGAGACGATCTCGATTCGTTTCGATGCTTCGACATCGCGCGATATTCCGTGGGAGTTTCGTCCCTCGCAATCGACCGACAAGGTGCGGATCGGCGAGCGCGACCTGGCGACATATGTGGCGCGCAATCTCACCGACGAACCGATCACCGGCACCGCGACGTTCAATGTCGAACCTGCGCAGGCTGGCATCTATTTCAACAAGATCCAGTGCTTCTGCTTTACCGAGCAGACGCTTCAGCCCGGGCAGGAAGTGACCATGCCGGTGCTCTATTTCGTCGATCCGGCGATCCTCGATGACGAGACGATCGGCGATATCGAGCAGATTACCTTGAGTTATACTTTTCACCGCGCGAAAGAGCCCGTAACGAGTGCTCTCGACCGCTCGCAATAGATGCAACTTTCCTAAGGGAACGGGACCAAGACCATGGCTGGCAACGCAAACCACGACTATCACATTCTGGACCCCGATCCGTGGCCGCTGATCGGCGCGCTTTCGGCGCTGGTGTTCACTTCGGGCATGGTGCTGAGCTTTTATCCTGACCTGTTTGGCGGCGTTGCCAATGTCGTGCTCTGGGCGGGCCTTGCGGGCGTGCTCGCGACCTTTTTCTTCTGGTTCAAGAATGTCGTCGTCGAAGCCCAGCGCGGCGACCACACCCCGGTAGTCCAGTTGCACATGCGATACGGCATGATCCTGTTCATCGCTTCGGAAGTCATGTTCTTCGTCGGCTGGTTCTGGAGCTTTTTCGACTTCGCGCTGTTCCCCGCCCCGCTCGAAGTGAGCGGTGCCGGAACCGACGCGCAGACCACCACCAACCTGTTCATCTCGCAAGGCATCACCGCGCTCGGCACGCTGGTCCCCGACGGGATGGAAGTGCTCGACCCGTTCAGCCTGCCGCTGCTCAACACGCTGATCCTGCTGTGCTCGGGCACCACAGTCACCTGGGCGCACCACGCGCTGATCCACGGCGACCGCGAAGGGCTCAAGATGGGCCTGTGGGCGACCATTGCGCTCGGCGTGCTGTTCAGCGCGATCCAGGCCTATGAATACAGCGTCGCGCCGTTCAATTTCGGCGACAACACCTATGGCTCGGCCTTCTACATGGCGACCGGCTTCCACGGCTTCCACGTGTTGATCGGGACCATCTTCCTCGCCGTGTGCCTCTACCGCGCCTATATCGGCCACTTCACCTCGCGCCAGCATTTCGGCTTCGAGGCGGCCGCCTGGTACTGGCACTTCGTCGACGTGGTGTGGCTGTTCCTCTTCATCGCCGTCTACATCTGGGGCGGCGCGGGAGCCGAATACCACTGATGAACTCGGGCAAGACGCCTGACACGCAAAAAGGGCAGTCCGGTATCTTCCGGGCTGCCCTTTTGGGTTTGTGCCCGCGCTGCAGCGAGCCGACCCTCTTCGAAGCGCCCGCGCGCATGGCGATGACCTGTTCGCATTGCGGGCTCGATCTTGCCGCGCTCGAACGCGGCGGGCGGTTCGTGGGTCTGCTCACCGTGCTGATCGCGGTGGTGCTGATGGTGATCGCGGTGGGTATCGAATATGCGTTCCGCCCGCCAATCGCGCTTCAGGCCGCGTTCTGGGCCCCGGTGACCGCGGGCGTGGTCCTGTACGCGCTGCGCCTGTTCAAGACCGCGCTGCTCTATGCGAGCTATGACCGGCGCGAGGAGGCGGGCGAATGATCCGGCGCCTGCCGATCATCCCGACGATCCTAGTGCTCGCGGCGGCAGGGGTGATGGTGGCGCTCGGCTTCTGGCAGCTGGGCCGGGCGGACGAAAAGGCGGCCCTGATCGCGCGCTATGAGGCTGCGCTGCAATCGGGCGATCTCAAGCCATTTCCAGGCGACCAAGGCGGCGTATCGAGGGATGAGTGGCTGTTCCATCCGACCGCTTTCGATTGCACGAAGGTGCTCTCGCGCGAGGCGATTTCCGGGCGCAGCGCCAGGGGGCAGGCGGGATATGCGCATATCGCGCGCTGTCAGACAGAGCGCGGGCCTGCCGATGTCCTGCTGGGCTGGTCGCGCGATCCGGCAGCCCCTGCCTATGAGGGCGGCGCTGTCGAAGGGCTGATCGTGCGCGGGGGAGCGGACGGCGCGCGGGTGCAATCAGCGCAGCCGCTCGCAGGGCTAGGTCCGCTGGCCGAACCCGACCCCAATGACTTGCCGAACAACCACCTTGCCTATGCCGGGCAGTGGTTCTTCTTCGCTCTGACCGCGCTGGTGATCTATTTCCTTGCGCTGCGTTCGCGCCTCGCCAAGCGCGACTAAGCCAGGGGCAAGCGGGGCTTGCTTGCCCCGCAAACCGAGCGCGGCTAACCGCAGGAACACGATGCAGTATCTTTCCACTCGCGGAAGCGCGCCGGCGCTCGATTTCGAAGGCGCGACGCTCACAGGGCTCGCCAGCGATGGCGGGCTTTACCTGCCGCGCGAGTGGCCGCGGCTGAGCGAGGCGGAAATCCGCGAGTTGCGCGGGCTTTCCTATGCCGATCTGGCGGTTCGCATCATGCGCCCTTTCGTCGCTGGCAGCCTCGCCGATGACGAGCTCGAGGCGCTTTGCCACGCGGTCTATGACGATTTCGGCCACGCCGCCGTCACCCCGCTGGCCCAGCTCAATGAGACCCACTGGCTGCTCGAGCTGTTCCACGGCCCCACGCTCGCCTTCAAGGACGTTGCGCTGCAAATGCTCGGGCAGCTTTTCGAGACCTTTCTCGCGCGGCGCGACCAGCGGCTTACCATCGTCGGCGCGACCAGCGGCGATACCGGCTCGGCCGCGATCAACGCCGTCGCCGGGCGCGAGCGGGTCGAAATCTTCATGCTGCACCCGCTCGACCGGGTGAGCGATGTCCAGCGCCGGCAGATGACCACGGTGCGCGCGCCCAATGTCCACAATATCGCGATCCGCGGCAGCTTCGATGATGCCCAGCGCCACGTGAAGCGCATGTTTGCAGACGAGGCGGTGACCGGGACCCTGCGGATTGGTGCGGTCAATTCGATCAATTGGGCGCGTCTGATGGCGCAGGTGGTCTATTACTTCGCTTCCGCGCTCCAGTTCGGCGCGCCCGATCGCGCAGTCGCCTACAGCGTTCCAACGGGCAATTTCGGCGACGTGTTCGCAGGTTATGTCGCAGCACAGATGGGCCTGCCGATCGAGCGGCTGGTGGTCGCCACCAATGTTAACGACATCCTCCACCGCGCGCTCAAAGACGGTGACTATTCCGCAGGCGAGACCACGGCGACCATTACTCCCTCGATGGATATCCAGGTCAGCTCCAATTTCGAACGGCTCCTGTTCGATTGCGGCGGACGCGACGGCGCTGCATTGGCCGAGCAGATGCGCGGTTTCGACGAGAACCGTTCCATGCCGCTTACCAACAGCCAGCGCGAAGGCGCGGCACGGCTCTTCACCAGTGCGCGCGCCGACCAGGACGACACCGCGCGCGCTTTGCAATGGGCCTATCGCAAGGCGGGCCAGGTGATCGATCCGCATACGGGGGTCGGCCTCCATGCCGCGCTCCATGCCGACGGGATCGCGCCCGGAACGCCGATCGTCACGCTCGCCACCGCGCACCCGGCCAAGTTCCGCGACGCGGTCGAACGCGCGACCGGCGTCCGGCCCGCATTGCCCGCGCGCGTCGGCGACCTGTTCGGGCGTGAGGAGCATTTTGCCGAGCTAGGCGGCGATTACGAGGCAACCCGCGACTACGTGCTCGAAAACGCGGCGGGATCGGGCCGCTGATGGCGCAGCTGATAGAACAGCCGCAGGTGATGGAATGCACCGGTTGGGACGATTACCGGCTGGTCGACAGCGGGCACGGCCGCAAGATCGAACAGTTCGGCATGCACCGCTTCATTCGGCCCGAGCCGCAGGCGATGTGGACGCCGCGGCTTGCGGACTGGAGCGCCGATGGCGAGTTCGTTCCCGGCTCGGACGAGGATGGCGGCGGGCGCTGGCAGCTTTCGGGCGAGGTCGACGAAAAGGGCTGGCTGGGTAATTGGAACGAGGTCAATTTCGACATTCGCCCCACGCCTTTTCGCCACCTGCAATTCTTCCCCGACATGGCCCCGGTGTGGGACTGGATGCGCGAACGGCTCGATCGCCGCGTGGATGCCGAGACATTGAACCTGTTCGGTTATACCGGGCTCGGCAGCCTCGCGCTGAGCCGTCATGGCCGCGTCACCCATGTCGATGCGAGCAAGAAATCGGTCGCTCAGGCGCGCGAGAATGCCGCGCATTCGGGGATGGAGGATCGCCCGATACGCTGGCTGGTCGACGACGCGGCCAAGTTTGCCGCTCGGGAAGTGCGGCGCGAACGACGCTATGACGGGATCATCCTCGACCCGCCCAAGTTCGGACGCGGACCCAAGAACGAGACCTGGCGGCTTGAGGAGAGCCTGCCCGGCCTTGTCGACGACTGCGCGAAGCTACTCGACGACAAGAGCGCGTTTCTGTTTCTGACTGTCTATGCCGTGCGGATGAGCAGCCTCGCGATCGCTGGCCTGCTCGCCGAAAAGCTCGCCCATCTGCCGGGGCAGATCGAGCACGGCGACCTCGCGGTGCGCGAAGAGGGCGAAGGCGGACGGTTGCTCCCCACCGCCATCTTCGCGCGCTGGAGCAATAAGGGCTAAGGCGCGGAAACGATGACCCAGACCGATTCGCTCACGCTCGAAGTCGCCGATCTCGATGTCGATGTCCTGACCGGCATCTATTCGGAGGAAACCGGCAAGCCCCAGCCGCTGCGCATCACCGTGCGCGCGCGCTATGACGTGGCGGATCGCTACGATCCCGAGACCCCGCTCGATGCGAGCAAGAACTACATGGACCTCAAGCACGCCGCGAGCGAGGGCCTGCCGAAGGGTGTCCATTTCAAGCTGATCGAGGCGGTCGCCGACCATATATGCGAGACCTTGTTTGTGCAGGATGCCCGGGTGCAGGCGGTGACGGTCAAGATCGTCAAGCTCGCGATCGCCGAAGGCAACGAACAGATCGGCATCACGCTTCACCGCGAACGCCCCGATGGCTGAAGGCGTTCAGGCCGTGCTCGCGATCACGGGGCTGCCCGAAAGCGGTCTCGATGCGAGCGCGGCTTTCCACCACGAACATCTGGCCCGCGTCGAGGAATGTCTCGCGCAAGGCGATCTGGCCGCGCTGGTCTTGGCGCTTGCGCCTGCAGGACCCGATCACGACGACTGGCGGCGAGCGCTCGCGCGCGACCTTGCCCGGGCGCACAAGCCGGTGCGGGTCAACGTGGTCGCGGGTGACGAAGGCGAGGCACGCGATGCGATCATTGCCTTCCTCGAAACCGCGCCCGGCGTGACCGGCCAGTATTTGGTCGCACATGAGTGAGAGCGCGGCCCGCAGCATCGACCGGCTCGCGCTTGGCGAGCCGCCTCGGCCGCTGATCGATGCGCATGACAGGGCGATCACCTATCTGCGGCTATCGGTCACCGATCGCTGCGACCTTCGCTGCACCTATTGCATGCCCGAACGCATGCGCTTCCTGCCCAAGAGTGAACTGCTCAGCCTCGAGGAACTGGCGACGCTCGCCGATGGCTTCATCGCGCGCGGGGTGACGAAAATTCGCATTACCGGGGGCGAACCGCTGGTGCGCCGTGATGTCACCACGCTGATCACCGCCTTGGGCAAGCGGATAGGCGATGGGCTGAAGGAATTGACGCTCACCACCAATGCCACCCGGCTGACGGACCATGCCGAGGCATTGGCGCAAGCGGGCGTGCGGCGGGTCAATGTTTCGCTCGACACGCGCGATCGCGCGCGCTTTGCCAGCCTGTCGCGCCGCGACGCCTTGCCGCGAGTGCTTGATGGCATTGCCGCCGCGCGCGCAGCGGGTCTGCGGGTCAAGATCAACACCGTCGCGCTGAAAGGCGTGAACGAGGATGAGCTCGGTGATCTCGCCGAGTGGGCCCATGGCGAGGGGCACGACATCACTATCATCGAGGTCATGCCTCTGGGCGAGGTGGGCGAGGATCGCGGCGCGCATTACCTCCCGCTAGACCGGGTCCGCGCGCGGCTGGAAGAGCGTTGGACCTTGCAGGCCAGCGACCATGCAAGCGGCGGCCCGGCGCGCTATGTCGATGTCGCAGAGACCGGCGGTCGGATCGGCTTCATCACTCCCCACACGCACAATTTCTGCGCCAGCTGCAACCGGATGCGCGTGACCGCGACCGGCCAGCTCTACCCATGCCTGGGCGATGCAGGGAGGATCGATTGTCGCGCTGCACTGCGCTCGGACGCGCCCGCGCGCCGCCTCGAAGAGGCGCTCGACCGGGCCATGGCGATCAAGCCCTCGCGCCACGATTTCCGGCTGGCGGCAGGCGAGGGCGGCCCCGCGCTCTCGCGTCACATGTCGGTGACAGGAGGCTGAAAGATGGCGGTGAAGGTCATTTTCCTCGGTCCCTTGCAGGACATGGCTGGCGAGCAGGAGCGCAGCGTAGCGGCTCCGCTCGACTGGGACGGGCTGCTGCGCGAAGTCGGTCCGCAAATAGCCGGGCAATTGCAAGACGACCGGGTAAACGTGGCCTGCGCTAGCCGAGTGCTCGCCGACAAGACATCGCTCGATGCGCGGGATGGCGACGAGGTCGCACTGCTGCCGCCGGTCTCGGGCGGCTGAAGGGTAAGCGTCGCGTGTTCGAAACCCGCCTTTGCGACGTGCCATTCGATCCCGCGAGGTCGCTAGCGGCGTTGGCAAAGGCCTGTCCGGATGCGGGCGGGATCGCGAGCTTCGTGGGCCAGGTGCGCGCGCAGGACGACGGGGACAGCGCAGTCGATGCGCTCGAACTCAGCCATTACGAGCCGCTCACCCTGCCGGGAATGGAAGCGCTTTCGGCATCGGCGCGCGCCCGGTTCGGCCTGTCGGGACTGGTCCTCATCCACCGCGTTGGTCGCATGGCACCGGGTGACCCGATCGTCTGCATCGCCGCCGCCGCGCGCCACCGCCGCGCTGCATTCGACGCGTCCGAATACTGCATCGATCACCTCAAGGGCGCGGCCTGGCTGTGGAAGCGCGAATTGCGCGCCGGGACCTGGCGCTGGATCGCCCCGCGCGCGCAGGACCATGCCGACCTGGCGCGTTGGAGCGACAAAAGCATCGGCGTTTGATCTCGATCAAGGCGGGCGCCGCACACCCAGGGCAAAAGCTCCTTGCACCCAAGGAGAAGCGCCATGACCAAGAATTTCCAGCAAGAGCTCGCCCGCGGCAAGGCTCGCATCGTCACGGCACCCGCTGTCGTTAGCGAAGTGCCGCGCCACCAGGTCGATGTCGACCGCAATTTCGAACTGCCAACCGGACTCTATGCCGCCACCGCCGGGCTCTATGTTGCCTTCCTCGCGATCCTTGCCACCGGCTTTGCTGCGCCGGGCATGATCATCCCGATGGCGATTTGCGCGGTCTTCCTCGTCGGCTTTTTCGGAGTGCCCGCCGCTTGGACGCGGTTGCGCGCCAACGCGAGCAAGTCGAAAACCGTAGGCGAATTCAAGCGCGCCGGGATCATGACCTATACCGGCCACTGCAATGCCCGCGATGCCGCGGTGCAGATGCTGATCCTTCCCGTCCTCGTCGTCCTCTGGGCAGGCGCAGTCGTCACCATCGCCGCGCTGGTGTGATCGAGGGGCTCGGTCACGTCGCCGGCGCGTTGCGTTGGGCCACGGATCAGGCCGACTGACGCCCGGAGAGGGCCTGGAGGAGCGCGGGGTCGACCAGTTCGATCCCGCGCTTTCCTTCTCGCCTGATCGCTCCTGCCGTCTCGAGCTCGCCGAGCTTGCGGCTAACCGTCTCGATCGTCAGCCCTAGCATGCTGGCGATCTCGCCGCGCGTGAGCGGCAGTTCGAACCGTGCGGCGATGTGACACGAGGTATCGCTCGCCGCTGCGGCGAAATCGTGGATCAGCGCGGCAAGCCGGGCCTCGGCGCTCGCCTGGCCTGTCATTTCGAGCAGGTTGCGGCTGGCGAGCAGGTCTTCCTGGCTGCGGCGCAACAGCGCGCGGGCGAGCGCGGGATAGGTGTCGATCGCGCGTTCGAGATCGCTGCGTGCAAAGACGCAGAGGCGGCTCTCGGTCAGCGCGACGACATCGTGATGCGCGAAAGGAGCGAACAGTTCGCCGATAAAGCCCGCCGGGTGAACGAGAGCAAGAATCTGCTCGTTGCCGTCCTTGTCTATTCCCGACACCTTCAGCGCGCCGGTGATCAGGGTGGCGCAGGCAGCCTCGTCATCGCCTGCGGCAAACAGCATCTCGCCGCGGTTGAGCGTCCGGCTTCGCCCGGCTTTTGCGAGCGCTGCGCGTTCGTCATCGCTGAGCACCGCGCAGGCCGCGCTTCCGCGCACCGGGCAGGTGTCGCAGTGAAGGTTCAACGTGCCAGGATCGCGGATAGCGAATCGATGGCCGCGTCCTGCTCGCGCAAGAGGCCTGCGATTCGCGCCTGCGCGCTTTCGATTGCGGCGGTTGGCGCGAATGTGGTCGCGGCCTCGGCTTCGTAGCGATCGATGCCGCCGAGCACCGAGAGCGTGCGACCGCGAAGCGCCGACAATTCACCCAGCGCAGCCGCCGCACGCGCATAGGCATTGCTCTCGATGCCCAGCCCGTTTGCGGCACTGACCAGTCGGCTGACATCGGGCTGGAGCGCGGTGAAACGCTGGTGCAGGCCGAGCGCTTCGCTGACCTCTGCCTCGATCGCCTCTTCCGCAACGACCGCGGCGACGGGCGAGGGCGGCGCGACGGGCCTTTCCAACCCTGCCATGCGCTCGGCATCGCGGATTGCGAGCGAGGGATATTTGTCGCTGCTGCCCGCGCAGGCAGACAGGGCCAGGGCGAGAGGGCAGCAAATGGCGAAAAGAGTGGAATTGCGGCTGGTCATTGCTGTGCGATCCGTTATCACGCTCGTCGCGCGCCTCAAAGCCTCAAGCCAACAGCGCGCACAAGCTCAATTTGTCGCAAGACGAGCGTTGACTTGAGCGCGCCGTTCCCTTAACGGCACCCATCTTTCCGGCGCTGTGTGTTCGCGGCGCCGTTTGACGTTCGATAGGCGCGCCTGTTCCGTTTGGGGCTCGCGAGCGGGATCGAACAGCCACGAGATTGAGAGTATTAAGCCATGTTCGCAGTAGTGCGCACGGGCGGCAAGCAGTATCGGGTTGCCGCCGGAGACAAGATTGCCGTTGAAAAGCTCGCAGGCGAAGCCGGCGACACGATCACCCTGGGCGACGTCCTGCTCGCCGGCGAAGGCGACAATGTCGCTGACGCATCGAAGGTGACCGTTTCGGCCGAAATCATCGCCCAGGCGAAGAGCGAAAAGGTCGTCGTCTTCAAGAAGCGTCGCCGCCACAACTATCGCCGCAAGGCCGGCCATCGCCAGCAGATGACCCTGCTGCGCATCACCGATGTCGGCGAAGGTGCGAAGAAGGCTCCTGCGAAGAAGGCCGCTGCGCCGAAGAAGGACGCCGACACCGAGGCCAAGAAGGCTCCGGCCAAGAAGGCTCCGGCGAAGAAGGCCGCTCCCAAGGCTGACGCAGCCGAGAAGAAGGCACCGGCCAAGAAGGCTGCTCCCAAGAAGGAAGCCGCCGCAAAGAAGCCCGCCGCCAAGAAAGCACCGGCCAAGAAGGCACCTGCCAAGAAGGCAGCGCCCAAGGCCGCAGACAAGAAGTAAGGACGCAGACCAATGGCACATAAAAAAGCAGGCGGTTCATCGCGTAACGGCCGCGACTCAGCAGGTCGTCGCCTTGGTGTGAAGAAGTTCGGGAGCGAGCAGGTCGTCCCGGGCAACATCATCGTGCGCCAGCGCGGCACCAAGTTCTATCCCGGCACCAATGTCGGCATGGGCAAGGACCACACGCTCTTCGCTCTCGAAGCGGGCGTGGTGCGATTCCACTCGGGCAAGCAGGACCGCAAATACGTGTCGGTCGATGCCATGGCCGAAGCAGCCGAATAACCGGACGATTCACGAACAGGATCGTCCACCGGGGCGGTCCCAGCCGGAGCTGAAAATCCGGCATCGAAGAGGGAGAAGGGCCACCCCGCCAGGGGAGCGCCGTTCTCCCTCTTGTCGTTTCTCCCTCACATCTGGTCGCGAACGGGTCGAGTTTCCGTTCGTCCGGATACAGGATCCGTGCATGGTCAAGGCTTGGCCGGAGCGGGGCGAGAGAGGAATTGCTCGTGTTCCATCGCAGCGAGAGATTATTGCTAAGACCGGTCTGGCCCGAGGACTGGCGCGGGGTTCTGGCCGGGATCGCGGATGAAGGCGTGGTGCGCAACCTTGCGCGCGCGCCCTGGCCTTACAGCGAGGCGGACGCGCGGCAATTCACCGCCATGCCGATCGACCCGTTCTTTCCGCGGTTCCTCATGACCCGTGCGCGCGATGCCGCAGTCGTCGGCTGCATCGGGATCGACCCGCCTCCGGCAGAGGACGGCGAGGATCGCGGCACGGTCGAGCTCGGATATTGGGTCGCGCGCCCGTTCTGGGGACAGGGCTTCGCCACCGAGGCGGGCGCCGCGGTGCTGGCGATTGCCGCCATGCTGGGCCACAGCCGGGTCCTGGGCTCGCACTTCCTCGACAATCCGGCATCGGGCGCGGTCCTTGCCAAGCTCGGCTTCGAGCCGACCGGACGCATGCTCGAACGTCATTCCTGCGCGCGCGGCGCCAAGGCGACCACGGTCGAATATGCCCGCGCTCTCGGATTGGCTTCGGGCGAACAGGCGCTTGTCGCAGCCTGACACGGGGGCTGACGGGGGTGCTTGAGCGGCGCTGCCAATTCGATTAACCGCTAGAACATGACCCGACGCAAAAGGCTGAGCCCTGAAGAATCGCGCAGCCATGCGCTCGAGGCCGCGCGCGCCTTGCTGATTGAAACCGGGCCGCAATCGGTCACTCTGAAGGCGGTGGCCGCGCGGATCGGTCGCACGCACGCAAACCTTTTGCACCATTTCGGATCGGCATCGGGCTTGCAGAAGGCGCTTGCCGAGCACCTCGCCAAGACGGTGTGCGAAACCATCATCGAGGCGGTTCATGCCAGCCGCGCAGGGCTCGGCTCGGCGCGCGAAGTGGTCGATCTCGCCTTCGACGCCTTCGACCGCGAAGGAGCGGGCGCATTGACCAGCTGGATGCTGCTGACGGGCAATGAGGACGCGCTCAACCCGATCATCTCGACGATCCACGACCTGGTGGATGAGATCGCGCCCGAAGAAGCCGATCACAAGGGCGATGACCTGCACGTCCACAAGGACACGCTCAATCTCGTCCTGCTGGCGCTGGGCGATGCGCTCATCGGGGCGGCGCTGGCAAAATCGCTTGGCTTGCCGCGCGATGCGGCGCGGGTGCGGGCAGCGGACAATCTCGAAGCCTCGCTCGCCGCGCACCAAGACAGCTAGCCGTCCCTCGTTAGCCCCGCTGCCTGCCAATCGGGCAGGCCTTCCGCATCGATATCGCTCACCCGCAAATGGTCGATTGCGATGCCGTGATCGGGATAGGCCGCCTTCTGACGCGCCGGGTCCGATTGCGCGATCGGCACCGCGACCAGCCGGCGGTTGACCTTGCCGCGCCAGTTCATCCGCGCGGTGTTCTCCTGTCCGACATAGCAGCCCTTCTCGAAGCTCACCCCGCCCAGTTCGGCAGCATTTGTCTCGAGCCATAGGATGTCGGCCATCTCGTCTCGCCCCTCGGGAATGCCGAGCGAGAGGCGGTGGGCGAGATATTCCTCGTCGCCTTCGGGCGAGCCATCGCTGGCAGCGCCGATGCTACGAAAGCCAAGCTGTTCGTGGCGCGGATCGGGCGCGGAGCCATCGAAGCCTTCGCGCGACCATAGAACCGACAGTCTGTCATCGCGCGAAATCGCGATCTTGCGGCGCAGGCGGTAGAGCGACAAGCGGCGCGCGAGATCGTCCGCCGCGTTCGCTTCGCAATCGAGCACGAGCGAGCCCTCGCCACCATCGAAGACGAGAAAGTCGAACAGCATCTTGCCCTGCGGGGTGAGCAGTGCCGCATAAACCGGCAGCGCGCCGGCGACGTCATTGGTCACCAGCCCTTGCAGGAATGCGCGGACATCCTCCTCGGTATCCTCAGCGGCGAGGCGGACAATCGCGCGGGTTTTCAGCAGCTTTGCAGTCATGTCTTGCATCTCTTCGCAATTCCCCGGGCGAGCCTGTCGCCAAGCTCCGGCCCCTGTTCGGGATAGAGATAGGGTTCGATCAGCTCGGCTTCCATGACTGCGAGCGAACCGTTGGCCATGCGAAGCATGTCGATGCGCGCATAGAGCGGCGTGACAAGCGGCAGCGCGGCCATCACCGCGCGCGCGGCATCAAGCTCGTCTGCACCTGGCTCGTGCATTTCCTCGCGGCCGCCATAGAGCGACTGGATGCGGTAATCGCCTTTGGCGGGTAGCTTGCGCACCGCGTGGCTTGCTTCGCCGTCGATGAAAATGAAGGACAGCTCGCCCTCGGTCGCGATCCCCGGCAGAAAGGGCTGGACCATTGCGGGGCGATCGAAGCGCCAGTCATCGGCCAGCGCGCCCGCCTCGAGCAATTCCTGCCCCAGCGCGCCCGCTCCCACCTGCTGCTTGACGACCAGCCGTTCGCAATCGAACGCGGTGAAGGCCGCGCGCGCACTGGCCGCATCGAGGCGATCGGACCACAGGGTCGGGATGGTCGCGGCACCCGCATCGGCCAGCACTTTCAGATAGGTCTTGGCGATGTTCCAGCGCACCGTCTCGGGCGGATTGCACACCGCGATACCCATGGCATCCAGAGCTTCGAGCCGGGCAAGAAAGGCCTCGGGCTTGTCCTGGTAATTCCAGGCGGTGCCGAGCAGCACGGCGCCGAGCCCCGCGAACCGCTCAATCGGCGCCTCCCAGTCGATCACCTCGAGCGCCAGCCCGCGCGCGGCGAAGGCGGGTTCGAGCGCGGCGATGGTCAGATCGTGCTCATAGGCATCGCCGCGCCTCTCGCTTCCACAACGGTCGGGCGAACCGGGCAGGGTGGTTTCGCAGGCGAGAAATCCGATTCTGGTCATGGGCCTGCGGCTTAGGCGCGCAAGTCAGGGCTGGAAAGGCCTGGCGCTGCCGGTTATGCGCCGACGCGATGACCGACATCCTGACGATCCGCCGCCCCGATGACTGGCACCTGCACCTGCGCGATGGCGAGGTCATGCGCGGCGTGGTGCCCTATACCGCGCGCCAGTTCGCCCGCGCGGTCGTGATGCCCAATCTCAGCCCGCCGGTCACCAGTGCAGCCATGGCTGCGGCCTATCGCGACCGGATTATGGCCGCGGTGCCGGCGGGGCTGGAATTTACCCCGCTGATGACCTGCTATCTTACCGACGGCACCGATGCCGATGATCTCGCGCGCGGCGCGGACGAAGGGATTTTTACCGCCGCCAAGCTCTATCCCGCCAATGCCACCACCAATTCGGCGCACGGGGTCAGCGATGTCGAGCGGATCTACCCGTTGCTCGAACGGATGGAGGCAGTGGGCATCGTGCTGTGCGTCCATGGCGAAGTCACCGATAGCGATGTCGACGTATTCGACCGCGAGGCCGAATTCATCGCGCGCCACCTGCGGCCCATCACCGGAACCTTCCCCGATCTCAAGGTCGTGTTCGAGCACATCACCACCGCCGATGCTGCGCAATTCGTTCGCGAGGCAGGGGCCAATGTGGCTGCGACGATCACCCCGCAGCATCTCCACATCAACCGCAATGCCATGCTGGTGGGCGGGATCCAGCCGCACAATTACTGCCTGCCGGTCGCCAAGCGCGAATCGCACCGCCAGGCTCTGCGCGCAGCGGCGGTTTCGGGCAATCCGAAGTTCTTTCTCGGCACCGACAGCGCGCCGCACCTGCGCGCGGCCAAGGAAAGCGCATGCGGCTGCGCCGGTATCTTCAATGCGCCTTACGCGCTCGAAAGCTATCTGTCGGTGTTCGAGGAAGAGGGCGCGCTCGATGCCTTCGAAGGCTTCGCCTCGCTCCATGGCCCGGCCTTTTACGGCCTGCCGGTCAACGAGGCGCAGATCACGCTGGAACGCGCCGAAGTGACGGTGCCGGACAGCCTGCCGCTCGCGGGCGAGGAGATCGTGCCCTGGCATGCCGGGCAAAGGCTCGGCTGGCGGATCGCGGGCTAGGCGATAGCAGCGGCGCGCGCACGGCGGCTGCGCGCCCACATATCGCCGACGAAAATCGTCACCGCGATCCAGATCAGCACGAAACTGCCGAGCTGGACCGGGCGCAGCTCCTCGCCGAACACCGTCAGGCCGAGCAGGAAGACGATGGTCGGCGCAAGATACTGGATGAAGCCGAGCGTCGAATAGTTCATCCGCCGGGCAGCGATCGCGAACAGGAGCAGCGGCACCGCGGTGACCACGCCGGCAAAGGCGATCGCGAGGCTGAGCCAGGCGTCCTGTCCGAAGGCCGACCCCTCGGGCCCGGCGGCATAGAACCAGGCAATCGCGCATGCCGGCAGGAGCAGGATCATGCTCTCGATCGTAAGGCCCGGCAGCGAGCCGACATCGACCTGCTTTCGGACAATGCCATAGAGGCCAAAGCTGAAACCCAGTGTCAGGCTGATCCACAAGGTGGTCAGCGCGCCTGCCGAAAGCAGCGCCACCGCGCTCGCAGCGATGGCGACCGCCACCCATTGCCAGCGCGACAGCTTCTCGCGCAGGAGGACCGTGCCAAGCAGCACGTTCAGCAGCGGGTTGAGATAATAGCCAAGGCTCGCGGCATAGACCTGATTGTTCATGATCGCCCAGATATAGACGAACCAGTTGATCGCGATCAGCACCGCGCTTGCCAGCAGCGCGAGCATGGTCCGCCGATCGGACAAGGCCTTGCGCAGCGCCGGGAACTGCTTTCGCAGCGCCACGATTAACAGGCAGAAGGGCAGCGTCCAGATGATCCGCCAGCCGACAAATTCGAACGGCGGCACGCTGGTCACCAGCAGCAGGTAGAGCGGCATGAAGCCCCAGATCAGGTAAGCGCCGATCGCAGCCGGGAGGCCGGAGGGCTTGGCCTGTCCTGACGCACCTTGAAGGCCGGACGAGGAGGGGTCTGAACGTTGCATCTGGCTGGCCCCTAGGGGTCGCTGCGTCGCTGCGCAAGCGCGCGTCTTGCGGCCAAATCGCTCAAACCGGGGTGGCTCCAGCCTTAACCACAGCCAACAACCCCCTCGCAGCCTGTTCAGGTTCGCGCCTCTATATATGAACACAGACGAGATGCGGCTCTCTCTCCCCCACCCCTTGTGCCGCCTTTCGTGACGATCTTGGGCCATCTCCACCAACTGGCCCGGGCGCGGCTCCCACCAGTCGCGGGAAAACGCTCTCATGCCTTCTTTGCGTAGGCGTGGGGGCGTTTTCTATTGGGCCAGCCCCGCGCGCCCAATTGCGGGTGCAGGAGAGCGAATGTTAACCCTGATCGTGCATGGAGCATGGCATGGTTACGCGCTTCACGTCATTGGCCGCTTGCACGCTGGCCTTTTTTGCCCTGTCCGCCTGCGAGAGCGAACCCGAAACGCCGCCAGCGGCGCAGGCGCTCACCCAGGACCCGTTGCTCGCCCGGGCGCTTGCCGATCCGCTCATGGCCGATCCTGACCTTTCCTGGCGCAGTGAGGCCAATGCCGCGATCGCCTTTCGCGACGGTCATCCGTTGCCGCTGATGACCGGCGATGACGCTGCGGCCCGCCGGGCGCGCGATGCCGCGCGCGTCGAACTGCTCGATGCAGGCCGCGTTCCGCCGCTCGCGCCCTCGCAGCCGGGACCGGGAGCGCCGGCGCTCGGCGGTCTCGACAATGCCGAAGCGATACTTTCGGCGCTGGGGGCGCGGCCCGATTGCGCCGCGCGTCTCGATTCGTCGTTGGACTGGTCGCTGCGCCTTCCCGACATATCCGCAATTATGCCGCACGGCATGGTGCACCAGGCCGCCGGTATCGACAGCGGCGATTGCGTGGTGCGCGCGGTGCGCTATCGCACCCCGGCGACCATCGACGATGTGCTCGAAGATCATCACGCCAAGGCCGAGCGCGCGCGTTTCCGCGTCGCGCTTCACAACGAGCCCGAACGCCAGTTGCGCGCGGAAAGGCGTGATCAGGCGATCGCTGTGCATGTCCGCCGATTGCAGGGCGACATGAGCGAGGTCGACGTGGTCCACTGGCGCAAATAGGCGCCGCCTGGCACGACCAGACGCCGCCGGTCAGCTTTCCTTGAGACCGACGCCGAGATTTGCGCGCGGCTGGTCCATCTCGGTGCTCGCAACCGGATAGGCGCAGTAATCGGCGGCGTAATAGGCCGCGGGCCGGTGATTTCCCGATAGTCCGATCCCGCCGAACGGGGCGGAAGACGAGGCACCGTTGGTGGGCCGGTTCCAATTGATGATCCCTGCGCGGATATTGGCCCAGAACCGTCCGTAATCCTCGGGCGTGCCTCCGATCAGCGATGCCGACAGGCCGAAGCGGGTGTTGTTCGCCTCGGCGATCGCGGCGTCGAGATCAGGCACGCGGATCACCTGGAGAAGCGGGCCGAACAGCTCGATATCGGGACGCTCGGGAATCGCGGTGGTGTCGATCATGCCGGGCGTGAGGAAAGGCTTGTCGGGATCGGGCCGGCGCATGTGCAGCAGCGGCTTGCCTCCGGCGGTGACGAGCGCGACGAAGCTCTCGTTGAGCCTGTCGGCGGTGTCGTTGTCGATAACCGGCCCCATGAAGGGCTGCGGATCGGCAAAGGGTTCGCCGACGATCAGCCGCTTGGTCATCGGCAGCAATTCGCCCATCAGGTCGTCATAGATGCTGTCTGTCACCACCAGCCGACGTGCCGCGGTGCATCGCTGCCCGGCGGTGGTGAAGGCGCTCTGCACGATCAGGGCTGCGGCATCGGAAATCTTGGGCGTGTCGCAGACGACGAGCGGATTGTTCCCGCCCATTTCGAGCGCGACGATCTTGCCCGGATTGGCAGCAAGCTTGCGATTGATGGCGATGCCCGCCTGAGCCGAGCCTGTGAAAAGCACCCCGTCGATCCCCGGATGCGCGACCAGCGCCTTGCCCGTATCGGGACCGCCGACCACCAGTTGCAGCGTGTCTTCGGGCGCGCCGCTCTTCTTCCAGCAATCGACCAGCGCCTCGCCCACGGCAGGGGTCTTTTCCGAGGGCTTGAACAGCACCGTGTTGCCCGCAATTAGCGCGGGGATGATGTGCCCGTTGGGAAG
Source organism: Qipengyuania nanhaisediminis (assembly GCF_045862805.1). Taxonomy (GTDB): domain Bacteria; phylum Pseudomonadota; class Alphaproteobacteria; order Sphingomonadales; family Sphingomonadaceae; genus Erythrobacter; species Erythrobacter nanhaisediminis_A. The sequence continues at coordinate 1,309,963 of NZ_AP025760.1, forward strand.
GTGAGCGGGGAAATTGTAGGGGCCGAGCACGGCCATCACCCCGTGCGGCTTGTGGCGCACCGCGGCGGTTCCCTTGAGCGCGCTGTCGAGCTTCTTCCTGCCTGTGCGTTCGGCATAGGCCTGGACCGAGATATCGACCTTGGCGATCACCGCGTCGACTTCGCTGCGCGCTTCCCACAAGGGCTTGCCGGTTTCGTTGGCGATCAGGTCGGCGAGGCTTTCGGCCTGCTTGCGCACGGCGTTGGCAAAGCGGCGCGCGATCTCGATCCGGTTGCCGAGCGCGAGCGCGGCCCAGGCGGGCCAGGCGCGGCGCGCACGGCTGACCGCGTCATCGACATCGCCGATCTTGCCGCTCCACAATTCTTCCCCGGTGGCAGGGGCGTAGGATTTCAGGACCTCTTCGCTCACTTAGTCTTCCCGTTGTGTCTTCGCGCTTTATCGGGCCTGGTCCCGTCCCACCGGCCGGCCTTGGTTAGCCGCGAAAACCGCCTTTTCCTAGGGTAAAGCGCGAGCGTTAACAGCCTGCTTACCGGTGTCCTGCGGGCTTTGGCGGCGCGCCGTGGGCGTCGCCCATCTCCCTGAGGCGCGTGATCTTGTCGTTCAAGGACTGCCAGTCGTCGCTTGCGTCGATAGCGGACCAGATCGCCTCGACCTCGTCGATCAGCATGGTCTCGGGCGCGTCGCGGTCCCAATAGGGATGATCGCAAGCGCCAGGGACAGCTTGGTATCCATCGAGCGCCTCTGCCAGTTCCCCGGTCGCGCCGCGTCCGCCGCGATGGTCGAAAAAGAAGCGATCGGGCTGCACGCCGGTCTCGCGCATGGCTTTCTCGCAGGCGGAGACGAGCGCGCCATCGGTCTCGCTCCCGCGCGATATGATCCCCAGCCGCCAGCACCAGCGCCGCGCGACCGCTTCCATGTAAAGCGGCCCGAACCGTTCGAGCGCGGCCACCAGCGGCGCGCTTTCGGCCAGAAGCCGCAGCGCGACCGCAAATTGCCCGCAATTCCAGTGCATGGCCTCGGGCTGGCGACCGAAAGCATATAGGCCCTGGTGGTCGAAATAGGCGGCGGTGAAAGCGGGGTCCCAGCGAGGAAGCCAGCGCCACGGGCCGTAATCGAAGCTCTCGCCGGTGATATTCATGTTGTCGGTGTTGAGCACGCCGTGGACGAAGCCTGACACCATGTAGCTGGCGGCAAGATCGGCCATGCGCTCGGTGACCTGGTGCATCAGGATAACCGCGGGTTCCTCGCGCGCGGGGGCGTCTTCGGGCGGCGGCGGCCCGGGAAACTGGGTGAGGCAATAATTGACAAGGTCGGCCATGTGCGCCTTGTCGTCATGCGCGAGCAAGCGCTGGAAGGTGCCGATGCGAATATGAGAATGGCTCAGCCGGACCATCACCGCCGAGCGGGTGGGCGAGGGCTCGTCGCCGCGTTCGAGCGCTTCGCCGGTCTCGATCACCGACAGGGTCCGCGAGGTATAGGCCCCGAGCGCTTCGAGCATTTCGGTTGCGAGGATTTCGCGCACCGCGCCTTTCAGCGTCAACCGCCCGTCGCCGTTGCGCGAATAGGGCGTGGTGCCCGACCCCTTGGTCCCCAGGTCGAGCAGGCGGCCGTCATCGCTGTGCAGCTGGGCGAACAGGAACCCGCGTCCATCGCCGATATCGGGGTTGTAGGCGCGGAACTGGTGGCCGTGATATCTGAGTGCGAGCGGTCGTCGCAGATTGCCGTCGAGCGGTGCGAAACGGCCGAAATGCGCGACCCATTGCGCGTCGTCGAGCCGGTCTAGCCCGATCTCTGCCGCGGCGCGGTCATTGCGAAAGCGCAGCCGGGTCTCGGGAAAATCGGCGGCCTCGACCGGATCGGCGAGCCAGTCGGCAATTCCCAGGATTGGCGGAGCATCGGCGCGTCTGGCTGCTTGCGTGTTGTCGCTCATCCCGCGATAGTGGGCGCAAGGCAGGCGGGGTGCAACCCGCCCAGGATATTGGAAAGAGACGCCTTTGATGGCCGAAACATTCGAAGAGCGGCGCTGGACCAGCGCTGACGATCTCTCGCTCTATTACCGCGATTACCCGGGGCCGGCAGGCTATGAGGGGCCTCCCGTGCTGTGCCTGCACGGCCTGACGCGCAATTCGCGCGATTTCGAAGCGCTCGCACCGCACCTTGCCGAAACGCGCCGGGTGATCGTCCCCGAGATGCGCGGCCGCGCCAACAGCGATTATGCGCCCGACCCCGCAACTTACAACCCGGCCCAGTATGTCGATGATATCGAACGCCTGCTCGCCGAACTGGGCATCACCCGGTTCATCGCGGTCGGCACTTCGATGGGCGGGCTTCTCACCATGATGCTCGCCGCCGCGAAGCCGGGCCGGATCGTGGCTGCGGTCATCAACGATATCGGACCCGAGATCGATCCTTCGGGGATCGAACGGATCGCCAGCTATGTCGGCCTTGGCAAGAGCTATCCGACCTGGGTCCACGCCGCGCGCTCGCTCGCAGACACGTTCCAGCCGCTGTTTCCCGATTATGATCTCGACCGTTGGCTCGAAAGCGCCAAGCGCGGGCTGGTGGTGAGCCAGAACGGGCGGATCAGCCACGATTACGACATGGCGATCTCGGAACCCTTCAAGAGCGAGGGCGGGGCCGCGCCGCCTGACCTGTGGCCCGCATTCGATGCGCTCAAGGGCGTGCCTATGCTGGTCGTCAGAGGCGAATTGTCGGATCTCTTGTCGCCCGCCACCGTCTCCCGCATGGCAGAGCGCAACCCGGCCATGACCAGCGTCACCGTGCCGCGGGTTGGCCATGCGCCCACGCTCGACGAACCCGAAGCGCGCGCCGCGATCGACGCGCTGCTCGCGGCGATCTGAAACGGCACCGCGCCATGTCCAGCACCGCAGGGCCTGTCCGCATCCTCCATTGCCATTCGACCTTCGCGCCGGGAGGCAAGGAATTGCGCAGCGTCGCGCTGATGAACGCGCTCGGCGGCTGGGCCGAGCACGCGATCGTGTCAGCCGAGCCCGAACAGACCGGGGCGCGCGCGCATATCGATCGCGCGGTGGCGGTGCGTTTCCTCCCGGAATTTCCCTCGCTCAAGGGCTTGCCGACCCCCGGGCGGCTGGTTGCCATCGCCAAGGCGATGAAGGGCTATGACCTCGTCCTCACCTACAATTGGGGCGCGATGGATGCGGTCATGGCGCACACCGTCTTTGGCGCGGCGTTCGATCTCCCGCCGCTGATCCACCACGAGGACGGGTTCAACGAGGACGAGGCCGCGTCGCTCAAGACGAGGCGCAATGTCTATCGCCGCATCGCGCTTGGCCGCAGCCATGCGCTCGTGGTTCCCAGCCGCACGCTCGAGACCATCGCGCGCGAGCGGTGGAACGTGCCTGCAAACAGGATCGTGCGGATCGCGAATGGCATCGAAACCGGCGCCTTCGGTCGCAAGCCAAGGCCCGGCGCCTTCCGCGTGGTCAAGCGCGAAGGCGAATGCTGGATCGGGACCCTGGCCGGATTGCGCGCGGTCAAGCAGTTGCCGCGCCTGGTCGAGGCTTGCGCGAATCTGCCCGAAAACTGGCACCTCGTCATCGTCGGCGATGGTCCCGAACGTGACGCGATCAGGACAACCGCCGAGGCGCTCGAGGTCAGTCACCGCGTCCACCTTCCCGGCGCGCATCCCCGACCGCACGAGGTGATCGGGCTGTTCGATATCTTCGCGCTGTCGTCACGAAGCGAACAGTTCCCGCTCAGCGTCGTCGAAGCCATGGCAGCCGGCCTCCCCGTGGCAGCGCCCGATGTCGGCGATGTGAAGGAGATTCTTGCCGAAGCGAACCGTCCCTATGTCGCGGTGCCGGGTGACACGGTGGCGCTGGCGGCGGTGCTCGGCGAGCTTGCCGAAGACGAGGGGCTGCGCGCGGCGATCGGCAAGGCCAACCGCGTCAAGGCGCGCGCGAATTACGATGTCAGCGCGATGGTGGACGCCTATCGGGACCTTTATTCGGGCGCCCTTGGAGGACGCGCAGGCGGCCTTGCTTAATCCGGTGTTCAACCGCTCCGCCGCATCGCTGAGGCCAGACGGCAGGGCGCGGTATGTGAGCATCGGCCGCTGTGCCATTGCGCGCGGGGCCTGCGCTGCCTAAAGACCCGCGCAACGAACACTCATTGCAACGAGGAAACCGCCCGGTGGCGCGCACTCCAACCCAAGACGACAAATCGGTTCCGGCCCCCTCGCGCGAGGACGAGATCCTCATGCGCGAGATCGACGAGGCCGTTCGCCAGGACGACGCGGTCGAGTTCTTCCAGAAATACGGCACCGCGCTCGGCGTGGCGATCGCATTGCTGCTGATCGGCATGTTCGGCTTCTGGTGGTGGGACAGCGCGCGCGAGGCCGAGCGCGAGGCGCAATCCGAAGCCATCGTGAGCGCGCTCGATTCGGTCGATGCGGGCGATTACGAAAGCGCGGCAAGCAAGGTCGACAGCGTGATCGAAGAGGGCGAGCCGGGGGCGCGCACCGCGGCCCGCTTCCTCCAGGCTGCCGCTGCGCTCGAACAGGAAGACACTGCGCGCGCGGTTGAGCTTTATGCTGCGATCGCCGCCGATGAGGAAGCGCCCGCGCCGATGCGCGACCTGGCGCTGATCCGCGAGGTGGCGACCAATTTCGACGATCGCGAACCGGCCGATGTCATCGCCCGGCTGCGCACGCTCGCCGTGCCCGGCAACGCCTTTTTCGGCAGCGCCGGCGAACTGGTGGCGATCGCGCATCTCGAAGCGGGCAATCGCGACGAGGCGGGCACCCTGTTCGCGGCGATCGCGCGCGATGAAAGCCTGCCCGACACGCTGCGTTCGCGGGCGCGGCAGATGGCCGGGCTGCTCGGGGTCGATGCGATCGACGATGTCGATGCACTGCTCGAATCCGAAGGGGTGAGCGCAGCTGCCGGCCCAAGGCCGAGCGCGCGCTGAGACAAACACAGGATCAATGGACGGACCAATGCTTATGCGATTTTCGGGTAAATCAGGCGCTCTGGCGCTCGGCCTGGCGGCGATGACCATGACCGGCACCCTGTCGGGCTGCGAAGGCGGTCTGTTCGGCGGTGCGAAGAAGGAAACCCCGACCGTGGGCAACCGCACGCCGATCCTGTCGCGGATCGAGAGCGGCGCGAGCGTCGACCCCGCGCTTGCCAGTGTCAGCGTGGTTCTCCCGCCTGCCGTGACCAATCCCGAATGGGCGCAGGTCGGCGGATCGGCGAGCAAGTCCTACGGCCATCTCGCACTGGCCGAGAACCCGGCCAAGGCCTGGACCGCCCGGATCGCCGGGGCGAGCGACCGCGCGCGGCTTGCCGCTGCCCCGGTGATTGGCGGCACGATGGTCTTCGCGGTCGGTTCGGACGGCACCATCCACGCCTTCAACCGCGACACCGGCGCGCGGGTCTGGAATTCCTCGCCCGACATGGACGACGATGTGCGTCCGGCCGCTTTCGGCGGCGGGGTCAGCTATGACAATGGACGCCTCTACGCGACCAATGGCGCAGGCGATGCCATGGCGCTCGACGCGGCTACGGGCGAGATCATCTGGCGGGTCAAGCCTGCCGGTCCCTTGCGCGGATCGCCCACGATCGCGTTTGGCCAGATCTATGTGATGACCCAGGACAACCAGATCATCGCGCTCAACCAGGCCGACGGGGCGCTGCTCTGGAACGAATCGGGCTCCGCGACCCAGTCGGGAGTGTTCGGGGTTGCTGCCCCCGCGGCAGGACAGGGCACCGTGATCGCGGGCTATTCGAGCGGAGAGCTCAATGCCTATCGCTATGAAAACGGCCGCACGCTGTGGGCCGATGCGCTAGCGCGGACCAATATCTCGACCACGGTGAGTTCGCTGACCGATATCGATGCCGATCCCATCATCGATTCGGGCCGGGTCTATGCGCTCGGCCAGGGCGGGCGCATGGCGGCCTACGAACTGGTCACCGGACAGCGCATCTGGGAATTGAACCTCGCGGGCATTTCCACCCCGGCCATTGCCGGCGAATGGATCTTCACGCTCACCGACGATGCGCGCCTGCTGGCAATCGCCCGTTCGAGCGGGCGCGTGCGCTGGATCACCCAGTTGCAGCAATTCCGCGATGCCGAGGATCGCAAGGGCCCGATCTTCTGGACCGGCCCGGTCCTTGCGGGCGGCCATCTGTGGGTAGCAAGCTCGCGCGGCGAGGTGTGGAAGGTGAGCGTCGGCGAAGGCTCGGCGCAGCTCTTCGCCGAACTCGATTCCGCGGTCAGCCTTGCCCCGGTGGTGGCCAGTGACACGCTCTACATCCTCGACGACAGCGGAACGATTCACGCCTGGCGTTGAGCCGCGCGGCTGTAGCGAGACAGCAAGCGGGGCGCGTTAACCTTTGGCGCCCGCGCGTTCCTGCCTGATACGGCGCGCCGCTCGCGAGCGATGCGTTAACTGTTTCGCGCTATGCGCAGGGGCGTGAGCGACAAGCTTCGATCGACCGGCCCTGATGCCGCGCGCCCCGCGCTGCCGCCAAGCGACGTCTCCTCGGGCGTTGGTCTTGCCGGCCTGCTCGGCCTGTTCGCTTGGATCCTGTTCTGCCGCACCTTTCCGCAATTTGCCGGATGGATCGGGTTAGAGGGCGATTATGGCGTGCTGTCCGGCCCCCATGCCGCGCTCGCCGCGATGCTGTTCACCGCCGGGCCGATGGCGATCTGGTCGTTGCTGGTCGACCGGGTGCACCTGCGGCCCTCGACCGGGCTGGACTGGAGCCTGTCGCGCAGCGTCGAGGACGTGCTGCCGGTCTCGGTGGTCAAGATCGCCGGGCTGTGGGCGACCTGGCTGATCATCGCCGCGCTTTATTGCCTGTGCCGCTGGTATTGGGACGGGCAATACCTGTTCGCGATGAAGGTCATCGGCTATGCCGCGCTACCGCTGGTGGCGGTGTCGGTGCCCTATATCGTCTGGCTCGACCGCTTCATGGTCGAACCCCGCGATTCAACCTGGCATTTCGGCGCGCTTGTCACCGGGCGCGGGGCATGGAAGGCAGAGCAGGTCAAGAAGCACTGGCGTGCCTGGATCATCAAGGCCTTCTTCAGCGCTTTCATGATCTCGATCCTGCCGCCCGGATTTGCCTTCGTGGTCGAGGCCGACCTGCCGGCGATCATCGGCGACCCGGTCGCCTTCGGAATGCTGCTGATCACGCTGCTGTTCGTCATCGATGTCCAGATCGGCACGGTGGGCTACCTGTTCACGCTGCGCCCGCTCGATGCGCAAATCCGCTCGGGCAACCCCTTCGTTGCCGGCTGGCTTGCCGCGCTGTTGTGCTACCCGCCTTTTGCCTGGGGGATCATCGGCGCCAACAACCAGGTGCTCAGCTACGAGGCGAACACTGCGGGCTGGGGCCACTGGCTCGGGGCCTACCCGGCGCTTCTGTGGGGCTGGGCGGCCTGGCTGGTCTTCCTCACCGCGATCTATGCCTGGGCGACGGTGGTTTTCGGTATTCGCTTTTCCAACCTCACCTATCGCGGGGTCATCACCAATGGCCCCTATCGCTTCACCCGCCACCCGGCCTATGTCTCGAAGAACCTGTTCTGGTGGTTTTCGGTGATGCCCTTTCTCGTCACCAGCGGATCGGTCACCGACATGGTGCGCAACTGCTTCTTCCTGCTGGTGGTCAACGCGATCTATTACTGGCGCGCGCGGACCGAGGAAGCGCATCTCCTGGCAGAGGACGCCAAATATCGCGAATATCACGCCTGGATGGGACGCTACGGGCTTCTCACCGCGCCGCTGGTGCGTCTGAGCCGCGCGGTTCGCAGGCGGCTGGGTGCCGGAAGGGAAGGCGATGCGCCGCTTCCCGAAGCCTCGCGCGAACCGGCCGAATAGCGGCTAGATGTAGAACCCCTCGTCGGATTCGTGCGCGGTCAGGTCGCGTTCGGAGATTGCCAGCGCGGCCACCTGCGCGCGCCATTCAGCGATGTGCGCGGTGCGCAGATGCGCTTCCAATGCCGCGCGGTCGCGCCATTTCTCGCTCACCCGCACGAGGCCTGTATCCACCACGTCGAGCGCATAGGCATATTCGATGCAGCCTTCCTCGGCGCGGCTGGCGGCGATCATCGCCTCCATCGCCGGGCGCGCGACATCGACCATGCTGGGCGGCACGCGGAATGTCCCGATGACGATGATCATGTCCTTCGCTCTCCCTCAAGGCGAGCGATGATGCCTGTCAGAACGAGTATTTGTAAACCCGCGTGACGTCGCCGTTCCATTCGCCGTGATACGCATCGAGCAGGCGCTGGGCGGGGACCTTGCCGCTTGCCACGATCTCGTCGAGCGTTTCGAGGAAGCCTGTCTCGTTGTCGCCGCTGGCATTGAGGCGCGCGCGCGCGGTGAGCCCGCCGCGTGCGATCTCGAGCACGTCGCGGCCCAGGTCCTGCAAGGTGCCCTTGCCGCCGGGAAGCGGGGTGTCGAGCGCGAGCCGGGGCGCCTCGTTGCGCAGCCGCTCGCGCTCTTCCATCGACCAGTCCTTGACCAGATTCCACGCCGCATCGAGCGCGGCATCGTCATAGAGCAGGCCGACCCAGAAGGCAGGGAGCGCGCAGATCCGGCTCCACGGCCCGCCATCGGCGCCGCGCATTTCGAGAAAGCTCTTCAACCGCACTTCGGGAAAGGCGGTCGAGAGGTGGTCCCACCAGTCGCTCTGGGTCGGGCGTTCGCCGGGAAGGACCGGGAGCTTGCCTTCCATGAAGTCGCGGAAGGACAGGCCCGCAGCGTCGATATACCTGCCGTCGCGGAAGACGAAATACATCGGAACGTCGAGCATGTATTGGGCCCAGCGTTCATAACCAAAGCCGTCTTCGAACACGAAGGGCAGCATGCCGGTGCGGTGCGGGTCGGTGTCCGACCAGATATGGCTGCGATAGGACAGGTAGCCGTTGGGCTTGCCTTCGGTGAAGGGCGAATTGGCGAACAGCGCGGTCGCCAGCGGTTGCAGCGCGAGGCCGACGCGGAACTTCTTCACCATGTCGGTCTCGGACGCGTAGTCGAGATTGACCTGGATGGTGCAGGTGCGCAGCATCATGTCTAGCCCGAGATTGCCCACCTTGGGCATGTGCCGCATCATGATTTCATAGCGGCCCTTGGGCATGACCGGAAGGTCCGCGCGCGCCTTGTCGGGCCACATGCCGAGACCGAGAAACCCGATCCCGCAGCGCTCGCCGATCGCCTTGACCTGTTCGAGGTGGCGTCCGGTCTCCGCGCAGGTCTCGTGCAGGTTTTCGAGCGGTGCGCCCGACAGTTCGAGCTGGCCCGCCGGTTCCAGACTGACCGTGCCATCGGCGCCCTTCATGGCGATGACGTGGCCATTCTCCTCGATCGGCTCCCAGCCAAATTCACGCAAGTTCAACAGGATATCGCGGATACCTGCCTCTTCTTCGTAGGAAGGTGCGTGAAAATCGCTCTGGTGATAGACGAATTTCTCGTGCTCGGTCCCGATCCGCCATTTGGATTCTGGCTTTTCGCCTGCGCGCATCGGGGCGGTCAGTTCCTCGATATTCTCGATGACCGGTTCGTCGGCGGCAGAGGTTTCGCGCGTGCTCATCGGCCATGCCCTAGGTAAGAGGCGCGGCGGTGAAAAGCGCAAAGTGTCACGGGCATGGGCGCGGTCACTCGTCGTCGAGCCAGTCGCCGGCTTCGGCCATCCATACCGACAGCGCGGCAATCGCGGCGGTTTCGCCGCGCAGGATGCGCGGCCCCAGCGATATCGCGCGCGCCTGCTTGTGCGCGCGGATTGCGGCGCGCTCGGCATCGTCGAATCCGCCTTCGGGGCCGATCAGAATTGCGGCTGGCCCTTCGGAATAGACGAACGCATCGGCTGCCGGATCGCCGCCTTCCTCGTCGGCGAAGAACAGCGTGCGGTTGTCCGGCCAACCGCTGAGCAGCGCCTCGAGCTTTGCCGGTTCGCCGAGTTCGGGCAGGGCAGTGCGCGCGCATTGCTCGGCCGCCTCGGTCGCGATGGCGCGCGCGCGGCCGAGATTGAGCTTGTCGGCGACGCAGCGGCGCGTGATCACCGGCTGGATCCGCGCAGCGCCCAGCTCGGTCGCTTTCTCGAGCACGAGGTCGAAGCGGTCCTTCTTGAGCAGCGAAGGGCACAGCCAGATGTCGGGCACCGTCTCGCGCTCGCGCAATTGCTCGACCACTTCGAGCGACACGCTGCGCTTTTGGGGATCGCTGACCCGCGCAGCCCACTCGCCGGTCGCATCGTCGCACACGATCACCGCGTCGCCTTCGCCGACCCGCATGACCCGGGCGAGGTAATGCGCCTGGTTGCCATCGAGCGTGACCTGTGCGCCCAATTCGAGCGGGCCGGGCACGAACAGGCGCGGCGCGCTTTTGGGCGGCCAGGCTGGACGGCGCGGGGCGGGGGCATGGTGTTCGTCGCGGCTCATGGCTTTTCCCTTGGCGCGCTCGCGGCTAGGGAGCAAGCCATGACCGACCAAGTCGTCCCCGATAGCGAGCATCGCGGTCTCGTCGCACGGTTGCCGCAATTGCCGCGAGACCTCGCGCAACTGGCGCGGTTCGACCGGCCGATCGGCTGGTGGCTGCTGTTCTGGCCCTGCGTGTTCGGCGTGTGGCTGGCCGGCGCGGGGCCGCAATTCGCGCTGCTCGGCTGCCTGCTGCTCGGTAGCATTGCGATGCGCGGGGCGGGCTGTGTCTACAACGACATCGTCGATGCCGATCTCGACCGCAAGGTGGCGCGCACGGCGGCGCGTCCGGTGGCGAGCGGCCGGGTGTCGAATCGCCTCGCCTGGACCTGGCTCGGGGCGCTGTGCCTCGTCGGGCTGGTTGTGCTGTTGCAATTGCGCTTCGAGGCACAAGCCGTCGCACTTTTGAGCCTTGCGCTGGTCGCGGCCTATCCCTTCATGAAGCGGATCACCTGGTGGCCGCAGGCCTGGCTCGGCCTTGTCTTCAACTGGGGACTTCTGGTCGGCTGGAGCGAGCTGCGCTTCGATCACTGGCCGGCGATCGCGGCGATCTATGCCGGATGCATGGCCTGGGTGATCGGCTACGACACGATCTACGCATTGCAGGACCGTGAGGACGATGCGCTCGTCGGGATCAAGTCGAGCGCGCTGGCCCTCGGCAAGCGCGTTCATGCAGGGGTCGCGGCGTTCTATGGTGCGGCGGTGATACTGTGGGCGCTCGGCGTGTGGCTCTACCGACCCGATCCGGTGGCACTCGCCGCGCTGATCCCGGTCGGGATGCATCTTGGCTGGCAGGTGGCAACGCTCGATCCCGCCGATCCCGACAATCCGCTCGCCCGGTTCCGGTCGAATCGCATGGCTGGCGCGCTGATGGCAGCGGCGTGTTTCATCATCGGCAATGCAGGAGCCTGAGCAGGACCATGTGCAATCTCTACCGCATGACCAGGAACGCCGACGAGGTCGCCGGCTGGTTCGAGGCTATCAACGCGGCCGGCGGGGCCAATTTCGGCGCCGAGGTCTTTCCCGGCTATCCCGGTCTCGTCATCGCGGGCGGAGAGCTGAAAATGATGACCTGGGGCTTTCCGCTGGTGATGAAGGGCAAGAAGGGCCAGCCCCTCAAACCCAAGCCGGTCAACAATGCCCGCACCGACAAGCTCGACAGTTTCTTCTGGCGCTATTCCTTCGCCGAGCGACGCTGCCTGATCCCGCTGACCGCCTGGGCCGAGGCGCAGGGGCCGAAAGGCAAGATGACGCGCACCTGGCTTGCGCTTCCCGATGCCGACCTGTTTGCCTGCGCGGGCGTGTGGCGCGACAGCGAGGAATTCGGCCTGGCCTACTCGATGGTGATGACCGACAGCGCCGGTTCGGCTGCGGAGGGGGTCCACAGCCGGATGCCGGTGCTGCTCGCGCGCGAGGATTACGGGCGCTGGACCGAGGGATCGCCCGAGGAGGCGAAGGCCCTGTGCAAGCCCTGGAGCGGCGAGATCAGGATCGATGCGACCGACCAGCCCTGGGCGCGCGGCTCTGCCAGCCAGAACTCGCTGTTGTGACGACGGGCGTGGAAGACGGGCTCGTTCATTTCGCGTCTCTTGCATAGCTGACGATCTCGAATTCGATCCCGTCCCAGTCGAAGAAATAGAACCGCCGCCCCGGCTCGTAATCGTCGTGGCCGAACGGTTCGAGCCCGGCATCGCGCACGATCCGTGCCGCGGCATCGAGATCATTGACCAGCAATCCGACATGATTGAGCGGCGCGCCCTTGGCATAGCGGCGGCTGCCGCTTTCGGCGCGCGCATCGTCATTGGTGTAGAGCGCGAGATAGGTCGCGCCATTGCCGCGTTCGCCGATATGGATGGTGGCGCCGCCGAATTGCGAAGGCCCGCGCCAGCGCTCCTCCCAGCCGAGCAGGTCGGCAAACAGCGCGGCGCTGCGTTCGGGATCGGTGACGGTGAGATTGGCGTGTTCGATACGTCCTGTGCTCATCGCAGGGGCTCCTGTGCGTGTGGCGGCAATCCCCGCATCGTTTCCGCGCCCTGTCGGCGCTTGCGCGAATCGCCCTGTTCCCCGATCATGCAACCTCAACCTAACTTGAGATCAAGCTTTAATGTGCAAGGACGAGATATGAGCACCAGGCCGACCCGCTCCGACCTCCTGCCGATCGGCGAGATCGCGCGGCGCACGGGGCTGAGCGTTTCGGCAATCCGGTTCTACGAGGACAAGGGGCTGATCGAACCGATCCGCAGTTCCGGCGGCCAGCGCCGCTTCCTGCGGTCCGATCTCCGGCGGGTCAGTTTCATCCTGATCGCGCAGCAGCTTGGCCTATCGCTGGGCGAGATCAGGGCCGAGCTTGCCAGGCTTCCGCATGGCCGCACGCCGACCGCGCGCGACTGGCGGGCGATCAGCGCGGCCATTCGCGCGCGGATCGACGCGCAGATCGCGCAATTGCAGCGCACCCGCGACCGGCTCGACGGGTGTATCGGCTGTGGTTGCCTGAGCCTGAAAACCTGCGCGATCTACAATCCGGGCGACCGGCTAGCCGCGCAAGGGCCCGGGCCGCGCCAGATCATCGGCGACGATCCGCCTGGCTGACCTTCAGGTTTCGGGACCCAGTTCCGGGTCGAGATCGCGCGGCCGCGCCATGTGCACCAGTTCCGCGCAGCGCGGGCGCAGTTCGGACCAGCGATCGATCCGGCATTCGAGCACGGCATAGGTCGCGGTGGGAAACTTGACGCAGGCTTCGCGGAACAGATCGTTTTCGCGCGCGGGCGCGACGAGTTCCAGAATGGTTTCCTGAAGGCCCGGATTGTGCCCGCTCACCAGGATAGGACCCACTTCGTCATCGCCTTGCCCGCCATGCTCCTGCACGGTCTCGATGATGGTGTCGCTGCTCGCCAGATAGAGCTTCTGGTCGTAATGCGGGGTCAGCCAGTCGAGCCCTTCCTCGAGCGTTTCGGACACCCGCACGGCGGGGCTTGCGACCAGCCGGTCCCACCCGATCCCGTGTCCGCGGATGTGATCGCCGATCAGCCGCGCGCCGCGCCGCCCGCGATCGTTGAGACCGCGGTCGAAATCGCGCTTGGCCATATCGTCCCATTCGGACTTGGCATGGCGCAAAAGCCCCAGAATTTTCACGCGTTCCCGATCCCTGCAAGTGCCCGGTCCAATCGCCGTTCATGCCACCGGAGCGGGCAAAAGGACAGGCCCGATTGCGCTTGGTAACAGGCCTGTGTCACGCCACCGCAGGAGTGAATTCGGCAACCCAGCCATTGACCGTCACCGCGCCTGCCAGGAGCGCAGCGGCCAGCGCGCTCATCCGTTCGGCAGCGCGCGGGGTGATGCGCGGGAGCCGGACCGGCTTGGCGACATTGCGAAACTCCTCGGCATAGCGCGGGTGCTCGGTTCCCATCATCCGGTCCCACCAGGTGAAATAGAAGCCGAAATTGTGCCCTTGCGAATGGTGCAGATCGTGGTGCGTGGTGGTGGTGATCCAGCGCGTGAACGGGTTGTCGACCCAACCGGCGGGAAAGACCTCGTGGCCGGCATGCGCCATCACGTTACGGATGATCATGTGCCACAGGAAAAGGAACATCGCGAGCCCGGCAAAGGCAAGGCCGGCAAGGCTGGTGGCGAGCAGGAACAGCGGGACGAAAGCGGCTTCGGCCACCGCCTCCCAGGTCGAAAAGCTATAGGCTGCCCAGGGCGTCGGCGTGCGCGATTTGTGGTGGTGGAGATGGGTGGCGCGAAACAGGGTGCGCGTGTGCATGGCGCGGTGGATCCAGTAGAAATAAGCATCGTGAAGCACAACGATCAGCGCGAATTGCCACAAGACCGTGACCAGCGGCGCGTTTTCGAGCCGCACGAAGATCACGCCCGTCTCGATCCCCACCAGCGTGGTCAGGGTTGTCACTCCGAACACGAAAACCGTGCGCAGCGAGGAGGTAATCTCGCGCACGTAATCAGCGCGGCTGGCACAGCGCGTCTGGATGCGCCGCGCCTTGGCCCAGCCGCCGAATAGGAGCAGCAGCACGCTCAGCACGCCCGCTGCGACGAGGTAGCGGCCGAGATCGAAATAGAGCACGTCGAGAAAGTGCTCGGCGAGCCGGTCGGCGATATAGGGGAGGGTGACGGGGCTGTCCGCTGCGGGGGTCATGGCAAGGCTCCTTTCGGTCTGTGGAACCCGTGATGACCGATCGGCGCGCGCATGGCTTCGCAGCGGCGGAAAATGCCGGTCGTTTTCAAACCTGCACGCAAGTTTTCAGTTTTGACCGGCCTCGATCGCCGGTTCATCGGCAAAGGCCAAGCGCCTGTATTCGCTCGGCGTTGTCCCCGTTTCGGAGCGAAAGGCGCGGTTGAAGGTGGGGAGCGAATTGTAACCCAGCTCCATCGCGATGGTCAGCACCGGCAGGTCGACGTCGTCGGCACTCGACAATCGCGCGCGCGCTTCGGCGATGCGGTGGCGGTTGAGGAAAGCGGAGAAATTGCGATAACCCAGCCGCCGGTTGATCAGGGCGCGCAGGCGGTGTTCGGGCGTGTCGAGTTGCTCGGCCAGCCGCGCAATTGTCAGCCCCGGCTCGCGATAGGCGCCCTCTGCCATGGTCGCAGCGAGCCTGTCGTGCAGAACCTTTTCCGACGCGCTAAGATCGAGCGGAGCAGGCGGGTCCTCGCGCTCGGCGCCGCGTTCCTCGTGCTCGACCAGCAATTCGGGATTGGTGCGCATCAGCGCGATCCCTGCAAACAGGGTGAGCAGCAGGATCAGCAGCGCATTGGCAAGCTCGACCGCGGGATATTGCGCGCTCGCGCCGATCACGACTTCGAACAGCAGGATGCCGCCCGCCTGCGCCGCGACCAGCAGCGGGAGCCACAGCCGGACCGCGCGGCGTTCCTCGACCAGGTCGTCCTTGCGCTCGACCAGCCCGACGCGCACGAGGTCCGCGATCAGGACCAGTGCGACGGCATGGACGAAATAGAAACCGAAAGCGTTTCCGCCGGGCACGAAATTGGCCGTGACCCAGCCGAGCAACATCGCCGCTGCCGCGCCGAGAATGATCCGGCGGTCGGGTTCGGCCTCGAACAGGCGGCGCGCGAACAGCCAGATCCAGAACGGCGCGGAAATCGCGAACAGATCGACCCACGGATCGATCGGCGATTCGGCGAGCATCAAAGGCGAGACATTGATGAGATAGGCGATCGAGCCGACGATCATCGCCACCAGCGGCAGCTTGATCGCGCGGCGCACTTCGCCGCCCGCGAGCTGCGCGATCAGCATCAGCCCCGCGCCGATCGCGATCATCCGGACAAGGTAATCGACCTGTTCGATCATGGCCCGTTATCTGGCACCTGTGCGCCGACATTGCCACCGGCTTCCTCGCCCGCTTGGTCGAGGCGGGCCGGGTCTTCGCCGATCAACCCGCCCTCGATCCGGGCGATCGCCTCGTCGAGCGTCACCCGGCGCACGCTGGTGCCTTCGGGAAAGGCGGAAAGCAGCCTCGATGGGAAAGCGGCGGACAGCACGACGAAATGGCCGCGATCGTCGCGATTGCGGATCAGCCGACCAAACGCCTGGGCGAGGCGTGCGCGGATGATGCGGTCGTCATACTGGCTCGCGCTGCCGCCATTGGCCGCCGCCGCCAGCCGCCGCGCCTTGTGGAGGATGTCGGGGCGCGGCCATGGCACCGCTTCCATCACCACGCAGCGCAGCGAATGGCCGGGCACATCGACCCCGTCGCGCAGCGCATCGGTCCCGAGCAGGCTCGCGCGCGGATCGTCGCGAAAAATGTCGACCAGCGTGCCGGTATCGATCGGATCGACATGCTGCGCGAACAGCGGCAGTCCCTCGCGTGCCAGCCTGTCGGCAACCCGCCCGTGCACCGCGCGCAGCCGCCGGATCGCGGTGAACAGGCCGAGCACGCCGCCTCCCGAAGCCTCGATCAGCCGCGCATAGGCACCCGCAAGGCCGGGGAGGTCGCCGCGCTTCACATCGGTGACGATCAGAACCTCGGCATTGCTGGCATAGTCGAACGGGCTGTGCGCCTCGGTCATGATCGGCTCGGCCTCGACATGGGCTGCGCCCGAGCGCGCGATCGCGCTGTCCCACTTGTCGCCGCTCTCCGCATTGATCCGGTCGGTCAGGGTGGCGCTGGTCAGCATCACGCCGTGCGCGGGTTCGAGCACGGCCTTTGCGAAAGGCTTCATCGGGTCGAGCCAGCGCCGGTGGATCGCGACATCGAATTCGCGCGCATCGGAGCGGTCGACCGCGAGCCAATCGACGAATTCGGGATCAGCCGGTCCGCCGAGCCGGGCGAGCAGCGATTCCCAAGCAGCGATCAGGTCGACCCGCCAGCCAAGCGCGTGACGCGCGCCCTCGATCCGCGCGCGGCCCTGCGCATCGAGCCAGTCGGGCGGATCGGCAACGATCGCCTCGAGCCGCCCGCCGAGCCGGATCAGCGGGGTGCGGATCGCTGCCAGCGCCTCGGCCGCGCGCCCCGCCGCCTCGATCACCTCGCCCGGAAGCCCTGCGGTCTCGGTCTCGATCCCGTAGCCTGCCTCCTGCCCGCTCTCATCGCGCGCATAGGTGACCGTTCGCACCGCAGCGAGCAGCGCCTCGATCGGGCCGGCAGGTTCGTTTTCCACCAGCCTTTGCAGCCAGCCATCGGACGGCAGCAGCGTTCCCGCCTCGCAGGCATCCTCGATCGCGGCGCCGCCTTCGTCGTCATAGCTGGCAATGTCCGCCAGCCGCGCGGAAAGCCCGCGCCTGCGCCCGCGATTCTTGCGCTCGGGCCCGATGATCCAGCGCCTGAGTTCAATCGCCTCCTGGCCCGAAAGCGTGGCGGCAAAGGTCGAATCCGCGGCCTCGAAGACATGGTGGCCCTCGTCGAAGATCACCCGCGTCAGCCGCTGGCCCTGGTCGCGTCCGCCGATCCCTGCGCGCGCGGCATTGACCATGACGAGCGCGTGATTGGCGATCACAAGGTCGGCCTGCGCGCTGTCACGCTGGGCGCGCTCGATGAAGCATTTTCGGTAATGCGGACACCCGGCATAGACACATTCGCCGCGCTGGTCGGTGAGCGCGGCGATCCCGCGCTTGCGGAACAGCGTGCCGAGCCAGCCGGGAAGGTCGCCGCCGATCATGTCCCCATCGCGGGTGAAAGCGGCCCAGCGCGCGACGAGATGGGCGAGCACCGCCGGACGACCCGCAAAGCCGCCTTGCAGCGCGTCTTCGAGATTGAGCAGGCACAGATAGTTCTCGCGCCCCTTGCGCACCACGACCGGCGGGGTGCCGTCGGGTCGCTTGACCGGCCAGGCGCGGCGACTTTCGGCGCGCAACTGGCGCTGGAGGTTCTTGGTGAAGGTCGAGACCCACACCGTCCCACCCGAAGCGCGCGCCCACAGGCTGGCAGGAGCAAGATAGCCGAGCGTCTTGCCGATACCCGTTCCCGCCTGTGCGAGCGCGAGGTGCGGCACGTCTTGTGCCGAGCGCGGAGCAAAGATGCGCGCGGCCTCGGAGGCGAAGGCGCGCTGGCCCTCGCGCTTTTCCGCGCCTTCGCCGGTGAGATCGTCGAGCTGTTCGAGCACGTCGGTCGGCGGCAATTCGACCTGGCGCGGAGCGGGGCGCTCGGCCGTCTCCTCCCATTCGGGCAGGGTTGCGAACAGCCATTTCTCGGCGCGCTCGGGCCGTGCGACATGCGGGCGAA
This sequence comes from Qipengyuania nanhaisediminis, assembly GCF_045862805.1. Classification (GTDB taxonomy): domain Bacteria; phylum Pseudomonadota; class Alphaproteobacteria; order Sphingomonadales; family Sphingomonadaceae; genus Erythrobacter; species Erythrobacter nanhaisediminis_A. The sequence continues at coordinate 1,328,118 of NZ_AP025760.1, forward strand.
GCACCTGCGCCCACGGCCAGCGCAGCCGTTCGAGCGATTGCAGGCTCGCCCACGCACCTGCGCGCTCGAACCATTCGCGGTCTTCGCAGGCGGCGAGCAGCGCGCCGGCTGCGTCTTGCAGGAATTCGGGCACAGCATTGTCATCGGCCGGAGCCGCGATACCGAGCGCCTGGGCCAGTCCGCGCGGGGTCGGCACGCAGAAGCGCGCAGGGTGGACGAAGGCGAACAGTTCAAGCAGGTCGAGACCCGAGAGGTCGGGATAGCCCAGTCGGTTCGCCACCAGCGGCGCGTTGAGCAGCAGGACGGGGGTGTCGGCGGCGGCCATAATCGCCTCGCCCTTGGACACTGCGCCGGTCACGCCATTGGCGGGCCGCAGCCAGTTGCCGCCATGGCTCGCATGGAGCGCGGGCAGGGGCACCGCCGGCGGCGACGCATTGCTGGCGGGCGCTGAGGGGGCGGGCGGCTGGCTCACGGGGTCAGAAATGGGGCGTGCGAGGCTCCAAGTAAATGACCGGCGCGCCGATGTTCCCCAATTGTCCCGGTGTCATCGCGGGGGAGGGGGCGTCGCGGGCTGCGCAGTTTGGTGCTTGCAACGCGCCGCGTTAGCCGTAAAGGCCGCAGCATCATGACCGACACCGCCCTGATCGACGCCGCAAAGACTTCCAAGGCCTGGCCGTTCCAGGAGGCACAGCGGCTTGTCAAACGCCTGCGCGGCAAAAAGCCGGGCGGTGCGCCGGTCTTGTTCGAAACGGGCTATGGCCCATCGGGGCTGCCGCATATCGGCACCTTCCAGGAAGTGCTGCGCACCACGCTGGTGCGCCGCGCCTACGAGGCGCTGACCGGCGAGAAGACGCGGCTGGTCGCGTTCAGCGATGACATGGACGGGCTGCGCAAGGTGCCTGACAACGTGCCCAACAAGGACTTGCTGGCAGGCCATCTCGGCAAGCCGCTCTCGCGCATACCCAATCCCTTTGGCAGCGAGCACGAGAGCTTTGCCGCGCACAACAACGCGATGCTGCGCGAATTCCTCGACCGGTTCGGGTTCGATTACGAGTTCGTGAGCGCGTCTGATCGCTACAATTCGGGCGCGTTCGACGATGCTCTGCGCGGCGTGCTCACCCATTTCGACGCGATCATGGACATCATGCTTCCGACGCTGGGCGAGGAACGGCGCAAGACCTATTCGCCGGTCATGCCGATTTCGCCGACCACCGGCGCGGTGCTGCAGGTGCCGGTCGAGGTCGTCGATGCGAAGGCAGGCACGATCCGCTTCACCGACGAGGATGGCAGCACGGTCGAGCAGAGCGCGCTGGGCGGCATGGCCAAGTGCCAGTGGAAGGTCGACTGGGCGATGCGCTGGGTCGCATTGGGCGTCGATTACGAGATGTATGGCAAGGACCTGACCGATAGCGGGGTTCAGAGCGGCAAGATCGCGCGCGTGCTCGGCGGGAACAAGCCCGAGGGGCTGATCTACGAACTTTTCCTCGACGCCAAGGGCGAGAAGATTTCGAAGTCGAAGGGCAACGGCCTGTCGATCGAGCAATGGCTCGAATATGGCAGCGAGGAGAGCCTCGGTTTTTACATCTTCGCCAATCCCAAGAGCGCCAAGCAATTGCACGCCGGCGTCATCCCCAAGGCGATCGACGATTACTGGCAGTTCCGCGAAAGGCTGGCCGAACAACCGCTCGACAAGCAGCTCGGCAACCCGGTCTGGCACCTGCTGCGGGCGAATGCACGACTGGAAAGCGCCGCTGCGCCGGGGGCGGGCGACAGCCTGTCGGTGCCTTACAGCCTGCTGCTGAACCTCGTCAGCGTGCTCGGCCTCGAGGCGACGCCCGACAATCTTGCCGAATACGTTGCCGCCTATACCGGCGCTCCGGTGACCGATCCGGCGCTGCGCCAGCTGATTGAGGCAGCGGTGAACTACAACCGCGAATTCGTTGCGCCCACGCTGGAAAAGCGCGCCCCGCAAGCCGGCGAGGTGGCCGCGCTGACCGAACTCGACGCGCAGCTCGCCGCGGCTCCGCACGACGCCGACGCCGAGGCGCTTCAGACCATGGTCTACGAGATCGGCAAGCGCGAGGAATTCGGCTTCGAATCCCTGCGCGACTGGTTCCGCGCGCTCTACGAGACGCTGCTCGGCTCCTCGCAAGGACCGCGCATGGGCAGCTTCATCGCGCTTTACGGGATCGAGCCCACGCGCAAGCTGATCGCCGAGGCGCTGGCCCGGAGCTGAACGCGCCGCTGATCGCGGAGCTGACTGGGAGCTCTCCTACTTCCAGGTGCGCGTGCGATACCACTTGGTGATGATATACTTGGCGCCCCTGATCACCGGGGTGCCGGCATGCATCGTCGCCTCGTTGGGACGGCCGTCGGGCAGCGCGTTGTTCCAGACCAGCAGCACTCCGGGCTTGGGTTCGATCTTGATCCCGATCTCGGTGAAATGGGTCTCGCCGCCTTCGGCGACATCGTTGAGAAAGGCCATCGCCGTCCAGCTGCGCTGTCCCCCGCGCTTGCGTTCGAGCTGCCAGTATTTCTCGGAAGTGTAGAACCAGTCATTGTGCGGCTTGAACTGCTGGCCGGGCAAGTAGCGCTGGCCCTGGATCGCCTCTCCGATATGCGAGGGCAGGCCGAGCAAATCGTCGATCCGCCGGCCAATGCCTTTGACGAAGCTGTCATAGGGATCGAGATCGCCCGAATAGGAGGTGCGAAAGCCGCTTTCATAGCCGATTTCGTGGAGCGAGGAGGGGCGCGCGGTGTGATCGACCATCAGGCACAGGCGCTCGCACTCGGCGGCGGTGAGAAAGTCACCGACCGCGAACAGTTCGGCCTTGTCGGTCTCGACCCGGTAGACGCCCGGATCGGCCTCGAGCCGTTCGCGAACCTGATTGCCAATGCGCCTGAGCGCGTCCTGATCGGGGAAGGTCTCGGTCTTTGCCATGGCCAGCCTGTTAGCAAGCCCGCACCAAAAACAAAGCCCCTGCCGGAACGAACCGACAGGGGCGATGCGTCGTCCTCAGGAGGAGGGACGAGAAGGTTACCAGAAGAAGTCGTAGATCACGTCGACCACTTCGCCGGTATAGATGTCCACCAGGATCACGTCGTCGTAATAGCGCACCCAGCGATAGGGTCCGTAGACCTCCGGCAGGCGGTAATTCCACGGATCGTGGATGTAATACCGGTTGCTGAAGAACAGGCTGTCGAGGAAGAATCCGATCCGCAGGCGGCTGTAACTGTGGTGGCGATAGGGCGCGTAGTAACGGCCCAGGCGGAAGATGCTGCGGTTCGCGCGGCGGTAATCGCGCCAGCGATAGTGGCGGTTCTCGCGCCAGGCATGGCGATTCCAGCGGCGGAAATCGCGGCGGCGTTCGGCACGGCGTTCCCACCGGCGTTCGGCGCGACGTTCGGCACGGCGGCGTTCGGCCCTGCGTTCGGCGCGGCGATAGTCACGGCGTTCCTCGGCGCGGCGTTCTGCACGGCGTTCGGCCCTGCGTTCGGAACGGCGGCGCTCGGCCCGGCGGTAGTCGCGGTCCTCGAAGCGGCGCTCGCCGCGACGTTCGATCCGGTCCGCGCGGCGGTCGCTGCGCCGTTCGACCCGGTCACCGGCACCGGTGCGGCCACGGCGGTCGAGCCGGTCGGAGCGACGGTCACCGCGGCGTTCGACTCGATCGGCACGGCGGTCGCTGCGGCGTTCGACCCGGTCGGCACGGCGGTCACCGCGGCGCTCGACCCGATCGGCACGGCGTTCGCTGCGCCTTTCTGCGCGGCGCTCGGCGCGGCGCGTGGGCTGGGCATCGGGTTCGGCGGAACGCTGTCCGCGCCGTTCGAAGCCGCGATTGCCCTGGCGCTGGGCCCGGCGTTCGCTACGCTGGGCGCGGCGCTCGGAGCGGCGCTCGGCACCGCGGCGTGCGCGGCGGTCCTGCCGCGATTGTTCGCTTTCGGCGCTGGCCTCTGCCATTGCCGTTTCGGCTGCATGCGCGGCCTGGGTCGGAGCGACGACCGCCATTGCCAAGGCAAGGGCGGACAACGCACTGCCCCTGAGAAACAGGGATAATTCCATGATGTGCCTCCAGTGTTGCCGCCCCACCACCTACGGCCAGATTGATACGTTCGGATATCGGGCGTTCTATACGCCTTTCTCTGACCGGCTCCTGAACCGGGCTGTTGGGCTGGCGTTCATATTTCTGCGCGATTTGCTGAACGACCGGATTCATGACTATTCGGGTGGAGGCGAAGCCAATGATTGAGCGGCTCGAAGACGTGCGCGCCGATATCGCTGCAAGGCTCACCGAAGCGGTGCGCGATCGGCGCTCGCCCATGCATGTCCCCACGATTGTTACCAGCGATGTCGATGCCCGGGTCATGGTGCTGCGCGGATTCGACAAGGAAGGCTGGCGTCTGCGATTCCACACCGACATGCGCGCGCCCAAGGTCCGGGCGATCGCTGCCGATCCGCGCATGGCGGTGTTGCTCTACGACAAGCCGGCCAAGATCCAGCTGCGACTGCGCGGCAAGGGGCAGGTGCTCTGCGATCACCCACTTGCGGACCAGGCATGGCAGGACAGCACCAATTTCGCACGCCGCTGCTATCTCGGCGATGGGCCGGGGACTGCCAGCGAGGTATCGACCTCGGGCCTGCCAGCCCGGTTCGAAGGCGCCGAGCCCAGCGATGACGAGCTTGTCCCGGCACGCGCCAATTTCGCAGTCATCGACTTGCGCATCACCCATGCCGACTGGTTCCACCTGGCCCATACGGGCCATGTGCGCGCGCAGTTCACCCGTGACGGGGATGCTTGGGAAGGGCGCTGGTGTTCGCCCTAGGCGGCGGCGACTTCGGGCGTGAGCGCTCCGCCGGCAAGGGCAGGCCCTTCAGCGCCAGGCGCGGTTTTGCTCTTTGTCTTGCTGGGCGGCGGCAGGAGCATGATTTCCTCCCACTGGCTGGCGGCCACCACGCGGTTTTCCCCGGTCGAACACGCCGCTTCTAGCGCGGCCTTGGCGCGCTCGTGCATTTCCGCTTCGCTTTCGCCCTCGCGCCGCTCAGCAACTGCAAAGCTCGCAGTCAGGCGCATCTCGGACGGAAGACCGGGGACAGGCAGTTCGGTCAGCGCCGCCATCAGCCGGCGCGCGATCGCGCTGGCCTCGGTTTCGCCGGCATCTTCGGCAATGATGGTGAAGCTCTCTTCGTCATCGCCGGAAAAAAGGTCGCTGTCGCGCACGCCGGAGCGGAGCACCTGGACCACGAGATCGATGGCCGCATTGCGGTTGTCCGGCCCCCAGGCACGGCGCATCTGCGACATGCGATCGAGCCGGCCGCTCAGCACCGACAGCCGGCCCGGATTGCGCCCCTGTCGGCGCGAAAGTTCCATCGCGGTATGATCCAGCCGTGCCTCGAAAGTCGGCCGGTCGAACAATCCCGTTAGCGGATCAGATGCCTCTTCCTGCCGTGCGGCGGCGCGAAGCACCAGCATCACGACAAAGGCTATGGCGGCGATTCCGGCAATGACGCCGAGAATCGGCTCGACGCCTTGCGTCCCCCCGATCGTATCCATCCCTGTACCCCTCTTATCCCAATGTCGCGGGACCATGGTGCAGGCGGGTTAAAGCACGGTAAAGACAAGCAGATTGCGAGGGGGATGCCGCGCGGCGCTCAAACCTTGTCGCCGGGAGTGATCTCGGCCATGACCTGCTGCAAAGTTCGGTAGATGACGACGACGGTCGCAGCGATCAGCGCCACCATCAGCACGCTTCCGGCAAACAGCACATCGTAGAGAACCGAATACCAGCGGGAAGGCATTTCCTCGAACTCGCCGATTGGCAGGACGAAGGCGAGCAGCACGATCAGGCTCATCATCAGCGATGCCGTGGCGAGCTTCCCGATCAGGTTGATGCTGCGATAGACCTCGGCATCGAATTCGGCATCCATGCGCCGGATCATCCCGATCAGGGTCAGCATGAGCGCGAGGATGGTCGAGGAGGCCGTGGCGATGGCCGAGCCCAGATAGAGCCCCGCGCGGCTGAGCGCTTCGAGAAGGACCTCGGCCTCGGCGGCGCCATAGACCGTCCCGATCGCCGTGCGCGCGCCCCATCCGATCAGGCAGATCGCGACAAAGGTGAGTGTCGGCCAGATATATTTGCGCATGAAGCGGCTCTCCTGCTTTCAGGGGATAACGGGTATACCACGCGATGGGTCCGGGCTTCTTGTGCTGTCCGGTCACGCCTGTATCCTCGCGTGCTGATCAACCGGGAGAATTATGCAATGCGTAATCTGTTCAAGCTATGCGCCGCGGGCATAGCTCTGGGGCTGTGTGCCCCGCCGGCAACGATGGCGCAGGATCTCGATTTCCTTGCCGGGCAATACGAGATCCACGACGACGAAGGCGAGGTCTTGGGATCGGCCAGCATGCACGTGCGACTGTCCGGCACGATGATAGAGGAGGACCGCCGGATCGGGGATCGGGCCGCAATTGATGTGGCTTGCCCGGCTGGAGCATGTCGAAGGCTGGGTGCAATTGTTCGAATCGCCCGCCGGGATCCGCGAATTCGCGCAGATATCACCTGCGGACGAATTTCCGGTGGTGTTCGGCGGCGATGTCATCTTGCGAAGCGGCGATCCGGCGCGGTTCCGTCTGATAGTGACGCCGGTGGACTCGGCAAGCCACACGCGGCGGCTCGAAATGTCGCGTGACGGCGGGGCGAACTGGTCAGTGATCCTCGACTACACCTATCGGCGCGTCGCGACGCCTGCCATCTGACAAGAAGCTCGCGACCTCGCTCGCGCCTCATCGGCGGGAAAATTCTCTGTGCCCGGATGGAGCGACCTCATGCTCGTCGATCGTCGTTGGCGCAGCGCGGGGAGGGCCGGTCTGCATCGCCGCGATCATGCGCGTGACGGCCTCGTCATCCCCTTCGAGATGAGCCTCGACCGTGCAATCGGCCAGGTTGCGCACCCAGCCCGTAACGCCGAGCCTGCGCGCGGCCTCGACGGTCCAGTCGCGGTAAAAGACGCCTTGCACCCGGCCATGCACGACAAGGTGGCGGGCGATCACATCGGGTTCGTGCCCGTCGCGACCGCCCGCCGCGCTCACGATCAGGCGGCCTGCTTGATGTCGCGCAGGGTCACGTCGAAGGTCAGGTCCTCGCCCGCCAGCGGGTGGTTGGCGTCGGCCTTGACCACGTCGTCGCCGACCGAAACGACCACCAGCGTCACTTCGCTGCCGTCGCTCTGCTGGCCGCGCAATGCCATGCCCGGCTGCGGGGCAGGGTCTGCGGGCAGATTGCCGCGCGGGATGTCGATCACCAGTTCCTCGCGGCGCGGGCCGAAGGCCTGTTCGCTCTCGATCGAAACCGACTGCTCGTCACCGACCTGCATTCCGGTCAGCGCGGCTTCGACCTGCGGGAAGATCTGGCCGGCGCCGAGCTCGATGTCCTGCGGGCCGACTTCCTGGGTGTGCCCCACCACCATGCCGTCGCCCTTCTTGAGGACGTAGTCGATGGTCACGGTGTCACCGTTGTTGGGAGTGGTCATAAATGTCCTTTGAAATTCGTGTTCGCGGCGAATGTGTCGCCGCCTGGAAATGTGCGCCCGCGAACCGGACGCCTCGCACGCGAGTCTCGCAAACCTTGATGGGGCGAGTCAAACGAAGGGAGCCGGACCCCATTTCGGGCACGGCTCCCGTGCGTTCATTCTTCTTGGCAATTTACCGCGTCAGCTTCTTGTAAGCGAGGCGCGTGGGCCGGTCGGCCGCATCGCCGAGCCGACGGCGCTTGTCTTCCTCGTAGGCTTCGAAATTGCCTTCGAACCATTCGACGTGGCTGTTGCCCTCGAAGGCGAGGATGTGCGTGGCGAGGCGGTCGAGGAAGAAGCGGTCGTGCGAGATCACCACGGCGCAGCCGGCGAAGTTCTCGATCGCTTCTTCGAGCGCGCCCAGCGTTTCGACGTCGAGGTCGTTGGTCGGCTCGTCCAGCAGCAGCACGTTTCCGCCCTGCTTGAGCATTTTCGCCATGTGGACGCGGTTGCGTTCACCGCCCGAAAGCTTGCCGACATTCTTCTGCTGGTCGGCGCCCTTGAAGTTGAACGCGCCGACATAGGCGCGGGTCGAGGTGTCGTGACCGTTGACCTGCATGTAATCGAGTCCGTCGGAGATTTCCTCCCAGACGTTGTTCTTGGGGTTCAGATCGTCGCGCGACTGGTCGACATAGCCGAGGTGAACGGTCTCGCCGATCTCGATCGTGCCGCTGTCGGGCTGCTCCTGGCCGGTGATCATGCGGAACAGCGTGGATTTGCCAGCGCCGTTGGGGCCGATCACGCCGACAATGCCGCCCGGAGGCAGCATGAAGGACAGGTTTTCGAAGAGGAGCTTGTCGCCATAGGCTTTGGAGATGTTCTTGGCCTCGATCACCTTGCCGCCGAGGCGTTCGGGCACCTGGATGACGATCTGCGCCTTGCCCGGCTTGCGGTCGCCCTGCGCATCCTGAAGCTGTTCGAACTTGCGGATACGCGCCTTTGACTTGGTCTGGCGCGCGCTGGGCGTCTGCCTGATCCATTCGAGCTCGCGGTTGAGCGACTTCTGACGCCCGCTTTCCTCGCGCGCTTCCTGTTCGAGGCGCTTGGCCTTCTTCTCGAGATAGGTCGAGTAATTGCCTTCATATGGGAAGTAGGACCCGCGATCGAGTTCGAGGATCCATTCCACCACATTGTCGAGGAAGTAGCGATCGTGGGTGATCATCAGCACCGCGCCGGCATATTCCTTGAGATGATTTTCCAGCCATTCGACGCTTTCGGCATCGAGGTGGTTGGTCGGCTCGTCGAGCAGCAGGATCGACGGCTTCTGGATCAGCAGGCGGGTGAGCGCCACGCGGCGCTTTTCGCCGCCCGACAGGTTTTCGACCGAAGCATCGGATGGTGGGCAGCGCAGGGCTTCCATCGCGATCTCGAGCTGGTTGTCGAGCGTCCAGCCATCGACCGCATCGATCTTGGTCTGGAGGTCGGCCATTTCCTCGCCGAGCTTTTCATAGTCGGCATCCGGTTCGGCCATTTCTGCGGCGACCGCGTTGTAGCGGTCGACAAGGTTGGCGGTTTCGCGCGCGCCGTCCTTGACGTTCTCGAGCACCGTCTTGGTCGGGTCGAGCTCGGGTTCCTGCGGCAGATAGCCGACGGTGATATTCTCGCCCGCCCAGGCTTCACCGGAAAAATCGGTGTCGATCCCGGCCATGATCTTCATCAGTGTCGACTTGCCCGCACCATTGGGGCCGACAATGCCGATCTTGGCGCCCTGGTAGAATTGCAGGTTGATGTCGGAGAGCACGGGCTTCTGAGCCCCGGGAAAGCTCTTGGTCATGCCCTTCATCACGAAGGCGTATTGCGCGGCCATGATCGGTCGTCCTTTGGGTCGGGTGGGTTCGGTTGGAATAGCTTGGGCGTGCAGATAGGGTGCGCACCGGTAGAGAGCAAGCGATCAGGTGCGCTGGACTTGGCGGCCATGCGGCGATAGCGCATGCGACCATGAAAAACATGCTTCTCACCACCGCCGCCGCCCTGATGCTCGCCTCGCCGATCGCGCTCGCCGCGCATGACGAAGCGGATGCTCCGCTCCCCACGCTCGAAGCTGTTGCCGACGAAGCGCTGACCGGCGACACGGTCGCGTGGGATTTCGTCGAAGGGGTCACCACCGAAGTCGGCCCCCGTCAGGCCGGCACCGAGGCCGAAACCCGCGGGCGGCAATGGGCGATGCAATGGCTCGCCGCGCATGGCTTTGAAAACATTGCCGACGAGCCTTTCGAAATGCCCACCTGGGTCCCGGGCGAAACCCACAAGGCTGCTGTCACCGCGCCTTTCCCGCAGCCATTGGTGGTCCAGCCGCTCGGAGGAAGCGGGGCGACGCCTGCCGGTGGCATCGAGGCCGAGGTGATCGAGTTTGCGAGCTTTGCCGATCTCGCGGCCGCATCCGATGGCAGCCTTTCCGGCAAGATCGCCTATGTCAGCCACGAAATGCGCCGCGCACAGGACGGTTCGCATTACGGTTTTGCCGGGCCGGTGCGCTGGGTCGCCCCGACGCTTGCAGAGCAGAAGGGCGCGGTTGCAATCGTGATCAAGTCGGTCGGCACCGACCACCACCGTAATCCGCATACCGGCGTGACCGGCTCGGCTGACAATCCGCTCACAATCCCCGCCGCAGCCTTGCCGCTTCCCGATGCCGAAAACCTCGAGCGCATGTTCGACCGCGCCGATGGCCGCCCGATCACAATGCGGCTCGAACTCGACCCGCGCTGGATCGGGATGCAGACCAGCGGCAATGTCGTGGGCGAGATCGTGGGACGCAATCCCGAGCTTCCGCCGGTGCTGCTCGCGTGCCATCTCGACAGCTGGTGGAACGCGCCGGGCGCATTCGACGACGGTGCGGGCTGCGGGATCATCGCGGCGGCCGCTCTCAATGTCGCGAAGACCGGCCAGCCGCTGCGCACGATCCGCCTGCTGCTTGCCGGGGCCGAGGAAGTCGGACTGTGGGGAAGTCGCGCCTATTCCGAAGCGCATATCGACGAGCCCATCGCGGTCGCGTTCGAGAGCGATTTCGGTGCGGACCGGATCTGGCGCTTCGAAAGCAATTTCCGCCAGACCAATCCCGATCTGCACGCACGGCTCGCCGGTGCGGTGGCGCGGTTTGGGGTGGCCAATTCGACCATAACCGCAACGGGCGGTGCGGACATCAACATTGCCCGCGACCAGGGCACCGCCATCATCGATCTTCAGCAGGACGGGACCCGTTATTTCGACCTGCACCACACGCCCGACGACACGCTCGACAAGATCGATCCCGTGCAATTGCGCCAGAACGTCGCGGTGTGGACGCAGGTCGCAGGGATACTCGCCAACGAACCGCGCTCGATCCAGACCGGCGGCCCGGTGCCGAGCGCGCCGGCCATCATGGGCGAATAGGGCGGAGCCTTTCGCCCGGTCGCCCGTTGAGGCGGGAAAAGGGGAACTGCCATCTTTGCAAGCAATCAAGAGCTCGACCTGGTTCTGCGCGGTCTGATCCTCGCGGTGGCCGCGCTGACCTGGGTGTCGATCTTGATCCGGGTCAACGGGCTGAGGTCACTGTCGAAGATGACCAATTTCGATTTCGTCATGACGATCGCGCTCGGCAGCTGCGTTGCCGGGGCCGCGCAGGCGAGTGACTGGCTTGGCTTTGCGCAGGTGATGATCGCGATGGTCGGCCTGTTCATCGCGCAGTGGGGTTCGGCGCGGATGCGCAAGGAATCGGAAACCTTCGCCGATCTCGCCCAGAACGAGCCGCTCATGCTGATGCGCGATGGCAAGTTCCTGCGCGAGGCGATGGATGCATCACGCGTGGCGGAGACCGATCTCATCGCCAAGCTGCGCGAGGCAAACGTGCTCGATCTATCCGAAGTGCGTGCCGCGGTTCTCGAAACCACCGGCGATGTCTCGGTTCTCCACGGCGACAAGCTCGACGAGCAATTGCTCAAGGGCGTGCGCCGCGATCCGGACGAATGATCGAAATGGTCGGGGAGACTGGATTCGAACCAGCGACCCCCTGTACCCAAAACAGGTGCGCTACCAGGCTGCGCCACTCCCCGACTTTTCGATCGCTCCCGCCTTCCTGCCGCATCGTCCTGGTGGGCCCGGCAGGATTCGAACCCGCGACCTAGCCGTTATGAGCGGCCAGCTCTAACCGCTGAGCTACAGGCCCGTAGCTACCAGGAGATGCGCCCGCGGGCGTGAAGCAGCGCCGCCTCTACAGCGGTGACGGGAAAGACACAAGCGCTGCGCGCCGCCCGTCAGTCGCGCACGACATCGGCGAGTATTTCGGCCACCCCGGTGCTCGCGACGCCGCGCTGGTCAAGATAGGCAAAGACTTGCCGCAGCCAATCATAGAGCGCGTCGACATCCTTGGGGGTCTCGGCATAGGGGGTGCCGCCGGGCATGAGCGTCGGGCTGTGGAACGAGAGCACGAGAAGCGGCAGTTCGAGGTCAAGCGCGATGTCGATCCCGCGGATCGCTTCCTCGGCGGTGACGCCTTCGGGGGTCAGCGCAATTCGCTCGAGCAGCCCCAGCCGTGAAAACGCGCTGAAGAATGTCGGCAGGTGACGCTGGGCGCGATGGATGTGCTTGCCCAGCTGGCGCAACACGCCCCAATAGACCGTGGTCACTGGCAATTCGAGCAAGGTGCGTTCGGCATCGACCCAGTAGGGCGCGAGCGGATGATCGGAATAATCGGGCCCGTGCTGCGCGCTGTAGTCGAATAGCGAGCGCACCGAGGTGTCGATCGCGATCCCGCCTTCCTTCAGCATGCGCGCACTGTCCGGTCCGAGGCCATACCGCCCTGCGCGATAGATCAGCGGCGCGGTGCCGGTGGCGTGTTCGATCCGGTCCCGCAAGGCGGTGAATTTGCGCTGCGCCAGTTCATCGGGAAGGTTGCCGGTATAGGAATTGGCCTCGGTCACCTCTTCGTCGAAGGGCGGGTTGACCCAGGGATGCAATTGCACCCCGATATCGGCGACCCCTCGGCGCTGGGCATCGGTGAGGCATTCCATCGCGGCCGCATTGCCGGCAATCGGCCAGTCCACCAGGAAGACGGGGTGCGCGCCGATCTCCTCGCAAAAGGCGATGAAGCGCGGCAATTGGGCGACATGTTCGAGCCCGTGCGCATCGCGCGTAAAGGGCGCGTCCCAATCGAATTCCTCCTCGGTGTCGACTGTCAGGAGCACGCGCTGGCCGAAGCGCGGCGCAAATCGCGCCGTGTCCTCGTGCCTTGGCGGCGTGATCATTGACCTGTCCCGGCTCCCCGCCGACATCGCGATTCCCCCCATTGGTGATGCCGAGCCTTACACCAGATCAGGCAAACGCGTGGACCTTTGCCGGGCAATTGGCGGTGGAAAGTCAGCTTTCGCCTGCATGGAAGTCCTGCGGCCTGTCGCCCTGATCGCCGCGCGCGCTCAGCGGCAGCATCAGCGTGATGCGTTCGCCCTCGCGCACGAGCGCTCCTCCGGCCGAGCGCGCTTCTGCCCGGGCCAGGCGCAGCGAAAAGCCTGCGCCGAACAGGCCGGCATTGATCGCATTGGCAACCGGGCGCGCCTCGGCTGTGAACAGGTCCTCTTCGGCCAGCAATTGCGCGGGCAGGTCACAGACCAGCCTCGCCTCGCCAGAGCCGGTTTCGATCGCGGCATCGATCATCTCGCCGGAGGCGCACCCACCGCCGAGAGTGGCAAGCAGCCGCCAGAGCAATGCCTCGGCACCTTCCTCGTCCAGTGCCACGAGGGCAGCGTTTTCGGGAGGACTCTCGAACACGATGCCTGCCATTCGCGGGCCGAGGACCTGCGAAAGCTGGCTGACGATGCGCGCGACGAGTGCGGCGAGATCGGTCTCGCCTTCCTCCAGCGCGATCATGCCGGTTTCGAGCCTTGCCAGCCGGTCGAGCTCTTCGAAGCCGGACAGGATCCGCGCGGCATCGGCAGCGATCGCGGCGGCGAGCGCGCGGTATTCGTGCGGCGCTGGGCCGAACAATTGCTGCTGGATCACCTCGGCATAGCCCTGGACCGCGGTGACGGGCGTACGCAATTCGTGAAGCAATTGGCGGATGCGGTCGGCTTCGCGTTCGGACGCGCTGGGCGAATTCGCACCCGCATCGACAGGGCGGCGGAATCGTCCGACATAGCCGGTGAAATTGCCTTCGTGAGTGAATCGGGGCTGTGCGGTAACGATCCAGCTGCCCGCAATCGCTTCGGCGCCCGCGAGCATCCGCGTCTCGCCGTCGATCGGCTGGCGGCGTGCAAAGGCCCGTTCCAGCGGGGTCTGCGGGCTGGCCGATCCCAGCCGCGCCGGAGCGACGAGGCGGGTGCCGATCACCATTGCCGCGACTTCCGCATCGGCCCATTCGATCCGCCCCGCGGCGTCTGCCGAAAATCCGAAGGCGCTGATCGTGCGGTTGCGCTCCGTGTCTTCGCCAAGCGGCAGACGCGGCTCGCTCGCCTCGCGCTCTCCTGCATGCTCCCGGTCACGCCGGAATCGCGCAATCCTTTCGACCAGCGCGGAAATCTCGCTGCGGCTTTCGAGGTTCCGGTCGCGCGGCTGGCCTGGCCTGTGCGGCGGCTCGGGCGCGACATGCGGCTCCTCGCGGCCGGCTTCCTGCGTGAGGATGAAAGGCGCGTCGGGATCATCCGCGTGGTCCGCGTCGGCTTCAGCACCGGCATCTTCATCTTCGTCGACGCTTTCGGCGTCGCCGCTTTCGCTGTCGTCAAGCGGGGCGACGCCATCCTCGTTGCCGCCCGGGACCATGTTCCCTGCCAGCGCGGGGGAGGGCAAGCCAAGGTCGCGCACGCCCAACCGATCGAGCAAGGCCACGGTTTGCGCCGGCAGGTCGCGGCGCAACCGCAGGAACCCGCGCGCGCGCACCGGAAGGCGCGGAATGAGGGTTGCCCAGTCGCTCGGCGAAAGCTGCGCGCGCGTCAACGCCGATGCCGCCACTTCGGGTTCGCAATCGGCGAGATGGGCGGCGAGTTGCGGGTTGCGAAACCGCCAGCCGGGTTCCGCGATCATGCGCGCCCTGACCGGCGCAGGGATCGTCTCTGCCAGTGCCCCGAGTCGCATCCAGGCATTGGCAACCAGGCTCGAATCGCGGGCGCTGCGAGCACCGCCGGGCTCTGCGCCAAGTATGTCGAGCAATTGCCGGAACTGGGTGCGCCTCGCCGCATCGCTATCGGCGCGTTGCCGAAGCACTGTCGCGAGGCGATCGTCGAAGAACATTCAGGCGGCTCCAACCGGCGGAATTGCGCGCATCGCGCGCGCATGCGGAGGCGCGAAAGGCACGCATCCGATACTGCCTACCACGATGGTCGGGCTCCCGCAGCACGACCGCACCACGCGTTGCAAAGCGGGACAATTGCTGGCAAGCATAATAAAATTAGCCTCGTGGGTGCAAAGTCGTGCATCTTCTTGCCGACTTTTGTTAACGCGTAAGCCTGATTATCGACCACGCACGGACGACCGATATGGGCGCGCGGTGTGATTTTGGGAGCTTTCAAGACATGGCAAACCTCGACGATATCGACAAAAGGCTGCTCAGCGAGCTCCAGGCCGAAGGCCGGGTGACCAATGTCGAACTCGCTCAGCGAGTCGGGCTGACCGCGCCTCCGTGCCTGAGGCGCGTGCGCGGGCTCGAGGAGGCCGGGGTCATCCGCGGCTACCACGCCGATCTCGACCCCTCGAAGCTGGGTTTTGCGATTACCGTGTTCGCGATGGTCAGCCTCAAGAGCCAGGCCGAAAGCGCGCTGCGCGAGTTCGAGGAGCACATGGCCGACCTTCCCGAGGTCCGTGAGTGTCACATGCTCAATGGCGAGATCGATTTCATCCTGAAGATCGTCAGCCAGGACCTGCAAAGCTTCCAGGAGTTCCTCACCAGCAAGCTCACCCCTGCGCCCAATGTCGCCAGCGTCAAGACCTCGCTGACGATCCGCACGGCCAAGCACGAGCCTGGCGTGCCGCTATGATCGCTCGCGGCAGATGAGCGGGACGGAGCAGATCGAAGGGCCGATTGCGGGCCATTGCCTTTGCGGGGCGGTGACGATCACGCTGTGCGGCGCGCATCGCGAAGTCGATATCTGCCATTGCGCGATGTGCCAGCGCTGGACCGGTTCGATGTATGCCGGGATCGAGAGCGAGGAGAGCACGGTCGAGGGCGAGGACCACGTCGCGACCTTCGATTCCAGCGATTGGGCCGAGCGCGCCTTTTGCCGAAAATGCGGGAGCGGCCTGTGGTATCGCTTCAAGCCTACCGGCGCCCGGACCTTTCTTGCAGGCCTGTTCGATTTGCCCGCCGGCCTGCCGATCAAGCACCAGATCTTCATCGACGAGAAACCTGACTGGTTCGACATCGCGCAGGACAGCCCGATGAAGACCGGCGCGGAAATCATCGCCGAGGCCAAGGCCGCCGGGTTCACTTTCGAATAGCCAAGGCAGCCCGTTCGCGACGATCGCTCGCATCGCCGCCTGCTCCTTGAGCACCCGTCCATACGCAATATCGCTTAGGCGTTCTTACGAAGGGCCGCCGCAACCGCGCTCGGCTAAGGTCCTTTACGAGGGGGTCACGGGTTCGAAACGAAAAAGGGGTCCCGGCGATGAACGCTTTGTTCGAATACGAGCAATACATGCCGCACGGTATGTGTCTCTTGTGGGAGCCATGGTTGGTCCTGCTATGGTCCGGCTCCGATCTCATGATTTTCGCCGCCTACATGGCGATACCGATGGCGATCATATTGGTCCTGCGCCGGCGGCCCGATCTCAACCATCGCGGGCTCGTGTCGCTGTTTGCCGGCTTCATCCTCTTGTGCGGGGTCACGCATGCCCTGTCGATCGTCACGCTGTGGTACGCGATCTATCCCTTTATGGGGTCGGTCAAGCTTGCCACCGGGGTAATCTCGCTGACCACCGCTGCGGTCCTGTTTCGCCTGATCCCGGTCTTCGCCCGCATTCCCAATCCCGAACGGCACGAGGAGGTCATCCGCGAGTTGGAGACGACCCTGGCCGATTTGTCGAAGGCGCGCGACGAACTCGACGCGCGGGTCAAGGAGCGCACCGACGCGCTCAACGATGCCAATTCGCAATTGAGCTACACCGCGCGCGATGCCGTGCAGCGCAGCCGCAACCTTATCCAGATCGTTTCATCGCTGACCCGACCGGGGGTCGATGTCAGCGCTTATCCCGTGACGTTCCTGCGCGACCTTCGCGGCCGGATCAACGCGCTGGCCATAGCGACCTCGACGGTGATGGAGCAGCGAAACACCCACAGGGCGAGCATCGAGCGGGTGGTCCGCCGACAGGTCGAGCCGCTCTTCGCCCAGCCTGACCAGCAATTGATCACCGAGGGACCCGAGATCTTCGTGGGCGCCCAGGGTGCGCAGCAAATCAGCCTTGCCGCCTGGGAGCTGGCGTCGCGGCTATCGGCCATGCCCCGCGCACGGCAGGAATCGGTCAGGATCGACGTGCGCTGGACCACCGAATCGTCCGAGGATGGCGGCGAGCAAATCGAGTTTAAATGGCACGAATGGCATGGCGGAGCGAATGAAGGCAGCCGGTTGCTGGTCGCCGATGACGCGACCGGCAGGGTTCCCGACCCGCTGCCCGAATTCAGCGAAGACCTGCTGACCCGGATCATCCCGCATCTGATTGGCGGCGAGGGCCAGGTCGAACGCGGACCCGAGACGTTCGTCTACACGCTGCGATGCTCGCTCACGGCGCTCGACAATTCGGAAGACATCGCCGCCGACGAAGCGTTCAGCATTGATCGCGAGGCCGCGCGGCTAAGCCCAGCCTGAGAGCTGACAGGGGTCAACGTTTATGGCTTTTCGGCCTCAGACCAGCGCGGGGCTGTATCAGGCTTCCCGCTCGGCGAGCCATTCCTCGAGCCATTTGATCGAGTAGTCGCCTTCGAGCACGTCCTTTTGCTGAAGCAGTTGCTGGTGCAGCGGGATATTGGTCTTGATCCCTTCGACCACCATCTCCTCGAGCGCGCGGCGCAGGCGCATGATGCAGCCTTCGCGATTGCGGCCATAGACAATCAGCTTGGCGATCATGCTGTCGTAGTAAGGCGGGATCGAATAGCCGGCATAAAGCCCTGAATCGACCCGCACATGCATCCCTCCAGCCGGATGGTAATAGGTCACCTTGCCGGGCGAAGGTGCGAAGGTGAATGGGTCCTCGGCATTGATCCGGCACTCGATCGCATGGCCGGTAAAGGCAATGTCGTCCTGGCTGACAGACAGGGGCTTGCCCGCGGCGATGCGGATCTGTTCGCGCACCAGGTCGACCCCGGTGATCGCTTCGGTCACGGGATGTTCGACCTGCAGGCGGGTGTTCATCTCGATGAAGTAGAACTCGCCGTCTTCCCACAGGAATTCGATCGTGCCCGCACCGCGATAACCCATGTCGCGCATCGCTTTCGAGCAGACCTCGCCCATGCGCATCCGCTCTTCGTGGCTGATGACGGGCGAGGGGGCCTCCTCGAGAACCTTCTGGTGCCGCCGCTGGAGCGAGCAGTCACGCTCGCCCAGATGGATGGCGTTGCCCTTGCCATCGCCGAAGACCTGGAATTCGATGTGGCGCGGATTGCCGAGATATTTCTCGATATAGACGGTCGCATCGCCGAACGCGGCCTTGGCCTCGCTGCCGGCCTGTTTCATCAGCGTTTCAAGCTTGTCTTCGCTCTCGCACACCTTCATGCCGCGGCCACCTCCGCCCGATGCGGCCTTGATGATGACCGGATAGCCGATTTCGGCGGCGATCTTCTTGCCCTCTTCGGGATCGGAAACCGCGCCGTCGGAGCCAGGAACCAGCGGAAGGCCGAGATCGCCCGCGGTCTTCTTGGCCTGGACCTTGTCGCCCATGGTGACGATGTGCTCGGGCTTGGGGCCGATCCACTTGATGTCGTGCGCCTCGACGATCTCGGCGAACTTGGCATTTTCGGACAGGAAGCCATAGCCCGGATGGATCGCGTCGCACCCGGCAACCTCGGCAGCCGAGATGATGTTGGCGTGGTTGAGATAGCTGTCGGTCGCAGGCGGCGGCCCGATGCAGACCGCGTGATCGGCGAGCCGCACATGCATGGCATCGGCGTCCGCGGTGGAATGGACCGCGACCGTCTCGATGCCCATTTCGTGCGCCGCGCGGTGGATGCGCAGCGCGATCTCGCCGCGATTGGCAATCAGGATGCGGGTGATGCTCATGTCCGATTAACCGATGACGACGAGCGGCTGGTCGAATTCGACCGGCTGGGCGTTTTCAATGAGGATCGCCTTGACCGTGCCCGACTTGTCTGCGGTGATCGGGTTCATCACCTTCATCGCCTCGACGATCAGCAGGGTGTCGCCTTCGGACACGCTGTCGCCGACCTTGATGAAATTGGCCGCGCCCGGTTCGGGGGCGAGATAGACGGTCCCGACCATCGGCGATTTGAGCGCGTCGGCGTGGTCAGCTCCCGCATCGTTGGCCTCGGGCGCGGGCGCTGCGGCAGGCGCTGCCGGAGCAGGTGCGGCCATCGGTGCCGGTGCTGCCATCGGCGCGGCTGCAGCCACGCCGCCGCCGCGCGAGACCCTGATCTTGCGATCCTTGTCCTCGACCTCGATTTCGGTCAGGCCCGTTTCGCCCAGCATTTCTGCCAGTTCGCGAACCAGAGCGGTGTCGACATTCATGCCGGAATTCGATCCGGCGCTTGGCTTCTTGGTAGCCATGCAATCCCCTTGTTCTGGCCTCGCTTGTCAGGCCCCTGATTGGTTGCGCGTGTGACTATTCATGCCAATTGCGGCTGGCAAGTGGCAAGTGTCACAAATTGTGCGATTTGCGGACGGTTGTCAGACCTCGCCTGACGCTACGGCTTCCAGCGCGATGCGGTAGGAATCGGCTCCGTGCCCCTCTACCGTCCTGGCCGCGGCCATCCCGATATAGGACTGGTGGCGAAACGGCTCGCGGGTCTTGGGATCGGAGAGGTGAACTTCGATCACCGGTGTCGTGATCGCGCGGCACGCATCGAGCAGCGCGATCGAGGTGTGGGTATAGGCACCGGCATTCAGCAGAACTGCGCGCGCGCCCTCGGCCTGTGCTTCATGGAGCCAGTCGACCAGCATGCCTTCGTGATTGGTCTGGCGCATGTCGATGGTAAGGCCGAGTTCGAGCCCGCGGTCTTCGAGCATGGCGGCGATCTCGTCGAGCGTGGTCGATCCATAGATCTCCGGCTCGCGCAGGCCGAGCAGGTTCAGATTGGGCCCGTTGAGGACAAAGACGGTGGTTGCGGCAGACTGGCTCATGCGGGCAGGATTAGCCCGCGCGCCCGCTACTTGTCGACGCCCTTGACCTTTCCCCATTGGCGCGCGGCCGTGTAGCCGAGATAGCCGGTGCCGAACAGCGCGTAGAGCGGTTCGGGCAACCCGCCGAGATAGGCGTTCATTCCCGCGGCGATATCGGTCGCTGTGGACGGGCTGAAGGCGGAGAGCAGGCCCATGGGCAGCGCGGCCAAGAAGAGCACATACATGACGTAAAGGAAGCTCGGCCGGGCCCGACTGGTCCAGGGATCGGCCGAATTCGCCTCGGCAACGATCGCCTGGAGCCGTGCCTCGATCAGCTGCATTTCCTGCGTGCCTTCGAGCCTGAGCAATTCGAGCTTTGCCCTGGCGCGCGCTTCCTTGTCGGGAATGACCTTGTCGATGATCGCGGTGATCGGACCGATGAGGGTTTCGAGGATAGCCATGTCTTCGCGCGCTCCCACTTTGAATGAGTCGCACAACCGCTAACCATATCGGTTCAAGTAGGAAAGTCGATTCGCCTTATTGACCTGATTCAGCAAGCAATCTCTGCGCCAGCGCGAGGTGCGGGCGGTCGAGCATGTTCCCGTCAATCGCCACGGTTCCGGCACCCGGATTGTCGGCGAAGGCCTGGACCACTGCCCGTGCGTGATCGAGTTCCTGCTCGCTCGGGGTAAAGGCGGCGTTGATCGGGCCGATCTGCGCCGGATGGATCGCAAGCATCCCGCGAAACCCCTGTGCGCGCACCCGCCGGGCCCGGCTCTCGAGCGCGTCGAGATCGCGGAATTCGGGCTGGACGGTCTCGATCGGCGCGACCCCTGCCTTGACCGCGCCGAGCAGACACAGGCTGCGTGCCATCTCGTAAACATGGCTGTATTCGCCATCGGGTCCGCGCTGCTCGCTCGCGCCAAGCTCGCTCGACAGGTCTTCCGCGCCCCAGCTCATCGCGACAAGCCGCGGCGCACCGTCATAGGTGCCGGTGGTGAACATCGCCGCTGCCGTCTCGGTCACGAGCGCCGCCACCCTGGTCGATCCCTCGGCGATCCCGGCAGCGCGTTCGCGTTCAGCGAGCATCGTATCGAGCGTTGCGACATCGTGTCCGCCTTCGGCCTTGGGCAGGAACACGCCGCCCGGCCCGGCGACGATCACCGCGTCGAGATCGTCACCGGTCCAACTGCCCGAAAGCGGATTGACACGCACCCAGACGCGCGAGCGATCGGGTGCAGCCGCAATCGCCTCGGCGGTCATCTTGCGCGCCTCGGCCTTGCGTTCGGGTACCACCGAATCT
This sequence comes from Qipengyuania nanhaisediminis, assembly GCF_045862805.1. Classification (GTDB taxonomy): domain Bacteria; phylum Pseudomonadota; class Alphaproteobacteria; order Sphingomonadales; family Sphingomonadaceae; genus Erythrobacter; species Erythrobacter nanhaisediminis_A. Next base: position 1,349,209 of record NZ_AP025760.1, read on the forward strand.
TCAAGGTCGAGCAGAGCGATATCGGCCTCGCTCGCAATCGCCTTGTTCATCTTCTTCTCGCTGTCGCCGGGAGCGAAAAGCCAGCTGCGCATGCGGGGAAGGGCGGGTGTATCGGTCATCGAATGCATCCTTTCGCATCTGCGGTTAGGCTCGCAAGAGCGGTGGGGCAAGCGCTGGCGGGCGCGGTCAGAACGAGCCTTCGAGGTCGAAGGAATAGACCGTGCCGAAGCGCCGGTCGCGCCGTTCGACCTGTTCGACCAGCCCGGCGGCGCGATCGGCGAAGATGGTGCGCACGAACTTGTCGCGTTGCGAGAACAGATTGCCGACCCGCAGCCTTGCGGTCATTCCGAACACGTCCTTGTGTTCGACGAAGACGCGCGCGAAACCGCGCGTTTCGGTGCGGTTCGCAATCTCGTCGAGCCGGACATTCGGGCGGCGCTGGTTGTTGCGATAGACAGCGCCGATGGCCCAGGGCGTGCCGAGAAAGTCCTGCCGGATGTCGAAGTCAAATTCGAGATAATCGAAATCGGAAATCTCGCGCGGGGTGCCGAGCAGCGGGTCGACCACTTCGCTCTGCGCATATTCGATCGCGGCATCGATCCGCAGGCCCTTCAGCCCGACCGGGTCTAGCAGCAGCGTGATCTCGCCCTCGATGCCCTGAACCTGTGCCGAGCCGGCATTGCCGGGGGCTTCGCCTCCGCCCTCGATCGGGATCTGGTCGACGATATCGCTGATATCCTCGTAAAAGCCGCGCAGATTGGCCGAGCCCAGCGCGCCAAGCGATTGGCTGGCCTCCAGTTCGAACCGCCAGCTTTGCGGCGGGACGAGGTCGGCATTGGTGACATTGACCCGGTCCTGGTCGAGATTGCGCGAAGCGATGAAATCGAAGAAGTTGAGCTGGCCCACGACGCGCTCGATCCGCCCGGAAATGCTGGTCGCATCGCTTGCGCGCCAATCGAGCGCGACGAAACCCTGCGGGCGGACGAAGGATCGGGTCTGCCCCTGATCGCCGGTCTGGCTGATCTTCGAATATTCGCCGCCAGCCGAAACCTGCATCTGCAGGCTGTCGGTCAAGGCGCGGCTATAGGTCACGGTCGCCTCGGCGCGGTCCTCGTCGACCCGCGCGCTTGCTCCCTCGAAGGCGACCGGCACGAGAATCCCGCCAGCATTGGTCGCGAACAGCGCGGAATCGATTTCGAGGTAATTCTTCACCCCTTCCGCTGCGAATTGCAGGTCGCCGCCAAGCCCTGCAACGCTGTATTCGCCGCGCGCGATGGTCTCGGCCTCGTCGGCATCGCGTTCGAACCGCGAGGCTTCGGGAAGGCGCGCATCGTCAAAGCGGGTCTCGACGAACGAGACCGTGGGGCTGTCCTCGTAACGGTGATAGCCGATCAGCTTGAGCCGGCCCGGGCCGAGCGCGAAGCTGTAATCGGCGCCCACCTCGATGTTGAACTCGTCTTCGCGCGCCCTGAACTCGCGCAGCCGATCAGCCGGGTCGACGATTCCGCTGCGCAACGAGATCTCCGAGCGGCGCGAAATGGTCGCGCCGACCTGGCCGTTGAGATTGAGCACATTGCCGTTGTCGGCGGTGCGGGAGAACGAGCCCGAGAAACTGGGCTGGTCCGCGTCGAAATTGCTTTTCTCGTCGCGACGATCGATGAGTGTGCCGGTGTCATCGAAGACCAGTTCGATCCCCTCGTTCCCGCGCCTTCCGGCATCGTTTTCGAAGCTCAGCGTCCACTCGTTCTGGCCGCTGCCGCCTGCAAGGCTGACTTGTCCGTCGCCCCAGCGAAAGGGGACACCGAAGCTGCGCCATTCGGCCGAATAGCGGAACTGGCCGGTCACCCCGCCGGTCGACCGGGTAATGACATTGAGCACCTGCCCTGTCAGCCCGCCGATATCGAGGCCGGCGCCATCGACGATCTCGAGCCGCACGACTTCTTCGGCCGGTATGCGCTCGAGCGCGGCAAGCGCGCCATTGGCCTTGCCCGAAATGCGCTGGCCGTTGATCAGGACATTGGTGTCGGCCTGGCCGAGCCCGCGATCACCGCCTTCGTCGCGGATGGCAAATCCGGGGATCTGGCGCGCCATGTCGAGCGCATTGCGCGGGGCGAAGCGCGCGAAATCGGCCGGGGTGAAGCTGCGCCGAGCATTGGCATCGGCGGCGCTTGCCTCCTGCTGCGTTGCAGGGGGCGGCGCGGCGCTCTCGTCCAAGTGAGCTTGCGCAAGTCCCGGATGTGTTGCCAGCGCCAGCGGCGCAAGAGCGACCATGCGCGCGGCAAGGCGGCTGACGCGGCTGGTCGGAGCGTGCAGGAAAGCGGGTTTCATCACGGGCGTCCTTGCGCGCTTCGGCCGGCTCGCTCACGGGGGAAGGAGACGAGCGGTTCGGTAAGTCGGTCGGACGGATGCGAATGCCCGCCAGCGACAAAGGTGCGGTGTAATCTCCACTGGTCGGGAAGACAGGATTCGAACCTGCGACCCCCACACCCCCAGTGTGATGCGCTACCAGGCTGCGCTACTTCCCGTATCCAGTGGAGGGGCGTGCCTATAGGCCCGGCATTTCGGTCTGGCAACCCGATAGAACCGCGCTTTTTGCGATCGGGCCAGTGATGCAGCCGTGCATCACCATGTGGCGGCTCGATTGCGGCGCGCTTGCATTGCTGCTACCCGCGCCCAACTAAACCGGATCGAGGGCAGGCCGGACGGCGCGAACAGACGCGCTCAGGCCCGTTTTCGAAGCCACGAAACCGACCAAATCACGGGCCCATATACCTATGCTTGAACTTCTCGCTGCCGCAGCGCCTGGCGCAGAGCCGCCTGTCTGGATGACCTGGCTGCCGATCATCGGCATGGTCCTCATTTTCTGGTTCCTGATCATCCGTCCGCAGATGAAGCGCCAGAAAGAACACCAGGCCAAGGTTGCAGGGCTGAAGAAGGGCGACCAGGTCGTGACCCAGGGCGGCCTCGTCGGCAAGGTCATCAAGGTCGATGACACCTATGCCGAGATAGAGCTTGCCAAGGACGTGCGCGTCAAGGCGGTCAAGCACACGATTGCAGACCTGATCGAACCGGGCGCCAAGCCCGCCAACGACTGACGCGTCCGCGCACCCGACAATCCAATCCAAGGTTCGAACAGACCGGCCATGCTTGACACCCCCCTCTGGAAAAAGATCGCGCTCTGGGGCCTTACCCTCGCGCTGGCTGCCGCGGCGCTGCCCTCACTGCTTGCGCCTGCGGGCATCGATTTCGGCGAGGACAGCTCGGCGCCGATGGTCAATCTCGGGCTCGACCTTGCGGGCGGCTCCCACCTCCTTCTCGAAGCCGATGAACAGGATGTCGCGGTCCAGCGGCTAGAGAACATGGAAGAAGCGGTCGAATCGGCGCTGCGCCAGGCGACCCCGGAAATCGAGTTCGGCGATACCTCGCGCGCCAATGGACGGCTTTCGTTCCTGCTCGATTCGCCGGCAGATATCGATCGCGCCAGAGGCGTGCTCGAACCGCTGATGATGGGCGATGGCGGGGGCCTCCAGCGCGAATGGAATCTCGAGGTGATCGACACCCAGCGCATGGTGCTCACCCCCACCGATAGCGGCCAGGCGGTCGCGCTGAATACCGCGATGGAAGGCGCTGTCGAGGTGGTGCGCCGGCGTATCGACCTTCTCGGAACGCGCGAGCCGACGATCATTCGTCAGGGCGACACGCGGATCGTCGTGCAGGTGCCGGGTCTCCAGGACCCGCAGGCGCTTAAGGAACAGCTCGGCCAGACTGCGCAGCTCGAATTCAAGCTCGTCGACCAGCAGGCGCTGCCATCCAATACCGAGGCGGGCGTCGCCAATCCGGGCAGCCAGATCTTTCCCTTCGCCGCCAGCGCCGACGAGGCGGGCGGCGGCATCGCGGTCAAGCGGCTGGGCGGCATTCGCGGTGACAGCCTGATCAATGCGCGCGCTGGCGTCGACCAGCGGACCAACGAAAACATCGTGTCGATCCAGTTCGACCAGCAGGGCGGCCAGCGCTTCGCGCAGCTATCGACCGAGAATGTCGGCGAACG